>NZ_CAJYVE010000054.1 GCF_913777995.1 uncultured Pseudomonas sp. | reverse complement strand
GTTGCAGGCAAAGCGGTCTTTTTGGAAGTATTCTTGCTCATGGTCTCGCCCTCGCTGTCGCTGACATCTATAGGATGCCACCGTGGCGCATAGACGCCTCGGCGGGGGCGAGTCCATCCAATTACCAAGTGAACCGGCCCCCCCATCAAGTTGGAGCGTTTATCCTGGAAAGCAGGGCTGACCGCTCTGGCCAGCCCCGTTTGGCTCATGGCTGGCGGGTCACGCGCCAGACCGTGTTGGCCAGGTCGTCGGCGATGATCAGCGCGCCTTTCGGGTCGACGGTCACGCCCACCGGGCGGCCGCGGGTCTTGCCGTCTTCACCACGGAAACCGGTGGCGAAGTCCACTGGCTCACCAGCCGGTTTGCCGTCGTTGAAGGGCACGAAGATCACCTTGTAGCCCACCGGGTTGTCGCGGTTCCAGCTGCCGTGCTCGCCGACGAACACGCCATTGGCGAACCTGTCGCCCATCGCCGGGATCGAGAACGACACGCCCAGCGCCGCGACGTGGGAGCCCAGGCTGTAGTCCGGCTTGGTCGCTCTGGCCACCATGTCCGGGTTCTGTGGATGGGCACGGCTGTCGACGTTCTGCCCCCAGTAACTCCACGGCCAGCCGTAGAAGGCGCCTTCCTTCACCGAGGTCAGGTAGTCCGGCACCAGGTCCGGGCCCAGTTCGTCACGCTCGTTGACCACCGCCCAGAGCTGCCCGCTGCCGGGCTGGATGGCCAGCGCCGTAGGGTTGCGCAGGCCGGTGGCGTAGGGCTTGTGCGCACCGGTCTGGGTGTCGATCTGCCAGACCATCGCGCGGTCGGCTTCGACCTCCATGCCGCGTTCGCCGATGTTGCTGTTCGAGCCGATGCCCACGTACAGGTAGCGGCCGTCGGCGCTGATGGTCATGGCCTTGGTCCAGTGGTGGTTGACCTCCGCCGGCAGGGCGGTGAGCCTGACCGGCGCACCGCTGGCCTGGGTCTGGCCGTCCTGGTAGTCGAACCGCACCACGGCATCCTGGTTGGCGACGTACAGCTTGCCGTCGGCGAAGGCCAGGCCGTAGGGCGCGTTGAGGTTGTCGGCGAACACCGTCTGCACTTCGTAGCGCCCATCGCCGTCGGCATCGCGCAGCAGGGTCAGGCGGTTGCCGCCCTTCACCTTGGTATTGCCCTGGGCCTTGATGTAGCCGGCGATCACGTCCTTGGGCTTGAGCTTGGCGGCATTACCGCCGCGGCCTTCGGCCACCAGAATGTCACCGTTGGGCAACACCAGGGTCTGGCGCGGAATCTTCAGGTCGGTGGCAATGGCGTTAATGGCGAAGCCTTGCGGCACCGTGGGCTTCTGGCTGCCCCATTCGGCCGGCTCGGCGATCTTCATGCTGGGCAACAGGCCGCGTTGTGGTTCGGGCAGCTTAGGGTCCGGTCCGCGCGCCTGGGTGCTGTCGGCTTCGCCGCCGCAGGCGCTCAGCAACAGGGTCAGGCCGAGCAGGCTCAGTGGTTTGATCAGGCGGCTGTTCATCGGGCACCTCCGGCGCGCAGGTTGCTGAAGCCGGTCCACGCCGAGACCACGGCCAGCAGGGCGACCAACACCGACAGCACCAGGCCGGCGGGCATCACCGCCCAGGCGTCCTTGGCGTGTTCGAAAGCGTTGATCAGGCCCAGCACCCAAGTGGCCAGCAACAGCAGCAGGTAGACCAGCGGGCGGCCGCCCTTGTGCGCGGCGCGCAGCAGGTTGGCGATGGCGAACAGGCCGGCCAGACCGGCGAACAGCAGGCCCCCGGCGATCAGCCAGGAAGCGAAGTTGCTCCACTGGATCTGCACGGTGTTGTAGTAGGCGATATCGCTGAGCAGCGCGCCGAGAAACAGCGACACGCTGCCGCCGAGCAGGATCCCGTGCAGCGGGCCCGGCGCGGTGCGGTAAGGGGAATGGTCGGGTACGGTCACGGTGGTGCTCCTTGTGGTTTACGGTCCAGGGTCGGGTCGAGCAAATCGCACAAAGATAGTGGATACCCCACAGGCGGCGTTAGTTCAGGCGGGCGCCCGCCGGTGACAAGACGTTGCAAAGATTGCGGGCACCCGGCGGGTGGCGACTCAGCGCACGCGGCTCAACAACTGCTCGGCCAGTTCACCGTTGATCATCTGGATGTAGCGCATCCGACCGTCGGCGGTGGGCTGCAGGATGGTGGCACTCTGCGATTTGTGCAGTGGATGGCTGAACTGCGCGGGGTTGGCAGAGTAGGCAAAGCTCTGGAAGTGCAGGGCGTTGCCCACCCAGCGCACGTCGTTGTACAGGTAATGCCAGTCGCCGCCGGTTGCATGGTCGATAACGGTGACGCCGCGCGCATCGCGGCGGATCTCGACCTGCACCTCGCCATCGAGCGCCCACTTGCCCAGGTAGCGTTGCAGGTTGGCATGCGCCGGCACCTGCGGCGCCGGGGTGAAGTCGCTGGGCTGGTAAGGCGTCTGGCGGGCGCGCTCGGCAGCGCTCGGGTAGCCTTCGCAGCGCGGCGCCAGTTGCGTGACCTTGCGGTAGTCGAAGGTCAGTGACTGGCCGGCCACCTCCATGCCCAGCTGCATCGTCTGCGGCGAAAAGGCCAGCACCTTGAGTTCGAAGCGCTCCTGCGGGGCTTGTACCTGAATACGGCTGCCGTCGGCGGCGATGCTGTAGCGTCCCGGCTCCGGCGCTTGTACATGGCTGTCCAGGCAGTTGAAGGGGTGCAGCAGTACCGTGCCATCGGCACGGAATTCACTGACGTTGGCGATGCCGTTGTTTAGCGGTTGCATCGCCCAGATGCCGACCAGACGGCTGGTGTCGCTGGCCAGCGCGGTGGCCCCTGGCGAGACTTCCTTGGAGGTGGCACAGCCGCCGAGCAGGGTGGCGCAGAGCATGAAGCAGAGCAGCTTTGTTGACACAGGGTTCTTCCGTTGCAAATCGTTGTTCAGCGCCCCGGCGTGATTTTCGGTGCGGGGCGGATTTCAGCCCAGCTATGACCGCCGGATCAAGGTTCAGTGCCCGACCGGTCGGCGGTCGGGCAGACGGCGTGGCGATGGCGTGCCATGATGGCGCGCTTGATTCCTTCAAGCGCCAGCCAAAGCGGTTCGCACATCCACGGCTTGGCGAACATCCTCGAACTTTGACGGTCAACTGGCCTCGACTCGTGTTGCAGGAGAACCCCATGCATCTGGACCTCATCGAATCCATCAGCCTGGCCGGCAAGGCTCAGGTGCCGAACGACGATCGGGCCGGCTGTGGCGAGCGGCATGCCTGGGTCATCGACGGTGCCACCGACCTCGGCCCGTCGGGGCTGGTGGGCGAGCGGGGTGGGGCGGCGTGGCTGTCCGGTGTCGCGCATCGTGCATTCATGGCCGCCGAAGGTACCCTGGCCGATATCTGCGGGCAGGTCTTCGCCAGCGTGGCCACGGCCTATGCGCAGGCGCGCCAGCGTGAACCACAGGGCAAGTGGGAGTTGCCGCAGGCAGCCCTGGCGGCGCTGGCCCTCGAAGGCCCGGTGCTGGCCTGTGGTTTTCTGGCCGATTGCGTGGTGCTGCACCGCAGCGCCCAGGGCGTGGCTTTCCTGACTCCGGCGCCGGATCGTCATCAGGAACGCGCCGAGGCCCTGGCCCTGGGGCCGGGGGCGGGCGCGGGGGCGGTGCGCACGCCAGCGGTGCTGGCCGACCGCCGCGCCGCCCGCGAGCGGCCCAAGGCGGTGCTCAGCGTTGACGCCGGTCAGGCGATGAAAGCCATCGAGTATGTACGTGTGGCGGTGGCGCCAGGTGATGACCTGCTGCTGATGAGCGACGGCTTCGCGGCCTTGCTGGACACCTACCAGGCCTATCAACCGGAAGCCTTCATGCAGCGTTTGCTGGCCACCGGGCTGGCGCCGCTGGCCGAAGAGCTGCGGCGCATCGAACGTGAGGACGCGGCCTGCCTGCGCTACCCGCGCTTCAAGGCCAGCGACGATGCCACGGCGCTGTGGCTGCGTGTGGCGTGAAGCCGCGCTCAAGCGCGTCAGCAGCCCCGCATGCACGCCATCAGCGCCTCGTCCGGGGCGGCCCGGAAGCGCGTTCGCGGGAGACTGACTGAACCGGTCGCCTCTGTGTCACAGCCAACCGAAGCCATTGACTCAGAGCGGCAGTCAGCCCTGCCTCCAAAGCGTTTTCCCTACCATCCTGCGCAACCTAAGACTCGCTTAAGCTTGCACTCCCAAACTCGGCCTCTGTTGATCCCACCATCAGGATGTATGAGGCTTTTCATGACCCGAGAGACGACTGTTCAACGCTATGGAAACCTGTCCATCGCATTGCACTGGTTGATGTTGGCCCTGTTTGCGGGCGTCTATGCCTGTATTCAGATCAAGGGATTACTCCCGCGCGGGAGCAACGCACGCAGCCTGTTTCTGGGGTTGCATGGTGCATTGGGGCTGAGCATTTTCGTACTCGTCTGGCTGCGCCTTCTGGGACGCCTGGCCCCACGTCCGCCTATCACACCAAGGCCGGCACAATGGCAGGAAAGACTTTCACATCTCGTGCACCTGGCCCTTTATGGGCTGATGATCACGACACCGGTGCTTGCCTGGCTGATGCTCGCAGCCGGGGGCAAGCCGTTTCCCTATTTTGGTTTCAGCGTGTGGGCGCCGATCGAAATCAGCCCTGAATGGGCGAAACAGCTTAAAGAGTCGCATGAATTCATCGGCAATGCGGGCTACTGGTTGATCGCCCTGCACGCCGCGGCGGGCCTATTCCACCATTACTGGATCAAGGACGATACGCTGGCTCGCATGCTTCCAAGATCTGGCAAGGGTCGATAACCGGCTTCTTCCATCATTCTGAGGCTGCAGACGATCTGAACCTGACAGGCGCGAGGTCAACCCGGCGGTACGGCCGCCAGGCAGGACTGGATATCCGCCAGTTGCGTGGCGGACAGACAGCGCTTGGGGATCAGCCGATAGAGTCGATCGGATTCGTACAAGAGAATCAGCCGCTCATCCTCACGCGCCTTGCGAAAATCCGTCCATGGCGCGCGAGCATGCCCGTAGTCGCTCTTCATCACCACGCCCTGTTCATCCCAGGCCAGGCAGGTAGGCTTTTGAAGGGTCTTCTGCTGGGCGAACGTCTTGCGCGCCCGGATTCCGCCCAGCATCTGCGTGATCAGAAATGGAAAACCGAGCACTGCGAACGGAGTAATCAGGGCGAAGATTGCAACCGGCAGCACGGCCTTGTTACCCATCAGCCACAACACGTAGGCGAAAGCTGCCGTGGCAATCACGCAGAGGATCGACAATCTGATCAGGCCGGCCCGGCTGAAGACATGCTGCCAGAAGTGCAGTCGCTGGGCCATGGCAAGATCTTCGGGCTGCAACTGGATGACCACGGTGCGTGGCCCTGTTTCGTATGGGGTTTCGGTCATGGGTCAGTGCATTCTCAAATGATGTCGGCGAAAAAAGTGTGGGGCCTCGTCGTCCAACACGGCCTCAGTCAACTGCTCGAACTGGAGTCAGCGTGTAAGAAGCGAATGAGCGTCGGAGACCTGAACGTACTCAACACCACGGCTTGACAGTTGTCATCAGCCCTCTCACCGCTGAGGTAACTTTATCGAAGGAAAGAAGTGACACCGCCTGGCCTGAACGCGGTCAGCGCACGCCGATCTCATCCAGCAGCCACTTCTTGAATACCTCGGATGCCTCGTGACGGGTTCGGCGCTTGGGGTACACCAGGTAGTGGCCGATGTACTGGATGTCATGGGTCAGGCTACGCAGCGGGGCCACCAGCGCGCCGCTGCGCAGTTCGCCTTCGGCCAGCAGGGTCGATTCCAGCACCACACCCATGCCGTTCACCGCCGCGGCGATGGCCATGGCGCTGCGGTCGAAGCGCAAGGCGTAGTGGTGCGGGGCGAACAGGTGGTTGGCTTCGAACCAGCCTTTCCATTGCAGCATCTGCACTTCGCACTGGATCAGTGTGTGCTGGTAGAGATCCTGGGGGCTGCGGATGTGCTTTGCGACCTCGGGGCTGCACAGCGGGGTGAGGTGCTCCACGGCCAGCGGCACGATTTCGTGCAGGCTGCCGCGCGGCTCGCCGTAGACGATGTCGAGGTCGAAGTCGTCGTTGTCGAAGCGCGCATAGTCGGTACTTGCCGAGAAGCGCAGATCGATGTGCGGGTAAGCCGCCACGAAGCGCTGCAGGCGCGGCATCAGCCACTGGGTGGCGAAGCTGGGGGCGGTGTGCAGGCGCAGCGGCGGTGGCTCGTCGGCATTCACCAGGGCAAAGCCGCGTTGCATTTCGTCGAGGCCACGTTGCACGTGTTCCAGCAGCACGCGGCCCTTGAGAGTCAGGTTCACCTCTCGGGTGGTGCGTTCGAACAACTGCAGGTCGAGGGCTTCTTCCAGCTTTCGGATCGAGTGGCTGACGGCGCTGGAGGACAGCCCCAGTTCCTGGGCGGCGACCGCGAAGGAGCCGCTGCGCCCGGCTGCCTCGAAGACCCGCAAGGACGATAGCGGCACTTTGCGCAGTGCGGCTATTGGTGAATTTGGTTCACTCATTCCTGTAAAAATGTCCTTTGTAAGCCCGCAATATCGGGTGATAGCGTTGGTTTCAGGTTCCGTGTCGGACTGTTTGATGAATCTCATACAGTAGTTCGGCATGGCGACTCTTACATCGCAAGCAGGAATACACAATGACAATAATTCCTCAGCGAGCGCCGACGACGCCGGATACGCTCGCCCACCTGAAACACCACGCCTGGCGCATCCGCCGCTTCGCCCTGCGCATGGGCGAAGTACAGGGCCAGGGCTATGTCGGCCAGGCCCTGGGCTGGGCCGATGTGCTGGCCGTCGCCTACTGCCATGCCATGCGTCTCGACCCGGCCAACCCGGAATGGGAGGGCCGCGACCGCTTTCTGCTCTCTCATGGTCACTACGCCATCGCGCTGTATGCGGCGCTGCTGGAGGCCGGCGTGCTGCCTGAACAGGAGCTGGAGACCTACGGCGCCGACGACAGCCGCCTGCCGATGTCGGGCATGGCCACCTACACCCCCGGCATGGAAATCTCCGGCGGTTCGCTGGGCCAGGGCCTGGCCATCGGCGTAGGCATGGCCCTGGCGCTGCGCATGAAGGGCAACCCGGCCTGGGTGTTCAACTCGATGTCCGATGGCGAGCTGGACGAAGGCGCGACCTGGGAAGCCGCCCTGTCGGCGGCGCACCACCAATTGGGCAACCTGATCGCGCTGGTCGACCTGAACAAGCAGCAGGCCGATGGCAATTCCCACGAGGTGCTGGAGTTCGAACCCCTGGTGGACAAATGGCAGGCCTTCGGCTGGCACGTGCAGCGGGTCGACGGCAACGATCTGGCAGCGGTGCTGCAGGCGTTCGACAGTGCCATGGCCCTGGAAGCGGCGCAGCCGCGGGTGATTCTCTTCGACACCCTGATGGGCAAAGGCGTGGACTTCCTCGAAGACCGCGAGAAGAACCACTTCATCCGCGTCGAGGCGGACGAATGGCAGGCCGCCTTGCGCGCTCTGGATGATGCCTATGCACAGGGGGCGCAGTGACATGAGCAACGAAACTACCCACAAGCCGCGGCTGACCACCTCGGCGATGATCGCCTCGATCGCCGCCGAAGGTCAGCGTACCGAGACGGCGCCGTTCGGCCACGCGCTGGTGGCGGCGGCGCAGCGGGACCCGCGCATCGTCGGCATGAGTGCCGACCTGTCCAAGTACACCGACCTGCACGTGTTCGCCCGCGAGTTTCCCGAGCGGCACCTGCAGATGGGCATGGCCGAGCAGTTGCTGATGGCCGCCGCCGGTGGCATGGCCAAGGAAGGGCTGGTGCCGTTCGCCACCACCTATGCGGTGTTCGCCACCCGGCGTGCCTATGACTTCATCCACCAAGTGATCGCCGAGGAGCGGCTCAACGTCAAGATCTGCGCGGCGTTGCCTGGCCTGACCACCGGCTACGGCCCCAGCCACCAGGCCACCGATGACCTGGCGTTGATGCGCGCGGTGCCGGGCATGACGGTGATCGACCCTTGCGACGCGCTGGACACCGCCCAGGCTGTGGAAGCCATCGCCGCCCACCACGGGCCGGTGTACATGCGCCTGCTGCGCGGCAAGGTGCCAATGGTGCTCGACGAATACGACTACCGCTTCGAACTGGGCAAGGCCAAGCTGCTGCGCGACGGCAAGGACGTGCTGATCATCGCCAGCGGGATCATGACCATGCGTGCCCTGGAAGTGGCGCAATTGCTCGGCGATGGCAGTGCCGATGTGGCGGTGCTGCACGTGCCGACCATCAAGCCGCTGGATGAAGCGAGCATCATCGAAGCCTGCCGGCGCAGCGGGCGCCTGGTGGTGGTGGCGGAGAACCACAGCACCGTGGGCGGTTTGTCCGAGGCTGTCGCACTGACCCTGCTCAAGGCGCGGGTGGCGCCTGAACTGCGCCAGGTGGCGCTGCCGGACGCCTTCCTGGATGCCGGCGCACTGCCGACGCTGCACGACCGCTACGGCATTTCCGCCGCAGTGATGGCCGCCAACATTCTTCAATGGCTGGGTTGAGGAGCACGCACATGAAAGTTGCATTCATCGGCCTGGGGGCCATTGGCCTGCCCATGGCCCAGCAGATCCGCCAGGCCGGCCATGCGCTGATCGGTATCGAACTCAGCGAAGCGGGCCGTGAACGGGCGCGTGAGCAGGGCCTGGAGGCCAGCGCTGACTGGCGCGCCGCGCAGGATGCCGAGGCCGTGGTGGTGATGGTCGCCACCCCGGCGCAGTTGCAGGCCCTGGTGGACAGCTTCGAGCCACTGCGCCCTGGCCAGTACTGGGTAATCATGAGCACCGTCGGCCCGGCTGCCGCGCGTGAACAAGGTGAACGCCTGGCGGCACGCGGGGCGCGGGTGGTCGATGCACCGGTTACCGGTGGCGTGGCCCGGGCGCGCACCGGCAGCCTGCTGATCTTCGCCTCCGGGGCGCCTGCAGACGTGCAGGCGGTCAACCCGGTACTGGCGGCGATGGGTGAGGTCAAATCCACCGGGGACAGCATCGGTGACGGCCAGGCCATCAAGGTGGTCAACCAGCACCTGTGTTCGGTGCACCTGGTGGCCGCTGCCGAAGCCCTCAACCTGGCCCATGCCCTGGGCCTGGATCCAGCCAAGGTTCTGGAGCTGGTGGAGCGCGGGGCGGGGGGCTCGTGGATGCTCTCCGACCGTGGTCCGCGCATGCTGCAGGGCACCGATGCGCAGGTCACCAGCATGGTCGACATCTTCGTCAAGGACAGCGGCCTGGTGGCCGATGCGGCCCAGGCCTGCCATGCCTCGGTGCCGCTGCTGGACATCGCCCACCAGCGTTTTTCCAGCGCGGCGCAGGCCGGGCTGGGGCAGCGTGACGACAGCCGGGTGATCGAAACCTGGCGCTGAAACGGCACACATGAAGACCGGGCAGGCGGGCCTGCCCACCCGTACAACAACAATAAAGGCAGGGTTTTCCATGAGTCATTCCACTGAGGTGGCCGCCGGGCCACACGACAAGGCTTCGAAAGTCTCCTTCGCCTCCATGGTCGGTTCGGCCGTGGAGAGCTATGACTTCTTCATCTACGGCACAGCGGCCGCCGGCTGGTTCGGCTCGGTGTTCTTCCACACCACCGAGCCGATCGTCGGCATCCTGGCGGCCTTCGCCACCATGGCGGTGGGCTTTTTCATGCGCCCGCTGGGCGGTTACCTGGCCGGACACTACGGCGACCGCATCGGCCGCAAGGCAGTGCTGCTCTGGTCGCTGCTATTGATGGGCGGCGCCACGGTGCTGATCGGTGCGCTGCCCACCTACGAACAGGCCGGGGTCGTCGCGCCGCTGCTGCTGATTCTGTTGCGCATGATCCAGGGCATCGGCTTTGGCGCGGAGTGGGGCGGTGCAGTGTTGATGGCCTGTGAGCATGCGCCACCGCAGCGCCGCGGCTTCTTCGGCGCGGTGCCGCAGATCGGCATTCCGCTTGGTCTGCTGATGGCCAACGGCGCGTTCCTGCTCTCCGGTGCGTTGCTCGAAGGCGACTGGGTGTGGCGCGCACCCTTCCTGGCCTCGGTGGTGATGGTCGGCGTGGGCATGTGGATTCGTCTGGGGGTCAGCGAGTCGCCGGAATTCGAGAAGATGAAAGCCGAGAACACCCTGATCCAGCAGCCGGCGCTGACCGTGATCCGCAACGACTGGCGCAAGATCCTGCAGATCGTCGGCCTGCGCCTGGCGGAAACCGGCGGTTACTACCTGGCCACCAGCTTCATGCTGTCGTACGTGCTGCTGGCCGGGGTGGCGAGCAAGGAAAACGTGCTGTGGGGCACCCTGGTCGGTTCGGCGCTGGGGCTGGGCAGCCACCTGTTCTTCGGCGCGCTCAGTGACCGCATCGGGCGCAAGAAGGTGTTCCTCATCGGCTCGCTGTTCACCATCGCCTTCGGCATTCCGCTGTTCCTGCTGATCAACACCGGCGTGGTGGTGCTGATCGTGGTCGCGGTGGCGCTGTCGCTGCTGCTCAGCCACGACCCGATATTCGCCGTGGAGGCAAGCTGGTTCACCGAGCAGTTCCCGGCCAACGTCCGCTCGTCGGGCATTTCCCTGGGCTACAACGGTGCCTCGCTGGTGGCCGGTGCCTTGCCATTCCTGGCCACCGGCCTTTACGCCATGGTCGGCTGGATCGGACCGGCCCTGTTGTTCAGCGCCCTGGGGGTGATCTCCACCGCTTGCGCGTTGAAGATGCGCGAGACCGCTCCGGCGGTGGTGGGCGAAGAACAGCTGTCGGGCACGCTGGCCACGGCTGCACACTGACCGCGGCTTGCGGGGCGGGTGGTCGTCAGGCGGCCCGCCTTGCAATCCGGCGGCGTGTGTAGGCTGAAGCGGTCACTGACGTGCTGCGCTGGTCAATGCCTGGCTTTCTCGGTTAGGGTCGGGGCTTCGCGACTCGACACCCACGAGGCCCTGGATGGTTTCTTCTCTTTTGCGCCCCGAACCTGCGCCGTTGCTGGCTCCCGGCGAGACTGTGGTGCTGTTCGATGGGGTGTGCAAGCTGTGCAACGGCTGGGCGCAGTTCGTGATCCGTCACGACCGCCGGCAGCGCATCCGCCTGGCCACCGTACAGTCGGCCGAAGGCCAGGCGCTGCTGGCCTGGGCCGGGCTGCCGCTGGATCGCTTCGATACCATGGCGACCATTCGTGACCGGCACTACTGGGTGCGTTCCGAAGCCTTCTTCGAGGTGGTGCGGCAGTTGCCGGGGCTGTGGCCGTGGTTGCGGGTGTTGCGTGTGGTGCCGGAGCGGCTGCGTGACCTGGGCTACGACTGGGTGGCGCGTAACCGTTACCGCTGGTTCGGCCGCCATGCGCAATGCCTGATGCCCACAGCGGACCACCAGCGACGGTTCCTGCGCAGTGATGTGCCGCGCTGACCCGAGCCTGCAGCACCGCCGGGTAACGCGGCGCAGCAGGTTATGCCGGGGTCAGTCGTGGTGCTCTTCGCCCACGAAGGTCAGCGAGGTGAACAGGCCTCGGGCTTCGATGTCGGCATCGCCCTTGACCGGCAGGGTGACTTCGGCGGCGATGACGTTCAGGCCTTCGTTGCGCACCACCACGCTGGCGCGACCTTCGGCGTCGGTTTCGGCGCTGACTTCATCCGGCTCGCTGCGGTAGTCGCCGATCAGCTTGATACCGGCGGCGGGCTTGCCATCGACCAGCACCTTGACCGGCAGCGGCTTGCCCGGCCCGACCTTCAGCGGATCGGCCAGCGGCACGATGACCATCTTCAATTTGTCCAGCGCTGGCAGCCGGGCACCGGGCGCATAGATCGCCAGGCTGTACTTGAAGGTGTGGATCGAGTCCGTGCCCCCCGGCACCTTGCTGCGTCCCTGGTTGATCCATTTCTTGTCTTTGTCGCGGGTCCACATGCCGTTGTCCAGGGCCACGCTCATGATCGCCACGGGTTTGATCGGCTTGAGCCGGGCATGGTCGTCCAGGCGCTCGACGGTCACCGGCACCTGCCGGCCGGCCAGGTCATAGGCCCAGGCGCCACTGACTTTCTGCGCCTTGAAGGCGTTGTCTTCGGCGCCATGGCCGTAGATCACTTCGATGTTGCCGCGACGTTGCTCGGTCCACAGGCCATGGGCCGAAGCCTGGCCGGCGCACAGCAGGGCGCCGCTGATGCCCAGTGCCAGCAAAGAGGAGTTGAAACGCATGGTGTTTCCTTTTTTCTTATCGATCAGAGGTTGAGGGTGAAGCTGACGGTGAAATTGCGCGGTTCGCCTGGTGCGATCCAGTAATTGCTGTAGGAGCGCTCGTAGTACTTCTCGTCGAAGATGTTGTTGAGGTTCAGGCCCACCGTCAGGTTGTCGGTGGCTTTGTAGTGCGCCAGCAGGTCGACGGTGTGGTAGGCCGGGAGCTCGAAGTTCGAACCCGATTCTCCGGAGCGATCACCCACGTAGTTGAACGCTGCGCCCAGGTCCGAACCGCGCAGCGTGCCTTCCTGGAACTCGTACACGCCCAGCAGGCTGCCGCTGCGCTTGGCCACGCCGAGGATACGGCTGCCGGTGGGAATGCTGCGGTCGCCCTTGGTGACTTCGGCATCGATGTAGGCGAAGGCGCCGATGACCCGAACTGCATCGGTCAGCTGGCCGGTCAGCTGCAGGTCAAGGCCCTGGCTGCGGGCCTTGCCCACCGCGCGGCTGGTATCGCTGCCCGGGTCGAGGGCCAGGACGTTTTCCTTGTCGATATGAAAGGCGGCGAGGGTGGTGCTCAGACGCTCGTCGAACAGCTCGCTCTTGATGCCCACTTCATAGCCGACGCCTTCTTCGGGGTCGAAGCTCTTGCCGGCGGCATCCAAGCCGTTGTTGGGCTTGAACGAGGTGGAGGCGTTGGCGAACAGACCGACTTGCGGGGTCAGCTGGTAGAGCAGGCCGGCACGTTGGGTGAAGGCATCGTGGCGTTGGCGCTGGGTGCTGTTGCCGGCGTAGTTGTCGATCTGCTGGTCGAAGTGCTCGTAGCGTGCCCCGAGCATGCCGCGCAGCTTGTCGGTGAAGATGATCTGGTCCTGCAGGTTCAAGGCACGGCTTTCCACGTGCTCGAAAAAGTCGGTGCCGGAACGCGCGCCGTTGGGCTTGGCCTGGCCGTACACCGGGTTGTAGATATCGGTGGCGTAGGGGCTGCCGGCGATGGTGGTGACCCGCTCGTTCTTGCGGTAGTTCTCGTACTCGGTGCCGATCAGTACCTCGTGCTGCAGGGCTCCGGTGTCGAAGAAACCGCGCAGCTCCAGCTGGGTGATGCTGTCGTGCCAGTTCATGTCTCGTTCGCGGTAGCGACGGTTGACGGTATGGCCATCAGCGTTCAGCGGACGCGACTCGCTGGCGAAGCCACCCAGCTCGCCTTCCTTGTAATGGCTGGCCAGGCGCAGCGACCAGCTGTCGTTGAGGCGGTGGTCCAGGATCGCCTGAATCAGGTTGTTGTCGTTGTCGATCTTGTCGTCCGGCTCGCCGAGGAAGGTCGAACGCGACACGCCGCTCCAGCGGTTGTTCGGCGCGACGATGCCACGGTCGAAGATCGAGTCGTGGCGGACGAACTCGGTCTGCACCAGCAGGCTGGTGTCCGGGCTCAGTTCCCAGCGCAGCGACGGGGCAACGAATACGCGGTGGCTTTGCACGTGGTCGCGGAAGCTGTGGTTGTCTTCCACGGCCAGGTTGACGCGGCCCAGCAGCGTGCCTTCGGTGTTCAACGGGGCGTTGGCATCCAGCGCGGTGCGGTAGCGGTCCCAACTGCCGGCGCTGGCCTGCAGGGTGGTGAAGGCTTCGCGCTGGGGCTGCTTTGTGACGATGTTGACCGTGCCGCCAGGGTCGCCACGCCCATACAGGCTGGCGGCCGGCCCCTTGAGCACCTCGATGCGCTCGACGTTGGCGGTGTCCGGGGTGGCCGGGTAGCCGCGGTTGGCGCTGAAGCCGTCCTTGTAGAACTCCGACGTGGTGAAGCCGCGGATGCTGTACTCGTAGAGGGTCAGGCCGCCGAAGTTGTTCTGCCTGGACACGCCGCCGGCGTAGTCCAGGGCACGTTCCACCTGGCTGGTGCCGAGGTCGTGGAGCACGGTGGCGGGCACTACGCTGATCGACTGGGGAATGTCCTTGATCGCGGTGTCGGTCTTGGTTGCGGTGGCCGAGCGCGTGGCGCGGTAGCCCTTGACCGGACCGCTGGCGGTTTCGTAGTCCTGCTCGGCACTGACCGTCAGGGCGTCGAGTTCGATGGGGGAAGCAGGGTCGGCAGCGTAGAGCGGGGCGCCGAGCACGCTGAACGCGAAGCCGGCGAAAGAGGCGATTGTGCGGGACGACATGGAGGGTTTCCTGATAGTTATGGTTACAATATAACATCCCAATCAAGATTTATTAGCATTCGTGTCGGCAATTTTCTGCCGGTTGCGCAGGTTTCGGTGGTTTGCCTGGCCGCAGGCTATGCTTGGGGGCCGCAATCCTGACTTCCCTACCCGAGGATGCCCCCGCGATGTCCAGACTCACCGCCCGTGATTTTTCGCCTGAACTGCTGGAGCTGTACGACTACTACGCCCATGGCCAGATCAACCGCCGCGAGTTTCTCGACCGGGCGGCGAAGTTCACCGCCGGCAGCCTTACCGCCGTGGCCGTTTTGACCGCGTTGAGCCCGGACTACGCGCTGGCCGAGCAGGTGCCGTTCACCGACCCCGACATCGTCGCCGAATACGTGACCTACCCGTCGCCCAAGGGCCACGGCCAGGTGCGTGCCTACCGGGTCAGCCCCGCCAAGGTTGCCGGCAAGCTGCCCGCCGTGGTGGTAGTGCACGAGAACCGTGGGTTGAACCCCTACATCGAGGACGTGGCACGGCGTGTCGCCAAGGCTGGCTTCATCGCTCTGGCCCCGGATGGGCTGAGTTCCCTGGGCGGTTACCCCGGCAACGACGACAAGGGTCGGGAAATGCAGCAGCAGGTCGACCCGGAAAAGCTGCTGAATGACTTCTTTGCCGCCATCGAGTGGCTGATGGCCGACCCGGCTGTTACTGGCAAGGTCGGTATCACCGGTTTCTGCTATGGCGGCGGTGTGGCTAATGCGGCGGCGGTGGCCTACCCGGAACTGGGGGCGGCGGTGTCGTTCTACGGACGCCAGCCCAGGGCCGAAGAGGTGCCGCGTATCAAGGCGCCGGTGCAGATCCACTACGGCGAGCTGGACACGCGAATCAATGAAGGCTGGCCGGCCTACGAACAGGCCCTGAAGGCGGCTGGCACCCCGTATGAGGCGTGGATCTACAAGGGCGCCAACCATGGCTTCCACAACGACTCCACGCCACGTTACGACGAAGCGGCGGCCAAGCTGGCGTGGGAGCGGACCCTGGGTTGGTTCAGGCGTTACCTGGTGTGAAACTCAGGGCCGGGTAGGAGCGGCCTCAGCCGCGAAGCGACCGCCTGTTCGCGACATATGCACTGAATTTACTCGCACTTTCGCGGCTAAAGCCAATACTGGTCAGTTAGGCCGGGTAGGCGGCTTCAGCCGCGAAGCGACCGCCTGTTCACAACAGATGCACTGAATTTCCTGGCGCTTTCGCGGCTAAAGCCGCTCCCACCGGCCACATACCGCTTAAGCGAACAGTATTGCGGCTAAAGCCGCTCCCACCGGGGCACATGCCGCTTAAGCGAACAGATCGGCTTTATCCGGGATTTGCAGAGTTTCAGTGGCGCCCGCGTCGACGCGCCAGGCGTGCCTGCCAGTCGCCGGCGTGGCTGCGCTGGCAGGCTTGCTCGCTGTCGCAAGACACATGGCGTTCCACCTGTTCCAGGTGGATACCGGCTTCGGCCAGGGCCATGCCGGTGAGTTCGTTCAAGCGTTGGTCCTGGCCGGCCAGCAGCGCCGCCTGGCGACTGGCTTCGGTGTCGAACACCCAGGTCACCAGCAGGCTGGCAGGGAAACGCTGGTAATCGACCTCATGGGTCAACCATTGGAAGCCTGGCAGTTGCGCCTTGGCGGTTTCGCAGGCTTCGGTGAGGGTGCGGCCGAGCAGGCGTTCGAGGTGCGCCTGTTCGCGCTTGGATAAGGACATGGCGGATCAGTCTGCGGAAAAAGCGCCCAGTCTTGCACGCTTGCCAGCGCCTGGGAAATTCATGCATTGCCCGATGGCTTGCGGCTGCTGCGGCGTGGCTTGGCGGCGGCGCTGGTCGCTGCAGCCTTTGCCGTGGTCTTGTTCGACGTACCGCCCTTGGCGCCGCGCGAGTTGCCGGACGCCTTGCGCTTGCGGGATTTCTTCCACGGCGCCGCACCCGCCGGTGCGGGCATGCCCTGCAGGTTCAGACGCAGGCCCTGGCAGCGTTCGACCTGCTTGCTCATCCACGCCGCCTGTTTGGCGACGAACTCTTCCAGGCTCATCTCGCCGCTCTGCACCATGTCCAGTGCCTGCTCCCAGATCGCCGTGGTGCCGGGGTCGGCAATCGCCCGCGGCACGTTGTCGATGAGGCTGAACGCCGGAGGGGTGGCGCTGAGCGCCTTGCCGTCCTTGCGCAGATAGCCCCGGTCGAGCAGGCCCTGGATGATACCCGCACGGGTCGCTTCGGTGCCGATGCCGGTGGTCTCCTTGAGCTTCTGCTTGAGCAGCGGGTCTTCGAGCAGGCGCGCGACGTTCTTCATGGCCTTGATCAGGTCGCCCTCGGTGTAGGGCTTGGGCGGCTGGGTCCACAGGTCCTTGAGCTGCACCCCGGTGACTGGGCAGTTGTCGCCCTGGCGCAGGGCCGGCAATGCCTGCGGCGGCGGAGCCTGCTTGCCCTTGGCCGGGGCCAGGGCCTCGGGCAGGGCGCGTTTCCAGCCGGGTTCGATGACCCGCTTGCCGACCGCGCGCAGGGCCTGCCCGGCGCAGTCGAAATCCGCCTGGGTCCGGTCGTACTCGTGGTTGGGCAGGAACTGCGCCAGGTAACGGGCGCGGATCAGGCTGTACACCGCGCGCGGCTTGCCGCTCAGGCGTTCGAAGGCCCGTGTCGCGGCGGTGGGAATGATGCCGTGGTGGGCACTGACCTTGGCGTCGTTCCAGGCCCGCGAGCGACGCTGCGCGTCGAGGTGTTCACGCAACGGCTGCAGGCTCGGGTCGGCGGCGCACAGGGCGGCGATGATACCGGCCGCCTCGCCATGCTGGCTGACGGGCAGGTAGCCGCAGTCGCTGCGCGGGTAGGTGATCAGCTTGTGGGTTTCGTAAAGCGCCTGGGCGATATCCAGGGTTTCCTGGGCGCCGAGGCCGAGCTTCTTCGAGCAGATTTCCTGCAGGGTACCCAGGTCGAAGGGCAGCGGCGCGGCTTCGCGAACCCGCTCGGTGCGTACCCGCGCCACCCGGGCGCTGCCGGCCTGGGTGATGTCGTGGGCGGCCTGCTGCGCCAGGGCCTGGTTCAGGCAGCGGTCCTGTTCGTCGCAGAATTCGCCAGGCGCGCGCCACTGGGCGGTGAAGTCCTGGCCGTCATGGCGCAGGCCGACGTCGATGGCCCAGTAGGGTACTGGTACGAAGTCGGCGATGCTGCGGTCACGGTCTACTACCAGACGCAGGGTAGGGGTCTGCACCCGGCCCACCGGCAACACGCCCTGGTAGCCGGACTGGCGCCCGAGCAGGGTGAACAGACGGCTCATGTTCATGCCGATCAGCCAGTCGGCCCGCGACCGGCCCAGCGCCGAATGATAAAGGCTGAAGGTATCGGCGCCCGGACGCAGCGCCGCCAGCGCCTTGCGGATCGAGGCGTCGTCCAGCGCTGACAGCCACAGACGCTGGATCGGCCCGCGATAGCGACAATGCTCGACCAGTTCGCGGGCGATCATCTCGCCTTCGCGGTCGGCGTCGGTGGCGATCACCAGCTCGCGGGCCTCGCCAAGCAGGCGCTTGACCGCCTTGTACTGGCTGGCGGTCTTGGGCTTGACCTGCATCTTCCAGGTGCCGGGCACGATGGGCAGGTCCTGCAGCACCCAGCGCTTGTATCGGGCGTCGTAGGCGTCGGGCGGGGCGGTTTCCAGCAGGTGGCCGATGCACCAGGTGACGGTGACGCCGGCGCCGCTCAGGCAACCGTCGCCGCGTCGGGTGGCACCCAGCACGGCGGCGATGTCCTTGGCCTGGGAAGGTTTTTCGCAGAGAAACAGGCGCATGGCCGGCAAGCTTTCTTCAATCGGTCGAGGCCGACAGGATGCGCCAGGGCCTCGGGCAGATCAAGTTTTATATGTATGGGCATACAGTGAAAAGGCCGGGGTCCTTGCCTTCGCAGCCCTGTATTGCGGCTAAAGCCAATACAGTGCAGTTAGTCGTTATGTGGCTTGGTGGGAGCGGCTTTAGCCGCGAAAACGCCAGGAAACTCACTGCATCTGTTGTGAACATGCGGTCGCTTCGCGGCTGAAGCCGCTCCTACCCGGTTTAACTGACCTGTATTGCGGCTAAAGCCTCGCCCATCCAGCGTTACAGCAAGGTGATGGGGTAGTCGACGATCAGGCGCAGTTCCGATACGTCGCCTTCGCCCTGGTCGGCGTTGGCACGGTGGAAGGCCTGGCGTACCCGCAGCGACAGGTCCTTGGCCGCGCCGCTCTGCACCACGTACTTGGCTTCCAGGTCGGTTTCGTTGTGCTTGCCGTCTGCGCCATACAGTCCGGCATAGGCGCTGTCGGCCGACACCCGTGTGCCGTCGACGTCGTAACCGCGCATGTGGCGGGCCATGAAGCTCAGGCCGGGCACGCCGTAGGGCGTCATGTCCAGGTTGTAGGTGATGCCGAACGAGCGCTCGTTGGGGCCGTTGAAGTCCGACCATTGCACCGAGTGGGCCAGCAGCACCGAGTCGCCACCTTCGCCATTGCCGTTGTTGCCCACCGCCAGGTAGTCGAACGGCGTGTCGCCGTGCACTTTCTGCGCCGACAGGGTGATCGAATGCGCACCGAGGAAGGCGTAGGTCGCGGCCAGCGAGGCGGTGGTGTTGTCGATGGCGCCGGCCTTGGCCTGGCCCTGGTCGAGGGTGCGGTACAGGTTGGCGTCGAAGGTCAGCGACTGGTCGCCGCCCAGGGCCAGCACGTAGTTGGTGTTGGCGTAGTACTGGTTCCACACGTCTTCGAACTGCGCCGCGTAGAGGCTTGCGGTCCAGTTCGGGGTGATCTGGTACACTCCACCGGCGTAGGTCGCCTTGCGCGCCGTGACATTGGCGTACAGCGCGTAGATATCGTGGTCCTGATTGGTGGTCACGTTGCTGTTGGTGCTGGTGTAGCGCCCGGCTTCCAGGTCCAGGCCATCGATCTCGCTGCTCTTGAGTTCCAGGCCGGTGGCGCTCTGCGGCAGCAGGCGTGTGCCGCCCACGGCGAATACCGGAGCGGTGGGCTGCAGGTTGCCGTAGCGCAGCTGGGTCTTGGACACCCGCAACTTGAGCGCCGCGCCGGCGCTGCCAAAGCTGTCTGCGGCCTTGCCATCGCGCTTCAGAGGCAGGTTGCCGGTGCCGCTGTCGCCTTCCTGGGCATCGAGCTTGACGGCGAAGTGGCCGAAGGCATCGATGCCGACACCGACGGTGCCTTGGGTGAAGCCCGAGCTGTAGTTGCCGATGAAGCCTTGTGCCCAGTCACGGTTGTCGCGGTCGCCGTCCTGGCGGTCACGGTTGAAGTACTGGTTGCGGGCCAGTATCGACATGCTGCTGCCGGCGGCGAAGCCTTTGGCGTCGTCCTGGCTTTCGATGGTCTCGGCCATGGCCAGTTGATTGAGCGAGGCAGAAACCGCCAGGGCGACGGCGCTCCAGTGTCTTGGGGTCATGGTTTGCATTCCTCTGGTGTCAGGGCCCGAAGCCGGTGCGGAACTGGCCGGCGTTTGGTCGAATTCGGGCGGTGGCAGCAGGCGGGCGTGGTGCCCGACCGGGGTGAGCGGCGCGCCGTTTTATATCACGGTATTTCAATGAGTTAGGCGCCTGCGCGGTAAGGCTTGGTTAAAAAGCTGTAACTTTCAGACGGCAATTCGACGCTGCGCCGCAGCGTTCGTTCAGGGTTTTCAAGCCCTGCGCCGGAGCTGTCGAAAGGCGCGTTGCGGCCTGCTGGCCATTTCCCATGAATGCGCTGTTCGCCTGGCTTCGCCAGCTTGCTAACATGAGCTCACAAATGGATAGGGGGGCTTTCATGCGAAAGGTCTTGTGCATCGAAGACGACCAGGACACGGCTCATGAAATCGCCGCCGAGCTGGGCCGGATGGGCTTTGCCGTGGAGTGTGCCGGGGATGGCCAGCAGGGGCTGGAGCTGGCGCTGCAAGGCGCCTACGACGCCATCACCCTCGACCGCATGCTGCCGGGCCTGGATGGTCTGGAAGTGATCACCCGGCTGCGTGGTGCGGGGGTGCGCACCCCGGTGCTGATGATCAGTGCGCTGACCGACGTGGACGACCGCATCCGTGGCCTGCGTGCCGGCGGCGACGATTACCTGGTCAAGCCGTTCGTCTCCGAAGAGATGGCCACGCGCATCGAGGTGCTGCTGCGCCGCCATGGCGAGGTGCCGGAGCGCGAAACCCTGCTGCAGGTCGGCGACCTGGGCCTGGACCTGCTCAGCCGCGAACTGCTGTGCGGTGAGCAGCGTGTGGGGCTGTCGCCCATCGAGTTCAAGTTGCTGGAGTTCCTGATGCGTAACGCCGGAGCCGTGGTGACCCGCGCGCTGATCTTCGAGTCGGTGTGGGGCTATCACTTCGACCCCGGCACCAAGCTGATCGACGTACACCTCACACGCCTGCGCCGCAAACTCGATGTGGTGGGTTGCAAGGTGGTGATCAATGCCTTGCGTGGCTCCGGCTTCGTGCTGGTCGACGGCACGGAGCAGTGAGCGTGCGCGCCCGCCTGCTGCGCACCACCGCCTTTCGCCTGACCCTCACCTATGCGGTGGTGCTGTCGCTGGGCGCCTTGCTGCTCAACGTGCTCATCTACTGGCAAGTGGAGGGCTACCTGTCGCGGCAGACCGACAAGATCATGCTCGGCGAGATGCGCCAGTTGCTCTACCTGCCCGCCGAAGCGTTGCCCGAGGAAATCACCCGGCTGGAGGAGGGCGACCTGCGCGGGGTGATTTCCTATGGCCTGTTCGAGGCCAATGGGCGTTATCTGCATGGTGCTTTGCAGCACCTTCCTGAAGACATTCCGCTCGACGGCCAGCCGCATGAGTGGCAGGAGGCCGGGTTCGCTGCCGGTACCAAGCTGATCGGTCGCAAGCTGGTCAATGGCCAGGTGCTGGTGATCGGCTACGAAGCCAAGACCCTCGCCGGGCTGCGTGCCATCCTGCTGCGCTACCTGGGCTGGAGCGCCTGTCTGATTCTGGTGGTCGGCCTGCTGGTCGCGATATTGCTGGGCTTCGCGCCGCTGCGCCGCATGCGTCATGTGCAGGCCGCCAGCCGGCGCATCGCCGAAGGCGATTTCACCCAGCGCCTGCCGGTCACCCGCCGTGGCGACGAGCTGGACATGCTGTCATCGCTGGTCAACCGCATGGTCGTCGAGGTCGGGCGCCTGCTCGATGAGGTCAAGAGCCTCGAAGACAACGCCGCCCATGACCTGCGCACGCCGCTGAACAAAATGCGCGCGCAACTGCACCGCACCCTGATGGACTGGGAACACGCGCCCCGCGAACAGCTGCGCGAGCGCCTGGAAAAATCCCTGGACGCCGCCGATGCCCTGCTCAGTCGTTTTCGCGCCCTGCAGCGCATTGCCGAGATCGACAGCCAGGCGCGCCGTGCGGGCATGACCACGTTGGCCTGCGGGCCGCTGCTGGAGCAGGTATTCGAGGATTACCAGCCGGTGGCCGAAGAGGCGGGTATCGAGCTGCGCCTGGCCATCGAACCGGTACCGCCGTTGCTGGCCGACCGGGAGTTGCTGGCCGAAGCGTTGATGAACCTGCTGGACAACGCGGTGAAATTCACCCCGGCGGGTGGCTGCGTGTGGCTGAAACTGGTGGCCGGGCCGCACGGCACGCGTATCGAAGTACAGGACAACGGCCCGGGGATTCCCGAAGACCAGCGCCATACCGTTCTGCAGCGTTTCGCCCGCGGGCATCATGAAGCCCGGGGCAGCGGCACCGGGCTGGGCCTGGCCATCGTCGCGGCGGTGACCAGGACCCACGGCTACCAGTTGCTGCTCGAAGACGCGCAACCGGGGCTGCGCGCGGTGTTGCAGACCGCTTGAGGTCAGGCCGGCAGGCCGATCTCCACGGCGTCACCGTTCAGCCGCACCGGCCAGCTTGGCAGGTTCTGCTCCGGGTACTCCAGGCAGGTGCCGTCTTCGAGGCGAAAGTGCTGCTTGTACAACGGCGAGGCGATCACCAGCTCGCCGCCCAGTTGGCCGACCAGGCCCCGGCCGATCACGTTAGCCCCGGATTTCGGATCGCGGTTGCCTACCGCGTAAAGCGGGCACGGGTTGCCCGGCAGGTAGAACAGTGCGATCTGCTGGCCCTGCAGCCAGGCGACCACGCCGGAATTGGCGACCAGGTCCTGGCGTGAGCACAGGGCCTGCCAGTGCAGGGCTTGCGCGGTTGCGGGTTGGGCATAGGCGACGTTTGTCTGGCTCATCAGACCACCTCCTTGAACAGTGGAATCAGGTTGAGTTCATCGGCTTTCGCCGGGCGGCGCTGCTCGCGTTCACGCACGAAGTGCACGTCCGGGTCGCTGCGCTGGTCGTTGACGAAGGTGCGGAAGCGCTTGAGCTTTTCCGGGTCCTTGAGGGCGTTGGCCCATTCGCATTCGTACCGGTCGACCACCAGCTGCATCTGCGCCTCCAGCTCGGCAGCCAGCCCCAGGCTGTCGTCGATGACCACGGCCTTGAGGTAATCCAGGCCGCCTTCCAGCGACTCGCGCCATACCGAGGTGCGTTGCAACTTGTCGGCGGTGCGGATGTACAGCATCAGGAAGCGGTCGATGTAGCGGATCAGGGTTGCGTCATCCAGGTCAGTGGCGAACAGCTCGGCGTGGCGCGGGCGCATGCCGCCGTTGCCGGCCACGTAGAGGTTCCAGCCGTTTTCGGTGGCGATCACCCCGACGTCCTTGCTCTGCGCCTCGGCGCATTCGCGCGTGCAGCCGCTGACTGCGAACTTGAGCTTGTGCGGCGAGCGCAGGCCCTTGTAGCGGTCCTCGATACGCAGGGCCATGGCCACGCTGTCCTGAACCCCGTAGCGGCACCAGGTGCTGCCTACACAGGATTTCACCGTGCGGGTCGACTTGCCGTAGGCATGCCCGGTCTCGAAGCCGGCAGCGATCAGTTCGCCCCAGATGTCTGGCAGTTCATGCAGTTGTGCGCCGAACAGATCGATGCGCTGGCCGCCGGTGATCTTGGTGTAGAGGTCGTATTTCTTCGCCACAGCGCCAATCGCCAACAGCCCGTCCGGGGTGATCTCGCCGCCGGGGATGCGCGGCACCACCGAGTAGGTGCCGTTCTTCTGCATGTTGGCCATGAAGGTGTCGTTGGTGTCCTGCAGCGGGATCAGCAGCGGGTCGGTGATTGGCCGGTTCCAGCACGAGGCGAGGATCGAACCTACCGCCGGCTTGCAGATGTCGCAACCATGCTCGCCCTGTCCGTGGCGCTGCAGCAGGTCCTCGAAGCGCTCGATGCCCTCCACGCGGACGATGGAGTACAGCTCCTGGCGGGTGTAGGGGAAGTGCTCGCACAGGCTCTTGTCCACGCTCACGCCACGGGCGATCAGCTCGTGCTCGAAGACCTGCTTGAGCAGCGCCGTGCAGCCGCCGCAACCGGTGGCCGCCTTGGTACAGGCCTTGATGCCGGCCAGGTCGCTGCAGCCGTCGTCGATGGCGGCGCAGATCGAAGCCTTGCTGACGTTGTGGCACGAACAGATGGTCGCGGTGGCCGGCAGAGCGTCGGCGCCCAACGCCGGAGCGCCTTCACTGTGCGGCAGGATCAGGCTGGCCGGGTCTTCGGGCAGGGTGATGCCATTCTGGGCGTACTGCAGCAGGGTGTCGTAGTAGCTGTTGTCGCCGACCAGCACCGCGCCCAGCACCTGTTTGCGGTCGGCCGAGACCACCAGGCGGCGGTAGCTGGCGGTGGCTTCGTCGATGTAGCGGTAGCTCACCGCGCCGGCCAGCGCGCCATGCGCATCACCGATGGAGCCGACGTCCACGCCCAACAGCTTGAGCTTGGTGGACATGTCGGCACCGAAGAACGCTTCGGCATCCTGCCCGCACAGCTGCGCGGCCACGCTGCGGGCCATCTGGTAGCCGGGGGCGACCAGGCCGAAGATGCTGCCGTTCCAGGCGGCGCATTCGCCGATGGCGTAGATGTCGGCATCGCTGCTGCGGCAGTGCTCGTCGATGGCCACGCCACCGCGCGGGCCTAGCTCCAGCTGGCACTGGCGGGCCAGGGCATCCTGGGGGCGGATACCGGCGGAGAACACGATCAGGTCGGTTTCCAGGTATTGGTCACCGGTGAAGTTCATGCGGTAGCGGTATTCGCTGCCGGCGCTGATCGACTGGGTGGCACGCGACAGGTGCACACCGACCCCCAGAGCCTCGATCCGCGACTTCAGCGCCGCGCCGCCGAGGTCGTCGAGCTGCACGGGCATCAGCCGTGGGGCGAACTCCACCACATGGGCTTCCAGACCCAGGGACTTGAGCGCATTGGCCGCCTCCAGGCCCAGCAGGCCACCGCCGACCACCACGCCACGACGTGCCTTGGTGGCTGCGGCGCGGATGGTGTCCAGGTCGTCGAGGGTGCGATACACCAGGCGCGAGTCGCCTTCGGCACCTTCGATGGGGGGTACGAAAGGGTACGAGCCGGTGGCCAGCACCAGCTTGTCGTAGGCGAAGCGACCTTGAGCGGTGATGACTTCGCGGCGCGCACGGTCGATCTCCAGTACCGGTACGCCAAGGTGCAGGGTCAGGCCGGGTTGCTGGTACAGTGCGGCGTCGCTCATTGCCAGCGACTCGGCATCACGACCGCTGAAGTATTCGGACAAGTGCACACGGTCGTAGGCGCGCTGGCGCTCTTCACCGAACACATGGATGCGATGTTTCGCCAGGGCGCCGCCGGCGATCAGTTGCTCGACGCAGTGGTGCCCGACCATGCCGTTACCGATGACGATCAGGGTTTGTACATCGTTGTCTGGGGAGCTTGTGCTGTTCATGGCAATTCCCGGCCTAGGCCAATCAGGTTTTTGTGAAGCAAAAAAAAGCGCCCGGAACCGTGAGGTTCCAGGCGCCTTTGCCTGTTCTGGTTATGTGGTGACAGCCTGGCCTCGTTGCCGGTGGCACCTGTAAGCCCTGTGCATCTGTGCCGGAAGGACCGGGCGACAGTGGCGATCGGCATCGACCGGCCTGGGCCGCTGCACCTGCGTGGGTGAGCTTGCCAGGCTTCATGCAGGGGCTGTGCCATATCGAGACGGGCCTGGTGGGCCGGGCTTTGCGCCTGATGGCACGGGTTTGCACACACGGTGGATGCCTTGAATTGGTGCGTGCGTGTGCAGGCATGGAGCAGGGCGGCGATGGGTTACCATGCCGATCTTTGCCAAATCAGGGGCCCTTCATGTCCGAACCGGCCATTCACATTACCGCCGTCAGCCAGGCCGAGGTGCCCGCCACCGTCGCCTTCGTGATGCGCGCCCGAGCCACTCTGTTCCCTACGCTCGACCCCGCCGTGCTGCCCGACGACCTGGCACGTTTCGAGGCGGTCTACCAGCAGGGCGGTGATGCCTGCTTTCTCATCGCCCGCCAGGCTGGGGAAATCGTCGCCGCCATCGGCTACCTGCCGTATGACCATCGTTTCGCGCAACTGGACTATCGCGGCCAGCGCACCGTGGAAGTGCTGCGCTTGTTCGTCGAGCCGGCCTGGCGTGGCGCCGGGCTGGCCAGCCGGCTGTTCGAGGCGCTGGCCGAGAAGGCGCGCAAGCAGGGTATCGAGACCCTGTACCTGCATACCCACCCGTTCCTGCCCGGCGCCATCGCCTTTTGGCAACGCCACGGCTTTACCGTGGTCGATGTCGAGAACGACCCACTCTGGCAGACCACGCACATGGAGAAACGCCTCGATGAGTCTTGATGCCGAACGCTGGCAGCGCCTGTGGCAGGCGCGCGGGGCCGAACCGCCTGTTGGCCGGTTCGCCGCATTGCAGGCCTTATATGCCGAGCCGGGCCGGCATTATCACGGTGCTGCGCACATCCGCGCCTGCCTGGCCGCTCTGGATGAGCTGCATGCCCAAGCCGTGGATGTCGGCCAGGTGGAGCTGGCCATCTGGTATCACGATGCGATCTACGATACGGCACGCCAGGACAACGAGACGCGCAGCGCCGAGCTGGCCGAACTGGACTTGCGCGAGGTGGGCCTGGAGGAGGATGCCAAGGCGGTTGCCGCGCTGATCCTGGCCACCGATCACCGGCATGCTCCGGCTACCGACGACCAGCGCCTGCTGGTGGATATCGACCTGTCGATCCTGGGCGCGCCCTGGCCGGTGTACCAGGCCTATGCCGAGGCGGTGCGCCGCGAGTATGCCCGCTTCCCCGATGCGCTGTACCGTCCTGGCCGTGTGGCGGTGCTCAGGCAGTTCCTGCAGCGTCCGGCCATTTTCACCACGCCCGCCGGCCAGGCCCGCTGGGAAACAACGGCAAGGAGCAACCTTCAGGCCGAGATTCAGCAGTTGGAGGCGTGACAAGGTTGGCTCGGTAGGCTTCAGCCGCGATGGCTGAGCCACCCGCCGTGCAGATGTGGTGAGCGTTCCGGCCTTTTCGCGGCTGAAGCCACTCCCACCCGCCCGGCGTTGGTCGGGGGGAGCGGGCGTTGCCTCAGTGCGGCGCCTGGAAGCGGCGTGCGGTCTTGAGCAGCTCTTCGGGGCTGATGTGTCCGACCACCCCGGCCTTGGCGCTGCCGGGCTGCGGCAGGTCGAGGATGTGGCCCTTCATCTTGCCGATGATGTGCATCTCGCACGGTTTGCAGTCGAACTTCAGGGTCAGTACCTCGTCACCCTGTACCAGCTGCATCGGCGCCACCTTGGTACGCACGCCGGTCACGCCCTTGGCCTGTTTCGGGCACAGGTTGAAGGAGAAGCGCAGGCAGTGCTTGGTGATCATCACCGGCACCTCGCCAGGCTCTTCGTGGGCCTCGTAGGCTGCGTCGATCAACTGCACGCCATGGCGGTGGTAGAAGTCCCGCGCTTTCTGGTTGTAGACGTTGGCCAGGAACGACAGGTGCGACTCGGGGTACACCGGCGGTGGATTGCTCTCGGCCTTGCGCCCGCCACGCGGGTGCGCCGCTACCCGAGCAGCGTCCAGCGCCTCGATGGCTTCGCGGCGCAGCGCCTTGAGCTGCGAGTTGGGAATGAAGAACGCCTGTGGCGCATCCAGCCGCACGTCCTGGGCGTGATAGATCGTGGTGCCCAACTGGGTCAGCAGGTCACGCAGCTGTTCCAGGGCCTGTTCCGGTTTGTTGGCCGCGCCGAACGGGCCGTCGAGACTCACCGAAACCTGCACGTTCTCCTCGCTGGTGGCGGTCAGGGTCAGGCGGTCTTCACGCAGCACGGCGTGCCAGCGGATGCCGATGCGTCGCTCGGCGGAGGTTTTCAGCAAGGCCTGCTGCCAGTTGTGGTCGAGGTTGCGGCTCAGCGGGTGGCTGGGGCGCAGGCGCGAGAGGGCAGCCGGCATCTCGTTGGGTTCGACGCGATAGCGCCAGCGCTTCTCGCCGTCTTCCTCGAACTCGCCCTTCAGCTCGGCGATGTTGGCACGGAAGCCCACCACCTCGCGTTTGACCAGCACGTTCAGGCCGTCACCGTTGGACAGCGGCTCGTGGGTCACGGCGATCAGGTCGCGCTTGTTGACCTTTTCCACGGTGCCCACCGGCAGACCGGTGAAGGTCGGCGAGTCGAAGGCACCGATGTCGATCTTGCGCTCGCTGACGAAATAGTCGGTGCTGCCACGGTGGAAGGTCTTGTCCGGGTCGGGCACGAAGAAGTGCGCGGTGTGGCCGCTGGACGCGCGTGCCAGGTCCGGGCGGTCGGTGAGAATTTCGTCGAGCATCTGCCGGTAGTGAGCGGTGATGTTCTTCACGTAGCTCACGTCCTTGTAGCGCCCCTCGATCTTGAACGAACGCACCCCGGCCTCGACCAGGGCGCGCAGGTTGGCGCTCTGGTTGTTGTCCTTCATCGACAGCAGGTGCTTGTCGAAGGCCACCACGCGACCCTGTTCGTCCTTGAGGGTGTAGGGCAGGCGGCAGGCCTGCGAGCAGTCGCCGCGGTTGGCACTGCGCCCGGTCTGCGCGTGGGAGATGTTGCACTGCCCGGAGAAGGCCACGCACAACGCGCCGTGGATGAAGAACTCGATGGCGGCGTCGGTTTGCTCGGCGATCTGGCGGATTTCCTGCAGGTTCAGTTCACGGGCCAGGACCAGTTGCGAAAAACCGGCCTGGTCGAGAAACCTGGCCCGCTCCAAGGTACGGATGTCGGTCTGGGTGCTGGCATGCAGCTCGATGGGCGGAATGTCCAGCTCCATCACCCCGAGGTCCTGGACGATCAGCGCATCGACACCGGCGTCGTACAGCTGGTGGATCAGCTTGCGCGCCGGCTCCAGCTCATCGTCGTGCAGGATGGTGTTGAGGGTGGTGAAGATCCGCGCGTGGTAGCGGTGGGCGAACTTCACCAGCTCGGCGATCTCGCTGACCTCGTTGCAGGCGTTGTGCCGTGCGCCGAAACTCGGCCCGCCGATGTACACGGCATCGGCGCCATGCAGGATGGCTTCGCGGGCGATGGACACATCGCGGGCAGGGCTGAGCAGTTCCAGGTGGTGTTTGGGTAAGGACATGACGAGCGGAATCCGGGCGCAGGGCAAAGCGCGCATTGTAGTGGCAGCGGCGCGCCACTGCACCCTTCGCCCGGTATTTCGATGGTCGCGGCTGATCGCCGGTCGTGCTCAGGTATTGCTCTCGGTGAATTTCTCGAAGTACAGGTGGCCGTTGTCGATGGCGTTTTCGCTCAGCCAGGTCTTCACCGACTCGACCATCGGCGGCGGGCCGCACAGGTACATGTCGAATGGCGCCTGGCGCAGCGCAGCGGCGTCGAAGTGCTCGGCCAGGTAGCCGCGCCGCCCGTCCCAGGAAGGTTCGGCCTCGCTGAGCACCGGCACGAAACTGAAACCGGGAATGCGTTCGGCATAGGCTTCGATGCGCGCCAGCTCGCACAGGTCGGCCTGCTGGCGCACGCCGTAGTAGAGCGTCACCGGCTGGCCGCAGCCGCCGCGCTCGGCGATCTGGTCGAGCATGCCAAGGAACGCCGACAGACCCGTGCCACCGGCGACCATCACCAGTGGGCGTTCGATCTGGCGCAGGTAGAAGGCTCCCAACGGCGCCTCGAAGCGGATCTCGTCGCCGACCTGGCAGCGCTCGCGGATGTAGTTGCTCATCACCCCGTCAGGCAGCAGGCGAATGAGGAACTGCAGGCGGTTGTCGGCGCTGGGCTGGCTGGCGAAGGAGTACGAGCGCCAGGCGTCGGTGCCGGGAATCTGCAGGCGTGCGTACTGTCCGGGCAGGAAGTCCAGCTGGCGATCGTCGGTGCTGGCGTCCAGGTGCAGGATGGCCGTACCGGCCGACACCTGTTGCACATGGCAGACCCGGCCGCTGCCCTGCACGGTGCGGTTGGCTCCGCACAGCGAAGAGTCGAAGTCGAAGTAGAACGAGGCGTCGGACTGCACGCGGGTCTGGCAGGTGAGTACCTTGCGCTGGGCCAGGTCCTGTTCCGACAGGGCTTCTTCGTCGACGTAGTCGAGGCTGTAGCTGCCCGACTCGCACCGGCCCATGCAGGTGGCGCACACACCCTCACGGCAGTCCAGGGGGATGTTGATACCGTTGCGCAGCGCGGCGTCGAGGAGGATCTCGTTGCCGTTGACGGGGAAGAACAGCGTCTTGCCGTCGGCGAAACTGAAGGCGACCTTGTGATTCATGATTCGGCGTCCGCGCAGTCAGAGGTGATAGAAGTCCAGCACCGAGTTGATGGTGTCGTTGAGCAGCACGACATGCTTGCGGGTGATCACGAAGCTGTCGCCGCTCGGGCGCAGGTCATAGGTGGCGTAGCCGAAGAACTGCTCGCTCTGGCCCAGGCGGTGGTACAGGGTGGTCCAGTTGGCCTTGACCTGCAGCTGGCCGCCCGCCCGTTCGGCAATGCGCAGGTTGCCGATGTTGTGCAGGGTGCGTGGCATCGGGATGGTCGAGGCAGCCTTGCCGGTGCGAATGCGGAACACCCGGTCTTCCAGCCCGGAGCGGTTGGCGTAGTAGATCAGCGACATGCCTTTCTTCGGGTCGCTGGTGTAGCTGTGCTCGGACTCCCACTGCGGCAGGTGGAACTCGCTGTCTTCGCTGAACAGTGCCAGGTAGGCGTCCCAGTCCTGGGCGTCGCACAGCTCGCATTTGCGGAAAAAGAATTGCTCGATCTGGTAGTGCAGTTGCGGATTCATGTTCATACCTCGCGCAGCTTCAGGGGCTGGTCCTGGGCGATCTTGTCCAGGCCTTGCAACAGGAAGCGCTGCCAGTTGTTGTGCTGGTTGACGTACAGGCCTTCATGGGTGAATTCGGTGCCGGTCAGTGCGGGCTGGATGCCGATCGCCTCGCTGTTGGCGGTGGGGCCTTCGAGCCATTTGCCATGGCCGCGGGAAATGTCGCTCCAGCGCTCCAGGCGGGCCTGGAAGCCGCGCTGGGCCTCGCGGAACTCCACTAGGTCGTCTGGCGTACCCATGCCCGAAACGTTGAAGAAGTCTTCGAACTGGCGGATACGGCTTTCCCGGTCGGCGTCGGACTCGCCCTTCACGCCGATGCACTGGCTGATGACCTCGGTCTTGTTCCAGGCCACCGGGCGCACGATGCGCAGCTGCGAGCTGATCTGGTCCATGAAGAACAGGCTGGGGTAGATGTTCAGGTTGCGCAGGCGGTGCATCATCCACTCGGCCTTGGCCTGGCCGTACTCGGCCACCAGGCGCGGCATCACTGCGGCATAGCCGGGGCGTACGGTGGGGTTGGGCATGTCGCTGAACAGCAGGCTGTGGCCGTTGTGGAAGGAGAACCAGCCGTCGTCGGTCTGCGCATCGCCGGCACCGAGCTTGCTGTAGTCCAGGGTGCTGCTGGCGCCGCCTTTCTCGGCGTTGACCTGCTGGCGGTGCTGCACGGTGGCCACGTAGTTGTAGTGCACGGTGCTCACGTGGTAGCCGTCCAGGCCGTTTTCGTTCTGCAGCTTCCAGTTGCCGTCGTACGTGTAGGTCGACTTACCGGGCAGCACTTCCAGCTCGCCGGTGGGCGACTGGGCGACCATCATGTCGAAGAACACCTTGGCGTCGCCGAGGAAGTCTTCCAGGCTGTCCTGGCCTTCGGCGTCGAGGCTGATGAACACGAAACCCTTGTAGCTGGCGATGCGCGCCTTCTTCAGGCCCCGGGTGGCCTTGTCGAAGCCTTCGGGGTACTCGCCCGGCGCCTTGACCTTCACCAGGCGCCCGTCGCTCTTGTAGCACCAGGCGTGGAAGGGGCAGGTGAAGGTGCTCTGGTTGCCTTTCATCACCCGCGTCAGGGTAGTGCCGCGGTGCTGGCAGGCGTTGATCAGCGCGTGCAGCTGGCCTTCGCCATCACGGGTGATGATCATCGGCTGGCGACCGGCACGCATGGTCAGGAAGTCATGCTTGTTGGCGATCTCGCTCTCGTGGCAGGCGTAGATCCAGTTTTTCTCGAAGATCAGCTCCATCTCCAGGTCGAACAGCTCCGGCTCGGTGAACATGTCCCGGGCGATGCGGAATACGCCTTCGGCGGGGCGAAAGTCCAGGCAGCCGTTGATGAAGTCCTTCCACTGATCGACGCTTCTTGTTGGGTTCATGGTCCTGTACCTGTCACATCGGGCGATTCGGCAGGTGCTCGCTGGCACCCTCGGTTGGGGCCATTTAACGAAGCGGCGCGCTACAGGGTCTATCCGCTTTTTTGGCAAACCCGGTCCGTAAATTTCGTTCTGCCAGGGCCTTCGGGCGGGCGCGTATAACACTCGGCGCAGGGCACGTCTTGCCGCTTCCTGCAGCGTCGTTATCCATAAAACGCAGCGCTGGCAGCGCGGCGGTAACAGACTTGTGTCGGGAGTACTCATTCGTGCAACGGCTGGCGCCATTGGCGCGTCGATGCCAGGGTTTGCACCAGGGCAGGTCACGCATCGGCCGGCAGGCTGCCTGACGGTGCGGCCCAGGCTCTGCGCCGCGGCTGCGGCGCCCGGGCGGGGGTGTGGGGGCAGGCCCCGCCCGATGGCGGACTGTCCGAAAACTTGTCGATCACTATCCGCTTAGTGAGCCTTCCGATGGGTGAACGCGGCGATGGCGTGTCGCTTGCATCGTGCGTCTGTAGATACGCCGCAGAGCGTGCATCGAGAAAAACAGCCTGAGAGTGCCGTGATGACCCCGAAGCCTGAATCACCCTTGCGTGATATCCATGCCGATCATTCCGATCTTGCCGGCGCGCGTTCCTGGATGTCGGATATCTGTGGCCCTCACCACCTGGTGGCCAGCCGCCCGGGGCGCCTGCATTTTCGCCACAGCGCCAGCGTGCTGCGCTCGATGTCCACCACGCTGGGCATCATCGAGTACGGCACCGACGTGACGGTGGACATCGCCGAGCCGCAGACCTTCAACAGCTACAGCGTCAGCCTGCCCCTGTGCGGCGAGCAGGAACTGGTGAAGAACGGCGAGCGCCTGCATTCCAACCGCGACTACGGGATCATCGTCGCCCCCAACGAAAGCCAGGCGCTGAGCATCGCCGGCGACTGCCGCAAGCTGCAGGTGGTGATCAGCCGCACGGCCATGACCAAGACCCTGGAAGACATGCTGCAACGCCCGGTCAGCGAGCCGTTGCGCTTCACCGCTCGCATGGACGCGCTGAGCGGCGCCACCGCTTCCTGGTGGCGCATGGCCCGGCATTTCATCGAGGAAATGGAGCAGGGCGAGCTGTACCATCAGCCGCTGTTCAGCCGCGACCTGGAGAGCGCGCTGGTCAAGGGGCTGATTCTCGCCCAGCCGAACAACTACAGCGAACAGCTGCGCGAGAACCTGGAGGTGCGCCTGCCGCACTATCTGCTGCGTGCCCGTGACTACATCCACGCGCATGCCCGCGAGGAACTGCACCTGGAGCACATCGAGGCGGCCTCCGGGGTGTCGCGCTTCAAGCTGTTCGACGGCTTTCGCCGGCATTTCGGCCTGTCGCCCATGGCTTACCTGAAGAAGTACCGGCTCAGCGCGGTACGCCAGACCATCCTCGAGGACCGCAGCGGGCGCAATATCTCTGGTATCGCCATGGAGTGGGGCTTCAATCACCTGGGGCGCTTTTCCAGTGAATACCGCAAGCTGTTCGACGAAACGCCGAGCATGACCCAGCAACAGGCTGAGCGGCATCGCCCCCGCGCGCATTGACCGGGCCGCCCATGGCGGCAGACGACCTCTTTGACGGATAATCCCCGGCCATGTCGCCCTGGCCGGACTCCAGGGTTATGCGAATCGAGGTTTGAGATGGTGAAAGTTAAACCGCGTCCAGCGGTGAATGGAGTGGCGTCTGCTGACCGGGTACTGACCGTACTGACTGCATTTCGCATCGGCGATAGCGCGTTGGGCCTGGCCGAACTGGCCGAGCGTACCCAGCTGAACAAAAGCACCATCATGCGCCTGATGGTGTCGCTGGAAACCCACGGGCTGATCAACCGCATGGCCGACGGCCGCTACCAGCTGGCCAGCGAAGTCATGCGCCTCAATGCGGTGTATCAGGATGCCCTGGACCTGGAACGGCATATCATGCCGCTGCTGCACCAGTTGACCGAAGGTATCGGCGAAACGGCATCCTTCTACGTGCGCCATGGCGCCTACCGTCTGTGCCAGTACCGGGTCAACTCGCAGCACAGCCTGCGCCTGCACCTGCAGCCTGGCGACATGCGACCGATGGACAACGCGGCCGGAGCCCAGGCGCTGCGCACGCCGTTCGACAAGGGCGCAACGCTGGAGACGGCGTTCTATTCCTGCGGCGCCACCGATCCCCACGCGGCCTCGATGGCCTTGCCGGTGTATGACGCCCAGCGCGAGCTGGTCGGAGCCCTGGTGATCTCCGGTCCGGCCAGCCGCCTGACCGCCGAGTACGCCCGCAGCGTGCAAGGGCAGCTGCACGATGCGGCGCAGACCCTGATGCGCACGCTCGGGTGCAAGGGCTGAGCCGCGAAGTATTCCCGGGGGAAGAGGGCGCTTGGCTGAAGGGACGGGACTGGCTTGAGCCGGGGATGGGTGTGGGATTTTGCACGGTTGAAGCCGCTCCCTGTGCAGGAGCGGCTCTTGGTTGGCAATGGTCTCAGCTGGCGCTGAGCGGTTTGTCCTGTGCGGCCGCTTCGGCCTGACGCTTGCGGCCCATCACCACCACCATGAAACCACCCAGGGCGCACAGTGCCGCCAGTGGCATCAGTGCCAGCGAGTGGCTGCCGGTGGCGTCGTGAATCGCGCCATACACGTTGACCATCAGCCCGCCACCGATCAGGTTGGCCATCGCACCGATGGCGGCCAGGCCGGCAGCGGCGGTGGACGACGACAGCCAGCCGGAGGCCAGGGCCCAGAACGGCCCCTTCATCGAGTAGGCACCGATCAGTACCAGGCTGAGCATGACCACGGTCAGGGCCAGGTTGCTGGTGAACAGGGTCATCATCAGGCCGGCGGTGATCATCAGCAGGGTACAGGCGGTGTGCCAGCGGCGTTCACCAGTACGGTCCGAGTTGCGCCCCCAGACGATCATCAGCACCGACGCCAGGCCGTAGGGAATGGCGTTGACCAGGCCGACCTGCATGGAGGTCAGGCCAAACGACTTGAGCAGTTGTGGCCCCCAGACGCTCAGCGTGGTACCCGCTGCCGACGCACCGGAGTAGATCAGCGCCATCACCCAGATATCCTTGTGGCGCAGCAGCTTCCACAGTGAGATGTGGCCGATGGCGGTTTTTCTGCTGCTTTCCTCGGCCAGGCGGCCGGTCAGCCAGCCACGCTGCTCGTCGCTCAGCCAGTGCGCCTGTTCCGGGCGGTCGGTGAGTACGAACAGGCAGGCGATGCCCAGCAGCACGGCGGGGATGCCTTCGAGGATGAACAGCCAGTGCCAGCCGCGCATGCCCATCCAGCCATCGAGGCTCAGCAGCAGCCCGGACAGTGGCGAACCGACGAAGTTGGCGGCCGGAATCGCCACCATGAACAGCGCCACCAGGCGTCCGCGGTAGGCTGAAGGCAGCCAGTAAGTGAGGTACAGCAGCACGCCGGGGAAGAAGCCGGCTTCGGCCGCGCCCAGCAGGAAGCGCATCACGTACAGCGAATTGGGCCCTTGTACGAAGGCGGTGCCGGCGGAGATCAGGCCCCAGGTGATCATGATCCGGGCGATCCAGATGCGTGCGCCAAACTTCTGTAGCGCCAGGTTGCTGGGCACTTCCACCAGAAAGTAGGCGAAGAAGAACAGGCTGCTGGCAAAGCCGAAGACCTTGGCCGACAGCGCCAGGTCCTGGTTCATCTGCAGGGAGGCCATACCGATGTTGCCGCGGTCGATGATCGCGATGAGGTAGCAGATGATCAGGAACGGCAGCAGTCGCCAGGTGACGCGGCGCATGGTCGAGCGTTCGAGTTCGCTGATCGGTTGAGTGACTGAGGTCATGAGACTCTCCGTTGTTGTTTTTCTGGAGTAGCACAGGCGCCCCGGTGGAGGCGCATCATCGAGACGGATCAGTTGTCCAGCAGGTGGCGATTGACGACACAGCGTGGGTCTGGGGCCTGGCCGTCCCACAGGCCGATGATCTGTTGCAGTGCCAGCATGCCGACCCGGTCGCGCGCTTCCTGGGTATTGGCACCGACATGCGGTGTCAGGACCACATTGGGCAGGCCGAACAGTCCGCTGTCCGCTGGCAGTGGCTCTGGGCTGAAAGTGTCGAGACCGGCGCCGCCGATGCGGCGCTCGCCCAGTGCCTGGATCAGTGCCTCGGTGTCGATCAGCTCGCCCCGCGCGGTATTGATCAGCAGGCTGCCTGTGCGCATGCGCTGGAACTGCGCGGTGCTGAACAGGTGGCGGTTGGCATCGGTCAGCGGGCAATGCAGGCTGATGATGTCGCAGCTTTCCAGCAAGCGCTCGAAGTTCTCTTCGCGTTGCAGGTATTCACGTTCCGGCAGTTGCTTCAGGTAGGGGTCATAGACCTTCACCTGCATGCGCAGGGGGGCCACCAGGTCCATGAGGATGGCACCGATCGAACCCATGCCCACCAGCCCCAGGGTCTTGCCGAACAGTTCCACGCCATTGGCGGTGGCCTTGTCCCAGTGGCCGTCACGCATACGTGCGTCCAGCAGGGCGGTCTGGCGCGCCACGCTGAACATCAGCGCGAAGGCGTGCTCGGCGACCGACTGGGCGTTGGCACCCAGGGCGATGGTGACCGGTATGCGGCGCGCGGCGGCGGCTTGCAGGTCGATATTGTCGTAGCCGACGCCGTGCTTGGCGATGATCGAGAGCTTGGCGGAGGCGTCGATCATTTCCTGAGTCAGCTTGCCCTGGCGCACGATGATCGCATCTGGCTGTTCCGCGCGGATCACCTGCAGCAGCTCGTCGGCGGCGTAAGGCGTGGTGGGGACCACACGCACGCCATGGGCGGCGGCGTGGTTCATGGCTTCGGCGGTCAACGCCGGGCCGGTGAGCACAATGGTACGGGTCATGGGGGCACCTTGTTGTTATTTGTGTCTACGGGCGCCTGGCTGCGGCGCATTGACGCAAATACCCTATCACAATGAAACACCATTTCAATAAATCAATTTTATGCACCGATACCTTTCGATTATCTAACGTGTATACCTATTGAAAGGTTAAAAATGAAATGACATTCTGAAAAAAGCCATCACCGTCGGTGAGGCATCCCTTACAACACCAAGAGAGGAAAAGCACATGAGCATCGGATTCCGCGTTCTGCAGCGTGTACGCAAGGTCAGTGCCGAATGGGTGGAGCGCTACCGCGAAGTGCCGGTGGCCAACGTCAGTGATTCGATGAATCGCATGACCGCCGGCGGTGCGCGCCTGCGTCCGATGCATGCCAAGGGCGTGCTCTCCGGACCGGCGGTGACCGTCAAGGCCCGCCCCGGCGACAACCTGATGCTGCACTACGCGCTGGACATCGCCGAGCCGGGCGATGTGATCGTGGTCGATGCCGGGGGTGACCTGAGCAATGCGCTGATCGGCGAAATGATGGTGGCCTATGCGGTCAAGCGGGGGGTCGCCGGTATCGTCATCAATGGCGCGATCCGTGATGCCGGCGCCATCGGTGCCGGGGATTTCCCGATGTTCGCCGCCGGCATTTCCCACCGCGGCCCGTACAAGGACGGCCCGGGTGAAATCAACGTACCCATCGCCATCGACGGCATGGTCATCGAAGCCGGCGACCTGGTCATCGGCGACGAAGACGGCCTGCTGTGCGTGCCCTACGACCAGGTCGCCGAGGTCTACGATCGTGCGGCGGCCAAGCACGGCGCCGAACAGAAGCAGATGGAGCAGATCGCCCTGGGCACCAACGACCGCAGCTGGGTGATCGACAGCCTGAAGAAGAAGGGCTGCCAGCTGCCAGAAGGGCACTGAGGCCCACCGACGCCCTCGTCAGAGCGGTGTCAGGCGTAGAAAGCGGGTGCCGTCCAGCGGATCGCTCAGCCAGCGCGCCTGCACACCGAACACCGCCTGCAGACGCTCGGGTGTCAGCACCGTCTCCGGTGCGCCGAGGGCCACCAGCCGGCCCTGATGCAACACCGCCAGGCGGTCGCACTGCAGAGCCTGGTTGAGGTCATGCAGGGCGATGACGCTGGTGACCGGCAACGCCTTGACCAGTCCGAGGATGTTCAACTGGTGCTGGATATCCAGATGATTGGTGGGCTCGTCCAGCAGCAGGATGCGTGCCTGCTGGGCCAACGCCCGGGCAATGTGCGCGCGCTGGCGCTCGCCACCGGACAGCGTCTGCCAGCGGCGCTCGCTCAGATGCAGCAGGTCCACATCGGCCAGGGCCTGCTGCACGATGCGCTGGTCCTCGCTGCTCCAGGGCGCCAGCGCCGACAGCCAAGGCGTGCGGCCCAATTCCACGGCATCGCGCACGCTGATCGCATCGGCGGTCTCGGCCTGCTGTTCCACCAACGCCAGCCGTTGCGCAACGTCGCGGCGGTTCAGGCTGGCCAGGGGCAGGCCGTCGAGCCACAGCTCGCCGCTGGCTGGCGCTTGCAGGCCGGCCAGCAGCCGGAGCAGCGTCGACTTGCCTGAACCGTTGGGGCCGACGATGCCTAGGGTTTCGCCCGGGATCACTCCCAGGCTCACGTCCTGCAGCAGGGCCTGGCCCTTGATGATGCAGGTCAGTGCGCGACAGGCCAGTGCCGTGGTCCCTTGGGCCTGATTGAAGGCATTCATCGTGGACGTTGCCCCCGGATCAGGATCAGCGCGAACACCGGCGCGCCGATCAGCGCGGTGATGACGCCCACCGGCACGGTCTGGCCCTTGATGAGGGTGCGCGACAGCACGTCGGCGGCGATCAGGAACAGCGCACCGCACAGGGCGCTGAGCGGCAGCAGCCTGGCGTGCCGTACGCCCACCAGCAGGCGCACCGCGTGCGGGATGACCAGGCCGACGAAGCCGATGGAGCCGACGATCGACACCAGCACGGCGGTGACCAGTGCGGTGCAGCCGATCAACGATACCTGCACGCGCCGTACCGCGATGCCCAGCGAGGCCGCCGAGTCGCTGCCGAACAGGAAGGCATCCAGGGCGCGCCGATGCCACAGGCACACCAACAATCCGGCCAGCACCACGGGTACGGCCAGGGCCACCGAGTGCCAGCGCACGCCACTGAAATTGCCCAGCAGCCAGAACATGATGCCGCGCGCCTGCTCGGAACTGGCCGATTTGGTAATCAGGAACGAGGTCAGGGCATTGAACAGCTGCGAGCCGGCAATGCCCGCCAGAATGATGTGGCTGGCGGCATTCGCACGCTGCGACGAGCGCGCCAGCAGGCTGACCATGGCGAAGGCCGCCACCGCGCCGACGAAGGCTCCGGCCGACAGGGAAATTGCCCCGGCGCCCAGACCCAGCAGCGCCACCAGTACCGCGCCGGTGGAAGCCCCGGCGGAAATGCCCAGCAGGTAGGGTTCGGCCAGCGGGTTGCGCAGCAGCGATTGCAGCACCACCCCGGACAGCGCCAGGCCGGCGCCACAGGCGGCGGCGACGATGGCACGGGTCAGCCGGTAGTTCCAGATGATGCCTGCGTCGATGGGATCGACGGGGTAACCGGCCTGCCAGAGTTTGTTGGCCAGGATCTGCGCGACCACCTGCGTGCTGATGTGGGTTTCACCGATGCTGGCGCCGACGATGATGGCCACCAGCAGCAGGGCGCTCACCCACAGGCCGTGCACAAGGATGCGTGGCATGTTCAGCGCGCACCCGTGATGCGGTCGGCGGCGGCTGCCAGTTCTTCGAGGCCGGTGAACAGGCGCAGGCCGGCCTGCATGGCTTCGGCGTCGATGACCACGATGCGGTCGTGACGCACCGCGTCCATGTTGCGGGTCACCGGGTCACGCTTGAGGAATTCGAGTTTCTTGCGGTAGTCGTCGGCCGGGAAGCGTCGACGGTCCATGCGCGCGATCACCAGGATGTCGGGGTTGGCCTTGGCGATGCGTTCCCAGCCGACGGTTGGCCATTCCTCGTCGGATTCGACGATGTTGCGCATGCCCAGGCTGTTCAGCATGAAATCCGGGATACCCTTGCGACCGGCCACGTAGGGGTCGATGTCGAGGTCGGCGCTGGAGTACCAGAACACCGCCGAAAGGTCGCGCTGACGATTGTGCTGCGCATGGGCGACTGCCGCCGCGAGGCGCTGTCGAAGTTGCGCGACCAGTGCCTGACCGCGCTCCTGGACATCGAAAATCTGCGCCAGCTGTTCGACGCTCTGGTACAGCGTGTCGATGCGGAAGGCCTCCAGCCGGGTGCCGTCGGCGCCGACCAGGTTGTCCTTGCCTTCGCAGTCGGAGGGCATCAGGTAGGTGGGGATGTGCAGTTCGTGAAATTGCTCGCGGGTGCCGACCACGCCTTGCTTGCCGACCATCCACTCCAGTTGCACCAGTACCAGGCCCGGCCGCTTGCCGAGTACCGCCTCGAAGCTCGGCGCGTTGTCTGCCAGGCGCTCGACCTTGTCGTTCTCGGCCTGGTAACGCGGGTCCACATCGTTGAACCACAGCGAGGTGCCGGCCAGGCGTTCGCCCAGCCCCAGCGCATAGAGCATCTCGGTGCCGGCCTGGCCGATGGTCACCACCTGGCCCGGGGCCTGGGTGAAGGTCAGCGGCATGCCGCAGTTTGCCAGGGTCAGGGGGTAGCGGGTAGGCTCGGCCACGGCCGTGGCGCTGAACCCCAGGGCGGCGGCGAGCAGCAACAGGCGGGGTGTGGGCATGCGGCGCGGTCTCCTTGCGTGGTGGTAGCGGGCGGCGCACCGAAGGAAACACACCCCGGTCGCATGCCCTCGGGCAAGGTGCGACCCGACCTGCCGAAACGCAGGTGCGGATGTCCTTCCCGGACACCCCGCCGGTCAGTGATCGAATGTGTCGGCAGGTCTCCTGACTGGCATGTCATGGCCTGCTTCCGGCCTTCCCGGGGTGGCCCAGTGGCGGTATGGAGCGGCTCGATGCCTACAGTTGCGGGGGCAGTTTCGGTTTGGCCTGTACGCAGGCCTGCGAATTCCCTGTTAGTTCCTCTCGGAAACCGACGGCGGCGATGGTAAACGATCTGTCCGGCCGAGGCGAATACACGTACAGCGGTCCCGGATTTCAGACAGGTGGTCCGAAAATATACGGGGGGGCGGATAAAAGCCTGGCGTTGTGTGTCAAAACTCCCCGCTTACCGGCTATGCTCGCGCCGCTTGGCTGTCCGCCTCGGCCCCATCCTGTCGCGGGAGACCGATCCGGCATTGGCCGTGCCTGCCCTCGACCCCTTGGCGCTTTTCGACCAAGCCTTCGCTCATGGAGCCCTTTGCCGTTGACCGCTGAAACTGCTCCCGTCTTGCTGCTCTGCACGCCAGACCCTGCGCAGGCCGAAGAACTCCGCGCGCTGCTTCTGCCGTTCTACCGCGTCGAGCTGTACGACGACCTGCAGGCGGTGGCACGCCGCGTCGGTATGGACACCGGCCTGCTGCTGCTGACTCAACAGACGCTGCGTGACGATCCTTGCACCCTGGCCGCCGCGCTGCGCGCGCAGCCGGAATGGTCGCAGGTGCCCATCATGCTGCTGACCCCTGGCAAGCTGGGCGCTGCCGACCAGGCGTACCATGCGTTGCCGGAAGAGGCCGGCCATGTCGTGGTCCTGGAACGCCCGTTCAGCCTCAACACCTTGCTCAGCATGGTCGCCGCCTGCTGGCACGCCCGCGCCCGCCAGTACGATATGCGCGACCGCCTGGCCGAACTGGCCGAAGAGCGCGGTCGCCTGCAAGCACTGCTGGAAAACATTCCGGTCGGCGTGTGCTTCATGGACGAACACGGCCAGAGCCTGATCCGCAATCCGCTGTACCGGCGCTACGTGCCGGATGACCTGATTCCCTCTCGTTCGCCGGAAAACGCGCTGCGCTGGGTGGCGCTGGATGACCACGGCAGTCCCTTGCCGCGCGACATGTTCCCCGGCGCCCAGGCGCTGCGCGGTGTGCCGGTCAATGGCATCGAGTTTCGTCACACCCTCGAAGACGGTATGCCGTCCTGGATGCGTGTCAGTGCCGTGCCGCTGTACGGCGAGCAGGGCAAGATCATCGGCGCCGCCTCGGTGATCGTCGACATCAACAAGGAAAAGCAGGCGGAACTGTCGCTGCGCCGCTTCGCCGACGAGCTGGAAACCCAGGTGCAGGCGCGTACCCAGGCATTGGACAGTGCCCTGCAGCAACTCAAGGCCGAGAGTGCCGAGCGCGCACGGGCCGAAGAACAACTGCGCCAGTCGCTGAAAATGGAGGCGGTGGGGCAACTGACCGGCGGCATCGCGCACGATTTCAACAACATGCTCACCGGCGTGATCAGTGCCCTGGAGCTGATCCGCCTGCGTCTGGGCAAAGGCCGGCTCGACGGCGTCGAACGCTTCATGGATGCCGCGTACAGCTCGGCGCAGAGTGCCGCCTCGCTGACCCAGCGTCTGCTGGCGTTCTCTCGGCGCCAGTCACTGGACTCCCGACCGGTGCAGGTCAATACCCTGATCCTGGCGTTCCAGCAGTTGCTCGAAGGCCTGCTCACCGAGCAGGTGCGTGTAGAACTGCAACTGTGCAGCGAGGATCCGTGGATCTGGGCCGACGCCAATCAGCTGGAAAATGCCGTACTCAACCTGGTGATCAATGCCCGCGACGCCATGCCCGACGGCGGCGTGCTGACCATCGCCACCGGCCTGCATCCTGGCAAGGGTGGGCAGGAAATGGTCGATATCAGCGTGCGCGATAGCGGGGCCGGCATTCCCCGTCGCCTGCTGGACAAGGTGCTGGAGCCGTTCTTCACCACCAAACCCATCGGCCAGGGCACCGGCCTGGGCCTGTCGATGGTGTATGGCTTCGCCACCCAGAGTGGCGGGCATCTGGGCATCGCCAGCGAGGAGGGCGAGGGCACGACGGTGACCATCAGCCTGCCGCAATGCGTGACCAGGACCGAGGACGCCGAAGTCATGGCTTCGGCCGCCATACCGGGCAACGGGCAGACCATCCTGCTGGTGGAAGACGACGACTCGGTGCGGCTGATCAATCAGGAAGTGCTGCAAGAGCTTGGCTACCAGGTGGTGGTCGCACGTCAGGCCGAAGAGGCGCTGCGCCTGCTCGACGACCTTCCGAGCCTCGACCTGCTGGTCAGCGATGTGGGCCTGCCCGGCATGAATGGTCGGCAACTGGCCGAGGTGCTACAGCAGCTGTACCCGAGGCTGCCGGTATTGTTCCTCACCGGGTATGCCGAGGGCGCGATCAAGCGCGAGGACTTCCTCGGCCCTGACATGCACTTGCTGACCAAGCCGTTCAGCCTCGACGTGTTGGCCCATCAGGTGGCGCAGATGCTCGAAAGGCGCGCGTCGCACGCGAGGCGTTGAACTCTGCCTGAAGCGGTTGAATCACAAGGGCAGGGGATCGACACACAGGGAGGGTCGGCGATGCACTCGCCTTCGTTGCAAAAACGCCTGGAGCCGCAGGGCTCCAATGCCGTGCATGTCTATGAAACCGACCTGCCGGCGCGTCTCGACCGGCTGCCCTGGAGCCGCTTCCACACGTTGCTGGTCTTTGCCTTGGGTATCACCTGGCTGCTCGACGGACTGGAAGTGACCCTGGCCGGCTCGGTGGCCGGTGCGCTGAAAGACAGCCCCGTGCTGCGCCTGAACAACGCCGACATCGGCCTGGCCGGTGCGGCCTACATTGCCGGGGCGGTGCTCGGGGCGTTGCTGTTCGGTTGGCTGACCGACCGCCTGGGGCGGCGCAAGCTGTTCTTCATCACCTTGTTCCTGTACATCGGCGCCACCGCTGCCACGGCGTTTTCCTGGAGCCTGGCGAGCTTTCTGCTGTTCCGCTTCCTGACCGGGGCAGGCATTGGCGGCGAGTACACGGCGATCAACTCGACCATCCAGGAGTTCACCCCGGCGCGCTTTCGCGGCTGGGTGGACCTGACCATCAATGGCACTTTCTGGATCGGCGCGGCACTGGGCGCGCTGGGCGCCATCGTGTTGCTGGACCCGAACTTCGTTGGCAGCGAAACCGGCTGGCGCCTGTGCTTTGGCATCGGTGCGCTGCTTGGCTTGCTGATCCTGTTCATGCGCCTGTGGATCCCGGAGAGCCCACGCTGGCTGATGATCCACGACCGCCCCGAGCAAGCCCGGCGCATCGTCGAGGCTATCGAGGCCGGTTATCGCGCACGGGGCATCGACCTGCCGCCTGTGCAAAGCCCACCACTGCGCCTGCGCGCCCGTCACCACACTCCGCTGCGGGAAGTGTTCAGCACGCTGTTCGTCGCGCACCGCGTGCGCGCCCTGGTGGGCATGAGCCTGCTCACCGCACAGGCGTTTTTCTACAACGCGATCTTCTTCACCTACGCCCTGGTGCTCACCGACTTCTACGCCGTGCCCTCGGCGCAGGTCGGCTGGTACGTGCTGCCCTTCGCCCTCGGTAACTTCTGCGGCCCCCTGCTGCTCGGCCGTTTGTTCGACGTGGTGGGGCGGCGGGTGATGATCAGCGCGACCTACTTCCTCTCCGGCGTGCTGCTGGCAATCAGTGGCTATCTGTTCGCACAGGGCCTGCTGACGGTCGTCGAACAGACCATTGCCTGGATGGTGATTTTCTTCTTCGCCTCGGCGGCGGCCAGCTCGGCGTACCTCACCGTGGCTGAAACTTTTCCCCTGGAAATCCGTGCCCTGGCCATCGCCGTGTTCTATGCCTTCGGCACCGGCCTGGGCGGCATCCTTGGCCCGACCCTGTTCGGCGCGCTGATCGACAGCGGCGAACGCAGCCAACTGCTGCTCGGCTACCTGCTCGGCGCAGCACTGATGATTCTCGCCGCCGGCGTGCAGGCTCGCTGGGGCGTGGCAGCAGAGCGCCGCGCATTGGAGGATGTGGCCAGGCCGTTGTCGCAGGCTTAGGCACCCTCTGTTCGCTTAAGCGGCTGTGGCCCGGTGGGAGCGGCTTCAGCCGCTACCTACCCGTTCCAACCGAACGTACTGGCTTTGGCGGTGATGCCGTTTGGTCAGCGCCTTCAGCGGCCAGGGTAGTCGGCCACCACTTGGCGTTCCCCCGCTGCGGTCACGCCGATGACCTGGTAGGCATCCTGGCGGTCGCCATATTCCATGCCCGGCGAGCCCATTGGCATGCCCGGTACGGCGATGCCCAGCAGCTCGGGGCGCTTGTCGAGGTCGATGATCTGCTGCGCCGGCACGTGGCCTTCGACGAACTTGCCGCCGATCACGCCGGTATGGCACGAACCCAGGCTCTGCGGAACGCCCAGGCGCTGCTTGACGGCGGCCATGTCGGTTTCGACATGCTCGTTGACGGTGAAACCGTTGTCCTGCAGGTGCTTGATCCACTGCTTGCAGCAGCCGCAATTGGCATCGCGGTGCACGTCGAGGGGCGGCGCGGCCTGGGCGAGGGTGGCGCTGCTGGCGACGGCGGCCAGGATGAGGTTACGCAGAGGCGTGCTGAAGTTCTGCAAGCGCATGGGCTTTACTCGCTTTGTGAGGCGTGGATGTCGGCGCCGGGAAGGTCAGGGTGAAGGTGGTCAGGCCATCGGTTTCACTGCTGACTGACACCTGCCCGGCATGAGCGTGCATGATCGAGCGCACGATGGCCAGGCCCAGGCCGGTGCCGCCCTGGTGGCGCGCGCGGCTGGCGTGCACGCGGTAGAAACGGTCGAACAGGCGTGGCAGGTGCTCGGCGGCGATGCCTTCGCCGGGATTGCTGACCGCCAGGCTGGCCTGCCCGTCGCGCATGCGCAGTTGCAGGCGCACAGGGCTGCAGTCCGGAGCATGGCGGATGGCATTCGATAGCAGGTTGGAGAAGGCGCGCTGCACCATCAGGCGGTCGCCAAGTGCCGTGGCCTGGCCTTCGATCTCAAGGCGGATGCCCTTGTCTTCGGCAGTCAGGGCAAACAGTTCCACCACGCGTTCGGCTTCGGCGCGCAGGTCGAGTTCACTGGCTGCCAAGGGCGCGGAGGGCTGGCTGACGCTGGCCAGGTAGAGCATCTGCGAGACCATGCGCGACAGGCGCTCCAGCTCCTCGGTGCAGGATTCCAGCGCCTGCTTGTAGTCCTGCGCAGGGCGCGGGCGGGACAGGGTCACCTGGGCCTTGCCCATCAGGTTGTTCATCGGCGAGCGCAGTTCGTGGGCCAGATCATCGGAAAACTGCGTGAGCTGGCGAACGTCGTCGTCCAGGCGCTGCAGCATGATGTTGATGGCCTTGGCCAGTTCCTGAAGCTCGTCGGGCAGGCCGTCGCTGGTCAGCCGCTGCGACAGGTCGCGTGCCGACACCCGGCCGGCCACCTTGCGAAATGCCTTGAGTGGACGCAGCGCGCGACGCACCACCCACCAGGCCCCGCCACCGGCCAGCAGGAAGATCACCGGCATGGCCACCAGCGTGGACTGTACGTAGGCCTGCAGCAGGTTGGCATCATCCTGACGGTCCAGGGTCAGTACCGCCATGACCTGTTGCCCGCTACGCAGCTGGATCAGCCGCGATGCGCTCAACAGGTCGTGGCCCTGGGGGCTGCTCAGGTTGACGAAGTCGTCGGGCTGGCCGCTGCCGAATAGCGGCGGCAGCACGGTGTCCTCATCCTTGCCGATCACCAGCAGACGCTTGCGCGGCACGCTGCTGTCCAGCAGGGTCAGGGTGAAGTTGTCGTGGCCGATGATCTGGTCGCGCAGGCTGTGGGAGTTGAGCCCCCGGTCGGCGCCGGACCAGTAGCCCTCGGTGAGGCTATGGCGCACCTGGTTGAGCTTGTCGGTCAGCTCGTTGCGCGCCCGGTCGTCCAGTTGGCGAGAGATGGTCAGGCAGGAGAGGGTCGCCATGCCCAGCACCAGCAGCGCGCACAGTGCGCTGACGGTCAGGCCCAGACGCATGGATAGCCGCATCGAGGGGCGCGCAGGCTTCATTCCCGGTACTCCAGCACATAGCCTACGCCACGCAGGGTGTGGATCAGCTTGCTTTCGAAAGGGTCGTCGATCTTGGCGCGCAGGCGGCGGATCGAGACTTCGACGACGTTGGTGTCGCAGTCGAAGTTCATGTCCCAGACCTGCGAGATGATGCGCGTGCGGCTCAACACCTCGCCACTGTGGCGCATCAGCAGGTGCAGCAGGGCGAACTCCTTGGTGGTCAGGTCGATGCGCCGATGGCCGCGAAAAGCTCGATGGCGACCGTGGTCCAGCTCCAGGTCGGCGACCCGCAGCACGCTCGGCAGCCCCGGCTGGTCGCTGCGGCGCAGCAGGCTGCGCACCCGGGCCAGCAGCTCGGGGAATTCGAAGGGTTTTACCAGGTAGTCGTCGGCCCCCATGTCCAGACCCTTGACCCGGTCTTCGAGGCGCCCGCGTGCGGTGACCATCATCACCCGCGTATGGCTTCTGGCACGCAGTGCCGCCAGCACCTCCCAGCCTTCGAGCTGCGGCAGGTTGACGTCGAGGATGATCAGCTCGTAGTCCTGAGTACGCGCCAGGTGCAGGCCGTCGATACCGGTACTGGCGATGTCAACCACGTAGCCGTTCTCCGACAGGCCCTGATGCATGTATTCGGCCGTCTTGGGTTCATCGTCGACAACTAGGATCCGCATGGATGTTTCCTGTGCTGGGTGGCAGGGCGGCGATTCTGCAGGTTGTAGCTGCTACAGGGTCAAGCCGCTGGAAACTCTAATACAGGGGCTCTGGGCGTTGGGCTGCCTTACAGAATTGTAATTTCCGGGCAATCCTGGCGATAACGGCGCCTTTCTACAGTCCCCGGCACTGAATGGGCGGGCCGTCCGGGCTCGTCTGCGCGTTGTACCTGGGGAGGTCTGAACGTGTCCGGGGATCGAAATCCTTTACTGCCGTCGCGCTTGGCGTGCGGGCTGTTGTGCGCGTTGCTGTTCGGCGCAGGCCCGGCCCAGGCTGCCGACCTGAGCCTGGCGGCGGCCATCGAGGCGGCCTTCGCCAATAATCCCGAGCTGGCCGCCGTGCGCCAGGAACTCGGTATCGCCGCCGGCGAACGGCGCCAGGCGGGGCTGATGCCCAACCCGGAACTGTCGTGGGAGGCCGAAGACACCCGTCGTGATAGCCGCACCACGACGGTGATGCTCAGCCAGGCCCTGGAGCTGGGCGGCAAGCGTGGTGCGCGCATCGAGGCGGCCGAGCGTGGCCAGGACGCCGCGCAGCTGGAACTGGAACGCCAGGCCCTGGAGCTGCGCGCCGACGTGGTCGCGGCCTTCCATGCGGCGGCGCGGGCGTACACCGCCGTAGAGCTGGCCGAGCAGTCCCGGCAGTTGGCCCAGCGTGGCCTGCAGGTGGCGCAGGGGCGGGTGCGTGCCGGTCAGGTCTCGCCCATAGAAAGCACCCGCGCCCAGGTGCAACTGGCGGAAACCGAGCTGCAACTGCGCAGGGCCCGGGCCCTGCGCGACGACAACCTGCGCCAGGTGGCCAGGCTCACCGGCCTGCCCGCCGAGGGCATCGATGGCCTCGGCGGGCAGGCGCTGGCACCCGGCAGTGCGCCCGCCGCCGCCGACCTGCTGGGGCGCCTGGCGCAGACCCCGGCGCTGCGCCTGGCCGAGATGCAGATCCGCCAGCGCGAGGCCGACCTTGGTGCGCAGCGTGCTCAGCGAATTCCCGACCTGACGGTCAGCGTCGGCAGCCAGTACAGCGAGCAGGAGCGCGAGCGGGTGAATGTCGTCGGCCTGTCGATGCCGTTGCCGCTGTTCGATCGCAACCAGGGCAATGTCCTGGCCGCGTCCCGGCGTGCCGACCAGGCCCGCGACCGCCGCAACGCCGTAGAGCTGGACTTGCGTACCCGAACCCGCTCGGCCCTGGAACAGTGGGCCACGGCGGCCAATGAGGTGGAGTCGTTCAGCCAGGTGATCCTGCCGGCCGCGCGCACCGCCGTAGACAGCGCCTCGCGGGGCTTCGAGATGGGCAAGTTCGCCTTCCTCGACGTGCTCGATGCCCAGCGCACCCTCATTGATGCCCGCACCCGCTACCTCGAAGCCCTGGCCGCCGGCAGCGAGGCGAGAGTGGCCATAGAGCGTATCTACGGCGCCAGCCAACCCTGATTTTCGATCCGCGCCCTTGCCACTGTGTGGTGCGGGCCTGTCACCCAAGCAGGAGCACTCATGAACAACACACGCAGCCTGGCCATTGCCGTGGCACTGGTCGCCTTGGGCGTCATCGGCGGCCTGACGGTCAACGACGAACGGGGCCTGCCGCTGGCCGGCGCGCAGGCCGCCACGAGCGATGAGCACGACCACGATCATGCCGAACCCCCGCCCGCCAAACCGGATGAAAAATCGCGGAAAGCCGCCGAAGCGGCGCATGGGGCCGAGGACGGCGATGCGCAGGGCAAAGGCGAAGAGCCGCATGAAGGTGAGCACGGCCATGAGGAGGCGGGGCAGGTGCCGCTCTCGGCCGAGCAGATACGCAGCGCCGGTATCGACGTGGCCGTGGCTGCGCTGCGGCCGATGAGTGCTTCGGTGAGTTTTCCTGGCGAGATCCGCTTCGACGAAGACCGTACCGCGCACCTGGTGCCGCGTGTCAGTGGTGTGGTGGAACAGGTCCTGGTCGAACTTGGCCAGCCGGTGAAGAAGGGCCAGGTGCTGGCGGTAATTGCCAGCCCGCAGATCGCCGACCAGAGAAGCGAGCTGCGCGCCGCACAACGGCGCCTGGAAACCGCGCGCCGCACTCTGGAGCGGGAAAAGACCCTGTGGCAGGACCGCATCTCGGCCGAGCAGGACTATCAACTGGCCCGCCAGGCTTTCGAAGAGGCGCAGATCAACCTGGCCAACGCCCGGCAGAAACTTTCGGTAATCGGGGGCGGGGGCAATCCGGCCGGCGGCAACCGTTATGAAATGGTCGCGCCCTTCGATGCGATGGTGGTGGAAAAGCACTTGAGCATCGGTGAGGTGGTGGGCGAGGCGAGCAACGCCTTCACCCTTTCGGACCTGTCGCGGGTCTGGGCGACCTTCGGGGTCACGGCCAGGGACCTGGACAAGGTGCGGGTCGGCCGCGAGGTGCTGGTCAGTGCGCCGGAACTCGCGACTCAGGTGCAAGGGCGCGTGGGCTATGTCGGCAGCCTGCTTGGCGAACAGAACCGCGCGGCACCGGTACGCGTCACCCTGGCCAACCCGCAGGGTGCCTGGCGTCCGGGCCTGTTGGTGGATATCGAAGTCGCGGTGGGTCAGGCCCCGACGGTGCTCAGCGTGCCGGAGGCGGCGCTGCAGACCGTCGACAACGCCAGTGTGGTGTTCCTGCGCAATGCCGAGGGGTTCAAGGCGCAGCCGGTGAAGACCGGGCGCCGGGCCAATGGCCAGGTGGAGATCCTCGACGGCCTGCAGGCCGGCACTGAAGTGGCCGTCGCCGGCAGCTTCGTTCTTAAGTCCGAGCTGGGCAAAGGCTCGGCCGAACACGCTCATTGAGGCCGCCCTACATGTTCGAACGCCTGATTCAATTCGCCATCGAGCAGCGCATCGTGGTGATGCTCGCCGTGCTGCTGATGGCCGGCCTGGGTATCGTCAGCTACCAGAAGCTGCCCATCGATGCCGTGCCGGACATCACCAATGTCCAGGTGCAGATCAATACCGCTGCGCCGGGCTACTCGCCGCTGGAAACCGAGCAACGCATCACCTTCGCCATCGAAACCGCCATGGCCGGTCTGCCGGGGCTGCAGCAGACCCGCTCGCTGTCACGCACCGGGCTGTCACAGGTGACGGTGATCTTCCAGGAAGGCACCGACCTGTTCGCCGCCCGCCAGTGGGTCAGCGAGCGCCTGCAGAACGCTCGCCAGCAGCTGCCAACCGGCGTGGATGCGGTGATGGGGCCGGTTTCCACCGGCCTGGGCGAGATCTTCCTGTGGACGGTGGAAAGCCGCCCCGGCGCTCTCAAGGACGATGGCACGCCCTATACGCCCACAGACCTGCGGGTGATCCAGGACTGGATCATCAAGCCGCAATTGCGCAATGTGCCGGGTGTGGCCGAGATCAACACCATCGGTGGCTTCGCCCGGCAATTCCAGATCGCCCCGGATCCGCGCAAGCTGGCGGCCTATCGCCTGACCCTCAATGACCTGCTCACCGCGCTGGAGCGTAACAACGCCAACGTCGGTGCCGGCTACATGGAGCGCAGTGGCGAACAGCTGGTCATCCGCGCCCCAGGTCAGCTGAGCGGCCTGGACGATATTGCCGACGTGGTGATCAGCAGTGCCCAGGGCACGCCGGTCAGGGTGCGCGACGTGGCGCAGGTGATGATCGGTAAAGAGCTGCGTTCTGGCGCCGCCACCGAAAACGGTCGTGAGGTGGTGCTCGGCACGGTGTTCATGCTCATTGGCGAGAACAGCCGCAGCGTCTCCAGGGCCGTGGCGGCCAGGCTGGAAGAGATCAACCGCACCCTGCCCGAAGGCGTGGTGGCCGTCACCGTGTACGACCGCACCAATCTGGTGGAGAAGGCCATCGCCACGGTGAAGAAGAACCTGGTCGAGGGGGCGGTGCTGGTCATCGCCATCCTGTTCCTGTTCCTCGGCAACATCCGTGCGGCGCTGATCACCGCCATGGTCATTCCGCTGTCGATGCTGTTCACCTTCACCGGGATGTTCGGCAACCGGGTCAGTGCCAACCTCATGAGCCTGGGCGCCCTGGATTTCGGCATCATCGTCGACGGGGCCGTGGTGATCGTCGAGAACTCGATCCGGCGCCTGGCCCACGCCCAGCATCGTCACGGCCGCCTGTTGACCCGGGCCGAACGCTTCCACGAGGTCTTCGTCGCCGCCCGTGAGGCACGCCGACCGCTGATCTTCGGGCAACTGATCATCATGGTGGTGTACCTGCCGATCTTTGCCCTCACCGGGGTCGAGGGCAAGATGTTCCAGCCCATGGCCTTTACCGTGGTGATTGCCCTGCTGGGCGCGATGATCCTGTCGGTGACCTTCGTACCGGCCGCCATTGCCATGTTCGTGACTGGCAAGATCAAGGAAGAAGAGGGCCTGTTGATGCGCAAGGCGCGCGAAAGCTATGCCCCGGTGCTGGGCTGGGTGCTGGGCCATCGCAACCTGGCCTTCGGCGTGGCGGTCCTGCTGGTGGGGGTGTCCGGTTTTACCGCCAGCCGCATGGGCAGCGAGTTCATCCCCAGCCTCAGCGAAGGCGACTTTGCCCTGCAGGCCCTGCGCGTGCCGGGCACCAGCCTGAGCCAGTCGGTGGACATGCAGCAGCGCCTGGAAAAGGCCGTGATGGAACGCATGCCGGAAGTCGAGCGGATCTTCGCCCGTACCGGAACGGCGGAAATCGCCGCCGACCCGATGCCGCCGAACATTTCCGACAGCTACGTGATGCTCAAGCCGCGCAGTGAATGGCCCGACCCGGACAAGCCCCGCGACACCCTGATCGCCGAATTGCAGGCGGTGGCTGCCGGTGTGCCAGGCAGCAACTATGAGCTGTCGCAGCCCATCCAGCTGCGCTTCAACGAGCTGATTTCCGGGGTGCGCAGCGACGTGGCGGTGAAGGTGTTCGGTGACGACATGCAGGTGTTGAACCAGACCGCCACACAGATCGCCGCCAGCCTGCAGGGCGTGCCTGGTGCCTCGGAAGTGAAGGTGGAGCAGACCACCGGCCTGCCGGTACTGAACATCAATATCCGCCGTGACCAGGCGGCTCGCTTCGGCCTGAATGTCGGCGACGTGCAGGACGCCGTCGCGATCGCCGTTGGCGGTCGAGAGGCCGGTACGCTGTACGAGGGCGACCGGCGTTTCGACATGGTGGTGCGCCTGCCCGACAGCCTGCGCACCGACCTGGATGCCCTGGCCAGTCTGCTGATCCCGGTGCCCGGTGGCGCGGGCCAGCAGATCGGCTTCATCACCCTGGCACAGGTTGCCAGCCTGGATCTGGAACTGGGACCCAACCAGGTCAGCCGCCAGAATGGCAAGCGTGTGGTGGTGGTCAGCGCCAACGTGCGCGGTCGTGACCTCGGGTCGTTCGTCCAGGAGGCCGGCCAGCGGCTGCAGGAGCAGGTGCGTATTCCCGCGGGCTACTGGACCTCCTGGGGCGGCCAGTTCGAGCAACTGCAATCGGCGGCGCAACGCCTGCAGATCGTCGTGCCCATCGCCTTGCTGCTGGTGCTGACGCTGCTGTTCATGATGTTCAACAACCTCAAGGATGGCCTTCTGGTGTTCACCGGCATTCCCTTCGCCTTGACTGGCGGGGTGTTGGCCTTGTGGCTGCGCGACATCCCGTTGTCCATCTCGGCGGGCGTGGGCTTCATCGCGTTGTCTGGCGTGGCGGTACTCAATGGTCTGGTGATGCTCGCCTTCATCCGCAACCTGCGCGAGGAGGGCCGTTCGCTGGCTGACGCCGTGCACGAAGGCGCGCTGACCCGTCTGCGCCCAGTGCTGATGACAGCCCTAGTGGCGTCACTGGGGTTCATTCCCATGGCCCTGGCCACCGGCACCGGTGCCGAGGTGCAGCGGCCCCTGGCAACGGTGGTGATTGGCGGCATCCTGTCGTCCACGGCACTGACCCTGCTGGTGCTGCCAGCGCTCTATCAATGGGCGCATCGCCGCGATCCCGACTGATTCACCAGCGCCAGCGCAGAACGCCCGCGGTCGCAAGACAGCGGGCGTTCTGCCTATTGAGCCTGGGGTTTTGCAGATGACGAAATGGTCATTCTGGGGTCATGCCGGGTTAATTCACGGCTGGTTAAGCTGGCTCCATCTTTTGAAGGAGAACCCCAATGAAAACCCTCAAGACCCTCGCCGCCATCCTCGTCTTCGGCCTGCCCCTGGCCGCCCAGGCCAACAGCCCTGAGCACGTCCGCCCGCAGGGCCCCCAAGACTGGCGCGGCACCGTCGAGCATTTCGCCGAGCAGAGCGGTCGGCCCGCACCGGCGATCACCGAATACCGTTATGGCATGCCGCTGGACGTCGCCAAGATGCATTTCCAGAGCCCACTGGACAAGAGCTGCCAGGCGGTGCCGCGGCTGATGGTCTACGAGAACAGCCAGGGTGACCTGCAAGCCATGCGCTACCAGGTCATGAGCGGTTGCCGCTCTAACCAGTGAGTCAGGACGTCGCGCCGGGCGGCCACCGCAAGGCAGCGGCTGTCCGGCGTACAGCATCTAGAAGATGTAATCGGTGGTCAGGAAACTCGAGTCGCGATTGCGGATGATGTCACTGACCAGCGTCTTGTTGCTGTCCTGGAAGCGCGTGGCGACCAGGGTGCGGATGGAGAACACGCGCAAGGCGTCATGCACGGACAAGGTTCCCTCGGCAGAGTTCTTGCGGCCATTGAAGGGATACTGGTCCGGCCCGCGCTGGCACTGCGCGTTGATGTTGATCCGCCCGACCTGGTTGGCGAAGGCGTCCACCAGGCGCCCGACCTCGGCCGGATCGTTGCCGAACAGGCTCAGTTGCTGGCCGTAGTCGGAGTCGAGCACATAGTCGATCACCGTCTGCAGGTCGTTGTAGGCCACCACCGGCACTACCGGGCCGAACTGTTCCTCGTGGTACACGCGCATCGCCGGGGTCACCGGGTAGAGCAGGGCAGGGTAGAAGAAGCTCTGCAACACCTCGCCGCCGCCTTCGTTCACCACCTGCGCACCCTTGTCCACGGCATCGGCCACCAGGCCCTGCAGGTAGTCGGTCTTGCCCGGTTCCGGCAGCGGTGTCAGCGCCACGCCCGGCTCCCACGGCATGCCCGGCTTGAGCTGCGCCAGCCTGGCCTGGAATTTCTCCAGGAACGGCTGCACCACGTCTTCATGCACAAAGAGGATCTTCAGCGCCGTGCAGCGCTGGCCATTGAACGACAGCGCGCCGGTGATCGACTCGTTCACCGCGTTGTCCAGGTCGACGTCCTTGAGCACGATTCCGGGGTTCTTGGCATCCAGGCCCAAGGCGGCGCGCAGACGGTGCGGGCGCGGGTGCAGCTTCTTCAGGTCGCTGGCGGCCTTGTTGGTGCCGATGAAGGCGAACACATCGATCTTGCCCGTGGCCATCAGCGCACTGACCGTTTCGCGGCCACGCCCGTAGATCACGTTGATGACCCCGGCCGGAAAGCTGTCGCGGAACGCCTCCAGCAATGGGCGAATCAGCAGTACACCGAACTTGGCCGGCTTGAACACCACGGTGTTGCCCATGATCAGTGCCGGTATCAGGGTGGTGAAGGTCTCGTTCAGCGGGTAGTTGTACGGGCCCATGCACAGCGTCACACCCAGCGGCACCCGGCGGATCTGCCCCAGCACGTCCTGCTCCAGCTCGAAGCGGCTGGAGCGGCGGTCCAGTTCCTTGAGGGCATTGATGGTGTCGACGATGTAGTCGCAGGTGCGGTCGAACTCCTTCTCCGAGTCCTTGAGGTTCTTGCCGATCTCCCACATCAGCAGGCGCACCACGGGCTCGCGCTGCTCGCGCATGCGCTTGAGGAACTGCTCGACATGGCGGATGCGCTCGGCCACGCGCATGGTCGGCCAGGCGCCCTGGCCACGATCATAGGCGCGCACGGCGGCGTCCAGCGCGGTCATGGCGGTGTCGGCATCCATCAGCGGCGTGCTGCCGAGGATCACCGGTTGCAACGCCTCACCCTCACGCAGACACACCGGGCTGCGCACCGGCGCCAGAGGCCCTGACCAGCTTTCCAGAATGCCATCGACCAGGTACTCGCGCTGCTCGATGGCCGGCCCCGGCTGCCAGGTCTGCGGAATCTGCTCAAGGGTGGGGAACAGCGTTTCAAGACGACTGGCCTGCGGCATGACGATCACCTCGCTCGATGGGTGAAAAGGGAAGAGCCCCACACACTACGCCTGCCCAACCCGGCAAAGAACCCCGAATTTGCGAACAGACTGATTTTTATCAACTTTTTTCATCTCGGTGCTTGACGTTAATCTTCAACGCGGTATGATGGCGCCAATTCCGCGATAGCTCAGTTGGTAGAGCAAGTGACTGTTAATCACTGGGTCCCTGGTTCGAGTCCAGGTCGTGGAGCCAGAATTTTGTAATAGGAATCAAGGTCTTACGCAGCTCACGCTGAGAGATCGCACCAGTGATGACGCAGATGTCACTGGCACGCGATACCAGTGATAAGCACGTAAGACCTTTTTTCGTTTCCTGTTACAAAAAGCTCGGATTGCCGCTTCGGGTGTGCCCATGCCGTCTCTAATCAATCGATCTAGAGGCGTGCACCATGAACATCGCATCCATCGTTTCCACCAAGGGCGGCCCCGGCAAGACCACGGTCACCGCCAACCTGGGCGCGTTCTGCGCCGATGCCCAACTCCGAACCCTGCTCATCGACCTCGACACCCAGCCGTCGCTGTCGTCGTTCTATCGCCTGGAGCACGAAGCCCCTGGCGGTATCTTCGATTTCTTCCCAGGCACCCTCGGATCAGGTCGCACCATTCATCGGTGGTTGCGGTCGTAAGCCATGCGGGGTGGGATATCCAGTCCAGTGGCATAAATGGGGGTTGGGCCTGTCAGGTTGAATCTTGAAAGGTGTTGTGATGGAAAGTGCAGATGCCAGTCGTTTCAAGTCGCTCGATGACCGTAGCAAGATCGAATTTTTAGCCCATTTCGATGGCGCTTTGAAACTTGAATTTGCGAATTTCCTGGCAGATCTTGCCAGCGATCCTGACCAGGACGAGCTTCTCAGAATCGAGGCGATGAAGGTCATTGGTTTGTACAAAGGCGCGTATGACTGCAGCGAGATACAAAAGAAAATCTTATCCATCGCTCTGTGTGAACGTGAGGATGATGAGGTAAGAGTGCATGCCTTAAACTCGCTGGCTTTCCTGGATGTCGGTGCTGTTGAGGTCAACGCATCCAGGGAGCTGGTCAAGAGCGATGAATATATTTTGATCAAGGCGGCTGCTTTTTCACTGATCGCTCAGCACAAGCATTTGCTGGTCGCTCGAGAAGCATTGCAAGCTATTCAGGGCGACAAGGAGTTTGGCAAGGCTGCGGTGAGGGAGTTGGGTTGATTCTTTATACAAGTGGCTGATTGATGCTCGAACATTTCTTTCGAGGCATTCCGACCAATTCAGCACTGGCCCTTATCTGCACTGATCAGCCATACACAGAACCTCGCGTGAAGGGCAGGGGGCCGGAGCGCTGCCGAGATGCACAATGCGCCGCCCGATCAATGGAAGTAGGCAGGTATCTTTACAGGCAACCCCACAGGTAAAGCGATTTACCACTTTCCATCGCCTGCTTGGCCAGACTCTGTAAATCGTTCAGCACCGGTACGAGGTCTTCGGGTTCGCAGCTGAGTTCTTCGGTTGCGGACCACAGCACTGATGCCTTGCTCACCGCGACTTCATTCGCGTGCGCCAGGACTTCCGTCAGTTCATTGGGAAACCGGTACAGCCAGGACTCACCGTCATCCCCCAGGAAGATGTCCTCAGGCATGTGTCTTTCGTCGTCCCATTCCTGCTCTTCCAGGATTGCCCAGAGTGTGCTGATTTCAAGATCGGTAAAGCTCTTGTACTGGACAGGCTTCAGTAGCGCTTCAATTTCTTCACCGCCATCGAGTTTTTCGATTCGAGCGGCGTAGCGCAACGCATCGGCTTCACTCGCCACGAAAAAATCTGCAAGTACTCCCACGGTCGTTCTCCTTGGTACGTAACCTTTGGTCTAAGGGGAGGGCGCGAGCTTGGCATGCTACCCATAACCTCATTCGCCCCTTGGAGGGACAAGGTCCACTCGCTGGGGTTCAGGTGGTAGGCGGTCGATCTCCTTACTCGGTCAGTACATGTACGTTTCGGTCATGAACTAACCTCCTCAAGTTCCTTCATGCCGCGTCGATACCTTGGCAACAAAAATGCGTATCAAGCGCAGGTATGAGGAGTTCGCTGTGAAGCTTTCCAATCGTCTAATAATAATGGTGGCCTGTGCCGTTTTCGGTCTGATACTGATTGCAGGGCTGTCGCTCAGGACCCTGCACTCATCGATGCAGGACGACAAGCGCAGCGAAATTCATACCGTGCTCAGCCTGGCTGCGCAGCAAGTGGCCTATTACCAGGCACAGGAACAAAGCGGCAAGTTGAATCGGGCCCAAGCTCAGGCCGCCGCCATTGAGGCGCTGTCGGCGTTGCGGGTGGGCAAGAAAGTCTATCTCTGGGCGCGGAGTATAGAGGGCGTAGGTCTGGTGCATCCGAACAAGGACGTGATCGGTAAAGTAGACTTCGGAGCGCTGTTAGCGAACGGCAAAACCAACTTTCAGAACTATATCGATACACTGGCAACTACGCAGTTTGCCTATTTCGATGACATTGCCAAGAACCCCGACACCGACAAGATGGCGCCCAAGATCAATGGTGTTACCAAGATCGAGGGTTGGAACTGGCTGGTTGGTTTCGGGGTGTATACCAGCGATATTGAAGACGCCTATTGGCAACTGGCATTCAATTTTCTCGGCATTGGCCTGGTGTTGATCATTGTCGTTGTGGTGGTGGCCTGGCGGATTTCGAAAAGTATCTATAGCAATCTCGGCGGTGAGCCGAGCTACGCGGCACAGGTTTTGTCGACCATTGCCAACGGTGACCTCAGCCAGAGCGTCGTTCACTCTGCTGGCCAAGGCAGTTTGTTGGCCAGCGTGGCACAAATGCAGGGCAATTTGCGCGAGATGATCATTTCTATCCAGTCTGGCGCAGAAAAGCTGGGCGAAGCGTCCGTTGGCCTCACCGGGCAGATGAGCACGCTGGATTCGGTTGCTCAGCAAACCTCGGATGCGACCACTGCCACGGCGGCAGCGATCGAAGAAATGTCTGTGACGATTGAGCACATTTCCTACAGCGCCGGTGAGACGGAGAAAAACTCGGCCAACTCCTCGACCTTGGCGGCCGAGGGTGAAGGCCTGGTGAACGATGCCGCCTCGGCTATCCAGCAGGTGTCGGTGCAAGTGGAGGATGCTTCCAGGTTGATCGCCGGGCTGGTCAAACGTACCCACGAAATTGACGGGATCACCGGGGTCATCAAGAACATCGCCAGCCAGACCAACCTGCTGGCGCTCAACGCGGCGATTGAAGCGGCACGCGCTGGTGAGCAAGGCCGAGGCTTTGCGGTGGTTGCCGACGAGGTGCGCAGCCTGGCACAGCGCACCTCGGTGGCGACCGAGGAAATTACCGCAATGATCGGTTCCATCCAGGCCGATACCGGCTCCGTCGTGACCGGTATGGGGGCGGTCATGCCGCAGGTTGTCACAGGAGTGGGGCTTGCGGAAAAAGCCGCCAAGGCGCTGCAAACCATCAATCATGAAGCGTCTGCCACACTGGTGCAGGTGCGCGAGGTGGCGGCTTCGACGAGCGAGCAAAGCCAGGCGAGCGCCAGTGTCGCCGAGAATATCGAGCGTATCTCCAACATGGTCGAGGCCACCGCAGACTCCGTAGCCAGTGCCAACAGAAACGTAAAGTCGCTTGAAGTGCTGGCGGCGGGGCTGCGCACGTCGGTGTCAAGGTTCAGGTTGTAAGGCAGTCACGACGCAAGGGCCGCCCAGCCCCCAACCGAAACGGGCTGCCGGCCCGCACAGACGATGTCTGCGCGGGCCGACGCCTTTCTATTCCACCTCTTCCAGCACCCCCTGGTCCTCTCCCAGGAATCCGCCACTCTGGTGCTGCCAAAGCCGCGCATAAACGCCGTTCTTCGCCAGCAGTTCAGCGTGGGTGCCCTGTTCGATGATGCGTCCTTCGTCCATCACGATCAGCCGATCCATGGCGGCGATGGTCGAGAGGCGGTGGGCGATGGCGATGACGGTCTTGCCGACCATCATTTCATCGAGGCTTTCCTGAATCGCCACTTCCACTTCCGAATCCAGGGCGCTGGTGGCTTCGTCGAGCAGCAGGATCGGGGCGTTCTTGAGCATCACGCGGGCGATGGCGATGCGCTGGCGCTGGCCACCGGAGAGCTTGATGCCACGTTCGCCGACCAGTGTGTCGTAGCCGCTGTGGCCCTGCTTGTCGCTCAGTTGGCGGATGAAGCCGTCGGCCTGAGCGTTGATGGCCGCGCGCTGGATCTGCTCGTCGGTGGCGTCCGGGCGACCATAGGCGATGTTGTCGCGGATGGTGCGATGCAGCAGCGAGGTGTCCTGGGTGACCATGCCGATGGCGCTGCGCAGGCTGTCCTGGGTCACCTGGGCGATGTTCTGCCCGTCGATGCGAATCTCGCCGCTGTCGACATCGTAGAAGCGCAGCAGCAGATTGATCAGCGTCGATTTGCCGGCCCCGGAACGGCCCACCAGGCCGACTTTCTCGCCCGCTCGGATGTTCAGGGTCAAGCCATCGAGCACCTGGCGTTCGCCGTTGTAGTTGAAGCTCACCTTGTCGAAGCTCACCGCGCCGCCGGTGGTCACCAGCTCGCCGGCATTGGGCGCGTCCTGGACCTTGGGGCCGCGGGTCAGGGTTTCCATGCCGTCCTGCACGGTGCCGATGCTCTCGAACAGCGAGGTCATCTGCCACATGATCCAGTGCGACATGCCGTTGATGCGCAAGGCCATGGCAGTGATCGCCGCTACCGCGCCGGCACCGACCTCGCCCAGGTGCCATAGCCACAGGGCATAGCCACCGGCAGCCATGATCAAGGCGACGACCAGAGCCTGGTTGACGATCTCGAACTGGCTGACCAGGCGCATCTGGCGAAAGCCGGTCTGTTTGAAGTCTTCCATCGCCGCACGGGCAAAGTGCGCCTCGCGCTTGGAGTGCGAGAACAACTTCACGGTGGTGATGTTGGTGTAGGCGTCGGATACCCGGCCGGTCATTGACGAGCGTGCATGCGCCTGTTCCTGGCCGACTTTACCCAGGCGCGGTACGAAGTACAGCATGGCCAGGCCGAACAGGGCGATCCAGGCCATGAACGGCAGCATCAGTTTCAGGGCGAAACCACCGGCCAGGGCGATGATGGCAATGAAATACACGCCGATGCCGGGAATGATCTCGATGAGGGTGAACAGCACTTCACGCACCCCCAGGGCCGTTTGCATGACCTTGGTGGTGACCCGCCCGGAGAACTCGTCGGAAAAGAACGACAGGCTCTGGCGCAGCATCAGCCGGTGAAAGTCCCAGCGCAGTCGCAGTGGCAGGTTGATAGCCAGCACCTGGTGCTGGACCATGGTTCGCAGTGCCACCAGGCCAATGCTGACCACCAGCACGATACCGATGCCCCAGAGAACCTGGCGTTCCTCGCCGCTCACGGCACCGCCGGCCTGCCAGGTCGAGAGCAGGTCGACCACTTGACCGAGAAAGGCGAACAGCCAAGCTTCGTAGATCGATACCGCTGCGCTGAGTAGCGCAAACAGCAGGATGTAGCCGCGGGCGCCCCGGGTACAGGCCCAAAGAAAACGCACCAGACCCATCGGCGGGGGCGGCGTCTCGTCAGGCGGGAAGGGGTCGAGCCAGCGTTCGAACATGCGCAGCATTGTGGTCTCCAATTGATCCGTCAGGGAGATTGTGTCACCGACTTAGAGCTTTGAGTGAGTTAGGTGTCATTGGGCGGTAAAACGTTCCACGCCTCGGGCGCCATGCGAGCCCCGGAGGATTGCTTCTGGCACAGCTGTGCCGAGCCCTGCAAAGTTGCGCTTATTCGGTAGCTGACAACAGCCGGATTGCCCAGCCGCAATGAGCGCTAGAGGTAAACGGCGAAGCCTGTGGCTTGAATTGAGCCCAACACTGTTTGGTCAGACCGTTGGAGCTTGCTCGCGATGGCTGCGCCATGTTCACAGCAGATACAGCGGCGTGGCCCGCTTTTCGCGAGCAAGCTCCAACGAAAGCCGAGAAGCGCTTAATCGAGCTGTATTGGACGTGACCCCCTTGCGCTGCAAGCCACCGCACCCAAGCGCAGCGGTGGGTACAACTGTCTGCCCCGGCTGCTGTCCGAGAGTAGAGTGGGCTAACGACAGGTGCAGGATGATCGGTATGAAAGGATGTACGGCAGTGCTGCTGGCGCTGGGTGTGCTGAGCAGCAATGCCTGGGCCACGCCCAAGTCGTGCGAAGAGCTCAAGAAGGAGGTCGAGTTGAAGATTCAGGCTGCCGGGGTGTCCAGCTATACGCTGGAAATCGTACCCAGCGACCAGAAAGTCGACGCCAGGGTGATCGGCACCTGTGATGGGGGTAGCCGCAAGCTGGTCTACCAGCGTACCGACCTGATTGGCTCGCAGATAATGTAAAGGTGCTGTGAGGGCGACCTCGACGACCAAGCCGTCGGAAATGGCTGCCCCTCAGGTATGCGGAACCGGTGCGGCGGGGGAGGCTCCGGCATACTCGCCCTTGAGGTGACCGTCCTTGTCCAGCAGGTAGCTGTCCATCACTTCGCGCACCACCGGCCCGGCCACGCGGCCGCCGGCTTCGCCGTTTTCGATCATCACCGCCACCACCACCTTCGGATGGTCGGCGGGGGCAAAACCGACGAACAATGCGTTGTCGCGATTGCGCTCCAGGGTCTTGTCGCGGTTGTAGCGTTCGCCTTGCTTGATCGCCACCACCTGCGCCGTACCGCTCTTGCCGGCAATCCGATACTGCGCTCCGGCAGCGGCGGCACGGGCGATGCCGCGAGGGTCATGCATGACCATCTGCATGCCCTGGTTGACCTGGTCCCAGGCGCGTTTGTCGTGCAGCACGATGTCAGGCATCGGGTGTTCATCCACCGGTGGCTGGCCGCCGACGCTCAGCGCCAGGTGCGGTCTGTGCCATACGCCCTTGCTGGCCACCAGGCTGGTCGCTTGGGCCAGTTGCAGCGGTGTCACCTGCATGTAGCCCTGGCCGATGCCGAGAATCAGGGTTTCGCCGGGGTACCAGGCCTGACGGCGGGTGGCACGTTTCCAGTCCTGGGATGGCATCAAGCCAGGGGCTTCCTCGGACATGTCCAGCGAGACTTTCTGGCCCAGGCCGAATTCGGTCAGGTAGTCATGCAGGCGATCGATGCCCAGTTTGTGCGCAACGTCGTAGAAGTAGGTGTCGTTGGAACGCATGATGGCAGTGTACATGTCCACCCAGCCGTCGCCGCTGCGGTTCCAGTTGCGGTACTTGTGGTCATAGTTGGGCAGTTCGTAGTAGCCGGCATCGAACACTCGGCTGGACGGGGTGATGACGCCGCTGTCGAGGCCGGCCAACGCCACCTCGGGCTTGACCGTCGAGCCCGGCGCGTACAGGCCGCGCAGCACCCGGTTGAACAGCGGCCGGTCGATCGAGTCGCGCAGCTCGGCGTATTGCTTGAAGCTGATGCCCTTGACGAACAGGTTGGGGTCGAAGGCCGGGTTGCTGACCATCGCCAGCACGTCGCCGTTCGCAGGGTCCAGCACCACCACCGCGCCGCGTCGTTCTCCCAGGGCTTTTTCCGCCGCCAGTTGCAAGTGGGCGTCCAGGCTGAGATGGATATCTTCGCCTGGCACCGGGTCGTGGCGGTTCAGCACCCGCATGACCCGACCCTGGGCGTTGGTCTCGACCTCTTCATAGCCTACGTGGCCGTGCAGCTGCTTTTCATAGAAGTGCTCGATACCGGTCTTGCCCACCGACTGCGTACCCCGGTACTCAGTCGCGTCGAGGAACTTGGTTTCTCGTTCGTTGATCCGCCCGACATAGCCCACCGAATGGGCGAAATGTTCACCCAAGGGGTATTCGCGGATGAACTGCGCCTCGACATCCAGCCCGGGCAGGCGGAACTGGTTTACCGCGAGCAGGGCGATCTGTTCTTCGTTGAGGTCGAACATGAGGGTGACCGGCTCGAATGGCTTTCGCGCCCGGCGCAGGTCCTTGTCGAACTGTTGGCGATCTTCCTGCGACAGCGCCAGGACGTCGACCAGGCTGTCGAGCACCTTGGCTGCGTCACCTGCGCGTTCACGGGTCATGGTCAGGTTGAAGCTGGGCGTGTTTTCTGCCAGCAGCACGCCATTGCGGTCGTAGATCAGGCCGCGCTCTGGAGGAATCGGCAGCACATGTACGCGATTGTTTTCCGACACCGCCGTCTGCTGGTCATGTTGCAAGACCTGCAGCACATACAAGCGGCCGACCAATATGGCGGCCAGGCTGAGCACCAGCAAGGCGCAGGCCTTGACGCGTCCGTTGACCAGGCTGCGTTCTTGTTCGTGCTCCTTCAGGCGAAGAGGTTGTGGCATGGCGGGTACTGATCACTGTAAAAATGGATTTCTTTCCTGCAGGGCGCACAGCAGAGCCCGACAGCACGACGAGGATGATGGATGCCCGGTGGCATGTGCGGGGCCTGGCTGGCAGGGGCCAATCGAGGAAAATGCGGGTTTTGCGCGGGTCAGGCCCGCCGTCTGAGCGGCGCTATTTTAGTCGTGATCAAGTGCCTCCGGGCCTTCATGAACAATTGTTCATGAAGGCCCGGTCCATATTCCGCGTCGCCCGCAGGAAGCAGGGCCACAGGGGGAGCGCTTTAGTGCGGGTCATCAGGTAACGCCATGCCCGTCATGCTGGGCAGTACCGCGTCGCGGCGGATCAACCCGTGGTACAGCGCGGCGGCCAGGTGCAGCAGGATCGTCAGCAGCAGCGCATAGGCAACCCAGGTATGGGCGCTGCGCAGTATCGCGTGCAGTTGCACCGAGGGCGACACCAGCGCGGGCAGTTCGAGACCGCCCCAGAGTACCACCGGGTAGCCGCCGGCCGACTGCATGCTCCAGCCCAGCAGGGGCTGGGCGAGCAGCAGGGCATAGAGCGCCAGGTGCGAGAGGTGCGCGGCGCCACGTTGCCAGCCGGGCATGTCGCGGGGCAGTGCTGGAATGCGCTGCGTCAGGCGTATTGCGATACGCAGCAGGACCATCACCAGCAACGCCGCCCCCAGTGTCTTGTGAATGACCACCAGCGTTGCGTAGTGCGGGGCAACGCTGGCGACCATGCCCAGGCCGACCAGCAGCATGGCCAGAACCAGGGGAGCCATCAGCCAGTGGAAGACGCGCATGACCAACGGGAAATGAGTCGGCTTCATCAGTGGTTCTCCTGGGCCTGTTCACGGGTACGGCGGTTGAAGGATTCCGAGTAGGCCGCCGAACGTGCGCTGAGCAGCGGGTCGTCAGAGGCTCGGATGCCATCGGGAAGAATCAGCGGGTCGTAGTTGATGTCGCGGCAGTCGCCCCCAATCTCGGGTTGCATGCGCTCGATCACCAGTTCACCGGCGTCCAGCTGGGTGCGCTCTTTGGGCCACGCCTGGGTAGCATCGACGGTGCTGTCGCCCGGCTCACCCAGGGTGAATCGCAAGCGCCAGCTCAGCGGGCCCTGGGCCAGGCGCTGAGCGAGTTCATCGGCGAGGAAATTGGCGTCGCCACGCTTGTCGGCCGCCAGCGGCTCGTAGGGCGCGACGGGTTGCACCGACCAGCGCACAGGATGCTGCTGCCCCTTGCCATCTACCAGATAGAACGCGTTGAGGCTGTAGTAGGCGCCATTGGCATAGCTGGAGGAGGGCGTGGAAGATTTAGCCCAGTCGCGGAAGGCCTGGGTCTCCGGGTGCGCCTTGAAGAAGGCCGCCGCTTTTTCCGGGTCGGGCTTGCCGGTGTCGGGTTGCGGGGCCGTGGCTTTCTGCAGCTCATAGAAGCTGACCACGTCACGGACCACGAACACCGGCATCGCGTTCATCGCGGTGCGCCATTCCTGGCCCTCGGCGGGCTGGAAGCGCAGCGCCAGGCTGCGGATCGGTGCGGCGCCGTCGCTGGCCGCCGGGTTGCCACCGGGAATCGCCAGACGGCCCACGACCGGAACGCGGCCCGGGGCGAACAGTGCAGCCCGTGACAACTCGGCGGCCGCGCCATTGCTTTCGAAGTGCCCGATCACGCACAGCCCCTTGGCATGGTTGCGTCGGTAACCGGGGTGTACGCCGCCGTTGGCTTCCAGGGTATTGATGATCTTGGCCGGCGTCAGCCGTTGCGGGTCGAGCCAGCCACCCGCGTAGGCGAACGCGGCGGCCGTGCCCAGCACCACGGCGGCGATGGCGGCCAGGCGCAGGGGAATGTTGGTTGTAGTACCTGTCATTTACGCTTCCTTGGGCTTAGGCTGAATGCATCGAAGCGGTACGACGCACCATGAAGGCGGTTATTCCCGTAGAAAGCGAAGAAATTTTTTCGCCAGGGTCGGGAATAGATCGGCACCCGATTCGTCTTTACCGCTCGACCCACCACTGCCGGCGTTGCGATGCACACACTGGATGACCAATCACTGCGCGACCTGTTGCCCCGGTTACGGCGCTTCGCCCTGTCGCTGACCCGCAGCACCAGCAGCGCCGACGACCTGGTCCAGGCCACGCTGGAAAAGGCGCTGTCGGCCTGGAGCGAGCGCCGCGCCGAAGGCGACCTGCGCGCCTGGCTGTTCTCGATCCTTTACCGCCACTTCATCGATGGCCAGCGCCGCGCGCGGCGCTACGCGCGGATCCTCAGCCTGTTCGGCGCAGACAACCTGGCGAGCGCATCGCCCGAAGAAATCGTCAGCGCCCGTTCGACCCTGGAAGCCTTCGAGCGCCTGCCCGCCGAACAGCGAGCGCTACTGGAGCTGGTCAGCGTCGAAGGGCTGAGTTATCGCGAAGTCGCCCAGGCGCTGGATATTCCCATGGGTACGGTCATGTCCCGGCTGTCGCGCGCCCGCCAGGCGCTGCGCAGCCTGAGCGAGGGACAGGCCACGACACCCTCATTACGGGTACTGAAATGAAAGAACGCATTCCCCACGAAGATGAGCTGCACGCCTATCTCGACGGCCAGCTTGAACCTGCACACCGCCAGTGGCTGGAAGCCTGGCTGGCGGCTCATCCCGAAGATGCCCGGCGTGTGCAGGGTTGGCGACAGGATGCCCAGCAGCTGCGTGCGGCTTTCGCCGGCCAGGGTGGTGGGCCGCTGCCTGAGCGACTCGACCCGTCAAGCATTCGCCGCGGCCTTCGGCAGCGTTGGCAGGCACGGCTGGCCACCGCAGCGGCCCTGCTCGTGGCACTGGGTGTCGGCGGCTTGGGCGGCTGGCAGATGCGCGGTGATAGCGTGGCACGGCACAGCCTGCCGATGCAGGATGCGGTACAGGCATATCGGTTGTTCGCCGGCGCCGACCAGAACGTCCTCGACCTGCACGAGGGGGGCGAACTGCGCAACTGGCTGGCGCGCTACCTGAAAGATGCCACGCCGCCGCCGGCCATGGATCGCGTCGGCCTGAAGACGGTCGGTGCGCGTCTGCTGGCCACCGAGCAAGGCGCGGCGGCGCTGGTGATCTACGAGGATGGCCAGGGCCGCCGCCTGACCTTCTTTATCCGCCCACCGGGCTCGCACAACGAGCTGCTGCCGCCGGGGCAGCGTACCGAAGGCGACCTGCTGACACGCTACTGGAGCCACGGCGGCTACAACTACGCGGTGGTCAGCCGCAGTGATGACCCGTTGGCTGAAAGGGTGGGGAAAATGGTGGGGTTTTAGGCTGAAATTCACTGCATCTGTTGTGAACGGGCGGTCGCTTCGCGGCTGAAGCCGCTCCCACCGGGCCACATGTAGCTTAAGCGAACAGTACTGGTTTCAGGCTCAACACAGGTCAGTCAGGCGCTCTGAGGCTGTGGGAGATTCTATGGTTTTAGGGAAGCCTTCAAACCATCTTCGTTTGGTATTCGCTCTGGTTTTTCAACAGAGCGAACGCCACTCGGGCAAGCTTGCGAGCCAGCATGACTAAGGCTTCGGTCGA
>NZ_CAJYVE010000053.1 GCF_913777995.1 uncultured Pseudomonas sp. | reverse complement strand
ATCAGCCAGATCCACGGCGATGCCCAGTTGGTGGTGGAGCTGGCGCAGTCGGCGCGGGGCGACTCGCAGAGCCTGGCGGCGCTGTCCAGCGAACTGGACGGTCTGGTGCGCAAGTTCCGCACCTGATATTGCCCCAAGGTGCCGTACTGCAATGGACGGCACCGCGACTTCGCTTCCTGCCTTCCGGCATCCGCCCCGCTCGGCGGGTGCTGCATTCCCCGCCCCTTGCACACGCGCGCACGCCATCGCCCGCGCGATAAAAGACCGACCTAGACGTGTCCAGCCGCGCCCACGCATGAAATAATGCCAAACGGCCATGGCCGGACCGAGGCTCGATTGCCTCCGGACCTGCGCCGAGAATCCGTGAGCCACCCACCAGGACGGTAGTGCCCGATGACATTGGTAGTCGAAAACCCGGATGTGATGTATCGCCTGCTGGTGCAGGGTGTAGTGGACTACGCCATCTACATGCTGACCCCGGAAGGCATTGTCGCCAACTGGAACAGCGGGGCCGAACGGGCCAAGCAATACCGGGCGCAGGAGATCGTCGGCAAGCACTTCTCGCTGTTCTACAGCGCCGAAGAACGCGCTCGCAACGTCCCCATGGCCGGCCTGGAAACGGCCCGGCGTACCGGCCGCTTCGAGGCCGAGGGCTGGCGGGTTCGCAAGGATGGCAGCACCTTCTGGGCCCACGTGGTCATCGATGCGATCCGTGGCGACCATGGCGAGCTGATCGGCTTCGCCAAGATCACCCGCGATTGCACCTTACAGCGCCAGGCGCTGCTGGCGCAGCGCGAGCAGGAACAGCGCTTCCGCCTGCTGGTGCAAGGGGCGACCGACTATGCCATCTACATGCTCGACCTCGACGGTCATGTGGTGAACTGGAACAGCGGTGCCGAACGCGCCAAGGGCTATCGGGCCGAAGAGATCGTCGGCCGGCATTTTTCCGTGTTCTATACCCCGGATGACCGTGCCCGCGGCTTGCCGCAGCATGGCCTGGACACCGCGCGCCGCGACGGACGCTTCGAGGCCGAAGGCGTGCGCCTGCGCAAGGATGGCACGCATTTCTGGACCCATGTGGTCATCACGCCGATGCATGACGACGACGGTCAGCCGATCGGCTTTTCTAAGATCACCCGCGATATCACCGAACGCCGCGAGGCTGAACTGCAGGTACTGGCGGCCAAGGACATGGCCGAGCGCTACAGCGAACAGATGGCCGCGCTGTCGCGTTTCCTGGACTCGGTGATCGGCAGCATCCCCGCCAGCGTGCTGGTTCAGGACGCACGTAGCCGCGAGATCCTGCTGGTCAACGAGCAGGCGCAACGCCTGTTCGGCGCCACCCGCCAGGGCATGCTCGGCAAGCAGGCACGAGATTGCCTGTCGGCGACCATGGCCGATTACGTTGAGGAACAGACCGAACACTGCCTGCACAGCGCCCACGTGCGTCAGTCCGAGCAGCGCCTGCGTACCGCCATCGGCCTGCGCGTGCTGCGCACCAAGACCCTGCTGCGCAGCGATGTCGAAGCCCAGTCGAACTACGTGCTGCTGATCGCCGAGGACGTCACCGACGAGATCGCCGCCCGCGAACAGATCCACCACATGGCGCACCACGATGCGCTGACCGGTCTGGCCAACCGCACCCTGTTGCACGAACAACTGCAGCAGGCCCTGGACACCTGTGCGCTGCAGCCGCGCCTGATCGCCACGCTGTGCCTGGACCTGGACAAGTTCAAGAATGTCAACGATGCATTTGGCCATGCCTTCGGCGATACGCTGTTGCGCGCCGTGGCCGAGCGCCTGCGCGGGGTGCTGGATGAGCACGATACCCTGGCGCGCCTGGGCGGTGACGAGTTCGCCATCGTGCTGTCACGCGTCGAGCGCCCGGAAGATGCCTACCGCATCGCGCAACGCATCACCGCGTGCATGGCCGCGCCGTTTCTGATGGAAGGCCATAACCTGCTGATCGGCGTCAGCATCGGTATCGCGTTCAACCAGACACCGGGCGAGTCGGGCGAATTGCTGCTCGGCCACGCCGACATGGCGCTCTATGAGGCCAAGCGCAACGGGCGCAATCGCTACGAGGTGTTCCACCCGGCCATGGCCGAAGCGGCCCAGCATCGCCGGCTGATGGAGATCGAACTGCGCAAGGCCTTGCACCAGGGGCACCTGCAGCTCTACTACCAGCCCATCATCGGCCTCGACGAGCCGCGCATCACCGGCTATGAGGCACTGATGCGCTGGCACCACCCGACCCGCGGGCTGATCATGCCCCTGGATTTCATCCCCATCGCCGAGGAAACCGGGCTGATCCACGAGGTCGGCGCCCGTGCGCTCAATCTTGCCTGCCAGGAAGCCTGCAACTGGAGTGGCGAACAGAGCGTGGCGGTGAACCTGTCACCGGTGCAGTTCAAGAACTGCGAGCTGGTCGACATCGTCAGGCTGGCCTTGACCGACTCGGGCCTGGCGCCCCATCGCCTGGAGCTGGAAATCACCGAATCGGTGCTACTGGAAAACGACGAGGAAAACCTTGCAACCCTGCGTGAGCTGAAGGCCCTGGGCGTCGCTATTGCCTTGGATGACTTCGGCACCGGCTACTCGTCACTGGGCTACCTGCGCTCATTCCCCTTCGACCGGATCAAGATCGACCGGTCGTTCGTCAACGAGATGGCCGAGAGTCGCGAAGCCATGGCCGTGATCCGCGCCATCACCGGCATCAGCACCAGCCTGCTGATCAAGACCACCGCCGAAGGCGTCGAGACCCAGGAACAGTACGAACTGCTCAAGGCCGAGGGCTGCTCGCACCTGCAGGGCTACCTGTTCGGCCGGCCGTCGCCGACTCATGAGCGCAAGGAGCGGATCTGAGGCGATACGCCCCTGAAGCGTCAGGTCCGGACTCAGCCACTCGGCAAGAGGAGGTCAGGCAGGAATCAGACCTGCTTGCTGATAGCTCAGCACCAGGTCGTCGAACAAGGCGATGTCCCCGCGAGTTCGCGCTATCAGTTGCGCCCCAGCGACGGCTGCATAGATAGCTCGCGCGCGTCGCTTGTAATCTTGCGTAGCGCCCCCGTCATCATCTGCCAGCACTTGGGCGAGCCAATCCACATTGACATCAGCGAATGCCCTGACCTCTTTGGCCACTTGATCGGGCAGATCTTCGCATTCGGCTGCCATAAAGCTGGACAGGCAGAGTCTGTTGTTGTCTTTCAACGATTTGCGAAAGATCGACGGGTATGACTGCAGGCACTGACGCGGATCAGCGTGGGTACCCCGTATGCCTTCGAGCGCAGCCAGCGTCTCCTGCCAGTAGCGCTGAGCAACGGCAGCGCCGAGATCCGCCTTGCTCGGGAAGTGGTAGTAGATGCTCGCGTTCTTGATCCCGACTTCCTCGGCAATACTGCGGAAATTGATGCCGCTGTAACCATGCAGTTGGGCAGCGGAGCGCGCTGCTGCCAGAATTTTCTCTCGAGCATTTTCGCTCACTTGATGACCCTCGAACGTTATTCAGCGGTGTATGAAAACAACTCTACTCCTCGCAAACTTACCTGCCAACTGACAGGTAGGGGTTGACGTAACAAAAAATCAGGACCACTCTTTACCTACCAACTGACAGGCAGGTAACTCCCCATGATCTCTATACATCCAACCCCTGAAGCCTCTACCTCATTGTCCATGACAATCTACGACTGGTTCGACGGCCCTTACCCCGCCCGCGTACGCATAGCCCTCGCCGAGAAAGGCTGGCTGCAGAACGTCAAGTTCGTTCCGGTGAACCTCTGGACGGGCGAGCATAAAGAGCCTGAATTTCTGGCTATCAACTACTCCGGCACCTTACCTGTGCTGGAACTCGAGGACGGCACTCGAATCGCGGAATGCACGGCGATCACGCAGTATCTGGACAGCCTGGAGGGTCACCCCACGCTGACCGGCGAAACGCCTCTGCAGAAGGGACTCATTCACATGATGACCAAACGCGCCGAGATCGAATTCCTCGACGCGGTCAGCGTTTACTTCCATCACGCCACCCCCGGCCTGGGGCCGAAGGTCGAGCTGTATCAGAATGCCGAGTGGGGGCGCAAAATGGGCGAGAAGGCAGTCCGAGGCATGCGCTACTTCGACAACCTTCTGCAAGGCCAGCCATTCGTTGCCGGTGACACATTTTCCATGGCCGATATCGCCGTCATAGGCGGCATGATCTTCGCCTCACTGGTGAAGCTGCCGGTCCCGGAAGAATGTGTCGCGCTACGTGCATGGCATGCCAGGATGCAGGAGCGTCCCAGCTACCGGACCTGGCGCGCCATGGTTGCACAAGGCGCCCCCGGGAGCCGCTGACCGCAGAGCCGGTATCGGCCATCGGCTTGCCGATGACCGATACCGATGAACATCCCAAGACAGCAGCGTCTGGCGGGCTCAGAGCAGTTTCCAGGTGTAGCTGAAGATCAGGCGGTTCTCATCGATGTCGCTGCGGTAGTTGGAGCGCGCGGCGACGTTGCGCACGCGCACGCCCAGCCCCTTCAGCGTTCCCTCCTGTACCACATAGCCGATGTCCAGATCGCGCTCGCGGTCCTTGCCCTCGAAGCCGGCGCCGGTGTCGACGTTGTCGCCGGTGATGTAGCGCAGCGTGGTGGTCAGGCCGGGCAGGCCCAGGGCGGCGAAGTCATAGTCGTAGCGCGCCTGCCAGGAGCGTTCATCGGTGTAGGCGAACTCATAGGTCGGCACTTCGTTGCCCAGTGGTGAGACGTTGGCGAAGACCCTGGGAAACGGGCTGTCGCCGTACATGGCCTGGTAACCCACGTAGAAGGTGTGCCCGCCGTGCTTGGCCGAGAGCAGGGAGAAGAATGCCTGGTTGTCGATGCGACCCAGCAGTTTGTCGCCGTCCTCACGGGCACTGTAGTAACCGAGGTTGGCGCCCAGCACCCAGTTCCCGAGCGGCTGGCTGTGCTTGAAGCCGACGAAGCCCTGCTGATAGATATCCTCCAGTTGCCCGTACCAGAGGCTCAACGAGGTGCGCTTGGCGTTGAAGGCGTAGTCGCCGCCCAGATAGTTGAAGGCATCGCTGCTGGCCTGGCGCTGCGGCACATGGCCGAGCATAGCCATCATCTTCTCGTCGCCGGCCTCGTTACGCAGGTGGGTGGAACTCAAATGCCCGGCCTGCAGGGTCAGGCCGGCGATCTCGCTGGAACTGACCGCCACGCCCTGGTAACTGGGCGGCAGCAGGCGAATGTCACTGAAGGTCAGCACCGGCAGGTTGGGCTGCAGCTCGCCGAGACGCAGCTCGGTGTTCGACAGGCGCGCCTTGAAGGTCGCGCCCAGGCGGCTGTATTCGTCCGCCGCACGGCCATCGCCGTGGGTCGGCAGCAGGCCAGTATTGACCCGGTCCGGGCTGCTGTCGAGCTTGATGCCCAGGATACCGCTGAGGTCCAGACCGAAGCCGACCACACCCGGGGTATAGCCAGACTTGAAGTTGAGGATGAAGCCCTGGGCCCACTCCTCCTGCTTCGACTGGCGGTTGCTGCCGACGATGTCGGAAAAGTCGCGGCTGAAGTAATAGTTGCGGGTCTGCAAGGTGGCACTGGCGCCTTCGATGAAGCCTTCCGGCGCCGGGCTGCCGGCCGCCAGGGCGGACAACGGCAGGCCGAGGCCGACCAGGCTGATGACGTGACGCTTGGCGATCTGATGCTGGCTCATGGTTGTTCTCTTGTTGTTATGAATGAAAGGCCCTCAGCACAGCGAGGGATGCAACTTCAGCTCTTGTCGCCCAAGGCACGCAGCGCAGGTGCCGGGCGCCTGGCGTTCATCGCCAGGTGCACGACCAGCCCCGCCAACAGCCCCCAGAACGCTGCCGACAAGCCCAGGAAAGACACACCTGAGGCAGTGACCAGAAAGGTGAACAGGCCGGCGTCGCGTTCCTCGACCTGCACGGTACTGCGGCCCAACGCCTCGCTGATGGCACCGAACAGCGCCAGCCCGGCCAGCGCGGCCACCAGTTCCCTGGGAAAGGCCGCAAACAGCGACACCAGGGTGGCGCCCGCGATGCCGAACACCAGGTACAGCAGGCTGCCCGACAGCGCAGCGATGTAGCGGCGCCGGGGATTGTCGTGCGCCTCGCGACCGGTGCAGAGGCTGGCGGTAACCGCCGCCAGGTTCAGGCCATGGCAACCGAACGGCGCCAGTACCGCGCTGCCCAGGGCGGTGGCGCCGATCAACGGGCTGGCAGGCGTCTGATAGCCGGCATTGCGCAATACGGCCATGCCCGGCATGAACTGCCCGGTCAGCGCCACCAGCACCAGTGGCAGGGCCAGGTTGAAGAAGCCCTGCAGGCTGAACTGCGGCTCGATCAGCGTCGGCGTGGCCAGACCCAGCACCAGCGCGTCGGCACGAAACTCGCCGCCCAGCCAGGTCACCAGCACGCCCACCAGCAGCACCGCCATCACCGCATAGCGCGGCAGCAGACGACGCATCAGCACATAGGTGGCGAACATCGCCAGCACCAGCCAGGGCCGGGCCGGCAGCGACTCGAACAGCGCCACACCAAAACTGAACAGAATGCCGGCCTGCATGCCGGCGGCGATGGACCCCGGCAGCCTGGCGATGAGGCGGTCGAAGGCGCCGCTGACGCCGACCAGCCAGAGCAGCAGGCTGGCCATCAGATAGGCCCCCACGGCCTGATCGAGGCCGATCTGTGGCAGCTGCGAGACCAGCAGCGCAGAACCGGGGATCGACCAGGCCACCACCACCGGCACCCGAAAACGCAGGCTCAACCAGGCCCCCAGCAGCGCGCTGCCGATGGAGATGGCCCAGATCCACGACGACAGCTGCGCATGCGACAACTGCGCCGAGTCGGCGGCCTGGAAGATGATCACCAGCGGACCGGCGTAAGAGATGAGCGTGGCAATACACCCGGCCACCACGGCGGACAGGGAGACATCCTTGAACAGGTCGTTCATGGGACCTCGCATGATTGTCTGGTTTACACGGCCGGCGTCGCCTGCAGTGGGGCTTTTCGCGAGTAAACTCGCCTGTGCCCCACGCGTGTGGCGCCCGAGCCCGGCTCAGGATTGCAGCAGGGGCGCACCGGCCACCCGGCGCTGGGCGCTGATGGCGAACACCGTCATGGCGATGGCGGCAATGGCACCAGGAATGGCAAAGGCCATGAAGTTCAGTTGCAGCGGCAGGTTGGCAGCCATCAGTGCGCCACCGAGCAGCGGGCCGACGATGGCGCCATTGCGACCGATGCCCGAAGCCCAGCCCAGGCCGGTGGAACGCATCGACAGGCCGTACAACTGGGCGGCACCGGCATACAGCAAAATCTGCGTGCCGATGGTGGTGGCTCCGGCGATGAAGATCAGCAGGTAGAGCAACGGCATCGGGCTGTTGAAGCCCAGCAGGCTGATGGCCACGGCACCGAGGATGAAGAAGCCCACGGTGACCTTGGTCAGGTTCAGGCGGTCGCCCAGCCAGCCACCGAAGATCGCGCCGAACATGCCGCCGAAGTTCAGCGCCAGCAGGAACGACAGGCTAGACCCCAGGCTGTAGCCGGCACCGGCCATGAGTTTCGGCAGCCAGGAGCTGAGCGCATAGACCATCAGCAGGCAGCAGAAGAACGCCACCCACAAGGCCAGGGTGCGAACCATACGGCCTTCGCGGAACAGCTCCAGCACCGCCACGCCCTGGCCCTTGGCATCACTGACCTGCAGGATTTCGTCACCGTCGAGCGCCTGGCTGGCGTCCAGGCGCTGCAACAGGCGCCGGGCCTCTTCGCTGCGCCCCTGGCGGACCAGGAAGCCGATGGACTCGGGCAAGTAGTAGAGAATCGCCGGCAACAGCAGCAACGGCAGCGCGGCGGCGAAGAACATCGACTCCCAGCCGAAGCGCGGCAGCATCACGATGCCCACCCCCGCCGAGAGCATGCCGCCCAGCGAGTAGCCGCTGAACATCACCGCCACCAGGGTGCTGCGCATGCGCTTGGGCGCGTATTCGTTCATCAACGCCACGGCATTGGGCATCAGGCCGCCGCAGCCCAGGCCGGCGATGAAGCGGCAGACGCCGAACTCGGTGGGGCTGCTGGCAAAGCCATTGACGATGGTCGCGCCGCTGAACAGCGCGAAGCAGATGGCGATGCCCTTCTTGCGCCCGATGCGGTCGGCCAGGCTGCCGAATACCAGGGCGCCGAACATCATGCCGAACAGCGCGTAGCTGCCCAGCGCACCGGCCTGCAAGGGAGTGAGCGACCACTCTTTCATGATCACCGGCAATACCACGCCGTAGATGAACAGGTCATAGCCGTCGAAGATCAGCAGCAGGGCGCACCAGCTCATGACCATCCAGTGGAAGCGCCCGAAGCGCGCGTTATCGACAATCGCGTGTACGTCTATGGTTCGCATGGCATGCATCTCTTGTTTTTGTTGTAGAAAGCACTGCTGTTGTATTGCCGCTCTTGTGCATCGTCGAACTGTGGGGTCAGCCCAGGTCGCCGCCGCCCACCGGCAGGGTCACGCCGGTGATGTAAGAGGCTTCGTCCGAAGCCAGGAACAGGATCGCCCCCACCTGCTCGTCGAGGGTGCCGTAGCGCTTCATCAGGCTGCTGTCGATGGTCTGGTCGACGATCTGCTGATACCAGCCCTGCTCCTGCTCGCTCTGTTCGGCGGCGTTGCGCGGGATGCGCCGCGGTGGCGCCTCGGTGCCGCCCGGTGCCGTGGCGTTGACGCGAATGCCGCGCCCGGCGTTCTCGAATGCCAGGCAGGCGGTCAACGCATTCACCCCGCCCTTGGCAGCGCCATAGGGCACGCGGTTCACGCTGCGGGTGGCGATGGACGAGACGTTGACGATGGCACCACTGCCCTGCTCCAGCATGTACGGCAGCGCCGCATGGCAGCACCACAGCGTGGGGAACAACGAACGGCGAATCTCCGCTTCGATCTCGTGCGGCTGGTAATGCTCGAACGGCTTGGCCCAGATGGTGCCGCCGACGTTGTTGATCAGCACGTCCAGACGCCCGAAGCGCTCCACGGCCGCCGCCATCGCACGGTGCGCTTCGTCGAAACCTTCCAGGTCGGCAGTCAGCGCCAGGCACTGTTCGCCAAGGCTTTGATGCAGTTCGAAAACCAGCTCCGAGCGGTCCACCGCCACCAGTTGCCCGCCCTCCTCGACCAGCCGTTCGGCGACCCTCCGCCCGATGCCCTGGGCAGCCCCGGTGACCAGCACCACTTTGTCTGCAAATCGCATGTGCATGACGACCTCCCTGGTTCAGGCCGCGCTGGCGGCGAATTTTTCGTAGTAGAAGTTCGCCGGGGTGATGCCCTGCTCGCGGATGTACTGGCTCACCGCCTCGACCATCGGCGGCGGGCCGCACAGGTAGACATCGACATCGCCGTCGTTGAGGTGCCCCGGTTCGATGTGATGGGTGACGAAACCTTTGTGCGGGTAGCTGCTGTCCGGGCTGGACACGCAGGCGCTGTAGGTGAAATGGGCGATGCGCTCGGCGAAGCCGGCCAGAACGTCCATTTCCACCAGGTCGCTGTCATGGGTGACGCCGTAGATCAGGTGCAACGGATGATCGCTGCCCTGCTCGGCGATTTTTTCCAGCATCGCGGTGAAGGGCGCCAACCCAGTACCACCGGCGAGCAGCAGCAAAGGCCGCTTGATCTCGCGCAGGTAGAAGCTGCCCAACGGGCCGGCCAGGGTCATGCTGTCGCCGGCCTTGGCCATGCCGGTGAGGAAGCTGCTCATCAGGCCGCCGGGCACGTGGCGGATCAGGAAGCTGACCTCGCCGTTCTTCTGCAGAGAACTGAACGAGTAGGCACGGCTCTGCTCACTGCCAGGCACCCGCAGGTTGACGTACTGGCCAGGCAGGAAGGCCAGCTGGCTGAGGGACTCGCCCTTGATCTTCAGGGCGATGGTGCTGTCCGAAAGTTTCTCGACCTGGCTGATGGTCGCTTCAAAGCTGGCCTGGCGGGTCTTGCAGACGTCCGACGAAGCCGGCACGCGGATCACGCAGTCGCTGGCGGCGCGCATCTGGCAGGTCAGCACGTAGCCTTGCGCGGCCTCCTCGTCAGTGAGGGCGTCGTCGATGTATTCCTGGCCCAAGTCATAGCGCCCCGCCTCGGCCAGGCACTTGCAGGTGCCGCAGGCGCCGTCGCGGCAGTCCAGCGGAATGTTGATACCTTGGCGGTAGGCCGCGTCGGCGACGGTCTCGGTGGCAGCGGCGTCGATGAAACGGGTCACGCCGTCTTCGAAATTCAGGGCGATCTTGTGCATGGCGCACCTCACGGCAGCAATCGGTACAGGCCCGCAGGCGGGCCGGGAAATCAGATGTGGTAGATGTCGATGACCTGGCGCACGTAATCGTTTTTCAGCACCACTTTCTTGGCCTTGATCAGCGGCTGCTCGCCGCGCAGGTCGAGGGTGTAGAAGCTGGTCCCGAAGTAGCTGTCGACGGTCTTGTAACGAAAGCTCAGGGTATGCCAGTTGAAACGCACCTGGCATTGCTCGTCGCTGTGCGCCAGCACTTCGAGGTTGCTGATGTTGTGCGAGGTACGGGTGTCGGGCACGGTGGCGCTGGAGCGCTCGGTCTTGATACGGAACACCCGGTCTTCCAGGCCACCGCGGTTGCCGTACCAGATCAGCGAAATTTCTTTCTGCGGGTCTTCGGTGAGTGCGTCGTTGTCATCCCAGGCCGGCATCCAGAAGGTCGCATCGCTGGCGTACAGCTCCAGCCAGTTGTCCCATTCGGCATCGTCGAGGTAGCGCGCTTCGCGGTACAGGAAGTCACGCACGGTTTCGTAAAGGGTGCTCATCACACGGCCTCCACGGGAATCAGTGGCTGTTCGGCGGCGGCCGCCTTGAGCATGGTTTCCTGCCAGTACTTGTGCTGCAGCACGAACAGACCCTCGTCTTCGGTGCGCACACCCGACAGCAGCGGCCGGAGTTCGATTTCCTGTGCGGCGGCATCGGCGCCCTCGATCCAGTGCGCGGCACCGCGCGACATGTCGTTCCAGCCGCGTGCCCCCTGATAGCCCATCTGGCAGGAGCGGAACTCTTCGAGGTCGTCTGGGGTGGCCATGCCACTGACGTTGAAGAAGTCTTCGTACTGGCGGATGCGCCGGGCGCGCGCCTCGGCACTCTCGCCCTTCGGCGCGATGCAGTAGATGGTGATCTCGGTCTTGTCCACGGCGATCGGCCGGGCGATGCGGATCTGTGAACTGAACTGGTCCATCAGGTACACGTTGGGGTACAGGCACAGGTTGCGCGAATGCTGGATCATCCAGTCGGCGCGGGCCTGGCCGAAGTCCCTGGCCAGTTCGTCGCGGCGCTCGAACAGGGGACGGTCTTCGGGGTTGGCCCAGCGTGTCCAGAGCAGCAGGTGGCCCTTGTCGAAGGAGTAGAAGCCACCACCGGTCTTGCCCCAGCTGCCGGCGCTCATGGTCTTGATCTCTTCGCCAGCCTCGCGCAGCTTGCGCTGGTTCTGGGTGGCGGCGTAGTTCCAGTGCACGGCACTGACGTGGTAGCCGTCGGCACCGTTCTCGGCAGTGAGTTTCCAGTTGCCTTCGTAGATGTAGCTGCTGGAGCCACGCAGCACTTCCAGGCCTTCGGGGGACTGGTCGACGATCATGTCGATGATCTTCGCCGACTCGCCCAGGTGCTCGACCAGCGGCAGCACGTCGGGGTTGAGGCTGCCGAATAGAAAGCCCCGGTACGACTCGAAACGCGCCACGCGGGTCAGATCGTGCGAGCCTTCGCAGTTGAAGCCCTCGGGGTAGCCGGCATCCACCGGGTCCTTGACCTTGAGCAGCTTGCCGTTGTTGTTGAAGGTCCAGCCATGGAAGGGGCAGGTGTACGAGGATTTGTTGCCCCGCTTGTGTCGGCACAGCATCGCACCGCGATGGCTGCAGGCGTTGAGGAAGGCGTTGAGCTGCCCATCCTTGTTACGCGCGATGAAAATCGGCTGGCGACCCATGCTGGTGGTGAGGAAGTCGTTCTTCTCGGGGATCTGGCTCTCATGGGCCAGATAGATCCAGTTGCCCTCGAAGATGTGCTTCATCTCCAGCTCGAACAGTCGCGGATCGGTGAACATCTCCCGCTTGCAGCGATAGATGCCCTGCTCCTTGTCTTCCTGGAGCAGTGAATTCAGGTAGTCGATACCCAGGGACATGACCGGGGCCTCCGTTGTTATTGTTCAGGCCGGGTCAGGTTAGGGTCGAGGGCGCGCGGGCAATAGCCGCTTTGTGCAGAGTGCTATCCGTTTCTTGCAAAGCGGCTGGCAGAGGAACGGGCGCTGTCTGGCTTGGCCGCGAGCGGCTGGATGGAAACGGCATGGGCCGTCAGCCGCGAAGAAACTGCGAAGAGGCAGTATTGACGAACAGGCGGCGACGTCGAGCGCGCGTGGCGCCGGCGATCAGCCATGACGGCGCTTGAGGGTCTCGGACGGCAGCTCGCCGAAGCGTTGCCGGTAATGCTCGGCGAAGCGTCCCAGGTGCAGGAAGCCATGGTCCATGGCCAGTTCGGTGAGGTTGCGCACCGTGCAGCCGGGATCCTTGAGGCAGGCATGGATGCGCTCGAGCTTGCGCTGACGCACATAGAGCTTGGGCGTCACGCCCAGGTGGCGCTCGAACAGCCCGTACAGGCTGCGCAGGCTGACCCCGGCCTGCACCGCCAGCGCCTCGATGTCGATATCGTGCTTGAGGTTGCGTTCGATGTAGTCCAGCACCCGCTCGAACATCGCCGGGTGGCCCCCCAGCTGTTCGCGGCTGACGTTGGTCTTCATCAGGGTCAGCATCTTGCTGGCGACGATCTGCGCGTAGTGCTCCTGCACTTTCAGCAGGCGTTCTTCCGCTTCGGCCTCCTGGCAGACCATCGCCAGCAGGTTGACGAAGCCATCGAGCCCACTCAGCTGGTAGCGGTTGGCGGTGAAGCGCACGCCTTCGCGAGGGGGCTGCCAGCGCTGCTCGGCGCACACCGACTCGATCAGGCTGACCGGCATCTTGAGGATGAATTTCTCGCAATCGTCCGAGTAGGTCAGGTCAACCGGGTCATCGGGGTTGATCAGCAGCAGCTCGCCGGGGGCGAAATAGTGTTCCTCACGATGCCCACGCCACAGGCAATGGCCGCTGAGCAGGATCTGCAGATGAAAGATGCTTTCCAGCGCCGGTGAGATGACCCGCACACTGCCGCCGTAGCTGATGCGGCACAGGTCAAGGTTGGCGAACTGTCGGTGGTTGAGGCTGGCCTGCGGGCGCCCCGCCGATGGCATGCGGATATTGTGCGTACCGACATGCTGATTGACGTACCCCGATACCAGATGGGGGTCGGCACGGTCGAACACCCGACTGCGCTCACTGAGCAGACGACTATCCATAGGGCAAGGCACTCTTGTAATTATTCTTGTGGTTCTGCCGACCTCATCGGCCGTGCAGCTCATCAGGCGGCGGCATCTCGGGCACTGCCGGAGCCACTCGTGAACCCGGCGCACGACCGGCTTCTGGCGGCCAGGGTAAGTTCGCCGCGCGAGAGGCGTCAATTGCCCCAAAGCGCGAAGTGGGCGGTGATCGAACACCTTGAATGAAAGGACATTGACAGCAAGGCTCTGGCCTGCGGCTAAGCCTTCAGTCGGCGCCAGCGGCTATTCACATCTGGAAACGAATGGTTATGCTGAGGCCATGAGTACGATCCCGATACGCCATCCCTGCCCGCCCGGCGCCTGCAACTGCGAGCGTGAACGCCTGCAGGTACCGGGCGCCGACCAGCGCATCCTGCTGCTGACCCGCGAGCAGGAACAGCGGCTGATCGAACGCCTGGAAAACGTCGAGAGTCTGGAGCAATTGCAGCACCTGCAGCGACGTATTTTCGAACAACTGGGCGTTGAGGTGCGCATCGCACCTGGACCCAATGAAGTACGCACCATGCGCGGCATCGGCATTCAACTCGAAGAAGTCCCCGGCCTGTGCCGCAAGACACGACAGGCAATTCCCGCGGCCATCCGCCGGGGATTGGAGCGGCGCCCGGAAATCGCCTGGGAACTGCTCAACGCTCACGACCTGTTGCGTGACGCCTGAGCCCTTCTTCAAACCTGCAACACCGGCTTCTGCCGCGAAAAGACTTTCTGGCTGATGCCGGCCCTGCAGGCAAACGCCTAGTCGCGGTTGAGCAGCCGCTTGAGCACCAGCCCGACGCCGACGGCAATCAGCACCGACTTTCCCGGGTGCGCCCGGACGAAAGCCTTGGCCTGTTCGACCTTGGAGGGCTCCACGCCTGGCACCAGGGGTTCGCGGGGTTTGAGCAAGGCATCGGCACGATCCAGCAGTTGCCCCAGCAGGTGGCGCGATTGCGGCCCGCGCTGGGCACCGATGGCGTTGCCACGCTCGATCAGCGCATTGGCCTGGTCGAGGAAGGTGTCGAGTTCGGAACGGGTCTTGACCTTGAGGTCGTCGGCGAGTTTGTCAGCGATGTCACGGGCCATGGGCTGTACCTGTTGCGGAGGATGGATACAGCGTTGACTGCATGCCGCAAAGCTTCGTTCCATCGCTGAACAGGCAGCCTCGATCACCGGCTTGTGGGGGCTATGGGCTGGCTGCGTGATAGCCTTGCGCCATGCTAGAGTGCGTTTTTTTCAGGGAGAAAAAGCATGCTTTTCAACGGGTTGTCATGGGGACAGGCGACAGGAGCCGGGACATGAACAAGGCTGCCAAGATCGGTATTGCCCTGGGCGTGGCTGCGGCAGCCATCGTTACGGCTGTGTTGCTGGTCGACGACTCGCCCCAGGCCAGGGTCAAGCAGCAGGCGCGCAGCGCCATCCAGCAGTGCCGCGACGAACTCAACCGTTTTACCGGCGCGGCAGGCCCGCGCAACGTCATCTCCGCCGCTTGCGTGAAGATGGAAAACGACTTCGTGGTCAAGTACGGCCACGCGCCGTGAAGACCAAGGTCAGCCACAATACCGACCGGTTAACCGGGTAAGGGGCTTCAGCTGCGAAGCGACCACATGTTCACAACAGATGCAGTGAATTTTCTGGCACTTTCGCGGCTAAAGCCGCTACCGAGCATATAACGACTACCTGAACTGTATTGCGGCTAAAGCCAATACAGGTCAGTTAGACCGTGGGAGCGAGCTTGCTCGCGAATTTGGCTTCACGTTCACAGCAAAATCAGAGACTTTGCCAGCTTTTCGCGAGCAAGCTCGCTCCCACAGAGCCGCAAAGCGCTTAATCGAACAGTATTGCGGCTAAAGCCAATACGGTTCAGTCAGACCACGTACTGCCGACCTTGGGCAGTACGCTGGCCGCCCCGGTTACACGTGAAAGCGCTGCACATGCCCCTGCAATGTATGCCCCAGCCTGGCCAGCTCCTGGCTTGCCTGGCTGGTCTGCTCACTGGCCGTGTAGGTCTGCTCGGTGATATTGCGCACATTCACCACGCTGCGGTTGATTTCCTCGGCCACCGCGCCCTGCTGCTCGGCAGCGGCGGCGATCTGCTGAGTCATGCCCTGGATAGCCACGATACTCGAGTTGATGCTCGACAGCGCCTGACCGGCCTCGCGGGCCAGCTCCACGCTGTCGGTGGTCAGGCTCAGGCTCGACTCCATGCGCTGTACCGCGTTGCTGGTGCCCTGCTGCAACGCAGCGATGAGCCCTTCGATTTCCTGAGTGGACTGCTGGGTGCGCTGGGCCAGACCGCGGACCTCGTCGGCCACCACGGCGAAACCGCGTCCCGCCTCGCCGGCGCGCGCCGCTTCGATGGCGGCGTTCAAGGCCAGCAGGTTGGTCTGCTCGGCGACTGACTTGATGACGTCGAGCATGCTGCCGATCCGGCCACTTTCTGCCGCCAGGGTGCCAATGGCCTGGCTGGTGCGCTGCACTTCCCCGGTGAGGCTCTCGATCTGGCCGATGGCCTTCATGACGATCTGCGCTCCGCCCCTGGCATCCTGCGCCGCATGATCCACGGCACTGGCCGTTTCGACCGCATTGCGTGCCACGTCTTGCACCGAAGTGGTCATCTCATGCATCGCCGTGGCCACCTGTTCGGTTTCGAGCTTCTGGTCGCTGGCACCGTTGCGGGTCTGCAGGGTGATGGCCGACAGCTCCTCGGTGGCGCTGGCGATCAAGGTCGCGCCGTCGCCAATATGGCTGACCAGTTGTCGCAAGTTGACGGTCATCTCCGCCAGACCTTGCTCCAGCTGGCCAATTTCGTCCTGGCGCGATGAGGTGGCCTGGACGGCGAGGTCGCCGCTGGCCACCCGGCGAACGCTATCGAGCGCTGCGCGCAGGGGCGGTACGATCTGCCGGGTAATCAGCAACGCGCCGAATAGGCCAAGAATCAAGGCCAGTGCCAGGCAACTGGTCATGGTCCAGGCCGCTGTGGCGGTGTCCTTGGCGCGCATCTGCATCTGGTTGTCGTAGAGCGCCTGGCTGGTCTGCAGCATGGTGTCGCCGTTCTTCTCGATTTCGGCGAGCTGGGTCTTGATCTGCAACAACGCCGCCTGATGCGTCTGCAGCGTCTCGCGATAGCCGGCAATCAACGTTTGCAGCTCAGAGAAGGCGGCCTGATCGCCGCCGGTCAGAGTCTGGCGCAGCACCTTCAGGCTGGCCAGGGTCTTGTCGACGGCGGCAGCAGCGGCATCGAAGTTTTTCGGGTTGTTGCTGTAGGTATAGGCTCGGGTTTCGAAACGGGCGAAGAGAAACTGCATCTGCAGGTCCTTGACCACTCGATAGACCCGGTATTGCTCGGCGACATCGGCATTGCTGTCGCTGACATACTTGTCCAGAGCATTGATCATCGTCAGCGACTTGTCACCTGTGGTGCGCCGCACTAGACGCGAGGCGTCGATCTGTTGGTAGCTACTCTTGAGCTTTTCGATACCGGCCTGGTAGGCGCCCAGCTCCTGGATCATCTCCGCCACTTTGGCCTGGTTCGCCGAGGTCTGAAAGAAGCCATTCAGCTCGTTCAAGGTCTGCCCGGTGGCCTCCATTTTCACCGCCAGCGCCTTGGCTTTTTCCTGATCGCCCTCGCTTTGCAGGTAGTCCGCTCGCGCCAGGCGCATGGTGGCCAGTTCGTTCATCAGTTCGTTCACGGCACTCATGCGGTCCATTCGGTAGGACAACCCGGAAATGGAACTCCATCCCGCCCAGAAAATCAGCAGGCTCATCAACAGCAACAGGCCGAAGCCCATTGCCAGCTTCCTGGCGACACTCAGGTTGGCAAGCCAGCGATACATAGCGGGTACTCCTTGAGGAACTGGCCGACGCGATAGCGCAGCAGTGAAAGCAGATTAGTTGTCGTCATAAGGCGGCGCAAAGCCGCCAGGCAGCAGTGTTTTCAGCCTACGGGACAAGGTCTGAAGAACAGCGTAGAGGGGATCAGGCAGATGAGTGCGGGCATGGAGAACATCTCGTTTTTCTTATTTATATATACAGCGATACCGGTCCGGCCCTGAATGCCTGCAACACCATGGTGGCAGCCATCGAATGAGTCATGCGGACACGCACAAACCGCGCCCCAGACACTGCGGGCATGTTCAGCCAGACTGACAGGGGCTTATAGATCGTTCAAATGCAAAGATTTACGATTTTATTGCTTTTCATGCATCAATCGTGACAAACAGCCACGCCCAGTGCCGATGTAGACACAGGCATCAACACGTGAATAGATGAGAAAAAGAGGAGCAGATGACATCGCCAGGAGAGCGGTGCCAAGAGAACAGGCATACGGAAAGCAGGCCAGATCAGACCTGGCGCGGGTACAGATGGATAGGCTTTGTACTGCTAACCAAGCCGACGCATGGAAAGATCCATTTGCGCCATGAGGTCCCTTTGCTCTCTGAGTGACAGAACCAGGCGCGCAATGGAGCGACTGTTGGCGAGTTCGGACAATGGCAGGCCCGTAACATACAGCTCCATGTCGCCTGACACGGCATGGAACAGCTTGATCGAGAAGCTGTCGTTGCTGCCCATGACACATTCGCACCGACTGGGGCGGAATGCCGTTTCGAGCACGCGTTGAAGATCCGCTTTTGACTGCATGGCTTGGCCTCTGCTGGTGAGGAATTGTCTTACATAGTAGACAAACTTCTGGCTGATCGGTTGCAGACGCGAGGATTTCGTTTACCGGTCATCGACAAAGGCTGCTGCCAGAAAGCCTTGGCGTTTTCCTTGGCATAGGCAAACCTTTGTTCTTACAGGGTTCGGAACTCTTCGGACTGTTCCTCAAGCCATTCTAAAAACTCCTTCAAGGGCGATGTTCGCTCCCGCCCCGGCACTGCAACGGCCGAGTATTTCAAGCCTTCGATCTTGATATCTGGCTTGATATCTACCAATAACCCCTTGGCTACGCTATCGGCGACCAACACGGTACTGGCAAGCACCAGGCCCTGCCCTGAAATGGCCGCCTGATGCGCAAAATGCTCATCGTCATACTCCCGATAAATGGCGTTATCGATCCATTGTTCCAGACCCGCCACCCGGCACCAGTTTTCCCAACTTATGGAGAACGGAAAGGGCGTGCCCCACCGCACGTTTATAAGACTCAGGTTTTGATTGCTCCCATTCACATTGGCCGCTTTCCAGCGCGGGCATGAAAATGCGCCAAACTCTTCCTGCATGAGAAACTTCTTGTATAACCCCGGGTAATCACCCGAACCACAACGAATCGCCACGTCAATGGATGAATCTCTCAGCAGGTCGACGATATCGTTACTGGTTTCGATACTGACTTGAACGTCGGGATACTTGGCGTAGAAATCAGACACTCGGGGAATCAACCACAGGGCCGCAAATGCCGGCGTGGTGGTGACACGAACTTTCCTTGGGCTGGAATCTCCGCTAAAGCCTTTAAAACTTCGGCAGATATCGGATAACGCGAGATGAATACTGGGATAGAGCAACTGGCCGCTCTCTGTCAACTTGACCCCTTGAGCCGTGCGCTCAAATAAAAGAGTACCCAGCTGACTTTCCAAGGACTTTATTTGATGAGAGATGGCCGCCGGCGTGACATATAATTCCTTCGCGGCAGACTTGAACCCGCCTAATCTGGCTGCAGACTCGAATGCTCTTAATGCGGTTAACGGCAATTTAGCAAACACATCCAGCTCCTTCCAGATCAAAAAATTTAGCCTGGCTAACTTTATCTGGTTTGCTCAAATTTTCATAGGCCGCGACCATCGTCAAGCACCCGCCGTCCGCCCCCGCCCTGCGCATGCCTTACATGCCCATCCCGGCTCTAGAATACGCAATTTCTCTGTACGAAACACAGTGATTGGCGGGGTAAAACCTGATCCATCGGACAGCTCAATACGCGTAAAACCTCAGACTGAAGAGGTGCGTTAGTCATCTTGCGAGGCCCTATGAAAGAAGAAGCTATCCCGCTCATCGACGCTGCAGCATTACGACCAGGCAGACCGATTCCACTTGAGTTGGTCGATGCGGTAGACAGCGCCTGCCGAGGAATGGGCTTCTTCACCGTTGTCAATCACGCTGTCGACACCGCTTTGATTTCTAATGTTTTTGCGCAACTGAAATCGTTATTTGATCTTCCATCTGCAGAAAAGCAGAAAATAGAAATCCATAAGTCACCGTTCATGCGGGGATATTTCAGCGAAGGCGCCGATAAATCGGACGGGGTTCTGGGCGATATCAAGGAAGGCTTTGACATGGCCACCGACCTCCCGGTAACCGATCCCTATGTAAGAGCAAAACTTCCGTTCTATGGCCCCAATGCCTGGCCCGCCGCCCTGCCAGACTTTCGACACGTAATGACCGACTATCACAAGCAGACCCTGGCATTCGGAAAGGACCTGCTGCGCGTTTTTGCATTGGCACTGGATGTACCAGCGTCCTATTTTGATGAGAAGTTCACCAAGCCTATGGCGCAGCTCAGGCTACTGAGGTACCCGTCAATTAAATACCGGCCAGGCATGCCCATCGGGGCAGGTGAGCATACCGATTTTGGCTGGATCACCATGATACTTCAGGATAACGCGGGAGGACTTGAAGTGCAAAGTACATCAGGCGCCTGGATCAAAGCGGCACCGATAGATAATGCATTCGTCGTGAACGTCGGCGACCTGATGCAGCGCTGGACCAATGACCGCTATAAAGCCACCTTGCATAGGGTTATAAATACCAGCGGCAGAGTTCGTCATTCGGCCGCCTTTTTCATGGATCCTGACTACACTGCAAAAGTAGAATGCCTGCACAGCTGTCAATCCGTCCGAGCCCCATCAAAATACCCGCCGATATTGGCCGGGGAATACATGGATAAAAGGTTCCTGGAGACCACTACATTCCGTGAAACCGAAGCCGTTTAGGAGACATTAAAATGCAAGAAAAAGAATATTTTATTTTCTACGCTTCAGCCCTTACAGCCATTCTCGGAACGGTCGGCTATCACCTGCTGATGAAGAAGATTCCGGAAAATGTGAACCCGCTGGTATCCATCTTAGGCATCTACGTCGCGATCGTTATCCTCTCGTCTCTGATGCTGCCATTTTTCATCGGCAATGGCACCCTACTGGCCAGCCTCAAGCAAATGAGCTGGATTCAGGTCGGTATCGCGGGGTGCATCCTGATGATGGAGATCGGCTTCCTGCTCATGTATCGAAGCGGCTGGGACCTCAGCACAGGTAATATCGTGACCGGTGTTGCCATCAATATCGCTCTGGGCTTCATCGGCGTGGTCTTTCTGAAAGAAGGCTTGTCGGTTTTGAACGTATGCGGCGTTCTCCTGTGCATCACAGGTGTCGCACTGATCGGCTACAAGGGCGAGGCTGGTAGCATTCAGCCCGTGGCGAGCAGCAGTTCGGAAATCGTGGAATCGACCCCGCTGGCCATGAAGAAGTAGAACCAACAGATGCGTTCGCTATGGCTACGCCTTCGCCTGGAAGCGTCCATAGCTGAACGCTACTTGTCACGCCCAGGTAGAAATGTATTCCCTCCTCTCTTGGCATTTCCCCGAAGCGCCTGTCTGCAAGCTCTGAAAATCATGCGTACAAATCCGGCGATAACATCTTAGAGCAGCCCTATAAAGCCAAATAAAAATCAAAATTATCTAACGCTAGATTAGATAAAGTAATTTGACAAATGCAGAAAGCATTTGCAACACTCGCCCTGCATAAAATTGCACATTGACATCAATCCTTGATTGTTGCTGCCTTTTATAAAAAGTGCAATGTCATCCGACCTATGCGAAACGTAAAAGCCCTTGCACACTATCGCAGCCATCAGCCGCCACGCGAAGAAGCAGGGTTCTGGCACCCGTAAAAACTCATTGAAAGAATATAAATTATAGAACCTTAAAGTAGGTAGTTCTATGTCGTCCGCCTATGCAGACCTGTATCTGAATGCTTTGAAAAACCCCGCACTCAGAAAAGACCTTATTGCCATTGCCAAGAAAAGAAACAAAACACTCTCGGTTTTAATGCCTTTACTCACTGCGCTACTGATCGTGGCAGGTATCTATTGCTCATCGGCATCCCTTGTATGGCTGCTAATAGGTATCCCACTGATCACGATGGGTAAGATCTGGGCTTGGTATTTAGGACACGAGTACGCTCATAACTGCGCTTTCAAGTCAAAGAAAACCAACGCCTTGCTGGGCGAGTTTGTCTCGTTCATCAACGGACTGAGCTTTTCATCCTTTGAGGAATACCAGCATCTCCACAACCGCCACCACGCCGACAAGGTCGACCTGGTAGGCTTCGACATCAGGCAGTTCAAAAGCGACCACCCTCGCGCCTACCAGGTCATGGAATACCTTGAGCGCATCTACGTTCCTGGCTTCTACTACCTCATCAAGTTGTATGGCATAGGCGCCACCCTAAAAAGCGGAACGCGACAGGAGAAAGGCCGTGCGGTAATCGCTACCCTCCTCTACGTCTCAGGCTACGCACTGGGCATTGTTTACTGCCTCCCGGCCCTCATTGCCTGGCAGATCGCCTCGCTCATCAGAATTCATGTAGTGCGTTTCGTCGACTGCTTTCAACACTCCTTCGAGCAAATACAACTGGATGAGCCGAGCGCCAACAAAAGCGACAAGCACTTTGAAATCCTCAATACCTTTTCCATCCCCGTCGCTCGAAAACACACCTATCTGAATCTATTGATCCTGAATTTTGGCTATCACAACGCTCATCATTCATTTCCCACATGCCCTTGGTACTTTCTGCCCGAGCTAGAGCGTCGCATTTTGCAAGAAATGAGTTCTCAAGTCAGTCAGTGCCATACCGCTTATCTACGCGAAAGCGCTTTGAACTTTCTCGATCTACTCAGACTTTACCGAAAACATCACCTGAAGCGTATCGCAAGCGATAAGGAGGGCAACCCGTATGACGTAGATGGAAACTTTAAATTAGAGGATTTCACTGGAGCCTATACAGACAAACTTCTTGGCTAATCCTCACTTTAACCACGCTGCACACAACGACAAAAGACAAAATAGAAAATGAACAGTATTATGGAAAATACTTATTCCTTTCGCTTGACTGCCGAAGAAGCAAAAATAGTAAAAACTCGATTTTCAAGAATCCCATACGACCCGAATGGCAGCAGTGAATATCTGTTAGAAATTCGCAGCGCAGCTTATCAAGCATTCCCCCAGAGGTTACTTTCCCGCCTAGAAAAGCTAAAGCATGACGACGCCTCATTTGCGTTATTTGAAAACCTGCCTATCGATGTAGTACATGGAAGCCCTTTGAACGATGCTGACAGCCTCCAATACAAAGATGGATATTTATCTGAAAATATAATAATGGGATTCGGCGCCGTCATAGCTGAGCCTTATTCAATTCATTTTGAAGGGCAAAAAATTGTAAACAATCTGGTACCCCACCCGGATACCAAGGCTGAATATACTGGCATAGGCTCAGAAGTAGAGCTGGACTTCCACATCGAGAACGCTGCCCTCGCGTATCATGAAAACGGCGACACGTCCCCATTAGGACTGCTGCTCCTAGGTGTTAGATCAGATCCGCAAATTGCAGGACCCAAGACATATGTTGCTGATGCTCGCGAAGCATTGAAGCTTCTCTCCGATGACGAAATAGCTACACTCTATTCCAATAGCTTTATCATTAGACAGCCTTACCGCTGGCGAAAAGATGAAGATCACAGAAGCAATATCAAATTACACCCCATTTTGACTGGCTCGCTGGACTACCCGAGAGTAACAGTGGCATTTTATCCGGACATGGTAATTCCGGTTGACCATGCTGCAAAACGAGCATACCGAGCGCTATATGAAAGTATCAGACAGGTATCAGTAGCGATCGATATTCAACCGGGCATGCTGATTTACATAAATAACCGCTTCACCCTGCATTCGCGACAGAGGTTTTCACCCTCTCATGATGAGAATGGGTCTCCCTACCGCTGGGTTCAACGAGTTTTTCTGACCAACAATCTATGGAATTTTAGAGATTTCTATAGACACGGCGACAGAATATACGACCCCAGTTCCACCCGCGAAAAAATAAACTCAAAATCTCATCGGGGACAGGGCTTCTAAATGACTACTCGCTACAAGTCTGTCATCACCAATATTCAAACGATTCTTTCTGGAAACCTGCAAGACCCTATTCTCGACGCAGACACTATAATCTGTCTCGACGGTTTAATAACACAGATAGGATACTCAAGGGACTTAGACATATCAGGTGCAGACTTACTCATTGATGCTAATCAATCCACAGTAATGCCCGGCCTGATAGACAACCATACTCACCCCACATTGGGCGAATACAGCCCCCGATCAGGAAACCACAACTGGATCTGGCACAGCCTCCAAGGTGGTGTCACCACAATGATATCTGCCGGCGAGGTTCATGTACCTGGACTTCCAACGGATCGACTTGGAGCGAAAGCTATGGCCTTGGTAGCCAAGCAATCCTTCACAGCTGTACGGCCGTCGGGCGTAAAAATGATCGCCGGCGCTCCATTGCTAAATGAAGAATTTACAGATAGCGATTTTCGTGAACTGGCTGAACAAGGCATCACACAACTAGGCGAAGTTGGAATCGGGCCAGTAAAGTCTGCAAGCAAAGCCGCAGAACTGGTAAAAATCGCTAAGAAGCATGGGCTTACCTCGATTACACACACTGGAGGCCCTTCTATTGCAGCTTCAAAAAGGATGGGTGCCGAGGAAGTTCTAGAGATCAATCCAGATATTATCGGCCATGTAAATGGCGGCTATACAGCACTGCCGCGCGATCAGATCCAATGCCTTTGCGAAGGGTGTTTAAGCGCTCTTGAAATTGTTCACAATGGAAATGAATTTGCAGCGATTTTGACTTTGAATTATGCAAGAGAGCTCAATCAACTAGACAGGATCGTCATTGGTACGGACGCTCCCGCCGGATGTGGTGTGCCCGCGATGGGAATGTTGCGAACGGTTGCTCTGCTCAGCAGCTTCGGAGACGTCTCACCAGAAAAAGCTATATGCTTTGCAACTGGAAATACTGCTAAAGTCCGTAATTTAAATTGTGGAATAATCGACATCGGCAAAGAAGCAGACTTAGTTGTCTGCTCTGCCCCACTCGGAGGCAGTGAGAGTACGGTTCTTAAGAGCTTAGCAATCGGGGACCTGCCAAGCATTACGGCAGTTCTTATAGACGGTCAGCTGGTGGTGCATCAATCAAGAAATTCCCCCCCACCCCTCACCACGCCGGAACTGACTTTTTCCCGATAAATACTATGCCTCCCTCCGGGAGGCATTTCAGGACTTATTAAATGTTAACCCTTTTGTATTGGATCACTAAGAAAGGCCCTACTGTTCTTGCGCTTGGCTGCTGTATGGGGATTTTTCTTCCTGGATTAGCCGTCTATTTGCGGCCGATGATGCCTATCATGGTTTTTATTTTTGTGCTAGGAACCCTGCTGCGGGTTGACAATAAAAAGATGATAGAAGCATCAAAAAATATTCATATATCCGTCGTGTTTCCTATCATTTTCGTTGTTGCATGCCCCTACATTCTGGGCTGGATCATCAAGTTATTGAGCGGTAACGAAGAGCTGGCGTTGGCCGTTGCTTTAGCCGTTGCAGCTCCTCCCGCAAGTGGTAACTCCGCAGTTGCGCGCATGTTAAAGCTTGATCCATCCGTCGCCTTAGTTTCGACACTGTGTTCGATGATGATAATCCCCATCACTGCCCCATTGATATTATATATATTCAAGGGTGACTCAGATATCATCATTGATCCCACCGAACTGGCACTTCGTTTGGCCATTCTAATAGGCACCGCAGAAGGCGCCGCTTTATTAATCAGGAAACTGGCATTGAACTTCGTCAGCCAACATGGATTGGCCATCGACGGAATTGTTATAACTGCGCTGTTCATTTTTGCAATTGGCACCATGGCGGGAATGCAGGCATTAATTATCGACAACCCAGAACACGTAATTTTTATCATCTTGCTAGTTTATGCTATAAATTTTTCCATGCAACTGGGCTGCGGCCTAATTTTCCCAGGCCCATTAAACATCAAAGCAACTATCGGACTGACAGCAGGCAATCGGAACGTGGGTCTTCTATGGTCAGTTTTAGGCATGTCGATTTCACCGACGCTATTGTTGGTTTTTGCTTGTTCTCAGTTACCCATACACACCATGCCTAAAATCTTGCAATATGCATTACCCAAGTTGAAAATCAATCAATAACAGTTTAAGATCCCAAGAACACTACACGCAGGGCAAACATCAAATTAAAATACGCAGCAATAGGTAAATAATCCGTAAACGGATTAATAACACAAACCGAACTCCAACTACCGAACAACAACTCTGCACCCACGGGCAGTTTAAGAGCTTAACATCGGAGAGACCATGTCTAAGTCAATGACCGCAGCCACAGTAAACTCGCCATCTTTAGCAGACGAAACTTTAACCCCAAGTGGTTTTTTAGACTTTCAGTGCCTTCGTAAGCTGGCTGCTCTTGCAAGTCTCATCACGCAAGACTGCTATTGCTCCCAAAAAAATCTTCAAGGTTGGTCAGCATGGCCATTAGGTTATCACGAGGAAGATTTTGAGCGACTAGGAACTTTAGCTCGTTATGCCTGTGAAGAGTCGACTCTAGAAGAGCACCACCCCGAAGATACCAATTACTGGTCAAGCTCAGCACCCATTGCTCCTCGCTTCTACCCTTATAATCAGAGTACTGTCTGGCGGTGCCGAACGTGCAAGCGTATCTACCTTCGTCACAACGACGACGGCGCCTATCATGTCTCTCCTAGAATCCGCCAACTGCATATAGACCTTATCGTAGACGCGGCGCACTCCGCCGATGGAAGATGCTCCACATTCTGAACGCTCCCGAAGCCTACTCCTAGGCCTAGTCAGAAACGGCGTAGGGCCGGACCTCCGGCCTTGATCAACAACACATACTCCCTCGCGCCCCTGAAGCGAAACTCTGCAGCTTGGGCGATCCGCTGGCACCGCCAACAAACCTGTCGACTTCCGTCTTATGACCGAGTAAATCGACCGCTGGGTGCCACGCCCAAGTCGCGCAAAGGGGGTGTAGGCCTACATACCTGACAGCGCTCATGTAACGCACCTGCTGGTCTTGCAGCAACTGTTCAACCGCTCCGACGAGCACATGGTCCACCTACTTGAGCGCCTGGGCGGCCAGCACTTTGCCGAGCTGAAAAGCAGGAAGTCGCGAACCATCGACCAGCGCTTGTCGAGTGAAAACCCGCCAAGGAGCGGCAAAGGATGTCGAGGCACGCTAGACGAAGAAGCCCAAAAGTCGTACTTCGGCTACAAGCTGTCGGGCTGATGATCTTGAACAGCGTTGTCCGGCGGCTCCAGGACCAGCTGCGCGGGATCAGCGAAGAATGGGTTTTCCCATACAACGCTCGGCGATCCACAGATCATCGGCTCAGGGTGGCAGGTACAAACGAAGAGGATCGAAAGGCGTTCTTGGGCCACAAGAACGGCATCGTGACCAGTCACTACTCGGGCGCCGAGATCGGCCAGCTGATCGAAGCGGCAAGCAAAGTCTCGGCCACGGATTCACGCGGGCCGGTGCTGACAATTTTGAAGAGGAGAATTGGGTGATGAAAAGGCGAAGTCACTCGAAAAGTCACTATGCCCGAAAATGAAAAAGCCACCCGAAGGTGGCTAAGTCATTGAAAATAATGGTCGGGACGGAGTGATTCGAACACTCGACCCCTTGCACCCCATGCAAGTGCGCTACCGGGCTGCGCTACGCCCCGACTCCGGTGGTGAAGCTCTTCCACTACTGCGGAAGTGGTGAGGAATATACCCTAAGCTTTTGAATTATGGAAGCATTTTATGATTTTCCTGCTCAGGACTTGAGCAAGACCAGCACGTCTTCCAGCTCGGCAATCATCTGCCGGATCATCTGCTTGTATTCCTGGGTATCGTCCTTGGGTTCGCCGCTGGTGAGGCGCAGGCGCGCCCCGCCAATGGTGAAGCCCTGATCGTATAGCAGACCACGAATCTGCCGGATCATCAGCACGTCCTGGCGCTGATAATACCGGCGATTGCCGCGCCGCTTGACGGGGTTGAGCTGAGGAAACTCCTGTTCCCAATAGCGCAGAACGTGCGGTTTTACCGCACAAAGCTCGCTGACTTCACCAATGGTGAAGTAGCGTTTGCCCGGAATGGGCGGCAGCTCATCGTTATGGCTTGGTTCCAGCATAAGCTTCAACTCGGGCTTTCAGTTTCTGCCCTGGACGAAAGGTGACTACACGGCGAGCCGTAATCGGGATTTCTTCCCCGGTTTTCGGGTTGCGGCCCGGTCTCTGGCGCTTGTCGCGCAAGTCGAAATTGCCGAAACCGGACAGTTTGACTTGCTCGTTGTCTTCCAGAGCGTGCCTGATTTCCTCGAAAAACAGCTCCACCAATTCCTTGGCTTCGCGTTTGTTCAGGCCTAGCTCTTCATAGAGACGTTCGGCCATCTCAGCTTTCGTCAGAGCCCCCATACGTCACTTCCTTAACGTGGTGTTTAACCTCTCCTCGAGCGAGGTGAGGATTGCAAGCGTCGTTGCGTTGACCTCATCGTCATTAAGAGTGCGCGATGGATGCTGCCAGGTCAAGCCGACGGCAAGGCTTTTTCTATGTGGATCAATGCCTTTACCTTGGTAGACATCGAACAGCCGAAGATCAGTGAGCCACTCGCCGGCATTTTCACGAATCACGTTCAGCACGTCGCTGGCAGGAACATCACGATCGGCCAGCAGGGCCAGGTCGCGGCGCACTTCAGGGAAGCGCGAGAGTTCGCTGAACTTCGGCAGACGGCCTTCGGCCACTTCAGCCAGGAGCAGCTCGAAGACGAACACCGGGCGGTCGAGGCCGAGGGTCTTGGCCAGTTCGGGATGCAGGGCGCCGAGGTAACCCACTTCGCGACCATCACGCTCGATCAGCGCGGTCTGGCCAGGATGCAGGGCCGGATGCCTGCCCGCCTTGAAGGTGAAGACCTCCAATGCGCCAGCGAAGCCCAGTACCGCTTCCACATCAGCCTTGACGTCGAAAAAGTCCACCGCGTCGCGACCTTGTGCCCAGCCTTCCGGCAGGCGGCTGCCGCACACCACGCCAGCGAGCATCGGCTCCTGCTTGAGGCCATCGAGCTGACCAAGGAAACGCAGGCCACTCTCGAACAGCCGTACGCGGTCCTGCTGACGGTTCAGGTTGTGCTGCAGTGCCTTGACCAGACCTGGCCACAGCGACGAGCGCATGGCCGCCATGTCGTTGGAGATCGGGTTGGCCAGCAGCAGCGGCTTGACGCCCGGACTGAACAGCTCGAACCATTTTGGATCGATGAAGCTGTAGGTGATCGCTTCCTGGAAGCCACGTGCGACCAGCAGGCGGCGCAGCTCAGGCAGGTCCCCGCGCGCTTCGGCCTTGGCCTGTGGCGCCAGGCGCGCTTGCGGGTAGCGGACCGGCAAGCGGTTGTAGCCATACAGGCGAGCCAGTTCTTCGATCAGGTCGATTTCCAGGCTGATATCGAAGCGATGGCTTGGCACTTCGACGCGCCATTGGCCTTCAGCTTCACGGCTTGGCGTCAGCCCCAGGCCGCCGAGCAGGCGCTCGACCTCGGAGGGCTCGATCGCCAGGCCCAGCATCTGCTCGATACGTGCAGCGCGCAAGGTAATGGGCGCGACCGCAGGCAAGTGCTGCTCGCTGGCCACTTCAACGATAGGCCCCGCCTCACCGCCGGTGATTTCCAGCAGCAGGCCGGTGGCGCGCTCCATGGCTTCACGAGCCAGTTGCGAGTCGACACCGCGCTCGTAACGGTGCGAGGCATCGGTATGCAGACCGTAGGATCGGGCCTTGCCAGCCACAGCGATGGTGTCGAAGAAAGCGCTTTCCAGGAAGATGTCCTGGGTCTTGGCGGTCACGCCACTGTGCTCACCGCCCATTACGCCAGCGATGGCCAGGGCGCGCTGGTGATCGGCGATGACCAGGGTATCGGCCCGCAGGGTGACTTCCTGGCCATCGAGCAGGACCAGCTTCTCGCCCTCCTCGGCCATGCGCACACGGATGCCGCCATTGATTACGGCCAGATCGAAGGCATGCAGCGGCTGACCCAGCTCGAGCATCACGTAGTTGGTGATGTCTACAGCCGCATCGATACTGCGAATATCCGAACGACGCAGACGCTCGACCATCCACAACGGGGTCGGACGCGACAGGTCGACGTTGCGGATCACTCGGCCCAGGTAGCGGGGGCAGGCATTGGGAGCCAGCACTTCGACCGGACGGACCTCATCGTGGCTGACGACAACCGCGGGCACCTGCACACGAGTGACCGGTACGTTGTACAGCGCACCGACTTCACGGGCCAGGCCGGCCACCGAGAGGCAGTCGCCGCGGTTGGGGGTCAGGTCGACTTCGATGCTGGCATCGTCCAGCTGCAGGTAGACGCGCAGGTCTTCACCTACCGGAGCGTCGGCAGCCAGTTCCAGCAGGCCGTCGTTACCCTCGCCCAGCTCCAGCTCGGCCGCCGAGCACAGCATGCCGTTGGACTCTACGCCGCGCAGCTTGGCCTTCTTGATCTTGAAATCGCCCGGCAGTTGAGCGCCGATCATGGCGAAAGGGATCTTCAGGCCGGGGCGCACGTTGGGCGCGCCACACACTACCTGAAAAGTCTCGCTGCCGCTGCTCACCTGGCAGACGCGCAGCTTGTCGGCATCGGGGTGCTGTTCGGTGCTCAACACCTCACCGACCATGACACCCGAGAAAACACCCGCGACCAGCGCCACGCTGTCGACTTCCAGACCGGCCATCGACAGACGGGCCACCAGCTCGTCACGGGAGACCTGCGGGCTTACCCAGCCACGCAGCCATTGTTCACTGAATTTCATCCTGCTCTCCTAATGATTCGTTGACGACTAGCGAAATTGCGCGAGGAAGCGCAGATCGTTGTCGAAGAACAGGCGCAGATCGTTGACGCCGTAACGCAGCATGGCCAGGCGCTCGACCCCCATGCCGAAGGCAAAGCCCTGGAACTCTTCGGGGTCGATACCGGACATGCGCAGCACGTTCGGGTGCACCATGCCGCAGCCCATCACTTCCAGCCAGCCGGTCTGCTTGCACACGCGGCAGCCCTTGCCGCTGCACATCACGCATTCCATGTCGACTTCAGCGGACGGCTCGGTGAACGGGAAGTAGGACGGACGGAAACGCACCGCCAGCTCTTTCTCGAAAAACACCCGCAGGAATTCCTCGATGGTGCCTTTCAGGTCGGCGAAATTGATGTCGCGGTCAACCAGCAGGCCTTCGATCTGGTGGAACATCGGCGAGTGGGTGATATCCGAGTCGCTGCGGTACACACGGCCCGGGCAGACAATACGGATGGGTGGACGCTGCGACTCCATGGTCCGCACCTGCACCGGCGAGGTGTGGGTGCGCAGCAACATGCTGGCGTCGAAATAGAAGGTGTCATGCATCGACCGGGCCGGGTGATGACCAGGGATGTTGAGCGCCTCGAAATTGTGGTAGTCGTCTTCGACTTCCGGGCCTTCGGCGATGCCGTAGCCAATGTGGGTAAAGAACTGCTCGATACGTTCCAGAGTGCGGGTGATCGGATGCAGACCACCAGTGGTCTGGCCGCGGCCCGGCAGGGTCACGTCAATGCATTCGGCGGCGAGCTTGGCAGACAGTTCCGCTTCCTCGAACGACGCCTTGCGGGCATTGAGAACCTCTGTGACACGTTCCTTGGCATCGTTGATCAGGGCGCCGACCTTGGGGCGCTCTTCTGCAGGCAGGTTGCCCAGGGTCTTCATCACCTGAGTCAGCTCGCCTTTCTTGCCGAGGTAGTGAACCCGGATTTGCTCCAGGGCATTGATGTCTTCGGCGCTTTGCACAGCTTCAAGAGCTTGGGAGACCAGCGCGTCCAGGTTTTCCATGTACAGACTCCAGATACGAAATAGGGGAAGAGCTCAGGCTCTTCCCCTATTTATGACGTTCAATACCGGCCCTGGAATCCAGGGCTGGTGACTGTCGGGGACTTAGGCCAAGGAGGCTTTAGCTTTCTCGACAATCGCAGCAAACGCCGCTTTTTCGTTCACTGCCAGATCAGCCAGCACCTTGCGGTCGATCTCGATGGAGGCCTTTTTCAGACCGGCGATCAGACGGCTGTAGGACAGACCGTTGTTACGAGCACCAGCGTTGATACGGGCGATCCACAGAGCGCGGAACTGACGCTTCTTCTGACGGCGGTCGCGGTAGGCGTATTGGCCTGCCTTGATAACCGCTTGCTTGGCGACGCGGAATACGCGCGAACGCGCACCGTAGTAGCCTTTAGCAAGTTTCAGAATCTTTTTGTGACGCTTACGGGCAATGACGCCACGCTTTACACGAGCCATGAGTTACTTCCTCTTAATCTTGATCAAAATTAACGCAGGCGCAGCATGCGCTCGACTTTCTGGACGTCAGACGGGTGCAGCAGGCTGGCACCGCGCAGTTGACGCTTACGCTTGGTCGACATTTTGGTCAGGATGTGGCTCTTGAAAGCGTGTTTGTGCTTGATGCCGTTGGCGGTTTTCAGAAACCGCTTGGCTGCACCGCTTTTGGTTTTCATCTTTGGCATGTTCGGATACTCCGCATTCAATTGATAAACATAACCGCAAGGCCTGCCGTGCCCTGGTGGTTACTTCTTCTTTTTCGGGGCGATGACCATGATAAGCTGGCGTCCTTCCATCTTCGGATGCTGTTCGACGGCACCGTATTCGGCAAGGTCGGCTTCGACCCGCTTCAACAGTTCCATACCCAGCTCCTGGTGAGCCATCTCACGGCCGCGGAATCGCAAGGAAACCTTGGCCCTGTCCCCGTCACTAAGGAAACGTACCAGGTTGCGTAGTTTTACCTGGTAATCCCCTTCCTCCGTCCCTGGACGAAACTTGATTTCTTTAACCTGGATCTGCTTCTGGTTCTTCTTCGCCGCAGCAATCTGCTTCTTCTTTTCGAAGAGCGATTTGCCGTAATCCATGATCCGGCAAACCGGTGGCACAGCGTCAGCAGAAATTTCTACCAGGTCCAGTTTCGCCTCATCGGCGATACGAAGCGCTTCATCAATAGAGACGATGCCAATCTGCTCGCCATCAGCGCCAATTAACCGAACCTCGCGCGCCGAGATATTCTCATTGATCGGGGCCTTTGGTGCAGTTCGTTTATCCTGTCTCATATCACGCTTAATAATAATTACTCCGAATCTTGGCGACCACGCCGGGAAACCGCTTGCGCAAGGAATTCAGCGAATTGGGCGACCGGCATCGAACCTAGGTCGGCGCCTTCGCGGGTGCGCACAGCGACAGTTTGCGTTTCGACTTCCCGATCTCCGATGACGAGGAGATAGGGAACCTTGAGCAAAGTATGCTCGCGGATTTTAAAGCCGATTTTCTCATTTCTCAAGTCGGACTTGGCACGGAATCCGCTTTCGAGCAGGGTTTTTTCCACCTGCTGGGCAAAATCGGCCTGCTTGTCGGTGATGTTCATGATCACCGCCTGGGTCGGCGCCAGCCAGGCCGGGAACGACCCTTCGTAGTGCTCGATCAGGATGCCGATGAAGCGCTCGAACGAGCCGAGGATCGCGCGGTGCAGCATCACCGGATGCTTGCGGCCGTTGTCTTCGGACACGTACTCGGCGCCCAGACGCACGGGCAGGTTGAAGTCCAGCTGCAGGGTCCCGCACTGCCAGACACGGCCCAGGCAGTCCTTCAGCGAGAACTCGATCTTCGGACCGTAGAAAGCGCCCTCGCCCGGCTGCAGTTGGTACGGCAGGCCGGCGCTGTCCAGCGCTGCGGCCAGCGCACCTTCGGCGCGATCCCACAGTTCGTCGGAACCTACGCGTTTTTCCGGACGAGTGGACAGCTTGAGTTCGATGTCCTTGAAGCCGAAGTCGGCATATACGTCGAGGGTCAGCTTGATGAAGTCGGCCGACTCGGACTGCATCTGCTCTTCGGTGCAGAAGATGTGCGCATCGTCCTGAGTGAAACCACGCACGCGCATGATGCCGTGCAGGGCGCCGGACGGCTCGTTACGGTGGCAGGCACCGAACTCGGCCAGGCGCATCGGCAGCTCGCGGTAGCTCTTCAGGCCCTGATTGAACACCTGCACGTGGCATGGGCAGTTCATCGGCTTGATGGCGTAGTCGCGGCTTTCCGACTCGGTGGTGAACATGTTGTCGGCGTAGTTGGCCCAGTGCCCGGATTTCTCCCAGAGCGAGCGATCGACGACCTGCGGAGTCTTGATCTCCAGGTAGCCGTGGTCACGCTGCACCTTGCGCATGTACTGCTCGAGGGCCTGATACAGGGTCCAGCCCTGCGGATGCCAGAACACCATGCCCGGAGCTTCTTCCTGGGTGTGGAACAGGCCCAGGCGCTTGCCGATCTTGCGATGGTCGCGCTTCTCGGCTTCCTCGATACGCTGGATGTAGGCGGCCAGTTGCTTCTTGTCAGCCCAGGCGGTGCCGTAGACACGCTGCAGCTGCTCGTTCTTGGCATCGCCGCGCCAGTAGGCGCCGGACAGCTTGGTCAGCTTGAATGCCTTGAGGAAACGAGTGTTCGGCACGTGCGGGCCACGGCACATGTCGACGTATTCTTCGTGGTAGTACAGACCCATGGCCTGCTCGTCCGGCATGTCTTCGACCAGACGCAGCTTGTAGTCTTCCTGGCGAGCCGAGAACACTTCGATGACTTCGGCGCGCGGCGTCACCTTCTTGATGACGTCATAGTCCTTGTCGATCAGCTGCTGCATGCGCTGCTCGATCGCGGCCAGGTCATCCGGGGTGAAAGGACGCTCGTAGGCGATGTCGTAGTAGAAACCTTCGTCGATGACCGGACCGATCACCATCTTGGCAGTCGGGTACAGTTGCTTGACCGCATGACCGACCAGGTGCGCGCAGGAATGGCGGATGATCTCCAGGCCTTCCTGATCCTTGGGGGTGATGATCTGCAGGCTGGCGTCGTGGCTGATCAGGTCGCAGGCGTCGACCAGCTTGCCGTCGACCTTGCCGGCCACGGTGGCCTTGGCCAGACCGGCGCCGATAGAAGCCGCGACGTCGGCAACCGACACCGGATTATCGAAAGAGCGTTGACTGCCGTCGGGAAGAGTGATGATGGGCATGGCGCCTCCTCTCCTAGTGGTGACCCCTACCAAAGGTCACGTGGGTTGGGATGAGCCAGTAGCGATTCGGTGGTGAGCCTGCCTCACAGTGGCAGGAGCCTTCTGGCCAACCTGGACCGAACCCGATAACTGGATGGTGAACAGCATCCGTCTGCGCCGTGCCTTTCAGGGCACCGGCCGCAACAGGACGTGCATCCTAGCACAGCCAACGCTGCACACACGCGAGGCAATTGAAAATAGAGCGTTTTTTGCCCGCCAGGCTGAACCGTCACGCAAGCAGACCGTCTGAAACTACTCCCAACCGTTAGAAATGCCTCGTTCAAGGAGAACACCATGAAGTTTCCAAGCCGGTCCGCCTTCCTTGCCTGTATCGCCTTGACCGCCCCGTTCGGTGCTCAGGCTGCCATGGACAACGCAACCCGCACCACCTTCACCCAGCAGTGCGTGGCTGCTGCCAAAGAGCAGAAGCTGGATGAAAAAGCGGCCAAGGCCCACTGCGATTGCGGCGCCCAGCAAGTGGACGGCAACTTCACCGACAAGGAGATTGCTGCCCTGAACAACGCGTCAGTGGCCCCAGACCCGGCATTGACCGAAAAGCTGCGCCAGCTCGTGGCACAGAACTGCGTCGCCAAGAAGCGCTGACTCGCCTCCCCCCCTCCTCTATCCCCGGTCATTCGGGGGTAGCGGAGGTGACGAACGAAATCACTTCCTTTTCACGCGTTTGGACTATCATGGGTTCGTGTGCCCAGTTGGCCTGAGCAGCACGTTATCGAAATTCATGTTCCTGGAGATTCACCATGTCCAATCGCCAAACCGGCACTGTCAAGTGGTTCAACGATGAGAAGGGCTACGGCTTCATCACCCCTCAAGGTGGCGGTGACGATCTGTTCGTACACTTCAAAGCGATCAAGGCAGAAGGCTTCAAGAGCCTGAAGGAAGGACAGACCGTATCGTTCGTTGCCGCACGCGGCCAGAAGGGCATGCAGGCAGAAGAAGTCACCCCTGTCTGACTCTGCTCAGGCATGAAAAACCCCGTGGCTCAACCACGGGGTTTTTTATTGGTGCGCCTGACGCAGCAACCATCAACCGCAGTTGACGCGAATCACCTTGCCGGTGGCGTCGGTATTGACGTTCACGCGGTCGGACCGGTACTCGAGGGTCACCATGTCATTGGGCCCGAGAATCCGCGCGTCCTGGGCGCCTGACTGGCTACGTACCTGGTTGAGCAGGTCCATGGATGCCTGCCTGCCGACTGCGGCCTGTGCACCACTGGCATCGCAACGGCCATCGCCTGCCGCAGAAGTGGCAGCCGAGGCGGAGCGCGAAGTATCAGCCGATGAGTCCGAGGTCGTGCTGCAGCCTGCCAGCAGGAATGTCACTGCGATGAAACCAAGTGTTGCGATTTTCCAGGGCATTACAGCCTCCTTTACCGATGAACAGGATCAGACCTTCTGCGACCGCGCGCACGCGCATTGGTTGCAGATTGACGCCTGCGGAGCGGGAGTCTGCCTCAGCGAACAGGCCGGGAGGGCCGCTAAATGGTGACAAAAGGTTTATCGCCAGCATTGACCGATGCCTAAGTCGAAGTGCCAAACAGCCCCGGCAGTGGTTTACTGCCCACTATGAAAAAGCACCGGACGCCAGGCGTACCGGGCAAACCGCCCACATGGGCAGGCTGAATCGCACGCCAACCGCGATTCACGCCCGATGACGCACAGCACAGGACACCACAGATATGGCAATCGTCTCCATCGAATCGGACATCAAGGCGCGCTGGTCCGAGGGGCACTCCGCCCACAGCCCCGGCACCGCAGAAGAGCTGGCGATCATCGCCATCGACCTGCTGATCAAGGAGCTGGGCACCGAGAATGCCCAGGCGTTCATCAGCCAGGTCCTGAGCCGCTACGCAGTGCCAGCCGTAGAGGCCTGACGCCGACTTTCACTTCAGGCGTGCCAGACGTTCGGTCAGCAGGTCAAAAAAACCTTGGGCGTCACCGTTCTCGACCCAGAAAACGTTTTCCGGCTGCTTGAGGGTGCCATACCAATCGGCGACGGTCTGCCCGAAACCCAGACCTTCACGACTGTCGATCGCCAGGTTGATGCTGCGGCCGGAAAACAGCTCAGGCTTGAGCAGCCAGGCCATCACACTGGCGTCATGCACCGGCCCGCCCGGCAGCCCGTAGTGTTCCATGTCGAGCTTGACGTACTCATCGAGAATATCCTTCACCAGCTTGCCGGCCCGATTGCCCAGGGCCGCCAGACGAGCGATGCGTTGCTCGCTGGTGAGAATCTTGTGCGTGACGTCCAGCGGGATATAGGTCAGCTTGACACCACTGGCCAACACCACCTGCGCAGCATGCGGGTCGGCGAACAGGTTGAATTCGGCCACCGGGGTGATGTTGCCGCCATTGAAGTGCGCACCACCCATGACCACCACTTCCTTGATGCCACGGGTGATTTCCGGGGCCTGGGTCAATGCCAGGGCCAGGTTGGTCTGCGGCCCGAGCATGGCGATGGTGATGCTGTGCGGCTCAGCCTTGCTCAGCGTACGAATCAGGTAGTCGACCGCGTTACCCTCGGCCAGGCCCTTGGCCGGCTCGTGCACCGGCACACCCGGCAAACCTTCCTGGCCGTGCACGTTCTCGGCATAGATTGGCGGGCGCACCAGCGGCCGCGGTGCACCGGCATACACCGGCACCTCCTCACGCCCGGCCCATTCGCGAGCCAGGCGAGCATTGCGTGAAGTCTTGTCGAGACGCACATTGCCAGCAACGGTGGTGATGGCCAGCACGTTGAGTTCTTCGGGTGACGCCAGCGCCAGCAGCAGCGCCACCACGTCGTCGGCGCCCGGGTCGGTATCGATGATCAGGTCGCGCCGTTCAGCGGCCTGCACGCTACCCGCGCCCAATAGACTCATCACCAGCACTCCCCCGATCAGCTTGCCGAACCACGATTTCCCTGCCATGTGAAACTCCCTCATCAGAACCAGACTTCATCCGAAGCGTGCCGATGCCAGGCACGATGCCCCACGCCAGCCCGCTTCATGCAACCGCTAGAAAACCACACCTGCCACCAGCGCCACATTGCTGTAGGGCTGGCATTCTCCGGTGCGCACGATGGCCTTGGCCCGCGCACTCAGTGTTTTCAATTCCTCGTGACTGACCCAGGACTGGCTGCCCAGATGACCGTCACCCTGCAAGGTTTCCAGCGCATGCAAGGCCGGGGGCTTGAAATCGATCATCTCGCGAGCCAGCACGTGGCTTTCAACCTGCATTTCGCTCAGCACCACATCCAGCACAGCGACGAAGTCCGGCACCCCACGCGTCAGCGCCAGGTCGATCAGCTCGACACCCGGCGGTATCGGCATGCCGGCATCTACGATCATCAATACATCGCCATGCCCCAGAGAGGCGATCACTCGCGACAGAGCGATGTTGAGCAAAGGGGTCTTCTTCATGGCGTCATCAACCTCTCGACGTCGGCAAGCATGGGAATCGAAGGCTGCGCGCCCTGACGGGTCACCGACAGCGCCGCAGCCGCCTGAGCCAGACGCAGCGCTTCACCAGGCGCCTGGCCACGCGCCAGCGCCGCAGCGAAGCCGCCCACCAGGGTGTCGCCGGCGGCCGTGGTATCCACGGCCTGCACCGCATAGGCCGGCCGATGCTCGACACCGTCCGGCCCCATCCACAGCACGCCCTGACTGCCCAGGGTCACGATGACGTTCTGCACGCCTGCCTCGCACAGTGCGCGGGCCGCAATCTGTGCCGTGCCGGGCGAGTCCACCGCCACCCCGGTCAGCGCCCGGGCTTCACTCTCGTTGGGAATCAGGTAGTCGACCAGCGCATACCAGTGCGCTGGCAAGGGCGCCTCGGCCGGGGCCGGATTGAGGATCACCGTGCAGCCCAGCTCGCGCGCACGTCGCAGGCTGTACTCGACGGTCGGCAACGGCACTTCAAGCTGGCAGACGACCACCTGCGCGTCCAGCAGCAGCGCATCCAGCGCTTGCACCGAAGCCGGCGAAAGCTGGCCGTTGGCGCCCGCCACGATGACGATGGCGTTCTGACTATGGTCGTCGACCAGAATCGATGCGATGCCGCTATTGATGCCCTTGACTGTCTGCACACCACTGCAGTCGATGGCCTCGTCCAACAGGCCGGCGCGCAACTGCTCGCCATAGGCATCGTCGCCAACACAACCGATCATCGCTACCGGACTGCCCAGGCGTGCCACCGCCACTGCCTGGTTGGCGCCCTTGCCACCAGGCACGGTCACCAAGGATTCACCCACCAGGGTTTCCCCAGGGCGCGGCAGACGCGGCGCGCGAATCACCAGGTCCATGTTCAGGCTGCCTATTACCACTACCTTTGCTTGCATGATCTACGGCCTGAGCCTCTTGTCTAATGTTGGAAAACCCGGCTGCCTCAGCCCTGCGGCGGCGGGGCCGTGGACTCACGGACTACAACGCTGGGACCAACCAGCAGTTTCTCGACCGGTGTCGCGGGGTTGGCAATGCGGCGCAGCAAGCGTTCGGCCGCCGCTTCGCCAAGTTGCGTGATCGACTGGCCCACGGTGGTGAGCGCCGGGTAGACGAAGCGGCTGAGCTGGATGTCGTCGAAACCGATCACCGACAGCTCACGCGGCACCTGAATACCCCGCTCGGCGGCAGCACGCAGGACACCGATGCCGATCATGTCGTTACCGCTGAACACCGCCGTCGGCCGCTCGCCTTCCAGCAAGGCCGTGGCCACCTGATAACCAGCCGGGCTGGTGAACTCGCAATGCAGCATCCATTCGGCCCGCGGGGCGATACCCGCTTCTTGCAAGGCCCGCTGGAAGCCGGCCAGACGCAGTTTCGAGACCAGTGTCCCTGAAGGCCCGGCGATGCAGGCGATGCGCTGGTGACCCAAGGCAAGCAAATGGCGGGTCGCCAGCCAGGCGCCCTGCTCGTGGTCGATACGTACCAGGTCGGCTTCGACGCCATCCAGCTCGCGGTCGACGATCACCGTGGGCGTGCGCACTCCGGCCAGCCCACCCGCGATTCCGGCATCGCCGTCCACGGACGAGACGATCATCCCGTCGACGCGCTTTTCCAGCAGCACCCGCAGGTAACCGCGCTGCTTCTGCGGGTCGTCATCGGAGTTGCAGAGGATCACGCAGAAGCCGTTGCGCTCGCAATGATCCTCGATACCCCGCGCCAGCTCGGCGAAATAAGGGTTCATGCCATTGGGAATCAGCAGGCCGATGGTCGATGTGGCCTTGGCCTTGAGCGAGCGGGCCACGGCGCTGGGCACATAGTCGAGCTGGGCGATCGCCGCCTCGACCTTGCGCCGCACCGCGTCACTGACCGGCCGCGTGTTGTTCAGTACATGGGAAACCGTGGTGTACGAAATACCCGCAAGCGCGGCCACGTCCTTGATGGTCGCCATATCAGCCCTGCTTACGCGCGCGATGGCTGCGATAAGTGTCCAGCACTACGGCGATGACGATAACCGCACCCGTGATGATGCGCTTGGTCGGCTCGCTGGCGCCGATCTGCGCCAGGCCGGCCGCCAGGACCGAAATGATCAGCACGCCGAAGAAGGTACTGATGATCGAACCACGCCCGCCCATCAGGCTGGTGCCGCCAATCACCACGGCGGCGATCACCTGCAGCTCCAGGCCGGCACCGGCGTTCGGATCGGCCGCTTCCAGGCGGGAAATCTGGAACAGCGCGGCGACCCCGGCAAGCAGGCCCATCAGTGCAAAGACCGCTACCTTGTACGGCTTGGGGTTGATCCCGGCCAGGCGCACGGCCTCTTCGTTGGTACCAATGCCGATCAGGTAGCGACCGAACACCGTGCGAGTCAGCACCGCCTGGGCGAAGAAGATCACCAACAGGGCGATCAGGAACGACGGCGCGATGCCAAAGGCGATAGGGTCGGACAGCCAGGCGAACGAGTCGCCAATGTAGGCGGTGCGCGAATTGGTCATCTGGTAGGCCAGGCCACGAGCCATTTCCAGCACGCCCAGCGAGACGATGAACGAAGGAATGCGCCAGGCCACGGTGATGGTCCCGGTCACCGCGCCGGCCAGGGTGGCGCAGGCCATGCCCAGCAAGGCGGCCGGCACCACGCTCCAGCCCCAGCCGAGAATCGCCACGCTGACCGCCGAGGCGGCAAGCGCAAGCACCGAGCCGACCGACAGGTCGATCCCGCCGATGATCAGCACCAGGGTCATGCCCACGGCCAGGACCATCAGGTCGGGAATCTGGTTGGCCAGGGTGCTGAAGGTCTGGTAGGAGAGAAAGTGATCGCTGAGCAGGGAGAACAGCACGATCATCGCCAGCAAGGCGCCGGCGAGCCCGAGGTAGGTACCCAGGCCGAAATACTGGCCACCGCGCCGGACGGGCTGCGGCAGGGCCTTGGAGTCAGTGGAAACGTTCATTGGGCATTCCCGGATGCGGCCTGGTCGGGCCGAACAGCCTGTTGTTGATAGCCGGCGAACGCAGCCGCCAGCAGTTGATCCTGGGTCCAGCTGTCACGCTCGAAGGTGTCGATCAGGCGACCGTCAGACAGCACTGCGATTCGGTCACAAAGCAGCATCAGCTCGCGCAGGTCGCTGGACACCACCACCAGCGCCCTGCCCTGACGGGCCAGTTCGCCGAACAGCGTATAGATGTCGAACTTGGCACCGATGTCGATGCCACGGGTCGGCTCATCGAAGAGCATCACCGGGCAGTTGCGCTCCAGCCAGCGGCCGATCACCACCTTCTGCTGGTTGCCACCGGACAGTTGACCGACTTCCTGGTCTGCATCGCTGCAGCGAATGCGCATCGCGTCTACCTGACGCTGCGCCAGCGCTCGTTCACGTTGCGGACTGATGACCTGCAAGCGAGCGATCTCGGGCATGTTGCCCAGGGCCACGTTGGCACTGATGCTCTGCGACAGCAGCAGGCCCTCGCCCTTGCGATCTTCGCTGATCAAGGCGATGCCATGCTGCACCGCGTCGCTGGGAGAGCGGATGTTCGCCCGCCGCAACGGCTGGCCGACCTCCACATGGCCGCTGTCGGCACGATCGGCGCCGTAGATCAGGCGCAGCAGCTCGGTGCGTCCAGAACCTACCAGGCCGGAGATGCCCAGAATTTCGCCACTGCGCACCTGCAGCGAGACATCCTCGACCTTGCCACGCCGACCAAGGCCCTTCACCGCCAGGGCCACTTCACCAATCGGCCGCACCCCCAGATCGAGATGCTCGCCCAGCTCACGACCGACCATCAGGGCCACCAGCTGCTGGCTGTTGTAGCGGCTCATCGGCTCGACGCAGACCAGACGCCCATCGCGCAGCACGGCAATACGCTGGGCCACGCGAGCCAATTCCTCCAGACGGTGAGAGATGTAGATGATCGACACGCCCCGCGCCCGCAACCGGGAGATCTGCTCGAACAGCAGCTCTACCTCACGGGCGGTGAGCATGGCGGTGGGCTCATCGAGAATCAGCACCCGGCAATCCCCGATCAGGTTGCGGGCGATCTCCACCATCTGCTGGTGACCGATGCCCAACTCACCGACCAGGGCATCCGGATCGATATTGTCGAGGCCGACCCGCGCCATGGCTTCGACCGCCTGGGCGCGCAGCCGCTTGCGGTCGATCCAGCCGGCCCGCCGTGGCAGGTTGTCGAGAAACAGGTTCTCGGCCACGGTCAGGGTCGGCAGCAGGTTCAACTCCTGCATGACCATCCGCACGCCGAGTTTCTCGGCGTCGGTGCGACTGGTCGGCGCATAGGCCTGCCCCATGTAGGTCATCTGCCCGGCGGAAGGCACCACCAGGCCACCGATGATCTTCGACAGCGTGCTCTTGCCCGCGCCATTCTCACCGGTCAGGGCCAGGACCTCGCCACGCAGCAGGCTCAGCTCGACATCCGCCAGCACCGGCTGGGCGTAGGTCTTGCCGACACCATGCACGGACAGCACGGTTTCAGGGGATGCCGACATGCGATGCTCCGGATTCACTTGGGCTGGGTAACCAGTTCGACCGGGGTCTGGATGACACCGTCGACAGCACCCAGCGGCTCACCCTTGAGCGACTTGAGGGCCGCTTCGATGCCGAACACCGCCTGCTTGGCGGCAAACTGGTCAGCAGTGGCCAGGACACGACCGTCCTTGAGCATCGGCTTGATCGCGTTGATGTTGTCGTAGCCGACGATCTTCACCTTGCCGGCCTTGCCAGCGGCGCGTACGGCGGACACCGCACCCAGGGCCATGCTGTCGTTGCCGGCCAGCAATGCCTTGAGGTTGGGGTACTCGTTCAGCATGGCCGAAGCCACCGCGTTGCCCTTGTCGATTTCCCAGTTGCCAGACTGCACGGAAACGATCTTCATTCCCGCGGCCTGCATGGCATCCTGGAAGCCAGCGGTGCGCTGCTGAGCATTGGTAGTCGTGGAAACGCCTTCGATGATGCCGACCTCGTCACCCTTCTGCAGTTGCGCGGCCAGGTATTCGCCGACCAGACGCGCACCCTTGCGGTTGTCAGGCCCTACGAAGGGCACGTCGAGGTTCTTGCTCTTGAGGACCGCAGGGTCGAGCTGGTTGTCGATGTTGATGACCTTGATACCAGCATCGGTGGCTTTCTTGATCACCGGCACCAGGGCCTTGGAGTCGGCGGGCGCGATGACCAGCGCATCGACGCGAGAAACGATCATCTGCTCGACGATACGGATCTGGCTGGCGGTGTCGGACTCGTCCTTGATGCCGTTGGAAATCAGGTCGAAATCGGCGGCGTGTTCTTTCTGGTAGGCTTTGGCGCCGTCTTCCATGGTCAGGAAGAACTCATTGGCCAGGGATTTCATGACCAGGGCGACCTTGGGTTTGTCGGCAGCCTGGGCAGGCAGGGAGGACAGCGAAGCGAGGGTGGTGGCAGAGGCGAACAGCGCGACAGCCAGCAGGCGTCCAGCGAAGGGCAGCTTCATGAACACATCTCCGATGTTGTGATTATTCTACGGGCGCAAACGTTTGCGATCGGCTCACTATCGGAAAGGTTTCAAATTTTGTCAACTACTCTCAGGCGGTGGCGCGCACGCCCGGCAGGGTCATCCTGCTCAACGTGCTGACCAACAGACCGGAAACCAGCTGGATATCACTGTTGGTCACCATGATCTGGCGTTGCAGGCTGAGGATCCGCGGGAGACGTACGATATCCGGCTGCGGCGAGCTGAGTGCAGCTTTCAGCTCCTGACGCAGACGCCGCAGTTGCTCATGCAGATCGGCGAGGCGGTCGACCATCGTGTCGACGGCCTTGCCCAGGCCGGAACCCTTCTTGCCACCCGAAGCCGATGTCTGCTGCACGGGCGTCAGCAAGGGTGATTCACGCTCCTGCTCGCCGGAAACAGCGGAGGCCCCGCCGCTCGATGCAACGGTCCCGACATTGACTACAGGCGCTGGCAGTCCGATTGACAGCGACATGTTCACTCTCCTGTACGACTCGAATCTCTGGAGAGGTCATCGGCCACCCAGCGCCTTTCTTCAGTACCGCCTGGCGCTCAGGCAATCAATCGGCAGGCCTGACGGTCGCCACGTCGGCAGCAGGCAGCCGCACACGCTTGCCTGAAATGTCCGTGAACTCATAGAAACCGTCCGCCGTACGGGTTTTCGGCGCGTCTTTACTGATGTACTGGGTGCCATCCTGCAACGTCACCACCGACGGCGTAGAACAGCCAGCCAGCATGAGGGCGGGAAGGACGAGCGTCAGCAAGGTGCGGGTACGGATATTCATGAGCACTCCTGGAACATTGACGGATCACAGGAACCTTTGAAGCCAAAAGCCTGATGAGGTTCAACAGGCTCCCGCCACCGAGCCATGATCAGGATTGCCAAAGCCAGACCATTCAAATACTGTATGTGCATACAGCAAAACAGGAAGCACTCACGTGGCACAACAGAACGCAGCGACCGCCGCCCTGCCCGGCTCGTATGAACGTCTCGGCATGCGCATCCAGAAGATCATCAACTCTCCGACTGCGCAGAAAGCACGCACCGCCCTGCTGCTGCGCCAGGCGGGCGATCTGGACGAAGACTGGGGGCGCTTGCTGGAAGAAATCGCCGAAAATGACAACGTGACCCTGGCCTGGCGAGATGATGGTGGCGTACAGCTGTTCTGGACGCTGCCAGCGGAAGACTGATCTGCCCCGCAGGCTTGCTGGGCCATAACGTCGCAAGACGCAAGACCCAGGCTATTGGGCTGAATCCCGACGGTCAGACGGCGGGATAGTCGCCAGTGCCATCCGGCCAGGGCGTCAGCAGCTCGTAGCCGGTCTCGGTCACCGCCACCATGTGCTCCCACTGCGCCGAGAGCGACAGGTCACGGGTCAGCACGGTCCAGCCATCATCGAGAGTGCGGGTACCGGGTTTGCCAGCATTGATCATTGGCTCGATGGTGAACACCATGCCCGGCTTGAGCCGCAATCCCTTGCCTGGCGAGCCGTAGTGCAGCACTTGGGGCTCTTCATGATAGACCCGACCAATACCATGACCACAGTACTCACGCACCACGCTGAAGCATTCCCGGTGCGCCACCGTCTGGATTGCATGACCGATATCCCCCAGGGTCGCGCCCGGGCGCACGGCACGAATACCGGCACAGGTCGCCTCGTAGGTGGTGTCTACCAAACGCTTGGCCAGAGGACTGACCTCCCCCACCAGGTACATGCGGCTGGTATCGCCGTACCAGCCATCCTTGATGACCGCTACGTCGATATTGACGATATCGCCATCCTTGAGTATGTCGGTCGCCGAGGGAATGCCATGACACACCACGGCGTTGGGCGAAATGCAGGTGGTCTTGGTGAAGCCGTGATAACCGACGTTGGCTGGGATCACTTTCAGTTCATTGACGATGTAGCGATTGCAGATGTCGTCCAGCGCCTGCGTGCTGACGCCTGCCTTGACGTGTGGCGCGATCATCGCCAGCACATCGGCCGCCAGACGACCGGAGATGCGCAGCGCAGCCAGATCCTGCTCGGTCTTGATGGAAATACCACGGCTCATGAGGCCGCCTTGACAGCAATAGCCGCATCCAGGACCTGCACGCCCGCCGCCATACCGCCGTTACCTTCGGCATTGAGCAGCAACTGACAGATATCGCTATAGGAAAGGGACGGATTGAGTTCAGCCAGCATGCCGACCCGCATCCAGTGCTCAGCCTGAGCATTGATCGAACGGCTGAATGCTGCGCTGGCACAACGCACATTGGCGTGCATGTGCTCGGAAATCTTGACGAGACCCATGGGGTGCTCCTGCCGGGAAATAAATGAATCATATACGTTTCATATATTTTCGAACAAGCAGGATTACAAAGCACGCAGGGTGCCAGCTCGGCACCCCGGCCCTACCTGGCCCCGTCAGGCGATGCGACGGACCTCTTCCAACTCTGGCAAAGGACGGGACTCACCCGGATGACCCAGCGCATCGGCCATGGCCAGCTGCGACTCGAAGAGATTGAAGCGCCGCATGGCCGCTGCAAGCGCCAGGAAGTCTTCACGCTGCATCTCTTCGAAAAGGCTGCTATACCGTGACTCGCTGGAAACAGACTGGGGAAGGAACTTGGCAGACATCATCGAAACCCTCGAATACTGTATACACATACAGTATTCGAGTTTTCCCTGATCGGCAAGCCAGCGAGCGACGAATGGTGCGTTCTCGGCTCGCACCCACTCTGGGGCAGGGTCGAATCATCGCTCGTACACATTCTGAATAATCTTTCATGAACGGCCACAGCCCCCCGCCACAAGGGAGGAGCGGGGGTTATTGGGGTTCAGGCGAATATTTTTTGCCTGGCGCCGATGTGGTTTTCGCGCACTCATTCGTCTTATTGAATGTGAACCGAAAAAGATACGCGCCTGAAAGGGAGTTTGTGCATGCTCAACCGCCAAGGAAACACCACCCGCGCCATGCTGAGGCAGACGACGAACGCCGCACGGCACACCGCTGCGGCGCCTGACCAGGAGCGCGGCAGCAATGACCAGATCAGGGCGCTGCTCAAGGCCTTCGGGCTGCGCACCAGCCTGGTCCGGCTCAAGGTGCTGGATACACTGCTGGCCGCCAGCACCCAAGGCCAGGCCCTCGGTGTGCGCGGCATTCACAGCCAGTTGGTACGCCTGGACGTGCCCCTGTCCTTCCTGAGCGTGCGTGAAGTGCTCAAGCGCCTGTGCGACGAGGGCGTGATCGTGCTGGGCGACGACAAGACCTACTCGCTGCACTCCCGCGCCCTGGACTGGCTGGACGTCGACCCTGGGTCGACAGTGCCTTGAGCACGGTTTGCGGCTGACTCAGCGCCGGACCTTGCGGCGCATGATGCCGTTGAGGACCACCACCAGCACGGCCACGCCGATGGCGATGTACTGGAAGGTTTTCTCGCTAATGACCCCAGCCGTCTGCAGATGGGTCAGGCCCAGCATAATGGCCAGTACGCCCAGGGCGATGAGGATCGAGTAGATCAGACGTTGTTTATTGCTCATGAGGATTTCCATCGGTTCGATACAGGCAGCGCAAGGCTACACCAAAGCCTGCCTATGTTACGCCGATAGGTCGCCGTCGGCACGACTCGCCGGCTCGGTGCGACGCCAACGGCGTTGCCCTGCTCCCGCCGCCTGTGTTTAATGCGCGCTCCATTCAGGCGCAAGGCCTGAGCCCGATGCCCAGCAAGGAGTTTCACCATGGCCCATGAAGGCAGCCTGCTCCAGGCCGCTGTCGTCTTTCTTCTAGCCGCCGTCCTGACCGTGCCCCTGGCCAAGCGCCTGCAACTGGGTTCCGTGCTCGGTTACCTGTTCGCCGGGGTCATCATCGGCCCCTCGGTGCTGGGGCTGATCGGAAATCCGGAAAGTGTCAGTCATATTTCCGAGCTTGGGGTGGTATTGCTGCTGTTCATCATCGGCCTGGAGCTGTCGCCTAAACGTCTTTGGGTGATGCGCAAGGCGGTGTTCGGCGTCGGCATGCTGCAGGTGCTGCTGTGTGGCGTGGTGATCGGCGGCGTCGCCCTGCTGGCCTTCGACCAGCCATTGAATACGGCCATCGTGCTGGGCCTGGGTCTGGCCCTTTCATCGACCGCCTTCGGGCTGCAGAGCCTGGCCGAACGCAAGGAGCTGGCCAGCCCGCACGGGCGGACCGCGTTCGCCATCCTGCTGTTCCAGGACATTGCCGCCATTCCACTGATTGCCCTGGTACCGGTGCTGGCCGGTGCCAGCCAGAACCTGGCCCCTGGGGAGAACCTCAACCATGCCGTGGAAGTGGTCGGCAGCATCGCCATCGTGGTGATCGGCGGCCGCTACCTGCTGCGCCCGGTTTTCCGCATCGTGGCACGCACCAAGATCCAGGAGGTGTCTACCGCCACGGCCCTGCTGGTGGTAATCGGCACCGCCTGGCTGATGGAGCTGGCAGGCGTGTCGATGGCCCTGGGCGCCTTTCTGGCCGGCCTGCTGCTGGCCGACTCCGAATACCGCCATGAACTGGAAGCACAGATCGAGCCCTTCAAGGGCCTGCTGCTGGGCCTGTTCTTCATCAGCGTGGGCATGGGCGCCAACCTCAGCCTGTTGCTGCGCGAACCGGTGATCGTACTGGGCCTGACCCTGCTGCTGGTCGCCATCAAGCTGCCGCTGCTGTTCTTCATCGGTCGTATGGCGGCCGGCCTGCAACGCCCCAGCGCCCTGCAACTGGGCCTGGTGCTGGCAGCCGGCGGAGAGTTCGCCTTCGTAGTGTTCAAGCTCGGCAGTGCCCAGGGCCTGTTCGAAAGCCGGGTGTACGACATTCTGGTACTGACCATCACCCTGTCGATGGCCATCACGCCCCTGCTGTTCATGGTCCTGGCCCGCTGGCTCAAGCCGCGCGCCAAGGCCACCCCGGTGCCGGAGGAATACCGCGACATCCATACCGACAGCCCGCGTGTGGTGATCGCCGGCATGGGCCGCATGGGGCAGATCGTGGCGCGGATCCTGCGCGCCCAGCACATCCCCTTCGTAGCGCTCGACACGGCGGTGGAAACCATCGAGTTCACCCGCAGCTTCGGCAATGTACCGGTGTTCTACGGCGACCCGCTGCGTCCGGAAATCCTCCGTGCGGCCAAGGCTCATGAAGCGGAGTTCTTCGTCATCGCCACCGATGACCCGGACACCAACATCAAGACCGCCGAACTGGTGCGCAAGCTCTACCCCCACATCAAGATCATCGCCCGGGCGCGCAACCGCCAGCACGTGCACAAGCTGATCGACGTCGGCGCCCACGCCGTGCGCGAGACCTTCCACTCCAGCCTGGAGATGGGTCGCCAGACCCTGCTCGGCCTGGGGCTGTCGCAGGCCCAGGCCGATGCCCGCATCGAGCGCTTCAAGCGCCACGACGAGGAGGTGCTGGCCGCGCAGCACGAGGTCTACGACGATGCGGCCAAGGTGCTGCAGACCGCCCTCGAGGCGCGCAAGGAACTGGAACAGCTGTTCGAGGCCGACCGCCTTGACGAACAGGCTGCCATCAAGCCCTGAGCCAGGCTACCAGCCACCGCCCAGCGCCGTGTACAGCGCCACCAGCGCCTGAGCCTGGGTGGTCGAGCTTTCGACCCACTGCTGCTGGGTACTGAGCAGCGCACGCTGCACCGACAGCACATTGAGAAAGTCCGCCGCGCCTGCGACATACTGCCGTCTGGCCGTCTGCAAGGCCGCCTGGTTGTGATTGACGGCCTCCTGCAGCTTGCGCTGCTGCAACTGGCTGGCGTTGTACAGGCTCATGCCGTCGTCGATCTCCTGCCAGGCGCGCAACACCGTCTGCTGGTAGGCCAGTGCCGCCTCCTGCTCCTGGGCTTCACGCATTTGCAACTGGCCGCGCAGACGCCCACCCTCAAAGATCGGCAGGCTGAGTTGCGGGCCGAAAGCGAACTGCCGGGCACCCCAACTGCCGAGGTCCGACAGCTGCAAGGCCTGCAAGCCGACATTGCCGGACAAGGTGATGCGCGGATAGAAATCCGCCTTGGCCACGCCGACGCTGGCCGTGGCGGCATGCAGGCGAGCCTCGGCGCGGCGAATGTCCGGGCGTCGCTCGGCCAACTCTGACGGCAGGCCCACGGGAATCTGCACCGGCACCGCCGCCATCTGTACCGGTTTCTGCAATTCGCTCTGCAAGGCGCGAGGCGCCTGGGCCAACAGCAACCCCAGCGCATTGATCAGTTGTGCCTGGCGCTGCTCCAGCACCGGCAGGCGCGACTCCATGCCGGAAACTTCCGCAGCCGCTTCGGCGACGTCCAGGTCGGTGGCCACGCCGTCCTGCAGGCGCACCTGAGACAACTTCAGGCTGTTGCGTGCCAGCTCCAGGTTCTCGCGAGTCACTGCCAGGCTGTTCTGCACGCCGCGCAGGGCCAGGTACTGGCGTGCCACCTCGGCCTGCAGCGCCAGTTGCGCGGCGCGGCGGTCGTGCTCGGCCATTTCTACCTGGGCGCCAGCGGCCTCGTTCTGGCGCCGCACACGCCCCCACATATCCAGCTCCCAACTGGCGGTCACGCCGGTATCCCACTGTTCGAACGGCGCCCGCCCCTGCTCGCCGGAGGGGTCATTCAAGCCCTTGGCGCTGTTGCGCTTACGCTGGTAGCCCAATTGGCCGTCGACCTTCGGCAGCCGCTCACCGGCGGTCACCCGGTACGCCGCGCGGCTCTGCTCCAAGCGCATGGCGGCCATGCGCAGGTCGAGGTTGGACGCCGTGGCGCGATCGATCAGCGAAGACAGCAGCGGGTCGTGGAAGACCTCCCACCAACGCGCATCGATCGGCGCGCTCACCGGACGGCTCACCGCCTGTTCACCCTGCTGCGGCAACCACTCCACGTACGATGCGGACGATGGGCGCTGGAAGTCCTCGCCCACCTGGCAGCCCGTGATCGTGGCGCAGACAAGCAGGGCCAGGCCGATACTCACCAGCGGCCTCATCGCGCCACCACCGGCTGGCCAGTGGGTGCGGCGGAGGTTTCGATGCTTGCCTCGACCGACATGCCGACGCGCAGCTTGCGCGCCAGGGGCTGGTCCGGCTCCAGAACGATCTTCACCGGAATACGCTGCACCACCTTGGTGAAATTACCCGTGGCGTTGTCTGGCCGAACGGCAGCGAAGGTCACGCCGGTGGCCGGGGCGATGCTGTCGACATGCGCCTTGAGCACTGCGCCGGGGTAGGTGTCGATGCGCAAGTCCACCGGCTGCCCGACGCTGACATCGGTCAATTGGGTTTCCTGGAAGTTGGCTAGCACATAGGCCTGCTGCAGCGGCACCACGGATAACAGCCGGGTGCCGGGCATCACGTAGTTGCCGACACGCAGCGCACGCTCGCCAACCATGCCGTCGACAGGCGCGACGATCTGCGTATAAGACAGCTGCAGGCGCGCCTGGTCGAGCGCTGCGCCGGCACGCTGCAAGGCAGCCTCGGCGCTGTGCAATTGTGCGGTGAGAATATCCACCTGCTTGCGCTCTGCCTCCAGGCTGGCCTGCGCACTGGTGCGCTGGGCATTGGCGGTCTCGATACGAGTGCGCGCCTGCTGGGCGTTCTGCAGCGTACCGGCCCCGGCACCGGCCAGGTGCTCGTAGCGCGTGCGCTCCTGTGCGGCGAAGGTCACGGCCGCCTGGCTGGCCTTGAGCGCCGCCTGGGCACGGGCGATCACCGAATCCTGGCGTTCCAGCAAGGCACGGATTTCATCACGCCGGGCCACGGCGGCCTGTTGCTCGGCCTCGGCAGCGGCCAGCGCCGCCTGCAGGTCACGGTCATCGATGCGTGCCAGCACTTGTCCGGCCTTGACCGCCTGGTTGTCCTCCACCAGCACCTGGCTGATGAAACCGGACACCTTGGGGGCCACCACCGAGTAGTCGGCGGCGATGAATGCATCGTTGGTGCTTTGTCGGTCACCCTGGCCGGCCAGGGCATACAGGCCAAGGCCAGTGACCAGGATGGCGCCTGCGCAGACCGTCAGGGTCTGCCGGGACGTCAGTTTCATGGGGTCTCTCCGAAAAAAGTCAGTTCGATGCCCGCGGCGGATATACGCGCCGGGTCATGACCGGAATCAGCAGGATCAGGGCGACAGCCAGCCAGCCCATGCAGTAATAGAGGTCGGCACTGGTCAGCACCACAGCCTGTTCGTGCAGGCGCCGCGCCAGGGCCTGGGTGTTTTCACCGGCGGCGAGCCAGGGGGCATTGCCGAGCCGGTCGACCAGGTGGGTCGAGTGGAAATGCTCGCGTCGCGTGGTCAGCACCTCCAGCAAGCCGGTGGCCAGCGCCGTGGACAGCCCGCGCACGGTATTGAACCAGGCCGACGCAAACGGCCCGTCGGGCGGCGCGATACCGCTGGTGGACTGGATCAGCAACGGCAGCACGGCCATCGGCTGGCCGAACACCTGCAGCACTTGCAGCAGGTAGAAGTTGTCGCGGATCCACGCCGAGGTCATCTGCATCGCCAGCGCGCAATGCAGCCCCAGCAGCAACAGACCCAGGCACAGCACCCAGCGGCAGTCCACCCGGCGGATGTTGCACAACGCGGCCACCAGCGGCAGCACCAGCAACTGCGGCAAGGCCACCAGCAGGGTCAGCGGCGCCGTCTGCAAGGGCCGGTAACCATGCACCTGGGCCAGGTAGGCTGACGGTATCGAGGCCACGGCACTGAGCACCACCAGCACCCCGGCGAGGGTCAGCAAGGCGTGCGAGAGGTTTCCCCCCGCCAGCAGGCGCAAGTTGAAGAACGGCACCTCGACGAAACATTCGCTGATCAGAAACAGCCCCATCAACACTAGGCCGCCGCCGAGCAGCCAGCTGATCAGCGACGACTCGAACCAGTCCAGACGGTTGCCCTGCAACAGCCCCAGCACGGTCATGACGATCGCCGGCAGGCCGAGCAGCAGGCCGCGCCAGTTGAAACGGCGCAAGCGTTCGAGACGCGGCGGATCCTGGACGATGCCATGGGAGATCGCGAGCATCGCCACCAGGCAGGGCGGGATGACCTGCCAGAACGTCCATTGCCAGTTGAAATACTCGACCCACAAGGCAGCCAGTGGCGTCCCCAGGCCCGGGCCGAAGGTGGCGGTCAGTGCGTAGCCGGCCAGGCCGAAGATCTTGATCGGTGGCGGCAGAAAGCGCAGTGCCACGGTCATCAGCATCGGCGGCAGGCAGCCGGCCGCCAGGCCCTGCAGCACGCGCAGCACCAGCAGGCTTTCCTGGTTCGGTGCCAACGGACACAGCAGCGCCAATGCCACGAAGACGCTGATCGCGCCCAAGGTGAAGCGCCGCAGCGAAAGCGTCACCGCGAACCAGGGCGCAAAGGCCATGGCCGCCACCGAACTGGCCGAATACCAGGCGATCAGCCAGCTGGCCTCGTCGGCGCCGATGAACATCGCGCCGCGGATATCGGCCATGGCGATCCGCGTGACACCCTCGTTGATGCCCGCCACCAGCACCGCGAGCAACACACCCAGCAGGCCGATCAGCCGCTCAAGACCGAACGCCGGGGCGGCGGGGGCAACGGGCCGTGTCGCTTCGGCGAGGGCAGGCGTGGCAAGGGAGGTCATGTACGGACAATCCGGGTCATTGGATACCCGGGCAGTCTAAAGAGCGCTGGCGTTCAGGAAAATTGACATTCTGGCAGTTTATAAGTGCACCAGACGCAAATGTGTCGAGGCCTGGATTGCTCTTCGAGCGTGCACTGCGGACGGCGGTCAGGCGTAGGGGCTGTCCCAGAAACGCTTGTACATGCCCAGGCGCTTCTTCCAGCGGCTGGGCAGGCGCCGTTCCTGGCGGCTCAGCTTGTAGGCGACCAGCTTCAGCGCGTTGCGCAGGATCGATGCCGGCCACCACCACCAGCGCCGCACGCCGATATACGCCAGCTCCGACTTCACATAGCGCATGCCCTCGCCGGCGATGCCACCGAAGTGCTCATAGATCCAGGCCTCTCGGCACTGGAACACGCCAATGTCGAAGTAGCGCCGGAACTCTTCGGCCAGGCTGTAGTTGTGCGAATGCCGGCACACCGCCGAGCCTTCATAGGCGACCTTCCAGCCGCCGAGCAGCATCTTCGCCGCCACGTACATGTCTTCCGAAAGAATCACGTGACGCGGAAATCCACCCACGGCCATCAGCGCATCACGGCGGTAGGCGGCGAAGGAATTGGACATGAAGGGGGTCTTGATCCCCAGTTGCGGGGCATCGTCGAGGGTCTTGATACGTGACACCGGCGGGTAGTTGAACAGCCGCGCATGCTGGGCCAGCAGGTTGGCATCCTTGTGCGGCAGCTGCCGGCCACAGACCGCGCCGACCCTGGGGTCGGCGAACGGCAGCAGGATGTTGGCGATGGCGTCCTGCTGCTCCAGGTAGGCGTCCTGGGTCATGTATACATACACGTCGTAATGCTCGAAGCGCTCGACCATCATCTGCCGCGTGCCGCCGTGATTGAACTCGCGGCTGTCGATGACCACCACGTTGGCGCAGCGTGACTGTGCCAGCTCGCGGCTGCCATCGCTGGAGCTGGAGTCGACGATCAGGGTGTCGAACGTCGCGCTCTGGCGCTGCAGCGAGTCCAGCAAGCGTTCGAGATCGCGACGTCCGTTATAGGTGGGAATGACACAGGCCACACGCAAAGACTGCATAACAATACTCCAGGGCATGCTCCAGGGCCCAACTTGTCAGCCAGTGTGAGGTTAGCTCATGCGTTCACGGCTCACCATGGCGCACTCAACCCAGCAGTTCGCTGAAGGGAATGAACGCCACCGGGTCGCCCTCCAGCAGCACCGCCCCCTCGCGCACCTCGATCAATCCATCGGCCCAGGCAGCGCTGCGCAGCACCCCGGAACTCTGGTTGCCGTAAGGCACCGCACGCCCCTGCTCAAGACGGCCGCGCAGGTATTCGCGCCGAGTGCCCGGCTTGTTCCAGGCAAATCCCGCTGGCACTTGGAACTGCAGCGGCGCAACCGCCTCGACGCCCTGGCGCCGCAGCAGGTAAGGCCGGGCCAGCAAACCGAAGGTCACCAGGGTCGAAGCCGGGTTACCAGGCAGGCCCAGCACCGGCACGCCCTTGTAATGGCCGAAGGTCAGCGGTTTGCCCGGCTTGATCGCCAGCTTCCACAGCGCCAGCTCGCCTTCCTCGCGCAAGACCTGGCCGAGAAAGTCCGCCTCGCCCACCGATACGCCGCCGGAAGACAGGATCAGGTCGACGTCGCCAAGACCGGCCAGCGCCTGGCGGGTCAGGTCCAGATCGTCCGGCAGGATCCCGGCATCCACTACCTCGCAGGCCAGCGCCCGCAGCCAACTGCACAGCACAGTGCGGTTACTGTTGTAGATCTGCCCCGGCCCCAGCGGCTGTCCCGGCTCGACCAACTCGTCGCCGGTCGACAGCACCGCCACCCGCGGGCGACGGATCACCGCCAGCTCGGCGATACCCAGCGAGGCCAGCAGGCCCAGCTCCACCGGCCCCAGGCGGGTACCGGCTGCCAGCACCCGGTCACCGACACGGGATTCCTGGCCCTGAGGGCGGATGTTCTGCCCGGGCTTGAGCGCCTGCAACAGGCGCACCCGACCGTCGTCGAGCAGCTCGGCGTTTTCCTGCATCTCGACGCAATCGGCGCCTTCAGGCAGCGGCGCACCGGTGAAGATGCGCGCGCAGGTGCCTGGCTGCAGCGGCTCAGGCGCCTGGCCGGCGAAGATGCGCTGGCTGACCACCAGCGGCGCACCGCCCGCGTCGGCAACCCGCAAGGCATAGCCATCCATGGCACTGTTCGGCCAGGGCGGCAGGTCCAGGCCGGCGATGACCTCATGCGCCAGCACGCGCCCCTGGGCTTGCGCCAAGGGCAGGGTTTCACAGCTTTCAATGGGCTTGGCGGCAGCGCTGGCCAGCAGGCTGGCGAGGGCCTGTTCGACAGGAATCAGCATCGCTCAGCCCCGCGTGCCGCAGGGCTCGGCTTTCTTCAGGTGGGCCACGAAGTTGCACGGGCGAAAGCGCGAATCCAGTTGCTGGGCGAGGATGCCGTCCCAACCGGTACGCACCGCGTTGGTCGAGCCCGGCAGGCAGCACACCAGGGTGCCATTGGCCAGGCCGGCCAGTGCGCGGGACTGAATGGTCGAGGTGCCGATATCCGGCACCGAGATCTGCCGGAACAGTTCGCCGAAACCATCGACCTGTTTGTCGAGCAGGCAGGCCACCGCTTCAGGGGTGCTGTCGCGACCGGTGAAGCCGGTCCCCCCCGTGATCAGTACCACCTGTACGTCATCGTCGGCGATCCAGGTGGCGACCTGGGCGCGGATCTTGTACAGATCGTCCTTGAGCAGCACGCGGGCGATCAGCCCGTGGCCGGCGGCGCTCAGGCGGTCGACGAACATCTGCCCGGAGCTGTCGGTTTCCAGGGTGCGGGTATCGCTGACGGTGAGCACGGCGATGTTGAGAGGGACAAAAGGCGTATCGGGCTTGACGCTCATGAACACGAGATCCGGTTGTGGAGTGGGCAGGCCGGTGTTATACCACAGCGCTGCTCACCACCGCCGAACCGGACGCTCCATGCCGCCCAGCACGACACCTGCCCGCCCCCTGCCACCCTGCTCGATCCTTCTGCTGGCCGGCGGCCAGGGCCAACGCATGGGCGGCCAGGACAAGGGCCTGCTGAGCTGGCGCGGCAAGCCGCTGGTGGAGACCTTGCACGCCCTGGTGCGCCCGTTGACCGACGACCTGATCATCTCCTGCAACCGCAACCAGGCGCGCTACCAGCCTTACGCCGACCGCCTGGTGGGCGATGCCGAGCCGGGCTTCCATGGCCCGCTGGCAGGCATTCGTGCCGCCCTGCCGATGGCCCGTCACGACTTCCTGCTGGTGCTGCCCTGCGACGTACCACAGCTCGACCGCCAACTGTGCGACGAGCTGCGCCGCCAGGCGGCAGAACATCCCGGACAACCGGTGATGGTCCGTGAGGGCGAGCACTGGCAGCCCCTGCTGTGCATCATTCCCACCTGCCATGCGGCGCTGCTGGAGGCTGCCTGGCAACGTGGCGAGCGCAGTCCGCGTCGCGCGCTGCAACCCCTGCGGCCAGTGGCGCTGCAATGTGCCGAAGGCGACCCACGGCTGGCCAATCTCAATACGCCCGAGCTGCTGCGCCAGGCCGACCCTGCGCCGGACCATTGACCAACCCCGGGAACTTGCGACTAAGCTGCACGTCTTAGTCGTCTGTAACCAGCATCCATCCGGAGATACAGCCATGAAACACAAGACCCTTCCTGCCGCCTTCCTGCTTGCTCTGGGGCTTGCCTCGCTGGCCGGCTGTGCCTCGCCAACCGTGATCACCCTCAATGACGGGCGCGAGATCCAGACTGTCGACACGCCCAAGTTCGACGAAGATTCCGGTTTCTACGAGTTTCAGCAACTCGATGGCAAGAAGACCCGCGTGAACAAGGATCAGGTGCGTACCGTCAAGGACCTGTAAGCCTTACCTGCCGGGCGAAGTGTGCTTCGAACGCTTCGCCCTCCCCGCCTCGCCCGCCTCGCCTACTGAAATTCCAGCCGCAAACGGCTCTCGAACACCCTGTCCTCGCCACTGAGCGGATCCTTGAAGCGCAGCCCGCGTGCCAGCAACTGCAAGGGCCGCTGGAAGTCTTCTGCGAGCACCTTGTCGACCTGCGGATAGAACGCGTCATGCCGGATCGGCGCCCCCAGTTCCGCCATGTGCACACGCAACTGATGCTTCTTGCCGGTGACCGGGAACAGCCCGTAGCGCCACCAGGCATCCTGACGTTCCAGGACCTCCAGGCGAGTCAGGGTATTGGGCGCGCCGTCAGCCTCCTGCATGCGAAAGAACGGCTCGCCATCCACCAGGCGACTGGCGTGCTCGCGAGGAAAGTCCAGGTGCGGCAAGGCAGGTGCAATGGCTTCGTAGTACTTGTCGATGTTCCGGGTACGAAACAGCGCCTGGTAGGCCGAGCGACTGCCCGGGTGGGCGGAGAACAGCACGATGCCCGCCGTGTGTCGATCGATGCGATGCAGCGGCACCAGGTGCGGATTGTCCAGGCGCTTGATCAGGCGCCGCAGAAGGGTCTGCTCGACGTACTCGCCCGACGGAATGACTGGCAGAAAATGCGGTTTGTCGGCGACCACCAGATGCTCATCGACATGCACGACGGTCTCCTGCACCGGAATCGGCATCTCGTTGGCCACTTCGCGAAAGTAATGCACCTTCATCCCCTCGCGATAGCCCAGCGCGACGCTGATCGGCTGACCGTCGGCATCCAGCACCCGCCCCCTGGCAAAGCGATCCAGCCACTGCGCCCGGTCGATCGCCGGAAAGCGTGCGCACAGGCAGTCGAGCACGGTGTGCCATGGGCCAGGAGGCAGGCACAGGGTGCTGGCCTGATGCCGGGCGGGGTTGAACGGCGAATCGGTCATGCGTGGGCTCGGTATGCTCGAAAAGCGCCGATTATCCCTGAAGCCTGCGCGCCAGGCGACTGCCGTCGGCCAAACGCAGACTGGGCGATCAGCGAACAGATTCCGCGGCAGGCTCTGGAACGCCCCATGCGCGCCTATTAACCATCTGGTACATTCCTCGACACGCATCCTGCACCCACGCGGGCGCTCAGCCCGAACGGTGCTGTACAACAACAAGAGAGTTTCCCATGAGCCAGATTCAACGACCTTCCGTGCTCGTCGGCCTGATCGGTGCCGGCATCCAGGCTTCGCGCACCCCGGCGCTGCATGAGCATGAGGGCGACGCACAAGGCCTGCGCTACCTGTACCGGCTGATCGACATCGATGCGCTGGGCCTGGACAGCCACGCCCTGCCCAACCTGCTCGAAGGCGCACGCACCAGCGGCTTCACTGGTCTGAACATCACCTTCCCCTGCAAGCAGGCGGTAATTCCGCTGCTCGATGAGCTATCGGCCGAGGCCCGTGGCATCGGCGCAGTCAACACCGTGGTGTTCAAGGATGGCAAGCGCATCGGCCACAACACCGATTGCCTGGGCTTCGGCGAGGGCTTCAAGCGCGGACTGGACGGCGCTGCGCGTCGCCTGGTGGTGCAGATGGGTGCCGGAGGTGCCGGCGCGGCTGTGGCCCACGCACTGCTGAGCGAAGGCGTCGAACGCCTGAGTATCTTCGAAGTGGACAGCGAGCGCGCCCGCGCCCTGGTCGACAACCTCAACGCGCATTTCGGCAGCGGCCGTGCCCAGGTGGGTCATGACCTGGCCAGCACCCTGGCTGCCGCCGACGGCCTGGTCAACACCACGCCAGTGGGCATGGCCAAGCTGCCCGGCATGCCCCTGCCCGGCGAACTGCTGCACGGCGGACTCTGGGTCGCGGACATCATCTACTTCCCGCTGGAAACCGAGTTGCTGCGCCAGGCCCGTCAGTTGGGCTGCCGCACCCTCGATGGCACCACCATGGCGGTGTTCCAGGCGGTGAAGGCATTCGAACTGTTCACCGGCCAGGCCGCTGACGCCGAACGGATGATGGCGCACTTCCATTCCATGCCGGCCTGAACCGCCCCGGTCGCGCCCCGGCAAGCTGCGGGGCACGGCCTTGTACTCAACGCTGCAGGTAACGCAGCACCGAGTCGCAGATCATGGTCTTGTGGCGCTGCTTGACCTGTTCGTCAGCCAGTTCGATCTTGAAGATCGCCCCCAGGGTGTGACGATTGGACACGCGATGAAAGCAGAACGAAGTCATCAGCATGTGCAGGTCCACCGCATCCACGCCTTCGCGGAATACCCCACTGGCTTCGCCGCGCCGCAGGATGGCGTCCAGGGTGCGGATGATGTTCAGGCTCTGCGCATGGATGGCCTCGGACTGCTTGACGTTCTCGCCATTGAGGATGTTCTCGTTGCACACGATGCGCACGAAATCGACGTTGCGGTCATGGTGATCGAAAGTGAACTCCACCAGGCGACGGATCGCCGCGTGGGGCTCCAGGTCGTCGAGGTGCAGGTGCCCTTCGGTGGTACGGATGTCGCCGTAGAGCTTCTCCAGCACCTGGACGTAGAGTTCTTCCTTGCTGCCGAAGTAGTAGTAGATCATCCGCTTGGATGTGCGGGTGCGCTCGGCGATGGCATCGACCCGCGCCCCGGACAGGCCACGGGCGACGAATTCGGCGACGGCCGCCTGAAGGATGTCTTCGCGGGTCTTTTCCGGGTTGTTCTTGCGGCTCTTGCGCAGCGTGTCGGCAGGCGGCGCGGCGGAGTCGGTCATTGTATTCATTATTGGCTCACGAGCACGGTTTAGCCGGCGATTATGAAGCCCTGCGCCGGTGCGTGGAAGCCCACCGCCAACGCCCGGTACGTGCCGGGCGGCGGGGGCAGACAAGCGCCCTAAAGGCGGGCCTTGGGCGCGGCGCCGCTGCGGGCCTTGGCCATGGCGGCCAGGCGCACCGGTACGTTGGCCGCGCCATAGCCAGCGTAGCCGTTCTTGCGCTGGATGATTTCGAAGAAGAAGCGCCCATCGAACGCCTCGGTGTACACGTGAAACAGCTCGCCACCCTGGCTGTCGCGGTCATAAAGGACGTTGTAGTAGGCCAGTTCGCTGAGGAACTCATCGTCGAAATCCAGGCGCGCCGCCAGGTCGTCATAGTAGTTCAGCGGAATCTCCAGCAGCGGCACACCGGCCTCCTTGGCACGCCGCACCTCGGCGAAAATGTCCTCGCACGAGAAGGCGATGTGATGCACGCCAGAGCCGCGATAGGTGGACAGCGCGTGGGAGATGGCCGTGTTGCGGTTCTCCGAGATGTTCAGCGGCAGACGCACGCTGCTGCAGCGGCTGCGCAGTGCGCGGCTCTTCACCAACCCATAGGGGTCGGGGAGCACCACTTCATCGTCGGCCTCGAAGTCCAGTAGCCCTTTGTAGAACAGCACCCAGCTGTCCAGGCTGTCGGCCGGCAGGGCCATGGCCATGTGGTCGATACGCTGCAGGCTGCCCTGGGGCACGGCGGCGCTGTCGATGACGAAGTCGCTGTCGTAGATCGACTGCCCCGGCTCGGCGCGGTCCACCAGGTAGATGAGGCTGCCGTCCGGCGCTCGCACCGCTGGCACCTCGCGCTCGTTGGGACCGACCAGGCCGCGATACGGCTGGCCCTTGAAGGCCCGCGCCCGCTCCAGGGCCTGCGGTGCATCCGCGACGCGCAAGGCCGTGGCGCACAGCGACGGGCCATGGGCTTCGAAGAAACCGTGGGCAAAGGAATAGGGTTCGGCGTTGAGCACGATACGGATATCGCCCTGCCCCATGAGCTTCACCGCCTTCGAGCGGTGCTTACCCAACCGGGCGAAACCCAGGCGTTCCAGCCAGCCCTGCAGGCGTGCGCTGTGGTCTTCGTCGACCGCGAATTCGAGAAACTCGATACCGTCCAGCGGGCTGGCCGGCGGCGGATTGAACAGCAGTTGCGGCTCGACCGCCGCATCCTGCTCGGCCAGCAGTTGACGGGTCTTCTCTTCCAGATAAAGCAGCGAGCGAAAGCCATCGGCGGCATTGGCGCGGGTCGGTGCGGCGCGGAAACCGTCGTTGAATACCTCCAGCGACAGCGGGCCGGTGTAGCCACTGCGCAGGATCGGTGCGAGGAAGCCCGCCAGGTCGAACTCGCCCTGCCCGGGGAAGCAACGGAAGTGCCGGCTCCACTCCAGCACATCCATGGCCAGCAGCGGTGCATCGGCCATCTGCACGAAGAAGATCTTGTCACCGGGAATCTGCGCGATGGCGCTGGGGTCGCCCTTCAGCGACAGGGTGTGGAAGCTGTCGAGCAAGACGCCCAGTGCCGGATGGTCAACGGCCTGCACCAGGTCCCAGACCTGCTGCCAGGTATTCACGTGCCGTCCCCAGGCCAGTGCCTCATAGCCGATGCGCAGGCGCCGGGCATCGGCGCGTTCGGCCAGCAGGTGCAAGTCATCGAGCAGCACGCTGCGCTCGCCCAGGGAGTCAGCGGCGACGTTGCTGCACACCAGCACCAGGTCGGTACCCAGCTCCTGCATCAGGTCGAACTTGCGCTCGGCACGGTCGAGGTTGCGCTGCAGGCGGTCGCGGCGGCAGCCCTCGAAATCGCGGAACGGCTGGAACAGGGTAATGGCCAGGCCCAGGTCGGCGCACATCTGCCGCACGTTACGCGGGCTGCCGTCGTAGTACAGAAGGTCGTTTTCGAAAATCTCGACACCGTCGAAACCGGCCGCGGCGATGGCTTCGAGCTTTTCAGGCAAGGTACCGCTCAGGCAAACGGTGGCAATGGAACGCTGCATATTATTGTACTCCTGGACGAGCGCGGCTCAGGGGCCGCCACTGGATCGCGCCGCCTGCCAGGCCAAGGGCCTGGACGCAGAACGGGCAAGTTTTCAGTATTCGCATGCCGCCTGTCACAGGCAACCTGTTATGTACGAACCGGTTAGTTTTTCGTTCGTTTATCGAACAAAACCCAAAATGCTTGATTGACGGCGATTTGCGCAACGCACAACATCTGTTTCGCAGTGTGACGAATCAGCCTGACCCTTTCGTCTCGTTCTGCCTTGTTTGTCGCTGTGCCCGATGAACCTCCATAACAATTTCAAGAACAGGATACTGCTCATGCGCGCCCTCCCCGACTCTCCCGCACGCACGCTTCCACCCACTGAGACTTCCAACAGACGAACCTGTTCGACCATTTAACTGGTCAACGCGGATCGCCTGCAGCATTCTTGCGCGCTCGCTCCTCGCGTCAGCCCCTGCGCCACGCCCCTGGGTCCAAGGCCCCGATGGCGACGACACAGAACCGGCCTGACGGTCTGCAGTACAGCGAGTTGTTTCTCAGTCCGGCTGGCGCCCATGGCGCAGTCCTGGAACGGATGATCGAACCATCATGCTCAACACACAGACCAACCCCCTGGCCAGCGCTGCACGCGCCGGCATCGGCGACAAGATCCGCGGCGCCATGGCCGTGGGCAAGACCCGCTGGGGCATGCTCGCCCTGGTGTTTCTCGCCACCACCCTGAACTACATCGACCGCGCCGCCCTGGGTGTCATGCAGCCTATCCTGGCCAAGGAAATGAGCTGGACGACCATGGACTACGCCAACATCAACTTCTGGTTCCAGGTCGGCTATGCCGTCGGCTTCCTGCTGCAGGGTCGCTTTATCGACAAGGTCGGCGTCAAGCGCGCCTTCTTCCTCGCCGTGCTGCTATGGAGCGTCGCCACCGGCGCCCACGGCCTGGCCACCTCGGCAGTCGGTTTCATGGTCTGCCGCTTCATCCTCGGCCTGACCGAAGCGGCCAACTACCCGGCCTGCGTGAAGACCACCCGGCTGTGGTTCCCGGCCGGCGAGCGTGCGGTCGCCACCGGCATCTTCAACGCCGGCACCAACGTCGGTGCGATGATCACCCCCGCCCTGCTGCCCATCATCCTCAGCGTCTGGGGCTGGCAAGCGGCATTCCTGGCCATGGGTTTCCTGGGCCTGTTCTGGGTCGTGGCCTGGCGCCTGAAGTACTACAACCCTGAAGAGCACCCGACCGTCAGCAAGGCCGAACTGGACTACATCAACCAGGCGAAAGAGCCCGAGCCGGTCAAGGTGCCGTTCTCGCACATTCTCAAGATGCGCGGCACCTGGGCCTTCGCCCTGGCCTACTCGATCACCGCGCCGGTGTTCTGGTTCTACCTGTACTGGCTGCCGCCGTTTCTCAACCAGCAATACAGCCTGGGCATCAGCGTGACGCAAATGGGCATCCCGCTGATTCTCATCTGGCTGACCGCCGACTTCGGCAGCATCGGCGGCGGCGTGCTGTCGTCCTGGCTGATCGGTCGCGGCATGAAGCCCAGCAAGGCGCGCCTGGTGTCGATGCTGACCTTCGCCCTGACCATCTGCAGCGTGGTGTTCGCCGCCAACGCCAGCGGCCTGTGGGTCGCGGTACTGGCCATCGCCCTGGCGGTCGGCGCGCACCAGGCCTGGACCGCGAACATCTGGAGCCTGGTGATGGACTACACGCCCAAGCACCTGATGAGCACGGTGTTCGGCTTCGGCGGAATGTGCGCGGCGATCGGTGGCATGTTCATGACCCAGATCGTGGGGGCGGTCCTCACCGCCACCAACAACAACTACAGCATTCTGTTCATGCTGATTCCGTCGATGTACTTCATCGCCCTGACCTGGATGTACTTCATGGCACCGCGGGAAGTGCCGGACCTGAAAGACTGATCAACCCGGCAGGCAAGGCAAAGGCCCGGTGGCGAACGTCACCGGGCCTTTGTTTTTGCAGGGCTGCTTGCTGGCCGTAACGCCAATCGAGAATGGGCCGCTCCGATCAGCGCCTCAACGCTTGCGTTGCTGCCAGGCAGCGGCCAGGCCGCTGAGACAGATGATGGCGATGCCGACCTGCGCATCGAGGGGCGGCATGTGGGAGAACACCAGCCAGCCCAGCAGCCCGGCAAATACGATCTGGCAGTAGCTGAACGGTGCCAGCATCGCCGGCGCGGCGTAGCGGAATGCCTGGGTCAGCAGCAGGTGGGCAGCCATGCCACAACCGCCCAGGGCGAGCAGGAACGGCCAGTGCTTGAGTTCCGGGGTCACCCAGAAGAACGGCACCAGTGCGCTCATCACCAGGGTGTTGAACAGCCCGGCGAAGAAGTTGCTGGTGGTGGGGCTGTCATAGGGGCTGACCAGCCGGGTCAGCAGCTGGTACAGGGCAAAGCACAGCGCCGAGGACAACGGCAGCAGGATCGCCGGGGTGAACAGCTCGCCACCGGGGTGGATGATGATCAGCACCCCGGAAAAGCCGACGATCACCGCGATCCACTGGCCCCGGGTGACCTGCTCGCGCAGCAGCGGCACCGACAGCGCAGTCACCAGCAAGGGCGCCAGGAAGTTGACCGCCGTAGCCTCGGCCTGGGGAATGAACAGCAGGCTGCTGGTGAACAGCAGGCTGGTGCCGAGCAGCGCCAGGGCGCGCAATATCTGGAACAGCGGACGCTTGGTACGCAGCACCCGCAGGCCGGACGACGGCATGAAAATGCAGCTCATCAGCAGGGTATGCACCAGGTAGCGCGCCCAGACCACCAGCATCACCGGGTAGAACCCGGACAGGTACTTGGAAAGGGTGTCGTGGCTGGCGAACAGAAAGGTCGCCAGGAGAATGAAGCTGATTCCCTTGAGAGGATGGTTGACGCCGGACAATGGCGTGCTGGTCGTGCTCATCGGTCTTCCTTAGGCAGGCATGAAACGGCAGCAGATGAAAAAAGCGGCGGGCCTGAACATTGGATGCAGCCCCCGTCGGACAAGCGTCTCAGCCCACAGGCGCGGCGTCTCGCCCATTATGTTCTAACCAGTTAATTAACGTGCGATAATCGCCCAAAACCGTTTTCGATCAATTGCAGGCCAGACCCATGCCCCGCAGTATTTCCCCGAGTGACACCCTTCGCGATTCACTTCACCTATAACTACAAAAAAGGCTCAAGCCAATGCGCTTTCTCCAACCCCGCAAAACCCAGGGCAGCCTCTGCGCGCTGTTCGCCGCCACCACCCTGTTTCCACTGGCCAGCCAGGCCGCCGGCTTCGTCGACGACGCCAAGGTCGGTCTGAACCTACGCAACTTCTTCTTCAACCGCAACTTCGTCGACCCGGCCAACGCGCAGAATGGCGCCCAGGAATGGACCCAGAGTTTCATCCTCGATGCGCGCTCCGGGTTCACTCAGGGCACGGTCGGCTTCGGTGTCGATGTCCTGGGCATGTACTCGCTCAAGCTCGACGGCGGCAAGGGGTCGGGCGGCACCCAGCTGCTGCCGATCCACGACGATGGCCGCCCGGCCGACGACTTCGGGCGCCTGGCCGTCGCCGGCAAGATGCGTTTTTCCAAGACCGAATTGAAAGTCGGTGAATGGATGCCGGTGCTGCCGATCCTGCGTTCCGACGATGGCCGCTCGCTGCCCCAGACCTTCCAGGGCGCGCAGATCACCTCTCGGGAAATCGACGGCGTGACCCTGTACGGCGGCCAGTTCCGCGACAACAGCCCGCGCAACGATGCCAGCATGCAGGCGATGTTCATGAACGGCCGGGCCGGCTTCACCTCCGACCGCTTCAACTTCGCCGGGGGCGAATACACCTTCAACGAAAAACGCACCCAGGTCGGCGCCTGGTACGCACAGCTGGAAGACATCTACCACCAGCAATACTACAACCTGGTGCACAGCCAGCCGCTGGGCGACTGGACCCTTGGCGCCAACCTCGGCTACTTCATCGGCAAGGACGATGGTCAGTCGCTGGCCGGCAGCCTGGACAACAAGACCTGGTCGGCCATGCTCTCGGCTCGCTACGGTTTCAGCACCTTTTATGTCGGTCTGCAGAAAGTCAGCGGCGACAGCCTGTGGATGCGCGTGAACGGCACCAGCGGCGGCACCCTGGCCAACGACAGCTACAACTCCAGCTTCGATAACGCCAAGGAGCACTCCTGGCAGGTGCGTAACGACCTGGACTTCGGCGCCCTGGGCGTGCCTGGCCTGACCCTGATGAACCGCTATATCAAGGGTGACAACGTGCATACCGGCGCCATCACCGACGGCAAGGAGTGGGCGCGGGAGACCGAGCTGGCCTATGTGTTCCAGCAAGGCAGCCTGAAGAACCTGAGCGTCAAATGGCGCAACTCGACCATGCGCCGCGACTTCAGCACCAACCAGTTCGACGAGAACCGCGTGATCATCAGCTACCCGCTGTCGATCCTCTGACCGCTGTCGATACGAAAAAGCCTGCCAGTGATCCTGGCAGGCTTTTTTCATGCCTGTGCGCTGGCTGCCTCACCCCGCTCGGGCGCGGCGGCAGCCACGAGACTCAGAGCGATTCCACGCCCAACTCGTCCCACACCTCCTCGGCCATATGGAAGGTCGCGTTGGCGGCCGGAATGCCGCAATAGATGGCGCTCTGCATCAGCACTTCCTTGATTTCGTCACGGGTCACGCCATTGTTCTTTGCCGCCCGCAGGTGCAGGCGCAACTCGCCTTCGCGGTTCATACCGATCAGCATGGCAATGGTCACCAGGCTGCGGGTGTGCCGCGGCAGGCCCGGGCGGGTCCAGATGTCGCCCCAGGCATGCCGGGTGATCATTTCCTGGAACTCTTCGTTGAATGGCGTGAGTTTCTTCAGGCTGTTGTCGACATGGGTATCGCCCAGTACCGCGCGGCGTACCTGCATGCCGGCTTCATAGCGTTCCTTTTCGTTCATGCGGATGTCCTCGAAGCATTGAAATGTTGGTGTTCGGCCACGGCACGCGCGACCCAGCGGCGCGCCTGGCCCAAGTAGTGGGCCGGGTCGAGCAGGCGGTCCAGCTCGTCGGCGGACAACTGCGCGGCGACTTCGGCATCGGCGCCCAGCACCTGGCGTAGATGCGTGCCCTGCTGCACGGCGCGTCGGCAGTTCTGCTCGACCAGATGGTGGGCGGCATCGCGGCCAATGCGTTGGGCCAGGGCGATGCTCACCGCCTCGGCGAGCACCAGCCCCTGGGTGGACTCCAGGTTGGTGCGCATGCGTGCCGCGTCGACCTCCAGCCCGGGCACCACCAGCAATGCCTGCTGCAATGCGCCGGATACCAGGCAGCAGAGTTCCGGCAAGGTCTCCCATTCGGCATGCCACAGCCCCAGGCTGCGCTCGTGCTCCTGGGGCATGGCCGCAAGCATGGTCGCGACCAACCCTGGCGCGCGCGTCGCGGCGCCGATCAGCACCGCTGCGGCCACCGGGTTGCGCTTGTGCGGCATGGTCGATGACCCTCCCTTGCCCGGCGCGGCCGGCTCGAACACCTCGCCCACTTCAGTCTGCATCAGCAGGCTGAGGTCGCGGCCCAGCTTGCCCAGGCTGCCGGCAATCAGGCCCAACAGGCTGGCGAACTCCACCAGCCGGTCACGCTGGGTGTGCCAGGGCTGTTCGGGCAGTTGCAGTTGCAGCTCCTCGGCCAGTGCCTGGGCGACTTCGAACGCCGACTCGCCGAGCGCCGCCAGGCTGCCGGAGGCGCCGCCGAACTGCAGGCTGAGCAGGCGCGGGCGCAGCTCGGCGAGGCGCTGCCGGTGGCGGGTGACCGCTCCCAGCCAGCCAGCGATCTTCATGCCCAGGGTCACCGGCGTCGCCTGCTGCAACCAGGTACGTCCGGCCAAGGGGGTATCCGCATGGCGCTGCGCCTGGGTCGCCAGGGCCTCGGCGAGGCGCTCCAGGTCCTGATCGAGCAGGCCGATGGCCTGGCGCAGCTGCAGCACCAGCCCGGTGTCCATCGCATCCTGGCTGGTGGCGCCCATGTGCACGTAGCGCTCGGCTTCAGGGTTGTGCGCGGCGATGCGCTTGCCCAAGGCCTTGACCAGCGGAATCGCCGAATTGCCGGCACTGCCGATGGCCACGGCCAGGGCCTGGAAGTCGTAAAGCTCGGCCTTGCACTGCGCCTCGATGTCCGCCACCAGCGCCTGGGGGATCAACCCGGTGCGCGCCTCGGCACGCGCCAGCGCGGCCTCGAAGTCCAGCATGCCCTGCAGCCGCCCGGCATCGCAGAAGATCCGACGCATCGGCGCCTGGGTGAAATAGGCGTCGAATAGTTGATTGCTCGGTGTGCTCAAATCATGGCTCCCGTTGAAGACTGTTCATGGTGCGCGCTGCACGCTCAAGTGGCATCCGCATGGCTGAAGCGGCCCTTGAGCAAAACGGCCAGCGCCGCCAGCGAGGCCGGTACGATCAGCGCGGTCAGCACCTGTTCGAAATTCCAGCCCAGACCCAGCAGGGTCGCCCCGGCCCAGGCACCGAGAATCGCACCGAAACGGCCGATGCCGAGCATCCAGGAAACCCCGGTGGCGCGCCCCTGGGTCGGGTAGAAACGCGCCGCCAGCGAAGGCATCGCCGACTGCGCACCGTTGACGCACATGCCGGCCACCAGCACCAGGCTGGCCAGCAGCAGCACGCTGTCCAGGCTCTTGCCCACCAACCAGGCGAATACGCCGGCCAAGGCATAGGCAATGCCGATCACCTTGTGCGGGTTGTAACGATCCATCGCCCAGCCCACACCCACCGCACTGAGCACCCCGCCGAGCTGGAACAGCGCGCCGATCATCGCCGACTGCTCCATGCTTGCGCCACTGTCGCGCATCAGGGTCGGCAACCAGCTGGTCAGCAGGTAGACGATCACCAGGCCCATGAAATAGGTCAGCCACAACAGCACGGTACCGACGCTGTAAGTACCGGAAAACACCACCTTGAGCACATTGCGACTCGACACGCTGGCCTGCTCGGGCACGCTGAACGCCGTGACCCCGGCCATGGCCTGCGGGGCGATGGGCGCCAGAACCCGGCGTACCCTGTCGGCACCGCGATTGCTGACCACCAGAAAGCGCGCCGACTCCGGCAGCCACAACGCCAGGGCCAGCACCAGGACCAGCGGCAGGATGCCGCCGAGCAGCAACAGACTGTGCCAGCCCATGGCCGGAATCAGCTTGGCCGAGACGAACCCGCCACTGGCCATACCGAGGTTGAAGCCGCAGAACATGCTGGTGACCAGCAACGACTTGAGACGCTCAGGGGTGTATTCGGACAGCAGTGTCGTCGCATTGGGCATCGCCGCACCCAGACCGACACCGGTGAGCAGGCGCAGCACGAGCAACTGGTCGAGGCTGGTGCTGTACGCCGACAGCAGGCTGAACAGGCCGAACAGAAACACCGCACCGACCAGCACCAGCTTGCGTCCGAAGCGGTCAGCCAGGGGGCCGGAGCCCAAGGCACCGAAGACCATGCCGATCAGTGCGGCACTCATCACCGGGCCGAGGCTGGAACGTGGAATGCCCCAGTCCTGGCTCAGCGCCGGGGCGATGAAGCCCATGGCAGCGGTGTCCAGGCCGTCGAGAAAGACGATCAGAAAGCACAGCACCACGACTCGCCACTGATAGGCAGACAGCGGCTGTTCGTTGATGAAGCGCTGCACATCCAGGGTCACGCCCCCGGACTCGTTCTTGGCAAGCGTCATGGGATTTCCTTTTGTTCTTATATGACGGAAAGGCACCTGCCGCGTTCGACAGGTGCCTGGGGGTGCACGCGCAATGGCTCAGAAGTCGAAGAACACCGTCTCCCCTTCTCCCTGCACACGAATGTCGAAACGGTAGGCCAGTTGGCCGTCCACCGTGCAACGCCGCGCGACCAGGGTTTCCCGACGCTGGGCCTGTTCCACCAGGTTGATCACCGGGTCGGCGGCGTTGGCAGCGGCCTCGTCGTCGAAATACAGGCGGGTATGCAGGTGGATGTTGATACCGCGGGCAAACAGCGACACGTTCAGGTGCGGTGCCATCGGCACGCCAGCGGCGTTGCGTACCACGCCCGGCTTGACGGTGTGCAGGCGCCAGACGCCGTCGTCATCGGTGGCGGTGCGCCCGAAGCCGTTGAACGGCCGCGCCGGGTCGTAGGTGGGGTCATAGTTGCCCTGATGATCGGCTTGCCAAAACTCCAGGTAGGCATCGCGGATCAGTTGGCCATTGCCATCGAACACGTTGCCCAGCAACAGGATGTGTTCGCCCGGCGCACCGGGTTTGGCCAGCTGGTTCCAGATCTCCAGTTCACGAGTCGGGTTGCCGGCCACTTCCAGGGCCAGGCCGATGTGCACATAGGGGCCGGCGGTCTGCGACGGCGTTTCCGGCAGCAATTGAACAGGCATGGCGGGCTCCTCAGCGATTCTCGAAGTGGGTCTGGCGCTGGCCACGCAGCACGATGTCGAAGCGGTAGGCCAGGCAATCCATCGGGTTGGCCATGCCCATGTCCAGGCGGGCGATGAGGCTCTGCACGGCGTCAGGGTCGGCAATCGACTTGACGATCGGGCACAGCGGAATCAGCGGGTCACCTTCGAAATACAGCTGGGTGATCAACCGGGTGGCAATGGCCGGACCACTCACCGACACATGGATGTGCGCCGGGCGCCAGTCGTTGGGGCCGTTGCGCCATGGGTACGGGCCCGGCTTGACGGTGCGGAAGCTGTAATTGCCGTCGCGGTCGGTCAGGGTGCGACCCACGCCGCCGAAGTTCGGGTCGATGGGCGCCAGGTAGCTGTCGCGCTTGTGGCGATAGCGGCCACCGGCGTTGGCTTGCCAGATCTCTACCAGGGTATTGGGCACCGGCTTGCCATACTGGTCCACCACCCGCCCGGCAACCAGAATGCGCTCACCGATGGGCAGGCCACCGTGATCGAAGTTCAGCAGCAGGTCGTTGTCGTGGCGGCCGAAGACCAGGTGCGAGAAGTCCGGGCCGGTGGTTTCGGAAATCGATTGGGGAATGCTGACCAGCGCCTGGCGCGGCGAGCGCAGCACGGAGGTCTTGTAGTCAGGCGTCAGGGCTTTGGGGTGCCAGTTCCGGTCACGAATGACGAAACGGCTGTTGTCGGCAACAGACATGGCGGGTGTCCTTGGCGTTGTTGTTATGGAATCGCTGGCGTGCCCTACGGCGACAGAGGGCGACGCTTCACGGTGGACGCAGTGTCCCGTGTGGCCAAGGTTGCGAAAACTGAAAAAACAGCGCCAATCCATAACCATTTGGTTATGGATAATCAGGCGTACGCGCCCTCGCGATAAGCGCCACCCACCTCGCGCAGTTGCTCCACGCACCACAGCGCTGCGCGCGACAGCGGCACTGCGGGGTTGCTGCACAGGCCGATGGAGCCGCCCGGTTCACGCATGCCCATGTCCAGCTCACACATGGCGCCCTCCTGAAGCTCTTGCAGCACGGCATCGCGCGGCGCGATCCAGATGGCGTCGCTGCGCTCCACGTAGCGGCGGCTCAGGGTCAGCGACAGGGTCTCCAGGCGTTGGCGCGGGGGCTGGATGGCATGCTGCACGAACAGGCTGTCGGCGAAGGCGCGAATGGTGGTGCCTGCCAGCGGCAGCACCCAGGGGTAGTCCTGCAGACATTCGCGGCGTAATGGCGTAGCCAGCAACGGGTGGCCGGGACGTACCACGAGGGTCATGGATTCGTTGTACAGGTGTTCGAAACTCAGCCCCTGGATCTGCGGGCTGTCGGTCATGCGCCCGATCACCAGGTCCAGCTCGCCGACGCGCAGCTGCGAAAGCAGGTAGGCGCTGGGCCCGGTCATCACGCTGATGACCAGCGCCGGGTGACGCGCATGCAGGCGGGTCAGCACCTCGGGCATCAGCAGGCTTTCGGCGGTGGACAGCACACCGAGGCGCACCGTGGCGGTCTCATGCTCTCCGGAGCGCAGGCTGTTGACGCCCTCACGCAGGGCCTGGACACTGGGTCCGGCAAAGCGCATGAACGCCACCCCGGCCTCGGACAATTGCGCGCCCTGCTTACCCCGCAGAAACAGCGTGGCACCGAGCAGCCCTTCCAGCTCCTTGAGCGCCTTGGACAACGCCGGCTGGCTGATTGCCAACTGGTCAGCCGCCCTGGCCAGACTGCCCTGGCGGGCCACTTCGAGAAAGCACACCAGATGGCGGTACTTGATGCGGGTATCGATATTCAAGGCGGGCCTGTCCGGCTCAAGAAGTCAAAAAGCCGGCCACCTGTTCAGTGTCGAACGGCCAGTCCAATTCTGCGCCGTTATCGACGCGGCGCAATACCGGGATACGTAAACCATAGGCTTCGGCCAGATGCTCGTCTTCGGCGATATCCACCAGTTCGACCAGCAGGCCATGTTCGACCAGCGGCATCAACACCGACTCGGCCACCTCGCAAAGATGACAACCCACGGTGCCGAACAACCGGCATTCAGGAGGCATGGGGGACACCTTGACCACCAGAGCAGACATGAACGAGTGCTCATTCTAGGTCCTGCCCGGCGCCTGGGCGAGCTGAAACTCGCATCAGGACTGCGCCAGCGCCCGACGCTGCCCGAAGTACCGCTTGCTGAAAGCGTTGGCGCGATCCAGTACCGGCTTTTCGAAGCAACGGTAGCCAACCCAGCCGTAGCACAGGACCGCCGCGAGCATCAGCAGCGTAAAGAGGAAATTGTCCAGCAGGCTCAGCGGCGAGCCGCCCCACCACAGCCACACACGGCCGATCACACCGAGCACCAGCAAGTGCGAAAGGTAGACCGTGTAAGACATGTCGCCGACGACGACCAGTGCTGGCGTAGGGCTCAGCAGGCCACGGCGCTCCAGCAGTGCCGTGGCCAGGACCAGGGTGCCGAACACCACGCCCACCACCAGCATGCGCGCCAGGCCATGCCCCTCGAACAGCTGCAGGTAGCCGATCAGCGGCACGCCCAGCAGCGCTGCCAGCCCCAGCAGCGCCCGCACCAGGCGGTCGGGCAGCCTGGCGCTGGCCGGGCTGTAGAAGAACAGCGCCAACGCCGCCCCAGCGATGAACTCCAGCGCATAGGGGTGCAGGATGATCTGCACCACCGGTGAATAGTCCTGCCAGTCCTGCATGGCGTTGAACGCCACCAGCACCACCGCCCACAGCGCCAGGAACATCGGCAGGCGGCGCTCCTGCCAGGGCAGCAAGGCGCTGAACACCAGGTAGAACCACAATTCGAAGACCAATGACCAGGCCACCATCACCAGCAGCACCTTGTCACTGGGCAACAGCAGGAAAGAAGCCAGCAGGTTGGACTCGCCATGGCCGCTGTTGACCATGCCCGGCTGCACCAGGTACACCGCCAGGGTGATGAAGTAGTAGAGCCAGTAGGTGGGGTAGATCCGCGACACCCGGTTATACAGGAAGCGCTGCGCCTCGCGGCCATCCTGAAAGCGCCCGCGGCTGACGATCACCATGACGAAACCGCTGATCACGAAGAACAGGTCGACGCCCAGCTGGAAGAACTCCAGCCACTGCGGCAGGAGCCGGTCGCCGCCGGAATACTTGGCCTCTACCGAGGTCATGTGGAACAGCACCACGCCCAACACTGCAACGCCCCTGAGCCCTTGCAGGGAAAACAGCCGCTCCATGCCCACTCCATCGCACCCGACCCTTGGCCGGTGTTGCCTGTCACCGGGGAAGCATTCCCCCTCGTCATGGCGCTAGAGCATAGCCAAGGGCCAGGATTATGGAAGCCCCCACGGTGACTTGCGCTGCTCAGCCCGGAACCGGCGGCGAACCCTACGACGGCTCAGGTGAGCGTAGGACCGGAATCAATCCTGGCTGACCGCACCGATCTTGTGGATCGACAGGTCGGCGCCGTAGTACTCCTGCTCCTGGGTCAAGCGCAGGCCCACGGTCAGCCTGAGCAGTCCATACACCGCAAAACCGCCGGCCAACGCCACCAGCACGCCCAGCAGGCTGCCGATCAGCTGGCTGGTCAGGCTGACCCCGCCCAGCCCACCCAGCGCCTCCTGACCGAAGATCCCGCAGGCGATGCCGCCCCAGACGCCACACAGGCCATGCAGCGGCCAGACACCCAGCACGTCGTCGATCTTCCAGCGCACCTGGGCGGCGGTGAAGCACCAGACGAACAAAGCACCAGCCAGTGCGCCGGTGACCATCGCACCGACCGGGTGCATCAGGTCGGAGCCGGCACATACGGCAACCAGCCCGGCCAGCGGGCCGTTGTGCAGGAAGCCCGGGTCATTGCGCCCGACCACCAGGGCCGCCACAGTGCCGCCAACCATGGCCATCAGCGAGTTGACCGCCACCAGGCCACTGACCGCCGGCAGGGTCTGGGCACTCATGACGTTGAAGCCGAACCAGCCGACGATAAGGATCCATGAGCCCAGGGCCAGGAAAGGAATGCTCGACGGCGGATAAGCCACCAGTCGGCCCTCCCGATAACGGCCATGGCGCGAACCCAGCAGCAGCACGGCGGCCAGGGCCAGCCAGCCGCCCATGGCGTGCACCACCACGGAGCCGGCGAAGTCATGGAAGCTGGCGCCGAAACGCGCTTGCAGCCAGGCTTGCAGACCGAAGTTGCCGTTCCAGATCAGGCCCTCGAAGAACGGATAGACGAAGGCTACGATCAGCGCCGTCGCACACAGCTGCGGCACGAAGCGTGCGCGTTCGGCGATTCCCCCCGAGATGATCGCTGGAATCGCCGCCGCGAAGGTCAGCAGGAAAAAGAACTTCACCAGTGCATAGCCGTGGTCGGCGTTGATCACCGCTGCGGGCTGCATGAAATTCACGCCGTAAGCGACCCAGTAGCCGATGAAGAAATACACCACCGTCGACACGGCGAAGTCGCTGAGGATCTTCGACAGGGCGTTGACCTGATTCTTCTGCCGGACAGTGCCGACCTCAAGAAAGGCGAAGCCGGCGTGCATGGCCAGGACCATGACCGCGCCAAGCAGCAGAAACAGGGTATTGGAGCTATGGACCAGGGTGTCCACAGCGCTGTGCACATTTTCCATTGCGAAGGCAGACCTGCAAGTTCTGGAAAGTACCAAAGCGAAACACTCTTCAACCAGAGCGCACCGAACTGGAGCGCAGAACTGGCATGCCGATCCCTAGGCGATGCCCCGACGCGGGGCATGAAGTGAAAAAAGCTCAGGACATTTCCCGGTTATTGGAGTTTTGACGTAAGGTGGCCCGGCTTCAGCGCGCTGGTTTGGCGCAGCGGGAACACCCGACGCACCACGGCGAAGCAATTCCTGTACCAGCCCTTGCGAGAGAGCCTGACGGCAATTGGAGTGAACCTTCCGTGCCAGCGTCTACTCTCACCCCAGACACGCCATTGCATGGAGAACACCATGGCCCGACGCACCGCACAGACCGCCCAGGAAGTCCTGCTGGCTGACTTCCAGACCCTGGTGGCCGATACCGAGAAACTGCTCGAACACACCGCCTCGCTCGCCGGTGAGCAGGCGGACCAGTTGCGCGACCAGATCCACGAAAGCCTGTTGCGTGCCCGCGAGACGCTCAAGCTGACCGAAGACTCCCTGCGCCAACGCGGCGAAGCTGCCGTGCAGGCCACCGAAGACTATGTGCAGAGCAACCCCTGGCAGTCGGTGGGCATCGCCGCAGGCGTAGGTTTCCTGATCGGTTTGCTGGCCTCGAGGCGCTGAGCCCATGAAACCCGACAGCGAATCCCCCACCGGCGAAGCGCCAGGCGGCTCATCGCCGAAAAGACTGGGGGCGGCCTTCCTGGGGCTGCTGCACAGCCACGTCGAACTGTTCGGCATCGAGCTGCAGGAACAGAAAGCGCGCAGCGTCAGCCTGCTGCTGTTCGCCGGCCTGACCCTGGTGTTCGCCCTGTTGCTGCTCACCGGGCTCTCGGCACTGTTGCTGATCGTACTGTGGGACAGCTATCGCCTGGTCGGCATCATCGGCCTGTGCGTGTTCTATTTCCTGGCTGCGTTGTTCTTCGGCCTGCGTCTGAAAGCCGCGATCTTCGATGAATCGTCGCCATTCAGCGCTACCCTCGAAGAGCTGGCCAACGACCGCGAGCGACTGCTGCCATGAGTGAACCGAAGTCCCACCAAGGCAATACGCGGCGTGAACTGCGCAAGGCACTCGTGCGTCTGCGCATGGAAATGCATCGCCAGGAAATCCGTCACGAATCGACGCAATTGCTGCAGCCTTTACGGCGCGTGCGCGGCATGGCGCAGGGTCTGCCAGGCTCGCTGGGCATCCGTCATGCGCCATTGTGGGGCGTGGGCGCGGTGGCCCTGCTGGGCTTTCTCGGCGGGCGCGGCGCCGGCAAGGGCGAGCGAGCCAGAACGTCCAGTGGCCTGGCACGCATAGTCCGGCTAGGGGTTGCCCTGATGCCACTGATTCGAATGGCCATCCAAAGCCGGAGGGCTGGCAAACCCTGATGGCATTTTGGCTGTAATCTTGCTATGCATATCAGCCGCGCTTCGGTCGCCTCCGTCGCGCGGCTTTTTTGTGGACTTTCAAGGAGCACCATGTGATCCATGGGCAACCCATCGCCTGCTTCCAGCCGTTCATCGATACCGCGACCGGCCGGATTGCAGGTATCGAAGCGCTAGGCCGCCTGCGCGACGGGACTGGCCAGCTGCATTCGGTGGGCCCGCTGTTCAATGACCCGGACTTGCCGGCCGACGCCCTGCTGCAGCTCGACAGGCAACTGCGTGACGACGCTCTGGCGCGCCTTCATGAAGCGCCGCAAGACTGGTTCCTGAGTCTGAACATGTCGCCGCGCTGGATCAGCAGCCTGGAGCCTGGCGCGCCCCTGCCCAGCCTCGAACAGCTTCGCCAGCACGACGTGCCGCCGCAACGCGTGGTGTTCGAGATCACCGAGTTGAGTGGCGACAGCCAACGTCTGAACGAGGTGGTCGACCGCTACCGGCAGGCCGGCGCGCGTATCGCCATCGACGATTTCGGCGCCGGCTATTCGCAACTCGACCGGGTCCTGGCCCTGCAGCCGGACATTCTCAAGCTCGACATGCGCCTGTTCCAGTCCGCGGCCCGTGGCGGCCCGAGCAGCGAGGTGGTGCGGGCACTGGCACTGATGGCGGAAAAGACCGGCTGCTGGATCATCGCCGAAGGCGTGGAGACCGAAGCCGAACTGCACTTCGCCCTGGAATGCGGGGCGCGCTACGTGCAGGGGTATCTGTTCGCCCGCGCCGAACCGCAGTTCTTCGGTGCCGAGCGCTTCATCCAGGATTTCGCCGAACTGCGTGACCGTTATGTGCTGCACAAGGTGGCCGAACGCGCGCGGTTGATGAACCTGCGCCGCCAGTTGGCGCAATTGATGAGCCTGTTGCGCCGCTGGGCGCTGAACCAGGCCCCGCTCAACGAACTACCGCAACCGCGCGACTATCCCTGGCTGCTGCGCTTCTACCAGTGCGACCGCCACGGCACGCAGATGACCCCCAACCTGGAGTGGCGCAACGGAGCCTGGCACAGCGACGCGCGTTACGTGGGCCACAACTGGTCGTGGCGCCCGTACTTCTACCACTTGCTGGCCGAGGGCTGGGAAGAGCGCCGGCTGATCCTGTCCAACACCTACCGCGACGCGACCACCAACCAGTATTGCCTGACCGCCGGCCAGTTCTTCGGTGCCGACCAGCGGCTGCTGCTGATCGATGTGGACGCCGCCGGTCTTTAGCTTTGTACGAAAAGCCGGCGAGCGAAGGTCAGGCAAGGCGCAACGAGCACAGCGAGTAACGGCCGCAGGCTGGCCCGCAGGGCGAGCGTCAGCGAGTCGAAACAGGCGATTAACGCCGCATGGCCGAGCGCAGACACTTTTGCTACGAAACCTGGCGCACGAAACCCGACAGGCCGCCTGAGATCAGATTGAAACCCTTGCAGGCCGGGCGTCGAACCCGGAAGCTAGGGTTTCTCGTACTGACGGAGCGACGGCCTTGGACTGGCAGACCCTGCTTAACCGCGAACGACTCGGCAAACCGCTGCACAGCTCCGAAGAGCTGGGCCGCAGCCCATTCCACAAGGACCACGACCGGATCATCTTCTCTGGCGCCTTCCGCCGCCTGGGGCGCAAGACCCAGGTCCACCCGATGTCCAGCAATGACCACATCCACACCCGCCTGACCCACTCGCTGGAAGTCAGCTGCGTGGGCCGCTCGCTGGGCATGCGTGTCGGCGAAACCCTGCGCGACAGCCTGCCCGACTGGTGCGAGCCGAGCGACCTGGGAATGATCGTGCAGTCGGCCTGCCTGGCCCACGACATCGGTAACCCGCCCTTCGGCCATTCCGGCGAAGACGCGATCCGCAACTGGTTCAAGCAGGCTGCAGGACGCGGCTGGCTCGACGGCATGAGCGAAGCGGAGCGCCAGGATTTCCTGAGCTTCGAAGGCAATGCGCAAGGCCTGCGGGTGCTCAGCCAGCTCGAGTATCACCAGTTCGACGGTGGCATGCGCCTCACCTACGCGACCCTGGGCACCTACCTCAAGTACCCCTGGACCGCCCGCCACGCCGACGCCCAAGGCTACAAGAAACACAAGTTCGGCTGTTACCAGAGCGAGCTGCCGATTCTCGAACAGACCGCCCATAAACTCGGCATTCCTCAGGTCGAGGACCAGCGCTGGGCGCGCCATCCGCTGGTGTACCTGATGGAGGCCGCCGATGACATTTGCTACGCCCTCATCGACCTGGAAGATGGCCTGGAAATGGACCTGTTGCAGTACGCCGAGGTCGAGGCACTGTTGCTCGACCTGGTCGGTGACGACCTGCCGCACACCTATCGCCAGCTGGGCGCGGACGACTCGCGACGGCGCAAGCTGGCGATCCTGCGCGGCAAGGCCATCGAGCACCTGACCAACGCCGCTGCCCGGGCTTTCGTCGAACAACAGGACGCGCTGCTGGCCGGCCACCTGGAAGGCGACCTGGTCGAACACATGCATGGCCCGGCCAAGCGCTGCGTGCTGAATGCCAAGGACATGGCACGCAAGAAGATCTTCCAGGACAAGCGCAAGACCCTGCATGAGATCGGCGCCTACACTACGCTGGAGGTCCTGCTCAACGCCTTCTGCGGCGCCGCCGTGGAACAGTGCGGGGGTCGTACGCCGTCGTTCAAGCACCGACGCATTCTCGACCTGCTGGGCAAGAGCGCGCCGGCACCGGATGCCTCACTGCACAGCGCCTTCCTGCGCATGATCGACTTCATCGCCGGCATGACCGACAGTTACGCCAGTGAAATGGCCCTGGAAATGACCGGCGGCGCCGGCCCGCATCGCTGACCCCTGGCCGGCAACGGCGGAGCGGCCCATGGCCGCCCTGCCCCTTTATCTTCAGACAATTCCTACAGACCAGTCGGAAATACCTTATCGCCCTGCCGGCAAAGCTTTCTGAATAATCCCGCCACTCGACACCACCCCTCATCGCCCGCCGGCCTGGCTTACCGAGCATCGGCCAGGCATTTGCTCCACACAGGCCAGCGGTCGGTTTGCCTCCAAGCCTCCCGGAACCCCGATGCCCAGACAAAACCTGCGGATCCTGCTCGTGGAAGACCACCCCTTCCAGCTGATCTCCATTCAGGTCCTGCTCAACAACCAGGGCCATTTCCTGCTGACCCCAGCCTTGAACGCCGCGGAAGCCTTCAGCGCGATGCAGCGCAGCGAAGAGCCTTTCGACCTTCTGCTGTGCGACCAGGGGCTGCCAGACCTGCCCGGCCTGGAACTCATCGACCAGGCCTGGCGCAAGGCAATGGTCAGACAGGCAATCCTGCTCAGCGGCCTGGACGAAGAAGCCTTGCAGGCCCTGGGCGCCAACGCCCGGCAACGCGGCATCCCGCTGCTGGGTTGTCTGAGCAAGCCATTGCATGGCCCCGACCTGGCCAGACTGCTCGCCAACCTGCCCGAGACCGACACCTGAAGCAACCCACCAGGCTCCGTCGGCACCTCTACATGCCCAGGCCGTCACCTTACCGAACTTTCCGGACAGCCGAAAAGGATCCTTAAATAGAAAAATCTCGTCCGAAAACAGGCAATAACGATTAAAACATTTAAACCAGATTTGTATAAGCAGGCGGTATCTCGTACGCCGATACGCCAATTAATGTAGGAACTTTCCTATATATATCCACACCGCCCTTTCATTCATGTGACTTGTTGAACATCTGAGCTAATGTGCGCGCTTTCTTCGTTGCCTTGTATGGATTGACTTATGAACTCTGTGTTTATCATCGACGATCATCCGGTCATTCGGCTGGCCGTTCGCATGTTGCTCGAGAACGAAAACTACCAAGTGGTCGGCGAGACCGATAACGGCGTGGACGCCATGCAGATGGTGCGCGAATGCACGCCGGACCTGATCATCCTCGACATCAGCATCCCCAAGCTCGACGGCCTGGAAGTGCTGGCCCGCTTCAATGCCATGGGCCTGCCGTCCAAGATTCTGGTGCTGACCTCGCAGACACCCGCACTGTTCGCCATCCGCTGCATGCAGTCCGGCGCGGCCGGTTATGTCTGCAAGCAGGAAGACCTCAGCGAACTGCTCAGTTCGGTCAAGGCGGTATTGTCCGGCTACAATTATTTTCCCAGCCAGGCATTGAATCCGCCCCCTCGGGAAGATGGCCAACCCAGCGAGATCGAACTGTTCAAACTGGTCAATGATCGCGAATTGATGGTACTGCAGTTATTTGCCCAGGGACGATCGAACAAGGAAATCGCCAAGGGGATGTTCCTCAGCAACAAGACTGTCAGCACTTACAAGACCCGCCTCATGCAGAAATTGAAAACCCGCACGCTGGTGGAACTCATCGACATGGCAAAACGCAACTCACTGGTGTGAGCACATTCATGTCCAGGCATTTAGACGCCATCATCAAACTTGCCGTGTGCCTGCTGCTCGCCATGGGCCTGCCGCCCAGCGCCGCCGCCCTCGACAGCTACAAACTGCTGGGCCGCGCCAGCATCGATGCAGCCATGCCGCCTCTCGATGCCCGCCAGCGGCAATGGCTGGACAGTCGTCCGGAGTTGCTCCTGGGGACCTCGGCGCCCGACTACCCGCCATTCGATATCACCCTGTCCGGCGAAGATTACGAAGGCATCACCGCCGACTACGCCGGCCTTCTGTCCCAGGCACTGCACCTGCCGGTCAGGGTGATCCGCTTCGACAGCCGCAATGCGGCCATCGAGGCCCTGAAGCAGGGCCGCATCGACCTGCTGGGCAGCGCCAACCGCTTCGAGGCGGTCGACAGCAGCATCAGCCTGTCACGCCCCTACGCGCCCGACCAGCCGGTGCTGGTCACCCACAGCGGCGACACCCGCATGCCGGACGAGACGCTGGCCGGCATGCGCCTGAGCATGGCCTATCACTACCTGCCACCGGAGCAGGTCCGCAGCCAGTATCCGGGTGCCGAGCTGCACACCTACCCCTCGTTCCAGAGTGCGATCAACGCCGTGGCCTTCGGCCAGGCCGACGTATTCCTGGGCGACGCCATCTCCACCCGCTACCTCATCAACAATGGCTACCTGAACAACATCCGCATCGCCAGCCTGGGCCGCCATGAGGCCGATGGCTTTGGTTTTGCGGTACGCAGCGATGCCCCGCGCCTGCTGGAAATCGTCAACCGCGTACTGCAGGACATTCCTGCCGAGACCCGCAACGAGATCGCCAGACGCTGGAGTGCGGGCAGCGACCCTGGGCTGGGCGACCGCCAATTGCAGTTCACCGCCCGCGAACAGGCCTGGATCACCGCCCACCGCCAGGTACGCGTGGTGGTCGATGAACATGACGCACCGCTGAGCTTCTTCGACAGCGCTGGCAATCTGCGCGGCGTGACCGCCGACCTGCTGGACATGATCCGCCTGCGCACCGGCCTGCAGTTCGTCATTCAGCGCAGCAGCAGCCGGGAAGACATGCTACGTCGTGTCGAGCAGGGCCAGGCCGACCTGATCGGCGCCGTGCTGCCCAGTCAGACGCTCGCCGAGCGCCTGGCCTTCAGCCGCCCCTACCTGGAAAACTCCTTCGTCCTGGTCACCCGCCAGGGCGAACGACAGCCGCGTCTGCCTCAACAGCTCGACGGTCGGCAGGTGGCCGTGGCCCGCAGCGGGATGTTGCGCACCTGGCTGAGCAGGCAGCACCCACGCATCGTCCAGGTGCCGTTCGACAGTGCGACGCAGGCCCTGCAAGCCTTGTTACGCGAACAGGTCGATGCCGCCGTCCTGCCGCTGCTCAGCGCCAACTACCTGCTGTCTTCACCCGAGTTCGAACAGCACCTGCACATTACCGCCACTGCCGGGGAAGCCCCGGCACTGATCACCCTGGCCAGTCGCCGTGACACTCCGGAGCTGGCATCGATCCTCGACAAGGCGCTGCTCGCCATCGCCCCCCAGGAATTGGCCGCCGTCCACGATCGCTGGCGCACCTGGACCAACAGCTCCGCCAGCGGCCACGACTACCGCCCGTGGGTCTACCGGGTGCTCGCCGGCGCCGGTCTGCTGCTGCTCGTCCTGCTCGCCTGGAACGCCTGGATGCGCCGGCAGATCCACCAGCGCAAGCTCGCCGAACGCGCGCTGAGCGACCAGCTCGAATTCATGAGCGCGCTGGTCAACGGCACGCCCCACCCGATCTACGTCCGCGACCGCGAGGGTCGCCTGCGCCTGTGCAACGACAGCTATCTGGAAACCTTCGGCGCCCGGCGCGATCAGGTGATCGGCCACACCGTCACCGACGGCGTGCTGAGCGACCCCAGTGAAGCGCGGGCCTATGCCCAGGACTATCGTCGGGTGATGGCCAGCGGCACCCCCCTGGTGCTCGATCGCCCGCTGCACATTGCCGGGCGCTGCCTGACCATCTACCACTGGATACTGCCGTTTCGCGACTCGCTCGGCGAGGTGCAGGGCATCATCGGCGGCTGGATCGACATCAGCGAACGCCGCCGCCTGATCGAAGACCTGCAGGCCGCCAAGGACCGCGCCGACAACGCCAGCCGCGCCAAGAGCACCTTCCTGGCCACCATGAGCCACGAGATCCGTACGCCGATGAACGCCGTGATCGGCATGCTCGAGCTGGCCCTGCGGCGCGCCGAACAGGGTCAGCTCGACCGCCCTGCCCTGGAGGTCGCCTACAGTTCAGCCAGGGGCATGCTCGAGTTGATCGGCGACATCCTCGACATTGCCCGCATCGAAGCCGGCCACCTGACCTTGACCCCGGAACGGGCCAGCCTGCGCCAGCTCGTCGAATCGGTAGTGCGCATGTTCGACGGCCTGGCGCGCCAGAAGCATCTGGAGCTGCGCCTGGACTTCGACGCGCAGCTCGACACCGACGTGCACATCGACCCGCTGCGCTTCAAGCAGATCCTCTCCAACCTGATCGGCAATGCCATCAAGTTCACCCCGGCTGGCCAGGTGCGCGTCGGCGCGAGCCTGGCGCCCGGCGATTCGCCCTGTCTGCACCTGACCGTGCAGGACACCGGCATCGGCATCAGTGCGGCAGATCGTGCACGGCTCTTCGAGCCCTTCGCACAGGCCGACAACACCGGACAGATGGCCCGCAGCGGCGCCGGGTTGGGGCTGGTGATCTGCCGCAGCCTGTGCCAGATGATGGGTGGCACGCTGACCCTGGACAGCGAACCGGGCCAGGGCACCTGCGTGACCCTGACGCTGCCCCTGGCGCTCCTGCATGCCGAACGCGTGCCGTCTCCCGCCGCGTTGCCGGCCATGCCCAGCGTCCGGGTGCTGAGCATACTGGTGGTCGACGACCATCCGGCCAACCGTCTGCTGCTCAGCCAGCAACTGAGCTACCTCGGGCATCGCTGCGCAACCGCCGAGCAAGGTGAGCAGGGCTTGGAGTTCTGGCAGCAGGGTCGCTTCGACCTGTTGATGGTCGACTGCAACATGCCGGTAATGAACGGCTACGAACTGACCCGGGCGATACGCGTGCGGGAACAGGCCGAACAACGTGAGCCCTGCATCATCTGGGGCTTCACCGCCAATGCGCAGCCTGAAGAGATGCAGCGCTGTCGCGCTGCCGGCATGGACGACTGCCTGTTCAAACCCATCAGCCTGGGCACTCTCAACGCCCGGCTGGCCGAGCTGGGCTCGGCCACCGAAGCGCCTGCCGCACTGTTCGACGCGGCCAGCCTCGAACAACTCAGCGCCGGACGCCCCGAACTGAACCGCCGCCTGCTGGAACAACTGCTGAACAGCAACCGTGAAGACCACCAGGCCCTGGCCCGCCTGGACGCCCACAGGCACAAGGCAGCGCTGCGCGACAAGGCCCATCACATCAAGGGCGCGGCACGAATCGTCAGCGCGGCGGCACTGGTACAGGCCTGCGAAGCGCTGGAACTGGCCTGCGACCAGGATGCGCCGGACGCCGAGGTGCAACGCTGCCAGCAGCAACTGCTCGACGCCCTGGCCGCCCTGGAGCAGGCCCTGGCCGACACCCTGCAGCGTACGCAGTGAGCCGGCCCGCAACCAGGCAAGCGTCGCGCTGGCTTAGCTGATAGACTGCGCCACGAAATTACTCAAGAGGATCGCTTCATGGCCACAAACCGCTCCCGTCGTCTGCGCAAGAAACTTTGTGTGGATGAGTTCCAGGAACTGGGTTTCGAGCTCAACCTGGAATTCAAGGAAGACCTGTCCGAAGAAGCAATCGACGCTTTCCTCGACGCCTTCCTGACCGAAGCCATGGATGCCAACGGCCTGGATTATGTCGGTGGCGATGACTACGGTCTGGTATGCCTGGCCAAGCGCGGCTCGGTGAGCGAAGAACAGCGCGCTGCCGTAGAAGCCTGGCTGAAAGCCCGTCCTGAACCGACCAAGGTCGAAGTCAGCCCCCTGCTCGACGCCTGGTATCCGGACAAGCCGATCAACCCGGCCGCCTGAGCCGCCTGGCGTTGACCGAGAAGCCACCCCACGGGGTGGCTTTTTGTTGCGCGGCGTCCAGCATCCGCCAGGCCATCTGCACATGAAAAAAACCGCCCCCGCGCCCGAAGCGCCCTCTACTTGGGGCATAATGCGGCGTTCTTGTCGCGCATGCTCATGTCCTCTGCGCCATCTATAGTCATCGAGGGATATCTTCACCCTCATCTGGTTTTTCATCTTGCAGTAGGGTTTTACCTGATGATCAGATCTTTGCGCCCCTTGCTATTGGCCACTTTTCTCCTACCTCTGGCGCTGCAGGCCCAGGCTGCCACGATCAACACCACCCTCCCCCCCAAAGTCCAGCAGGCCCTGAAGGCCAGCAAGCTCAACGACGACGCGCTCTCGCTGGTGGCCGTACCGCTTAATGGTCCCGGTACGCCCACCGTGTTCAATGCCGATGTCTCGGTCAATCCGGCCTCGACCATGAAGCTGGTGACCACCTTCGCGGCCCTGGAAATTCTCGGCCCTACCCATCAGTGGAAAACCGAATTCTTCACCGACGGCACCCTGAGCAACGGCGTGTTGCGCGGCAACCTGTACCTCAAGGGTGGCGGCGACCCCAAGCTCAACATGGAAAAACTCTGGCTGCTGATGCGCGATCTGCGCGCCAACGGTGTGCAGCAGGTAACCGGCGACCTGATCCTGGACCGCAGCCACTTCGTACAACCGCAGCTGCCCGCCTTCGATGACGATGGCGGCGATCACAGCAAGCCCTTCCTGGTGCGCCCGGACTCCCTGCTGATCAACCTCAAGGCCTTGCGCTTCGTGACCCGTAACGACGACGGCCGCATCACGGTGGCCGTCGAGCCCCCCATCGCCACGATCCGCATCGACAACCAGGTCAAGAACGTCGCCAGCAAACAATGCAGCGACGACGTACGCTACAACCCCGTATCCCAGGCCGACGGCAGTCTGCTGGTGCAGGTCACCGGGCAACTGGCCAAGGGCTGCAACTCGCAGACCTACCTGTCGCTGCTCGACCACCAGGCCTACGCGGCCGGCACCGTGCGGGCCATCTGGCAGGAGCTGGGCGGCACTATCCAGGGCAGCGACAAGGTCGGCACCGTGCCTTCCGGCGCCAAGCTGCTGGCCCGGGCGTTCTCGCCCGACCTGGTCGAGGTGATCCGCGACATCAACAAGTACAGCAACAACACCATGGCCCAGCAGCTGTTCCTGAGCCTGGGTGAAGAATTCCGCACCAGTGCCGACGGCGACGATGCCAAGGCCGCGCAGCGAGTGATCCGCCAGTGGCTGGCGAAGAAAGGCATGACCGCGCCGCACCTGGTCATGGAAAACGGTTCAGGTCTGTCGCGTGCCGAGCGGGTCAGCGCCCGCGAGATGGCCATGCTGCTGCAGGCCGCCTGGCGCAGTCCCTACGCCGCCGAGTTCATGAGTTCGCTGCCGCTGGCGGGCATGGACGGCACCATGCGCAAGCGCCTCAAGCGCACCGCACTGCTTGGCGAAGCGCATATCAAGACCGGCACCTTGAATACCGTGCGCGCAATTGCCGGGTACAGCCGTGACAGCAACGGCAACACCTGGGCGGTGGTCGCCATCCTCAACGACCCACGGCCATTCGGCGCCTCTTCGATCCTCGACGAAGTGCTGGTCGACCTGTATCGCCAGCCCAAGCTGAACAACGGCACCGCGTCGATCCTGCAGCCCTGAAACGGCTTGCAGGAGCGGCTTTACATCCAACACTGTTCAGTCAGGCCGGGTAGGAGCGGCTTCAGCCGCGAAGCGACCGCCTGTTTACAACAGATGCGGTGAATTTCCTGGTGCTTTCGCGGCTAAAGTCGCTCCCACCGGCCACATAACGACTAGCTGAACTGTGTTGGCTTTACATCCAACACGGGTCATCGGCTTTTGTTGGAGCAAGCTCGCTCCAACGGTCTGACTGAAGAGTACCGGCTTCAGACCCGGTCCGGCTCGGCCCGGTAGGGTTCGAGCCGCTCGAGGGCGACGCGGTCGCGCCCGGCCTGCTTGGCCGCATAGACACCCGAGTCGGCGCGCAGCAGCAGCGCGTCGGCGCCCTCACCGGGGCGCCAGCAGGCGATGCCGAAACTCGCGGTCACCCGCCCTACGCCATCCATGGCCTGGCTGCGCAGGTTCTGCCACAGGCTGGTCGCCAACTGGCTGGCCTGCACGGCATCGGTCGCCGGGCAAAGGATGATGAACTCCTCACCGCCCAGGCGGCAGAACACGTCTTCAGTGCGCAGCCGCTGGCCGATGGTACGTGACACTTCCTGCAGGACGCAGTCGCCGACGCCATGCCCATACTGGTCGTTGATGCGCTTGAAGTGGTCGATGTCCAGCATGATCACTGCCAACTGCCCACCATAGCGTTCGACACGGCGCAACTCGGCCTGCAAGCGCTCCTGGAAGTAGCGCCGGTTGTAGGCCCCCGTGAGCACATCCGTGATGGACAAGGCACGCAGCTCGTCCTCGACACGCTTCATGTCGGTGATGTCGCTGAGAAAGCCATGCCAGAGGATGCCGCCATCCGGCAGGCGTTCCGGGGTGGCCTCGCCGCGGATCCAGCGTACGCCACGCTTGGGCAGGTCGATACGGAACTCGTCACGCCAGGGCTTGCACTGCTCGGTACTGGCCAGCATCAGGCGCACGGTGCTCGGTCGGTCGTCGACATGGATACGGTCGAACACCGTCGAGGCGTCGGCGACGATCTGTTCTTCGGTGAGTTCATACAGCTGGCACATGCCGACGCTGATGTAGTTGAAGCGCGGCTCGCCGTCGGCGGAACGCTGGAACTGATAGATCCCACCCGGTACCTGCCTGCCCAGGCGCTGCAACAGCAGGTCACGGGCTGCCAGGGCTTCGTGGACCCGCTTGCGTTCGGTAACGTCGATGCACACCGCCAGGTAGCCCACCCACTGCTCCTGATCGTCACGCACCGCCGTGACCAGCATGTTGACGGTCAGGGTGGAGCCGTCGCGACGCCGGAAGGTCCACTCGCGCGCCGCGTGATGGCCCGGTTCGGCAGCCTCGACCAGCATGGCCTGCCCGGCCGAAACCCGTGCCTGGCCGCTACTGTGCAAGCGTTGCGCGTGGGCCTGCAGTTCGGCGGGGTCATGCAGGTCCTCGAGGGCGAACAGGCCGAGCACCTCCTCCTCGCGATAGTCGAGCATCTTCTGTGCCCCGACGTTGAAGGTGGTGATCACCCCGTTCAGGTCGGTGGCGATGATCGCCACTTCGGTGGCGGCATCCAGTACGTTGCACAACTGCCCATGGGTGACGCGCAGCTGCTGTTCACGCTGGCGCAGCTCGGAGGTACGTTGCTCGACCAGTGCCAAGGCCCGCTGACGCTGGCCGATCAGGCTGAACAGCAAGGCCGCGAGCATCAGGCTCAGCAGCGCGCCGAGCACGCCCACGCTGCCGGCCATGGACTGGTTGGTGCGCAGGAACGCCTCGGTCGGGCGGACTTCCAGCAAGTAGTCACGGTCGCCGAGATTCAGCAAGGTGCTGACACGCAGGTCACCTTCGCCGGCCTGCACATGCGACTGGTAGAGCAGCTGTGGCTCGGCGGGCGAACCGAGGTCGAGCATGGTCACCGCCAGATTGTCCTGGGTGGGCAGCCCTTCGTTCATCACATCGCCCAGGCTGATCACCGCCATGACATAGCCGCGCAGCTCCGCGCTCGACTCTTGGCGTTCGAACAGCGGCGCCACCAGCAGCACCCCGTAGGCGTATTCCTTATCCAACCCCACCAGCTCGATCCTCGGCGTCGCAGCGACGGAGCCCAGCATGCGCGCCCTCTCGAGGGTTTCCCGCCGCAAGGATTCAGAGGCGACATCGAACCCGTATGGCAGCGGCAGGACGCTCTGCGACTGGGTGTAGAGCACCGGGTAATATTCAGCACGCCGCGCCGCCACCTCCAGGCGCCCATCCGCCCCCCGCTCACGAATGACGAACCCGGCCAGCCCCTCGGCACGGGCCTTGGCCTCGAAATCCGCACGCTCGGCGTCGCTCACCCTGGGGCTCCAGGAATAGGCCTGGGTACCGTCGAGCAACGGGGCGGCGAAACCGTTGTATTCGTCGCGTGAGACCACATCCGAATAGACGAAGAAGCGCCGCAGGCTGTCCAGCCGACTGACCTGGCTGTCGAGGCGTTCCTGGATGCGGATGAAACGCTCGCTGGCCAGCAGGTCGAAACGCTGGCTCAGCTGGCGCTGATAGAGTTGATAATTGTCCAGTGCGAGAAAGGCAGTCAGCCCCAGCCCGGCGATCAGAACCGCCAAGGCGACCGACCAGGCCGAAGCCTGCTGGTTGAGGCTCCCGAATACTCGGGATCGGGTTGTTTTAGCAGCCATACTCACGACCCATGACGCCAACGAAGATCTGACGTCCGGCTGGCCGTGCTTCCCTTATAGCTATTCGCCATTAATTTGCCTAGCCCATCCAAAGACATAACCTCGGCGAATCCGGCATTCTCGCCTCGACGGCAGCGAGAATGCCCGAGCCTCCTGCTCTTGACCGTTGAATATGCCAGATTCAAGGCATGGCGGGCCTGACCTGCGACAGTTCTGGAAAGCCGCACTCAACCCCGGGCGGTGATTCTCCAGGCTCGGTGGATGCGCTCGTTACGGGCGAAATCCGGGTCGATGGTTTGCCCAGTGATTTCCTCCACCGCATAACGCTGCATCACATGCTCGTCCAGCGCGAAGCGCCGGAAGTTGTTGGAGAAATACAGCACGCCGCCGGGTGCCAGACGCGCCATCGCCAGGTCGAGCAGCTCGACCTGGTCACGCTGCACGTCGAACACCCCTTCCATACGCTTGGAGTTGGAGAAGGTCGGCGGGTCGATGAAGATCAGTTCGTACTCGTCGCGGCACTCGCGCAGCCAGCTCATCACGTCGCCCTGCTCCAACCGGTTCTTGTCGGAAAAACCATTGAGCGACAGGTTACGCCGCGCCCAATCCAGGTAGGTGCGCGAGAGGTCGACACTGGTGGTGCTGCGCGCACCGCCCTTGGCCGCATGCACACTGGCCGTGGCGGTGTAGCAGAACAGGTTGAGGAAGCGCTTGCCGGCCGCCTCGCGCTGGATGCGCATGCGCATCGGCCGATGGTCGAGGAACAGGCCGGTGTCCAGGTAATCGGTCAGGTTGACCAGCAGGCGTACGCCGCCCTCGTTGACTTCGAGGAACTGCCCCTGGGCCGCCTGGCGCTCGTACTGGCGAGTGCCGGTCTGGCGTTCGCGACGCTTGACTACCACATGGCTCTTGTCGATGCCCAGGGTCTGCGGAATCGCTGCCAGGGCGTCGAACAGGCGCGCCGAGGCTTTCTGCGGGTCGACCGAGCGCGGCGCCGCATACTCCTGCACATGCACCCAATCGCGGTACAGGTCGACCGCCAGGGCATACTCGGGCATGTCGGCGTCATACACGCGGTAGCATTCCACGCCTTCACGACGTACCCACTTGCCCAACTGCTTGAGATTCTTCTGCAGGCGGTTGGCGAACATCTGCCCGCCTTCGCTGAGGCGTGCCTGCTCCACGGGCGCAGCGGCCGTCGCCGGCTGGCGAGGCTCGTGGTCTGCACCGGGCTCGGTCTGCCGATGGTCGCCCTGGCGCCGCTCGCCCGTGACGAACTGGTCGGGCTGTACCTTGAGCAACAGCAGCTTGCAGGGCAAGGCGCCGTTCCAGAACGCATACTGCTTGTGGCTGCGAATGCCCATGCGCTTGCCCAGGTCCGGAGCACCAGTGAACACCGCCGCCTCCCAGCCGAAGCAGGCCTGGCGCAGCCGCTCACCGAGGTTCTGGTAGAGGTACAACAGGCTGGCTTCGTCGCCCAGGCGCTCGCCGTACGGCGGGTTGCAGATCACCAGGCCCTTCTGGTTCTGGTCGGTGCGTGGCTCGAAGGTGCCGACCTCGCCCTGGTAGATCTTGATCCAGTCACTCAGCCCGGCGCGTTCGATGTTGTTGCGCCCCGGCTGGATCAGCCGCGGATCGGCCTCGTAGCCGCGAATCCACAGCGGTGGCCTGGCCAGGCCGGCCTCGGCGCGCGCCAGGGCTTCGTCGTGCAGCTTGCGCCACAACGCCGGCACATGCCCCAGCCAGGCCGAGAACCCCCAGCGCTCGCGCTTGAGGTTCGGAGCGATATCGGCGGCGATCATCCCCGCTTCGACCAGGAAGGTGCCGACCCCGCACATCGGGTCGGCCAGTGCGCCGCCCTCGGCGGCGATGCGCGGCCAGCCGGCACGGATCAGCACGGCGGCGGCGAGGTTCTCCTTGAGCGGCGCCGCGCCTTGCTGCAGGCGGTAACCGCGCTGGTGCAGGCTGTGCCCGGAAAGATCCAGCGAAAGGATTGCCTGACCACGGTCCAGACGCAGGTGTACGCGCAGGTCCGGGTTGATCTTGTCCACCGAGGGGCGCAGACCATCGGCGGTGCGCAGCTTGTCGACGATGGCGTCCTTGACCTTCAAGGCACCGAAGTGACTGTTGTCGATCCCCGAACCATGGCCGCTGAACTCCACGGCAATGCTGCCATCAGGCTCCAGGTGGTCCTGCCAATCGACGTCCAGCACACCCTGGTAGAGGTCGTCGGCATTGCTCATCGGGAAGCGTTTGAGCACCAGCAGCACCCGGTTGGCGAGCCGCGACCACAGGCACAGCCGGTAGGCGGTCTCCATGTCGGCCTGGCCACGAATGGCGCTGGTGTGTTCCCGGGTGTCTTCCAGGCCCAGCCCGGTAGCCTCCTCGGCCAGCAGTCCTTCCAGGCCCTTGGGGCAGGTGAGATAAAGTTCGTAGCGATCCGACATGTAGATTCCAGGGCCTGGGCCGTCTGTGGCGGGCAACGCATCGCCCGACCTGATTCAAGACAGGTGCTGTTCGGTCAGCACCTGCATGGCACACACATTGTGCCGGTCCATCGCGTGAAAATGTTGCATCACGGCGACAGTCGTTTCATGGATTGTTGCACTTTGCGGATAGCCTTGCGCCATAACGCTGCGAACGAGCGACAAGACACATCCTGTTGCGACCCTTCGTCGAATAACAACTAAAAGCATTCAGCCATCACCGACCTCCGCCGTTTCGGCGCCGGAGAAACGCAACTCCTTGGGGGCGCAGGATTATTGACTGATTCAGTGATGAAACACAGTGTTTCTTATGGCTGGTCAGTTCTAAATGTGACGTGCTTATGACAAATCGATCATTCACAGCCATTCGCGCTTTGGTTAGAAATCGTCTCAGGTCGTCACCGCAACGGTGGCGGCACCTCGCCCGTGACGCCGGCAGCGGGCAGACAAGGCAGAAGATTTCTGCCTGACCTCGACATGAGGTCCATGGACATTACAGTCAACAAACGAGGGCAACACCCTATGAGAAGACTCAAGCGTGATCCGTTGGAAAGAGCATTTTTGCGCGGCTATCAGTACGGTGTTAATGGCAAGTCCCGCGAGCTTTGCCCATTTACCCTGCCGTCGGTACGTCAAGCCTGGATCAATGGCTGGCGGGAGGGCCGCGGCGACCACTGGGATGGCATGACCGGCACTGCGGGCATCCACAGACTCAACGAACTTCACGCGGTCGGCTGAGGTAGCTTCCGACCAGTCCATCACATTTTTGTTTGACTTCATTACTACTTGATCACCGCCCAACCAGGCGGCAGGCCACAGGCCCAGGGGCTCCTTTTCAGGAGCCCCTTTTTGCTGGCGTCAGGAGCGCGGCAGCGCGGCGATCGCGTCCACCGACTCGCGGATCAGCGCCGGACCTTTGTAGATGAATCCCGAATAGACCTGCACCAGGCTCGCGCCCGCCTGGATCTTCTCGGCAGCATGCCGCCCCTCGGTGATACCACCTGCAGCGATGATCGGCAGGCGCCCGGCCAGTTCACCCGCCAGAACCTTCACCGTGTGGGTGCTCTTCTCACGCACCGGCGCACCGGACAGGCCGCCCGCCTCGTTGGCATGCGCCAGGCCTTCGACACCTTCGCGGCTGAGGGTGGTATTGGTGGCGATGACCGCGTCCATGCCGGTTTCCAGCAGCGCGCTGGCCACCAGCACGGTTTCTTCGTCGGTCATGTCCGGCGCGATCTTGATCGCCAGGGGTACCCGCTTGCCGTACTGCTGGGTCAGCGCCTCCTGGCGCAAGCGCAGGGCTTCAAGCAGCTGCTTGAGCGAGTCGCCGAACTGCAGGCTGCGCAGGCCTGGGGTATTCGGCGAGCTGACGTTCACGGTCACATAGCTGGCATGGTCGTAGACCTTGTCCAGGCAGATCAGGTAGTCATCTACCGCACGCTCGACCGGCGTATCGAAATTCTTGCCGATATTGATGCCCAGCACGCCACGGTACTTGGCCGCCTTGACCCGCTGCAGCAGGTGATCCACGCCCAGGTTGTTGAAGCCCATGCGGTTGATGATGCCTTCGGCCTCGGGCAGGCGGAACAGCCGGGGCTTGGGGTTGCCCGGCTGCGGGCGAGGCGTCACGGTACCGATCTCGACGAAGCCGAAGCCCAGCTGCGCGAAGCCGTCGATGGCCGCACCGTTCTTGTCCAGGCCCGCTGCCAGCCCCACAGGGTTGGGGAAGCGCAGGCCCATCACGGTCACCGGCAACTGCAGCGGCGCGCGGCACAGCAAGCCGTTGAGGCCCAGACGGCCACCGGCGCCGATCAGGTCCAGCGACAGGTCATGGGACGTTTCCGGGGAGAGTTTGAAGAGTAGCTGGCGGGCCAGGTTGTACATGGGCGGGCAAGGCTCGTTAGGCGGCTGGAGTCAGCCGGCGATTATAGACGCCGCTACCCTCGCTAGGCGAGCCATGACTGCGTCTGGAGCACTGGCACAGGCCTTGCTAAATCTCTTCAATAGCTCCGGCAAAGGCGCCGGTGCGAGATCGACAATGGCGTCGTCAGGGTTCATTGCCTGCAATGAAGCCTGACGACGTTTTTTTTGAATGTGTGGACAGGCAAGGCTTATGACCCTTCGAGCAAGCAATGCCCTGGACTGGGTGGCGGGCAGCGATGCCCCGGAAATGAACAGCATCGACATCGGCTTCATGCCCCTGACCGACTGCGCGTCCCTGGTGGTGGCCGCCACTCAGGGATTCGCCCAGCCCTACGGCCTGACCTTGAACCTCCGGCGCCAAAGCTCCTGGGCCAACCTGCGCGACCGACTGATCAGCGGTCAGCTGCAGGCCGCCCACAGCCTGTACGGCCTGGTGTATGCCATGCAACTGGGCATCAGCGGCACCGCGAGTACCGAAATGGCGGTGCTCATGGGCCTGAACCAGAACGGCCAGTGCATCCACCTGTCCCATGCCTTGCAACGCGCGGGCGTGACCAACCCTGCAGCACTGGAGCGCTACGCGCACCACAATAGTGCAAAGCTGACCTTTGCGCAGACCTTTCCCACCGGCAACCATGCCATGTGGCTGTATTACTGGCTGGCCAGCCAGGGCATCCATCCACTCAAGGACGTCAACAGCGTCGTAGTACCGCCGCCGCTGATGGTCGCGCACCTGCAGGCCGGGCGTATCGACGGCTGCTGCGTGGGCGAGCCCTGGGGGGCCAGTGCGGTCAACCAGCAACTGGGCTTTACCCTGGCCACCAGTCAGTCGATATGGCCCGACCATCCCGGCAAGGTGCTGGGCTGCACCCGCGAGTTCGTCGAGCAGAACCCCAACACCGCTCGCGCCCTGACCATGGCGGTACTGGAAGCCAGTCGCTTCATCGAACAGAGCGTGGAAAACCGCCGCAGCACCGCACAATTGCTCAGCGGCAGCGATTACCTCGACACACCGGTGGACTGCATCGAACCGCGCCTGCTGGGCCAATACGACGACGGCCTCGGCAACCACTGGCAGGATCCGCATGCGCTGCGCCTGTTCGGCGACGGCCAGGTGACCTTTCCCTGGCTGTCCGACGGTATGTGGTTCATGACCCAGTTCCGTCGCTGGGGCCTGTTGCGCGAGGACCCGGACTACCTGGCAGTGGCCAGCCGCGTGCATCAGCTTGACCTCTACGACCAAGCGGCCCGCGCCCTGGACATCGCGATACCCGACAGCACGCTGCGCAGCAGCCAGCTGATCGATGGCCGGGTCTGGGATGGCAGCGACCCGGTCGGCTACGCACGCAGTTTCACCCTGCATTCACGTAGCGATGGCGCACCTGCCATCGCCACCCGGTGAGGAGGTCGCAAGCATGCTGCGTATCCTGCTGATCGACGACACCCCCAAGAAGGTTGGCCGCCTCAAGGCGGCACTGAGCCAGGCCGGTTTCGAGGTCATTGACGAGTCGGGCCTGAGCATCGACCTGCCCGCCCGCGTGGAAGCCTTGCGCCCCGACGTGATTCTCATCGACACCGAATCGCCGGGCCGCGACGTAATGGAACAGGTGGTACTGGTCAGCCGCGACCAGCCCAGGCCGATCGTGATGTTCACTGACGAGCACGATCCCGGCGTGATGCGCCAGGCCATCCGCTCCGGAGTCAGTGCCTACATCGTCGAAGGCATCCAGACCCAGCGTCTGCAGCCGATCCTCGATGTCGCCATGGCCCGCTTCGAGAGCGACCAGGCCCTGCGCGCACAACTGCTGGCCCGAGACCAGCAGTTGGCTGAGCGCAAGCGCATCGAACTGGCCAAAGGCTTGTTGATGAAGATGAAGCACTGCAATGAGGAAGAGGCCTATACCCTGATGCGCCGCCAGGCCATGAGCCGCCAGCAGAAGCTGATCCAGGTGGCCGAGCAGATCATCGCCATGAGCGAGATGCTCGGCTAGGCGCAAGACTGGTCAGTTAGGCGCTCTTTGGCTTTTGTTGGAGCTTGCTCGCGAACAGGTCAACAAACTACCTGCATCTGCCGGGCATGTGACGCGGCCATCGCGAGCAAGCTCGCCAACGGTCCAATCGACCCGTATGGCGACCAACGCCGCCCGGGCTGAAGGACCTAAAGGCGCGTCGAGCTGTAGATGTTGTCGCGTGGTAGCGCCTCGCCCGCCTCCACCGCCGCGATCCAGGCATCGGTACTGGCCACCGCCGCGAAGGCTGCCTGCAAGGTCACGGTCACCACGCGATGGATTTCCTCGGCCGTAGCCTGACCGGCGCGATTGGCATAGGACGGCGAACCGCTGGCATCGCTGAGCAGCTCCGCCCCCAGACCCAGGGTCACGGCATGCTTGATGGTCGCGTCGTCACAGTTCTGGGTCATGTAGCCGACCACCGTCAGGGTATCGATCTGCTGCTCTCGCACCCATTCGCCCAGCCCGGTGCCGACGAAGGCGCTGGCCTGCCCTTTCTCGACCAGCAGCGCATGTCGGCGCCCGACCACCGCCGGGTGCAGCGCCGCACCCTCGCTACCCCGGGCGAACAACGGCGAGTCGGCCGCCGCGAGGTGCTGTACCAGCACCACCGGAATGCCATGGGCCTCGGCGGTGTCGATCGCCCGACCGATGTTGGCCAGCGACACCTGCGGGTCCGGGTACTCGATGGGCAGCCCACCGCTGAAATATTCGTTCTGCACGTCGATGACGATCAATGCGCGTCTTGGATTGGCCATGTCATGGATTCCCTGATTGCTGAAGACCGGTCCAGTTTCGGTGATCCTCGACAAGGCCACCATTGACCCGAATGCCATATTTCATCAGGATCGGGCCATTCTCACAGAATCGGAACACCCATGCCTTCATCCATCAAGGTCGCCGTGGTGGCCTTCGACCAGATCAGCCCTTTCCACCTCTCGGTGCCCTGCCTGGTACTGGGTGAGAACCGCGTGCACCAAGGCCCCTGGTTCGATGTGCGAGTGTGCGCCGCAGAGCCGGGCCCGCTGCGCTCCACCGCCGGCTTCAGCGTGGCCTGCGATCATGACCTGCAAGGCCTCGACTGGGCGGACATCGTCATCGTACCCAGCTGGCGAACCAGCGGGGATGCACCGCCGCAGGCCCTGCTCGATGGCCTGCGGCAAGCGCATGCCCGCGGCGCCAGGGTGGTCGGCCTGTGCCTGGGCGCCTACGTGCTGGCCGAGGCCGGACTGCTGACGGGTTGTTCGGCCACCACGCACTGGGCCTGGGCAGCGGATTTCGAACGCCGTTTCCCGGACGTGCAACTGGACCCCAATGTGCTCTACGTGCAATCCGCCAGCGTGATGACCTCGGCAGGCGTCGCCGCCGGTATCGATTGCTGCCTGCATATCGTGCGTGAGCACTATGGACACGACGCCGCCAACCAGGTGGCCCGGCGTCTGGTGGTCCCGCCCCATCGCGAAGGTAACCAGGCGCAGTTCATCGAACAGCCGGTGCCGCGCCGCCTGGCCGACCGACGCATGGCCGAGCTATTGGACTGGTTGCGCGCGCATTTGCACCAGTCGCACCCCATCGATGCCGTTGCCGAGCGCCTGGCCTTGAGCCGCCGCACCTTCACCCGCCAGTTCAAGCGCCTCACCGGGCACAGCTTCGGCGACTGGCTGCGCCACGAGCGCATCGCCCTGGCCCGTCAGCGCCTGGAAAGCAGCGCCCACTCCATCGAACAGATCGCCGATGAATGCGGCTTCGGCAGCAGTGCGTCGCTGCGCCAGCATTTTCTCCAGGCCCTGCAGATCTCGCCCTCGGCCTACCGCCGGCTGTTTCGCAATGGCGCGCCCGCCCCGGCGGCCTGAGCCTGACTGACCCGAAACCTTTCACAATGGCCCACCGGTGCGCCCAAATGGCGCAAGCGCGACGCGCTCCGCGGCTTCGCGCCCGGCGCAACGCCTGGCTGGGTCAGCGTCACGAACAACTGGCCCAGCTCTTGCAAATGCCTGCCCACAGGTAGCCAACGGCGGTTGCCCCACCGATCACGACAAAGACGTCGCCCTCTCTTCGGCCCCCCAGGCTGTTCGAGATGCGGCGTCTTTTACGTTTCAGGCCCCGGCGACGGGGCCGGGTGAGCCGCCAATGCCGCGTGAGCTCATCTCCTGACGACTTCCACGCCGTGGCGATGCCCGGCGAACTCTTTCTGGCAGATGACGAGGTGTGCAATGGATACAAGCTTCTGGAAGGCCGGGCATAAACCGACCCTGTTTGCAGCCTTTCTGTATTTCGACCTGAGCTTCATGGTCTGGTACCTGCTCGGACCGTTGGCGGTACAGATCGCCAGCGACCTGCAACTGACCACCCAGCAACGCGGGTTGATGGTGGCCACGCCGATTCTGGCCGGTGCCGTGCTGCGTTTCCTGATGGGCATGCTCGCCGATCAGCTGTCGCCGAAGACCGCCGGCGTCATCGGCCAGGTCATCGTCATCGTCGCACTGTTCTGCGCCTGGCAGCTGGGCATTCATAGCTACGAGCACGCGCTGTTGCTCGGCCTGTTTCTCGGTATGGCGGGTGCATCCTTCGCCGTGGCCCTGCCGCTGGCCTCGCAGTGGTACCCACCACAGCATCAGGGCAAGGCCATGGGCATCGCCGGCGCCGGTAACTCGGGCACCGTACTGGCCGCGCTGATCGCCCCGGTGCTGGCTGTCAGCTTCGGCTGGGGCAACGTGTTCGGCCTGGCGCTGATCCCACTGGTGCTGACCCTCGTCGCCTTCTGCCTGCTGGCCCGCAATGCTCCGCAGCGTGCCAAGGCCAAGTCCATGGCCGACTACTTCAAGGCCCTGGGCGACCGTGACAGCTGGTGGTTCATGTTCTTCTACAGCGTGACCTTCGGCGGCTTCATCGGCCTGGCCAGTGCCCTGCCCGGCTACTTCAACGACCAGTACGGCCTGAGCCCGGTAACCGCCGGCTACTACACCGCCGCCTGCGTGTTCGGTGGCAGCTTGATGCGTCCACTGGGTGGCGCGCTGGCCGACCGCTTCGGTGGCATCCGCACCCTGGCGGCGATGTACATGGTTGCGGCCATCGGCATCGCTGCAGTGGGCTTCAACCTGCCCAGTTCGGTGGCCGCCCTGGTACTGTTCGTCACCGCCATGCTCGGCCTGGGGGCCGGCAACGGTGCGGTGTTCCAGTTGGTGCCACAGCGCTTTCGCAAAGAAATCGGCGTGATGACCGGGCTGATCGGCATGGCCGGCGGCATCGGCGGCTTCCTGCTCGCAGCCGGCCTGGGCAGCATCAAGCAGCACACCGGCGACTACCAGCTGGGCCTGTGGCTGTTCGCCGGCCTGGCGGTGCTGGCCTGGTTCGGCCTGCTCAACGTCAAGCGCCGCTGGCGCACCACCTGGGGCTCGGCGGCCGTCACCGCCGCGCGCGTGTAAGCCTGCGGTATGACCTTGCAACTGAGTTGTGCGCAGTTCAGCGCCAGCGGCCCACGCAGCGAGAACCAGGACGCCCTGCGCCTGGTCACGCCGGTGCCGGCGCTGGCGGCCAGCAAGGGCCATCTGTTTGCCCTGGCCGATGGCGTCAGCCAGTGCAGCGACGGTGCCCTGGCCGCGCAATCGACCCTCCAGGCCCTGGCTCTGGATTACTACGCCACCCCGGAAACCTGGGGCATCACCCAGGCGCTGGACAAGCTGTTACTGGCGCAGAATCGCTGGCTGCTGGCCAACGGTCTGATGACCACGTTGAGTGCGCTGGTGCTGCGCGGGCGGCGCTTCACCCTGGCGCACGTCGGCGACTGCCGGGTGTACCGCTGGCAGGCCGGACAGCTGCAGCGCCTCAGCGAGGAGCATGTCTGGGAACAGCCAGACATGAACCACGTGCTCAAACGTGCCCTGGGCCTGGACCAGTATGTGGTGCTGGATTACCGGGAAGGCGAACTGCAGGAAGGCGAACACCTGCTGCTGGTCAGCGACGGTGTCTGGGCGACGCTGGGCGACCGGGGCATCGCCTCGATCCTTAACGACCAGACAGACCTGGACGACTGTGCCAGGGCACTGGTCAACACCGCGCACCTGGCCGGCAGCCAGGACAACGCCAGCGCGCTGCTGATCCGTGTCGACGCGCTGGGGCACGACGACCTGGGCGACACTTTGCGCCAGTTGCAGCAATGGCCGCTGCCTCCGGCACTCAAGGCGGGCCAGCGCTTCGAAGGCTGGCAGGTACGCAGCGTCGTCGCCCGCTCGCAACAGTCACTGCTCTACCGGGTCGAGGACCACAGCGGCCAGCCCTGGCTGCTCAAGACTCTGCCACCCAGCCGTGCCGACGAAGCAGGCGCCGGCCAGGCGCTGCTGCTGGAAGAGTGGTTCCTGCGCCGGGTGGCGGGCCGCCACGTCCCCGAAGTGGCGCCATTGCCCGAACGCCAGCACCTGTACTACCTGATGCGCCTGTACCCCGGCCGCACCCTGGCCCAGCTGTTCGCCCTCAGCGGCCCGTTGCCACTGACACAGTGGCAGGACATCGCGGTACGTCTGCTGCGTGCCAGCGGACTGCTGCACCGGCGCAACATCATCCATCGCGACATCAAGCCGGAGAACCTGTTGCTGGATGAAGACGGCGAGTTGCGCCTGCTGGATTTCGGCCTGGCCTTCTGTCCCGGGCTGTCGACCCAGGCCCCCGGCGAGTTGCCCGGCACGCCCAGCTTCCTGGCGCCGGAGGCCTTCCAGGGCGCAACGCCAGCACCGTCACAGGACCTGTATGCCGTGGGGGTGACGCTGTATTACCTGCTGACCGGGCAGTACCCATATGGCGAGGTGGAGGCCTTCCAGCAACCGCGCTTCGCCAGCCTGGTGCCGGCCAGCCGATATCGACCGGATGTACCGGACTGGCTGGAGCGCAACCTGGCCAAGGCGCTGGTAGCCGACCCCGCGCAGCGCTACGAAACGGCGGAACAATGGCTGTTGGAACTGGAACAGGGCGAGCGACAGGTGACGCAGGTCAGGCCCCGGCCCTGGCTGGAACGCGAGCCGCTGAAGGTCTGGCGCACCCTGGCGCTGCTGTCGCTACTGGGCAATCTGTTGGCAGCCGTAGCGCTGCTGCACCTCTAGTCCCAATAAGGATCCGTTGGACCGGTAGGAGCAGCTTCAGCTGCGAAGCGACTGCATGTTCACAACAGATGCACTGAATTTCCTGACCCTTTCGCGGCTAAAGCCGCTCCCACCGGGCCACATGACGTCTAACCGAACTTTACTGGCTATAGCCGGAGCTGACGCCCCGCGACCGTGCATCGCGCCTCAAGCCGGTGCATGAACAGGCCTTGCCAAGCGCCGCCGCTCCCGATTTCACGCACAGCGGCAAAATGGCACAACCTCTGCATCAGGAAAACCCAACACACACATCAGGTGCCGCTTTCAATGGCGAAGGCGGCATTTCCCGGATGACGGGAACGGACAAAGGCGTCCTCGTCAGGTAACTGGCGGGGGCGCCTTTTTGTTTGCAGTGAATTTTTCCAGCGCCCAGGCGCCCGGCGGGAGGCCCCGATGAACAAACTCAGACTGGTGATGATCGGCAACGGCATGGCCGGGGTCCGCACCCTCGAAGAACTGCTCAAGCTCAGTGCCGACCTCTACGACATCACGGTATTCGGCGCCGAGCCACATCCCAACTACAACCGCATCATGCTCTCCCCGGTGCTGGCCGGGGAACAGGGCTTCGACGACATCGTCCTCAACGACCTGGACTGGTACCGCGGGCATGGCATCGACCTGCGTCTGGGTCGGCGCGTGGTGAACATCGATCGCGTCAAGCGCCGGGTCATCGCCGATGACGGCAGCGAGGCCCACTACGATCGCCTGCTGATCGCCACCGGCTCGCGACCGTTCATTCTGCCGGTGCCCGGCAACGACCTTGAGGGGGTAATCGGCTACCGTGACATCGCCGATACCCAACAGATGATCGACACCGCCGCGACCCACCGCCGCGCGGTAGTGATCGGCGGTGGCTTGCTGGGCCTGGAGGCGGCCAATGGCCTGGCCCAGCGCGGCATGCAGGTCACCGTGGTGCACCACGGACAGAGCCTGCTGGAGCGCCAGCTGGACAAGACCAGCGGGCAACTGCTGCAGCAGGCCCTGGAACAGCGCAACCTGAGCTTTCGCCTGGAAGCCCACACCACCGCACTGCTGGGCGACGAGCAGGGCCGGGTCAGCGAGGTGTGCTTCAGGGACGGCAGCCGCATCCCTGCCGACCTGGTGGTGATGGCCGCCGGCATTCGCCCGGAAACCCGCCTAGCCGAACAAGCCGGGCTGCCCTGTGATCGCGGCATTCTGGTCAACGACACCCTGCAGACCTTCGATCCGCGCATCTACGCCATCGGCGAGTGCGTCAGCCACCGGGGCATCGCCTACGGCCTGGTCGCGCCGCTGTTCGAACAGGCCCGGGTGTGCGCCAACCACCTGGCGCAACTGGGCTTCGCCCGTTACGCCGGCTCGGTGACCTCGGCCAAGCTCAAGGTTACCGGTATCGACCTGTTTTCCGTCGGCGACTTCATGGGCGGCGAAGGCACCGAAAGCATTACCTACTCCGACCCGATCAGCGGCGTGTACAAGAAACTGGTGATCAAGGACGACCTGCTGGTCGGCGCCTGCCTGTACGGCGACACCGCGGACGGCGGCTGGTACACCGAGCAAATCCGCGCCAATGCGCGCATCGACAGCATCCGCCAGCACCTGATGTTCGGCGAACAGGCGTTGCAAGCATGACCGACCTGAACCTGCCTGCACTGCAAACCACGGCTTCCACCTGCTGCTACTGCGGGGTCGGTTGCGGGGTACTGATCGAGCACGATGGCACTCGCATCCATGGTGTCAGCGGCGACCCCCAGCACCCGGCCAACTTCGGTCGTCTGTGCAGCAAGGGCTCCAGCCTGCACCTCACCGGTGACCTGAGCAGCCGCGCACTGCAGCCGGAACTGCGCCTGGGCAAGCAACTGCCACGCGCCGCCACCGACTGGGACACCGCACTGGAGCACGCCGCCGAGGTGTTCGCGCACAGCATCGCCGAACACGGCCCCGACAGCGTGGCGTTCTACATCTCCGGGCAGTTGCTGACCGAGGATTACTACGCGTTCAACAAGCTGGCCAGGGCGCTGATAGGGACCAACAACATCGACAGCAACTCGCGGCTGTGCATGTCTTCGGCAGTGGTTGGCTACAAGCGCAGCCTGGGCGCCGATGCGCCGCCCTGTAACTACGAAGACATCGAACTGGCCGATACCCTGCTGATCGTCGGCAGCAACATGGCCTACGCCCACCCGGTGCTGTTCCGCCGCCTGGAGGCCGCCAAGAGCCAGCGCCCGGACATGAAAATCATCGTCGTCGACCCACGCCGCACCGACACTTGCGAACTGGCCGACCTGCACCTGGCGATCCAGGGCGGCACCGACGTAGCGCTGTTCCACGGCCTCCTGCACCTGCTGATCGGCAACGGCTGGACCGATCGGCGCTACATCGACGAGCACACCGAAGGCTTCGCCGAACTCCAGGACCTGGTCAGCGACTACACCCCCGAGTACGTGGCGCAGCTATGCGACATCAGCCTCGATGACTTGCACCGCTGCGCGCGGCTGATCGGCGAGGCGCCGGCGTTCCTGTCGTTTTGGTGCATGGGGCTGAACCAGTCCACCGCCGGTAGCGCCAAAAACAGCGCGCTGATCAACCTGCACCTGGCCACCGGGCAGATCGGCCGCCCTGGCGCCGGTCCGTTCTCACTCACCGGCCAGCCGAATGCCATGGGCGGCCGCGAAACCGGCAGCCTGTCCAACCTGCTGCCCGGCCATCGCGAGGCCGGCAACGCCGAGCACCGCCGGGAAGTGGCTGAGTACTGGCAGGTCGACGCGCTGCCGGCAACGCCCGGACTGTCCGCCATCGAGCTGTTCGAACAGATGCGCAACGGCAAGATCAAGGCGCTGTGGATCGCCTGCACCAACCCGGCACAATCGCTGCCCGACCAGACCGCAGTCGCTGAGGCGCTCAACACCTGTCCTTTCGTGGTCCTGCAGGAGGCCTTCCGAACCACCGAAACGGCCAAGCATGCCGACCTGCTGCTGCCAGCGGCCAGCTGGGGCGAGAAAGAAGGCACGGTGACCAACTCCGAACGCCGCCTGTCCAACGTGCGCAAGGCGGTGCCCGCCCCTGGACAGGCCCGGCCAGACTGGGCCATTACCGTGGATTTCGCCCGGCGCCTGCAGGCACGCCTGCGCCCCGGCAGTGCGCCGCTGTTCGAGTTCACTGACCCGCAAGGGCTATTCGACGAATACAAGGGCCTGACCCAAGGTCGCGACCTGGACCTGTCGGGCCTGGACCGTGCGCTGATCGACCGCCTCGGCCCGCAGCAGTGGCCGTTCCCGCAAGGTGCCAGCAGCGGTACGCCACGCTTGTACACCGATGGCCGGTTCCCCACCGACTCGGGGCGCGCCCGCTTCATCAGCGAAGCCTATCGCGCGCCGAAGGAAATTCGCGACGCGCGCTTTGCGCTGACCTTGAACACCGGCCGGCTGCGTGACCACTGGCATGGCATGAGCCGTACCGGCACTGCCGCTCGGCTGTTCGGGCATGTCAGCGAAGCACGGCTGAGTCTCAGTCCCGCCGACATGCAGCATCAGCGCCTGGAAGACGGTGAACTGGTGCAGGTGCACAGCCGGCGTGGCAGCCTGGTGGTGCCCGTCGTCAGCGACGATGCGCTGCGTCCCGGACACGCTTACCTGCCCATGCATTGGGGCGACCGCTTCCTCAAGGGCGGCGTCAACTGCCTGACCCTGTCGGCCTTCGATCCGCTGTCACGGCAACCGGAGCTCAAGCACGCCGGCGTGCGCGTCGAGAAGGCCCACCTGCCCTGGCATTTTTTCGCGCTGATCGAAGGTGACGTGCAGCAGCACCTGGAGGCCCTGCGCCCGCTGTGCGAAGCCTTCGATTACCTGAGCCTGAGCCTGACCGGCCGCGAGCGACCGGCGCTGGTGATCCGTGCTGCCCACGCCAACGCCGCAGCGGCCGAGCTGCTGGCGCAGATCGACCGCCTGCTGGGGCTGGACCAGGGTCCGGTGATGGCCTACGACGACCCGGCCCACGGCGTCGGCAAGCGGGTGCGCATCGAGGCGCAGCGCATCACCGCCCTGCGTCTGGCCGGTGAAACCCTGGCCCAGGACTGGCTGCAAAGCCTGTGGCTGGAAGGCCGGGTCGACGACTCGCTGCGCCGCTGGCTACTGGCCCCGCTGTCGCGTGAGCCGGGGCGAACCGCCAGCCAGGCCCGCGACAGGATCCTGTGCAACTGCAAGAACGTCAGCCAGAGCGCCATCGAAGCCGCCATCGGTCGTGGCCTGGACCTGGCAGAGCTGAAGAACCAGCTGGGCTGCGGGAGCCAATGTGGCTCCTGCGTTCCGGAAATCAAGCGCCTGATCAATCGGGTCGCCGTCCCTGAGTGAGGAAATCGTCATGCATGCAAAAGTCTGGCTGGTAGGTGCGGGTCCTGGCGACCCTGAGCTGTTGACCCTCAAGGCGGTGCGCGCCCTGAACAGCGCGCAGGTGGTGATGATCGATGACCTGGTCAACCCGGTCGTGCTGCAACATTGTCCCCAGGCACGGGTGATCGGCGTCGGCAAGCGCGGCGGCTGCCGCTCCACGCCGCAAGCCTTCATCCATCGCCTGATGCTGCGCTACGCGCGGCAGGGCAAGTGCGTGGTGCGCCTCAAGGGTGGCGATCCGTGCATCTTCGGCCGTGGCGGTGAAGAAGCCGAGTGGTTACGGGGCCACGGTATCGAGGTGGAACTGGTCAACGGCATCACCGCCGGCCTGGCCGGCGCGACCCAGTGCGGTATTTCCCTGACCCTGCGAGGCATCAGCCGTGGCGTGACCCTGGTGACCGCACATACCCAGGACGACACTGAGCTGAACTGGCCAGCCCTGGCCCAGGGCGGCACCACCCTGGTGGTGTACATGGGCGTGGCACGTCTCGAAGCCATACACAATGGCCTGCTCGCCGGGGGCATGCCGCCCGGCATGCCGGTGGCAATGATCGAGAACGCCTCCCTGCCCAACCAGCGCGAATGCCGCAGCACCCTGCAGGCCATGCAGGCGGATGCACAGGCGTTCGCGCTGAAAAGCCCGGCGGTGCTGGTGATCGGAGAGGTGGTGGGTGCCGTGTCAGGCGCCACCCTGCTGCCATTGCTGGCTGTCGGCTGACGCCGCGAAGACAGTTCACTTTGTGGGAGCGAGCTTGCTCGCGAATGGCAGGCTATCTGGACCGGGTACACCCGCCGCAGCATTAGTGCCCTTTAGTCACCTTTCCGCCTTTACGGCGGGTTACTTTTGGTTTCCAGGTGCCCTGCGCGCCAAAAGTAACCAAAAGCCATTGCTCCTGGCTTGGGTCTGCC
>NZ_CAJYVE010000052.1 GCF_913777995.1 uncultured Pseudomonas sp. | reverse complement strand
CTGGGCTTTGCCGGACGCGACGACGGCGAATTGCAGCTGCACGACGGCCTGCCGGGCGTCGCCCCCGAGCAGAATCTCATCCTGCGCGCCGCCCGGTTGCTGCAGCAGGAAAGCGGTACCCGGCAGGGCGCCGATCTCTGGCTGACCAAGCGGCTGCCCATGGGCGGCGGCATCGGCGGAGGCAGTTCGGATGCCGCCACCACCCTGCTCGGCCTGAATCACCTCTGGGGTCTGGGCGCCAGCCTCGACGACCTGGCGGCCCTGGGACTGCGCCTGGGCGCCGACGTACCGGTGTTCGTCCGTGGCCAGGCCGCCTTCGCCGAGGGCGTGGGCGAAAAGCTCACCCCGGTCGCACCGCCGGAACCCTGGTATCTCGTGGCCGTGCCGCAAGTCTCTGTAAGTACAGCAGAAATTTTTTCAGATCCGCTGTTGACACGGGACACTCCCGCCATTAAAGTTTGCGCCGTTCTCAAGTGGTCAGGTCGAAACGACTGCCAGAGTACGGTCGAAAGGCGTTACCCAGAAATTCGTAACGCTTTGATCTTGCTAAACAAATTTGTTTCAGCTAGATTAACCGGCACTGGAGGTTGCATATTTGGAAGCTTTCCAAATAAGACCGAAGCTGATACAGTAGCAAGCCAGCTACCAGCATCACTTCCAGGCTTCGTAGCCAAAGGCAGCAACACTTCCATGTTGCACCGGGCGCTAGCAAGTCTGACCAGAGAATGAGTACAGCTAGTACTCTGCAAGATACAGGGGCGTCGCCAAGCGGTAAGGCAGCAGGTTTTGATCCTGCCATGCGTTGGTTCGAATCCAGCCGCCCCTGCCATTTTCCTTCCAAGACCCACCTCAAGCCGCAGGAACTGCAGCGTGTCCAAGATGATGGTCTTCACGGGGAACGCCAACCCCGATCTGGCACGGCGCATCGTGCGCCAGCTGCACATCCCTCTCGGTGACGTCTCCGTCGGAAAATTCTCCGATGGCGAGATCAGCGTCGAAATCAACGAGAACGTTCGGGGCAAGGATGTCTTCATCATCCAGCCCACCTGCGAGCCGACCAACGACAACCTGATGGAACTGGTGGTGATGGCCGACGCCTTCCGCCGCTCCTCGGCCACTCGTATCACCGCAGTCATCCCCTATTTCGGCTATGCGCGCCAGGATCGCCGTCCGCGTTCCGCGCGCGTCGCCATCACCGCCAAGGTCGTGGCCGACATGCTGACCGTGGTGGGCATCAATCGGGTGCTCACCGTCGATCTGCACGCCGACCAGATCCAGGGTTTCTTCGATATTCCCGTGGACAACATCTACGGCTCCCCCGCCCTGGTGGATGACATCGAAGACCAGCGTTTCGAAAATCTGATGATCGTCTCCCCGGACATCGGCGGCGTGGTGCGTGCGCGTGCCGTGGCCAAGAGCCTGGGTGTGGACCTGGCGATCATCGACAAGCGTCGTCCCAAGGCCAACCAGTCGGAAGTGATGCACATCATCGGTGACATCCAGGACCGCACCTGCGTGCTGGTCGACGACATGGTCGATACCGCCGGCACCCTGTGCCACGCGGCCAAGGCCCTGAAGGAACACGGCGCCGCCAAGGTCCTGGCCTACTGCACCCACCCGGTGCTGTCGGGACGGGCCATCGAGAACATCGACAACTCCGTGCTGGACGAGCTGGTGGTGACCAACACCATTCCGCTGTCCGCCGCGGCCCAGGCCTGCAGCCGTATCCGCCAACTGGACATCGCGCCGGTGGTGGCCGAGGCGGTACGCCGGATCAGTAACGAAGAATCCATCAGCGCGATGTTCCGTTAAGGAACAGCCGCTCTGGAAGCGCCCCGGAAGGCCGTGACGGTCTACCGGGGCTTTTTAGTCGGTAGGGCCGTAGAACTGGTCGCAAGTCTCGGTCTGCCGATTCCTTATCCTGGAGATTCACAATGGTTGATTTCACTCTGAATGCCGAAGTGCGTTCCGACCTGGGGAAAGGTGCGAGCCGCCGCCTGCGTCGTAATGCCGGTAACGTTCCCGCCGTGATCTACGGTGGCGACAAGGCTCCGACCTCCATCACCCTGGTCGGCAAAGACCTGGCCAAGATGCTGGAAAGCGAAGCCGCTTTCGCCAGCGTCATCACCCTGAAGGTCGGTGGCAGCAACGAAAGCGTCCTGGTCAAGGCCCTGCAGCGTCATCCCTCCAAGGGCTACGTCATGCACGCTGACTTCCTGCGCGTCATCGCCGGCCAGAAGCTGACCGCCCACGTCCCCCTGCACTTCATGAACCAGGAAACCTCCGTGGGCGTGAAGCAGCAAGGTGGCGAGATCCTGCACACCATCAACGAAGTCGAAGTTTCCTGCCTGCCGAAAGACCTGCCGGAATTCATCGAAGTCGACATGGCCAAGGTCGAGCTGGACCAGATCGTTCACCTGAGCGACCTGAACGTCCCGGCTGGCGTCGAGCTGGTGTCCCTGGCCCACGGCAGCGATCTGCCGGTTGCCAGCATCCACATGCCGCGCATCCGTGAAGAAGCTGCTGACGGCGCTGCCGAAGAAGGCGCTGCCGAGTAAGTTCTCGCACGCCTGAAAGAGAAGGGCTCCTGACATGACTGCCGTCCAACTGATCGTCGGCCTGGGTAATCCGGGCCCCGAATACGACCAGACCCGGCACAATGCAGGGGCCCTTTTCGTTGAGCGGCTGGCAGCCGCCCAGGGCGCGAGCCTGGCTGTCGACCGCAAGTATCACGGCCTCGTGGGGCGCTTTCGCCACGCGGGCAACGATGTTCGTCTGCTCATCCCCACCACCTACATGAACCGCAGCGGCCAGGCCGTGGCGGCGCTCGCCGGCTTTTTCCGCATCCCGCCGGCGGCCATCCTGGTGGCCCATGACGAACTCGACCTGCCACCCGGCACCGCACGCCTCAAGACCGGCGGCGGCCACGGCGGGCACAACGGGCTGCGCGACATCATAGCCCAGCTCGGCAATCAGAACGGCTTCCAGCGCCTGCGCCTGGGCATCGGCCATCCGGGGCATGCCAGCCTGGTTTCCAACTTCGTGCTGGGCCGCGCACCGCGCAGCGAGCAGGACCTGCTCGACACCAGCATCGAGGCCGCCCTGGAGGTGGTACCGGCGCTGCTGGACGGCGACCTGACCCGCGCCATGCAACGCCTGCACAGCCGCAAGGCCTGACCTACCCTACCCTCTTCCTTTTCTTCCGCGAGGACACACACCATGGGATTCAATTGCGGCATCGTCGGCCTGCCCAACGTCGGCAAGTCCACCCTGTTCAATGCCCTGACCCAATCCGGTATCGCGGCGGAAAACTTCCCCTTCTGCACCATCGAGCCCAACAGCGGCATCGTGCCCATGCCCGATGCGCGACTGAACGCCCTGGCGGAGATCGTCAAACCCGAGCGGGTGATCCCCACCACCATGGAGTTCGTCGACATCGCCGGCCTGGTGGCGGGTGCCTCCAAGGGTGAAGGCCTGGGCAACAAGTTTCTCGCCAACATCCGCGAGACCGATGCCATCGCCCACGTGGTGCGCTGCTTTGAAGACGAGAACGTCATCCACGTGGCCAACTCGGTGGACCCCAAGCGGGACATCGAGGTGATCGACCTGGAGCTGATCTTCGCCGACCTCGACAGCTGCGAAAAGCAGCTGCAGCGCGTGACCCGCAACGCCAAGGGCGGTGACAAGGAAGCCCTGGCGCAAAAGGCCCTGCTGGAACAGCTGATTCCCCACTTCGAGGCCGGCAAGCCCGCCCGCAGCCTGATGAAGGGCCTGGACGAAGAGCAGAAGCGCCTGGTGCGCAGCTTCCACCTGCTGACCAGCAAGCCGGTGATGTACATCGCCAACGTTGCCGAAGACGGTTTCGACAACAACCCGTACCTGGATGTGGTCAAGGCCATCGCCGAAGAAGAAGGCGCCGTGGTGGTTGCCGTGTGCAACAAGATCGAAGCCGAGATCGCCGAGCTGGACGACGGCGAGGAGAAGGACGAATTCCTCGAGGCCCTGGGCCTGGAAGAGCCGGGCCTGAACCGCGTGATCCGCGCCGGTTACGAACTGCTCAACCTGCAGACCTACTTCACCGCCGGTGTCGAAGAAGTGCGCGCCTGGACCGTACGTGTCGGCGCCACCGCGCCACAGGCCGCTGGCGTGATCCACACCGACTTCGAGAAAGGCTTCATCCGCGCCGAGTGCGTGGCCTATGACGACTTCATCCAGTACAAGGGTGAAGCCGGCGCCAAGGAAGCCGGCAAATGGCGTCTGGAAGGCAAGGATTACATCGTCAAGGACGGTGACGTGCTGCACTTCCGCTTCAACGTTTGACGGCTGGCGTGATTCGCCACGCTGCCTGAGCGCAATCGACAACCCCCTTGCTCGCCTGGCGACAAGGGGGTTTGTGGTTTTTCAGGCCCGCGAAACCCGACCGATATCCCTGGAGGGCGGGCAGCCGAACTGCCGGCTGTACTCACGGCTGAACTGCGACGGGCTCTCGTAGCCTACCCGGTAGCAGGCGCTGGCCACGTCCAATCCTTCCGCCAGCAGCAGGCGCCGGGCCTCCTGCAGGCGCAGCTGTTTCTGGTACTGCAACGGACTCATGGCAGTGACCGCCTTGAAATGGTGATGCAGGGTAGAACTGCCAAGGTTGGCGACGCGGGCCAGTTCCTCGATGCGCAGCGGTTGGGTGTAGTGCCTGTTCAACCAGTCGATGGCTCGCGTCACCCTGCGGCTTTGCGAGTCACCCAGGGCCAGCTCATACAGACGGCGGCCATGCACGCCGCGCAGCAGGCGGTAGTGCAGTTCGCGCAGCGCCAGGGGCGCCAGCATGCCGATGTCGCGTGGGCTATCCAGCAGGCGCACCAGGCGCACCATGGTTTCCAGCAGCGACACATCGATCCGTTCCAGAAACAGCCCCCGCTCAGGCTCGTCCGGCACCGCCGCCGGCGGCGTATCGGCGATCACCTGGGCGATGTCGGTGGGTTCGAAATCCAGGCGAATGCACAGGTACGGCGCTTCGGGGCTGGCCTCCAGCACCCGCCCGGAGACCGGCAGGGTCACCGACACCACCAGATAGGTGAGCGGATCGTAGTGGTAGTGCTCGTCTCCCAGACCCACTTCCTTCAGGCCTTGCACGATCAGGCATAGCGCCGGCTTGTGCACGGTGTGGATGATCGGCGAAGGCGCATCGCAGCGGATGACATGCAAGGGCGCGATGGCGGTCTCGTAGGTGCCCGGCGCGGTGAAGCGTCGGGTCAGGGCACGCACCAGCTCGGCCCGGTACAGGGCAGTGGTCTGCTGGAGGAAGCTATCGTCTTGCTGCATTTCAAGGCTCTCCTGCGGGCTCGATCTGGTCGCGAGCAAGCTTGCGCCAGCAGAGCCCGTGAGCGACTCATTGATCGGTATGGCAACCAGTCCCGATGCTACACCAGCCCGGCGGCCCTACACGGCCCCCAGACACGAATAGGCAAGTGTCGCGCAGGTTTTGGCACGCGAGAGCCCGCCCGCTGCCCTTAACCTTTCGACGTACCCGACAGCAGCGCCCCAGACCGCTGGGCGTCGCTGAACCTCAATGCTCAAGCAGGAGAAACGGACATGTCGAACATCGAAAATAAAGTCGTATTGATCACCGGCGCAAGCAGCGGCATCGGGGAAGCGGCTGCCCGGCTGATCGCAGCGCGCGGCGCACATGTCGTGCTCGGCGCACGCCGCACCGATCGTCTGCAGCGCCTGGTGGCCGAGATCCGCAGCGCCGGTGGCTCGGCCAGCGCCTGTGCGCTGGACGTCACCGACCTGGCCTCGATGCAGGCGTTCGTGGCCCTGGCCAAGGACCAGCATGGCCAGGTGGACGTGATCATCAACAACGCCGGGGTGATGCCCCTGTCGCCACTGGCCTCGTTGAAGGTCGATGAATGGAACCGCATGCTCGACGTCAACGTGCGCGGTGTGCTGCATGGCATCGCCGCCGTGCTGCCAGGCATGCAGGCACAGGGGCATGGCCAGGTGATCAACATCGCCTCGATCGGCGCGCATGCCGTGTCGCCGACAGCGGCGGTGTACTGCGCCACCAAGTACGCGGTACGCGCCATTTCCGACGGCTTGCGCCAGGAGACCGACACGATCCGCGTCACGGTGGTCAGCCCAGGGGTGACCGAATCCGAGCTGGCCGACTCGATTTCCGATGAAGCCGGCCGCGAAGAAATGAAAGCCTTCCGCCGCATCGCCATAGGTGCCGATGCCATCGCCAGGGCGCTGGTCTACGCCATCGAGCAGCCAGCCGACGTCGATGTCAGCGAAATCATCGTGCGACCTACGGCCAGCCCGCACTGAGCCACATAACGCCTGACCAGGCTGTATTGGGCCTGATGCTCAGCACTGCCCAAGGCCGGCTGGTGGGAGCCAAGCAGACAGTAATGGCCTGGAAAGGCGACAGACGAGCCTGCCTGGCTAAAAGCTCGTCGGCCAGCACCCGTCGCGTTTCAGATAATCACTCGGCGAGCCGATACCCAGGAGAGTGATCTTTTTCAGGAGTCAGCCACATGAAATGGACCCTATTCGGACTCGGCCTCGCCACCTTTTCCAGCCTCGCCTCGGTGTGCCTGGCCGCTCCCCCTGTCGGCCAAGGCGCGCTCCGCTTCAGCGGCAGCGTCGTCGAGGCATCGTGCTCGGCGTCGTCCTCGGCCGTCGGCTGGCGCCTGGACGGCTGCCCGGCACAGGTCCGCCCGCCGGACATCCATGTGCAGCAGATGGATGCCGTCGCCCTGAACGCCCCATCGGTGAAGGTCAAACTGATCGCCAGTGACACGCAAGGCCGCCAATACAGTCAGCACTACGTGCTGGTCAGCGACAAGGGCGAGCCTGTGACCCGCGGCAACTACCTGATTACACTCACGGCCCCCTGAAAGGCCAGTGCCTGCCAGCGTCGACTCAGCGCCTGATTGCCAAACGACCAGGGGAGCGAGCCCGCTCGCTCTCACCCTTGCGGCGCCCTGGCGTGGCGCCATGAGCCTGCGACGAACACCGCAGCGCCAGCCGTGGGAAATGATTGCAGGACGCCTCCCTTTCTCTTGCGCGACTTTTCCGAGAGAATCCCGACCGCTTGCGCCTGTCGATTCGGGTTACTAGGCTGCCTGGCGTCGCTGCACATTCAGCGACCGGACTTGGCCGTCCGCTTCAGACTCGGGCGCTCAGCGTTCCATGCACCAACCGGCAATGTTCTGCATTCTGGATGGCGTCATGGCGGCTGTGCGTGGGACACATTCGTGTGTGCCGGATGCCTGAGTCTCCGGTCGGCCAACCCGCGCACAGTTGCCTCCCTCGTCTACTTGGCCGTGATGAGACTGGCACTCCATTCGACTCAGGAGTATCACCATGATCAGAAAACTCGTCCCCGACCCTCCCCTGCCCACCACCTTCGAGTCCCAGCTGGCCCAGGTCTGCGACCTGCTGCGCTGCGCCAACGCCACGGTCTACGAGTGCGGCGACAACCTGCACGGCACGGCTCGTGACCTGGCGATGGCCTCCTCGCACCTGATCGTGCAGGCCCAGGGGGTGGTGGATCAATTGCTCGACCGCCTGCCACTGAACGTTCCAGAAACCGAGCTGCGGCCCCACTTGCAACGCTGAAGCAGGCGACGCTGGCCTCTAGTCGACCGGGCACGTTAGGATGACCCGTCCTCTTAACGCCCCGGCAGGAGCCCAGGATGCAACAGCACGAAGACCACCACGTGAACACGCTCGAAGCGCTGGAGGCCCTGTATGGCCCGGTCGCTCGTCCTTCCATGGTCAAGGAAGTGGACTATCTGCATGCGGCTTACCGCCCGTTCATCGAGGCAGCCTCCTTCGTAGTGCTCGCCTCTTCCGGGCCCGGCGGCCTGGACGCGTCACCCCGCGGCGACCAGGCGGGCTTCGTGCACATCGAAGACGACAAGACCCTGTTGCTGCCCGACCGGCGCGGCAACAACCGCCTCGACTCGTTGCGCAACATCGTGCAGGACCCCAGGGTCGCCCTGCTGTTTCTCATCCCCGGCATCGGCGAGACCCTGCGGGTCAATGGTGCGGCGCAGATCAGCGTGCAGCCTGACCTGCTGCAGCGCTTCAGCGTGAACGGCCAGGCACCCCGCAGCGTGCTGCGCATTACCGTGAGCAGCGTGTATTTTCAGTGCAGCCGCGCGGTGATCCGCGCCGGGCTGTGGGACATCGAGCGGCAGCTGGAACGCAGTGCGCTGCCAACACCCGGTCAGATCCTCAAAGCCGTGTCCGCCGACGAAATCGATGGCCAGGCCTATGACGCCGCCTTGCCAGGACGGATTGCCAGCACGCTTTATTAAGCGTGCGTGAACCATTGAATCGATGTAGCGCAGCTGTTACTTAACCGATCTAATCAGTGCCCTTCATTTAACTGCGTCACACACCGAAGTTGAATCGAATGCCGATAGTTGTGCAAAAGGGCTTATCTATTATTCGGTTACTTCACCTTTAATACGCGCCGAGTTTCCCGCTGGGCCAGAAAGCCGAGAATTTCTTCCGGGCTATGCCCTCGGTGTTTCGCATAACAGACCAACAACAACTCCAATGGATGGATACCCATCCGGGTCGCGAGCTGATCGAGTTTTTCCAAGGTCGGGCTTTTCAAGCCTCGTTCGATCTCGGAAAGGTAAGTTCTACCACTGACGCCGACGAAGTCTTCCTGGGTCAGGCCTTTGGCTTCTCTGATCTCTTTCAGTGCGGCACCGACAGCCTTGCTCAGCTTCATAGCGCCACCCTTTACAAAAGAAAGGGTTTTCGCTTGAATGCATGCCATAGCACTACACGCTATAGCATTCTAAGACAAGGATTTATTTCTCAAGCCCGATAACAAGATGCCGCAGGGAGCACTAACTGATGATTTCTAAGGAAATTAATGGGCGCGAACCAGGCAACTTATATTCACTGCAGGCCGCCATCGAAGACTTTGCATGTTTGACGAGCAGCCTGGAAAACGAACACGACCTTCGCACCGAAATCATCCAACTGCTGCACCGATATGCAGCACACGGCAGCCAGACGACAGCACACCTCGCCGACCACACTCAAGGACTCACCAGTGAAGCCCATGAACGTGCCCTGAAGGCCATGGCACGCCTGTTCGTGGAGTGCGCCAACATTTCCCTAGAACAGGCACTAGCCACCAAGCGTCGACGCCTGTTCGGCATCGACTATTCCCTTCGCGACTGAAGCGGTGCGCAGCGAGTCGTCCAGACCCAGGCCACCAGGCGTTGTTCCTCGCCAGACACGCCGCCTCAGGCGCGACCGCCGTTCACCATTGCGCGAGCGCAGCGCGATTCACCACAATAGCCGCCGAATATCAGAGGAGTCAGGCATGTCCTTCAGGGTTCTGGTCGTTGGCGGCTACGGTAATTTCGGCAGAATCGTGTGCCGCCACCTAGCTGCTGTCGAAGGCATCGAACTGTACGCGGCCGGTCGCGACGCCACGCGTCTGGCCGCCCTGGCGCAGCGCTTCGAGCTGCAGACCTGGTGCGGCGATGCCCAGGCGCCGGGCTTCGCTGAAGCTCTGCGACAGCTGGGCATCGACCTGGTCATCCACACCGGTGGGCCGTTCCAGGGCCAGCCCTACCGGGTGGCGGAGCAATGCATCGAGGCCGGTGTGCACTATTGCGACCTGGCCGACTGCCGCACCTTCGTCAATGGCATCCAGGTGCTTGATGCTCCGGCCCGGGCCGCCGGCGTGGCGGTGCTCAGCGGCTGCAGTTCGGTGCCCAGCCTGTCGGCGGCCTTGCTCGATGAACAGCGCCAGCGTTTTGCGCGCATCGACCGAATCGAACACGGCATTTCCTCATCGGCGAAAATGCCCGGCCTGGCCACCGTGGAAGGTGTACTGGCCTACGCCGGCCAACCGATCCTGCAGCGCCGCGACGGGCAACCCCACGCGGTGCCCGGCTGGCTGGGCCTGCAGCGTCGGCACTTGCCGGGCCTTGGCTGGCGCTGGCTGGCCAACGTCGACGTACCGGACATGGACCTGTTCGGCGAACGCTACGGCGCCCGAGACCTGGTGTTCAAGGCCGGCCCTGGCCTGATGCCGGGCGCCCTGGCCAATGCCCTGCTGGCCCAGGCGCGGCGCCTGGGACTGATCGCCGACCCGGCGCCCTGGGCCCGGCGCCTGCACCGGCTGGGCGTGGCTTGCGAACGCTTCGGTGACGGCCTCAGCGCGCTGTACCTGGAGGTGCGGGGTGTGGATCACAACCAATTGCCGCTTCGCCTCGACATTCAACTCACGGCTGCCCGCGACAAGGGGCCGGAAATTCCCGCCTGTGCCTCGGTGGCCCTGGCCCGCAAGCTGGCCGACGGCTACCGACCAAAGCCGGGCGCCCGCCCCTGCGTCGGTGAGATCAGCGTGGCCGAGTACCTGGCCGCCATCGATGCCCCCGATGACATTCACCTCCGAGTGCGCTATCAGGGCGGCGCATGAGCTACCTGTACCTCAAGTACCTGCACGTCATCGCCGCCGTGTTCCTGTTCGGCTTCGGCATGGGCTCGTACCTGTACCTGATTGCCGCGCAACGTACCGGCAATGCCCTGGTGGTTGCCCAGGTGGCCCGCCAGGTGGTGCGCTTCGATAACTGGATCACCACCCCGGCCGGCGTGCTGCAGCTGGGCACCGGCCTGGGCATGCTGCACCTGGTCGGCATGCCGCCGGCCCTGCCCTGGCTGCGCGACGCGCTGATCCTGTTCGTCGGTGTCGGCCTGCTCTGGCTACCAGTGCTGGTACTGCAGAAACGCATGCAGCGGGTCGCCGAGCAGGCAGCAGTACAGGGCCAGAGCTTGCCCGCCGACTGGTCACGCCTTTATCGGCCGTGGTTCTGGCTGGGCGTTGTGGGCTTCGCCGGAATGTTCCTCATCGTCTGGATGATGGTCAGCAAGCAAGGGCTGTTCTAGACACACCGCAACCGGGGGGGTGACAGACCACCGCCTGCCAGCCCGGCCCTGCCCGGTCACCACCCGTCGCCGCCACGGAAACCCACGCCGTCATTCCAGTCGACCGTATACGGGGTGTTGTCACGCCGTTCGAGAGCACTCCGTATCCCTGATGACGGAGACCATCCGATGAACACAATCGACAACCTGCTGGACAACAAGGGTGTGCCACTGGAGAAACAGTCGTTCACCTGGCGGGAGCTGGCCGGCAAGCCGATCAGCAAACTGGATGACGATGCCTTCACCCGCGTGCGGGTGATCCTGATGAACGGCGTCGAGGCCGACACCCTGCGCCTCAAGCACATCGGTGCGCGGCTCAACAAGGAACTGCGCCTGCCACTGGCCCAGGTGCGGCGTGTCGAGCACCACCAGATGACCGCGATCAACTGGCTGCTCTCGGCCGACCATTCGCCCCTGGAAACCACCGTGGCCTACGAACAGGTGGCCATCGAAGTGACTGCCGCCGTGGCCCAGAACGAACCTGACCCGTACCAGGCACAGACCTACCGCTTCGGCCTGCTCGAAGACTTCGACCACCTGTACCGCTACTCGGCGATGCTCGACCGCCTGGAGGGCAAGGACGCCAATACCATCCTGCAGGGCTACACCGATCTGGTGCCGGGCCGCCCGACCAGCGAGCACCACCGCGCGCCGGAAGACGACCTGCGCGAGCACTACAGCAAGGACAGTGCCGCGCTGATCACCAAGCTGCACGCCGCGCTGATCACCGCCGCCGAATACCAGACCCACGACTACTACATGAACATCGGCCCGCTGTTCGCCGACCCGGTGGCCCGCGCGCTGTACGCGGAAATCGCCTCGGTGGAGGAGCAGCACGTCACCCAGTACGGCTCGCTGCAGGACCCTGGCGAGAGCTTCCTGGAGAAGTGGCTGATTCATGAGGCCATGGAGGTGTACGCCTACGCCAGTTGCCACGCCCAAGAGGAAAACCCGCGCATCAAGGGCCTGTGGGAACGCTTCGTCGACTACGAACTGGGGCACCTGAACCTGGCCTGCGAGCTGTTCAAGCAGCACCAACGTCGCGACCCCGCCGAAGTGCTGGCCGGGCAGTTGCCGGCGATGATCGACTTCAAGAGCCAGCGTGACTTCGTGCGCGAGACCCTGGCCCAGGAAGTCGACCTGCGTGCCCATGGCATCGACTACGTGCCGAAAGACCAGGAGAACCAGGCCTCGCTGGAGTACCGTGCGCGGCTCAACAGTGCCGGCGTGCCGGCCAACATCGTCTCGGCCGGCTACACCTGGCGGCCGGGCTCGGAACTCAATGTGAAGGGAGAACAGCCATGAGCGACGCGCAAGTCAGCACAGGCATGAATCGCACCGGTGCGCAGATGTCGCCCGAAGACGTTCAGGCCCAGGATGAAGCGACCCGGCACTTTCCGGCCGATGTGCCCGGTGATGTCGGCCAGTACACCGAAGCACGCCAGCGCGCCATTCTCGACGCCGACCCGCTCGGCTCGGTGGCACCGCCTGGCTCGACCAAGGGCATGCTGAAGAACACCTTCGACAAGATGCTCGGCAAGAATCCTCAGGTGCTGCTGGACAAGCTGGGCGAGCGGCTGGCCTTCGAGCGCGCCGGCGTGCGCCTGTACGAAGCCATGATCGCCAAGGCCACTTCGGCACAGGGCGCAGACCCGTCGCTGGTCAGCACCCTGCGGGAAATCCAGGCTCAGGAGCTGGAGCACATGAATATCGTGCGCGACGCCATCGAAACCCTCGGCGCCGACCCCACCAGCGTCACCCCGTGCGCCGACCTGGTCGGGGTCAAGGCGATGGGTATCCTGCAGGTGCTTACCGACCCGCGCACCACGCTGTCACAGTCGCTGAGCGCGATTCTCACCATCGAGCTGGAAGACAACGCGGCCTGGTCGCTGCTGGTCGAGCTGTGCAACCACGGCGGCCACCCGATGATCGCCGATCGCTTCGAACAAGCGCAGCAACAGGAGGAAATGCATCTGACCATGATCCGTGGCGCGGTACGCCAGGACCTGTTCGAGCAGTTGAGTTGAACCAAGCCGGCCCCGGCGAGCGGGACGGGGCCAGGCTGCGAGCGCTTTGAATGCCGACACCCGGGCAAAAACGCTCCGCACACTGTGACGCTGCCCACAACCGATCAACACTTCAGAAAAGCCCTACGAGATGTTCAGGATGAGTTTCGCAAGGCACGGCCGTTAGCCGTAACGAGCCCACCCGAAGAGTCATCGACCATGAACATCACCTCTGCGACCTTTCCCTGCATCGTCACCCTGCCCATGCCGAAAGCGGCTGTGCAAGCCACCGATGGGCCGACACTTGAAGCCAGCGAAACGCCAGGACGCGTGAAGGCCAGCCGAGAGGCGGGGCCTGCGCTGGACATGGTAAGTCTTGCTTACCAATGCCGCTCTTCTGCAGAAGAATGTCCGATCAGCGATGAGGAACTTTATCTGTGGAAGCTGAAAGCCTCTTCTCAGATAGAGCTTGAGATCCAGCAATGCCACCACTCCAAAATCCGCAACGAGCTGAACATCGTCAGACCAGACCTCGCGAACAAGCCTTTCAGCTATACCCTGGGCGCTGACGGACAGCTAAAAATACTTGACCCAAATCAGTCGTTAAATGAAGGCGAGTTGAACTACCTGACCGAACTGTTCAACGCTCACAATGGCTTTAAAGACAGCGTAATCCGCCATGCTGAAATAGCTATCGCCCTGGTGCATAACGATGAGGTCTTCGGCGGTCAATACGAATTGAACCTGGGGAACATCGAAAACACGCTCGATTATGGAAAGCTGATCGCGGCCAAGCCGGAAAAGAGGTACGAAGCGTTCGTGATGCAGGTCCTGGAAAAGGGCGAGAAGCGTGAACAGCCTTTGGTCGATGTGATGGTCTGATCTCAGGCAATCGCTCTGGTGAGACAGATCAGCAGAGCGATTGCCAGAAGGTCAATTTTTCGACCAGTTGATCAACCAGCGTTTACAAATGTGTCCGAAAAAGAAGGTATGAGGTTTGTCAGCAATCGCTCCCGGCAAGAAATTCACTGCTTGATAAACTCCGACTTTGTACCGAGTTGCCCATGTGTTCCGCCCGCCATTCACATGAACGAACGGCTCGGCATACACGCCACCTTCGCAAGCGTTGAAGCGTATGAGCTCTTTCACCTTTCCGTCCCGGTCAGAAAGGTAAAACTCCGTAGTTTCCTTGAGTTCAACATTGGGCAGGAACGTAAACGCAACCACGCCCCCCTCCAGAGGATGTCCCTTGTTATCGGTGAAGGTCACATCAAGCATCGCCTCGGTAAGCGCCTGTGTGGCAAGAAATTCTGGCTTGGTACGTCCGTGAGGAATAGGCAGGAAATCTTTCTGATGATGAAAGTCGTAACGCATGTGCGGATACGAACCGAATACCAGGTTGTAACTGATGGTTTGTGGCTGAACGCCGTCGACCGCCAGTACCTTGACTTCAACGGTGGCGCCAACGGCCAGACCCTGAAGCTTCTGAGGTCCGCTGCCGCTTTTTGCCTTCCATTCACCGCTGTCGATTCGGTATTCAAGGCGCCATTGCTGTCCGTACGTGACAGAATTCAACGTCGTTAATAATACGTCCTGTCCGCGCAGTGCCGTGAAGCGGTAATGATGTACTGCGTGCGGGTTCTCCAGTTCACCGCTGAGAAAGTGAACACGATCCTCCAGCACCGTTGCCTGATCGGTATTTTCAACCGCGGCCGTTTGTGCGAATGCCGGGAGTAGGCAGGCGGTCAATAAGCACGCCAACAGTCCTTTCAAATAATGGGTTTTCATCCCTGTAAAGCCTCGTTCGTTACTGGATTAAGTCTTTGTATTTCTGGATCAACTCCAGAAACACGGCGGACGTAATCACTCGATATTCGAGCGTTCAATAGCGCGGGATTAAATCGGAAATGTCCTACTTATAAACCGGGTTCAGCAGACTTCGACACACATCACTGCGCAACCAAAAGCCGTCTCATGGGTCTATGGAGCGAAGATTTACCGGCACTGAACAAGCCAGGGAACGACGCACGATGAAGTGGATGAACCTGTCATGGCTGGCACTGGCCAGTATCGGCTTGGCGGGCTGCCAGAACGTCAGGATGCCGTGGGAGCCGGAGCCTACCGTGCACCAGCGCGGCTACCATGCCGGTTGCGCGGCCAAGCGCGGGGTCGAGTACGACGAGAACGCGGGGCGCGACCTGCCACAGGACCAGCAACAGGAATTTGCCGCCGGTTTTTCCGAGGGTTATGCCCTGTGCGACCCGAACATGGACCTACGCCCCTGGATCAGCAACCCGCCGATGCCGACGCTGCCTTCGGAGGAATCGCGCTATCCAAAGACGCCTTGGGAGCTGGAGAGAAAACAGAAGGAAGAGTGCAACGACGAGCACCGGCTGTGCTTCCCGCCACCGCCCAATACCCCCTGATGCCAGCCCCCTCATCTTGTGGCCGGTAGCGTGTTGTGCAGGTTTTCCCGAACCTGTTGGAGCTTGCTCGCGATGGCTTCGTCACGTTCACAGCCAATGCAGCGGCCTTGCCAGCTTTTCGCGAGCAAGCTCGCCCCAACAAAAGCCGGCAGGCACGTAATTGAACAGTTGCGGCCAGAACCCTAGCGACCGCTCTCGGCGTCAGGCTGACTCTGGCGAGTAGACCGGGTCGCCAAGGTTGAGCATCAGGCGGTTGGCCCAGGCGAAGATGGCCACGGCCTGGATCAGGTCGAGGATTTCACCGTCGTTGAGGCCGACGTCACGCAGCGGCTGCAAGTGCTCGGGGCCGATGGCGCCGGGGTCGAGGGTCAGCTCGATGGAGAAGCGGATGATCGCCTGCTCGCGCGGGTTGCCGCCTGCCGTGGCCGGGTCGGCGAAGATTTCGGCGACCACTTCGTTACGCTTGGCCAGTTGCTCGAAACGCTGGGCATGCACCGAGGCGCAGTACACGCAGTGGTTGACCCGCGACACCACGGTGCTGGCCAGTTCGCGCTCGTAGCGTGGCAGGCCGCCGGGGGCGTACATGATGGCGTTGAACACCAGCGAGCGCTGGCGCAGCACTTCGGGCTGATGGATGAGGGTCAGGTAGTACTCGCTGGTCATCGCCTTGGGGTGGCTTTCCTTGAGCACTTCCAATTGTTCCGGGCTGGCCTGCTCCGGGTCGACGATCGGCAGCCAGGAGGCCCAGCCGAGGGTTTCGTTGGTGAAGCCGTTGTCGCGGATGATCTGGCTCATTGGGCGGCTCCCAGGGCTTGCAGGGCGGCGAGGCCGGCGGTCAGCCGGACCTGATAGGAAATGAAGGCGATCAACTGCGCCAGGGTGACGGCGTCCAGCGGGCTCAGCCCAGCCTCGCGCAGGGCATCGAGGGCAGCGCGGTCGCCCTCCTTCGGCGCCAGGATCAGCGTACGGGTATAGCCCAGCACACGGCGCAGCAGCAGGTCGTCGATGGCGGCCAGGTGGTCTTGCTCCACGGCGGCGAGCAGCACGGCAGCGGTGTTCAGCTCGACCAGGCGCTGGCGATAGTACGCCGCCAGTTGCGCCTGACGGCTCAACAGGCTGCCGTACAGCGCCACCAGCAGGCGGGTCTCGACGCTCAGGCTGCCGGGCAGGTCGGCGGCGAACAACAGTTCATGGCTGGCCTGGGTGGCCAGGGTGACTTTGCTGCGTGCCTGGCGAACTTCGCGCAGGTGGCTGTCCGCTTGCAGCACCAGGCTGTCGATCAGATCGTTGGCAGGGGAACTCATGGGTGGGTCTCCAGGCTTGCCTGGCGCGCGGCCACGGCGTCTTGCAGGAATTGACGGACGCCCTGCCAGGAGCCTTGGTTGGCTTCGGCATTGGCGGCGGGCGTGCCGTCCTGGCTGTAGGTGGACGGAATGAATGGCAACAGGATGCTATGCCCGGCCTGCGGGAAATCCAGGTGCTGCACCGGCCAGGGGTGCTCGAACTGCGCCAGGCGCTCGCTGACCATGCGCGAGAACAGGTCGGACGGCCAGGCGGCATCGTCGCCGGCAGACAGCAACAGCACCGGACCCTGGATCTTCTCCACCGCAATGCGCGCACGCGCCACGGCTTCGGGGTCATCTAGGGCGCTGAGCATCGACAGCGCATTGCGCTGCCCGGCATCACGGGCCTGCCAGCTGGCGGTGCGGTTGTCGTTCCACAGGTGCACCAGCGGCTGGCCGCGGTACAGCCAGGCCGGGCCGTCGCGGCCCACGACGGGGTCGGCCGCCGCCTGGCCACCGTGGACCAAGGCGCTGGGCACGTAGCCGATCACCGCCGAGACTTTCTCGGGGAACAGGCTGGCGAGCAGCAGCACCAGCTCGCCGCCACGCGACTGGCCGCTCAGGGCGACGAAGTCGTGGGCTGGCCGCACTTCACGGCGCAACCAGTCCAGGCCCCGCTCGAAGTACTCCAGCGGGGTGTTGGAGATGTAGTCCGACAGGCCTGGTGCCTTGAAGTAACCCAGCGCCAGCGCCGCATAGCCACGCGAAGCGTAGAGCGCCGCCCGTGGCTCGTTGATGCCGCCGCCGGAGCCGTTGAGCACCATCACCGCCGGATGCGGCCCTGGGCCGGCGGGCAGGAACAGCGTGCCCACCAGGCCGTCTTCACGTACCTCGTGACGGCTCACGCCCGCGCCGGCCAGGTACTGCGTCAGGGTGGCCGCCACCTCGCTGCCATCCAGGGTGATATGCGTCTGCAGTGGCTGCAGAAGGTCATCCGGGAACACCGCAGCACTGGCCGGCTGGCCCTCGGGCTTCTGGCTCCACAGCAGACCCAGGGCGCTGACACCCTGGTAGTCGCCGGCCACCGGCGCATCACGCTGCAGGTCCACGCGGCCCTGTGCATCGGCGACGAACTGCGCCCGGCTGATCCAGCCCACGCCGTGGCCGCGCCGGGTGCGGGCGGTCAGGGTGATGCGCTGCCCCGGCGCCAGCCCCACGACCCGGACGTGTCGTGGCTCGTCGAGCAGACCGCTGGCCGGACTGACGCTCAGTTCGATCAAGGCTTGGCTCCGCCGGCCGGCTCTTCGCTGACCATTAGCGCGGCGGTGCGGTCGCTGAGCCATGGCACGACTTTCAGACCCGTACGGGCGGCCCAGATGTTCTGGTAGTGGAACAGCGGCAGGATGCCAACGTCGTCACTGACGCGCTTGACCGAATCACGCAGGATGGCTTCGCGCTTGGCGTTGTCGAATTCTGCAGTGGCCTTTTCCAGGTCGCGGTCGACCTCAGGGTTGCTGTAGCGGCCCCAGTTGGACATGCCCAGGCCCTTGCCGGCATCCGCCGTGGCGAGGATGTTGGTCAGGCCGTAGCTGGCTTCACCCGTGCCGTTGCCCCAGGCAATCACGCTGATGGCGAACTCGTTCTTGTTGGCACGGCTGGCGTACACCGACCATGGCACCACCTGCAGGTCGACCTTGATGCCGATGCGCGCCCAGAACTGCGCCACCGCCTGCATGGCCTCCGGGGCCTGCGGGTAGCGGTCGCCCGGTACATGGACGCTCAGCTGGAACCCTTCCGGATAACCCGCCTCGGCGAGCAGGGCCTTGGCCTTCTTGGCGTCGAAGGGGATGTCCTTGACGTCGGGGTTGTAGCCAAAGGTGTTGGCCGGCATCCATTGGTTGGCCTCGGTGACGGTGTTCTGCAGGATGCGCTCGACGATGGCCTTGCGGTTGATCGCCAGCGACAGAGCCTCGCGCACCCGCACGTCACGCAGCGGGTTCTGCGCCAGTGGCTTGCCGGCGTTGTCGCGGATGAATTCGTTGGGGCCTTCGCGGAAGCTTGGCTGGATGATCAGCGCCCGCAGGCCAGGGTAGGCGAAGACTTTCACACCTGGCGTCTTGCCGAGTTTCTGCACGTCGCTGGGCGAAACCTTGTCGATCACGTCCACGTCACCGGCCAGCAGCGCGGCGGTGCGCCCGGCTGGGTTGGGAACGTAGCGGTAGTCGACCTTGGCCCAGGCCGGCTTCGGTCCCCAGTAGCCATCGTTGCGCTCGAACAGCGCGCGGTCACCCTGCGCGTAGGACACCAGCTTGTACGGACCGGTACCCACCGCTGCCTTGCCGCTGCTGTAATCCTCACTGCTGGCGCCCGCGCCCACATGGCGGCTGACCAGGTAGATCGTGTCGACGTTGTCGACCAGCAAGGGGTTGGGCACCTTGGTCTTGATCACCACGGTATGCGCATCCTGGGCGCTGATGCTCTCGACGGTGCGCAGGCCGGCGGCATAGGACGCCACGCTGCCCGGCACGTTGCGCGCCCGCTCCACGGAAAACACCACATCGTCGGCGGTGAACGGCTTGCCGTCCTGCCACTTCACGTCGTCACGCAAGTGCAGCACCCAGGTCAGCGGGTCTTTGGTTTCCCAGCTTTTGGTCAGGCCCGGATGCAGGCCGTCGTCACGACGCTGCACGATCGATTCGAAATTGTGCAGGGCGATGGAGCGGTCACCGGCGTGGTTGTTCAGTTGCGGATCGAGGGACGACACCGGGTCGGCGTAGGCGATGCGCAGGGTCTTGTCGGCGTCAGCGGCCACGGCATGCCCTGCGCTCAGCAGGGCCAGGGTCAATGCACTGGTCAGTAAGGGTTTCAAGGAGCGGTCCTCATTCATACGGCGTGATTGAGATGGCAAGCGCTGAAGTGCCCCGGCGCCACCTGTTGCAGAGGGGGCGCCTGCTCGCGGCAGCGCGCACTGGCATACGGACAACGGGGGTGAAAATGACAACCCGACGGCGGCGCCAGGGGGCTGGGCATCTCCCCCTGGATCGGCGTGTACTGGCTGCGACGCTGCTCGAAGCGCGGAATCTGCGCCAGCAAGGCCTGGGTGTAGGGATGGTTGGGGCGGGCGAACAGGTCTTCGACCGTGGCCTGCTCCACCACCCGCCCCAGGTACATGACCACCACGCGGTCGCACAGGTGCTCGACCACGCCCAGGTCATGGCTGATGAACAGATAGGTCAGGCCCAGTTGCTCGCGCAGGTCCATGAACAGGTTGAGGATCTGCGCCTGGATCGACACGTCCAGTGCCGCCACCGATTCGTCGCACACCAGCACCTCGGGCTGTACCGCCAGGGCCCGGGCAATGCCGATGCGTTGGCGCTGGCCACCGCTGAACTGATGCGCGTAACGCAGGCGCAGGGCCGGGTCGAGGCCGGCGCGTTGCAGCTGGGTGCTGACGTAGTCGTCGAACCCGGCACGATCGGTCAGGCCTTGCAGGCGTGCGCCCTCGCCCACGATGCGGTCGATGCGCAGGCGCGGGTTGAGGCTCGAGTAGGGGTCCTGGAAGATCATCTGCACCTTCAGGCGCGCCGCCTTGCGCTCGGCAGCCGGACGTTGCTCCAGGGTCTGTCCGTCGAACAGCACCTGACCGCGGGTCGGCGCATTGAGGCCAGCGGCGATGCGCCCGAGGGTGGACTTGCCACACCCGGACTCACCGACAAGCCCCACCACCTCACCGCGCCGAATGCTCAGGTCTACGCTGTCTACGGCGCGGGTTAGCGCCGGTGGCCGGGCCAGGCCAAGGCGCTGCAGCGCACGTCCGGCGATGCCCGGCTGGCCGGAAGAGAACTCCTTGCTGACCTGTTGCAATTCGATCAAGGGAATATCACCGGGCATGCTGTTCTCCTGCACGGGTGCCGGGGTGGAAGCAGCGCACGCTGCGCCCGCCGGCCAGCAGCTCCAGCGGCGGCTCGGCCTGGCAGGCCTGGCTGGCACGCGGGCAACGCGGGGCGAAGGCACAGCCGGACGGCAGATTGCCCAGCGACGGCGCCAGGCCGGGAATCTGGCGCAGGCGTTCGCCGCGCTTGTTGCGGCTCGGCAGGCTGTCGATCAGGCCCTGGGTATAGGGGTGTTGCGGGTTGTCCAGCAAGGCGTCCACCGGCCCCTGCTCGACGATGCGCCCGGCGTACATCACCGCCACTTCGTCAGCCAGGCCGGCGACCACCGACAGGTCGTGGGTGATCCACACCAGCGAGGTGCCCTGCTCGCGCACCAGCTTCTGCACCTCGGCAAGAATCTGCGCCTGGATGGTGACGTCCAGCGCGGTGGTGGGTTCGTCGGCGATGATCAGGTCCGGCCGGTGCAACAGGGCGATGGCAATCGCCACCCGCTGGCGCATGCCGCCAGACAACTGATGCGGGTAGGCACGCAGGCGCTCTTCGGGGCTGGCGATACCCATCGCCGCCAGGGTGCTGCGCGCCAGTTCTCGGGCCTCGGCCTGGCTGACCCGGCGGTGGGCACGCACCGCCTCGATCATCTGCGTATCGACACGCAGCACCGGATTGAGGGTCATCATCGGGTCCTGGAAGATCATCGCCAGGCGGTCACCCTGCAGCTCGCGCAGCTCACGCGGCTTGAGCTGACGCAGGTCGCGGCCCTGGAACAGGATCTCGCCGGCGGTGATGCGCCCCGGCTTGTCGAGCAGACCGAGGATGGAAAAGCCGGTGACCGACTTGCCCGAGCCGGACTCGCCGACCAGGCCGAGAATCCGCCCCGGCTGCAAGGTCAGCGACAGGTCGCGCACCGCCGGCAGCAGGCCGTCGCGGGTCTGGAAGGCGGCGCTCAGGCCGCGCACGTCGAGGGTGGCCGGCAATACTTGAGGGGCGCTGGTCATGCCTGCAACCTCGGGTTGAGTACGTCACGCAGGCGGTCGCCCACCAGATTGATGGCCACGATGGTCAGCAGCAGGGCGCAGCCGGGGAACACGCTGATCCAGTATTCGTCGCCGAGCATGTACTGGAAGCCGTTGGCAATCAGCAGACCCAGCGAGGGTTCGGTAATCGGCACGCCCAGGCCGAGGAACGACAGGGTCGCTTCCAGGGTAATGGCCCGGGCAATCTGCAGGGCGCCGATGACGATCAGCGGCGGCAGGCAGTTGGGCAGGATGTGCCCGAGCAGGATGCGTACCCGGTCGATGCCCTGGCCACGGGCGGCCTCGACGTATTCGCGGCGGCTTTCCACCAGCGCCTGGCCCCGCGCGGTGCGTGCGTAGTAGGCCCACTCCAGCACCACCAGGGTGAGCATCACGTTGCCCACCCCCTTGCCCAGCCAGGCCAGGATCATCAGCGCCATGAGAATGCCGGGAAATGACAACAGCATGTCGACCAGGCGCATCAGCAGCGCATCCACCCAGCCACCGGCGTAGGCGGCCACCAGGCCGATCACCGTGCCAACCACGGCGGCGATCAGTGCCGAGCCCAGGCCCACCACCAGGCTGATGCGCAGGCCGTAGGCAATCGCCGAATACAGGTCACGGCCCTGGCCATCGGTGCCCAGCCAGTAGGTGAACGCGCCACTGGAGCTTTCGCTGCCCGGCGGCAAGCGGGCATCGAGCACATCCAGCTGCATCAGGTCGTAAGGGTTCTGCGGGGTGATCCACGGCGCCAGCAGGGCCAGCAGCGCCACCCCCAGCAACAGCGCCAGGCCCAGCAGGGCCGATGGCGCACGGAAGAAGTCACCCAGGGCACGCCGCCAGGGCGACGCGATCGATACGGCACGGCTCATCGCGCAGCCTCCAGACGAACCCGCGGGTCGAGCACGCGGTACAGGACATCGACGATCAGGTTGAGGGTGACGAAGATCACCACCACGATCATCAGGTAGGCCACCACCACCGGCCGGTCGAGGTTATTGATGCTGTCGAGGATCAGCTTGCCGGAACCGGGCCAGGCAAAGATGTTTTCGGTGACCACCGCATAGGCGATGGTCGAGCCCAGTTCCAGGCCGAGCACGGTGACCAGCGGGATCAGGGTGTTGCGCAGCACGTGCATGAGCACCACGCGCAGCGGCGAAAGGCCCTTGGCGCGGGCGAAGCGCACGAAGTCCTGGGGGAGGATCTCGCGCACCCCGGCGCGGGTCAGGCGCAGGATCAGCGAGACCTTGAACAGCGCCAGGTTCAGCGCCGGCAGCAGCAGGTGCTGCCAGCCGTCGAGGGTCAGCCACGACCACTGGATACCCAGCAGCTCGCGGGTCTCGCCGCGACCGCTGGCCGGCAGCCAGCCCAGGTGCACCGAGAAGAACAGCACCAGCATCAGCGCCACCCAGAACGACGGCAGCGAGAAACCGATGATGCTGGTGGCCATGAGCATTTTCGACACCGGGTGGTCCGGGTACAGGCCAGCGAACAACCCCAGCGGCACGCCGATCAGCACCGCCAGCAGCAAGGCCACCAGCGCCAGCTCGAAAGTCGCCGGCAGGCGCTGCAGCACCAGTTGCAGGGCGTCTTCGTGATGCACGTAGCTCTTGCCCAGGTGCCCGTCCAGCGCGCCCCCGACGAAATGCAGGTACTGCTGCCACAGTGGCTGGTCGAGGCCCAGACGGGCGATGGCCGCGGCGCGTTCGGCCTGGTTGAGGTCTTCACCGATGAGGATGTCCAGCGGGTTGCCGATGGCATTCAGACCGACGAACACGATCAGCGACATCAGCACCAGCACCAGAGCGGCCTGGCCGATACGGCGCAGCAGCCAGCCGGTCACGTGCGCCGCTCCGTATCGCGCAGTTCGCCGGGCTGCCATTCGTCACCCAGCAGTTCCGGTTCATCGTAGCGCTGCATATCGGCGAAATGCCGTTCGATGTCTTCGTTGAACAGTTGCCCGGCCAGGCCCTGGGCGATGCGTTTGGCGCCGTCGCTGATCGCCGGAATGTCGCCAGACACGCCGCCGTAGGTCAGCGCCGCCGGGTAGTTGAAGCAGTGGATGCGCTCCAGCCCCGGGCAGGCGCCCGGCTCGCGTGGCAGGAATTCGAACAGCGGCCCCAGGTCGGGCAGTTGCGCTGCCTCGCTGTCGAGCTTGTCGGCCGGCAATGGAAAACGCTCCGACCAGCGACGGATGTGCGGGGCGAAGGGAGCGAACTCCGGGCGTTGGTCCAGGTCGGTGCGAAAGCCGGTGGCGAAGACGATGAAGTCGTAGACCAGGTTGGCCTGCGAGGTGCGCACGTGCAGCTGCCCTTGCTCGTCCAGGTGCACCGCTTCCAGGGCATTGCCCAGCAACAGCCGGGCATTGGCGTGCCGGGCCACGCGCAGGGTACTGCCACGCGGCGGCGGGGTCTGCTGCTGGTTGAGGTACTCGCGGATCTGCCATTTCCAGGCATCGGGCAGGCGCCAGTAGCCATGGGTCATGCCGGGGCTGCCCGCGCCCTTGCCCTTGTTGATGCGCGGCAGTTCGCGGCGACGCACCAGCATGTCCACCGAGGCAGCACCCGCTTCCAGTGCCGTGCCGGCGGCGTCCATGGCCGAGGCACCACCCCCGATCACCGCCACCCGTTTGCCGGTGAACCACGCGTCTTGCAGGCCATCGGCCGAATGCGCCCAGTACTGGCGTGGCAAGTGCAGTGCCAGGTCCGGCACCCAGGGGCCGCCCATGCCATCGCGCCCAGTGGCCAGCACGACGTGCCTGGCCAGGTGTTCCTGCTGGCCGTCCGGGGTTTCCACCCGCAGGCGCACGAAGCCATCGCCGGTGGGCTGCACACTGGCGATGCGCTGGCGGTTGCGCACGTCCAGCCCCATCACCTGGCGATACCAGCGCAGGTACTCGGCCCATTGCAGGCGCGGAATCTTGTCCAGCGCCTGCCACTGTTCCAGGCCGAACTGCGCCTGAAACCAGGCCCGGAAAGTCAGTGCAGGCAACCCCAGTGCCGGGCCGGCCAGTTGCTTGGGCGAGCGCAGGGTTTCCATGCGCGCGGTGGTCGCCCACGGCCCTTCGAAGCCCGGCTCGGCTTGGTCGAACAGCACACTGCGCACCCCCAGATGGCGCAGCTCGGCAGCAGCGGCCATGCCGGCCATGCCGGCGCCGACGATGGCGACGTCGAGCAACTCGGTGTCGCCATGGCGGTGGGTCTTGACCCAGGGTTGGGCGGGCAGGCCGAGCCATTCCAGGTCTTCGCGCAAGCGTGCCTCAAGGGCCGGCAAGCCGATGGGGGTATGGGTATCAGGCATGGGTGTGCAGTCTCGATGAAGGTGGAAAGATGGCCTCGTGACTGAAGGCGTCGGCCCCACGCACGAAAAGCATGACCTGGGTCATACCATCCGCTTTTCAAATACTAAAAGCTATTCAATTTGTCATACGAATACTAAGAGCGTGCGGTTATCGCCACAAAGACTTAAAGGCTCTATGAATATTCGAATTGGAAATAAATAGAGGTTACGCGGCTGTCCGCCCGATCAACTGGCGTAGATGGCCTGCATCAACACGTCATGACGGTTGGCCGGGTGCAGGGTCATGCCGGGCAGCAGCGCCTGCGAGGAGGTCTTCAACGCCTCGACCAACGCCCGTGCCACTTCAGACAACGGGCTGGCATACGCTGAAACCAGGCCGAAGTAGAACGGCACGCTACAAGCGATGGGCCGCACCACCACCCCCTGCAAAGGCACACCGAACGCGGTGAACGGGTCGACCAGGGCCACGCCCAGTCCGACGCGCGCCATCTGCATGGCGATCAGCGAGGTGTTGGTGTCGAGAATATGCGCCGGCTCCAGGCCGGCTGCTGCGAAGGCCTTGTCGATACGGCGGCGGAAGCGGAATGGGTTGGAAATGCTCACCAGGGTCTGGCTGGCGAGCTTCTCCAGGCTCAATACAGGCTCAGCGGCCAGCTCGCTGTCGGCGGGCAGTACCGCCACGCAAGCGGCTTCGCCAATCCAGTGCAGCTCCAGGCCACGATGCTCCAGGGGCAGGCTGATCACCCCCAGGTCGAAGGTCTTCGACAGCACCGCCTGCACCGCCGCTTCGGCCGACAGGCTGTGGATCTGCAACTGCTGGGCCTGCAGAGGTTCAGGCAACAGCGCCAGCGCCGAAGGCAGCAGGCCGGCCGCCAGCGCCGGGGTGGCGACCAGGCGCAGGCTGAGATTCTCTTCACGCGCCAGGCTCGACGCCCGCTGCTGAACGTGGCGCACGCCCTGCAGGGCACTTTCCACTTCGGCGGTCATCATGAACGCCTTCTGCGTCGGCGTGACCTTGGGGCCGCTGCGCTCGAACAGGGCAAAGCCCAGTTCCTGCTCCAGCTCCTGGATCTGGCGGGTAATGGTCGGCTGGGAACGCCCGAGCATCTGCCCGGCACCGGTGACACTGCCGGCGGACATGACTGCGGCGAAGGCTTCGAGTTGGCGCAGATCCACAGCGGCTCCTGGTCGATGAAGGATCGAGAGAGGGGGAGCCTACAGGGTTATGCGGAATCTGGCACGGCCCGCTGAGACGGGCGGGGTGAAGGCCAACCGGGTGAGCACGAGATCGCTCGCGCCCACCCGGTCGGTGAGGTGCATCATCAAACGGCCAGGCTACGCTCGCGCAGCTCGATGTTGAGGATGCGGTCGTTCTCGCTGTAGTCGACCGGGCAGTCGATCACATGAACGCCTGGGGTGCTGATGCACTTCTCCAGCAGCGGCAGGAAGCCTTCGGCGCTTTCCACGCGATGGCCCTGGGCACCGTAGGCTTCGGCGTACTTGACGAAGTCAGGGTTGCCGTAGTCCAGGCCGAAATCGGTGAAGCCCATGTTGGCCTGCTTCCAGCGGATCATGCCGTAGCCGTCGTCACGCAGGATTACCACGGTCAGGTTCATGTTCAGACGCACGGCTGTTTCCAGCTCCTGGCTGTTCATCATGAAGCCACCGTCACCGCACACCGAGACCACCGGGCGCTTGGGGTTGACCAGGTGCGCCGCCATGGCCGACGGCAGGCCAGCGCCCATGGTCGCCAGGGCGTTGTCCAGCAGGACGGTATTGGGCTTGTGCGCCTTGTAGTTGCGCGCGAACCAGATCTTGTAGATGCCGTTGTCCAGCGCCACGATGCCCTCGCTGGGCAGGGCACGACGGATGTCGGCCACCAGACGCTGTGGATAGACCGGGAAGCGGTCGTCGTCGGCGCCTTCGGCGATCTGCGCTTCGTTGGCTTCACGGATGGCCATCAGGCGGGTGAAGTCCCACTGTGCGCTACCGTCGAATGCCGCGGCATCCAGCGCTTCGCCGATCTGCCAGATAGCGTTGGCGATGTCGCCGATCACTTCGATCTGCGGGAAATACACGGCGTCCACTTCAGCGGAACGGAAGCTGACGTGGATCACTTCGGTCCCGCCACGCACCATGAAGAACGGCGGTTTCTCGATCACATCGTGGCCGATGTTGATGATCAGGTCGGCCGCCTCGACCGCACGGTGTACGAAGTCACCGGACGACAGCGCGGCGTTGCCCAGGAAGCGCGGGTGACGCTCGTCGACCACGCCTTTACCCATCTGGGTGGTAACGAACGGGATGCCGGTCTTGTCGATCAGTTGCTTGAGGACCTTGGCGGTCATCTTGCGGTTGGCACCGGCACCGATCACCAGGATCGGGCTGCGCGCAGCCTTGAGCTTGGCCACGGCGGCTTCGATGGATTTGTGCTCGGCCAGCGGACGGCGATGCACGCTGCGCGGAATCGGCAGCACGTCGGTCTGTTCGGCGGCGATGTCTTCAGGCAGCTCCAGGTGCACGGCACCGGGCTTTTCCTCTTCGGCGAGACGGAAGGCCTCACGCACGCGGGACGGGATGTTGTCCGCGGAAGCCAACTGATGGGTGTATTTGGTCAGCGGCTGCATCATGCCGACCACATCCAGAATCTGGAAGCGGCCCTGCTTGGATTTCTTGATCGGCTTTTGGCCAGTGATCATCAACATGGGCATACCGCCCAGGTAGGCATAGGCGCCTGCGGTCACCAGGTTGGTGGCACCGGGGCCCAGGGTCGACAGGCTGACGCCGGTCTTGCCGGTCAGACGGCCATAGGTGGCGGCCATGAAGCCAGCGGACTGCTCGTGGCGGGTCAGCACCAGCTTGATCTGCGATTTGCGCAGAGACTCGAGAAGGTCGAGGTTTTCTTCACCTGGAATACCGAAAACGTACTCGACGCCTTCATTTTCCAGACATTGCACTACCACGTCGGCGGCCTTGGCCATGATGCTCCTCATCATAGGTTGGGTGGGCTACGGGAACGTAGACGTGTTCCCGGCGGCAAAAGTAACAGCGTGTGTGGGCAACTGATAAGCGCTTTCTTGCAGTGCGCGAAAATGCCGCGCCCTGCTGGAGCCGGCGGCCGGCAGGCAGGCTGGCAGTTCTGCCAGCTGACCAAAGGCTCGAACGGCCCCAGGCTAGGCCATATGACCACCGACACCGGGCGCCTGTATGACCTCGTCCCTCGTTAACGATCAGGCTCGCCATCAACGGCTGCGCGACCTGGAAACCGACCAACGGCAGGAGCACGCCTACCTGCCCCACGGTTTTCGTCCATCAACGGGCATCGGCTCGCCGCTGCCGGCCTTCAACGGCGAATACCGCGACCCCCTCACCGGCCATTACCTGCTGGGCAACGGTTACCGGGCGTTCAACCCGTTACTGATGCGTTTCAACAGTCCAGACAGCCTGAGTCCGTTTGCTCACGGCGGAGTGAACAGCTACGCCTACTGCCGTGGCGATCCGGTCAATGCGACTGACATCACGGGGCACTTCCCCGTGTCCCGACGACTGGGCAACCTGCTGCGTCTGCGTAGACAGGTGGCGCGAGAAACTCGTCTTGTTCGCCTGACAACGCATGGGTTCGACGATCTATTCAGCAGCAGGACGTTCCGAGAGCCTGCGGCGCCAGGCAGAAGCAACACACCCCCACCCTCACTCCGCAGCCACTCCACAACCGCGCAAAGCTCGACGGCTGACCTGCCAGACCTTTCCCATGAAAACTATTTGGGCACGACTCCCGTGTCCATGGCGACGGCATGGAAAAGAACGGCGCAGTGGATCGAAGCCTTGCCTGTCGAGCCGGGCACGGCCTCGCCTCCCGTGAGCACGCCTAGCCCTTCTAGCCATCGACACTCCAGTGATGCATCGGTCTCTTCACTCATCTCTGCCAGGCAACTGGCGCGCAGCGCACCCACGTCCTCAGGCAGCGGCATGTTTAAGCTCTTGCCAGACGAACAGGCCGGGGTCATCAGGCGCCAGTGAGTACCAGGGCAGGCTCAGCCTGTCACACACCCCACCGGTTTCTTGCCGGCGAAGGTATCCAGCAGACTGGCGATGACCATTTCGCCCATGCGCGTACGGGTCTGTACCGTGGCGCTGGCACGATGCGGTTGCAGCACCACGCGCTCGTCGTCGAACAGCGTTTCAGGTACATGGGGTTCATCGACGAACACGTCCAGCGCCGCGCCGGCAATGCGCCCGGCCTTGAGCGCGGCGACCAGGTCGTCCTCGTTGACCAGCTTGCCGCGCGCCACGTTGACCAGGTAGCCCTCCGGCCCCAGGGCGTCTAACACCTGGGCATCGATGATGGCCTTGCCACCGTCGGCAGCGGCGGCCAGGATCAGCGCGTCGCTGCTTCGGGCCAGCTCGATGAGGTCGGCAACGTAGGTATGTTCCACGGCGTCGATGGCCTGCAGGTCGGTGTAGCGGATCGGGCAGCCGAAGGCCGCCGCGCGGGTGGCCACGGCCCGGCCGACGCGGCCCATGCCGACGATGCCGATGCGCATGCCGCTGACCTGCCGTGCCAGCGGCAAGGGCGCCAGCGGCGTGGGGCTTTGCGGCCACTGCCCGGAACGCACGTAGCGGTCGCTGGTGCACAGGCCCCGGCATACCGAGATCAGCAGGCCCATGGCCAGGTCGGCGACATCGTCGGTGAGCGCGCCAATGGTCGCCGTCACGTGGATGCCCAGGTCGCGGCAGTAAGCCAAGTCGACGGCGTCGGTGCCCACGCCATTGACCGCCACCACTTCCACGCGCGGCAGCTTGGCCAGGACTTCCCGGGTGATGCCGGTGTGGCCGCCGGTGATCACGCCGCGGATGTTGGCGCCGTGTTCGGCCAGGTAGGCGGCCTTGTCGGCCTGCTGGTAATAGGGGCGAATGACGAACAGTTCTTCGAGCCGCTCGCGAATCTGCGGGATGAGGATGGGGCTGAGTTGCAGGACTTCGGGTTTCATGGGTGTACCTCGAATAGGAAAACGCTGACCGGTGGGACCGGCTTCAGCCGGGAAGCACTTCGCCGCTGATGCCGCTGCCACGCGAGCGGAGTGGTGTCAGCCGCGGCCGACGAAGGGCATCTTGGTGGCCATCACGGTCATGTTCAGGACGTTGGCCGACAGCGGCAGCGCGGCGATGTAACGCACCGCATCGGCGACGTGTTGCACGTCCACCATCGGCTCGACGGCGATCTGCCCGTTGGCCTGGCGCACCCCGCGCGTCATCCGCTCGGACAGCTCGGTCAGGGCATTGCCGATGTCGATCTGGCTGCAGGCAATGTCGTACTCGCGGCCATCCAGGGCCAGGGCCTTGGTCAGCCCCAGCACCGCGTGCTTGCTGGCGGTATAGGGGGCGGTGAAAGGCCGTGGCGTATGGGCAGAGATCGAACCGTTGTTGATGATCCGCCCGCCCTGGGGCTGCTGGCGACGCATCAGGCCGAAGGCTTCGCGGCAGCACAGGAACACGCCATTGACGTTGGTGGCGATGACGTTGTCCCAGGTCTCGACCAGCAGTTCGTCCATGGGCACCGCCGGCGCGTTGACCCCGGCGTTGTTGAAGATCAGGTCCAGGCGCCCGAAGCGCTCCTCGACGGTGGCGAACAGCGCGCGCACGCTGCTCGGGTCGCGCACGTCGGTGGCCACCGGCACGGCCTGGCGGCCTTGGCTGGCGGCCTGTTCGGCAAGCGCCAGCAAGGGTTCGATGCGTCGCCCGGCCAGGACGACCGTGAAGCCGTCCTCCAGCAGGCCGAGGGCCACGGCCTTGCCGATACCGCTGCCGGCCCCGGTCACCAAGGCGATTTTCGAAGAGGGATTATTGGACATTGTGGCTCTCCTGTGGATGTTCGTTTGGCTCAGGCGGCGCGCGGGCCGACCTGTACGTCGATCTGTCCGACGCCCTCGACGGCGGCGCGAATGCGGTCCCCCGGCTGCAGGGCGGCGACGCCTTCCGGCGTGCCGGTCATGATCAGGTCGCCAGGTAGCAGGCTGAGGCTGCGCGACAGGTGGCTGATGATTTCCGCCACCGACCACAGCTGATGCTGCAGTGCCGAGCGCTGACGCTCCTGGCCGTTGACCTGCAGCCACACCGCGCCCTCTTGGGCATGGCCCTGGCGGCTGACCGGCTGGATGGCACTGATGGGCGCCGAGCCGTCGAAGGCCTTGGCGCCTTCCCAGGGCATACCGGCCTGCTTGGCGGCGCGCTGCTGGTCGCGGCGGGTCAGGTCCAGCCCGGCGGCATACCCCCACACATGCTCCAGCGCACGGTTTTCCGGAATGTCCGCCCCACCGCTGCCGATGGCCACCACCAGTTCGATCTCGTGACAGAACTCTTCGGTTTGCGGTGGGTAGGCGATCTCACCTTGGGCGTCGATCACCGACGAGGCCGGCTTCATGAAGAACAGCGGCACGCTGCGGCCCTGGCCGTCGCTCCACGGGTAGTTGCGACCGACACAGAACACCCGGCTGACCGGAAAGCGCTGTGCCGTGCCGGCCACCGCCAGGCTGGGCTGGGTCGCGGGGGTGAAGACGAAATCGCTCATGTCAGGCTGCTCGTTGTTGTTCGATGGATTCAGCGTAAAGCGGCCACGCCCGGCAAAGTTGGACGAAAGCCGCTTCGTGTTGGAGGAAACCGGTTTATTGCGCCGGGGTTTTCAGCTCGATGCGGTACAGCCGACCGAGCAGCAGCGAGTACGACAGGGTGCCCATCAACGCCACGCCACCGATGAACCAGAACGCGTAGGCGAACGTGCCGGTGGCATGCACGATGGCGCCCACCACGATGGGGCAGACGATGCCGCCAATGTTCGCCGCCAGGCTGGTGACGCCGCCGGTGAGACCGATCAGCTCCTTGGGCGCAACCTCCGAAACCGCCGCCCACGAAGACGAAGCGATGCCCTGGGCAAAGAAGGCGATGGTGAGGATGGCGATGCACACCAGGTTGGAGTCGGTGAAATTGACCAGCACGATGGACATGCCGAGCATCGAGCCCACCACCAGCGGCAGCTTGCGCGCGAACGACATGCTGAAGCCACGACGGATCAGCAGGTCGGAGACGATGCCGGCCAGCAGGATGCCCACCGTGGCGCCAATGAACGGCATGACCGCGAAGATGCCGGCCTTGATGGTGGTCAGTTGGCGCTCTTCGATCAGGTAGGTGGGGAACCAGGTCAGGAAGAAGTACAGCGCCGAGGTGCTGGCGAACTTGCCGATGCAGATCGCCCAGATCTGCCGGTAGCGGAACAGCTCGGCAATCTGCCGCCAGTTGAAGCGGGTACGCTCCTGGCTGCTTTTCACCAGGCCGCCGCCATTCTCGATGTACTGCAGTTCCTCCTTGCTGACCTTCTTGCAGTTGAGCGGATCACGGTACAGGAACAGCCAGATCACCCCGAACACGATGCCCACCAGGCCAGTGCTGTAGAACACGTGACGCCAGTCATAGGTGGTCGCCAGCCACAGCAGTGCGCCCGTGAACAGCGCGGTCCCGAGGTATTGACCACACACGTAGACACTGCTGGCCATGCCACGCTCACGGGCCGGGAACCATACCGTCACGGCCCGACTGTTGGCCGGAAACGCCGGCGCTTCCATGGCCCCGACCGCCAGGCGCAGGCCGAACAGCGAAGCGAAACCGTTGGCCAGGCCCTGGCAGACGGTGACGGCCGACCAGCTGATCAGCGACACGCCGTAGGTCAACCGCGAACCGAAGCGGTCGGCGACGAAGCCGGCAGGCACCAGCGCCAGCGCATAGGTCCAGGCGAAAGCGGAGAAGATCAGGCCCATCTGGATCTTGTCCAGGCCCAGGTCCTTGGCCATGAAGGGCGCGGCGATGGAGATGTTCACCCGGTCGACGTAGTTGATGATGGTGGCGATCAACAGCAGGCTGAGCATGAACCAGCGTCGCCGGGTGGGCAGGCGTGCGGGGGCGACGGCCTCGTTGGGCAGCGCGTGGCTGGCGACCGACGCCGCCTGGGAATTGGGACTCGACATGGTGTGACCTCATTGTTGTTAGGGGGTATCGAGGTTTTTGCGCAAAGCAGGGCCGCGCCTCCGGCAAGCGGTGGGTGACGACAACGGCTGGATGGGTGAAATCAGGCCCGGAAAGGCGGGCCTATGGCGACGGCTGACGGCGGCGGGACCGTCCAGCGAGGGATGATGTGCATTGTGCGGGCACCCTTTGATTATTGTTGATAGATGTCGGCGGCAACGCCTATCAAGGTGGTCGTACGACTGAAAAAATGCAACGCGCCAGTTAGAACGTTTTCTTACCGATGGACGGTGCCTCAGCCACCTGTCCAAAAAAACCTCACCCAGGCATGCTCCCAGCAGGACGTTGAACATCCCTCGAAAGCCTTGTTCTAGAGCACTTTCAAGGCCACGTCCGAACGACAGCGCTTTTGCACCCCCGCTCGGGATTGTCCAAGCGCCCTACAATCCATCCGCCATCAAGTCATCGTACAAGGCATTGCACCCCGCACAGCCCGTTGTACAGAATCGACCCGCGTCACCGGCTCGCCCATTCGCAGCCGGGCAAGAACAACAAGGGAGATGAGCATGCATTCAGTCAGCCGGATACCTACCTACGGCATGCAGCAGCGCAGCGAACGAGCGGATTTCTACATCCGCGACGAACACGGACGGGTGGCGGAAACCGCCCTGCATCGTCATGAGTATTTCCAGATTCAGGTCAATCTGGGCGGCGACACGGTGCAGCAGATCGGCCACGTGCAACGCCCTTTCCCGCGCAATGCCCTGGCGTTCATCCTGCCGCACCGCATGCATGTCATCCCGCACCCGGCGGACAGCCATTTCATGGTCATCAACTTCTCGCAGACGTTCCTGCTGCCGCACCTGGAGTGCGACCCGATGGACCTGGAAGAGGTGTCCATTCTGCTGGCACCGGAGCTGTCGCCGTTCCGTTTTCAGGAGCACATGGATTTCATCCTCGAACAGGCCGACTTCGAACCGGTCTGCGCGCTGGTGCAACAGATGCGCGACCTGGATGCCCAGCGTCAGTTCGGCAGCCGGGAAATCATCAAGGGCCTGCTGCTGCAGATGATCGGCAAGGTGTGCATGCTGTTCGCCGACCGCCTCAAGCAGCTGGCCGAAGACAACGCCGCCCAGGCCAGCCGCCGCGATGCGCTCACGCGGATAAGCGAATACGTGCGCAAGCATCTGGCCGACCCGGACCTGAGTCTGACCAAGGCAGCGGCCGCCACCTACCTGTCACCGACCTACCTGACGCACTGGCTGCGCAAGGAGATCGGCAAGACCTTCAGCGAACTGGTGCTGGAGCGGCGCATGCATGCAGCGCGCAGTTACCTGCTGGGCGGCACCCGGCCGGTCGGCGAGGTGGCGCGACTGTGCGGCTTCGCTGACGAAGCCTATTTCTCGCGGCGCTTCCGGCAGATCCACGGCCTACCACCGGGGCAGTTCCGCCGCCAGCAACTGGAGCTGGAACCGCCGGCGGACAAGGCCGTGTAGGCACCACCCACTGGTCATGACCGGCATCGGGATGAAGGCCGTTTTCAGCCCGTCCTGGACCGGTCGTCGCTCGGCGCTACCCCCAGGGTGAAATGCTGGCGCGCCATGTTGATGAAGCGCGGCAACGCCGGGTTGTCGTTGTCGTCGCGGTAAACCATGTACATGTCTGCCGAAGGCTGGGCATCGGCCAGCGACCTGAAGTCCAGGTGGCCCATGTACAGCTCGCGGGCCGATGCCGGAACGATGCCGATGCCCAGCCCGGCCCGCACCAGGCCCAGGATCGAGTGAGTCTGCTTGAGGTAATAGAGATAACGCGGCGACACGCCAGCGGCAGCGAACAGTCCGACGATGCAGTCGTAGAAATACCGGCCCTCCTTGGGCGAATACATCACGAACGGCTGATGGGCCAGGTCGGCGACGCTCAGTGGCCCACGCCTGCCCAGCGGATGCCCTGCCGGCATCACCACCATCAGCGGCTCGCGGCTGGCCAGCTGGTAGCTCCAGCCGGGCCGTGGCTCCATGTGGCGCACGAAGCCGATGTCGATCATGTTCGCCGCCAGCGCTTCGGTCTGGTCGCTGGAGACCATCTCGTGCAGTTCGAAACCGATGTCCGGCAGAGCCTGGCCGGCGCGGCTGAGCAGTTCCGGGACCATGTTGTAGCCGCTCACCGCCGTGAACCCCAGCACCAGTTGCCCCGCTTCGCCGCTGGCCAGGCGCCGCGCGCTGTCGCCGGCCTGCTCGGTGTAGGCCAGCAGGTGCTGGGCATCGCGCAGGAAGTGCCGCCCGGCCACGGTCAGGCGCACCTGGCGGTTGCTGCGGTCGAGCAATTGCACGCCCAGGGAACGCTCCAGCAACTGGATCTGACGACTCAGCGGCGGCTGGGTCATGTGCAGCCGTTGCGCTGCACGACCGAAGTGCAGTTCTTCGGCGACCATCACGAAACAACGCAGTTGGTGCAACTCCACGATTCAATTCTTGTATCGATACATTCAAGATGAATGTTAGACGTGAATCGATGCTTTTCCTAGGCTGTCAGCACTCCCGGAGTCCCTCACAACGACAATTCGAAGGAAGGCGACGATGACCCACGACATCCTGCTGACTCAACCCGTTCCGGCGCCGATCGACGCCCAGCTGTTGCAGACCTATCACGTTCACCGCTTGTATCAGGCCGACGACCAGGACGCCCTGCTCGATGCCGTCGGCCCGCGTATCCATGGCGTGGTCACCGGTGGCGCCAAGGGCCTGTCCAATGCGCTGATGGACCGCCTGCCCAACCTGCGGATCATCGCCATCAGCGGTATCGGCACCGACGCCGTGGACCTCGACCGTGCGGCCAGCCGTGGCATTCGCGTCACCACCACCCCAGGCGTGCTGACCGACGATGTCGCGGACATGGCCATGGGGCTGCTGATCATGTCGTTGCGCGACCTGGCCGTCGGTGATCGCATCGTGCGCAACGGTCAGTGGGGTGAGGTCAACCAGCCGCTGGCACGCCGCGTGACCGGCACACGCATTGGTATCGTCGGTCTCGGCCAGGTCGGCCACGCCATCGCCCGCCGTGCCCAGGCCTTTGGCATGGACATCCAGTACAACGATCTGCGCGAGCAGCCACAGAGCGGTTATCGCTTCTTCGCCGACCTGCCGGACCTGGCGCGTCACAGCGATGTGCTGGTACTGGCCGCCTCGGCCGACCTGGGCCGCGCGATCGTCACCGCCGAGGTCCTTGAGGCCCTTGGGCCACGCGGCTACTTCATCAACGTGGCACGCGGCAAGCTGGTCGACGAAACCACGCTGATCGAAGCCTTGCAGAACGGTCGCATCGCCGGCGCCGGCCTGGACGTGTTCGTCGACGAACCCAGGGTTCCCGAAGCGCTGCGTCGGCTCGACAACGTGGTGCTGCAACCGCACCGCGCCAGTGCCACCGAGCAGACGCGCCTGGCCATGGGCGAGATCGTGCTCTCGCACCTGCAAGCCTGCTTCGCCGAACCACGCCCCCAGGTGGCCCTACCAGCCTGACTGCGTTTCTCCCCTCCAATAACAACAAGGTCTGCATGACCTGCGGAGAACACCATGAATACCAAGACTGCGCCCATGGACGCGGTGGTCAGCGAGGCTCGCGTCGGTCGCCAGCGTTTCGTGATCCTCGCGCTGATTTTCATCGTCACCGTACTCAACTATGCCGACCGGGCCACCATGTCCATCGCCGGCACCGAAGTGGTCAAGGCGCTGGGCCTGGACCCGATCATGCTCGGCATGATCTTCTCGGCCTTCGCCTGGGCCTACGCCCTGGGGCAGATTCCCGGCGGCTGGCTGCTGGACCGCTTCGGCGCACGCCGGGTGTATGGCTGCAGCCTGTTCCTCTGGTCGCTGTTCACCCTGCTGCAGGGCACCGTGGGCTGGATCGGCCTGGTCGGGACGAGCGCCGCGCTGACGCTGTTCGGCATGCGCTTCATGCTCGGCCTGGTCGAGTCGCCAGCCTTCCCGGCCAACAACCGCATCGTCTCCAGCTGGTTCCCCACCCGTGAGCGCGGCACGGCCTCGGCCCTGTTCAACTCGGCGCAGTACATGGCGGTAGTGGTGTTCGCGCCCTTGATGGCCTGGCTGACCCACAGCCTGGGCTGGGAGCACGTGTTCCTGTGGATGGGCGCCCTGGGCATGGTCGCCACACTGTTCTGGTTCGCGATGTACCACGACCCGGCCAGCCACCCCCGCGTGCAGCAGGCCGAGCTGGATTACATGCGTGAAGGCGGCGCACTGGTGAACCTGGAGAGCACCCGCAAGAGCGAGAAACCCAAGCTGAAGTGGAGCGAGGTCAAGCAGCTGTTCACCAGCCGTACCTTGTGGGGCATCTACCTGGGGCAGTACTGCATCACCGCCCTCACCTACTTCTTCATTACCTGGTTTCCGATCTACCTGATCAAGGGTCGCGGCATGACCATCATGGAAGCCGGCTGGGTGGCGGCACTGCCGGCGATCTGCGGATTCTCCGGCGGGGTACTGGGCGGTGTGGTGTCGGACTGGCTGATTCGTAAGGGCGTGCATCCGTCCCGGGCCCGCAAGACGCCGTTCGTGATCGGCATGGCACTGTCGGCCAGCCTGGTATCGGCCAATTACGTCGACGCCAACTGGCTGGTCATCGCCCTGATGGCCCTGGCGTTCTTCGGCAAGGGCCTGGCGGCGGTCGGCTGGGCGGTGCTCTCCGACACCGCGCCGAAGAACATGGTCGGCCTCAGCGGCGGGGTGTTCAACGGCATCGGCAATACCGCCGGAATCATCACTCCCGTGGTGATCGGCTACTTCGTCGCGACCACCGGTTCGTTCAACGCGGCCCTGTGGTTCGTCGCCGCCCACGGCCTGATCGCCATCCTCGCCTACACCGTCATCGCCGGGCGCTTCGAGCGGGTCGACGTGGCTCAGCCATGAACACCCGGAGGGATCAACTTTAGCCGCAATACTGTTCAGTTAGGCCGGGTAGCGGCTTCAGCCGCGAAGCGACCGCCTGTTCACAACAGATGCAGTGAACTTCCCGGCGCTTTCGCGGCTAAAGCCGCTCCCACCGGGCCACCTGCCGCCCTCCCTAATGGAGATGGATCGCCAGCCACACCGTCGGCTATTGCGGGTCGGTGAAGGTGACCCGGTGCTCCACGTTGGCCGGGATCAGCAGATGATCGCCCGGCTTCAGATCAAACTCCCGCCCCTCCATCAGCAGCCGTGCCGCGCCGCTGAGCACCACCACCCACTCTTCATGAGGTTGGCACCAGGGCTGCTCCGGCGGGGTGGTCTGGCCCTGCGAAACGATGCGCTCGATACGGCAGCCAGGCCGTTTCAGCAGCTCGCTGAAGACTTCGTCGTCGCGGGCGTCCGGCAGGGGGTCGAAGAGATTGGCAGGCAAGGACATGGACTTTGGCTCCGGCACGCAGGGCATGCCGCCGCATGGCGTGAAACCCGTGGGTCAGCAAGCTGGCCCACGGGCCTGGCAGTCAGCTCAGGTGGAAACGCGCGGTGTTGTCGTTCAGCGCCCGGCTGCCCTTGCTCAGGGTATCAGCCGCCTGGTTCACCGCACGGGCACCGTCGAGCAGGCGACCCGCCGCCTGGTCGACCTGCTGGATGCTGCCGCTGACCTGGTCGGCCGTCGAGGCCTGCTCTTCAACAGCGGCGAGAATCTGCGCCAGGGTGTCGGTGACGCCCTGCACCGCCGCGGCGATCTCGCCCAGACGCGAGCCAAGGCCGGTGACCGACTGGGCATCGTCGACCGCCTGGCCACAGGCCGCCTCCATGAGTTCGACCGCTTGGGTCACGGTGCTGCGCAGGCTCTCCACGGTACTGGCGATCTGCGCCGTGGAAACCTGGGTGCGCTGCGACAGGCTGCGCACTTCGTCGGCAACCACGGCAAAGCCGCGCCCCTGCTCCCCAGCCCGTGCTGCCTCGATGGCGGCGTTGAGCGCCAGCAGGTTGGTCTGTTCGGCGATACCGCGAATCGCATCGACCACCGACTGGATCTGCTGGCCCTGCTCGCTGACCCGGCTAAGCGCCGCAGCGGTTTCGGACAGGCGCCGGTTGAGCTGCTGGATGCTGTCGGTGGTGCGCTGGCTGTCGCGGCTGCTCTGCTCGGCGATCTGCCGCGTCTGGCGTGCGCTGTCGGAGGCCTGCTCGCAACTCTTGGCCACGCCCTGGGAGGTGGCGGCCAACTGCGTGGCGGCGGCGGCGATCTGACTGATCTGCTGTTGCTGGTCTTCGACTTCGCCCAGGGTGTCGTTGGACTGACTGTTGAGGGTCTGCACCGCCGAGCCCAGTTGCTGGGTTTCGCGATTGACGCCCAGCAGGCTGGTACGCAGTTGCACCACCGCGACATTGAGCGCCTGGCTGATGATCGCCAGCTCGTCACGCCCCTGCACCGACACCTCGACGCACAGGTCACCATCGCGCAGGGACTCGGCCAGGGTGGTGATGCCCCGGGCGCTGCGGCTGATCGACGACTGCAGGCAAAGCAACAGGTACAGCGCCATCAGCATCAGCACGGTGAAGGTCACGCCCACAGGGATGAATTCCTGGTTGGACTTGGCGTGGTAGTAGTCCAGCCGCGCGTACAGCGACTGCAGCGACTGGTTGCGCAACCCGAACATGGCGTCGAGCATGTGATCGACACTGCGTTCGAACTCGACTGGCTTGAGTTTGATACTGCCGCCGAACACACCGTCGTCGAGCACCTTCAGCTCATCGCTGAGCACCTGCTGTACCGCGAGGTAGCGATCCGCCCAGGGCTGCATGTCCGATGGCAGGTGGCTTTGCAGCGAATTGGCGATTTTGACCATCTGCTCTCTGGCGTCATCGATACGGCCACGCAGGTCGCGCATCTGCAGACGGCTCTGCAGGCTGAACTGCCCGGAAACCACCGAGGTCTGGCCGATACTGCCCAGGCGGCCAATGCGTTCGATCAGCTCGGGGGTCTGCTGGGTAGATAGCTGCATGAGCAAATAGGTTTCCAGCCAGGGGTCGAGGATCAACCCGGAGTCCATGGCGATCTGGTCACGCAGTGCCTGCAGGTTGGCAATGGCCTGGCTGAAACGGTCGTAGCCGTCCGGCCACCAGCCCAGGCTGCGCAGCGAGGCGGTGTCCAGGCCCTTGCTCGAGTCCTGCAGGGTCTTGAAACGCGCCATGGCGTCATCAGTGGCTTTTTCTGCGCTCAGGATGCCCTGCAAGCGCTCCAGCCCCTGGTTGAGCAACGGAGCGGCTGCGTCCAGTTCGCTGATGGCCTGCTTCGCCTCCGCAGTGGGTTCGCGCAGGATATCCACGGCCTTCCAGCGCGCGGCGCGGTCGCGTTGTTCGGTCAGCAGGCGGTTCACTTCCTCCACGACCAGCAGCTGCCGCACCCCCGACTGCTCACCGGCGATCACCGCCAACTTGGCCAGGTAGTCGCTGCCGATCATCCACAATGCGCCTGCCAGCGGCAGCAGGAACAACAGAAACAGCAACTGAAACTTGCGCGCAAAACCAAAGCGACTCAAAAGACGCATACCTGGAGACAACAGGCTATTCATTGCTCTACTCCTGCGCAGGGGCTTCGCCAGGCTCTACATGCCTGGACGCTCACCTTTATTGCCACTATCAAAAAGCCATTAGGATGCCAGACTCATGTTGCTTCCCTGAGTCAGCATCCGCATCAAAGTGTCATTACGTGCAGGACGTGCCCGCCAACGACACGCTTCGCCCTGGAAGCGTCATGTCATTGCGCTAGCAAAATCCGGACCGGATGAATCGGCAGGACGGTTTCAAGCCTTTGCTTGAGAGCGCCCGGGCGACAATGCACCAAATCGATGCAAAAAGAGCTGATCAACGTCACTGTAGGAAACAGGAAGTGGGAAGGAGGCGGGTCGAATCGCACCATGGCGTGCTAAGCGGTTGATCGCATGGAAATATTTTTCAGATAAACGCTTGACACCTCCCCGGTATCAGCGAATAATGCGCGCCACTTGGCTACATAGCTCAGTTGGTTAGAGCATAGCATTCATAATGCTGGGGTCCGGGGTTCAAGTCCCTGTGTAGCCACCAAGTTCACGAAACAGCCCGCCTTGCGCGGGCTTTTTCGTTTCTGGGGATCGGTAAACAACCATCGCCCAGATAGAATGTCGGCTCACCTTCGCCCCTCAAGGATCAGCCGATGCGCCGCGCCCTCGCCTTCACTCTGCTTTGCCTGCCCTTCGCTGCCTACGCCGACTGCGCGCAACAGTTCTCCGCCTGGGCGCGGCAACTGCAGCCACAGCTGAAGCTGGCCGATCAGTATTCGGTGTGCAAGCCCTCGCCCAGCGACCCGAGCCGTACCCTGGCGGCCCTGCTGTTCGTCGAGAAGGAGGACGACGACGGTGCCCAATATGGCCTGGCGGTCCTCAGCGCCAAAGGCGCCACGGTCGAGCGGCAGCTTTACGAGCCAGCGGCGATCACCACCGACGCCATTACACTCGAGGAGGTGACCCTGGACACCGCGCGCTACAACCTGGCGCCTTCGCTGCGCGCGTTCGGCGTACGCGCACGCTATTCCGGCCCTTCGCGGGTCAATCAGTATTCCTCCACGCAAATGAATCTTTACCTGGACCAGGGCGGCCAGCTGCGCAAGGTGCTCGACGGCTTCGAGGTCGAGAAATTCGGTGGCGAGTGGGATGGCAATTGTGCCGGGGAGTTCTCGGAAACGCACAGCAGCCTGGCGGTGGGCAAGGCCACGAGCCATGGGCTGGCGGATCTGGAGGTGACGGAAAAGACCGTCGATACCGTGGCGGTGGCCAAGGGCGACGACTGCAACGATACGAAGTCCGCGCCGAAGGTGAAGAAGTACTCACTCAGTTACGACGGCCAGCGCTATCAGATGCCGTCCATTCAAACCGCCGAAAAGACTTCGTCACGCTGAGCCGCCGCGACACCTCGGCAAACTTGGGCTAGCTTCAATAACGTTACAACCTGTCATGAATCATCTGCGGTCGGCACTGGATCGGTGTCGCATCGCCAAACGGGCAAATGGCAAAGTAGGCGCCTTCCAGACAGGTCTGCGGAGCCATTTTCAATGCTGACCCTCAACCTGGGGCCACTGGCCCTGGCCATGCACCACGTTCTGATCATCACCAGTATGCTGCTGGCCACCCTGTGCGGCTGGTGGGCCGGGCGGCGTGCGGGTTGCAACCCGGAAAAACACCTGTTCCACCTGCTGATCGTGGCCGTGCTGGTCGCTCGAGCGGCGTTCGTCGCCAGCTTCCTGGCGCAATACCGCGAACAGCCCTGGGGCATTCTCGACCTGCGTGACGGCGGCTTCATCGCCTGGCCAGGCATCGCCGCCGCCTTGCTGGTCGGTATCTGGAAGCTGTACCGACGCCCCGAACAGCGTCGCCCCCTCGGCCTGGCAATCTGCACTGGCCTGTTGTGCTGGGGAGCGGGCAGCCTGGCGCTGGAACACCTGCAGCGCCAGGCACGCTTGCCGGATTTGCCGCTCACGAACCTGGAGGCTCGGCCGATCAATCTCAAGGACTACCAAGGCAAGCCGGTGGTCATCAACCTGTGGGCGACCTGGTGTCCCCCTTGTCGTCGGGAAATGCCGGTGTTGGCCAAGGCGCAGGCCAGCCGCCCGGACATTACCCTGGTGTTCGTCAATCAGGGCGAAACGCCCGATGAGGTAAGAAGGTTCCTGGAAAGCCAGGGGTTGACGCTGGATAACCTGCTGCTTGACGCCAACAGCGAACTGGGGCACCAGGCCGGCTCCATGGCCTTGCCTACCACGCTGTTCTACGACGCCCAGGGCCATCAGGTAGGCAATCACCTGGGCGAGCTGTCTGCCGCCAGCCTGGAACAGGCGCTCCAGGCACTGGAGTAGCGCGCCCTGGTCGCCTAGGGTTCCTTGAGCAGCTGCAGCACGCTGTTGACCATCGCCTCGATCTCGAAGGGCTTCTCATAGACCCGGGCGAACAGGTCGGGGCGTGAAACGCCGAGATGCGCCTGGGCACCGCTCATCAGCACGATGGGAATGTTGGCAAAGGACGGATTGGCGCGCACCGCCAGGGCGAATTCGATGCCGTTCATGCCCGGCATCATGTAGTCGGTGATGATCAGCCCCGGCCGCTCGCGGTCGAGGATACTCAGCGCCTTCTGGCCATTACCGGCGGTCACCGTCAGGAAGCCTTCGTCCTCGAGTGCGAAGCTGAGGATCTCGGCGATCAGGTACTCATCATCGACGATCAGAATCGTGGTCATATCGCGCCCACTCCGCTCACCGAGTCATGAGCGAGATGACGGTCATGAACGTACACCGCTGTCGTCGTCGAATACATGAGATAAAGCCTTGCGAACGTCTATGCCCTGTTTGTCGATCACCAGTTCGAGAAGCGCAGGGTCATAAGCACTGTCCCTGACTTTAAGGATGGACAGGTGCCGAGTAAGTTCAGCGCCTGTTTCCGCGAATCTGACCAGCAGCAGGTTATCGACTATCCCGGACAGGTCGGATGCAGGCGCGTCGATCACCTCGCCGAGGATGCTGCGCACCTCCCAGGAAGCGACCACGGTGACGTTACGGCTGCGCAATTCGCCCATCAGCGCGGTGTAGATATCCAGGATCCGTGACTTGTCGGCGGCGGTCCTGGCCATGCCCCCCAGGCTGTCGATGAATACCCGCTTGATGGATTTGCGTTCGACCAGGCGCAACAGCTCGATGGCCAGTTTGTCGATCTTTTCCGTGGTGATCGAGCGCCAGGCCAGGGTCAGCGCCCCCGAGGCTTCGAGCGCCTCGAAGTCATGCCCCAGCGCCTTGGCCTTCAGGCGCAGGCGCTGCGGCGACTCGTAGAAGCCGAAATGCAGCCCGGGGTCCTGCACAGTGGACTCGGCCAGGAAGCTGAGGCCGAGGGACGTCTTGCCAGCACCCGAGGGCCCCATGATCAGGGAAACGGAAGAGCCCACCAGGCCACCGCCAATGAATGGGTCGAGACTGGCGATGCCACTGGGTATCAGGCCCAGGGTATCGCTGTCGCGCATGGCCGAATGGGTCACGGTGCTTTCCAGCCGCGGATAGACCACCAGGCCGTCATCGGTGATCTCGCATTCATGGTCACCGGAGAGCGCCGCACTGCCGCGTGTCTTGCGCATCTTGATGCGCCGCACCATGCGCGAGCCGACCTGCTCTTCGCCCAGCTCCAGCACGCCATCGACCATGGTGTGCTCCGGGCTGCCATCGTCGAGCTGCGAGCTGGTGAGGAAGAACACCGTGCAGCCGGCGAAGGCCGCGTGGCCCTGCAGCTCGGAAATGAAACGCTTGGTATTGAGTGGCGAGTCGGCCTTGGATCGCGCATTGAGCAGGCCGTCGAGAATCATCACCGTCGATTTCTGCCGGGCGATCTCGCGCCGCAGCAGCTTGACCACCTCATCCAACCCTTCGTTCTCCATGGTGTCGAAGGCGCTGATGAACTGGATTTCCGCACCGATGCGGCTCTTGTCGAAGAAGCTCAGTGTGGAGAGAAACTGGAACAACCGCTCGTGCGGCTCGGCCAGCAGCGTGGCAAACAGCACACGACCGCCGTCGCGCACATGATTGAAGCCAATCTGGTTGGCCAGGATGGTCTTGCCCGACCCAGGACGCCCCTGGATGATGTAGGAAGAGCCCGAAACGAAGCCTCCCTTCAGCAGCTCATCAAGTCCTTCGATTCCGCTCTGAAGGCGTTTTAGCTGGTTCAAGATCTCTTTCTCCTGGTATTCGGCGACGCAGGCATGCTCATTCAGCCCATACGCAAGTAGCGCATTCTGGCGCTGTTAAAGACGCTTCTCAAGCCTTCGCCGCGTGTATGCCCTCGGCACGGTGAACCCTGAGCGGCCATAGGACCCTGCCCCCGGCGAAACGATCCGCCACGCCGAGGCTTTCGCCCGTCCGGCGACGCACGGTAGCGAAGGCTGGTTCATGATCGCCACCACAGTTACGATAGCCAGGCGCCACTCCCCTCTTTCCAAGCCGTTCCGGCGATTGCCCGCAGGCCGTTCCCAGGTGTTTTCATGTTCAAGAGCGACCCGACAAGCCGCATAGCGGCACGTCGTAGCCAGCAGTTGGTCTGGCGCCTGGTTCCGGCGATCGGCGCCCTGCTGCTGCTACTCGGCCTGGGCGGCTATCTGCTGGTCAAGAACGCCTTGAGCCAGGATGCCGACGTGCAGCAGCGCTCGCGGGTGTTCATCAGCCGCACCCTGGAGCAGGTGCGCAACGAAGTGGGGCGCAACATCATCAACTACAGCAAATGGGGTGAGGCCTACAAGAACCTGCACATGACGGTGAACAAGGTCTGGGCCGATGAGCAGCGCAACGTGGGCGATATTCCTTTCGAGCTATATGGCTACAACGGCGTGCTGGTCATCGGCCCGCAGGACCGCACCCGCTATGCGGTCATCGACGGCAAGCCCTCGGATATCCAGGCGGCGAACTGGCTGCAGGGGGACTTGCCAGCCCTGCTGGCGGCCGCCCGAGCGCCCGGCAAGGAGGACACCAGCATCGTCAGCGCCATGCGGGTAGACGGAACCCCCGCCCTGGTCGCCGCGGCGACCATCACCCCCGGCTGGGACCCTTCGATCACGACGATACCCGGCCCGGCGTCGGTGATGATCTTCGCCACGCTGCTGGACGACGGGGAACTGGCGCACCTGAGCGAAACCTACGGCCTGCCGAGCATGACCCTGGCCACCGGCAAGCTGCCCGGATACGAGTCCATACCCTTGCTGGGTTCTTCGACCCATGTGAACTGGATACCCCCCCACCCCGGCATGGACCTGCTGCGTCAGACCCTGCCGCTGTTCCTGGCCGGAGTCATCGCCCTGATGGGGGTGCTGGCGGTGCTGCTGCGCCACGCCATCCTTTCTACCCGGCAGATCGACGAACAATTCGCCGCGCTGCATGCCAGCCAGGCCGAGGCCCGGCACCTGTCGCTGCACGACTTCCTCACCGGCCTGCCCAACCGCTACCAGTTGACCCAGTACCTGGACGACCTGCTGGAGCAGGCGCCTGCGGTGCCGCTGGCATTGCTGTACCTCGATCTGGACCGCTTCAAACCGGTCAACGACCTGCTGGGGCATGCGGCCGGCGACCTGGTGCTGCAGGAAGTCGCCCGGCGCCTGGCCGAACACGCCCCGCCCGAAGCGATGACCGCACGCCTGGGTGGGGACGAATTCGTCATCGTGATTGCGTCACCCGCCTCGGCAGAAGCGATCAGCGAACTCTGCGCACGATTGCGCGACGCGCTGTGCCAGCCCATCGAGGTGCACGGGCAAAGGGTGCAGATCGGCACCAGCATCGGCGTTGCTCTGGCCCCCCTGCACGCCCAGACCGTCAGCGAGCTGCTGCGCCTGGGCGATATGGCGCTGTACCGGGCCAAGTCCGCCGGACGCAATACCTGGTGCGTGTACAGCGAAAGACTGTGCCAACCCGGCTGAGCCGACACCCCGGGTTTAAATGCATTACTGTTCGCTTCAGCGGCATGTGGTCCGGTGGGAGAGGCTTTAGCCGCGAAAGCGCCAGGAAACTTACTGCATCTGTTGTGAACAGGCGCGGCTGAAGCCGCGCCTACCCGGTCTAACTGACCAGTATCGGTTCAAATGCGGAACTTGCTGACCAGGCCGTTGAAGGACACGGCCAGGCGTGACAGCTCCTGGCTGGAAGCACTGGTCTGGTTGGCGCCGGCAGCGGTCTGGGTCGACAGGTCCTGAATGTTCACCAGGTTGCGATCGACCTCGCGGGCCACGTGGGCCTGTTCTTCGGACGCGGTGGCGATCAGCAGGTTACGGTCATTGATCTCTGCGATGCTCTGCGCGATGCGCTCCAGCGACTGGCCGGTGGCCTGGGCCAGGGACTGGGTTTCGCTGGCCAGGGCACGGCTGTTGCCCATGGCTTTCACCGCCTGGTCGGCGCTGCTCTGTACCGAGCCGATCATCGCTTCGATCTCGCCGGTGGACGCCTGGGTGCGCGCCGCCAGGGCACGCACTTCATCGGCCACCACGGCAAAGCCGCGGCCCTGCTCACCGGCCCGCGCCGCCTCGATGGCGGCGTTAAGGGCCAGCAGGTTGGTCTGTTCGGCGATACCGCGGATCACATCCAGCACCTTGCCGATTTCACGCACCTGGCCGGCCAGGTCTTCGACACGGGTGGTAGAGCTGGAAATCTCGGCACTCACGGTGTCGATGGCCTTGACCGCTTCACGAGCCTGGTCACGGCCATTGGCGGCTTCACTGCTGGTGGTCTTGGAGGCATCGGAGGTCGACATGGCGTTGCGCGCCACTTCCTCGACGGCGGCGGTCATCTCGGTCACGGCGGTGGCGGCCAGCTGAATCTCGTCGTTCTGACGGGTCAGGCCACGGCTGCTTTCTTCGGTGACGGCGTTGAGTTCCTCGGCGGCCGAGGCCAGTTGGTCAGCGGCGCTGGCGATCTGCTGAATAGTGCCTTTAAGGCCGTTCTGCATGTCATTGAGGGCCTTGAGCAGCAGGCCTGTTTCGTCCTTGCGGTCGCTGTGGATCGGCTGGGTCAGGTCGCCACTGGCCACACGCTGGGCACTGACCACGGCGGCCGCGATCGGGTTGCTGATGATCCGGCTGATGAACAGGCCCAGGCTGAAAGCGGCAATGAAGGCGACGGTGATGCCGACATAGAGGTTCAGTTTCGCCGAAGCTTCCTGGTCACTCGCCAGCTTCGCGCTCTCGCCGGCCTGACGGCTATTGGAGTCGACCATGATGGTCAGTTCGTCGACGATCTTGAGGTAGCCACTGTGCACGTCACCGGCGATCAGTTTTCGGGCATTGTCGACGTCACCGCTAGCCAGAAGACCGATGGCACGGTCGACCTGGGCCTGATAGGCCGGCCAGTCGACGTCCATCTTGTCGCCTGCCGCGCGCTCGTCATCTTCCAGCGGCGTGGCGCGATACACGGCGTAGGCTTTCTCGGCAATGGCGCGGTTGTTGCGGATGCTCGCCACGACCTCGTCCCGGACGTTCTGCGGCGCGTTGCTGGCCACTGCCGAGACCAGCCGGTAAAGCTCGCGGCTCTGCGCCACGGTAGCGATCTTGGTCTCGGTAGTCTTGGACACAGAAACCAGGTTGTTGGAAAACACCGAGCGCAGGCTGGTTGACAGCTCGCCGACGCCACGGGCGCCAATCAGCCCGACGATCAAGGTGATGACGGCGCAAAGCGCGAAAGACAGCAGGAGCTTGGTCGACAGCCGAGCGTTATAGAACCAGTTCATGCGAGCACCTTTCAGGATTGTCGACGCAGGGCGACAAGAGGAAGTGGAATGACTATTAAGTCTTATCGGCAGACTTCACCGCGCTTTAGCGCCGTTTCAGCGTTTTCGTACTGCGGGCTGCGCTCATTTGCAGCAGCCGAACACGACGAGGAAATTTTCACACCGCAAGCGTTAACATCCGGCTGTGTTTTCCAGAGCCATTCAAGCGGATGTCTGCCTCACCCTGTACGCGTTCTTCAGCATTGCCCCCTGTCCTGGCCGGCCCCATCCTGCGCCGCCAGGAAAGCACCCGCCTGGTGCTGTGGCTGACCGCCAGCCGCCCGCTGGACCTGACCTTGCGCCTGAGCCTCGGCGACAGCACGGCACCCGCACAAACTCACGAGCACCGCCTCGATGAGCGCAGCTGCCAGGTGATCGCCGTCGGCCGCCATGCCTTCGTGCACCTGGTCGACCTGCGCCTGGACACGCCCCTGCCGTACGACACGCTGATCGACTACGACCTGCTGATCGGCCCGGCCCGCTCGCCGATCGCCGAGTGGGCGCCGCACCTGCTCTACCCTGGCGCGGCGTCGCCCAGCTTCGTGATGCGCCGCCGGGTCGACCACCTGCTGCATGGCTCGTGCCGCAAACCCCATCATCCGGCGGCCGACGGCCTGTTATGTGCTGACCGCCTGCTGGCCGAAAAGCACGAAGCCACTGCCCGCCCGGCACTGCTGATGATGAGCGGCGACCAGATCTACGCCGACGACGTTGCAGGCCCCATGCTGCGAGCCATTCATGCGCTGATCGAACGCCTGGGTCTGTTCGACGAACAGCTCGACGGTGCGGTGGTGGATGACAGCGCCAGCCTCTACCGACACCCGGCCAGCTACTATCGCCGCGCCGAGCTGCTGCCAGCCCTGCAAAGCAACGAAACACTGCGTGAGCGCTTCTTCGGCGGCGTGCGCAAACCGGTGTTCACCAGCAGCAGTGCAGACAATCACCTGGTGACCCTGGGTGAAATCATGGCCATGTACCTGCTGGCCTGGTCACCGGTGCCCTGGACCCTGGTCGACACGCCGCCGCCTGCCCTCGACGACAGGCAGCGCAAACGCTACGCCAACGAATGTCAGCACCTCGACGGCTTCCGCCAGGGGCTTGGCGACGTGGCGCGGGTCATGGCCCACCTGCCCTGCCTGATGATCTTCGACGATCACGATGTGACCGACGACTGGAACCTCTCGGCCAGTTGGGAGGAGACCGCGTACGGACACCCGTTTTCCCGACGCATCATCGGCAACGCCCTGATCGGCTACCTGTTGTGCCAGGGCTGGGGCAACAACCCCGATGTGTTCAGCGAACTGATCGCCCAGGCCGATGCCCTGACACGCCGGGCCATGGCCAACGACGCCAGGCTCGACAGCCAGCCGCAGAACGCCCTGATCGACAGCCTGCTGCGCTTCGAGCAATGGCACTACGTGCTGCCCACCCAGCCGGCGCTGGTGGTGCTCGACACCCGTACGCGGCGCTGGCGCAGCGAGTCGAACCTGGCACAGCCCTCCGGCCTGCTGGACTGGGAGGCGCTGTGCGAACTGCAGCAGGAACTGCTCGACCACAAGAGCGCGATCATCGTTTCGCCAGCCCCGGTATTCGGCGTCAAGCTGATCGAAGCGATCCAGCGGGTGTTCAGCTGGTGCGGCTACCCGCTGCTGGTGGATGCGGAAAACTGGATGGCGCACCGCGGTGCGGCGCAGGTGATCCTCAACATCTTTCGCCACTCGCGTACTCCGGGGAACTACGTGATTCTCTCGGGCGACGTGCATTATTCGTTCGTCTATGAAATCCTCATTCGCCATCGCAAGGGCGGCCCGCGCATCTGGCAGGTCACCAGCAGTGGCATCAAGAACGAGTTTCCCCGGCGTCTGCTGGAGGTCTTTGATCGCCTCAACCGCTGGCTATACTCACCCCGTTCTCCGCTGAACTGGTTCACCAAGCGGCGCCGGATGAAAGTCATCCCGCGCACGCCCGAGCACAGCCAGGCCGGCGAGCGGCTATGGAATTCGGCCGGCATCGGTCAGGTGCTGCTCAACGAGCAGGGCCAGCCGCTGCACATCAGCCAGCTCAACGCCAACGGCGCAGCGCCGACCTGTTTCGTGGACCCCGGTGAAGACCGGCATGCAAGGGATCGCCAATGGTTCGACCAACCCGGCCAAAGCCAGCGCTGAACCTTCTGGCGCTTTCACCGGTCGATAACAGCTGAATGGCCAGGCGCTGCCTGGCATGGTTTCTGGAGAACAGCACGTGATATCCGATCCGCGCATCGCCCGGCTCAACGCCTGGGGCGCTCATGGCTTCACCGCCACCGGCGTCGTCCTGGCCTTCCTGGCCACCATCGCTCTGTTCGAAAGTCAGCCCAAGGCCTGTCTGCTGTGGCTGGGCGTGGCGCTGATCGTCGATGGCGTGGACGGCTCGCTGGCCCGCAAACTCAACACCAGTTCGGTGCTGCCGCACTTCGATGGTTCGACCCTGGACTTGGTCATCGACTACCTGACCTACGTGTTCATTCCGGCACTGTTCATCTACTGGTACATCCCGCTGCCGGATTACACACGGCTGCTCAGCGTGTCGCTGATCCTGGTGTCGTCGCTATTCTGCTTCTGCAATGTCGACATGAAGAGCAAGGACAACTACTTCCAGGGCTTCCCCGCCGCCTGGAACGTGGTCGCGTTGTGCCTGTTCATCCTCGCCCCCAACCCTTGGGTGACCTTCCTGACCATCATCGGCCTGGCGCTGCTGACCCTGACCCGCATGAAGTTCCTGCACCCCTTCCGGGTACGTCGCTTCATGCCGATCAATATCGCCGTGACCACTGTCTGGCTGGCTTCCAGCGGCGGGCTGATCTTCATGCACCCGCATGAAAATCCGGTGCTGCTGGGCATCTGGCTGCTGATGTCGGCCTATTTCCTGGGCATCTGCATCTGGCGGACCTCGCTGGAATGGCTGGGACGCCTGAAGGGCTGAGGCCCGCTCAGCTGTCCCTCACCACCTGCCCTTCCTCCTGCGTGGCGAACCGCCAGGTCGCCACCGCGCACAGCAGCAGCCCTGCGGTGGCCAGTGTCCCGCCGGCAATGCCCACGAAGGAAACACCGGCGTGGCTGCTGACCAGGCTGCCCAGCAGCGCACCACCGCCAATGCCGATGTTGAAGATGCCGGAGAACAGCGACATGGCGACGTCGGTCGCGTCTGGCGCCAGGGTCAGCACCCGCGACTGCTGGACCAGGCCGAAGCACATCATCGTCATGCCCCACACCACGCTCAAGGCAGCGAGTGCGTAGGCATTGCCCGCCAACGGCCAGAGCAGCCACAGGCAGGCGCCCAGCACGCCGATGGTGCCGATCAGCAGGATGTTGGGAAAACGGCTGCTGAACAGGCTGAAGACCAGCGAGCCAATGATTCCCGCGCCGCCGAACAGCAGCAGCAACAGCGTGGTCATCTCGCCTGGCAGACCGGCAACGGTCTGCGCGAACGGCTCGATATAGGTGTAGGCACTGAAATGCGCGGTGACCACCATGGCCGTGAGCCCATACAGCACCACCAGGCGCGGCCGCTTGAACAGCGTCGGCAGGCTGCGCAGCGAGCCGGAGTTCTGGCTGGGCAACAGCGGCAGCACCCGCCAGACCAGCAGCAGGGCCACACACGACACGGCCGCGATGCTCATGAAGGTGGTGCGCCAGCCCAGCGCCTCGCCCAGCATGCGCCCCAGCGGAATGCCCAGCACCATGGCCAGCGAAGTGCCGGTAGCCAGCAGCCCCAACGCCTGCACCTGGCGCCCCGGCGGCGCAACACGTACCGCCAGGGAGGCGGTGATGGACCAGAACACCGCATGGGCGAAAGCGATCCCCACTCGGCTGACCAGCAACACGCCGAAACTGCCGGCCACCGCCGAGAGTACATGGCTGAGGATGAAGATCACGAACAGGCCGATGAGCAGCCGACGACGCTCTATGTTGCGAGTGAGCAGCATCATCGGCAGCGACATCAGCGACACCACCCAGGCGTAGACCGTCAGCATCAGGCCGACCTGCGCAGTGCTCATGTCGAAGCTCTGCCCGATGTTGCTCAACAGGCCGATGGGCACGAACTCGGTGGTATTGAAGATGAAAGCGGCCAGGGCCAGGGCGATGACGCCGAGCCAACTGCCAGCAGGTGCAACCTTGGGGGGACGGGTCGACAAGAGACTTCACTCCGGGGATGTAGCACACAGGCAAGCTTGTCGAATGCCTGGACGTTGCGGCCTGGTGCAGCGAGGCCGGGAGAGCTTCACGCGGGAGAAATACCGGCGCAGGAACACGCTCGCTCGTGGCCAGGCCAGAACGCAGCGCGATGGGGATGGATTATTGTGGGTATGTAGGCGATGACGGCGATTCTACGACCGCCCGGCGGTGACGACAACCTGCAGGAGGAGGTCGCCGTAGCGGTCCGAAGGCCACCACGGCGCAGGTAATCAGGCTTTTTTGACGAACTCGGACTTGAGCTTCATGGCGCCGATGCCATCGATCTTGCAGTCGATGTCGTGGTCGCCGTCTACCAGGCGGATGTTCTTGACCTTGGTGCCGACCTTGACCACCAGCGACGAGCCCTTGACCTTGAGGTCCTTGATCACGGTGACCGTGTCGCCGTCCTGCAGCACGTTGCCGGTGGCGTCCTTGATGACCTTGACGTCATCGGCGTCGCCGACCTCGCCCTGGGCTGACCACTCATGGGCGCATTCCGGGCAGATCAGCAGGCTGCCGTCTTCATAGGTGTACTCGGAATTGCATTTCGGGCAGGAAGGTAAGCTCACTGAGGTTCTCGCATCGAGGGGTGGAAAAACCACGAAGTATAAAGGGTTTTTACCCTGGCCGTCAGCGCCTGGCTGCCACGCGCGCTTGCGGCTACCGGCATGATGACGGCAAGCTAGCAGGGCAATCTTTCCAGGAGTGCCATGATGCCAGCCTTCCTGTTCGAGCCCTTCCAGGACCTTGCCAGCCTTCTGTTGCCGCACGCTGGCGCCAACGCCTCCGATGGCGCTCACGATATGTCGCACTTGCTGCGGGTGTGGAAGAACGTCTGCGCCATCCGCAACCGCGAAGGCGGCGATCCCGAGGTGCTGGTGGCCGCGACCCTGCTGCACGACTGTGTGGCGGTAGAGAAGAACTCGCCGTTCCGCAGCAGTGCTTCGCGCCTGGCCGCAGCACGTGCAGGCGAACTGTTGAAGGAAATGGGCTGGGACGAACAGCGCATCGCGCAGGTGAGCCACGCCATTGAGGCACACAGCTTTTCTGCCGGGGTCGTGCCCACTAGCCTGGAGGCGCGCATCCTCCAGGACGCCGACCGTCTGGACGCGCTGGGCATGATCGGCGTGGCCCGGATGTTCCATGTCTCGGGGCGCCTGGGGCGCCCCCTGTACGACCCGCTGGACCCCACCGCCCGCCAGCGCCCCCTGAACGACACGCGGTTTACCATCGACCACGTCCAGACCAAGCTGCTGCGCCTGGCCGATGGTTTCCAGACCGCCACAGGACGCCAGATGGCCCGCATCCGCCACCAGCGTGTGCAGCGCTACCTTGATGAACTGCTCGAGGAAATCGACGTTGCACCGCTCGTCGAAAACTCCGGTCAACCTCCAGTTTTTTGACGTCAAACAACAGCTTAGCCGCAAATATGTCACATAGACATCATATAAACGGAGCCCTCCACAGGTCCGTTCATATGGGTTGTGTACCGTGAAAAAACTCCTGGCTCGTGCATTTCGTCGATTCCCTACAACGATGCTGCGCCGTTTCAAGATCACCCAGCGCCTGGTGCTGTGCCTGGGTTTCTCTTCATTGCTTACTGTGGCACTGGGAGCCTTCTGCCTGCTGCAGATGCAGCAGATCCGCGACCAGGGCGAAGCCGTTCAAGGAGGGGCGCTGCCGAGCATCGCCATGGCCGACGCCCTGGCCATCGCCCTGGGCAAGCTGCGCGCCGAGTCGGTTCGACTGATCGCCAATGCCGACGACCCCAGCGCGGTGATCAACAGCAAGATCAACGTCGAACAACTGCGCAACGAGGTCAACAAGACCTTTGACGACTACCTCAACCACGCCACCGCCGAAGCCGAGCGCGATTCGGTGAAAGCCCTGCAGGACGCCTACAAGGCGTTCATGCCCGCGCTGCACGAGCAGATGACGTTGATCGAAAAAGGCAGCCTCGACCAGGCGCGGCTGCTGGCCAACACCACCCTGTCGATTCAGGGCGACCTGATGGACATGCAGGTGCAACTGCTGCGTGAACTCAATCGCCAGAGCGCGGCGACCGCCGTGCAGAGCGCTGACGAGCGCTACACCCAGACCCGCGTCATTGCCCTGGGCGCCATCGGCGCGGTCCTGCTGTTGAGCCTGCTGCTGGCCTGGCGCCTGAGCGTGAGCATCATCCAGCCGATGCGCCACGCCCTGCATATCGCCAACACCATCGCCGCGGGTGACCTGACCGAGCACGACGTGCCGGCTGGCAAGGATGAACCGGCACAGCTGCTGCAAACGCTGGAACGCATGCGCGGCAACCTGCACGGCACCATCGATCAGATCCATGCCGCCGCAGTGCAGTTGTCCAACGCGGTGCAGGAAATGACCAGCATCGCCGAGGTCAGCGCCACCAACCTCAAGCTGCAGAACAGCGAGATCGAACAGGCCGCAGTGGCGATAAACCAGATGAGCCAGGCCGCCGAGGAAGTGGCCGGCAATGCCAGCAACACCGTGAGTGAGTCGCAGGCGTCCAGCCATGCGGCCCTGCAAGGGCAGGAGCGCCTGTCGGCGACCATCGGTTCGATCAGGCACCTCACCGACAACGTTCTGGACTCGTCTCACCAGGCCGAAGGGCTCGCCGAACAGACGCAGAACATCAACAGCATCCTCGACGTCATCCGCTCCATCGCCAATCAGACCAACCTCCTGGCGCTCAATGCGGCCATCGAGGCGGCACGTGCCGGCGAGGCAGGACGCGGATTTGCCGTGGTCGCCGATGAGGTACGTTCGCTGGCGCAACGCACCAGCGACTCGACCAGTGAAATCGAAGAGCTGATCAGCGGGGTGCAGAAGAGCACCCAGCAGACGGCCCAGTCGCTACGCCACACCGCCAGCCAGGCCAGCCAGACCCTGGAGCAGGCAGCGGCCACCGGCGAGGCGCTGACGATGATCATCAGCTCGACCACCACCATCAACGGGCGCAACCTGCAGATCGCCAGCGCTGCCGAGCAACAGGCCCAGGTTGCCCACGAAGTGGACCGCAACCTCAACAGTATCCGCGACCTGTCGACCCAGACCGCCTCGGGCGCACAACAGGCCAGCATGGCCAGTAACGAACTTTCGCTGCTGGCCAACGACCTCAACAGCATGGTGAGGCGCTTCGTACTGTGAATAGCCTCAGCCGCCAGACGGTGGCGCTTTCGCGGCTAACGCCAATATTGTTCGGCCAGACCGGGTAGGTAGCGGCTTCAGCCGCGAAGCGACCGCCTGTTCACAACAGATGCAGTGAATTTCCTGGCGCTCTCGCGGCTAAAACCGCTCCTGCCCGACCCCATGCCGCTTAACCGAACGGTGTCGCCCTCAGAGCGGGCGCAGGCGGTATTGCGGCGGCAACTGGTCCAGGCCACTGATGGTGGTGTCCAGGCTCTTCCAGCGACCATCCTTGATGCCGTAGATGCAGCCATGCACCGACAGGCTCTGGCCGCGGTGCCAGGCGTTCTGCACGATGGTGGTGTGGCTGACGTTGGCGACCTGCTGGATCACGTTCAACTCGCACATACGGTCGACCCGCGCTTCCTCGGTGGGCAGCTTGGCCAACGCTTCGCGATGCTCGTAGTAAAGGTCACGGATGGTGCGCAGCCAGCCGTCGATCAAGCCGTACTGCTGGTCCTGCATGGAGGCACGCACGCCGCCGCAGCCGTAGTGGCCGGTCACCAGGATGTGCTTCACCTTGAGCACATCGACCGCGTACTGAATCACCGACAGGCAGTTCAGGTCGGTGTGCAGGACCACGTTGGCCACATTGCGGTGCACGAACAGATCACCCGGCAGCATGCCGACGATCTCGTTGGCCGGCACCCGCGCATCCGAGCAACCTATCCATAGATATTCAGGGGTCTGCTGGCGCGCCAACTTGGCGAAGAAGTCCGGGTCTTCCTGCTTGATGGCTTCTGCCCAGCGCGCGTTGTTGTCGATCAGTTCCTGTAATGCCTTCACGGGGGTCACCTCAGAGTTGGTCACAGGTATGACTGGCCATTGGCCTGCCAAGTCACGACAGCCGTCGCTTCGAAGGAATCTTCACTGACCAGGCCGGTCCACCCTTACACATTCAGAAAGAAGGATCGTGCCATGAACGAGCCACGCAGACCGTTCGACGCCCAGCAGCCAGAGCCCATCGACGACACTCAGGACCGCATGGGCTCGATGGAGGAACTGGACTTCGACGACGAGTCCCCCGCACGCATCGGTGACGAGCTGCCGGCGCGGGAACTTGAGCATGAACTGCCAGATCGCCGGGTTCGCGAAGCGGGTATGACTGGAGCCTCCACGCCGGACCACCACCCTACCGAGGATGACCTGGACCCGGAAGTGCTGATCCGCCAGGACGGCGCACGGTCACCTTCGGAAGCCGGTGCCGATCACCCGGCGGACAAGGACCTGAGCCTGACCGACCAGGCTGACATTGGTGCCGGTCACGGGCTGGACGAGGAAGAACTGGCCCACCTCGACCCATTGGATGGCAAGCCCGAGTAGCTAGTCCAGTAGCGTACAGGCCATGACCACGGCGTCTTCGCGGCCGTCGGCGGACGGGTAGTAATCACGCCGACGGCCAATCTCGTTGAAGCCGTACTGCTCGTACAGGCGATAAGCCGGGCGATTGCTGTCACGCAGTTCCAGAAAGCATTCACGGGCATCGAGTTCGAAGGCGCGCTTCATCAGGTGGTCGAGCAATCGGTAGCCCAGGCCACGGCCCTGACTCTCCGGCTTGACGGTGATGTTCAGCAGGTGCGCCTCATCGATGATGACCTGGATAACCCCATGGCCGACCTGCTGTGCCCCCTCGAACATCAGCCACACTTCATAGGACTTCAGGGCATCGAGGAAGATGCCGCGGGTCCAGGGGTGGCTGAAGGCGGCGTATTCGATTTTCAACACCGCATCCAGGTCCGCCTCGGTCATGCGGCGGAAGGTGATCGCATCACTCATCGTTCGTGTTCCAGCGCGCCATCAGACGGCGCATGGCTTGCCAGACGTTGCCCTTGCGCCGCGGCTCGTCCATCAACAATTCCAGACCCGGCAGCGCCCAGGCCGATCCCAGGCCATCGACCTGCAATTCACGATAATAGGCGCCTTCGTCCACTTCTCCGGCAAAACGCACCGCCGGCAAGCCGATCAGCCACAGGCAGGCACAGGGCTGCTCTTCCAGGCGCGCGGCCACGAAGCCCTGCACGAAGTCCCGCGCCGCCTCCGGTCCCTGGTCCATCTGGCCGCGCACCAGCAGCGGCCAGCGCACCGGCTCGCCGATGATCTGCGGGCTGTCCGGCAGGCCAGCGGCACGCAGCATGTCCTTGAGCAGCAGGTAGGAAGGGTCGCGGCTCTGGAACGGCTGCCCGGTGGCCAGTTCGACCAGCACCAGGCAGCGCCCGGCGCGCAGCAGTTGCAGGGCGAAGCGCGGCGGTGGCACCACCGGTGCCTTGGGAGCCGTTGGTGGCTCTGCGGCGTCGTCGTTGGCCACAGGCGGCTTGCTGGCCGGGCTGGACGAAGGGCGCGGCACTTCGATGCGCGGCCGCTCGGCGGGCTGGCGGGCCTGCGGCGCCGCGCCGGGCACAGGCACACGGGCCTGCACCAGCGGCTCGCTCTCGATCTGGGGCTGCGGCTCGGGCAAGGCCGCCAGCAGTTCCGGCCGTGAGGGGGCGGCGAAAGGCAATTCGGTGCGTGGCAGCCAGCTGACCACCTGCATGGCGGTCAGATAGTCGCGGCGACGGGACTCGGTCAGCAAAACATCGGCCACTTGTGGATAAGTCAGGCGGGCAATTCTAGGGGGTGCATGGCTTTACTGCCAGTGGTGTGCAGGCGACCGTTCATCCGTGCGTTGCAGCGCCACGCAAATCAGGCTCAACGCGGCACCCTTGAAGTGAAATCTTGCCAGGCCGATGCAGTACAATCGCTGCCTTTCATTTGCCAACGGTCGAGCTTTACATGATCGAACCCAAGCGAGTCCTGCGCGCCCTGGCCGAACACTGGTCGCTGCTGGAGCCTTTATGCGAGCACTTCGACCAGGGCACCCTGAGCCTGAGCGAGTTGCGTCAGCAGCTGGCCAGCCAGCAACAGGAAAGCACCCCGCAAGACATCACCCACCTGCTGGACGTCTGGATCCGCCTCGACATCCTCGTGCCGGTGGCCAAGAGCCCCAACCGCTTCGAGCTGAATGCGCAGATCCACGACTTCATGTCCTACCTGCGCCGTGAGCACCGGCTTGGCCTGTGCCTGGAAATCGAAGCCTACCTGCGCCACCTGGAGCGACTGGCCGGGCATATCCAGGATGCCTTCGACATCCGCGACGCCAACGACCTGGCCCGCCAGTTGCGCCTGCTGGACATGCGGGTTCGCGACGTACTGAAGAAGCTTGGCAACGACGAGCAGGCACTGGTGGCCGTGGCCGAACGAGCCAAGACCAGCGACCGGCAGATTCCGTTGCGCCAGCGCTATGCCGAAGTGCTGGCGACCTGGGATGAATACGTCGAGCCGATGATCCAGCTGGTGGCCGCCGACGGCGCCTTTGAGCAGGGCGTGCGCAAGGTCGAGAAGGTCTTGCTGCGCCTGCTCAGCGACCAGCAACGCCTGGGACACCTGGTCGATGACGACATGCTGTTGCGCACCCACGCACGCATCCTGGAAATGCAGACCAGCGCCCAGCTGACCCTGCGCCACGCCCGCGAGCTGCTGCTGCCGCTGCGCGAAGAGGCGCGTCGGCACAACGCCGTGACCCGTGGGGCGGCACTGGCCCTGGCGGCCATCCGCCGCAAGGGCATCGACGCCGTGCCGCAGGCGGCCATGCCGCTGTTCACCCGCCCGCAAAGCACCTTCCTCGGCAGTGCCAGCCAGGTCGAGGCGTATGTGTATGCCCTGGCGCGTTTCGAACCCAAGCCGGCACGTTTTCCCAAGGCCAGCGGCACCCGCAAGGGCGAGGCCCCGCGCGCACCTCGCACGGTCAAGGAAATGCTCGACCGCTGCGAAGACGCGCTGCCGATGCCCGACCTGATGACCTGGCTGCTGGAGCAGGAGCCCGAAGGGGCTACCGACGAACTGCTGTACTGGTTCTCGCGTCTGTCGCGCGAAAAACGCTTTGCCCGCCAGCGCCTGGAGCGCCGCGAGTATTTCACCCGGGAGCATCGCGTCAGCCTGCGCTCCTTTGCCCTGCTCAATGCCCAGGGCGAGCCTACCGAGAATTCCGAGAGCGTGACCCATGCATCTTGATCTGTCCGAAATGTCCCAACTGGCTCCGATCTTTCGTGAGCTGTTCAAGGGCTACCACATCAGCCGCCGCGACCCTGAACTCTACGCGCAGCTGTCCAATGCCCAGGACCAGTACCGCACGCTGTTCAAGGCGCTGGGTTTCGAGCTGGTCTGCGACACCCGTGGTTTCTACTACTTCGTACCGGAGCAGGCCGCCGCACAGGTCAACAAGACCGCGCAGCGCCTGGCGCTGTTCACCTTCATCCTGGTGGAGCACCTGGCCGACCAGGGTCGTGACCCGATGAACGTGCTCGACGGCGGCAGCCTGGGCCGTGACGAGCTGCCCTCGCTGCTGGACAAATACCGCGACCTGTTCCTGCAGGCCGAAGTGCAGACCCAGGAAGAGCTTGAAGAGAAGATCATGCGCCGCATGACTCAGCTCGGCTTCGCCAGCGAGGAAATGGGCGTGTACCGCTTCCTGCCACCGATGCACCGCTTCCTCGATGTGTGCCTGTCGGTACAGCAGGACCGCGACCTGGCCGCCACGCTGCACAGCGACCTGCCATTGCCGACGCCGGAACTGGTCGACGACGACAGCGACGAGAAACTGCTGCACACCGACGACCCGCTGGACCTGAGCGAATTCGCTGAAGGTGAAACCGAGGAGCAGGCCCTGGCCCGCGCCATCGCCGAAGAACAACAGGAGATGAACGCATGAGCCAGGAACGCTACGGCATTCGCCGTTTCGCGCTGCTCAATACCGCCGGCTACAGCCTCGGCCTGTTCCCACTGGAGCACCCGCTGTCGGTGTATGGCGCCAACAACCTGGGCAAGAGTGCGTCGATCAATGCCTTGCAGTTCCCGATCCTGGCACGCATGTCGGACATGAGCTTCGGCCGCTACAGCCTGGAACAGTCGCGGCGTTTCTACTTCGCCTCCGACACCAGCTACATCCTGGTGGAAGTCGCCCTGCCCCATGGCCCGCATGTCATTGGCGTGGTCGGTCGTGGCCCCGGGGGCGGCTTCGGTCACCAGTTCTTCGCCTACGCCGGTCAACTGGACCTGGCCCACTACCAGAAGAACGACACCTGCCTGCGTCAGAAAGAGCTGTTCGCCAACCTGGAGAGCCAGGGCCTCAAAGCCTATGAGCTGAAGCCGGATGAACTGCGGCGGCTGCTGGTCGGCGGCCATACCTCCGTGCCGCTGGACCTGACCCTGATTCCGCTGCGCTCGACCAGCGAGCAGAGCCTGAAGACCTTCCGCGCGCTGTTCATCAACCTGCTGCACATGCGCGAAATCACCGCCGCCAAGCTCAAGCAGCTGTTCCTCGATGCCTTCGAACACAGCCTGCGTTCCGGCAGCGTCGACTACATTGCCGCCTGCGAAGAGGCGTTCCGCGACGTACGGCGCATGGAGCAGGACTACAACGCCCTGGTGCAGGCCGGCCCGCTGGTGGAAGCCCTGGCCAACGGCGTGCGTCAGCGTGACGTACTGCGCGGCAAGCTGCATCGCCTGTCGCCGCTGCTGGATTCGCTGCTGGGCACCTGGTCGGACTACTCCAGCGCACGCAAGGAAGAGCTGGTCATCCAGGCCGAGCATTACCGTGCGCAACAGGATGCGATGCAGAACGATCAGCGCAACAGCACCCAGGAGCTGATGCGCCTGGAACGAGAGATCAGCAGCATCCAGCGCTGGCTGGGCGAACTGGCGGTACTCAAGAACCGCTTCGCCCTGGTCGAGGACGCCAAGGTCCTGGAGCAGCAACTGCTGGCGGCCAAGGATGCCCATGACGAGCTGGCCGGTGCGCTGGCGCAATCGCGGCAGTTCAGCGCCGAAGATCTCGACGAACGCGTGCGGGATCTGGAAAAGCGCCTGAAATCGGTGAAGCAGCAGCTCGACCATGCCGACAACAACAGCTATGCCCGCCTGCGTGAGGAATTCTCGCAACCGGATGTCGAACGCCTGATGCGTCTGTTCAACGGTGCGCTGTTCAGCCTGCCGCTGGGCGAACAGGGCATCACCCTGGACGACGAAGACAAATGGGTGAAATCGCTGGAAGCCGTGCTCGACGGTTTCAAGGGCGAGCACTTCGAGGTGCCGGGCCTGTCGATCAACCTGTCCAGCATCGAGCCACCGGCCCTGCAAGCGCTGGCCGACCGCGCTGCGCTGCGTGACCAGAAAGATCGCCTGGAGAAGGAGCTCAAGCAGCTCAAGACCCAGCAGTCGGTAGCCGCCGACCGTACCGCAAGCAAGACCCAGACCGAGGCGCTGTATCAGCAGGTACTCGACGCCCAGAAAGCGCTGGAGGACTTCCGCCGCAGCCAGACCCTGAGCGCCGAAGAACCTGCCAAGCTCGAAGAACTGGCGCAACTGGAAGCCGCGCAGGACGACCTGAAGCGCTCCAGCGATGCCTTTACCGAGCGCGTCCAGCAACTGTCGGCCAAGCTGCAACTGGTGGCGCGGCAGATCGGCGATCTGGAAGCCAAGCAACGCACTCTGGATGACGCCCTGCGCCGTCGCCAGCTGTTGCCGGCCGATTTGCCGATGGGCACGCCGTTCATGGAAGAGGTCGACGACTCCATGGACAACCTGCTGCCCTTGCTCAACGACTACCAGGACAGCTGGCAGGCACTGCTGCGCTGTGACGGGCAGATCGATGCGCTGTACGCCCAAGTGCGCCTCAAGGGCGTGGCCAAGTTCGACAGTGAAGAGGATGTGGAACGTCGCCTGCAACTGCTGATCAACGCCTACGCACACCGCACTGATGAAGCCCTGACCCTGGGCAAGGCACGACGTGCCGCAGTGACCGACATCGCGCGTACCCTGCGTAACATTCGCAGCGACTACGAGAGCCTGGAACACCAGCTGGCGCTGTTCAACCGCGAGATCAACCGTCGGCAAGTGTCCAACCTGGCGAGCTTCCGCATCGTGCTGGCGCCCAACAAGGAAGCGCTCAAGCACATCGACCAGATCATCCACAGTGCGGGGCAATACGAGGAAGGCGAAACCCTGTCGGTCTTCGACCTGACCCAGAGCGCCGAGCAGGATCACAAGAACGAAGAGGCCAAGGAGTACCTGGCTCGCCTGGTGGCCGCCAACCATAACCAGCTGGGCCTCAAGGACCTGTTCGAGCTGGCGTTCGAGATCACCAAGGTCAATGGCCAGCCGGTCATCCACACCGACATCGACGGTGCGGCGTCCAACGGCACGACCATGACCATCAAGGCGCTGACCAACATGTACCTGTTGCTGCACCTTATGGACCGTGACCTGGCCAGCCGCATCCGCCTGCCCTACTACCTGGACGAAGCGGCAGACATCGACGAGAAGAACCAGTCGGCGCTGCTGGAGACCAGCCAGCAACTGGGCTTCGTACCGATCCTGGCCAGCGTGAAGCCACAGGTTTCGGCGCACGTCGCCATCGACCTGGAAGGCGGCAGCGGACCGAATGGCATCTATATCGACGAGGCGGACTGGAAGTACATCCGCCGTCGCGAAGAAGCCGAGCAGAACGTGGAACGCGAAGAAATGGCCTGATCTTCAGGTGTATATGGAGACCGCCCAAGTGGCGGTCTTTTTTTGCGCGCTGTTTAGGTCCAATACTGTTCGCTTAAGCGGCATATGGCCCGGTGGGAGCTTTAGCCGCAATACTGATCAGTTCAGACTGTGGGAGCGAGCTTGCTCGCGAAGGCGGCGTCACGTTCACAGCAAGCTCAGCGGCTGAGCCAGCTTTTCGCGAGCAAGCTCGCTCCCACTAAAAGCCGCAAAGCGCTTAACCGAACAGTATTGTGTTTAGGTCAGGTACTGGCTGGCATGACCGGCCTCTTCGCGGCTAAAAGCCGCTGCCTGCCGGGCCACGAGCTGTACAGGTTTTTCCGCGCGCAAAAGCAAAACCCCTGATCGCATTGCGGTCAGGGGTTTTGGTGTTTAATCTTGACGATGACCTACTCTCACATGGGGAAGCCCCACACTACCATCGGCGATGTGTCGTTTCACTGCTGAGTTCGGGATGGGATCAGGTGGTTCCAACACTCTATGGTCGTCAAGA
>NZ_CAJYVE010000051.1 GCF_913777995.1 uncultured Pseudomonas sp. | reverse complement strand
TGGCATCACGCATCGCCAGCCAGTTGGCCTGCTGCATGTTGGCGCTGTCGATCAGCGGGTTGAGCTCGCGCAAGGTCCATTGCAGTGTCGGCGCGTTCTTGCGCTGTGCCAGGTGGTCACGCATGCGTGCATCGAAGCCACCCGCCGGCGCCAGGCCCGCGGGGGTCTGCAGCATGCCGATGGTGCCACCTGTGTAGAGAACGAGGAGATTCTTGACTGCACCCATGGAAGGATTCCGAAGCGAGGAGCGAAGGAAAGCCGGCCGCCCACGAGCGGGGCGGCCGGACAGGGCAGGGTATCAGCGCTGGTGCTGAAGTTCGCCAGCCGCTTTGTCAGTGGCTGTTTCAGCCTGAGGATTGGCTGGCCAGGCGGCACGGTCCAGGTCCAGGTCGGCAAATTTGCTGGAGTCGAAAACTGGCTGCTTGATGCCAGCCTTGCGCTGTACGTCGTAATCGCGCATCACGCGCAGGCCGACCTTGAACAGCAGGGCCAGGGCCACCAGGTTGACGAACGCCAGGCAGGTCATGGTGATGTCGGCGAAGGCGAACACGGTGCCCAGGTTCTGCATCGAACCCCAGCAGATCAGCGCCAGAACCAGGGCGCGGTAGCCGATCAGGGCAGTCTTGCTGCGGCCGACCATGAACTGCAGGGCGTTCTCGCCGAGGTAGTAGTTGTAGAGGATGCAGGTGAACACGAACAGGCTCAGGGCCACGCTGACGAAGGTACGACCCCAGTCACCGACCACGGCGGCCAGCGAGTTCTGGGTCAGGACGATGCCGTCGCCTTCGAAGCCAGGGGTGTAGAAGCCCGACAGCAAAATCAGCAGCGCGGTGCAGGTGCAGATCACGAAGGTGTCGAGGAACACGCTGAACGCCTGAACCACGCCCTGGGCGGCCGGGTGCTTGACCGAGGCCACGGCGGCGACGTTCGGTGCGCTGCCCAGGCCCGCTTCGTTGGCGAACACGCCACGTTTCACGCCCATCACGATGGCGCTGCCCAGCAGGCCGGCAAACGCTGGCTCCAGGCCGAAGGCGCTCTTGACGATGGTCACCAGCATGCCGGGTACCAGCTCGATCTGGGTGACGATCACGTACAGGGTCACGGCGATGTAGGCCAGGGTCTTGACCGGTACCAGCAGGTCCGAAACCGAGGCGATGCGCTTGATGCCGCCGATGAATACCAGGCCCAGCAGCACGGCCAGGGCAATGCCGCTGTACTGCACAGGGATGTCGAAGGCGTTCTGCAGCGAGTGGGTCACGGTGTACGACTGCAGGCCGTTGAAGGCGAAGCCGTAGGTGACCAGCAGCAGCACGGCGAAGACCATCGCCATCCAGCGCAGCTTCAGGCCGTGCTGAATGTAATAGGCCGGGCCGCCACGGTACAGGCCGTCACCGTCGCTCTGCTTGTAGACCTGCGCCAGGGTACATTCGAAGAAGCTGCTGGACATGCCCACCAGTGCGGTGACCCACATCCAGAACACTGCGCCTGGGCCGCCCAGGGTCACAGCGATACCCACGCCCGCGATGTTGCCGGCGCCGACCCGGCCGGCGAGGCTGAGCATCAGGGCCTGGAACGAGCTGAGTTGGCCGCCGCTGGCACGCAGCGATTCCTTGAACACGCTGAACATGTGGCGGAAGTGGCGGAATTGGACGAAGCGCGAGCGCAGGGTGAAGTAACTACCCAGGCCGACGATGAGTACGATCAGCACCTTCCCGGACAGGAAGTCGTTCAGTACTTCGAGCATGATGAGAATCCTCGGTTTTTCTTGTGATTGTTCGCACGCGAACCATGACGCGGTATGCGGTGGCTGATTTTTGAACATGACATTTGTAGATACAATTTCGCGGGTCGATACGATGTGATGCGACTTGATGCTATATTCGCGTCACTCGCATCTTCAGAGCCTTCCATGTCCAGTCACCTCGGTGAGAACCTCCGGCTCCTCTGCAGCCATTACCGCTCCATTGCCCTGGTTTGCAGGCAGATCGGCATCAACCGTGGGCAGTTCAACAAGTACCTGTCCGGGGACAGCCAGCCCACCGCCTTCAACCTCAAGCGCATCGGCGATTTCTTCGGCGTAGAGAGCTTCGAACTGGTATTGCCGCCAGAGCAGTTCGCCCGCCTGATCGGCGCCCGTGGCCTGCAGGTCGACGCCTCGGCCCGCCAGGATCCGCTCACGGAGTTGCTCAAGCCATTGCGCGAACGCTCCGGCGACTTGTCGCGCTACTGCGGTTATTACTTCGAATACGCCAACTGCATGTCGGTGCCGGGCACCATCCTGTTGTCGCTGGTGCACATGCGTGAAGAGGGCGGGGTGTTCATGTTCGAGCGTCAGGAACGCCAGGTGCTGGCCGGTGTGGGCCCGGCCGAGGATTCTGCGCGCTGCCGCTACCTGGGCGCGGCGTTTCAGCTGCACGACCGTCTGTTCCTGATCGACTACGAGTCGCTGACCTTCAACGAAGTCAGCCAGACCATCCTGATTCCCAGCTTCAAGAGCCGCATCACCCGTCTCAACGGCCTGAAGACCGGAGTGTCCAGCGGTGACCGCCGTACCCCGGCCTGTACCCGTGTGGTGTGGGAGTTCCTAGGCACGGAGATCAACCGCATCAATGCCTACCGCCAGGTGATGCTCTACCGCCCGGACGACCCGCGCATCGACGAGGACATCCGCCAGATCCTCGCCCACGGCCCGGTGCGCGACGGGCTGTTCGAGGTGGAGTGAGGCGCGGCGCATTCCATAGGAAAACGCTCGGGTAAAGGGCGATTCTGTTACCATGCGCGGCTGTCATTACCCGCCGTTCGTGTCCCATGCTCTTTCTCATCGCTTACATTGCCAGCGTCGTGCTGATCAACTTCGCCTTTTCCGCGGCGCCGCATCTGGACATCATCTGGTCGGCCTGGGGCGGCCTGGTGTTCATCCTGCGCGACATGGTGCAGACCCGTTTCGGCCATGGCGCCTTGCTTGCCATGCTGGCGGCGCTGCTGCTGTCGTATTTCACCAGCGAGCCGTCCATCGCATTGGCCAGCGCGACGGCCTTCGCGGTGTCGGAGCTGATCGACTGGCTGGTGTTCAGCATCACCCGTCGGCCGCTGCATGACCGGCTGTGGATCAGTTCGGCACTGAGCATTCCTCTCGATACCTTCATCTTCTTCGGCATGATCGACGCTTTTACCGCGCCGGTGCTGCTCACCGCGCTGGGCTCCAAGTTCGCCGGCGTCACCGCCGTGTGGCTGATCATGGCCTGGCGCATTCGTCGCCAGGGCTGCCCGGGATAACCCTGCAGGGCGCAGGGCTTCGTGGTAAATTGCGCGCCTTTCTTCCACGTGGCTGCTCGTGACTGCCGGGCTGCCCTCGACATCTGCTTCACGAGGACCTGAGATGACGCAAATCGGAACCCCACTGTCGCCCACCGCGACCCGCGTACTGCTGTGCGGCAGCGGCGAGCTGGGCAAGGAAGTCGTGATCGAACTGCAACGCCTTGGGGTCGAGGTCATCGCCGTCGACCGCTATGCCAATGCACCGGCCATGCAGGTCGCGCATCGCAGCCACGTGATCAACATGCTCGACGGCGCCGCCCTGCGTGCGGTCATTGAAGCGGAGAAACCGCACTACATCGTGCCGGAAATCGAAGCCATCGCCACCGCCACCCTGGTGGAGCTGGAAGCCGAGGGTTTCACCGTGGTGCCTACCGCGCGTGCCGCGCAACTGACCATGAACCGTGAGGGCATCCGGCGTCTGGCCGCCGAAGAGCTGGGCCTGCCGACTTCGCCGTACTTCTTCGCCGACACCTTCGAAGACTACAGCAAGGCCGTCGAGAGCCTGGGCTTCCCGTGCGTGGTCAAGCCGGTGATGAGTTCGTCGGGCAAGGGCCAGAGCCTGCTCAAGAGCGCCGCCGACATTCAGAAGGCCTGGGACTACGCCCAGGAAGGCGGACGTGCCGGCAAGGGCCGGGTGATCATCGAGGGCTTCATCGACTTCGATTACGAAATTACCCTGCTGACCGTGCGCCATGTGGGCGGCACCACCTTCTGCGCGCCGGTCGGCCACCGTCAGGAGAAGGGCGATTACCAGGAGTCCTGGCAGCCCCAGGCGATGAGCCCGGTCGCGTTGGCCGAGTCGGAGCGGGTCGCCAAGGCGGTCACCGAGGCCTTGGGCGGTCGTGGTCTGTTCGGCGTGGAGCTGTTCATCAAGGGCGACCAGGTGTGGTTCAGCGAAGTCTCGCCGCGCCCGCATGACACCGGCCTGGTGACCCTGATTTCCCAGGACCTGTCGCAGTTCGCCCTGCATGCCCGGGCGATTCTCGGCCTGCCAGTACCGGCGATTCGCCAGTTCGGTCCATCGGCGTCGTCGGTGGTGCTGGTCGAAGGCCAGTCGACCCAGACCGCCTTCGCCAACCTCGGCGCCGCCCTGGCCGAACCGGACACTGCGTTGCGCCTGTTCGGCAAGCCGGAAGTCAACGGCCAGCGCCGCATGGGCGTGGCCCTGGCCCGCGACGAATCCATCGAGGCCGCCCGCGCCAAGGCCAACCGGGCTTCCAGCGCGGTGAAGGTCGAGCTTTAAGCTCGGCAGCCACAAGCCACAAGCGAGAAAACCCCTCGCTTGTGGTCATTTGCTTCAGGTCCCAAGCAGCAAGTCGGCGCTACGCATTCAACTTGCCGCTTGGAACTTGCCGCTTGCGGCGTTTCAAAGCTCGGTATCGCGGGTTTCCTTCAACGCCAGCACCGCCAGCACGCTCAGCAGCGCCGCTGCCGAGACATAGCCCCCCACCCAGCTCAGGCCGCCCATGGCCACCAGCTTCTGCGCAAAGAAAGGTGCCACCGAGGCGCCGACGATGCCACCCAGGTTGTAGGCCGCCGAGGCCCCGGTGTAGCGCACGCGGGTCGGGAACAATTCCGGCAGCAGCGCGCCCATCGGTGCGAAGGTCACGCCCATCAGAAACAGCTCGATACTCAGGAACAGCGCCACGCTCCAGGTAGAGCCGTGGGTCAGCAGTGGCTCCATGAGAAAGCCCGAGACAATCGCCAGCACCCCGCCCACCACCAGCACCGGTTTGCGCCCGAAGCGGTCACTGGCCCAGGCCGACAGCGGTGTGGCCAGGGCCATGAACAGCACGGCGAAGCACAGCAGGCCGAGGAAGGTTTCGCGGCTGTAGCCCAGGGTCGAGACGCCGTAGCTGAGCGAGAACACCGTAGAGATGTAGAACAGCGCATAGCACACCACCATCGCCGCAGCGCCCAGCAGCATCGGCTTGCCGTGCTGGCCGAAGGTTTCCACGATGGGCAGGCGCAGCTGTTCATGACGGGCCAGGACCTTGGCAAAGGCAGGGGTTTCTTCCAGCTTCAGGCGTACGTACAGGCCGACCAGCACCAGCACGGCGCTGAGTAGGAACGGCACGCGCCAGCCCCAGTCGCGGAACTGCTGGTCGTCGAGCAGCATCGCCAGGGTCAGGAACAGGCCGTTGGCGGCCAGGAAGCCAATCGACGGGCCCAACTGCGGGAACATGCCGAACCAGGCGCGCTTTCCTTTCGGGGCGTTCTCGGTGGCCAGCAGCGCAGCACCGCCCCATTCACCACCCAGCCCCAGGCCCTGGCCGAAGCGCAGCAGGCACAACAGGATCGGCGCCCAGACACCGATGCTGGCGTAGCCAGGCAGCACGCCGATCAGCGTGGTGCTGATGCCCATCAGCAGCAGCGAGGCGACCAGGGTCGATTTGCGCCCGATGCGGTCGCCGAAGTGACCGAACAGGGCCGAACCCAGTGGACGGGCGAGAAAGGCGATGCCGAAGGTGAGGAACGACGAGAGCATCTGCGCCGCGCCCGAGGTTTGCGGGAAGAACACCGGGCCGATCACCAGCGCGGCCGCCGTGGCGTAAACGTAGAAGTCGTAGAACTCGATGGCGGTGCCGATGAAGCTGGCAGTGGCGACGCGCGCGGCGGAGTTGGCCGGCGGCGGCGAGGTGCTGTCGGTGTCGGCAAAGGTCGTGGAAGTCATGCGGAATATCCCTGTCATGGCGTCTGGTGCTGCACGGGCAGCCACAGGCTTTCATTATTGTGTGGCGGGTTATCGGGGCAGCGCTGAGCTGGGCGGCGCGGTTGGCCGGCGGGACAGGGGCAGGGCGCCAGGGTGGCGGGCCATGCCGGAGATGAGGCGTGAGGCGTTCAGGGCTGTGCTTGGCCGGACCCTGGGCGTGCGGGTAGCAACGGGGTCGGCCGGGCTGGGTAAGCCCAGGGATTATAGAAAGGCGTTTCGGCTTGAAACAAGTGGTAACAGGACTCCGCTCAGCGCAACGGGCGCAGGGGTGTCTGCTTCCACATCAATACACGGGTAATCCGGTTTTCTTCGGTTTCGAGGATTTCCAGGCGGTAAGGGCCGATCTTCAGGCACACCGGGCCCTCCGGAATGGTTTCCAGGGCTTCGGTGACCAGGCCGTTCAGAGTGCGCGGGCCGTCGGACGGCAGGTGCCAGCCCAGGCTCTTGTTCAGGTCGCGGATCGACGCCGCGCCGTCGACCTCAAGCTGGCCGTCGGCCAGATGGGTGATGTGCGGGTTGTCCAGGTGCTGGCTTTCGAATTCGCCGACGATCTCTTCGAGGATGTCTTCCAGGCTGACGATGCCCAGCACTTCGCCATATTCATCGACCACCACGCCAAGACGACGCTGCTGTTTGTGGAAATTCAGCAGTTGCAGCTGCAGTGGCGTGCTTTCAGGGACGAAGTAGGGCTCGTAGCACACCGCCAGCAGTTGTTCCTTGGTCAGCTCCGCCTCCGGCAACAGGTGGCTGATCTGTCGGGTGTTGAGCACGCCCTGAATCTGGTTGATGTCGTCGTGGTAAATCGGCAGGCGAGTGTGGCGGGAGCCTTTCAGCCGCTCGATGATCTGCTCGATAGGGTCGTCGAGGTTGATGCCGTCCACTTCGTTGCGCGGGACCAGGATGTCGTTGACGGTCATCCGGTCCAGGGCCTGCAGACCTGCCAGTACGCCACTGGGCAGCGAAGGGCTGGCGTCATTCGGGTGTGCGCTGCTGGACGCCGGCTCGTCGTGCTGTACCTGGCCTGGCGGAGCCGGGCGGCGTACGAACGGGCGCAGCAGCAGGCGGGCGATGCCGTCGAGCAGCCAGGTCAGTGGCCGCAACAGGCGCAGGGGACCGGCCAGGCCTGCGCCCAATTGCAGGGTTGCCTGGGGGTAGCGAGCGGCCAGGTGTCGCGGCAGGTATTGGACGAACACCAGCAGCAGGGCGCTGCTGCCCAGCCAGGCCAGCAATGGCCACTGGTTATAGCCCTGGCGCACCACCAGCAGCAGGCTGAGCACGACCAGCAGGGCTTTGCACAGGGTATTGCCGAGCACCAGAGTAGGCAGATCGAGGTCGTTTTTCCCGCGCTTGGGGGCCTGGCCGAGGGCCGCTTCCACGGCAGTGAAGAGTCCCGACCAGAGGGTCAGGAGGATCAGCGCACCGAGCAAGGGGCCGACGGGCAGCGTATCCATGGCGTGTGGCCTGTCAGATGTGCAGGATGAATTCGCGGACCAGCTTGCTGCCGAAATAGGCCAGCATCAGCAGGCAGAAGCCGCCGAGGGTCCAGCGGATCGCCTTGTGCCCGCGCCAGCCCAGACGCGTACGACCCCACAGCAGCACGCTGAATACCACCCAGGCCAGGCAGGCCAACAGGGTCTTGTGTACCAGGTGCTGGGCGAACAGGTTTTCGACGAAGATCCAGCCCGACACCAGCGACAGCGACAGCAGTGTCCAGCCGGCCCAGAGGAAGCCGAACAGCAGGCTTTCCATGGTCTGCAGCGGCGGGAAGTTGCGGATCAGCCCCGAAGGGTGCTTGTGCTTGAGCTGGTAGTCCTGCAACAGCAGTAGCAGTGCCTGGAATACCGCGATGGTGAACATGCCGTAGGCAAGGATCGACAGCATCACGTGGCTGAGGATGCCGGGCTCTTCGAGCACCGGCTGCACCGTGCCGCTGGGCACGAATTGCGCCAGCAGGGCGGTGACCATGCCCAGGGGGAAGAGCAGCGCAAGCAGGTTTTCCACCGGAATACGGATGGTCGCCAGCAGGGTCAGGACGATCACCGACAGGGCGATCAGGCTGGCGGCGTTGAAGAAGTCCAGGCCCAGGCCGGTCGGGCGCAGCAGTTGCGAATACAGGCCGATGGCGTGGGCAATGACGGCCAAGGCGCCGAGCAGACCGAGCAGGCGTTTGTCCGGGCGGATCGCCTGGCGCAGGCGCAGACCTTGATAGACGGTCGCGGCGGCGTACAGGCCGGCGGCGGCGAGAGTGGGAAACAGGCTGGCTGGCAAAGGGAACATAGATCCTGACGGGCGGGCCCTGAAAGGCGCTGAGTTTGGCATACAACCGGCGTGACACGAAAGAGCGCTCGAGACTCCGCAGAGCGCGGTGTCGCTGGCCGGCCAGCGCCGCCATGGCGCCGGTGGACGCGGCGCCGCATGGCTGGTGTCCGTGTGCCGGACTCTCGGCTATAATCGGCGCCCTGTTCAGGCCGCAGGCTTGCCGCGCGCCATTCATCTGCATCTCGGGCCGGACCGCACAGTACCGCTGGCGGCCGCAGCCTCAAAGGAACGCGCATGTTTGAAAACCTAACCGAACGCCTTTCACAGACGCTGCGCCACGTCACCGGCAAGGCCAAGCTGACCGAAGACAACATCAAGGACACGCTGCGCGAAGTGCGCATGGCGTTGCTCGAAGCCGATGTGGCGCTGCCGGTGGTCAAGGACTTCGTCAACAACGTCAAGGAACGCGCCGTCGGCACCGAGGTGTCGCGCAGCCTGACGCCAGGCCAGGCGTTCGTGAAGATCGTCCAGGCCGAGCTGGAAAGCATCATGGGCGCGGCCAACGAGGACCTGACCCTCAACGTCGCGCCGCCTGCCGTGGTACTGATGGCCGGCCTGCAGGGTGCGGGCAAGACCACCACCGCCGGCAAGCTGGCCAAGTTCCTCAAGGAGCGCAAGAAGAAGTCGGTGATGGTGGTGTCGGCCGACGTCTACCGTCCGGCTGCGATCAAACAGCTGGAAACCCTGGCCAACGACCTAGACGTGACCTTCTTCCCGTCCGACATCAGCCAGAAGCCGGTGGCCATTGCCCAGGCGGCGATCCAGGAAGCCAAGCTCAAGTTCATCGACGTGGTCATCGTCGACACCGCCGGTCGCCTGCACGTCGATGCCGAGATGATGACCGAGATCCAGGCCTTGCATGCTGCGGTCAAGCCGGTCGAAACGCTGTTCGTGGTCGACGCCATGACCGGCCAGGACGCCGCCAACACCGCCAAGGCCTTCGGCGATGCGCTGCCGCTGACCGGTGTGATCCTTACCAAGGTCGACGGTGACGCGCGTGGCGGTGCCGCGCTTTCGGTGCGAGCCATCACCGGCAAGCCGATCAAGTTCATCGGTATGGGCGAGAAGAGCGAAGCCCTCGAGCCGTTCCACCCCGACCGTATCGCCTCGCGCATTCTCGGCATGGGCGACGTGCTCAGCCTGATCGAGCAGGCCGAGCAGACCCTGGACCGCGAAAAGGCCGACAAGCTCGCCAAGAAAATCAAGAAAGGCAAGGGCTTCGACCTCGAAGACTTCCGCGACCAGCTGCAACAGATGAAGAACATGGGCGGCCTTGGCGGCCTGATGGACAAGCTGCCGAGCATCGGCGGCATGAACCTCTCGCAGATGGGCAATGCCCAGGGCGCGGCCGAGAAGCAGTTCAAGCAGATGGAAGCCATCATCAACTCCATGACCCCGGCCGAGCGCCGCGACCCCGAGCTGATCAGCGGTTCGCGCAAGCGCCGTATCGCCATGGGCTCGGGCACTCAGGTGCAGGACATCGGCCGGCTGATCAAGCAGCACAAGCAGATGCAGAAGATGATGAAGAAATTCTCCAACAAGGGCGGCATGGCCAAGATGATGCGCGGTCTGGGCGGCATGTTCCCCGGCGGCGGCATGCCGAAGATGTAACCCGAACAACCGGGCATGGCGCAGGCCATGCCCGTTCGTCGTGCAGCCTCAAGGCTGCGCGCCTTCCCGGGAAGGAAGGAAACGTCCGGCCACTGCGGTGGCCGCCCCATGCAGATCGGCACCGCGGGCTCTCGGGCAGCGGAAAAAGGCTTTGCAAAACTCGGGATATTCCTTGAGAATATGCGGCCTTTTGGGCACCCGTGCCCATTGTGCAACAAAGATTTGCAGCACCATTAACAGGAACGATGTTCAATGCTAACCATTCGTCTTGCCCTTGGCGGCTCCAAGAAGCGCCCTTTCTACCATGTGACTGTTACAGACAGCCGCAACGCCCGTGACGGCTCCCACAAAGAGCAGATCGGTTTCTTCAACCCCATCGCTCGTGGTCAGGAAGTTCGTCTGTCCATCAACGAAGAACGCCTGAACTACTGGCTGGGTGTTGGCGCTCAGACCTCCGAGCGCGTTGCTCAGCTGATCAAAGAGCACAACAAGACCAAGGCCGCGGCCTGAGTCTTATGAACGCGACGCCTGCATCTGCCGACGACCTGATCGTCATTGGCAAGATTTTTTCGGTTCATGGCGTTCGCGGCGAAGTGAAGGTGTACTCCTTCACGGATCCGATTGACAACCTGCTGGACTACCCGACCTGGACGCTGCGGCGCGAAGGGCGTGTGGAAAAACAGGTAGAGCTGATCAGTGGACGCTTGCAAGGCAAGTTCCTGGTCGCGAAGCTCAAGGGTCTCGACGATCGCGACGAAGCACGTCTTCTGTCCGGTTGCGAAATCTGCGTGCCGAGCAGCCTGTTCCCTGATCTGGATGATGGCGAGTACTACTGGTATCAACTGGAAGGCCTCAAGGTCATCGATACGCACGGGCAATTGCTCGGTCAGATCGATCACCTGCTTGAAACCGGCTCGAACGATGTAATGGTGGTAAAGCCCTGCGCGGGCAGCCTGGATGATCGCGAACGCCTGTTGCCCTATACGGAGCACTGCGTGTTGGCCGTTGACCTTGCAGCCGGCGAGATGAAGGTGGATTGGGATGCGGACTTCTGAATGCCATGGCTAGCCTGCGCATAGAGGTCATTACGCTGTTTCCCGAGATGTTCTCCGCCATCAGCGAATACGGCATAACCAGCCGTGCGGTGAAGCAGGAGCTGTTGCAGCTCACTTGCTGGAATCCGCGGGACTACACCACGGATCGCCATCACACTGTTGACGATCGCCCTTTCGGCGGCGGCCCCGGCATGGTGATGAAGATCAAGCCCCTGGAAGATGCACTGGCCGAGGCCAGGCAGGCAGCCGGGGACAAGGCGAAGGTGATCTACCTTTCGCCGCAAGGCCGCAGGCTGAATCAGCCGGCGGTGCGCGAACTGGCGCAGGAGAATGCTCTGATTCTCATCGCTGGTCGTTATGAAGGCATCGATGAGCGTTTCATTGAAGCGCACGTGGATGAAGAGTGGTCGATCGGGGACTATGTCCTGTCCGGTGGCGAGCTGCCGGCGATGGTGCTGATCGATGCGGTTACACGACTGCTGCCTGGAGCTTTAGGGCATGTGGACTCTGCGGAGGAAGACTCCTTCACGGACGGTCTGCTGGATTGCCCGCACTACACCCGACCTGAGGTGTATGCGGATCAGCGTGTTCCCGACGTATTGCTAAGTGGCAATCACGCACACATCCGGCGTTGGCGTTTGAAACAGTCCCTTGGGCGGACGTTCGAACGACGCGCTGATCTTCTGGAAAGTCGCTCGCTTTCTGGAGAAGAGCAGAAGCTGCTCGCGGAATACATCCGTGAGCGGGACGATAGTAAACGTATCGATGGTTGATCCGGGAGGATCACCTTAGGAGCACAAGCATGACCAACAAAATCATTCTGGCCCTCGAAGCCGAGCAGATGCAGAAAGAAATCCCGGCCTTCGCCCCGGGCGACACCGTTGTCGTTCAGGTGAAAGTGAAGGAAGGCGATCGTAGCCGTCTGCAAGCCTTCGAAGGCGTTGTCATCGCCAAGCGTAACCGCGGTGTGAACAGTGCTTTCACCGTTCGCAAGATCTCCAGCGGCGTTGGCGTTGAGCGTACCTTCCAGACCTACAGCCCACAGATCGACAGCCTGTCGGTCAAGCGCCGCGGCGACGTTCGCAAGGCCAAGCTGTACTACCTGCGCGACCTGTCCGGCAAGGCAGCCCGCATCAAGGAAAAACTGTCCTGATACAGTTTTTCGGTCCACGAAAAAGCAGCCTTCGGGCTGCTTTTTTGTTGCCTGGCGTTTATCCCTCGACGTGGCTGTAGTAGGTTCTGGCATTCCGATGCCTGACCGAGCCACCATGCCTGCGCTTGAACACCCCCTGATCGATCGCTTTCTCGATGCCTTGTGGCTGGAGAAAGGCCTTTCCGACAATACCCGCGAGTCCTATCGCAGTGACCTTGAACTGTTCAATGGCTGGCTGCAGGAGCGCGGCGTCGAGCTGTCCGCTGCCGGCCGCGAAGTGGTCCTCGATCACCTGGCCTGGCGTCTGGAGCAGGGCTACAAGCCACGCTCCACGGCGCGTTTTCTCTCCGGGGCCAGAGGCTTTTACCGCTATCTGCTGCGCGAGAAACTGATTGCGACCGACCCGACCTTGCAGGTGGAAATGCCCCAGCTGGGCAAACCGCTGCCCAAGTCCTTGTCGGAAGCCGATGTCGAGGCCTTGCTGGCGGCACCGGATCTTGGCGAAGCCATCGGTGAGCGTGACCGCGCCATGCTGGAAGTGCTCTATGCCTGTGGTTTGCGGGTGACCGAACTGGTGGGCCTGACCCTGGAGCAGGTCAACCTGCGTCAGGGCGTGCTGCGGGTGATGGGTAAGGGCAGCAAGGAACGCCTGGTGCCGATGGGTGAGGAGGCCATTGCCTGGGTCGAGCGCTACCTGCGCGGCGCCCGCCAGGAACTGCTCGGTGGTCGGCCCAGCGACGTATTGTTTCCCAGCCTGCGCGGCGAACAGATGACCCGCCAGACCTTCTGGCACCGCATCAAGCAGCATGCCATTACGGCGGGCATCAACAAGTCGCTGTCGCCGCACACCCTGCGCCATGCCTTTGCTACCCATTTGCTCAACCACGGCGCCGACCTGCGCGTGGTGCAGATGCTACTGGGGCACAGCGACCTCTCGACCACGCAGATCTACACCCACATAGCCCGTGCTCGACTGCAGGAACTGCATGCCACCCATCACCCACGTGGCTAGAGGCCGCGTGGGATCGAGTGGAACTGCAGTCGCGAAGGCGCCCGGCTACAGCCAATACTGGTCAACGAGACCGTTGGAGCATCTCAAGCCGGTCCTACCGATCGAAGGCAACTGCTGATGCTCACGGGTAGGCTTGCATCGCGAATGGCCATGCCCCCCGAATTCGTTACAGCGGTGTAAAAGCGATGCAATTTGCCCGACGGTGCGGGTCCGTCTTGCCGGGGGAATATGGTAGGCTTTGCCGGTTTCGCGGAACGAGGTGTACCCGGCAGGGTCGCATGCCCTCGAACCCGTCCGCCGTCATAGGAGTTTCCATGCGCTTGCCTTCCATTTTCGCTGTCGCTTCCCTGGTGCTGGCCAGCACATTCAGCCTTTTCGCCCAGGCCGATGCCGGTGCCGAGCAGGCCATTCGCAAGACGCTCGACTCGCTGGATCTCGAACTGCCGGTAGAAAGCATCGCCAGCAGCCCCTTCAACGGCCTCTATGAAGTCAAGCTCAAGGGCGGTCGCGTGCTGTATGCCAGCGCCGACGGCCAGTTCGTGGTGCAGGGCTACCTGTTCCAGATCCAGGACGGCAAGCCCGTCAACCTGACCGAGAAAACCGAACGCAAGGCCATCGCCCAGACCATCAACGGCATTCCGACCACTGAAATGGTCATCTACCCAGCTGTCGGCGAGGCCAAGTCGCACATTACCGTGTTCACCGATACCACCTGCCCGTACTGCCACAAGCTTCACGAGGAAGTCGGCCAGCTCAACAAGCTGGGCGTCGAGGTGCGTTACGTTGCATTCCCACGCCAGGGCCTCGGCTCGCCGGGTGACCAGCAGCTGCAGGCGGTGTGGTGCTCCAAGGATCGCAAGTCGGCCATGGACCAGATGGTCGAAGGCAAGAACATCAAGGCGCCCAAGTGCGATAACCCGGTCCGCAAGCAGTTCGAGATCGGCCAGTCGATCGGTGTGAACGGCACGCCGGCCATCGTCCTGGCCGACGGCCAGGTGATCCCGGGGTATCAGCCGGCGGCCCAGGTGGCCAAGCTGGCCCTGGGCGCCAAGTAATTCATCTTTCCAGCTGCATGCATGTGGCTGTATTAGTGCGGCTGCCCGAGGGGGTGGCCGCTTTACGGGGAGTTCATCAGTGAAACCGGTCAAAGTAGGCATCTGTGGGCTGGGTACCGTAGGTGGCGGTACCTTCAACGTGCTTCAGCGCAACGCCGAGGAAATTGCCCGTCGTGCCGGGCGTGGCATCGAAGTCGCGCAGATTGCTGTTCGTACACCAAACCCCAACTGCCAGATCGCCGGAACCCCGACCACCTCTGACGTGTTCGAAGTCGCCAGCAACCCCGAGATCGACGTGATCGTCGAGCTGATCGGCGGCTACACCGTGGCCCGCGAGCTGGTGCTCAAGGCCATCGACAATGGCAAGCACGTGGTCACCGCCAACAAGGCGCTGATTGCCGTGCATGGCAACGAAATCTTCGCCCGTGCCCGCGAGAAGGGCGTCATCGTCGCCTTCGAGGCTGCCGTGGCTGGTGGTATCCCGGTGATCAAGGCGATCCGTGAAGGCCTGTCGGCCAACCGCATCAACTGGGTGGCCGGCATCATCAATGGCACGGGCAACTTCATTCTCACGGAAATGCGCGAGAAGGGCCGCACCTTCCCAGACGTGCTGGCCGAAGCCCAGGCGCTGGGTTATGCCGAAGCCGACCCGACCTTCGACGTCGAAGGCATCGACGCGGCGCACAAGCTGACCATCCTGGCCTCCATCGCCTTTGGCATTCCGCTGCAGTTCGACAAGGCCTACACCGAAGGCATCACCAAGCTGACCACGGCCGACGTGAATTACGCCGAAGCGCTGGGCTACCGCATCAAGCACCTGGGCGTGGCGCGCAGTACCGAGCAGGGCATCGAGCTGCGTGTGCACCCGACGCTGATCCCGGCCGACCGCCTGCTGGCCAACGTCAACGGCGTAATGAACGCCGTGATGGTCAACGGTGACGCTTCGGGCTCCACGCTGTTCTACGGTGCCGGTGCCGGTATGGAGCCGACCGCTTCCTCGGTGGTCGCCGACCTGGTCGACGTGGTGCGGGCGATGACTTCCGACCCGACCAACCGCGTGCCGCACCTGGCCTTCCAGCCCGACTCGCTGTCCGCACATCCGATCCTGCCGATCGAAGCCTGCGAAAGCGCTTACTATCTGCGCATCCAGGCCAAGGATCACCCAGGCGTGCTGGCCCAGGTCGCGAGCATCCTGTCCGAGCGCGGCATCAACATCGAATCGATCATGCAGAAGGAAGTGGAAGAGCAGGACGGCCTGGTGCCGATGATCCTGCTGACCCATCGGGTCGTGGAGCAGCGCATCAACGATGCCATCCAGGCCCTGGAAGCCCTGCAGGATGTCGTCGGCCCCGTGGTCCGCATCCGTGTCGAACACCTGAATTAACCAGCAGCGGCACGCTGCCAGCTTCGAGCTGCAAGAACAAGCCGTCCCCGCTTTACTTGCCGCCTGGAACTGGCAGCGTGCCGCTCAAATCAAAGGTTTGCACCCATGCGTTATATCAGTACTCGCGGCAAAGCCCCGGCGTTGAACTTCGAAGACGTGCTGCTGGCTGGCCTGGCCAGTGACGGCGGCCTGTACGTGCCGGAAAACCTGCCGCGCTTCACCCAGGAGGAGATCGCTTCCTGGGCCGGCCTGCCGTATCACGAGCTGGCGTTCCGAGTGATGCGACCCTTCGTCGAAGGCAGCATCGCCGACGCCGATTTCAAGAAGATCCTCGAAGAAACCTACGGCGTATTCGCCCACAGCGCTGTCGCACCGTTGCGTCAGCTCGACGGTAACGAATGGGTGCTGGAGCTGTTCCACGGCCCGACCCTGGCGTTCAAGGACTTTGCCCTGCAACTGCTCGGCCGCCTGCTCGATCACGTGCTGGCCAAGCGCGGCGAGCGCGTGGTGATCGTCGGCGCCACCTCCGGTGACACCGGCTCGGCGGCCATCGAAGGCTGCCGTCGTTGCGACAACGTCGACATCTTCATCCTGCACCCGCACAACCGCGTGTCTGACGTGCAGCGTCGCCAGATGACCACCATCCTCGGCGACAACATCCACAACATCGCTGTGGAAGGCAACTTCGACGACTGCCAGGAAATGGTCAAGGCCAGCTTCGCCGACCAGGGCTTCCTCAAGGGCACTCGCCTGGTGGCGGTCAACTCGATCAACTGGGCGCGGATCATGGCCCAGATCGTCTACTACTTCCATGCCGCACTGCAGCTTGGCGGTCCGGCGCGCTCGGTCTCCTTCTCGGTGCCGACCGGCAACTTCGGCGATATCTTCGCCGGCTACCTGGCTCGCAACATGGGCCTGCCGGTCAACCAGCTGATCGTGGCGACCAACCGCAACGACATCCTGCACCGCTTCATGAGCGGCAATCAGTACGTCAAGGATGCCCTGCACCCGACACTGTCGCCGTCCATGGACATCATGGTGTCGTCGAACTTCGAACGCCTGCTGTTCGACATGCACGGTCGCAATGGTGCAGCCATCGCCGAGCTGATGGACACCTTCAAGCAGGGTGGCGGCTTCAGCGTCGAGCAGGATCGCTGGACCGAAACCCGCAAGCTGTTCGACTCTCTGGCGGTCAGCGACGAGCAGACCTGCGAAACCATCGCCCAGGTCTTCGCCCGTACCGGTGAAGTGCTCGACCCGCACACGGCCATCGGCGTGCGTGCTGCTCGCGAATGCCGCCGCAGCCTGGACATCCCGATGGTGGTGCTGGGCACCGCGCATCCGGTCAAGTTCCCCGAGGCGGTAGAGAAGGCCGGCGTCGGCAAGGCGCTGGAGCTTCCGGCGCACTTGTCCGACCTGTTCCAGCGTGAAGAGCGTTGCACCGTACTGCCGAACGACCTCAAGGCCGTACAGGCCTTCGTCAGCCAGCATGGCAACCGCGGCAAGCCGCTGTGACCGAATAGTCGTGTAACAACTTGGGCCCGCCTTCTGGCGGGCCTTTTCGTTCCTGCATGCCAAACTCTGCCGCTTGATTCACCAGGCAAGAGTGATGGTCGTGAAGCAGGCAAGCAAGGAAGGACCGTTCGCCAGGGCGGTCAGGGGACACAGGCACTGGAGGTGGCAGACATGGCCGCTGCTGCTGCTGGTGTGGCTCGTTCAACCGGTGGGGGCGGCGCAGAGCCTGCCTTTCACCCTGGCACCACCGTTCGTGACGGTCGAGCGACTCGAGTTGGCCGACAACGAGCGCCGCTGGCTGGAGGGGCGTGGCGCCTTGCGGGTCGGTATCGTGATCGCCGAGAACGAGCCGGTCGATATCACCACCGACCGCAATCGCTACCAGGGCATCAGTGCCGACTACCTAGCCCTGCTTGAGCAGAAGCTGGGCGTGCCGCTGTCATTGACCGGCTTCAACCAGCATGACGAAGCCATTACCGCACTGCGCGTTGGCACCATCGACCTGCTCAGCAGTGCCGGCGGTTTCGAAAGGGGCCAACCAGGCCTGGCCCTCTCGCGTGACTACATGCCGGACCGTTCAGTGGTGGTGGTCAGGGGCAAGGCGCTGCCGCCGTCCCATGGCCTGGCGGGCTGGAAGATCGCCCTGCTGGACGATTACGCCGACCTGCGCACCGTGCAGCGCACCTACCCCGACAGCGAAGTGTTGCTGGCCCCCAATCTCTACAGCGCCATGGAGGCCCTGAGCCAGGGTGACGTGCAGGCGTTCATCGGCAGCGAGCTGGTGGTGCGGGCCTTTCTGGTGACGCGCCCTTACCTCGACCTGCAGATCCACTCCGAGAGCGCGCTGCCGCCGCATGGCCTGGCCTTCGCGATGCGTGCCGGCGAACGGCGCCTCAAGGCCTTGGTGGACCAGGCCCTGGACAGCCTGGAGCCGTCCGTGCGGCGCGAGGTGCTGGGGCGTTGGACCTCGGGATTGAACAGCGAGGTCGGTGAGCAGCGCATTCCCCTGAGCAGTGTCGAGCGACGCTGGCTGGCCCGCCATCCACAGGTCAGCGTGGCGACCTCCCAGCAGCCGCCGTTCATTTATCGTGACAAGCAGGGGCAATGGGTCGGGCTCAATGTCGACGTATTGGCGCGCATTTCGCGTATGACCGGCCTGCAGTTCGTCTACCACGAAGCGCCTTCCACCCAGGCCAGCCTGGAGCTGCTACGCAGCGGCGAGGCGCAGATGAACACCACTCTGGCGGAGAATCCCGAGCGAAAGCTGTTTCTGAATTTTACTTACTCCTTCGGCGGCAACACCTGGGTGTTCGTGGTCCGTGCCGGCGAGCCTTCACCAGACAGCCTGGCCGCCATGAGTGGTCAGGTGCTGGCCCTGCCGGCACGGCATGCCCTGGAGGGCGAGATTCGTCGGCATTACCCCGATGTTCAGCTGCACTTGGTCGACACCTACGCGCAGGCCCGTGAGCTGGTAGAAAGCGGCCAGGCGTACGCGACCATCCAGAACGAGGCAGGCGCCTACCTGTTCCCCTCCGAGGCCCTGAAAGTGGGCCGCGGCGTGGAAGGCAAGTGGTCGCCCGACCGCTTCTCGGTGATCAAGACCCAGCCTGAACTGCTGAGCATCCTCAACAAGGCGCTGGAAGAGTTTCCGATCTCCGAGATGCGCGCCATCCGCATGAAATGGCTGGGTACCCCGCTGCCACAGCCCGGCCTGTGGAGCCGTGTGCCGTCCTGGCTGGTCTGGAGTGCGATTCTGGCGCTGATGCTGGTCCTGGTTTCGTTGGCCTGGAACAGCCGCCTGCGCATCCAGATCCGTCAGCGGCGCCAGGCCGAAGCCATGCTCAACGACCAGCTGGCTTTCAAGCAGGCGCTGTTCGATGCGCTGCCCATGCCGGTCTATGTGCTCGACCTGGAAGGCCGGCTGGTGTCGTGCAACCGCAGCTACGAGCACTTTTTCGACATTGGTGTCGAGCACATGCAAGGTCGGCGGCTGATCGACGTGGAACTGCTGCCCGCTGCCCTGGCCGCCGAGCTGCATGCCGATTGCATGCGCCTGCTGGGCAGCGGCGAACCGGTGTTCGCCGGGCGCACCCTGGACCTGCCTGGCCGGCGTGTCGAGGCTTGGCAATGGAGTGTGCCGTTATGTGCCGCCGATGGTCAGCGTCAGGGAGTATTGGGCGGCTGGGTCGACCTGAGCGAGCGTCGGCGGCTGGAAAGCCGGCTGGAGCAGGTGGCCCAGGTGCATGGCTGCATGAGCCGGGAAATCCGTGCGCTGATCGACACCCTGGCCTGCGAGTGTGAACGCAGCACCGGCCAGGGCGGGGTGCCGGTGGAGCGGCTGTTGAGCGTGCAGCGTTCGATCCTGCACCTGGCCATGCTGCTCGATCAGCCCATCGAGGCTGGCGACCATGCTCAGGAGGCCTCTTGCAGCTGTAACTGAACGGCTGGTTTTTTCCCTGTCATCTTTGCCAGGCATGCTCGGTGCAGAGGATGTTCACGGGTTGGCAAGCCACTTGCAGAACTTTCTGCGATCTAGGCAGGTCAGTGGTAGACATCTTGTCGTTCAATAAAATGAGGGGTGATCCATATGGAAAATATCAGCTTGCTGCTGGGTGAAGCACTGGCGCCCTATCAGGTCGGTATCGGGGCGGCCGGTTCGGACGGTGAATGTCTGGTGACCCTCAAGGATGTTTCTGGCGCCGTGGTGATCGAGCGCCGCTTCAAGGTCGACCAGCTGCGTGACAAGCACCAGCTCACCGATGTCGTCGACGGTCTGCACCGCGACCTGATGGTGGCCGAAGGGCGTCTTGAGCCCTGCATGATCGCGGCGATGCGCAACGCCGCTGCCCGCCAGCCGCTCGTCGCCTCGGGGCCGTTCGCCTGACAACCGAGGTACCGGGCAGGAACCTTGTGCCGTTGGCGGGTTCCTATCAGGTATGGCAGGAACGTTCATTGTGCTCCGGTGAACGCCGCCTGCCGTCCGGCCCAAGGGCCAAGGTTGACCCCGATCAGTCATCCCCGCTGTTCGGGGTTTCTTTTTGCCCGCTCAATCCTTGAAGAAGCCTGCCGAGTCCTGCAGGTATTCGGCACGCCGCACCGGGTCCAGCCATTCGGCGTAGAGTGACTTGAGCGGCTCGCGCAGTTCGCGCATTTCCCTGTTGATCACGACCATGGCCGCGCGTCCCTGCTCGGTGTTCGAGCAACCGATATGGGTGTACTGGTACTTGGGTACGTCCTTGATCGGCAGGAAGGTCAGTTCGCTTTCGTCGATACCCTGCTGCAACGCCTGGTAGCGGGCCTCCGGCCAGTAGGCGAGCATGGCTTGCAGCCTTCCCAGGCGCTCCATTTGCAGCATGCTGCCGATCGCGCTGTTGCCGTAGTGCTGCTTGAGCTCATCGGCCGGCGCCTTGCTGAGGATTTCGTCGATGACTGTGCCATAGCTGCGTTCGGCGACGATGCCGAGCTTGAAGGTCTGGCTGGCCAGCAGGGTGCGCAGATCGACCTGGCCGTCGCTGACGAAGGGCGCGATCTGGGGCATTTGCTCCTTGCGTACGATCAGGCCGTTGCTGAACACCACGTAGGTGGGAATGGAAAACAGGATGGTCTTGGCCCGCGCGGCGGTCCACAGCAGGGTCGGGTCGCAGGTGAAGCCCGGTTCGTTGAGCATCTGCAGGCCACGGGCACGGTTGACCTGCATCAGCGTGTGGTCGTACTGCGGCATGCGGGCGATCAGCAGCGGCATCATCCGATCGATGGCCCCCTGGCCCTGGTAGGGGCCGGCGGCAATGGTCACGGGGGGCATGTCGCGCATCAGCCAGGTCAGGGTGTCCTTGGCCTGGCTGGATAACGGAAAGGCACACAGGCCGGTGATCATCAGCCAGGCCGACAGGCGCAGGCATGCTAGAGAGCGGCACATGCGTAGAAATCGTCCATGGGAAGGGGCTTCAAATTGCACCATAAAGGCGCATTTCGCCAGTATATTTTGTGAAGGTTGCCTGACAATTTTCCGTAACGCCGGGCAGTCCCGTCGTTCGGGCAGCGCGCAATCGGTTAAACTTGCCGGCTTTCTCCTGCTCCGGAAGCCCGTCCATGGCCCAGCCGTCGACCACCTACAAGTTCGAACTCAACCTCACCGACATCGACCGGGGGGTCTACGAAAGCGTCAAGCAGACCATCGCTCGGCATCCCTCTGAAACCGAAGAGCGCATGGCCGTGCGCCTGCTGGCCTATGCCCTGTGGTTCAACGAGCAACTGGCGTTCGGTCGTGGCCTGTCGGACGTCGACGAGCCGGCCCTGTGGGAAAAAAGCCTGGATGATCGCGTGCTGCACTGGATCGAAGTCGGCCAGCCAGACCTTGAGCGCCTGACTTGGTGTTCTCGGCGCACCGAACGCACCAGCCTGCTGGCCTACGGTAGCCTGCGGGTGTGGGAAGGCAAGGTGGTGCCCGGCGCCAGGCAGTTGAAGAACGTCAGCATTGCTGCAGTACCCCAGGACGTGCTCGAAGTGCTGGCCCATGACATGCCGCGTGCCATCAAGTGGGACGTGATGATCAGCGACGGTACGGTGTTCGTCACCGATGACCGGGGTCAGCACGAAGTGCAACTGCAATGGCTGGTGGGTGAGCGCGGCTGAAGCCGCTCCTGGTCCTTATTCACCTGTACTGGCCCTAGGCTCAATACAGTTCGATTAAGCGGCATGTGGCTTGGTGGGAGCGGCTTTAGCCGCGAAAGCGCCAGGAAACTCACTGCATCTGATGTGAACAGGCGATTACTTCGCGGCTGAAGCCGCTGCTACCCGGCTTAACTGACCAGTATTGGCCCTAGGCTGAAATACGACACGAGACACTGAATCACCATGCGTATCGAACACCGCCCGTTACCCGACCCCCTGCCGCTGCTTGGCGACCTGCCCCCTCTGCTGACCCGGCTTTATGCCTCGCGGGGCGTGAGTTCGGCGCAGGAGCTGGACAAGGGGCTGGCGCGACTGATTCCGTATCAGCAGCTCAAGGGTATCGAGGCGGCGGTGGACCTGCTGGTCGACGCCTTACAGCAAGGTCAGCGCATCCTCATCGTCGGCGACTTCGATGCCGATGGCGCCACCGCCAGTACCGTCGGCGTGCTGGGCCTGCGCCAGCTGGGCGCTGCCCACGTGGATTATCTGGTGCCCAACCGCTTCGAGTACGGCTACGGGCTGACCCCGGAGATCGTCGAAGTGGCCCTGCAGCGCTCGCCACAGTTGCTGATGACCGTCGATAACGGCATCTCCAGTGTCGAGGGCGTGGCTGCGGCCAAGGCGGCGGGGCTCAAGGTACTGGTTACCGACCACCACCTGCCGGGCCACGAACTGCCAGCCGCCGACGCCATCGTCAATCCGAACCAGCCGGGCTGCGAGTTCCCCAGCAAGTCCCTGGCCGGTGTTGGCGTGATGTTCTATGTGCTGATGGCCTTGCGTGCGCGGCTGCGTGGACTTGGCTGGTTCGCCAGCCGTGCCGAGCCCAACCTGGGTGACCTGCTCGACCTGGTGGCGCTGGGCAGCGTGGCCGACGTGGTGCCGTTGGATGCCAACAACCGCATTCTGGTCCATCAGGGGCTGATGCGAATCCGCGCCGGCCGCGCCCGGCCGGGCCTGCGCGCCATTCTGGAGGTGGCGCGTCGCGATCCGTCGCGCATCACTTCGACCGACCTGGGCTTCATCCTGGGCCCGCGCCTCAATGCCGCTGGCCGCCTGGATGACATGAGTCTGGGCATCGAATGCCTGCTCTGCGAAGACCCGGTGCTGGCGCGAGAGATGGCTACCCAGCTTGACGAACTCAACCAGGACCGCAAGAACATCGAACAGGGCATGCAGCGTGAAGCCCTGGCCCAGCTCAAGGACCTGGCCGAGGATTCGCTGCCCTTCGGCCTGTGCCTGTTCGAGCCGGATTGGCACCAGGGGGTGATCGGCATCCTCGCCTCGCGTCTTAAAGAGCGCTATCACCGCCCAGCCATCGCGTTCGCCAGTGCCGGCGAAGGCATGCTCAAGGGCTCGGCCCGCTCGGTGCCGGGCTTCCATATTCGCGATGCGCTGGACGCCGTGGCGGCGCGGCATCCAGAGCTGATCAGCAAGTTCGGCGGCCACGCCATGGCGGCTGGCCTGTCCTTGCCGGAAGCCAACTTTCCAGCCTTTTGCCAGGCCTTCGATGAAGAAGTGCGTCGGCAACTCAGCGAGGATGACCTGACCGGACGGCTGCTGTCCGACGGCACCCTGGCGGTCGAGGAGTTCCACCTGGAGCTGGCTCGCGCCCTGCGCAACGCCGGCCCTTGGGGGCAGCATTTTCCCGAGCCGTTGTTCCATGGGGTGTTTCAGCTGGCCGAGCAGCGGGTGGTGGGTGAGCGGCACCTGAAAATGGTGCTCAAGACCGAATGTGGCAGCGTGCGCCTGGAGGGTATCGCGTTCGGGGTGGATCGCGAGGTATGGCCCAACCCCAACATTCGCTGGGTGGAGTTGGCCTACCGGCTGGATCTCAACGAATTTCGCGGCAACGAGACCGTGCAGTTGCTGGTGACCCACATCGCGCCGCGCTGAGGTCGCCGGTTTTCTCAGCCGGCCATCATCATGCGGTTACGGCCTTCACGCTTGGCCACGTACAGGGCAATGTCGGCGCGGCGCAGCAGGCTGTCGGTGGATTCGCCCGGCAGCAGGGTCGAGCAACCCAGGCTGATGCTCGGCCGCAGGTTGCCCAGGGCGCTGAAGTCCAGCTCCTGGATAGCCTGGCGCAGGCGTTCGCCAATCAATGCCGCGGCGTCCTGGCAGGTATTGGCGAGGATGACCACGAACTCTTCGCCGCCATAGCGAAACACCCGATCGACCGTGCGGAGCTGATTTTTCAGCGTCTGGGCAATGCTTTGCAGGACCAGATCACCGTTGGCGTGGCCGTGGGTGTCATTGATCCGCTTGAAATGGTCGATGTCCAGCATCAGCAGCGACAGCGGCTGCCGATAACGCAGTGAGTCGTCTGCTTCGCGCGCCAGCACCTGATCCATTGCCACACGGTTGCCGGTATCGGTCAGCGGGTCGCGCAGCGAACTCTGCAGGGCCATGCGGTACAGCAAGGCGTTGCGCAACGGATACAGCAGGCAGCCGACCAAGTGCTGCAGTTCGGCGAGCAACCGGGTGTCGGCGGCCCGGCCATGGTGCAGCGTCAATTGGCCGAGCGCTTCGTCCTTGTGGCTGAGTTCGTAGCAGGTGCTGTCGGCAACCGGGTTGCCTATGCAAAGCTGCAGATCGCTGGCTGCGTGGAGGTAATTCAGCCCTTCGAGGGGCAGGGCCTGGCGCAGCGTATTGAAGAACAGCTGCAGAATGCGCTCGGCCTCCAGGCTGGTTTGCAGCTGTTGGGCGAGTCGGTAGGCGAGGCGCCTGGGAGCAGGGCGAGAGCCGGTCAAACATGCATCCGCGCCGACCAGCGCAGGCTGCATGCTGCGGGTGTCGATCTGCACGGTGTCGATTCGTGGGGGCGAATTCATCTGTTCACTCCTCAGCTCTTTCCTTTGCGGCTGGTTTTTTATAGAGCGAAATGCATGCCAACGGTTCATAAAACCTGAACGCGATGAAAATCAATGGCTTGCAAAAGGATGCTGCGGAAGCGGCAGCGACGGCTGCTTGACGTGGGCGACTTTTTACCAGAAGCGGGCGCCACAGGCAGGTATTTCGCCCGCCAATGTGACGTCCCGCACACTCCGGTTACTGGGCGTTGAAGGCCTGGCCGTTGACGCCGGCGCTGTCCGGCCCCATGAGATACAGGTACACCGGCATGATCTCCTCGGGTGCCGGGACGTCCTGTGGATTTTCCGCCGGGTAGGCCTGGGCACGCATGCTGGTGCGGGTGCCGCCGGGGTTGATGCTGTTGGCGCGCACCGGCGCGACGCCGTCCAGTTCATCGGCCAGGGTCTGCATCAGCCCTTCGGTGGCGAACTTGGAGACCCCGTAGGCGCCCCAGTAGGCGCGACCCTTGCGGCCCACGCTGCTGGAGGTGAACACCACCGAGGCATCGTTGGAGCATTTGAGCAGCGGCAGCAGAGCCTGGGTGAGCATGAACATGGCGTTGACGTTGACGTGCATCACGCGCATGAAGTTTTCACCGGACAACTGATCCAGTGGGGTGCGCGGGCCGATGATCGAGGCGTTGTGCAGCAGGCCGTCGAGCCGGCCGAACTCGCCTTCGAGCATGGCCGCCAGTTCGTCGTACTGATGCGGCAGGGCGGTTTCCAGGTTGAACGGAATGACCGCCGGACGCGGGTGGCCGGCGGCTTCGATGTCATCGTAGACCTGCGCCAGGCTGGCTTCGGTGCGGCCCAGTAGCAGCACGGTGGCGCCATGTGCGGCGTAGGTCTTCGCGGCGGCGGCGCCGATACCGCGTGCGGCGCCGGTCACCAGGATCACCCGGCCTTCGAGCAGACCGGGGCGTGCGCTGTAATCGAACATGGCAGGGCCTCCTTCAGCAGCTGCACAGGGCGTTGTCGAGCACCTGGCGCAGCTCCAGCGGATGATCGACCACTACGTCGGCACCCCAGTGGCCGGGATTGTCGTTGGGGTGGATGTAGCCGTAGCGCACGGCGGCCGTGCGCGTGCCGGCGTCGCGGCCCGACTCGATGTCGCGCAGGTCGTCGCCGACGAACAGCACGCTGGCCGGGTCCAGGTCGAGACGGCTGCAAGCCAGGATCAACGGCTCCGGGTGCGGCTTGCTGTGGGTCACGTGGTCTGGGCAGATCAGCAGCGCCGAACGCTCGGCCAGACCGAGCTGCTGCATGATCGGCTCGGCGAAGCGCAGCGGCTTGTTGGTCACCACGCCCCAGATCAGCCCGGCTTTCTCGATGTCGGCGAGCAGTTCGGCCATGCCATCGAACAGGTGGGTATGCACGGCACAGGCCTGTTGATAGCGCTCCAGGAACTCCAGGCGCAGGGCCTCGAATTCCGGCGCGTTTGGCGACATCGCGAAGGTGGCGGCGACCATGGCCTTGGCGCCACCGGAAATCTCGTCGCGGATCAGTTTGTCGGCGACCGGCGGGAAGCCGCGTTCGGCGCGCATCGCCTGGCAGACGGCGATGAAGTCCGGTGCGGTATCCAGCAGAGTACCGTCCATGTCGAACAGGACCGCTCTCAGGCGCATGTCAGGCCTCCTTGACGGTCTGGATCATGTAGTTGACGTCCACGTCGGCCGCCAGCTTGTAGTGCTTGGTCAGCGGGTTGTAGGTCAGGCCGATGATGTCCTTGACCTGCAGGCCGGCCGCACGGCTCCAGGCGCCCAGCTCGGAGGGGCGGATGAATTTCTTGAAGTCGTGGGTGCCGCGCGGAAGCATGTTGAGGATGTACTCGGCGCCGACGATGGCGAACAGGTACGCCTTGGGGTTGCGGTTGATGGTGGAGAAGAATACCTGGCCGCCGGGCTTGACCATGCGGCAGCAGGCGGCGATCACCGAGGACGGATCCGGGACGTGTTCGAGCATCTCCAGGCAGGTGACCACATCGAACTGCTCGGGCATTTCCTTGGCCATGTCTTCGGCGGTGGTCTGCCGGTATTCGACTTCGACGCCCGATTCCAACTGGTGCAGCTGGGCCACGGCCAGCGGCGCCTCACCCATGTCGATGCCGGTGACGGTGGCGCCGCGCAGGGCCATGGCCTCGCTGAGGATGCCGCCGCCGCAGCCGACGTCGAGGACTTTCTTGCCGGCCAGGCCGACGCGTTCGTCGATCCAGTTGACGCGCAGCGGGTTGATGTCGTGCAGGGGTTTGAATTCGCTTTCACGGTCCCACCAGCGATGGGCCAGGGCCTCGAATTTGGCGATTTCGGCGCGGTCGACGTTGCTCATGGATATCCCTCTTGAACTCAGAATTCGGTGTGGTCCGGCGCCCGGCGGCAAGCCGTGGCTGGCGGTCGCCGGTGCATCATTCGGGCTGGCCGGCGATTCGCCGGCCCCAGGCCATGGCGGTGTCGCGCAGGGCCTGTTCGTCCAGGCGGGTCAGGCGGCCATCGTCGAGCAATGGCTTGCCGGCGACCCACACGTGGCGCACGCAGTCGCGGCCACAGGCATAGATCAATTGTGACACCGGATCATAGACAGGTTGCACGGCCAGGCCGCTCAGGTCGAAGGCGACCATGTCGGCGGCCTTGCCGATTTCCAGCGAGCCGGTGTCCTGCTGGATGCCCAGTGCCCGGGCGCCGTTGAGCGTGGCCATGCGCAGCGCGCGATGAGCATCCAGGGCGCCTGCGGAGCCGGCGACCGCCTTGGCCAGCAGCGCGGCGGTGCGGGTTTCGCCCAGCAGGTCCAGGTCATTGTTGCTGGCCGCGCCATCGGTGCCGACCGCGACGTTCACGCCAGCCTGCCACAGGCGCTCGACCGGGCAGAAGCCGCTGGCCAGCTTGAGATTGGATTCGGGGCAATGAATGACACTGGTGTTGCTTTCTACCAGCAGTGCCAGGTCGTCATCGCTGATCTGGGTCATGTGCACGGCCTGCAGGCGCGGCCCCAGAAGACCCAGGCGCTGCAGGCGGGCCAGCGGTCGTTGGCCCTGCTGTTGCACGGCCTGTTCGACTTCGCCGGCGGTTTCATGGATGTGCATGTGGATCGGCGCGTCGAGTTCATCGGCGATGACTCGCACGCGCTCGAGATTTTCGTCGTTCACCGTGTACGGCGCATGCGGCCCGAAGGCCACCTGGATGCGCGGGTGGTGCGCCAGGTCGTTGAACAGCTCAATGCCGACATGCAGGGCTTCGTCGACATTGCGCGCACCCGGCACCGGAAAATCCAGCACGGGTACGCAGATTTGCGCGCGCATGCCGCTGTTGTGCACGCGCTCGGCGGCCACTTTGGGGTAGAAGTACATGTCGGAGAAGCAGGTGATGCCACCCTTGAGCTGCTCGGCGATGGCCAGGTCGGTCCCGTCGCGCACGAAGGCTTCATCGACCCAGCGGCCTTCGGCGGGCCAGATGTGCTCCTGCAGCCAGGTCATCAGCGGCAGGTCGTCGGCCAGGCCACGGAACAGCGTCATGGCGGCGTGGCCATGGGCGTTGATCAGGCCGGGGGCGAGCAGCATGCCGGGCAGCTCGCGCACGACCTGGCTGACCAGGCGTGAGGCCTCGCTGCGCGGGCCGATCCAGGCGATGCGGCCGTCGCGAATGCCGATGCCGTGGTCGCGCAGCACCACGCCCGCTGGCTCGACCGGCACCAGCCATTGCGGCAGCAGCAGCAGGTCTAGGGGGGCGGCGGGTGTGGGCATGAGCGGGCTTCCGGAGCATGTGCGCGGTGGGCGGAACGGCAGTGTGGATGCGCCTGGCAGGCCGTTGGGAATGTGGCCCCGGCCTTGCATCGTTCCGCCGCGAGGGTGGTGGCGAAGTATACCCGAGCGTCCCGGTGGTCGGCTCGTTATAATCGACCGCTTTTTGATTCAGGCCTTGGATTGTTGAAGATGGAGTGGGCGATGCGCGAGCAATTGCTGGCAGCTGAGAAAGTGAAAGCCATCGATTGGCGGGAAGACGCTCTATATCTGCTCGATCAGCGGGCCTTGCCGCGGCAGGAGAGCTGGCTGGCCTGTGGTACTGCCGCGGCGGTGGCCGAGGCCATCGCCGGCATGGTGGTGCGCGGCGCGCAGGCCATTGGGGTGAGTGCGGCCTATGGCGTGGTCCTTGCGGCACGTGCCCGACATGCCCAGGGCGGTGACTGGCGGGCAGCGCTGGAGGCGGACTTTGCCGTGCTGGCCGCTGCGCGCCCGACCGCCGCGAACCTGTGCTGGGCGCTGAACCGCATGCGCGAGCGCCTGCAACGCCTGAAGAGCGGCGAAGATCCGCTGCGGGCTCTGGAGGCCGAGGCGGCGGCCATTCACCTGTCCGACCGTGAAGCCAACCTGACCATGGCGCAGCTGGGCGCCGAGCTGATTCGCAAGCACCAGGGCAATCTGCAGACGGTACTCACCCACGGCAATGCCGGGGCGCTGGCCACCGGAGGTTTTGGCACGGCGCTGGGGGTGATCCGTGCGGCGCATCTGGAAGGCATGGTCGAACACGTCTATGCCGATGAAACCCGGCCCTGGCTGCAGGGGTCGCGGCTCACGGCCTGGGAGTTGCTGCACGAGAACATTCCGGTCAGCGTGATCGCCGACTCGGCAGCCGCCCACATGATGCGCACCAAAGGCATCACCTGGGTGATCGTCGGCGCCGACCGTATCGCTGCCAATGGCGATGTGGCCGGCAAGATCGGCACCTATCAGCTGGCCGTTGCCGCCATGCACCATGCGGTGCGCTTCATGGTCGTGGCGCCCAGTTCGAGCATCGACATGGACACCGACAGCGGCGACGACATTCTCCTTGAAGAGCGCGATGTCCGCGAGTTGCTCGACCTTGGCGGGCAGCCTCTGGCGGCCGAGGCGGGCGCGTTCAACCCGGTGTTCGACATCACTCCGGCGGACCTGATCGACGCCATCGTCACGGAGAAGGGCATCGTCGAACGCCCCGACACCGCGCGCCTGGCGCAACTGATGAGCCGCAAGCACCTGCACTGACCCGAGCAGGCCGTTCGTCGGCAGGGGTGGGGCAGATGGTCATGCCGCTGGGCGGCTCTGAGAGCGCGTCTGGCGGGCGCGGCGGGCGAGCGGCTCAGAGCCATTGCTTGCAAGGGATGTGAGCGTAGCGGCGATTGTGGTAACATCCGGCGGTTTTCAGGGGCGCTGATCGCAGTCCCTCTCACTGCGCAGATCCATGGCGTAACCCGTTGATTTGTCGTACGTCGCCTCTGGTCGGTGCCACGGGCGGCGAGCCTTGGTCGTTCCGCATGGAGCGGCGGGGTTTCACCAGAAAAAGGAATCAGGCTTCTCATGGGTGAACTGGCCAAAGAAATTCTCCCGGTCAATATCGAAGACGAGCTGAAACAGTCCTACCTCGACTACGCCATGAGCGTAATCGTCGGCCGGGCACTGCCGGATGCACGCGATGGCCTGAAGCCCGTGCACCGGCGTGTGCTCTATGCGATGAGCGAGCTGGGCAACGACTGGAACAAACCGTACAAGAAATCCGCCCGTGTGGTCGGTGACGTGATCGGTAAGTACCACCCTCACGGTGACACCGCTGTCTACGACACCATCGTGCGTATGGCGCAGCCGTTCTCGCTGCGCTATCTGCTGGTCGATGGCCAGGGCAACTTCGGTTCGGTCGACGGCGACAACGCCGCTGCGATGCGATACACCGAAGTACGCATGACCAAGTTGGCTCACGAGCTGCTGGCCGACCTGCACAAGGAAACCGTCGACTGGGTGCCCAACTACGACGGCACCGAGCTGATCCCGGCTGTCATGCCGACCAAGATCCCCAACCTGCTGGTCAACGGTTCCAGCGGTATCGCCGTGGGCATGGCGACCAACATCCCGCCGCACAACCTGGGTGAGGTCATCGACGGCTGCCTGGCGCTGATCGACAACCCCGAGCTGTCGGTTGATGACCTGATGCAGTACATCCCCGGCCCGGACTTCCCGACCGCCGGCGTGATCAATGGCCGTGCCGGCATCATCGAGGCCTATCGCACCGGTCGTGGGCGCATCTACATGCGTGCGCGTTCCAAGGTCGAGGACATCGACAAGGTCGGTGGCCGCCAGCAGATCGTCATCACCGAGCTGCCCTATCAGCTGAACAAGGCCCGGCTGATCGAGAAGATCGCCGAGCTGGTCAAGGAAAAGCGCCTGGAAGGCATCACCGAGCTGCGTGACGAATCCGACAAGGAAGGCATGCGCGTGGTGATCGAGCTGCGCCGTGGTGAAGTGCCGGAGGTGATTCTCAACAACCTCTACGCCCAGACCCAGCTGCAGAGCGTGTTCGGCATCAACATCGTGGCCCTGGTCGACGGTCGTCCGCGCATCCTCAACCTCAAGGACCTGCTGGAAGCCTTCATTCGCCACCGTCGCGAAGTGGTCACCCGGCGTACCGTGTTCGAACTGCGCAAGGCGCGCGAGCGCGGGCACATCCTCGAAGGCCAGGCGGTGGCGCTGTCGAACATCGACCCGGTCATCGCGTTGATCAAGGCTTCGCCGTCGCCGGCCGAGGCCAAGGAAGGGCTGATCAACACCCCGTGGGAATCCAGCGCTGTCATGGAAATGGTCGAGCGCGCCGGCGCCGACGCCTGCCGCCCGGAAAACCTCGACCCGCAGTACGGCCTGCGTGACGGCAAGTACTTCCTGTCGCCAGAGCAGGCTCAGGCGATTCTCGACCTGCGCCTGCACCGCCTGACCGGCCTGGAGCACGAGAAGCTGCTGGGCGAGTACCAGGAGATCCTCAACCAGATCGGCGAGCTGATCCGCATCCTCAACAGCGCCACGCGCCTGATGGAAGTGATCCGCGAAGAGCTGGAGCTGATCCGCGCCGAATACGGCGACGCGCGCCGCACCGAGATCGTCGAATCCACCGCTGACCTGACCCTGGGTGACCTGATCACCGAGGAAGACCGCGTGGTGACCATCTCGCACAGTGGCTACGCCAAGACCCAGCCGCTGACTGCCTACCAGGCCCAGCGTCGCGGCGGCAAGGGCAAGTCGGCGACCGGCATGAAGGACGAGGACTACATTTCGCACCTGCTGGTCGCCAACAGCCACACCACGCTGCTGATGTTCTCCAGCAAGGGCAAGGTGTACTGGCTCAAGACCTACGAGATTCCCGAGGCGTCACGCGCCGCACGTGGTCGTCCGCTGGTCAACCTGCTGCCGCTGGACGAGGGTGAGTACATCACCACCATGCTGCCGGTAGAGGAGTACACCGAAGGTCACTACATCTTCATGGCCACCGCCAACGGCACCGTGAAGAAAACCCCGCTCGAGCAGTTCAGCCGTCAGCGCAGCGTGGGCCTGATCGCCTTGGAACTGGACGAGGGCGACGTGCTGATCCGCGCCGCGATCACCGACGGCAACCGCGAGGTCATGCTGTTCTCCGACGGTGGCAAGGTGACTCGCTTCAACGAGAACGAAGTGCGTGCCATGGGCCGTACCGCGCGCGGTGTGCGTGGCATGCGCCTGGCTGAAGGGCAGAAGCTGATCTCCATGCTGATCCCGGAGGAGGGCAGCCAGATCCTCACCGCTTCCGAGCGCGGCTATGGCAAGCGCACGGCGATCGACGAGTTCCCCGAGTACAAGCGCGGCGGCCAGGGCGTCATCGCCATGGTCAGCAACGAGCGTAACGGCCGTCTGGTCGGCGCGATCCAAGTGCTCGACGGTGAGGAGATCATGCTGATTTCCGACCAGGGCACCCTGGTGCGTACCCGTGTCGACGAAGTGTCGAGCCTGGGCCGTAACACCCAGGGTGTGACCCTCATCAAGCTGGCCAGCGATGAAAAGCTGGTGGGCCTGGAGCGGGTGCAGGAGCCTTCGGAAAGCGACGATGACATCCTCGACGACGAGTCGGCCGAAGCCGACGATGCGCAGGACGAGCCGTCCGCCGAGGCGACGGGCGACGACGAGTCCGTGGACTGAGTGATGCGACCGACGGGGGCAGGTACGCCGGTGACGAGCGTGCCAGCCCCCGCTGCTTTTCAGCGGGGCGCTTTGTCGGCCCCGGATTTTCCGCTGGTTGGCAGGCAACACCGCGCCGACCGGCTTGCGATACAGCGCGAACAGACCAACGCATTTGACGAGAGTGGATATGAGCAAGCGAGCCTTTAACTTCTGCGCAGGTCCAGCTGCGCTCCCTGAAGCTGTCCTGTTGCGCGCCCAGGCCGAGCTGCTGGACTGGCAAGGCAAAGGCCTGTCGGTCATGGAAATGAGCCACCGCAGCGACGAGTTCGTTTCCATCGCCAACAAGGCTGAGCAGGATTTCCGTGACCTGCTGAATATCCCGTCCAACTACAAGGTGCTGTTCCTGCAAGGCGGCGCCAGCCAGCAGTTCGCCCAGATTCCGCTGAACCTGTTGCCGGAAAACGGCGAAGCCGACTACATCGACACCGGCATCTGGTCGCACAAGGCCATGGAAGAAGCGGCGCGCTATGGCAAGGTCAATCTGGCTGCCACGGCCAAGCCCTACGACTATTTCGCGATTCCGACCCAGGACCAGTGGACGCTCTCGAAGAACGCGGCCTATGTGCATTACGCGCCCAACGAAACCATCGGTGGCCTGGAATTCAACTGGGTGCCGGACACCGGTGATATCCCGCTGGTGGCCGACATGTCCTCGGACATCCTCTCGCGCCCCGTGGACATTTCCCGTTTCGGCATGATCTACGCCGGTGCGCAGAAGAACATCGGCCCCAGCGGCATCGTCGTGGTGATCATCCGCGAAGACCTGCTGGGCCACGCTCGTGCCCTGTGCCCGACCATGCTCAATTACAAGGTCGCTGCCGATAACGGCTCGATGTACAACACCCCGCCGACCCTGGCCTGGTACCTGTCGGGCCTGGTCTTCGAGTGGCTCAAGGAGCAGGGTGGTGTCGAGGCCATGGCCAAGGTCAACGAACTCAAGCAGCGCACCCTGTACGACTACATCGACGCCAGCGCGCTGTACAACAACCCGATCGCCAAGGCCGACCGCTCGTGGATGAACGTGCCGTTCCGCCTGGCTGATGACCGCCTGGACAAACCGTTCCTGGCCGGTGCCGAGGCCAATGGCCTGCTCAACCTCAAGGGTCACCGTTCGGTCGGTGGCATGCGTGCCTCGATCTACAACGCCGTCGGTCTGGATGCCGTGAATGCACTGGTGGCCTACATGAAAGACTTCGAGAAGGAGCACGGCTGATGTCCGACCAGGAACTCAAGGCGCTGCGCGTACGAATCGACGCCCTCGACGAGAAGATTCAGGAACTGATCAGTGAGCGCGCGCGCTGCGCCCAGGACGTGGCGCGGGTCAAGATGGCTTCGCTGGCCGAGGGCGAGGAACCGGTGTTCTACCGGCCTGAGCGTGAGGCGCAGGTGCTCAAGCGGGTCATGGAGCGCAATCGTGGCCCATTGAGCAACGAAGAGATGGCGCGCCTGTTCCGTGAGGTGATGTCGTCCTGCCTGGCCCTGGAGCAGCCACTCAACGTGGCCTACCTCGGCCCTGAGGGCACCTTCACCCAGGCGGCGGCCATGAAGCACTTCGGTCACGCGGTGGTCAGCCGCCCGATGGCGGCCATCGACGAAGTATTCCGTGAAGTGGTCGCCGGTGCGGTGAACTTCGGCGTGGTGCCGGTGGAGAACTCCACCGAGGGGGCGGTGAACCACACTCTGGACAGCTTCCTCGAGCACGACATGGTCATCTGTGGCGAAGTCGAGCTGCGCATCCACCACCATCTGCTGGTGGGCGAGAGCACCAAGACCCAGAACATTACCCGCATCTACTCCCATGCCCAGTCGCTGGCGCAGTGCCGCAAGTGGCTCGACGCGCATTACCCGAACGTCGAGCGCGTGGCCGTCGCCAGCAATGCCGACGCCGCCAAGCGGGTGAAGAGCGAGTGGAACTCGGCGGCCATCGCCGGGGACATGGCGGCCAACCTCTACGGTCTGACCCGACTGGCAGAGAAGATCGAGGATCGCCCGGACAACTCCACGCGTTTCCTGATCATCGGTAATCAGGAGGTGCCGCCGACCGGCGACGACAAGACCTCGATCATCGTCTCCATGAGCAACAAGCCCGGTGCATTGCACGAGCTGCTGGTGCCGTTCCATGAGAACGGCCTGGACCTGACGCGCATCGAGACCCGTCCATCGCGCAGCGGCAAATGGACCTACGTGTTCTTCATCGATTTCGTGGGTCACCACCAGGACCCGCTGGTCAAGGCCGTGCTGGAGAGGATTCGCCAGGAAGCCGTGGCGCTGAAAGTGCTGGGCTCCTACCCCAAAGCGGTGCTGTAAGGCATGGCCTTGAATAACGCAGCGCCGTTGGTCGGCCGCCTGGTGGTGGTCGGCCTGGGTCTGATCGGCGGCTCGTTCGCCAAGGGTATCCGCGAGAGCGGTCTGTGCCGCGAGGTGGTGGGGGTTGATCTCGACCCCCTGTCACGCCGCCAGGCCGTGGCGCTGGGGGTGGTCGACCGCTGCGAGGAAGACCTCGCCGTGGCCTGCCAGGGCGCCGATGTGATTCAGCTGGCGGTGCCGATCCTGGCCATGGAGAAAGTCCTGGCGCGTCTGGCACTGCTGGACCTGGGCAATGCCATTCTCACCGATGTCGGCAGCGCCAAGGGCAACGTGGTGCGCGCTGCGTGCCAAGCGTTCGGCGCCATGCCGCCGCGTTTCGTACCGGGCCATCCCATTGCCGGCTCCGAGCAGAGCGGGGTAGAGGCGTCCAACGCCGAGTTGTTCCGTCGTCACAAGGTCATCCTCACACCGTTGCCGGAAACCGACGACGATGCGCTGAGTGTGGTGCATCGTCTGTGGGCGGCGCTGGGCGCGGATGTCGAGCACATGCGTGTGGAGCGTCACGACGAGGTGCTGGCAGCGACCAGTCATCTGCCGCACCTGCTGGCTTTCAACCTGGTCGACTCGCTGGCCAAGCGCAACGAGAACCTGGAGATCTTCCGCTATGCGGCGGGCGGTTTCCGTGACTTCACCCGCATCGCCGGCAGCGACCCGGTGATGTGGCACGACATCTTCCTGGCCAACCGCGAGGCGGTGCTACGCACCCTGGACACCTACCGCAGCGACCTTGATGCCCTGCGCGAAGCGGTCGAGGCTGGCGATGGCCATCAGTTGCTGGGTGTCTTCACCCGTGCGCGCATGGCGCGCGAGCACTTCGGCAAGATTCTTGCGCGGCGTGCCTATGTCGAGCCGCCGGTGACCGCCAACCTGAGCTTCGTGGCCAGCCCCGCTGGTGCGCTGCGGGGCAGCATCCGCGTGCCGGGCGACAAGTCGATTTCGCACCGAGCGATCATTCTCGGTTCGCTGGCCGAGGGCACGACCGAGATCGACGGTCTGCTCGAAGGCGAGGATGCCCTGGCGACGCTGCAGGCGTTTCGCGACATGGGGGTGGTCATCGAGGGGCCGCAGCATGGCCGGGTGACCATCCATGGTGTGGGCCTGCACGGCCTCAAGTCCGCCCCAGGTCCGATCTACCTGGGCAGCTCGGGGACCTCCATGCGTCTGCTGGCCGGTTTGCTGGCGGCGCAGAGTTTCGACAGTACCCTGACCGGCAATGCGATGCTGTCGCGGCGCTCGATGAGTGCGGTTGCCGGCCCGTTGCGGGCCATGGGCGCAGGCGTAGAGACGGCTGGCGAAGGCTGTCCACCGCTGACCTTGCGCGGTGGTCGGTCCCTGGTCGGGCAGCTCTACGAGGCGCCGGCCGCCAGCGCCCAGGTCAAATCCTGCCTGTTGCTGGCCGGGCTCTATGCCGAAGGTCGGACCACAGTGATCGAGCCGGTGGCGACCCGTGACCATACCGAACGGTTGCTCGAAGGCTTCGGTTACCCCATCGAACGCGGTGACGGGCGGGTCAGTCTGGAGTCGGGCCATTGCCTGCGCGGCACGCGCATCGCCGTGCCGGCAGACATTTCCTCGGCGGCGTTCTTCCTGGTGGCGGCCAGCATCGCCGAGGGCTCTGAACTGCTGCTCGAACATGTCGGGATCAATCCGGGGCGTACCGGGATCCTCGACATTCTGCGCCTGATGGGCGCCGATATCGTCCTGGAGAAGCGTCGGCAGGTCGGTGGCGAGCCGGTGGCCGACCTGCGCGTGCGTGCGGCGCCGCTTTCCGGCATCGAGGTGCCGGAAGCGCTGGTGCCGCTGGCACTCGACGAACTCCCCGCGCTCTTCGTTGCTGCAGCCTGTGCCCGTGGACGCACCGTGCTGCGCGGTGCCGGGCATCTGCGTGGCCGTGACGGCGATCGCATCCAGATCATGGCCGAAGGTTTGCAAGCGCTCGGGGTCAAGGCCGAAGCCACGGCCGACGGCATCAGCATCGAGGGTGGTGCGTTGTCAGGCGGCGATCTCGACGCGCGTGGCGATCATCGCATCGCCATGGCTTTCAGTGTCGCGGCCCTGCGGGCCGAGGCACCGATCCGGATCCGCGACTGTGCCAATGTCGCGACATCCTTCCCCAATTTCCTGGCGCTGTGCGCTCAAGTCGGTCTGTCCGTCGCACAAGAGGAACAATCGTGAAAATCAAAGCACCAGTCATCACCATCGACGGACCCAGCGGTTCGGGCAAGGGCACTATCGCCGGTCTGCTGGCCACCCAGCTGGGCTGGGGCCTGCTCGATTCCGGTGCGCTGTATCGCCTGCTGGCCTTCGCCGCGAGCAATCATGGTGTCGACCTGACCAACGAAGAAGCGCTCAAGCTGCTCGCTGCCCATCTGGACGTGCAGTTCGAGGCGGGTGAGAAGGGCCAGGGCCAGCGCATCATTCTCGAAGGCGAAGATGTGACCCACGCGATCCGTAACGAACACGTGGGCAGCGGCGCTTCCCAGGTGGCCTCGCTGCCGGCGGTGCGCGATGCCCTGCTGCAGCGTCAGCGCGCCTTCCAGGAAGAACCCGGTCTGGTGGCAGATGGCCGCGACATGGGCACCGTGGTGTTTCCCGATGCACCGCTGAAAATCTTCCTGACCGCCAGTGCCGAGGAGCGCGCTCGTCGTCGCTACCTGCAGTTGAAGGCCAAGGGCGATGATGTTAGTCTGTCGAGTCTGCTAGATGAGATACGTGTCCGTGACGAACGCGACACCCAGCGAGCGGTCGCTCCGCTCAAGCCGGCGCAAGACGCCATTCAGCTGGATTCCACCGAGTTGTCCATCGAGCAGGTGTTGCAACGCATCCTGAGTGAAGTCGCCCTGCGCGATCTCGCCGGATGATCAAGGAGCCATGCGGGAGACCAGACAGCATCCTGCAGGCTTCCTTTTACATGAACGAAACCCACGTGGTCTGGAACGTGGCAGATGGGCGTATTCTTCGCCCTTGATCACACAGGAATTAAAATGAGCGAAAGCTTTGCAGAACTTTTTGAAGAAAGCCTGAAAACCCTGAACCTTCAGCCAGGCGCAATCATTACCGGTATCGTCGTCGACATCGACGGTGACTGGGTAACCGTACACGCTGGTCTGAAGTCCGAGGGCGTCATCCCGCTCGAGCAGTTCTACAACGATGCTGGCGAGCTGACCATCAAGGTCGGTGACGAAGTGCACGTTGCGCTGGACGCGGTCGAAGACGGCTTTGGCGAAACCAAGCTGTCCCGCGAGAAAGCCAAGCGCGCCGAGTGCTGGATTGTTCTGGAAGCAGCTTTCGCCGCCGAAGAAGTGGTCAAGGGCGTCATCAACGGCAAGGTCAAGGGCGGTTTCACCGTCGACGTCAACGGCATCCGTGCATTCCTGCCGGGTTCGCTGGTCGACGTTCGTCCGGTTCGCGACACTACCCACCTCGAAGGCAAAGAGCTCGAGTTCAAGGTCATCAAGCTGGACCAGAAGCGCAACAACGTTGTCGTTTCCCGTCGCAGTGTCCTGGAAGCCGAGAACAGCGCCGAGCGCGAAGCCCTGCTGGAATCCCTGCAGGAAGGTCAACAGGTCAAGGGTATCGTCAAGAACCTCACCGACTACGGTGCATTCGTGGACCTGGGCGGCGTCGATGGCCTGCTGCATATCACCGACATGGCCTGGAAGCGCATCAAGCACCCATCGGAAATCGTCAATGTTGGCGACGAGATCGATGTGAAGGTCCTGAAGTACGACCGCGAGCGCAACCGCGTTTCCCTGGGTCTGAAGCAACTGGGCGAAGACCCATGGGTTGCTATCAAGGCTCGTTACCCAGAAGGTACCCGCGTGACTGCACGCGTTACCAACCTGACCGACTACGGCTGCTTCGCTGAGCTGGAAGAAGGCGTGGAAGGCCTGGTACACGTTTCCGAAATGGACTGGACCAACAAGAACATCCACCCATCCAAAGTCGTTCAGGTTGGCGACGAAGTGGAAGTCATGGTTCTGGACATCGACGAAGAGCGTCGTCGTATCTCCCTGGGCATCAAGCAGTGCAAGTCGAACCCATGGGAAGACTTCTCTGGCCAGTTCAACAAGGGCGACCGCATCTCCGGCACCATCAAGTCGATCACCGATTTCGGTATCTTCATCGGCCTGGACGGCGGCATCGACGGTCTGGTTCACCTGTCCGACATCTCCTGGAACGAGCCAGGCGAAGAAGCTGTTCGCCGCTTCAAGAAGGGCGACGAGCTGGACACCGTCATCCTGTCGGTTGACCCAGAGCGTGAGCGCATCTCCCTGGGTATCAAGCAACTGGAAAGCGATCCGTTCTCCGAGTACGTCAACGTCAACGACAAAGGCGCTATCGTTCGCGGTACCGTGAAAGAAGTTGACGCCAAGGGCGCTATCGTGACCCTGGCCGACGACATCGAAGCCACTCTGAAAGCTTCTGAAATCAGCCGTGACCGCGTTGAAGACGCGCGCAACGTCCTGAAGGAAGGCGAAGAGATCGAAGCCAAGATCATCAGCGTTGACCGCAAGAGCCGCGTAATCAGCCTGTCGATCAAGTCGAAAGACGTCGAAGAAGAGAAAGAAGCGATTCAGAGCCTGCGCAACAAGCCAGAAGCTACTGAAAGCACTGGCCCGACCACCATCGGTGACCTGCTGCGTGCACAAATGGAAAAGCAGAACTGAGTTCTGTGATCCATTGAAAAAGGGCGACTTCGGTCGCCCTTTTTTGTGGGCGCTGGAAACATCTGCTCATCATCGCTTCGCCGCACTGTTCATGGCGAGCGGGACGGCTGCAAGCCCGGCGGGCGGCGAACGGCTGCTGCCATGCCTGTGTCTGTGAAATAGGCTGCATCGCGCATGCTTCACATAAGTCAAGATGCAGGCTGTTCAAATTCATCCGGTCATGCTAAAACCTCTGAAGCGCTGATCTAGCTGCTTGAAAAAGAAGGGAAAAACATGACGAAGTCGGAGTTGATCGAACGAATTGTCACCCATCAGGGGCTTCTCTCATCCAAGGATGTCGAGTTGGCCATCAAGACCATGCTTGAGCAAATGTCCCAGTGCCTAGCCACAGGCGACCGTATCGAAATACGGGGGTTTGGCAGCTTTTCATTGCACTATCGCGCACCTCGTGTTGGGCGTAACCCAAAGACCGGCCAGTCCGTCAATCTCGACGGGAAGTTCGTGCCTCACTTCAAGCCCGGCAAGGAGCTGCGTGACCGGGTCAACGACGACGATGAGGCTTCTCATCAGGCAGCCGAAAAGGAGGCGTGAATGCGCAGGTTGAAGAGCGTGCTGGCAGGTTTGGTGATTCTGTCGTTGGTCATTGCAACTGCCGTATTCGTCCTCGAGAATCGTCAGCCAGTCGCATTGGTGTTCTTTGGCTGGTCAGCGCCTGAGCTCTCTATTGCTGTTCCCGTGATCCTGGCCTTGTTGCTTGGCATGCTCATCGGGCCGGTGCTCGCCTGGTTCGCCACGCTCAGAAAACGTCCGCGGGGGCCGGCAGCAAAGTTCTGATTCTCTCTCGTCATGTGGGGGCTGCCGAAGGCCGATGTCCCGGACTCATCTGTCCTGTGCTTCTTTCCTTGTGCCCTGACTTGAGCGGACTTGCCTGGCGCGTCTCCTTGAGTCACATCCTATCTATGTAAGTGTTGTTTCCATCTTCCGTAGGAAACTTCGCTTTACTTCGAAGAATTTTCTGCAGCGCGTTCTCGTTGCGCGAAAAACTCACAATCTCTCAGCAAGTATCGGGAGTTTGTAGCGAATTCGAAGAAAAATGAATTCAACGTTCGTTTTTTGAAATCCGTCGATACAGGTGCAAAATGCTCCCTCGACGCTTGCGCGCGTTGCGCCGTGCGCAGGTTTCCTTGGTGCGGTGGGGTGGGAGCCCGAGCGCGCAGGCGGAGAATGCCTGGGCCCAATGAGCCCGACATGCCACAGGACCTTGATGTTAGACTCGCGTATTGATTGTCAGTGAAAGTTTCCAACGTGACCGAAGACCCGTGTAACCCTACCCAGCAAATGGCACGCCCCGCCTTGTCCATTGGCATTACGGGGGCTACGGGGTTCGTAGGCGATGCCTTGGTCAGACACCTTGCTCAAACCAGCACGCACCGGCTGCGCGTCGCAGTTCGTGATCGCTACGATACGACTGATAAATCGATCGAGGTGCTGAGCGCACAGCAGTTGACGGCAGATCATGCATGGCAGCCCTTCGTGACGGGCCTCGACGTGATCATCCACTGTGCGGCTCGCGTGCATGTTCTGCACGATACCAGCACAGATCCTCGAGCCGAGTATTTCGAGGCCAATGTCGCCGCGACCCTCAATCTGGCTGAACGGGCAGCCGCTGCGGGTGTCAAACGCTTCGTCTTTGTAAGTTCGATAAAGGTCAATGGCGAGTTTTCACGCCCAGGCTCGCCATTCACGGCTGATGCAGTGGGTGAGCCCAGCGATGCATATGGACAGTCCAAGCAGGCTGCCGAGCAGGGTCTGCGCGACCTGGCGCTGCGCACCGGCATGGAGGTGGTGATCATTCGTCCGGTGCTGGTCTACGGCCCCGGGGTCAAGGCAAATTTTCTGAGCATGTTGCGCTGGTTGGACAAGGGGGTGCCAATGCCGCTGGGTGCGATTCACAACCGCCGTAGCCTTGTGGCACGGGGCAACCTCGTCGACCTGCTGGTAACCTGCGTCGATCATCCAGCCGCCGCGAACCAGACCTTTCTGGTCAGCGACGGTGAAGACCTTTCTACCACGCAATTGTTACAACGGATGGGCAGGGCATTGGGCAGGCCAGCTCGTCTGTTGCCCATACCGGCATGGCTGCTAAGTGGGCTGGCCATTGCCTTGGGCAAGCGGGCTTTCGCGCAACGCCTGTGCGGTTCGCTGCAGGTGGATATCGACAAGACCCGTAAGCAGCTGGGCTGGACACCGCCCGTGAGTGTCGAACAGGCGATGCAGGAAACCGCCGACCATTATCTGGAAACAAAACGAAATGCTTGAGTGGTGGTGGATTGTCGGTTTTGCCCTGCTGTCCCTGATGTTGACCGCCGTGCTGCGTCGCTACGCGCTGGCCAGGAGTCTGATGGACGTACCCAATGCTCGCAGCTCTCATTCGGTGCCGACGCCCCGCGGTGGGGGGGTGGCCATCGTCGTGGCGTTCCTGTTGGCGACGGCCTGTCTGGGTGCCACGGGACGCCTGTCGGCGGATCTGTTGATGGCCATTACTGGCGCTGGCGGGCTGGTAGCGGTGATCGGCTTCATGGACGATCACGGCCATATCGCCGCGCGCTGGCGCCTGCTGTGGCATTTTCTGGCGGCTGTGTGGGCACTGGTGTGGCTGGGTGGTCTGGCGCCGCTGGACCTCTTCGGGTGGCGTGTCGATCTTGGGCTGTTCGGCAGCGTGCTGGCGGCGTTCTATCTGGTATGGATGCTCAATCTGTACAACTTCATGGACGGCATCGACGGTATCGCCAGTGTCGAGGCGGTCAGTGTCTGTGTCGGCGCCTGCCTGGTCCATACCTTTGCCGGAGCCGGCGAACAGGTTCTGGCGCCCGCGATGCTGGCGGCGGCGGTGGCCGGTTTTCTGTACTGGAACTTCCCGCCGGCGCGGATCTTCATGGGCGATGCGGGCAGCGGGTTTCTAGGCCTAGTGCTGGGCGTGCTGTCGCTGCAGGCCGGTTGGCTCTCGCCAAATCTTTTCTGGGCCTGGCTGATTCTGCTCGGGGTTTTCGTGGTGGATGCCACTGTCACCTTGCTGCGTCGCCTGCTTCGCGGCGAGAAGGTCTATGAGGCGCACCGCAGTCATGCCTATCAGTACGCCTCGCGACGGTATGGCAGACACTTGCCGGTGACCCTGGCCGTGCTGGCGATCAACATGGTGTGGCTGATGCCCTGGGCGCTGGCGGTATCCGTCGGCTGGCTGGATGGGGTGAGTGGAATCCTGATCGCTTACCTGCCGTTGGTGCTGCTGGCGATGAAATTTCATGCGGGAAAGGCTGAACGGCCATGAAGGAACTGCGCTGACCCAGGCTTTTCATATAGATTGTAACAATTTGCCCTGTGTGCCGTACGGGCTTGGTAGGTTGCGGTATGAATCTAAGAGGGTGGCAAGGATTGATCGAAGGCATCATGGAGAAGATACGGGCTTTTTTGCTGGCGCTGCCGCGCCGCCAAAAGCGGATCATTCAGGTCGCGGCCGACGTCCTGCTGGTCTGGTTCGCCCTGTGGATGGCCTTCGTGGTGCGGTTGGGTGTCGATGACCTGATCAATCCGCTGGAAAAGTTCACCTGGCTGTTCATCGCCGCCCCTCTGGTCTGCATTCCGCTGTTCATCCGCTTCGGCATGTATCGGGCCGTGATGCGTTATTTCGGCAACGACGCGTTGATCGCCATCATCAAGGCCGTGACCCTGTCTTCGCTGATCCTTGGCTGCGTCGTGTATGCCTACAGCAATCATCAGCAAATCGTACCGCGCTCCATCATGTTCAACTATTGGTGGTTGAGCATGGTCATGATCGGTGGCCTGCGCCTGGCCATGCGTCAATACTTCCTGGGGGACTGGTTCGCTGCCGTGCAGCATGTGCCCTTCACCAGTCGTGACGACGGGCTGCGCAAGGTTGCCATCTATGGGGCTGGGGCCGCAGGCAACCAACTGGTCGCTGCACTGCGAATGGGGCGCCTGATGCGTCCGGTGGCCTTCATCGACGACGACGAGTCGATTTCCAACCGGATCATTTCCGGCCTGCAGGTCTACAAGCCCAAGCACATCCAGCGGATGATCGAAGTCACTGGCGCGCAGGAGATTCTCCTGGCGATTCCGTCCTCGACCCGTGGCCGACGGCGCGAAATCCTCGGTTACCTGGAGGGGTTTCCGCTGCATGTGCGCAGTGTACCCGGCGTGATGGACCTGGCGGCAGGACGGGTCAAGGTCGACGACCTGCAGGAAGTGGATATCGCCGACCTGCTGGGGCGTGACCCGGTCCCCGCGCGGGAGAGCCTGCTGGAGCACTGCATCAAGGGGCAGACGGTGCTGGTCACCGGTGCCGGCGGCTCGATCGGCTCCGAGCTGTGCCGGCAGATCCTGCTGCTCAAGCCTTCTACGCTATTGTTGTTCGATCACAGCGAATTCAATCTCTACACCATCCTCAGCGAACTGGAGCAACGCCTCGCCCGCGAAGCGCTGGCGGTCAAGCTGCTGCCGATCCTCGGTTCGGTACGCAACCACCCGCGGCTGCTGGATGTGATGAAAACCTGGAAAGTCGATACCGTCTACCACGCCGCCGCCTACAAACATGTGCCAATGGTCGAGCACAATATCGCCGAAGGCGTGGTGAACAACGTGGTCGGCACTCTCAATACGGCCCAGGCGGCACTGCAGGCCGGGGTTGCCAACTTCGTGCTGATCTCCACCGACAAGGCCGTACGGCCCACCAACGTGATGGGCAGCACCAAGCGCCTTGCCGAGATGATTCTGCAGGCGCTCAGTCGGGAGACGGCGCCGGTGATGTTCGGTGACCAGTCGAATGTCTATCAGGTCAACAAGACGCGCTTCATCATGGTCCGTTTCGGCAACGTGCTGGGTTCGTCAGGTTCGGTGATTCCGCTGTTCCACAAGCAGATCCAGACCGGTGGGCCGCTGACCGTCACGCACCCGAAGATCACCCGTTATTTCATGACCATTCCCGAAGCTGCGCAACTGGTCATCCAGGCCGGTTCGATGGGGCAGGGGGGCGACGTGTTCGTGCTGGACATGGGTGAGCCGGTGCGGATCATTGAGCTGGCCGAGAAAATGATCCATCTGTCCGGCCTGAGCATCCGCTCGGACAAGAATCCACACGGCGACATCTCCATCGAGTTCACCGGTCTGCGGCCAGGCGAGAAGCTCTATGAAGAGCTGCTGATCGGTGACAACGTGGTTGCCACCGACCATCCGATGATCATGAGTGCCAACGAAGACTACCTGAGCTGGGAAAACCTCAAGGTTCTGCTGACCCGGCTGCTCGCCGCTGTCGACAATGATGACTATCAAACGGTCAGGCAGTTGTTACGGGATACGGTCAGTGGTTACGCCCCGGATGGCGACATTGTCGACTGGATCCACCAGGAGCGTCGCCAGGAGACTTGAGTTTCCCGGTCGTACGGGCGTTTTTGTAAGCGTTTATCGCGTCACGCGCCGATACGTTCCGGCGCTTCAATCGGTATGTGCCCTGGACTAAGTTTCAGCGGCGGCACCTCGCTGCCGCACCGACTTGTCAATCCAAGGAGCATCGACCATGCGCAATGCGCTGTTTTCTTCCCTTCTGGCTGCTCTGGTGGCCTGTACCTCTCTCACTGCTAGCGCCACCACGGCCAGTATGTCGGATCCTGAACCGATCATGGCCAGCATGACCGAGATGCAGGCGCCTGACGCCCGCATCAATATCAATTCGGCGGATGCGCTGACCCTGCAGAAGGAGTTGTCGGGCATCGGCCTGAACAAGGCCAATGCCATCGTGGCCTACCGCGAAGCGAACGGTAACTTCACCTCGGTCGATGAGCTGCTTGAGGTCAAGGGCATCGGCAAGACCCTGCTGGACAAGAACCGCGACAGGCTGGCTATCGAATAAGCGTCCCTCAGGCCGTTGAGCGCAGACATGGATGCCTGCCAGGCACGGTGAGCTATGGAAAGCTCGCCGTGCCTCTGTGTTCCTCTATCGCTGGCAGCAATGAAATTGCAGGTGGTGGCACATTGATGCGCAAGTCGCGCCATTTTTCTGCAATGCATGCGCTGGAATTCCCGTACAACCGTTGTTTTTCGCACGTTTGATCCGATAAACCTTGCTTTCCGTGCTTGATCCCGGAGAATCGCGACCTGCTTTTCAGGACGGGCGCCGCGCTGCCAAGACCCTACGTGGTGCCTTTGCTTGTGCAATTACCGGAAACGGAGACACGACCGGATGAACGATCAGGCCAATAGCGTCGCAGAACGCCTGGACCCCGAAATCGCGGAAAACACCGCGTGGAATCGTCACGACACCACCTGGATGCTTGGCCTGTTCGGCACCGCCATCGGTGCTGGCACCCTGTTCCTGCCCATCAGCGCTGGTATCGGCGGCTTCTGGCCGTTGTTGGCCCTGGCTTTGCTGGCGTTCCCCATGACCTTCTTCGCTCACCGCGGGCTGACCCGCTTCGTGCTGTCGGGACGCAGCGGCGGCGATATCACTGAGGTGGTCGAGGAGCACTTCGGCAAAGGCGCCGGGGCAATCATCACCCTGCTGTACTTCTTCGCGATTTTTCCGATCCTGCTGATCTACAGCGTCGGCCTGACCAACACCGTCAGCAGCTTCCTGGAGCATCAGCTGCACATCCAGCCGCCGCCTCGAGCGTTGTTGGCGTTCGTGCTGATCCTCGGCCTGCTGGCCGTAGTACGTTGCGGTGAGCGGGCCATCGTCAAGGTGATGAGCCTGATGGTCTATCCGTTCATCGTTTCGCTGCTGTTCCTGGCCGTGTTCCTGATCCCGCACTGGAACGGTGGCATCCTGACCACCGCCAGCGCGTTGCCGGAGCCGTCGAGCTTCCTGCCGGCGCTGTGGCTGGCCATTCCAGTGATGGTCTTCTCGTTCAACCACACGCCGATCATCTCGGCGTTCGCCGTGGACCAGAAGCGTCTGTATGGTGAGCAGGCCGAAGCCCGCAGCTCGAAGATCCTGGCGCGGGCGCACCTGCTGATGGTGTCGATGGTGCTGTTCTTCGTGTTCAGCTGCGTGCTGACCCTGTCGCCAGCTCAACTGGCCGAGGCCAAGGCGCAGAACCTTTCGGTGCTGTCGTACCTGGCCAACCACTTCAGCAACCCGACCATCGCCTTCGCCGCCCCGTTGATCGCGCTGGTGGCAATTTCCAAGTCGTTCCTGGGCCACTACATCGGTGCCAGTGAAGGCTTCAAGGGATTGGTAGTGAAGTCGGGCGCGCGCATTGGCAGCAAGGCGCTGGATCGCCTTACCGCTCTGTGCATGCTGCTGGTGTGCTGGATCGTGGCAACCCTCAACCCGAGCATCCTGGGCATGATCGAAACCCTGGGTGGGCCGGTGATCTCGGTGCTGCTGTTCCTCATGCCGATGTATGCCATCCGCAAGGTACCGGCCATGCGTCAGTATGCCGGCAAGCTCTCCAATGTCTTCGTGGTGGCGTCTGGCGTGGTGGCCATCTCGGCGCTGGTCTGGTCGCTCAGCCATTGATGAAACGGCGACGCGGCACAGGCTCGATGAGTCTGTCTGCGTCGCCGCATGGCTTGCATCTGGAAGGCCCGGCGCTGCGCCTCAGGAGGGATGCAGAGGCCGGGTCAGTTGCATGAGGCGAGCATAGTCGTAGATGTACTGACGGCCCGCATGGCTGGTCAGGCGCAACTGCTCGATCAGTTGCCGTTCTTTCTTGCTCAGGTACTTCAACGCCGGACTCTCACTGGACCTCAGGCGATCACGTTCATGTGCGTCAGGAAAAGCGATGACGTTCGTCATGAAAATCTCCTTGGGTAACGGGTCCTGGGTACTGCTCCTGTCGCCGCCTGGCAGCGAAACTGCACCTTACTCACAAAGCGCTGGGCCCGGCAACTCCGTACCGCCCAGGCGTCTTACTGCACCAGCAGCACTTCGAAGGCCTGGCGCTGCCCGGCCACGCCGATCTCCACCTCGTCGCCTTCGGTCTTGCCCAGCAGATTCTGGCCCAGTGGCGCGCGGGCGGTGATTACCGTCACCGCGCATTCGCCCGCCTGCACCTTGAGCCCCGCAGCATCCGGGCCGAGAAACAGGTGGCGCTGCTCGCCACTGCCAGCCTCCAGGGTGACCAGATCGCCGACCTGGATACCGCGAGCCTCGTCGAAAGACCGCAAGGTGAACTGCCGGTACAAACCCAGGGCGTGGCGGATTTCCTCGACCCGACGGGCCTGTCCGGCGGCCAGATAAGAGGCCTCAAGCCCCAGGGTGTCGTACTTGTTCTCGGCAATGCTCTCTTCGTGAGTCGCGGCCTCGTAGGCCGTCTGCGCGGCGCGCTGGGCGACTTCCAGGTCGTGCGCCAGGCGTTGCTCGATCAGTTGCAGTACCTGCTGCTTGTTCATGGCTTATCCGCAGAATTCGTTGACACTGGCCCGGCTCTTTTCGCTCGGTGCGGTGCGGTCCTGTTGCAGCCAGAAATCGCACTTGGCGCGGTTGAACTGACGGTTCTGCCGCGCCTGTTCGTATTCCTGAGCCTGGCGGGCTTCGCTTTCACGCAGGTTCTGCTCGAACTTGCGCAGCATGGTGTCCGGTTGTTCGGCGGCCGGGGGCGGCGGCGGGGCGATCCGTGCGCTCGCTTCGGCCAGGGCCTGGGTCTGTGCGGCGGGCAGGGCCTTGATCAGCAGCGGTCCGGTGAGGATCACGGCGACGGCGCCCAGCCAGATACCCAGGGCGATGCACAGGATCAGTTTGAGCGACACGTAGAGTTCGTGGCGGCGGCTGGAGGACATGGCGACACTTCCTTGCGTGGACGACCCGGTCATTGTGCCACGTTGCTGTCTCGCTGGTGGATGACTCGGGTTCCGCGCGACAATCGCGCCTTTGCAAGCGGTGTGCTGGAGCGGTGATGCGAGTCGATTGGGACATTTTCTGTGATGTCGTGGATAACTACGGTGACGTAGGGGTGACCTGGCGCCTGGCTCGGCAACTGGTGGCCGAGCACGGTGTCGCGGTGCGCCTGTGGATCAACGACCTGGCCGCATTCGTGCGCCTGTGCCCCGAGGCCGATCCGCAGGCCACCCGGCAGCTGCAGGCCGGTGTGGAGATCCGGCACTGGGCTGCGCCATGGCAGCCAGAGCCGATAGCCGATGTGGTCATCGAGGCGTTCGCCTGTACCTTGCCGGCCGCTTATGTCGAGGCCATGCGCCAGCGTGAAACGCCGCCGTTGTGGCTGAATCTCGATTACCTCAGTGCCGAGGCGTGGGTAGGCGGTTGCCACGGTCTGCCATCGCCGCAGGCCAACGGGCTGAAGAAGTGGTTTTTCTTTCCTGGCTTCGACGAGCGCACCGGTGGCTTGCTGCGCGAGCAGGGGCTGGTTGCACAGCGCCAGGCCTTCCAGGCCGACCCGGCAGCCCGCCAGGCCTTTCTCGCCTCGCTGGGTGTACAGCCTGCAACGGGGGCCAGGCTCATTTCGCTGTTCGCCTATGAGAACTCCGGCCTGGGGAGCTGGCTGGATGCCTTGGTGGCAGAAGGGCGGGCCACTCATCTGCTGGTGCCCGAAGGGCGCATCCTCGGCGACCTGCAGGCCTGGCTGGGCGAGCACGGGCTGACGGCCGGTGCCATTCGCCAGCGTGGCGTCCTGACCGTGCAGGTCTTGCCGTTCATCCGCCAGGAGCAGTACGACCGTCTGCTATGGAGCTGCGATTTCAACGTGGTGCGCGGCGAGGATTCCTTCGTGCGCGCGCAGTGGGCCGGGCGACCGATGCTCTGGCACATCTACCAGCAGGACGAAGGGGCGCACTGGCCCAAGCTGGACGCATTTCTGCAGCTTTATCTGGATGGCCTGCCGGCGCCGGCCGCCGAGGCGACCAACGGCCTGTGGCGTGCCTGGTGTGCCGGTGAAGAGCTGGCCAGCCATTGGCGGCAGCTCCAGGCGCATTGGTCACAAGTCGTCGAGCATGCTGAACATTGGTGCCAACGTCAGGCTGCGCGGAGCGATCTCGCCACGGCGCTGGTGCAGTTTTATCGAAATTCGCTATGATACGCGGCCTTGATATCAGGCTCTGTACGGAAAGCGGCCTGCGCAGGCTATTTCTCGTACAGAGCCTTCTGCTAATTCCATCCAAATTCGGATATATGCAATGAAAACTGGTAAAGAGCTGAAACCCGGTACCGTGATCCGTATCGACAACGATCCTTGGCTGGTACAAAAGGCCGAGTTCACCAAGTCCGGTCGTAACAGCGCGATCATGAAGACCAAGCTGAAGAACCTGCTGACCGGCTACAAGACCGAGACCGTATACGGCGCAGACGACAAGCTGGACGACGTGATCCTGGATCGCAAGGAAGCCACCCTGTCCTACATCAGCGGTGACAGCTACACCTTCATGGACACCACCGACTACACCATGTACGAGCTGAACGCCGAAGATATCGAGGCCGTTCTGCCGTTCGTCGAAGAAGGCATGACTGACGTCTGCGAAGCCGTGTTCTTCGAAGAGCGCCTGGTTTCCGTAGAGCTGCCGACCACCATCGTGCGTCAGGTCGACTACACCGAGAACGCCGCTCGTGGCGACACCTCCGGCAAGGTCATGAAGCCTGCCAAACTGAAGAACGGCACCGAGCTGCAGGTTGCCGACTTCATCGAGATCGGCGACATGATCGAGATCGATACCCGCGAAGGCGGTTCTTACAAAGGCCGCGCCAAGTAATTTCGGCGCTGTCCTGGCGGCATGAGAAAGCCCGCGCATTTGCGCGGGCTTTTTCGTTACTGCCGGTTTGTTACACGGTTACGTGCAGGCGTACATCGACATTGCCACGGGTGGCGTTGGAGTACGGGCAGACCTGGTGAGCTGCATCGACCAGTTCCTGCGCCTGGGCCTGGTCCAGGCCGGGCAGGTTGATGTGCAGGTCGATATCCAGACCGAAGCCACCCGGAATCTGACCGATACCGACGTGCGCGGTAATCGAGGCGTCGGCCGGGATGCTGCGCTTGCTCTGGCTGGCGACGAATTTCAGTGCGCCGATGAAGCATGCCGAATAGCCAGCGGCGAACAGCTGCTCAGGGTTGGTGGCCTCACCACCGGCACCGCCCAGCTCTTTGGGGGTGGCCAGTTTCACGTCGAGGACGTTGTCGCTGGAAATCGCACGGCCGTCACGGCCACCGGTGGAGGTTGCGACTGCGGTGTAGAGCGCTTTCATGGTGTTACCTCTCTGAGTGAAATGTCGCGCATTTATTTTGCGCGCTAACTAATGTGAGTTGAAATGTAGCTCGCAATAATTTTGTGCGCAAGTTAAATGTTGAAAATTTTTTCAGCCTGAGCACTCGCACGCCTTGCAGCTGCACCGCTGAAGCCGCTTTGCCGGGTCAAGAACACAGGGCCCGGTAGGCGCGACTTCAGTGGCGAGAAGCGGTCGATCTAGAAACTGTAGGTGCCTGTGACCACCAGGCTGCGCGGGTCGCCTACGCGGATCTGTGCGGCACTGGTGGCTGAGCTGTAGTAGGTGCGGTCAGTGAGGTTGCTCAGCGCCGCGCGCAGGTCCCATTCCTTCTGGCGGTAACCGGCCAGGACATCCCAGCGCCCATAGCCGGGCAGTACCGTGGTGTTCTGGTTATCGGCATAGCGCTGTCCGACCAGGGTCACGCCGGTTTCGGCATACCAGCCGCCTTCCGGTTTCCAGGTCAGGAACAGACTGCCGTTGCGCTTGGCCACGTTGCTCACGCGGTTACCGGCCAGGCCGTTGTTGTCTTCGACGATAGTGGCGTCCTGAATGCCGACACCACCGCGCAGGTACCAGTTGCCCACCAGTTGGCCACTGGCGGTCAGCTCTACGCCACGTGAGCGTTGCAGACCGGTGAGGATCGTCAGGCTCGGGTCGTTCGGGTCAGTGGTGCGGCGGTTGTAAAGCTCCAGCTCGTAGAGGGCCAGCGTGGTGCTCAGGCGGTCGCCCAGCCAGTCGCTCTTAACGCCGACTTCCTTCTGTTTGGTCAACTCCGGGCTCAGTTCGTTGGCGTTGCCGCTCGTCCCAGGGGTGATGCCGATCAGGCCGCCGCCGACCGGTGAGAAGGTCTTGGTCCAGGACGCGTAGAAGGAGTGCTCCGGCAACGGCGTCCAGACCACGCCCACTCGTGGGCTGGTGCTATGGCTGTCGCGCGCTTCACTGATGCCGCGAACACGGTTGGTGGTTTCCACCTCGAAGCGGTCGTAGCGCAGGCCGCCGAGCAGTTGCCATTGGTCATTGAGGCGCAGCTGGTCTTGGACGTACAAGGCGCGGCTGTCGACCTCGGTGTAGTTGTGGCTGGACAACGTCATGCGGCCGGTGTGGCTCTGGCGCCGGTCCGGATTGTAGAGGTCCAGGGTTGGTACGGCCTGGCTGCCCGCGCCACTGGTCGCGGCGGTGTAAAGCCTGGGGTCACGGCGCTGGCTGCCAACCTCGACGCCAGTCAGCAGGCGATGCTCCAGGCCAAAGGTCTCGATGCGACCTTCCAGTTCCAGGTTGTTGAAGACGTTGCGGGTGCGCAGGTCCTGTTGCCAGCGCTGGCGCGTCACACGATTGGTGGCGGCGGTGTAGCCAGTCAGGTAGGTGTTGTCGAAATCGCTGTCGAGCTGGAACACCCCCAGGGTCTGGCGCAGTTGCCAATCGAGGTTGATGTCGTAGCTGAGCCTGGAACGCAGTGATTGCGCCTTGTCATCGATGTAATCGCGGTTGTCGCCGTAGGTGGTGTCGCGACCGACGTCAGCCGGGCGGCCGCCGACCCCGGGGATGCCGCGATCCGGGGTGCGATCGAAACGGCTGTATTCGTACTGCACCAGCCAGTTCAGCGCCGGGGTGAGCTGCCAGCTCATCGAGGGGGCGAACAGCTGGCGATGGCTGGAAATACCGTCACGAAAGCTGTTGGCATCCATGTTGCCCATGTTCAGACGCAAACTCAGGGTATCAGTCGGGTCCGTGCTGAGGTCGGCATACAGGCTGCGCAGGTCGTTGCTGCCGCCCTGGGCTTCGAGGCTGGATCGGCGGCCGACCTGCGGTGCCTTGCTGACCCGGTTGACGATGCCTCCCTGGCTGCCACGGCCGTACAGCACGGCGGCCGGTCCCTTGAGCACCTCCAGACGTTCGATGTTGTGCAGGTCACGCACGTACTGGCTGTCGTCGCGGATGCCGTCGAGGTAGAAGTCGTTGCTGGCATCGAAGCCACGAATACGCAGGCCATCGAAGCGTGTATCGGAACTGTCGCTGACGTTGGGCAGCCCGTTCAGGGCGGCTCCCAGGCTCTGCGTTCCGTAGTCCAGCACGTTGCTGGTCTTTACCGTATCGATGGCCTGCGGCACATAGCGTACCGGGGTGTTGGTGCGGGTCGCCGTACTGACGTCCTTGACCCGTGGGTTGGTCTCTTCCTGTTCATTGCTGGCGTTGATGGCGGTTTCTGGCAGCGTGGTGGAGGCGGCGCAGGCGAAGCCGGCCCCGAGCAGGGCAGAGATGCCGAAGGCCAGGGGCGACAGACGCGATGGGGCAGACATGGGGGGAGCATCCTAGGGTGATGGCAGTGTGTTATTAAAAGGATGCGAATGTTAATGCTTGCTATTTACTGTTGCGAAAGCATTCTAGGCCATTCGGCCATGAAGTCGTTTCAGGATGTGTCAGCCTGGATTTGCGGTTATCCTGCCCGGCCTGGCTTGCAGGTTGCCAGGCCGGGCGGCGGAGTGGTCAGAGATATTCCTGAAGGCTGTCGCGCAGTGCGAGTAACTGGCCTTGCAACTGGCGCAGACGTTCCATATCCAGACCGCTGGCGGCGAGGATGCAGTTGGGGACGTCCTTTGCCTGGGCTTGCAGGTCGCGGCCTTTCTGGGTGAGGTGCAGCAGCACCACACGCTCGTCCTGCTTGCTGCGCACCCGGTCGAGCAGGCCTTCGCCTTCCAGGCGCTTGAGCAATGGCGTCAGCGAGCCGGGATCGGTGAGCATCCGTGTGCTGACCTCGCCCACGGTCAGGCCATCGCGCTCCCAGAGCACCAGCATCACCAGGTACTGCGGGTAGGTCAGACCCAAGGCCTGCAGCAAGGGCTTGTAGGTCTTGGTCATCATCAGCGATGTCGAATACAGCGCGAAGCACAGCTGGTTGTCGAGCTGCAAGGCGTCGCAGCCAGCGGGTGTGTCGGTCATGGGTACTCCTGATGGATCGAGGCAGTGGGCTAATTTAGTGTTGTGATCTTTAATGCGCCAGATGATTCGTGCAGGTCGCTGACCTCAGGGTCTTGTGGAAGCTTGGGCCCAGTCGAGGAGTGTGTGTGATAGAGGTGTTGATCTACATGTTGTTGGGCGCTGCCATGGGCACATTGGGCGGCCTGTTCGGCATTGGCGGCGGGCTGGTGGCCATTCCGGCTCTGGGCGTGCTGTTCGGCCTGGACCAGCAGTTGGCCCAGGGCACAGCGCTGTTGATGGTCCTGCCCAACGTGCTGCTGGCCCTGTGGCGCTACAACCAGCGCAATCGCATCCACCTCAGACACGCCCTGATGCTCATCGTGCCCAGTTTCATCTTCGCCTGGCTGATGTCGCTCTGGGCAGTAGGCCTGGATCCGCAAGTCATGCGCCTGGGTTTCGTGGGGTTCCTGGTGGTGCTGATCCTGTTCAACCTGATGCAGATGCTGCGCCGCAGCCCACGGCTCGGCAGCGGGCTGCAACGCGAGAACTGGCTGTGGCTGCTGGGGGTGGGGTCCGGCATCACCGGTGGACTGTTCGGGGTCGGGGGCGGAGTGGTCGCCACGCCGATCCTTACCAGCCTGTTTGGTGCCAGCCAGGTGGTGGCTCAGGGGCTGGCGCTGTCACTGGCGGCACCCAGCACGGGCATTACCCTGCTGACCTACGCTTGGCACCACCATGTTGACTGGCACATGGGCGTGCCGCTGGCGGTGGGTGGTCTGGCCAGTATCAGCTGGGGGGTCAAGCTGGCGCATTCGATGCCTGAGCGTCTGCTGCGCCTGCTGTTCTGCCTGTTTCTGGTGGTCTGCGCGGTGATCCTGGCGCTCAAGGTCTGAGCCGCGGCGCCAGTGGCATCAGCGCTTGACCTGCTTGAGGGTCTCGGCAATCAGGAACGCCAGTTCCAGCGACTGGTCGGCGTTCATGCGCGGGTCGCAGTGGGTGTGGTAGCGATCCGACAAGCCATCTTCGGTGATCGGTCGTGCACCGCCGATGCATTCGGTGACGTTCTGCCCGGTCATCTCGATGTGAATACCCCCGGCATGCGTCCCTTCGGCCTGGTGGACTTGGAAGAACTGCTTCACTTCGCTGAGGATCTGCGCGAAGTCGCGGGTCTTGTAGCCGCTGCTGGCCTTGATGGTATTGCCATGCATCGGGTCTGAACTCCACAACACCTGACGGCCTTCACGTTGCACCGCGCGGATCAGCCCCGGCAGGTGATCGCCGACCTTGCCGGCGCCCATCCGCGCGATCAGGTTCAGGCGGCCCGGGTCGTTGTCCGGGTTGAGGATGTCGATCAGGCGGATCAGGTCGTCGGTGTTCATGCTCGGGCCGACTTTCACCCCGATGGGGTTGTGCACGCCGCGCAGGAATTCCACGTGCGCACCGTCCAGCTGCCGGGTGCGGTCGCCGATCCACAGCATGTGCGCCGAACAGTCGTAGTAATCCTGGGTGAGGCTGTCGCGGCGCACGAAGGCTTCTTCGTAATTGAGCAGCAACGCCTCGTGGGCGGTGAAGAAGCTGGTTTCGCGCAGTTGTGGCGCACTGTCCAGGCCGCAGGCACGCATGAAGGCCAGGGTTTCGTCGATGCGGTCGGCCAACTGGCTGTATTTTTCAGCCAGCGCCGAGTTGGCGATGAAGTCCAGGTTCCACTGGTGTACCTGATGCAGGTCGGCGAAGCCGCCCTGGGCGAAGGCGCGCAGCAGGTTGAGGGTGGCAGTGGACTGGTGGTAGGCCTGCAGCAGGCGCTCGGGGTCCGGCACCCGGCTGGCGGAGTCGAAGCCGATGCCGTTGACGATGTCACCGCGGTAGGCGGGCAGGGTCACACCATCAATGGTCTCGTCGTTGGCCGAGCGCGGCTTGGCGAACTGCCCGGCCATGCGTCCGACCTTGACCACCGGACAGCCGGAGGCGAAGGTCATGACGATAGCCATTTGCAACAGCACCTTGAAGGTGTCGCGGATCTTCGCCGCAGAAAACTCGGCGAAGCTCTCGGCGCAGTCACCGCCCTGCAGCAGGAAGGCTCGGCCCTGGGTCACTTCGGCGAACTGGCGGCGCAGTTCGCGTGCCTCGCCGGCGAACACCAGCGGCGGAAAGCCGGCCAGGGTGCTTTCCACGCGTTGCACCTTGGCTGCGTCGGGGTAAAGAGGTTGTTGCTGGATCGGCAAGGCCCGCCAGCTGTCCGGGCTCCAGGGTCGATTCATTATTGGCTCTTGTGAGGGCAGATCGGAGGCCGCATGGTAGCAGTTCCTGCATCGGCGGCCGTTGCGCCTGCGCCGATAATTGTGACAAAGCCGCCCGCTTGGCCGACAATCCGCGCCTGTGCCGTCAGGCGCATCCGCCAGCCGCCAGGAGAAAGCATGAGTCAGGAGCGTGAAGAACGGGTCCTCGCCGAAGTCCATGATGATTTCGGTGTGATCCGTGTACTGGAGGTCGAGGACTATCGCTTCCTCGAATTCGGCGAAGCCATCGAGCAGAGCTGTACCTTCACCGCCGACCCCAGCTGGCTGGAGTACGACTACACCCGTGCCATGCTGATCGGCGCGCTGTGCCACGAGGCGCCGGAAAGTGCGCTGTTCCTCGGCCTGGGCGCCGGGACCCTGACCCAGGCGTGCCTGAAGTTCCTGCCGCTGGAAGATGTCGAGGCCATAGAACTGCGCCCCGACGTGCCACGCCTGGCCATGCAGTACCTGGGGCTGGATGACGACCCGCGGCTGTATGTGCGCATCGGCGACGCGGTGACCCTGCTGGACAGCGCCGAACCCGCCGACCTGATCTTCGTCGACCTGTACACCGACGTGGGGCCGGCACCCGGCCACCTGGCCTGGAATTTCCTGGAAAACTGCCAGAAGCGCCTGAATCCCGGTGGCTGGCTGGTCATCAACCAGTGGGCCACCGATGACGGCCGCCCGTTGGGCGCCGCATTGCTGCGTGGCCTCTATCACCGCCATTACTGGGAGCTGCCGGTGAAGGAGGGCAATGTCATCCTGCTGGTCCCTGCCGACCTCGACCAGGTCCTGGATGCCGACGGCCTTCTGGATCGCGCTCAGGCGCTGGCACCGCGCCTGGGTTACAGTCTGGAGTCGCTGATCCGGGACATAAGGGCGGCCACCTGACGAGCGGGCGAGACGGAACGTCGCACCCCGGTCAGCGTAGCGACAGAAAATTGTCAGCGAACATGAATCGATTTAGCGGCGATGTCCGCGCAATCGATTGCGCAGTGCACAAAAGTGGCGAAAATGCCCGTTGTTGGGTGTTTGCAGCGAGACATGTTTCATAAAAAAAACCATCACCTGTGCGGTCAATTCCGGTATAGTGCGCGCCGGCCTTTTACAGGGCCGTCGTTCAGAGGGATGCAATTGCCGGAGCCTGCTTCGGTCGCTGGTTCGCAAGCCGAACCATCCTGAACGATCCATTCATTCATTGTTTTCGCAAATCCCCGCCACAAAGCAGCCAGGGTGACTCTTGAGTCGTACACGGCACGCGCAGCTTTGCAGCATGGGTCTTTGCGGATGCACCAGAGGCAGACCCATGACCCAGGAAACCGGCGGCTTCGCCGCTCTCGACCTTCATCCGAATATTGTTGCTGCGGTAATCGCCACCGGCTACGAAGAGCCATCGGCCATCCAGCAGCAATCGATCCCGATCATCCTTGCCGGTCACGACATGATCGGCCAGGCACAGACCGGTACCGGCAAGACTGCAGCGTTCGCGCTGCCGATCCTCAACCGTATCGATCCGAGCAAGCGTGAGCCCCAGGCCCTGATCCTGGCGCCCACCCGCGAGCTGGCCCTGCAAGTGGCCACCGCCTTCGAAACCTATGCCAAGCAGATGCCGGCGGTGAACGTCGTCGCCGTCTACGGTGGCGCCCCTATGGGCCCACAACTCAAGGCCATCCGCAACGGCGCACAGATCATCGTCGCCACGCCGGGCCGCCTGTGCGACCACCTGCGTCGCGACGAGAAAGTCCTGGCTACCGTCAACCATCTGGTACTCGACGAAGCCGACGAAATGCTCAAGCTGGGCTTCATGGATGACCTCGAAGTGATCTTCGACGCCATGCCGGAAAGCCGCCAGACTGTCCTGTTCTCGGCGACCCTGCCGCCGTCGATCCGTGCCATCGCCGAGCGCCATCTGCGCAACCCGCAGCACGTCAAGATCCAGACCAAGACCCAGACCGTCACCAAGATCGAGCAGGCTCACCTGCTGGTCCACGCCGACCAGAAGACCAACGCGGTCCTGAGCCTGCTGGAAGTCGAAGACTTCGACGCGCTGATCATGTTCGTGCGTACCAAGCAGGCCACCCTGGACCTGGCCAGCGCCCTGGAAGCCAAAGGCTACAAGGCTGCTGCGCTGAACGGCGACATTGCCCAGAACCAGCGTGAGCGGGTCATCGACTCTCTCAAGGATGGTCGCCTGGACATCGTCGTCGCCACCGACGTCGCCGCCCGTGGCCTGGACGTACCGCGTATCACCCACGTGTTCAACGTCGACATGCCGTACGATCCCGAGTCCTACGTGCACCGTATCGGCCGTACCGGCCGTGCCGGTCGTGAAGGCCGTGCCCTGCTGCTGGTGACTCCACGCGAGCGCCGCATGCTGCAGGTCATCGAGCGTGTCACCGGCCAGAAGGTCGCCGAGGTTCGCCTGCCCGATGCGCAGACCATCCTCAGTGCGCGCATCAAGAAGCTCACCAACGGCCTGGCGCCTCTGGTGGCCGATGCCGAAGCCAGCCATGGCGAACTGCTGGATCGCCTGACCACCGACATCGGCTGCTCGCCGCGTGCCCTGGCTGCTGCGTTGCTGCGCAAGGTCACCATGGGTCAATCGCTGACTCTGGCCGACATCGAGCGTGAGCGTCCGCTGGTGCCGAACAGCGCCCCGCGTGCCGATCGTGGCGAGCGTGGTGATCGTCCTGAGCGCGAGCGTCGTGCACCTATGCCGCTGGGCGAAGGCCGTGCGCGCTGCCGTACTGCCCTGGGCGCCCGTGATGGTATCGCCGCCAAGAACCTGCTGGGCGCGATCCTCAACGAGGGTGGCCTGGCACGTGATGCCATCGGCCGCATCCAGATCCGCGACAGCTTCAGCCTGGTGGAACTGCCTGAAGAAGGTCTGGATCGTCTGCTGGCCAAGCTGAAGGACACTCGTGTGGCCGGCAAGCAGCTCAAGCTGCGCCGCTATCGCGAAGACTGATCCGTCAGGTACGAAAAATCCCCGAGCGATCGGGGATTTTTTTTGCCTGTTCGGCAGGTGGCGGTAACGAGCCTGTGCGAGCAGCCTCAACCGAAGCGATAGATGTCCATGCCCAGTGCGCCGAGGGTGAAACCCTGGTGGGCGATGCTGAATGCACCGCCTGCGCCGCGGGCGAAGTACAAAGGCAGCAAGTGCTCGTCGCTGGGGTGATTGCGCTGTGCATGCGGCGCCTGGCGGCGGTAGTCGTGCAGGGCGCTGTCATCATCGCTGGCCAGCTTGTCGACCATCCAGTCGCGAAACTCCAGCGCCCAGCCGGTGGCGTTCTCGGGGCCGGCCTGCCAGTCCAGTTCGCGCAGGTTATGGGTGATGCTGCCTGAGCCGACCAGCAGGATGCCCTGCTCGCGCAGGCTGGCCAGGGCGCGCCCGGCACGTGTCTGCAGAGCGGGGCCGTGCTGGCTTGGCAGCGATACCTGGACGATGGGGATGTCGGCCAGCGGATACATCAGGCCGATCGGCACCCACACACCATGATCGAAAGGTCGTCTCGGGTTCAGCTTGGTCGGCAGGCCGTGGGCTTCGAGCAGGCTGGCGACTTCGGCAGACACCTCGGGTGCACCCTGGGCCGGGTACTGCACCGCGTAGAGGGCTGGGGGAAAGCCGCCGAAGTCATGCCAGGTCTCCGGTTGCGGGTTGACGTTCACTTCCAGCTGCTGGCTCTCCCAATGCGCGGAGACGATGACGATGGCGCGCGGGCGTGGCAGGCTGGCTGCCAGGCGTGCCAGGGCCGGACCGCTGGCGCCCGGCTCCAGGGCGAGCATGGGGGAACCGTGGGAGATGAACAGGCTGGGCAACATGAGCGACACTTCCTGAAAAACGTGATGACTCATCTTCCGGCAAACGACTCATCAAAATCTAATATAAGTTTTTCGGCTTTTTCATCGAATTCATTGGAGGATCCATGGAGCCCGAATTCTGGCACCACCGCTGGGCCATCGAGCAGATCGGCTTTCACCAGCCTTTGCCCAGTGCTCACCTGCAACGCTATTGGCCCGGCCTTGGGCTGCTGCCCGCTAGCCGGGTGCTGGTGCCCTTGTGCGGCAAGAGCCTGGACATGACCTGGCTGGTGGAGCAGGGCTATCAGGTGGTGGGTGTCGAGCTGTCGGACAAGGCGGTACTGGGCTATTTCGCCGAGCGGCAGGTGGAGCCGGTCGTTTCGCGTCGCGGCGCCTTCGACGTGTATGAGGGCGGTGGCTGCCAGCTGTGGTGCGGTGATTTTTTCGAGCTGACACCTGAACTGCTCGGCCCTTTGCATGCCCTGTACGATCGTGCGGCGATGGTCGCCTTGCCGCCGGCCATGCGTGAGCGTTATGTGGCTGTGCTGGATCGCTTGCTTGCGTCGAGCTGCCGCGGCCTCTTGGTGGCCCTCGATTATCCGCAGGAGCAACTGGAGGGGCCGCCTTTTGCGGTATCTGCCCAGGAGGTTGGGCAGCTCGCGCGTTGGGGGTGGGAGGTCAGCCTGCTGGAAACCCTGGATGACCTGCCGAATAACGCCAAGGCGCGCCAGGCTGGGGCGACGCACTTCAACGAGCAGGTCTACCGCCTACAGCGCTGAGCGGGCAAGGCAGCGTGCAAAAGAAAGGGCGACCCGTGGGTCGCCCTTTCTCTGTACGCCTGGTATCAAGCGCGGCGGCGCAGCGCCTCGATACGTTCTTCCAGCGGCGGGTGGCTCATGAACAGGCCAGCCAGGCCATGCTTGAGGCCTGCGTTGATACCGAAGGCGCTCAAGGTCGCTGGCATCTGCACCGGCACGCCCTGTTCGGCCTGCAGGCGCTGCAGGGCGCCAATCATCGCCGGGGTGCCGGCCAGCTGTGCACCGGCTTCGTCGGCACGGTACTCGCGCTTGCGCGAGAACCACATGACGATGGCGCTGGCCAGGAAGCCCAGGACCAGCTCGGCGAAGATGGTGGTGATGTAGAAGGCGATACCCTGGCCGTTTTCGGTCTTGAAGATCACCTTGTCGACGAAGTTGCCGATGATGCGGGCAAAGAACATCACGAAGGTGTTCACCACGCCCTGGACCAATGCCAGGGTGACCATGTCGCCGTTGGCGACGTGGCCGATCTCGTGGGCCAGCACGGCCTTGACTTCATCGGGCGAGAAACGCTCCAGCAGGCCCTGGCTGACTGCGACCAAGGCGTCGTTGCGGTTCCAGCCGGTGGCGAAGGCGTTGGCTTCGTAGGCGGGAAAGATGCCGACCTCCGGCATCTTGATGCCGGCCTCGCGGGACAATTGCTCGACGGTCTGCAGCAGCCACTGTTCGTGACGGGTGCGCGGCTGGGTGATGACCTGGGTCCCCGTGCTCATCTTGGCCGACCATTTGGAGATCAGCAGCGAGAACAGCGAACCGGCGAAACCGAACACGGCGCAGAACACCAAGAGCTGATTGAGGTTCAGATCGACCCCGTTGGCCGCCATGAACCCGTTGAAGCCGAACAGGCTCAAGGTGATGCTGGCAATCAGCACTACCGCCAGGTTGGTGGCCAGAAACAGCAAAATGCGCATCATGATCGAAAGGTTCTCCTCGGATAAATATGCAGCGCGATGCCGGGTATATAAGGTGCCGTCTGTTGCTATTCAACAGAGGGACTATTTCAAACTGTGTCGCCCCCTCTCACTCCAGAGTAAAAGCGTCAAGCTGAACGCTGGCTGAGTCAGGCAGCAATGCACGGGGCTGGCTGGCAGATGTGAGGCGTAGTGAGGGGAGGGCGGCCCGATGCGGGGCCGGGCCGCCCTGGCAGGCTTACTGGCGGTAGCCCTTGAGGAAGTTGCCGATGCGGCCGATCGCCTGTTCCAGGTCATCGACGCGAGGCAGGGTGACCACGCGGAAGTGGTCAGGCCACGGCCAGTTGAAGGCGGTACCCTGAACGATCAGCAGCTTTTCCGAGAGCAGCAGGTCGAGCACGAATTTCTCGTCGTTGTGGATCGGGCAGACCTTGGGGTCGATACGCGGGAAGGCGTACAGCGCGCCCATGGGCTTGACGCAGCTGACGCCAGGAATGTCGTTGAGCAGTTCCCAGGTGCGGTTGCGCTGTTCCAGCAGGCGGCCCGGGGGCAGTACCAGGTCATTGATGCTCTGGTAGCCGCCCAGGGCGGTCTGGATGGCATGCTGGCTCGGTACGTTGGCGCACAGGCGCATGTTGGCGAGGATGTCGATACCTTCGATATAGCTCTGCGCGGCCTGCTTGGGACCGGAGATCGCCAGCCAGCCGGAGCGGAAGCCGGCCACGCGATACGACTTGGACAGGCCGTTGAAGGTCAGGCACAGCACGTCGGGGGCCAGCGAAGCGGTGCTGATGTGTACGGCCTCGTCGTAGAGAATCTTGTCGTAGATCTCGTCGGAGAACACCACCAGGTTGTGCTGGCGGGCCAGTTCGAGCATGCCCAGCAGTACTTCCTTCGGATAGACCGCACCCGTGGGGTTGTTCGGGTTGATGATCACCATGGCCTTGGTGTTCGGCGTGATCTTGGCCTTGATGTCGGCCAGGTCAGGCCACCAGTTGGCCTGCTCGTCGCACAGGTAATGCACCGGGTTGCCGCCGGCCAGGCTCACCGCCGCCGTCCACAGCGGGTAGTCGGGCGCCGGGATCAGCACCTCGTCGCCGTTGTTGAGCAGGGCCTGCATCGACATCACGATCAGCTCGGAAACGCCGTTGCCCAGGTAGATGTCTTCAATGCCGACGCCTTCGACCTGCTTCTGCTGGTAATACTGCATGACCGCCTTGCGGGCGCTGAACAGGCCCTTGGAGTCGCTGTAGCCTTGTGCGGTTGGCAGGTTGCGGATGACGTCCTGGAGGATTTCCTCGGGAGCTTCGAAACCGAATGGCGCCGGGTTGCCGATGTTCAGCTTGAGAATGCGGTGGCCTTCTTCTTCCAGGCGTTTGGCGTGCTTGAGCACCGGCCCGCGAATGTCGTAGCAGACGTTGGCGAGCTTGTTCGATTTGCTGAACTGCATGTTGAGGATCCTGAAGATGGACGTGCGGCAACGAAAGACGGCATCGAGGGCCATGAACCCGGCTCGGCGTGCCGGCTGGACAGGCTGGACCCGGGGCCGTGAAAAAATCGGTTTGTCTGCCTGGGATGCGGGTGACAGACTGATGACTGATGAGGCGCAATCATACGTGCCACCTGATCGGTGGAAAAGACACAGATCGGGCTTTTTCGGATCCGGAGGTGTACCCGTGGACAAGTTGCACAAGACCCTTGAAGATTGGCGGGCGATGCTCGACCCGCAGCAGTACCAGGTTTGCCGGTTGAAGGCGACCGAGCGGCCCTTTACCGGCAAATACAACGACACCAAGACCCCTGGCATCTACAAGTGCATCTGCTGCGGCCTGCCGTTGTTCGACTCCCAGACCAAGTTCGATTCCGGCTGTGGCTGGCCGAGTTTCTACGCGCCGATCGATGGTGCGGCCGTGGTCGAGGTGCGTGACACCAGCCACGGCATGATCCGCACCGAGGTGGTCTGCGCCAAGTGTGATGCACACCTGGGCCACGTGTTCCCGGACGGCCCGCCGCCTACCGGCCTGCGTTATTGCATCAACTCGGTGTGCCTGGACCTGGAGCCGGCCTGAGTATCATCGCTGCTTCCCCTCTGACTTGGAGACCGCCATGTCCCAGAACCTGCTGGATATTCCCTGCACGACCCTCGACGGCCAGCACAAGACCCTCGGCGACTATGCCGGCAAGGCACTTCTGGTGGTCAACACGGCCAGCCAATGTGGTTTTACGCCCCAGTACAAGGGGCTGGAGCAGCTCTGGACGACCTATCGCGAGCGGGGGCTGGTGGTGCTGGGCTTTCCGTGCAACCAGTTCGGCGCCCAGGAGCCTGGCGATGCCGGGCAGATCGCGGCTTTCTGCGAACGCAACTACGGGGTCAGTTTCCCGATGTTCGCCAAGGTCGAGGTCAACGGCAGTGACGCGCATCCTCTGTTCGTCGAACTCAAGCGCCGCGCACCGGGCGTGCTGGGCAGCCAGCGGATCAAATGGAATTTCACCAAGTTCCTGCTCAGCGCCGATGGGCGCCAGGTCCGGCGTTTTTCGCCAATGACCAAGCCCGATGCGTTGCAGAAGGATATCGAGACTTTTCTAGACTGACGTCTGATGCGCCTGGGCATCGCTGGCCAGTCCCGGCAGCCACTGTTCGAGCAGTCCGAGCAGCTCGGCCTGGCGAAACGGCTTGGCCAGGTAGTCGTCCATGCCGGCAGCACGGCAGCGTTCACGCTCTTCGGGCATGGCATTGGCGGTCAGCGCGATGATGGGCAGGTGGGGCCAGCGGCCACTCTGGCGGATCTGCCGGCTGGCTTCATAGCCGTCCATGACCGGCATGTTGCAATCCATCAGCACCAGGTCGAAGCGCTGGTGTTCGAGGCGTTCCAGCGCTTCGGCACCGTGGCCGCAGATGGTCACCTGGCAGCCGAGGCGAGTGAGCATGCCTTTGGCGACCATCTGGTTCACCGAATTGTCTTCCACCAGCAGGATGCGCGCCCGGTGTGAGGCATCTGTCGTACGCGGCTGCTGCTCTGACATTTCCGGCAGTTCCGGACGCATGACCCGGCGCAGCGTCTGGTACAGGGCGTGGCGCGCCAGCGGCCTGGCCTGTTGCTGCAGCGGAGCCAGGACGCTGACCTGCTCGGCGGGCATGAAGTTGCCATAGGCGGTGACCAGCAGGATCGGAACGCTGGTAACGCGTCGGATCTCGAACAGGCATTCGGGGCAGTCGGTGATCAACAGCTGTGGTGGCTCGCTGCACTCCAGGAAGGTGGGGGCCTCGTCTATGCCATGGCGCTCCATCTCGATGCCCCAGCCCGGCAGCAGGCTCCCCAGCAGCTCGACCAAGCCGCTGCCGGCGGCGCTGATCACGGTGACCCGGCCATTCAGGCGCCCCAGCGCGAGTGCCTGGGTGTGCCAGGGCAGTGGCAGCTCGGCCTGGAAGCGGCTGCCGAAGCCTGGCTGCGAGTCGATGCTCAGCTGACCCTGCATCGCATCGCACAGGTTGTGGGTCAGTGCCAGGCCCAGCCCGGTGCCGCCGAACTGCCGGGTGATTGCCGTTTCGGCCTGGGTGAACGGCTGGATGATCTTGGTCTGGGCTTCGCGGGGGATGCCGATGCCGGTGTCACGCACCTCGATGCATACCCGCTGCTGCTGCGCGCCAGCATCCAGATAATGGCTGAGGCGTACGTCGACGCGCCCGAAACGGGTGAACTTGAGTGCGTTGGACAGCAGGTTGCTGACGATCTGTCGCACTCGGGTCGGATCGCCCAGCACCAGTGCCGGGAAGTCCGCAGCGATCAGGCAGGTCAGCTCGACGCTGGGCGCCGCGTTCTGTGACAGCAGGGTCGCGGTTTCCTCGGCCAGGCGGCCAAGGTCGAAGGGGATGCGCTCGAATTCCAGGTGTCCGGCATCGAACTTGGACATGTCGAGGACATCGTTGAGCAATTCCACCAGGACCTTGCCCGAGTCGTGGGCGATCATCAGCTGCTGGCGCTGTTCCGGGCTCAGCGTGCCGTCCAGCGACAGGGCGAGCATGCCCAGCAGTCCGTTGAGCGGAGTACGGATCTCGTGGCTCATGTGAGCGAGGAAAGCAGCCCGCGCCTGAGCCATTTCCAGGGCCGTGCTGCGGGCCTGTTGCAGTTCTTCGTTGTACTGGCTCAGGCGCAGGTTGCTCGCCTCCAGCTCGCGGGTGCGGGTCGAGACGATACCTTCCAGCTCATCCAGATGACGGGTCAGGCGGTTCTCGGCATTGCGGCGCCGGGCAAATTCGTTGGCGACGATCTCGATCTGCAGGTTGAGGGTGTCTACCAGCACGCCGATTTCATCGGTCTCGTGCCCGGATGGGCAGATGAGTTTCTGCTGTTCCCGGCGCCGTGGGTCGTGATAGGTCAGGTCGCGGATCACGCCGACCAGGGGCTTGGTCAGGGTGAGGTAGAACAGGATGCAGAGAATCGCTGCCAGCGCCAGGCTGCGAACGAAACCGCTGATCAGGGTGATTTCCGAACGCTGCAGGAAGGCACTGCCGAAGACGTAGGTGTCGACCGTCAGGCTCAGGGTGCCGATCCGTTCGTCCGGAGCGTTGTCCAGCCGCAGCGGCTGACTGAACTGGCGGGTCTCGCCGAACAGGAAATCGCTGAGCAGGCGCAGGCGACCCTGGTTGATCGGGCGTTCGACGCTGGCCAGCACCATGCCGCTGTTATCGGTGAGTCGTGCGCTGATCACGGCGGGGGACTGCAACAGGCCCAGGGTCAGTTCCTGGGCGAGTATGGCGTCGATGTTGTAGGCGATTCGTGAGGCCGGATTGTGGCTGATTTCCAGCAGCGAACGAATTTCACGGTCGATGGCCGCGTCTTCGCTGGCATAATCCAGGCCTATCTGCAGCGCACTGAGCAGTGTTCCCAGTATGAAGCCGACCACTACGGCCAGGCGCGCCTGCTTGAACGACAACCTGTTAGTGAAGGCTATATCCATTGCGTACTGCCACTTCCCGTGAGGTGCGCACGTAGCATAGCCGATTGCGAGGCGGGATAAATTGGTTGATACCCAAGGAGATACCGTGGATTCCCGGTTGAATGCTTTTCTCGAACGCGCCGAAGCCGTACTGGCCCGGCTGGAGCCGCTGTTGCCGGCCCTGCGCGAGCCGGTGGACTGGTCGCAGGCCCTGGCGGCACGCTGGGTGCGCGAAGGCCGCACGGGCTACCTGATGCCGCTGGAAGTGAGCCTGGACATGCGTTTGTCCGACTTGATCGGGGTGGATCAGCAGCGTGACCAGCTGGCCCGCAATACCCGCCAGTTCATCGATGGCCTGCCGGCCAACCACGCGCTGTTGTGGGGCTCGCGGGGTACCGGTAAATCCTCTCTGGTGCGCGCGCTGCTCGCCGAATACGCTCAGGCCGGTCTGCGCCTGATCGAGATCGAGCGTGATCACCTCGGCGACCTGCCGCGGGTGGTCGAGCAGCTGCAGGCGCTGCCGCAGCGCTTCGTGCTGTTCTGCGACGACCTGTCGTTCGAAACCGGGGAGGGCGACTACCGGGTGCTCAAGAGCGTGCTGGATGGCTCGCTGGAGCAGGCCCCGGACAACGTCCTGCTTTACGCCACCTCCAACCGCCGCCACCTGGTGCCGGAGAAGGAAAGCGACAACGCCAACTGGCAACGCGTCGACGGCGAACTGCACCCCAGCGAGGCGGTGGAAGACAAGATCGCCCTGTCGGACCGCTTCGGCCTGTGGCTGTCGTTCTATCCCTTCACCCAGCCGCACTATCTGAATGTCGTCGAGCACTGGATCGGCCAGCTCGCCGCCCAGGCCGGGCTGCAATGGCAGCGCGACGAAGCGCTGGACGTGCTGGCGGTCCGCTGGGCCACCGGGCGCGGCAATCGCAACGGCCGCTGTGCCTATCAGTTCGCCCGTTACTGGGTGGGCCTTCAATTGCTGGAGCAACAACCATGATCGATCTGAACGAGGCGGGCGCGGGCCTGCAGGGTTATGAGCTGCTGGCTGCCCAGCTCGAGGCGCTGCTGGCTGGCGAGCGGGACTTCATCGCCAACGCTTCGCAGTTTTCGGCCTTTCTGTATAGCCAGGTGGACGACCTGAACTGGGCGGGTTTCTACCTCAACCGTAACCAAGAGCTGGTGCTCGGCCCGTTCCAGGGCCAGGTGGCCTGCGTGCGCATTCCGTTCGGGCGTGGTGTGTGCGGGGCCGCCGCGCAAAGCCTGCAGACCCAGCGGGTCGAGGATGTGCACGCGTTCCCTGGGCATATCGCCTGTGACAGCGCGTCGAACAGCGAGCTGGTGGTGCCGTTGGTCAAAGCGGGGCGTCTGATCGGGGTGCTGGACCTGGACAGTCCGAAGCTGGCGCGTTTTGGTGTGGAGGATCAGCGGGGTATCGAGCGGCTGGCGGAAATCTTTCTGCAGTCCAGCGACTGCTGAGGCGGGCAGAGCCGGTGCGCAGCCAGGCTGCGCACCGGTGAACGGTCAGTCGTAGATGACCTTCTTCTTCCATTCGGTTTCTTCGGCGTCCGCCTTCAGGCCTTCGGTCAGGGCGTTTTCGTCATTTTCGGTCGGCGCGGTGTTGGTCAGCACGATCGAGTTGACCCGCGCCAGGGATTTCTCCATGGCCGCCAGCTGCGCCTGGTAGGTCACCGGGTCTGGCTGGCTGCGCAGGTACTGTACGCCACGCTCGAATGCCAGACGCGCCTGGCCAGGTTGATCCTGGTTCATGGCTTCCTGGCCGAGGGTGTTGAAGAACTCGATGTGCAACATCACCAGAATATGACGAATCTCGCGGATCCAGTGCTTGGCTTCGCTGGTGTGCAGAAAGCCGTCGTGGGCCGCGCGGGTTACCTGGCCATGCAGGGCTTCGAGCAGAAAACGCACGTCCTTGGCCTTGGCTTCGGTCTGGATCGGGGTGGCCTGGTTGGTCACCGGGATGGCCTCGCCCTTGGCGACCAGCTCCTTGAGTTCCTCGGCGCGGAACTTGAGCTGGGCGTTGGTCTTGTCCAGGTTCAGCATGCGTTGCACGACGTTGAGTTCAAGGCGCGTGAGCAGCAGCTTGAGGGCGGGGGACATCAATTGGCCAGGAAACGTCTCGGAGATTTCCGAACAGCGACGCAAGCGGTCGCTGAGCTCGACCTTGGTGCGGGCCGTATCCAGTTTCTTGTTCTCGGCCACGTGGTTCAGGTAGCCGATTGCTATAAGCAGTGCGATACCGACCAGTATGAGCACCGTGATCATGATAGGTGTCACTGTGCAAACCTCTATAAGTCCAGATGTGATGGGGCGAGTGTAGTGGCTAAGCACTACTGCGCCTAGTAGCTACGCTTGTTTCAGTTCATGTCGAGCCGAGGGCCAGGGCTCCGGCCTGGGGGCGCACCATGCCGACAATGTCTGCATTGAAGTCACGGATGCTCCTTAGTTGAGCTTATCTGCCAATTCCCACAAAACTTGATGGCGACGTCTTACAAACCGACCTACGGTGAGGATTCCTTTGTTTAGGGCGAAGTGGTTGATTTCAATAAATTTTCACTAGGGGCTTGACGCTCTCCCAAAGCATCCCTAGAATGCGCGCCACTTGCAGCGATAAGCCCACAACGCTACGCAGCAGGGAGTGAATGTTGTAGTGTGTCCCCTTCGTCTAGTGGCCTAGGACACCGCCCTTTCACGGCGGTAACAGGGGTTCGAGTCCCCTAGGGGACGCCAATAAGCGGGAATAGCTCAGTTGGTAGAGCACGACCTTGCCAAGGTCGGG
>NZ_CAJYVE010000050.1 GCF_913777995.1 uncultured Pseudomonas sp. | reverse complement strand
CCTGGGGTATCCTGGCGTTTGGCCTGAACTGGCTGAACGACGCGGTTGTCGGGCTTTCCGGGCTGTACAACAGTGACTTCGCCCTGGGTGGGGTGCCAGGCTCCGATGGTCTGTCACTCTTGATTGGTGCAGTACTCTTGGGGTATATCGGTGCTTGGATTGCGGTCGCTCGCCACTTGAACGAGCTTGCACCGCGATAATGCTTTCTTGCCAGCATTGACTTTTTTTCATCCAGGAACTTGTTTCGTGGTTCCGGGTCAATGATGGCAGTGCCCACAAGGCACGAGTCCAGTGAGTCGGAGGTACTTGAATGACCACTTCGTTGCAACCTGCCTATGCCCTGGTGCCCGGTGCAAACCTGGAAGCCTACGTGCACACGGTCAACAGCATTCCGCTGCTGACGGTCGAGCAGGAGCGTGAACTGGCCGAGCGTCTCTATTATGAGCAGGATCTTGAGGCCGCTCGGCAAATGGTGATGGCCCACCTGCGTTTCGTCGTACATATCGCCCGTAGCTACGCCGGCTACGGTCTGGCCCAGGCCGACCTGATCCAGGAAGGCAACGTCGGCCTGATGAAGGCGGTCAAGCGCTTCAACCCCGAAATGGGTGTGCGCCTGGTATCCTTCGCCGTGCACTGGATCAAGGCCGAGATCCACGAGTTCATCCTGCGCAACTGGCGCATCGTCAAGGTCGCCACCACCAAGGCGCAGCGCAAGCTGTTCTTCAACCTGCGCAGCCAGAAGAAGCGTCTGGCCTGGCTGAACAACGACGAAGTGCACCGCGTTGCGGAAAGCCTGGGCGTCGAGCCGCGTGAAGTCCGTGAGATGGAAAGCCGCCTGAGCGGCCAGGACATGGCCTTCGACCCGGCCTCCGAGGCGGATGACGACAGTGCGTTCCAGTCGCCGGCCAACTACCTCGAAGACCACCGCTACGATCCGGCGCGCCAGCTCGAAGACTCTGACTGGAGCGACAGCTCCACCGCCAACCTGCACCAGGCGCTGGAAGTGCTCGACGAGCGCAGCCGCGACATTCTCTACCAGCGCTGGCTGGCCGAGGAAAAGGCCACGCTGCACGACCTGGCGGCCAAGTACAACGTGTCTGCCGAGCGTATCCGCCAGCTGGAAAAGAGCGCGATGAACAAGCTCAAGAGTTCCATCGCCGCCTGATAGGCGCCTGCTCGCAAAAACGCCCCGACTTGTCGGGGCGTTTTCGTTGCAGTCTCGGCATGCAGGCGGTCTACTGCTTGCCGCTCAGTTGGGTCAGGTAGCCATCACCACCCAGCTGGCGCATCTGCTGGCGAATCCAGCCGGCGCGGCGCGAGATGTAGCTGCCAGGGCTGCTGGCGCTCCATTTGCGTGGGTTGGGCAGTACGGCTGCCAGGTAGCTGGCCTGCTGGATGCTCAGGTTGGCCGCCGAGGTATGGAAGTGATGGCGCGCGGCGGCTTCGGCGCCAAACACGCCGTCGTCCCACTCCACGCTGTTGAGGTACACCTCGAGAATCCGCTCCTTGGACCACAGCAGTTCGATCAGCGCGGTGAACCAGGCCTCCAGAGCCTTGCGCAGGTAACTGCGGCTCGACCAGAGGAACAGGTTCTTGGCCACCTGCTGGCTCAGGGTGCTGGCGCCACGGATGGAGCCGCCGCGCTCGTTATGGATGATTGCCGCCTGAATGGCTGACACGTCGAAGCCCCAGTGCTCGGCGAATTTCTGGTCTTCACCGGCGATGACCGCCACTTTCAGCGGGTCGGCGATTTTGTCCCAGGAAACCCAGTCGCGCTGCAGGTCGATGGGCTCGCCGTCGATCCACGACTCGACCTTGCGTTCGATCATCAGCGCGGTGAAGGGCGGTGGAACCCAGCGCAGTACCAGCACCAGCAGGAAGCTGACCACCGCAAACCACAGCAGAATTCGGGCGACACGATGGAAGATAGTACTCAGCATAGAGATCGCTTGGCCGAACGGTATGAGCGGGCCATTATACAGACCCCTGACGATTGAACGATTCTTGCCGGGAGTTGCAGATGTTTCGGACCTTTCTGATGATGGCCGCGTTCTTCGGCTTTACCGGCGTAGGCCTGGGTGCGTTCGCCGCCCACGGCCTGAAAGGCCGCCTCAGCGCGGAGTATCTGGCGATCTTCCAGACCGGCGTGCTCTACCAGCTCATCCACTGCCTGGCGCTGCTGGGCGTCGCCCTGTTGGCCGCGCACATGCCCGGCCGGCTGGTGAACTGGGCGGGTTTCGCCTTCGCCGCCGGTATCCTGCTGTTCTCCGGCAGCCTCTACCTGCTGACCCTGACCGGCGTCTCCAGACTGGGCATCGTCACGCCGTTCGGCGGGCTGTGCTTTCTGTTCGGCTGGGCAACCCTCGGGGTGCTGGCCTGGCGCATCGGCAGCGCCGCCTGAGACGAATGGTGCGCCTGCGGCTTGGTCAGACAGGCTCGGCGGGCTAGAATGCGGGCCCCCTAATCAATGATGGCTGCAGCTGCGCATGCGCATTCAGTTGAACGGTGAATCCTTTGAATTGCCCGACGGCGAGACCGTCGCGGCCCTGCTGACCCGCCTGGACCTTGCCGGGCGTCGGGTCGCTGTCGAGTTGAACCTGGACATCGTGCCGCGTAGTCAGCATGAAACCACCTCCCTGAGCGAAGGCGACCAGGTCGAGGTGGTGCATGCCATTGGCGGCGGCTGATCCGGCCACCCGCTGACGTGGCGCCACCGGCACGCCCCTTGGCGCCTGCCGAGCAACGAAACCCATTTCCTGGAGGCTTCACCATGAGCACTGTTCGCAGCGACAAGCCCTTCGTCCTGGCCGGTCGGACCTTCGAGTCCCGCCTGCTGGTAGGCACCGGCAAATACGTCGACATGAACCAGACCCGCGAGGCCATCGAGGCTTCGGGTGCCGAGATCGTCACCGTCGCCGTGCGTCGCACCAACCTGGGCCAGAACCCTGGCGAGCCGAACCTGCTCGACGTACTGCCGCCCGACCGTTACACCATCCTGCCCAACACCGCTGGCTGCTTCGACGCCACCGAGGCGGTGCGTACCTGCCGCCTGGCCCGCGAGCTGCTGGACGGCCGCAACCTGGTCAAGCTGGAAGTGCTGGCCGACCAGAAGACTCTGTTCCCCAATGTCATCGAGACCCTCAAGGCTGCCGAAGTGCTGGTCAAGGACGGCTTCGACGTCATGGTCTACACCAGTGACGACCCGATCGTCGCCCGTCAGCTGGCGGAAATCGGCTGTATCGCCATCATGCCGCTGGCCGGCCTGATCGGCAGCGGCCTGGGCATCTGCAACCCCTACAACCTGCAGATCATCCTGGAAGAAACCAAAGTGCCCGTGCTGGTCGACGCCGGTGTCGGCACTGCTTCGGACGCCACCATCGCCATGGAACTGGGTTGCGAGGCGGTGCTGATGAACTCCGCCATCGCCCATGCCCAGCAGCCGGTGCTCATGGCCGAAGCCATGAAACACGCGGTCATCGCCGGCCGCATGGCCTATCTGGCTGGCCGCATGCCCCGCAAACTCTACGCCAGCGCTTCCTCGCCGCTGGATGGCCTGATCAAGTAAGAGCCCGTTGATGACTGATCCACTCGTTCCAAACACTGACACGCCCGTTGACGAGGCGGGCGAAGCCCGTCCGCACCGCCGCATCAAGAGCTTCGTGATGCGCGCCGGGCGCATGACCGAAGGCCAGCAGCGCGGCCTCGATCAGGGGCGTCCGCTGTTCGGCCTGCAACTGACCGACACGCCGGTGGACTTCGACCAGGTGTTCGGGCGTAGCGCGCCGCGCACCCTGGAGATCGGCTTCGGCATGGGCCACTCGTTGCTGGAAATGGCCGCCGCTGCCCCGGAGCACGACTTCATCGGCGTCGAGGTGCACTCGCCTGGCGTTGGTGCACTGCTCAACGGCGTACTCACCCAGGGCCTGCAGAACGTGCGGGTCTATGACTGCGACGCCATCGAAGTGCTGAACCGCTGCATCGCCGACAACAGCCTCGACCGCCTGATGCTGTTCTTCCCCGACCCATGGCACAAGAGCCGCCACCACAAGCGGCGCATCGTGCAGCCGGAGTTCGCCCAGCTGGTGCGCAGCAAGCTCAAGCCCGGAGGCGTGTTCCACATGGCCACCGACTGGGAGCAGTACGCCGAGCACATGCTGGAAGTGATGAGCGCCGCGTCGGGCTATCGCAACCAGGCGCCTGACGGTCGCTATGTGCCACGCCCTGAAGAGCGCCCGATCACCAAGTTCGAACGCCGCGGCGAGCGCCTCGGGCATGGCGTCTGGGACCTGAAATTCGAGAAGGTCGACTGAAACTGCGGCAGGCAGTTCAGTCTAACTGACCAGTATTGGCTTTAGCCGCGAAGGCATCGTGGCTGAAGCGGGTCCTGCCGACCAGAAGCCGTCAGGCTGCCAACGGCCTTACCTTCACTTGCGATCGGCGATCACGCCGATCAGCACCAGCACCACCAGCAGCACCGGCGCCAGGCTGTAGTTGTTGAACTGGCTCAGGCCCTTGGTCACCCAGGGCGTGGCATAGATCAGCGCCAGGCCGCTGCCGGCGGTGCAGGCCAGGGCCACCAGCGGGATGCGGATCGCGCTGGACAGGCTGCCCACCCGTTGTTCGACCCAGCCCTTGATGTCGGACCCGAACAGCACCAGCAGACAACCCACCAGCGCCAGGGCGATTTCCGAAAGATTGCTGCGGCTCCAGCGCGAGACGTTGGCCAGCAGATCGAGTACGAGGTCCATGCAGGTTCCTTAGCTCAAGAAATATTGCAGCAGGTCATTGAGGAACAACTGGCCTTGCGGCGTGGCGACCAGGCGTTGCGGGTCGGCCTGCAGCAAGCCGCGTTTCTCGGCCTGTTCGCGGCCTGCGGCCAGCGAATCGAGGCTTAGACCGGTTCTTTCGGCAAATAATGCAGCCTCCACGCCATTTGTCAGGCGCAGCGCGTTCATCAGGAATTCGAACGGCATCTCGTCCAGTGGCAACAGTTTCTGGCCGGCCTGGAAGGGCTTGGCTGGGTTGAGGTAGTCCTTGGGTAGGCGGGTCTTCCAAGTGCGCACGATGCGCCCGTCGGGGTGGCTGAGCTTGCCGTGGGCACCGGCACCGATGCCGATGAAGTCGCCGAAGCTCCAGTAATTGAGGTTGTGGCGCGCCTCCCGCCCCGGCTGGGCGTAGGCCGAGACCTCGTACTGCGCGTAGCCGTGCTCGGCGAGCAACTGCTGGCCGGCTTCCTGGATGTCCCAGAGGGTGTCGTCTTCGGGCAGCACCGGCGGCTGGTTCCAGAACACCGTATTGGGCTCCAGGGTCAGCTGGTACCACGACAGGTGGGTGGGCTGCAGCGCGATGGCCTGGCGCAGATCGGCGAGGGCGTCGTCCAGGGTCTGGTCCGGCAGGCCGTGCATCAGGTCGAGGTTGAAGTTGTCGAAGCCGGCCTGGCGCGCCATATCGGCCGCACGAATGGCCTCGTCGCCGTTGTGGATGCGCCCCAGGGCTTCGAGCTTGCTGCTCTGGAAACTCTGGATGCCGATCGACAGGCGGTTGATGCCCAGGCCGCGATAGGCGCTGAACTTGGCCTGTTCGAAGGTCCCAGGGTTGGCCTCTAGGGTGATCTCGATGTCGCGGGCAAAGCGGATGCGCTGCTCGACACCCTTCAGCAGGCGGCCCAGGGCTTCGGCGCTGAACAGGCTGGGCGTGCCGCCGCCAAAGAAGATCGAGCGCAGCTCACGGCCATGCACGTGGGGTAGGTCCTGGTCGAGGTCGGCCAGCAGCGCGTCGACGTACTCCTGTTCCGGCAGTACCGGGCTGGAGGCGTGCGAATTGAAGTCGCAATACGGGCATTTGCGCACGCACCACGGAATGTGGATGTACAGCGACAGCTGGGGCAGCACCGCCAGCGGGCTGCGCGGCGCAGCCGAAGAAAAGCCGCTGCCGTCGAGGTGCAGCGGCTGTACGCCTGGATCCTGGGTCATTGCGCGCCCAGGTTCAGGCGCTGGCGCAGCAGGGCCATGGCGCGGGCCCGGTGGCTGAGCTGGTTCTTCTCTGCCGGGGCCAGTTCGGCGCTGGAGCAGCTGCGCTCCGGCACCCAGAACAAGGGGTCGTAGCCGAAGCCATGCTCGCCGCTGGCAGCGTGCAGGATGCGCCCGTGCCACAGGCCTTCGCAAAGGATCGGCAGCGGATCGTCGGCATGCCGCACCAGGGCCAGTACGCAGACGAACTGCGCACCGCGTTGTTCATCCGGAACGTCTTTCAGCGCGGCGAGCAGCTTGGCATTGTTGGCCGCGTCGCCCTGGCCGTCGGCGTAGCGCGCCGAATAGATGCCCGGTGCACCGCCAAGAAAGTCCACCGCCAACCCCGAGTCGTCGGCCAGCGCTGGCAGGCCGGAGATCCGCGCCGCGTTGCGGGCCTTGAGGATGGCGTTCTCGACGAACGACAGGCCGGTTTCCTCAGGCTCCACGGCGCTGAATTCGCCGATCGAGCGCAGGCGTACGCTGCCGCCGAGCATGGCTTGCAGCTCTTTGAGTTTGCCGCCGTTATGGCTGGCCAGTACCAGTTCAGTGAAAGTCATCATGGGTCCGGAAAGAGTTCCTGGCGGAAGCTGAAGCGGTGGCTGACACCGCCGGCCTGCACCTTGAGTTCGAAGATTCGGGTTTCCTGTTGCGGCACAGGATACTGCGCCACGGTATAGACCGCGCCCTTTTCCCGCAGGGTGCGGAAGTCCAGCGGCTGAGCGGTGCCGGTCAGCGAGCGTAGCGTGCCGCTGACCTGGGCAGGCTGTGGCTGGCCATCCTTGAGCACCGTGACGTTGAGCACGCCCAGCTGTTTGCCGCGTAGCAGCCCGAGCTGCTGCGCCACCTGTGGCTGCAGGTAGGTCGAGGTGAAGGCCGAGTAGTGCACGGTGTAGGCGCCGAAGCGTTCCTCGCCCGGCCCGGCCTCCTCGGCCAGGGCCGGCAACGCCAGGCAGGCAGCGAACAGCAGGCAGGCCAGGCGTTGCATGGGCGCGCTCCTGTGGGTCAAACCGCGAGCTGGTGCTCGCTCAGGCCGGGGCTGTGGACCCGGTAGATGCCGATTTCACCCAGCAGGTTGGGCCACAGTTTGCTGGCCCAACCGTGCCGGTGCTGGTTGTCCACCGCCATGCGGTCCATGACCCGGGCGTCGCGCTCGCGGCACAGCGCCTCGAAGTCCTTGAATGTGCAGAAGTGGATGTTCGGCGTGTTGTACCAGGTATAGGGCATGAAGTCCGACACCGGCATGCGGCCCTTGCTGGCCAGGTACCAGCGGCAGCGCCAGTGGCCGAAGTTGGGGAAGGTGATGATGCACTGGCGACCCACACGCAGCATCTCGTCGAGCAGCTTGTCGGGGTAGTGCACGGCCTGCAGGGCCTGGGTCATGACCACCACGTCGAAGCTGTTGCTGGCGAAGTTGCCCAGGCCCTTGTCGAGGTCCTGTTCGATGACGTTGACGCCCTTGACCACGCACTCGGCGATGTTGTCCGGGTCTTTCTCCAGGCCGTAGCCGGTGACCTGCTTGTGGTCGCGCAGCCAGGCCAGCAGCTCGCCGTCGCCGCAGCCCAGGTCGAGCACGCGGCTGCCGGCGGGTATCCACTCCTGGATGATCTCCAGATCGGCTCTCATGAGGTCCTCACAGCGCAATACGATTCATGTAGTTGCCGAAAGCCTGCATATAACGCGGGTTCGGGATCAGGAAGGCGTCGTGGCCCTGCGGCGCGTCGATTTCCAGGTAGGTGACGTCCTTGCGCGCGGCCATCAGCGCATCGACCAGTTCCCGCGAGCGCGCCGGCGAGAAACGCCAGTCGGTGGTGAAGGACATCACGCAGAATTTCGCACTGGCCTCGGCGAAGGTCTTGGCCAGGTCGTCGTTGTCCCGCGCCGCCGGGTCGAAGTAGTCCAGCGCCTTGGTCATCAGCAGGTAGGTGTTGGCGTCGAAGCGCCCGGAGAACTCTTCGCCCTGGTAGCGCAGGTAGCTCTCGACCTGGAACTCCACGTTGTGGAAGTCGTAGTTGAGCTTTTCGTTCTTCAGGCCGCGGCCGAATTTCTCACCCATCGAGTCATCCGACAGGTAGGTGATGTGGCCGACCATGCGCGCCAGCATCAGGCCGCGCTTGGGGATCACGCCGCGGCTCTGGAAGGCGCCGTCGTGGAAGTCCGGGTCGGTGAGGATGGCCTGGCGCGCCACCTCGTTGAAAGCGATGTTCTGTGCCGAGAGCTTGGGTGCCGAGGCGATGGCCATGCAGTGACGCAGGCGCTCGGGGTAGCTGATGCTCCACTGCAGCGCCTGCATGCCACCCAGGCTGCCGCCGACCACTGCGGCCCACTGCGTGATGCCCAGGCGGTCGGCCAGGCGTGCCTGGCTGTTGACCCAGTCTTCGACAGTGACCACCGGGAAGTTGGCACCCCAGGGCTGGCCGGTTTCCGGGTCGATGCTGGCCGGACCGGTCGAACCGTTGCAGCCGCCGAGGTTGTTCAGGCTGACCACGAAGAAACGGTTGGTGTCGATCGGTTTGCCGGGGCCGATGCAGCTGTCCCACCAGCCCGGCTTGCGGTCTTCGCTGCTGTGATAACCGGCGGCGTGGTGATGACCCGACAGCGCGTGACAGATCAGCACGGCATTGCTGTGCTCGGCGTTGAGCTGGCCATAGGTTTCGTAGATGAGTTCGTAGGCTGGCAGGGTGCGGCCGCAGGCCAGGGGCAGCGGCTCGCTGAAGTGCGCCATCTGGGGCGTGACCAGACCGACAGAATCGTGGGGAAAGACCGTGGGCATCGACCCTGCTCTCGCAATAAAGAGGCGTAAGTCTAAAGACCCGAGGGGGGAGGGGCAACATGGAACCCCGCAGGAATGGCTCCTGCGGGGCTGGCAGGGTTACATCAGCAGGCGCAGTACCTGAGGCATGCCGGTCATGGCCGCCAGGTTGTTGATGACCAGCATGTCCAGCAGCTTGATGACCATGAACGCCAGGATCGGCGAGATGTCCAGGCCGCCCAAGTTCGGCAGGATGCGGCGGAAGGGCGCCAGCAGCGGTTCGCAGATCTGGTTGACCAGCTCGGCGCCAGGGTTGTGGCTGGCCGGCGCCACCCAGGAGAGGATCACGCTGATGATCAGGGCGAAGAAGAAGATGTTCAGGAGCATCGCGGTAACGCCGATGATCGCCCAGATCAGCAGTGGCAGGGGCGAACCGGTGGTGCCGTAGCTGAGCAGCAGGGTCAGGGCCATGATCACCATCTGCACGATGATGGCGAACACCAGCGACGACATGTCCAGACCGAACAGGCTGGGGATGATGCGACGCAGCGGACGCAGTACGGGCTGGGTGGCCTTGACCGCGAACTGGCTCAGCGGGTTGTAGAAGTCGGCCCGCACCAGTTGCAGGACGAAGCGCAACAGGACGATCAGCAGGTAAAGGCTGCCGAGGGTTTGCAGGACGTAAATTGCAGCGGTGTTCAATCCGATCATCTATCTGCTCCGGTAATCGCCTGAAAAATTATTGACCCAGTTGTTCGGCCAGCTCGGCCGAGCGTTTGGCGGCGGCGTTCAGCGCGGTATCGACCAGCGCCTCGAAGCCACCGGCCTGGAAAGCCTTGATCGCCGCTTCGGTGGTGCCGGCCGGCGAGGTCACGCGGCGGCGCAGCTCGGCGGCGTCGACGTCACTGCCGGTGCTCATCAGCGCCGCACCCAGGGCGGTGTGCTGGGTCAGCTGGCGTGCGGTGTCTTCCGGCAGGCCGAGCTTCACGCCGGCGGCGGTCATGGCTTCGATCAGCAGGAAGAAGTACGCCGGGCCGCTGCCGGAGACCGCCGTGACGGCGTCCAGTTGCTGCTCCTGGTCCAGCCACAGGGCCAGGCCCACGGCCGACAGCAGCTGCTCGGCCTGCTCACGCTGGGTGGTGCTGACCTTGTCGGTGGCGTACAGGCCACTGACGCCCTTGCGCAGCAGCGCCGGGGTGTTGGGCATGCAGCGCACCACCGGCTGTTGCTCGCCCAGCCACTGGTTGAGGCTGGCGCAGGTGATACCGGCGGCCACCGAGACGATCAATTGCTGTGGCTGCAGGTTGGGGGCCAGGTCCTGGCAGACGGCTTTCATCATCTGCGGCTTGACCGCCAGCAGGATCACGTCGGCACCGGCTACCGCTTCGGCATTGCTGGCGAAGGTCTGGATGCCGTGCTCGGCGCTGATGCGTGCGCGGGTTTCGGCACCCGGATCGCTGGCGCGGATGTCACTGGCGTCGACGCCCTGGGCGCGCAGGCCGCCGATGAGGCTGGCAGCCATGTTGCCGGCACCGATGAAGGCGATACGAGTCTTGCTCATCACAGAGTTCCTTGGACGTTGGGGGTTATGGCTGGCCGTAGTCACGGGCGCCAAACAGGGCGGTACCAATACGAACCCAGGTGGCGCCTTGTGCGACGGCGGCCTCCAGGTCGTGGCTCATGCCCATGGAAAGGGTGTCCAGCGCGTGCGGCAGGCTTTCGAGCAGGTTGCGGACCTGGGCGAAGGCGGCGTGCTGGGCGCGTGGATCGTCGGTGGGTTCGGGAATCGCCATCAGGCCGCGCAGCTTCAGGCGCGGCAGTTCGGCGACGGCGGCGGCCAGGGCCGGCAGTTCTTCGGGCGTGCAGCCCGACTTGCTGGCTTCGCCGCTGACATTGACCTGCAGGCAGATGTTCAGCGCCGGCAGGTGCTCGGGGCGTTGCTCGCTCAGGCGTTGGGCGATCTTCAGCCGGTCCACGGAATGTACCCAGTCGAAATGCTCGGCGATGGCGCGAGTCTTGTTCGACTGAATGGGGCCGATGAAATGCCAGTGCAAGGGTAGGTCGGCCAATTCCTGCTGTTTGCCGAGGGCTTCCTGCAGGTAGTTCTCGCCGAAGTGGCGCAGCCCGGCGGCATAGGCTTCGCGCAGGTCGGCGGCGGGTTTGGTCTTGCTCACCGCCAGCAGGCCGATGCTGGACGGATCGCGCCGGGCCACCTGGGCCGCGTCGCGGATGCGCTGTTCGAGCGTTGATATATTCGCTGCTATCGTGGACATTGGTTCGCGCCGGCACACTGAGGTCTGCGGCATTCTATGTGATTGAGGAGCTGTATGGATATTACCGAGCTGCTGGCCTTCAGTGCCAAACAGGGCGCTTCCGACCTGCACCTTTCCGCAGGCCTGCCACCGATGATCCGTGTCGATGGCGATGTCCGGCGCATCAACCTGCCGGCCCTGGACGCCAAGCAGGTCAAGGCGCTGATCTACGACATCATGAACGACAAGCAGCGCCAGGATTATGAAGAACGCCTGGAAACCGACTTCTCCTTCGAGGTGCCGGGCGTGGCGCGTTTCCGGGTCAACGCCTTCAACCAGAACCGCGGTGCCGGCGCGGTGTTCCGCACCATTCCCTCGAAGATACTCAGCCTCGACGACCTGGGCATGGGCGAGAACTTCCGGCGCATCACCGACGTGCCGCGCGGGCTGATCCTGGTCACAGGCCCCACCGGCTCGGGCAAGTCGACCACCTTGGCGGCGATGATCGACTACCTCAACAGCAACAAGCACCACCACATCCTCACCATCGAGGACCCCATCGAGTTCGTCCACGAGTCGAAGAAGTGCCTGGTCAACCAGCGTGAGGTGCATCGCGACACCCTGGGTTTCTCCGAGGCCTTGCGTTCAGCCTTGCGTGAAGACCCGGACGTGATTCTGGTAGGCGAGATGCGCGACCTGGAAACCATCCGCCTGGCGCTCACCGCTGCGGAAACCGGTCACCTGGTGTTCGGCACCCTGCACACCACCTCGGCGGCCAAGACCATCGACCGTATCGTCGACGTGTTCCCGGCGGCGGAAAAGTCGATGATCCGCTCGATGCTCTCCGAGTCGCTGCATGCGGTGATTTCCCAGGCGCTGCTGAAGAAGGTCGGCGGCGGGCGGGTAGCGGCCCACGAGATCATGCTCGGCACGCCGGCAATCCGTAACCTGATTCGCGAAGACAAGGTGGCGCAGATGTATTCGGCGATCCAGACCGGTGGCTCGCTGGGCATGCAGACCCTGGACATGTGCCTCGCCGAGTTGCTCAAGCGAGGCCTGATTACCCGGGACGTGGCCCGGGAAAAAGCCAAGGTGCCGGACAACTTCTGAACAGGCAGTCAGGCGCCTATCGCCCGGTGGGGCCGGCTTTAGCCGCGATACTGTTCGGTTAAGCGTCAGGTGGCCCGGTGGGAGCGGCTTTAGCCGCGAAAGCACCAGGAAACTCCCTGCATCTGCTGTGAACAGGCGGACGCTTCGCGGCTGAAGCCGCTCCTCCCCGGTCTGACACGCATTGTGGGGCGGTTAAAGCCGGTCCTACCGGCCTGCCGCGTGAATCTTCGGCCTGGAGCGGCCTCAGCCCTTGGCGATGTTCAGCGGGGCCTTCTGCTTGGGCAGCACGCGCTTGGCGACCTTGTAGTTCTTGTCCCAGTACGGCTTCTTCAGCGAGTCGACGGTGACCGCCTTGCCGCGCCGCGGGGCGTGAACGAAGCGGTCGTTGCCCAGGTAGATGGCCACGTGGTTGATGCGCCGGCTCTTGATGTTGAAGAACAGCAGGTCGCCGGGCTTGAGGTCCTTGCGGTCGACCGGCTGGCCTTGCCCGGCAGCCATGTCTCCGGAGGTGCGCGGCAGGTCGACGTTGGTCACGTCGGAGAAGGCGTACTTCACCAGGCCGCTGCAGTCCAGGCCCTTGCCGGGCGTGTTGCCGCCCCAGCGATAAGGCGTGCCGACGGTTTCCAGGGCGCGCTTGACCACCGCGTTGCCCTGCTTGCTGCTACCGGCAACGGCTTCGGTGGATTTACGGGAATTCTTGACCGCCACAGGGTTCTGAATCACGTGGCCCTTGCGCAGTTGCGCAGGGGCGGTCATGGTGCTGCGGGTATCGGCCTGCGGCGCTTGCTGGGCAACCGATGCATGGCCGCGAGCGGTGTAGCCGGTGAAGCCGGCGGGCAGACGTTGCTCACGATTGGTGGCGTGGGCGGCCAGTGGCATAAGCAGGCAAATGGTCAGCCAGGTCTTGAAAAAAGGACGCATTTGTCAGGGGCTCTTGAAGATCAGCGCGCAACTCTATAACAGCCCGCCGCCAATGCCGACCCCACTCATCGCGCCGGGCGCGGACAGATCTTTGCATTTTTCTTGACGATCTCTCTCATGGATTGGAACAACCCCTTGAGTTACAAGGCTTTGCGCCGGCCTGTCCGGTGAGGAACCATACGTCGGAAAGAAAATGAAAAGTCACAAAATTTACATGAATTTTTTTCTATCGAGGCTTCGAGGCAGTCAATGAACGACTATCGCGGTGACACGCACAGCAAAGTCATGGGTTATCTGCTGTGGACTCTGGGCTTTCTGGGGGCGCATCGTTTCTACTACGGCAAGCCGGTCACCGGCACTATCTGGTTCTTCACTTTCGGGCTCTTGGGCATCGGTTGGCTGATCGACCTGTTCCTGATCCCGTCGATGGACCGCGAGGCCGACCTGCGCTTCACCTCCGGGTCGATCGACTACAGCGTGGCGTGGATCCTGCTGACCTTTCTGGGCGTGTTCGGCGTGCATCGCCTGTATCAGGGCAAGTGGGTCACCGGGATCATCTACCTGTTCACCGGTGGCCTGTTCCTGATCGGCGTGCTGTACGACTTCTGGACCCTGAACGACCAGATCTCCGTGCGCAACGCCGAGCTGCAGCGCCGCTGAAGCGGCGCCATTCGGACGCTGGTGGGCGTGTTGGAGCGAGCTTGCTCGCGAAGAGGCCGGTGAGGTCACAGCATCTGTTGCAACCGTGGAACAGCCTTCGCGAGCAAGCTCGCTCCTACAATTGACCCGCTAGGCGGTATAAGCGATGCGCCCGTCCACCAGGGTGTAACGCACCGCGCTCGGCAGGCAGTGGCCGAAGAACGGGCAGTTTTCACCTTTCGACAGCCACGCCTGGCCGGCCAGGGTGCTGGCCGCCGGGTCGAACAGCACCAGGTCGGCCGCGCTGCCGGTCTGCAACTGGCCAGCCGGCAGACGCAGGGCCGCTGCCGGGCCGCTGCTCAGTCGCGCCAGCAGGGTCGGCAGGTCGAGCAGGCCGTCTTCCACCAGGGTCATGGCCAGCGGCAGCAGCAGTTCGACGCTGCTGATGCCCGGCTCGGTGGCGCCGAACGGCGCCAGCTTGGCGTCGCGTTCATGGGGCTGGTGATGGCTGGAAATCGCCTGGATCACCCCGGCCTTCACCGCCTCGCGCAGGCCGTCACGGTCGGCGCGGGTGCGCAGCGGCGGCTGCACATGGTACAGGCTGGAGAAGTCGATCAACGCTTCGTCGGTGAGGATCAACTGGTACAGCGCCACATCGGCGGTCACCGGCAGGCCGCGGGCCTGGGCCTCGGCGATCATCGCGGCACCGCGGGCACTGGTCAGCTGGCTGAAGTGCGCGCGCACGCCGCTCTGTTCCACCAGCAGCAGGTCGCGGGCCAGGGCCACGGTTTCGGCGGTTTCCGGGATGCCGACCAGGCCCAGGAAGCTGGCGGTCGGGCCTTCGTGGGCCAGGCCACCGGCGGCCAGGTCATGATCCTGCGAATTGAAGATCACCGTCAGGTCGAAGGTCGCCGCGTATTCCAGCGCGCGGCACAGGGTGCGGGTGTTGGCGAAGGTCTTCAGGCCGTTGCCGAAAGCCACGCAGCCAGCGTCGCGCAGCGCCACCAGTTCGGCGAGCTGTTCACCTTCCAGGCCCTTGCTCAGGGCGCCGATGGGATAGACCTTGCTGAAGCCGGCCTCACGGGCGCGGTCGAGAATCAGCTCGGCCACCGCCGAGGTGTCCAGCACCGGCTTGGTACGCGGCGGGCAGCACAGGCTGGTCACGCCGCCGGCTGTGGCGGCGCGGGTCTCACTGGCAATGCTGCCCTTGCGGCTGTAGCCCGGCTCGCGCAGCGCAACGTTGAGGTCGACCAGTCCGGGGGCCGCGACCAGGCCCGTGGCGTCGATGCGCTGGGCCGGTTCGAAGCCGGCTGGGGCGGCGCCGATGGCCAGCAGCTTGCCGGCTTCGATGTGCAGATCGGTGACCTGGTCCATGCCGCTGGCCGGGTCGATGACGCGAGCGCCGAGAATGCTGAGCTTCACAGGGCGTTCTCCTGCTCGAATTGACGTTGTGCGGTTTGCCCGCTCATGGCCATGGACAGTACCGCCATGCGCACGGCGATGCCGTAGGTGACCTGGTTGAGAATCACCGAGTGCGGGCCGTCGGCCACGGCGGATTCGATTTCCACGCCACGGTTGATCGGGCCGGGGTGCATGACGATGGCGTCGGGCTTGGCACCGGCCAGGCGCGCGGTGGTCAGGCCGAACAGGCGGTAGAACTCACCCTCGCTGGGCAGCAGCCCGCCCTGCATGCGCTCACGCTGCAGGCGCAGCATGATCACCACGTCGACGTCCTTCAGGCCCTGGGCCATGTCGGTGTAGACCTTCACCCCGTATTGCTCGACGCCCACCGGCAGCAGGGTCTTGGGGCCGATGACGCGGATGTCCGGGCAACCCAGGGCCTTGAGCGCCAGCATGTTCGAGCGCGCCACCCGCGAGTGCAGGATGTCGCCGACGATGGCCACCGAGAGGTTCTCGAAGCTGCCCTTGTGGCGGCGGATGGTCAGCATGTCGAGCATGCCCTGGGTCGGGTGCGCATGACGCCCGTCCCCACCGTTGATGATCGCCACCTCCGGGCACACATGCTCGGCGATGAAGTGTGCCGCGCCCGAGTCGGCATGACGCACCACGAACATGTCGGCGGCCATGGCTTCGAGGTTGCGCAGCGTGTCGAACAGCGTCTCGCCCTTGCTAGTCGAGGAGGTCGACACGTTCAGCGAGATCACATCTGCCGACAGCCGCTGGGCGGCCAGTTCGAAGGTGGTGCGGGTGCGTGTGGAGTTTTCGAAGAACACGTTGCAGACAGTCTTGCCGCGCAGCAGCGGGACTTTTTTCACCGCCCGGGCGCCGACCTCCAGGAAGGAATCGGCGGTGTCGAGGATTTCGGTGAGCAGTTCGCGGGGCAGGCCGTCCAGGGACAGGAAGTGGCGCAGCTGGCCCTGGTGATTGAGCTGCAGCGGGCGCTTGGCGTCGAGAGGCGTCATCGCAATGGACTCTTAAAGGGCTGAGGCGGTGGAGAGGTCTTGGATTTCCAGTGCCAGCGGCGCCGGGCCGCTCAGCTTGACGCGTTCATGCGGCGCCAGGGCCAGTTCGGCGCCCACCACGTCGGGACGGATCGGCAGCTCACCGGCATTGAGGTCCAGCAGGCAGACCAGAGTGACACTGGCCGGGCGGCCGTAATCGAACAGCTCGTTGAGCGCCGCGCGTACCGTACGGCCGCTCATCAGCACGTCGTCGATCAATACCAGGTGCTGGCCTTCGATCTCGAACGGCAGCTCCGATGGGCGCACCTGCGGATGCAGGCCGTTCTGGCTGAAGTCGTCGCGGTAAAAGGACACGTCCAGGGTGCCGAGCGGCGCCTGGCTGCCCAGGCTTTCCAGCAAGGCCTGCGCCACCCACACGCCACCGGTGCGGATGCCGATGAAGCGCGGCTCGGCGATGCCGCGCTGGCTCAGGTGAGCGTTCAGGTCGGTGGCCATCTGACGGATCAGGTCGGCGGGGTTGGGCAAACTCATGCTGGCTCCTTCAGAGGCTCGGCGCTGCCCATCCAGGGGCGTCGCTCAAGCGCAAACGTGAAATCCGGGGGTATCGAAGCTTTTCGACGGCAAAAGGTCACGCATCGAGCAGCTCGCTGTTGTGGTCCAGCCAGCCTTGCAGCAACAGGGCGGCGGCAATGGCGTCCACGGGGTTGTCGCGGTAACTGCCGCGCTGGCCGCCGCGGGCCATGCGCTCGCCCTTGGCTTCGAAGGTGGTCAGGCGTTCGTCGTGGGTATAGGCCGGGACGTTGAAGCGGCCATTGAGCTGGCGCGAGAATTTTTCGGCGCGGGCGCACATCTCGCTGGGCGTGCCGTCCATGTTCAGCGGCAGGCCGACCACCACGGCATCGGGTTGCCATTCGTCGAACAAGGCCTGGACCTTATTCCAGTCCGGCACGCCGTTCTGCGCCTTGAGGGTGCAGAGTTCGCGGGCCTGGCCGGTCACCGCCTGGCCGACGGCGACGCCGATCGAGCGGGTGCCGTAGTCGAAGCCGAGGATCAGGCGCAGCGCTGTCATCAGGCGTGGCCCGCCTGAGTCGACAGCAGACTGAGGTTCACGCCCAGGCGCGCGGCGGCGGCCTGCAGGCGCTGTTCGCTGTCGGTCTCGAACAGCACCGCGGGGTCGAACGGGCAGGTCAGCCAGGCGTTGGCGGCCATTTCGGCATCCAGCTGGCCGGCGTCCCAGCCGGCATAGCCGAGGGCGATCAGGCTCTTTTCCGGACCGTTGCCGTCGGCGATGGAGAACAGGATGTCCTGGGAGGTGGACAACGACAGGCCGCCCAGCTCCACGGTGGCCTGGAACACCGGGCCGCTGGGGTGCAGGACGAAACCGCGGTCGGTCTGCACCGGGCCGCCGGAATGAATGCGGATGCTCTGGCAGCGTACCGGCGCCAGCTCTTCAGGGCGCAGCTGTTCGAGCACGTCGGCCAAAGTCAGCTCCTGCGGGCGGTTGATCACCAGCCCCATGGCACCATTGGCGTTGTGCTCGACGATGTAGGTCAAGGTCTGCGCGAAATTGGGATCTTCCATGTTCGGCATGGCGATCAGGAAATGGTGCTTGAGGTAACTCGGGGCGACGTTTTTCATGGGGCGTAGTGTGGCTCTGCCGGGGGCGCCCTGACAACTGTCTGTTCTCGCATCGCCCCGCCGGACGCGGGGCGCTTCAGTTACTGGACAGCCGGTCACCCTTGGCGAACTTCCAGGTGCGGATGATCTCCAGTCGGTCGATGTCGGCCAGATCGCCGGTGAACGGCGCAAATGGTGCGGCCAGGCGCACGATGCGCTGCGCGGCCTGGTCCAGTAGTGGCTGGCCGGAGGACTCCAGTACCAGCACTTCGTACAGCGAACCATCGCGGTTGATCGACACCAGCAGGCGCAGGCTGCCGTAGATCTGCTGGCGGCGAGCCTCCTCGGGGTAGTTGAGGTTGCCGACCCGCTCGACCTTCTTGCGCCAGTCTTCCTTGTACCAGGCACCCTTGTCGCGCATGGTCGAGGCCGCGTTGAGGCGGTGGATCTTGGGCCGCTTGGCGTAGCGCTGCTGCTCGGCAGACAGTTCGGCTTCCAGGCTGGCGATCTCGCTGCTCAACTGTGCGCTGTCGAAGGTTGGCGTTTCGCGCTGCTTGGGTTCGGGCTTGACCTCTTCGCGTTTGGCAACGGTCTTTTCCGGGGTATGCGCGCGAGTGGCCACGGCGGTCTTGGCGGCCTCCTGCTTTTCCACCGGTTTGCTGGACGGTGGCGGGGTGACCTTGTTGATCTCGGTGTCCTGGTAGGGCGCCAGCTCGGTGGTCTTGAGAGTCTGGGCGTGGTCCAGGGTGCCGCTGCCTTCCTGGTTGTCCTGGGCGAGGAAGTCGGCCTGGGCGGGCTTCTTCTCGCTCTTGAAGGTGGCCAGGGTGATCTCCAGGGTCTGCGAGATCTTCTCGGGCTTCACGTAGGTGAAGCCTATGCCGAGGATCAGCGCCAGGTGCACCAGCGCGGCGATCAGCAGCGTGAAGCCGAGGCGGTCGCGTGGGCGCACGCCACGGTAGGAGTAGTCGAGTACGAGAGGGTTTTGGGCCATCGCGTTCATGGGTGGCTCGGCATTACTTGAACCTGCAGGTCTGCGTTCGCAAGAGGCGCATCATAACTCAATCGCGCGGGTGGCAAGGCGCAGGCGACGGGCGTCCCGTCGCCTTGAGCGTCAGCGCTTGAGTTTCTTTTCGATGGCATCCATCAGCAGGCTGCCGATGCGCGTGCCGTAGGCATTGTCGATTTCGCGGATGCAGGTCGGGCTGGTGACGTTGATTTCCGTGAGGTGTTCGCCGATCACATCCAGCCCCACGAACAGCAGGCCCTTTTCACGCAGGGTCGGGCCGACCTGGGCGGCGATCCAGCGGTCACGCTCGGTCAGCGGGCGGGCTTCGCCGCGGCCGCCAGCCGCCAGGTTGCCACGCGTCTCGCCGGCGGCCGGGATACGCGCCAGGCAGTACGGCACCGGCTCGCCATCGATCATCAGGATGCGCTTGTCGCCGTCCTTGATTGCCGGCAGGTAGCCCTGCGCCATGATCTGCTGGGTGCCGTTGGCGGTGAGGGTTTCGAGGATCACCGACAGGTTCGGGTCGCCGGCACGGTGGCGGAAGATCGAGGTGCCGCCCATGCCGTCCAGCGGCTTGAGGATGGTGTCGCCCTGTTGCTCGGTGAAGGCGCGCAGGATGTCCGCGCGGCGGCTGACCAGGGTCGGCGGGGTGCACTGCGGGAACAGCGTGGCGAACAGCTTTTCGTTGCAGTCACGCAGGCTCTGCGGCTTGTTGACCACCAGCACGCCAGCCCGCTCGGCCTGCTCCAGCAGGTAGGTGGAGTAGACGAACTCCATGTCGAAGGGCGGGTCCTTGCGCATCAGGATCACGTCCAGCTCGTCCAGGCCGCTGTCCTGTTCTGCGCCGAATTCGAACCACTTGGCCGGGTCGGCGAAGACCTTCAGCGGCTTCATGCGCGCGCGGGCCTGGCCCAGGTTCTGGTACAGGTCGGGCAGCTCCATGTAGAACAGCGACCAGCCGCGCTCCTGAGCGGCCAGGAGCATGGCCAGCGAGCTGTCCTTCTTGTAGGAGATGCGCTCAATGGGGTCCATGACGATTCCTAGGCGAACGCTCATGGGCAGGTTCCTCTATATGTCCGGTGATGGCCGTGGGCCGAAACAGGCGTCAGGGTGGCGGGCGGCGTGCTCCGGGTCAAGGGGCGGGTGGGGTTTATGGATTGCGCTCCGAGAGTGTGCTAAAACGTCTCGGCATCCGCCCTGTGCCGCTCTGCCTCAGGCCCGGGTGCCGTGCAGGCCACGCAAACATTCGCTGCGGCGACGGAACATCCCACATGGAACAGCATGCTCCCGCCTTGAAGGTGATGGTCATCGACGACTCGCGGACCATCCGCCGCACGGCCGAGACCATCCTCAGGAACGCCGGTTGCGAGGTCATCACCGCTGTCGATGGCTTCGACGCGCTGGCCAAGATCGCCGACCACCACCCGCGGATCATCTTCGTCGACATCATGATGCCGCGCCTGGATGGCTATCAGACCTGCGCGCTGGTCAAGAATCATCGCTCGTTCCGCTCCACGCCGGTCATCATGCTGTCTTCCAAGGACGGCCTGTTCGATAAGGCCAAGGGCCGCATCGTCGGCTGCGACCAGTTCCTGACCAAGCCGTTCAGCCCCCAGGAACTCCTGGGCGCGATCCGGGTGCACGTCCCCGGCTTCGTCGCGGTCGAACAACATGTATCCTGAGGCCGGCGTGCGCAGCGCCGGCCTGCCACCTTTTTGGGGAATACCATGGCTCGAATACTGATCGTCGATGACTCGCCGACCGAGATGTACAAGTTCACCAGCATCCTGGAAAAGCACGGCCACGAGGTGCTCAAGGCCGAGAACGGCGCCGATGGCGTGGCCCTGGCGCGCCAGGAGAAGCCCGACGCGGTGCTGATGGACATCGTCATGCCCGGCCTGAACGGCTTCCAGGCCACTCGCCAGTTGAGCAAGGACGAAGGCACGCGCAGCATCCCGGTGATCATGATCACCACCAAGGACCAGGAGACCGACAAGGTCTGGGGCACGCGGCAGGGCGCGCGCGACTACCTGACCAAGCCGGTCACCGAAGAAACCCTGATGAAAACCCTCAACGCGGTGCTGGCCGGCTGAAGCCGGGCTCGCCCATGGGCAAGTCGCGCACCGCCTTCGAGCTGCTGTTCGACATCGACCAGCGCTGCCGTTCGCTGGCTGCGGGTCTGCCATCGCAGGAAACCCGCGAGCAGGACTGGAGCGGCATCGGCTTTCGCCTGGGCGAGCAATGGTTCGTCACGCCCATGGGCGAGATTGCCGAGATCCTCAACGAGCCGCGGGTGGCGGCAATGCCCGGGGTCAGGCCCTGGGTGGCGGGCATCGCCAACCTGCGCGGACGGCTGTTGCCGGTGATGGACCTGGGGCGTTACTTCGGCCAGACGTACTCGTCGCTGCGCAAGCAGCGCCGGGTGCTGGTGGTGGAGCATCAGGAGGTGTTCACCGGGCTGCTGGTCGACGAGGTCCTCGGCCTGCAGCATTTCGAGCCTGCCGACCTGCTGCCGGGCGCCGATGCCGGTTGTGGGGCGCGCATGGCGCCTTTCATCCGTGGGCAGTTCCAGGCCGCGCGACGCTGGCGGGTGTTCAGCACCAAGGCCCTGGTGCAGTCGGCGGATTTCCTGGATGTGGCGGTGTAGTTTGAACGAGTGGCAGCTGGCCGGGCGGGGGCCTGATCGATGACCAATACAGGCAAGTCCCAGGAGGGACTGCGCAGCAGGCGGCAGATCGTGGTGCTGTTCATCGCGTTGATCGTGCTGATCATCCTGCTGTTCGCCAATTTCGCGTACCTCAACACCCAGTCGAACTACGACAAGCAGTACATCGGCCATGCCGGCGAGCTGCGCGTGCTGTCCCAGCGCATCGCCAAGAATGCCACCGAGGCGGCCGGCGGCAAGGCCCAGGCGTTCAAGCTGCTGGCCGATGCACGCAACGACTTCGACCGGCGCTGGGGTTACCTGCGCAATGGTGACCGCAGCACCGGCCTGCCGGCTGCACCCTCGGCGGTGCGCGACGAGTTGCGTGCGGTGCAGAACGACTGGGAAGCGCTGCGCAAGAGTACCGACGTGATCCTTGCCAACGAGCAGACCGTGCTGTCGCTGCATCAGGTGGCCGCCACCCTGGCCGAAACCATCCCGCAATTGCAGACCCAGTACGAGAAAGTCGTCGAAATCCTCCTGCAGAGCCACGCCCCGGCCAGCCAGGTGGTGCTTGCCCAGCGTCAGGCCCTGCTCGCCGAGCGGATTCTTGGTGCGGTGAACACCGTGCTGGCCGGCGATGACACCGCCGTGCAGGCCGCCGATGCCTTCGGTCGCGACGCCAGCCAGTTCGGCCGGGTGCTCAACGGCATGCTCGAAGGCAACCCGGGTATCAATATCAGCCAGGTCCAGGACCGCGATGCCCGTGCGCGGCTCACGGAAATCGCCGAGCTGTTCCAGTTCGTTTCCGGCTCGGTGGACGAGATTCTGGAAACCTCGCCGGAGCTGTTCCAGGTCCGCGAGGCCGCCGGCAAGATCTTCACCACCTCCCAGACCCTGCTCGACCAGGCCTCGGCGCTGGCCGGCAGCCTTGAACACCTGGCCAGCCAGCGCAGCCTCAACTCGGTAGGCGGTTACCTGCTGGGCCTGCTGGCGCTGATGTCGGTGATTCTCATCGGCCTGGTGATGGTCCGCGAGACCAACCGGCAACTGCACGAAACCGCGCAGAAGAGCGAGCGCAACCAGGCGGCGATCATGCGCCTGCTGGATGAAATCGAAGACCTGGCCGACGGCGACCTGACCGTGGCCGCGTCGGTCACCGAGGACTTCACCGGCGCGATTGCCGACTCGATCAACTTTTCCATCGACCAACTGCGCGAACTGGTCGCCACCATCAACTTCACCGCCGAGCAGGTGGCGGCCGCCGTGCAGGACACCCAGGCCACCGCGATGCAGCTGGCCGGTGCTTCGGAACACCAGGCACTGCAGATCAGCGCGGCCTCGACGGCAATCACCGACATGGCGCAGTCCATCGACCAGGTGTCCAGCAACGCCTCGGAGTCTTCCACTGTGGCGGCGCGTTCGGTAGCCATCGCCAACAAGGGCAACGAGGTGGTGCACAACACCATCCACGGCATGGACAACATTCGCGAGCAGATCCAGGACACCTCCAAGCGCATCAAGCGCCTGGGCGAGTCGTCCCAGGAAATCGGCGACATCGTCAGCCTGATCGACGACATCTCGGACCAGACCAACATCCTCGCTCTCAACGCGGCGATCCAGGCATCCATGGCCGGCGACGCCGGGCGTGGCTTCGCCGTGGTGGCCGACGAGGTGCAACGCCTGGCCGAGCGTTCGTCGTCGGCGACCAAGCAGATCGAGACCCTGGTGCGGGCCATCCAGAATGACACCAACGAGGCGGTGATCTCCATGGAGCAGACCACCAGCGAGGTGGTGCGCGGGGCGCGCCTGGCCCAGGATGCCGGGGTGGCCCTGGAAGAGATCGAAGGCGTTTCACGGGTGCTCGCCGAACTCATCGAGAGCATCACCGACGCCGCTCAGCAGCAGGCGGTGTCGGCCGGGCAGATCGCCCAGACCATGACGGTGATCCAGCAGATCACTTCGCAGACCACTTCCGGCACCAAGGCCACCGCCGAGAGCATCGGCAACCTGGCGAAACTGGCCAGTGCCATGCGTCGCTCGGTGTCCGGCTTCACCCTGCCAGCCTCACGGGATGCGCGATGATGGGCGCCCCGCACCGCAAGAGCCGGCAGCGCCATGCCTGATCATCACGATTACGTCGCCCTGCAGTGGCTGCGCGGCGAGATTGCCGACAACCTGCGCCAGGCCCGTCAGTGCCTGGATGCCTTCACGGCGGCGGGCCACGACGCTACCGCGCTGGAGCAGTGTCTGCACGCCGTGCACCAGGTGCATGGCAGCCTGCAGATGATCGAGTTCTATGGCGCCGCGCTGCTGGCCGAGGAAATCGAACAGCTGGTGATCGCCCTGCGCGAGCACCGCGTCGGCCACCCCGACGAAGCCATGCTGTTGCTCGACCAGGCCATGGGCCAGTTACCCGATTATCTGGAGCGCGTCCACGCCGCGCGGCGCGACCTGCCGCTGATGATCCTGCCCTTGCTCAACGACCTGCGCAGCGCGCGCGGCGAGGGGCTGCTTTCGGAAACCAGCCTGTTCGCACCACGCCTGGACGACACGCCGCCGCTCGACGAGCAGGCCCTGGCCGAACGCGACTTGGCGGACTGGGCGCAGCGGCTGGACGCCTGGCGGCAGTGCCTGCAGCAAGCCCACGCCGGGCTGCTGCGCGAGCAGGACGTGCAGACCCACCTGCAGAACATGAGCGAGGTGTTCGAGCAGTTACAGCAGCTGTGCGCTGGCGCGCCGCTGGAGGCCCTGTGGCAGATCGTTGAGGCGCTGGTAGAGGCCATGGCGGCGGGCAGCTTCACCAACAGCCCGGCACTGCGCAGCCTGCTGCAGGAGGTCGAGCGCGAGCTGGCACGCCTGGCCGGGCAGGGCGTGCAGGGCATCAACCAGCCAGCGCCAGACGAGCTGCTCAAGAGCCTGCTGTTCTACATCGCCAAATCCGACAGCCAGGCACCGGGCATCCTGGCCTTGCAGGAACGCTATGCGCTGGGCGAAGCGCTGCCCGACGGGCATGTCTCGGTGCAGGCCTCCGGCGGCATGACCGCACCGGACCGCGATGCCATGCGCACGGTGATCCTGGCGGTCTGCGAAGGCCTGGTTCGCGCCAAGGAGCGCCTCGACGTCTTCGTGCGTGGCGACCGCCAGCGGGTCAGCGAACTGAGCGCGCTGCTGCCGGCGCTGCGCCAGATCGCCGATACCCTGGCGGTGCTGGGCTTCGGCCAGCCGCGCAAGGTCATCATCGACCAGGTGGCGATGGTTCAGGGGATCGCCCAGGGCCAGCGCGAGCCCGCCGATGCGGTGTTGATGGATGTGGCCGGCGCCTTGCTGTACGTCGAGTCGACCCTGGCGGGCATGATCGGGGTGATCGGCGACAGCCGCCGCGAGGAAAGCCACCTGCCCACCACCGACCTCACGCGTATTCACCAGCTGGTGATCCGCGAGGCGCGCCTGGTTCTGCAGCAGGTGATGGAGGAAATGACTGCCTGCACCGAGCAGGGCTGGTCCCGTGAGCCGCTGCAGGGGCTCTATGAACACCTGGTTCAGGTCCGCGGCGCGCTGGCGATGATTCCCCTGGTGCGCGCCGCCGCGCTGTTGGCCACCTGCGCTTTCTATGTGCGCGAGCACCTGCTGGACGCCGCCGAGCATCCGGGGCCGGAGGCTTTGCAAGCCTGGGCCGAGGCGCTGTGCGCCATCGACTTCTACCTGGCGCGCATGGGCGAAGACCACGAAGCGCCCGGCGACCGTTACCTCGACATGGCCCACGACAGCCTGGCGCGCCTGGGCTGCGCGCCGGCGCAGGAGCTGGCGGGCCTGCCGCCACCAGAGGCCGACGCCCGACCGGCGCGCCATGATGCCGATGGCCAGGACATCGTGCAGGCCCTGGCCCGGCCGGTGGCGGCGGTCAACCCGCCAGGCCGCGACATGCCGCTGCGCCTGTTGCCGCCACCGGACGACGAGGCGCCGGTGGACGCCGAGCTGCGCGAGGTGTTCGTCGAGGAGGCCGAAGAGGTACTGGCCGCGCTGCGCGAGCATGTACCGCGCTGGCTGATCGCCCTGGCCACGCCGGGAGCCAACGCCCAGCAGCCATTGACTGAGGTGCGCCGCGCCTTCCATACCCTCAAGGGCAGCGGGCGCATGGTGCGCGCGCTGGTCATCGGCGAACTGGCCTGGGCGGTGGAAAACCTGCTCAACCGTATTCTCGAAGGCCAGCGCGAGCCCGCCCAGCCAGTGCGCCAGCTGCTGGGCGAAGTCCAGGCGCTGCTGCCCGAGCTGATCCACGACTTCGCCAGCGGCCGGCAGGCACCGCATTCCGAGGCCGACCGCCTGGCCGCCCAGGCCCAGGCGCTGGCCAGCGGCAACCCACCAGCGAGCGACGAGCGCATCGACCCACTGCTGCTGGAAATCTTCCGTCAGGAGGCGTTGGGGCATCTGCAGGTGCTCGACCGCTTCCTGGACCGCGCCACCCGTGGGCAGGCGCTGGCCGGTGACGACCTGCACCGTGCGCTGCACACCCTCAAAGGCAGTGCCTACATGGCCGGCGTGCTGCCGATCGCTGAACTGGCCAAGGCGCTGGATGAACTGGTGCGCGAGTGCAAGGCCCACCTGATTGCCATCGAAACCCCTGAACTGAACCTGCTGCGCAGTGCCGAGCCGTTGTTCCACCGGGGACTGGAGCAGCTCGACAGCCAGCCGCTGGCGCCTATCGAAGGTGCGGCGGAGGTGATCGAGGCCGCGCAAGCGCTGCTTTCCCAGCGCCTGGCCGCTGCTCTGCAGGACGCCAGCGACGCGCCAGTGCAGGCGAACCCCAAGCTGATCCAGACCTTCCTGCAGCAGGGCATGGATATCGTCCTGGACGCCGAAGGTCTGTTGCAGCGCTGGCGTGAGCATCCTGGCGACCGCCAGGAACTCACGGCGCTGCTCGACGAACTGACCAGTCTCGGCCACGCCGCACACCTGGCCGACCTGCCGCAGATCGACGAGCTGTGCGAGGCCCTGCTGGACCTCTATGGCGCGGTCGAGGAAAGCAGCCTGGCAGCCAGCGAGCGCTTCTTCGACGCGGCCGAGCAGGCCCACGAAGCACTGATCGACATGTTCGACCAGTTGGCGGCCGGGCAGGACGTGCAACCGCGCCCGGACTGCGTGGCGGCCTTGCATGGCCTGCTGGACCAGGCCCTGGACCCGACCGCCACTGGGCTGGTGGCCCGCGACGGCAGCCGGGTCACCGAGCTGGGCGCGGCGACTGGCCAGCTGGCCGATGAAAGCGCGCCCGACGATGAAATCGTGGCCATCTTCCTCGAAGAGGCAACGGATATCCTCGACAGTGCCGGGCAGGCACTGCAACGCTGGCTGACCGCCCCTGACAACCCGCAGCCCCTGCCGTCGTTGCAGCGCGACCTGCACACCCTGAAGGGCGGCGCACGCATGGCCGGGGTCACCGCCATGAGTGACCTGGGCCATGAACTCGAAGCGCTATATGCCGGGCTCACCGAGCGTCGCTACGGCTATTCGGCAGAGCTGGCCGACCTGCTGATCAAGAGCCACGATCAACTGGCCCTGATGCTCGAACAACTGCGCCACGGCCAGCCGCTGACCGCGCCCCTGGCGCTGATCACCGCCATCGAGGCGCTGCGCAAGGTGCGTGTGCCTGGCGCGGACGCCGTGCCGGAGGCGAAGGCCGCGCCGAGCGGCCCGGAGCGTGACCCCGAGCTGCGTGACATCTTTCTCCAGGAAGCCGCCGACATTCTCGACAGCGCTGGTGCGGCGCTGGCGCGCTGGCAGGTCGACCCGCACAACCTGCAGGAGGTAGAGAACCTGCTGCGCGACCTGCATACCCTCAAGGGCGGTGCGCGGATGGTCGAGATCAAACCCATCAGCGACCTGGCCCATGAAGTCGAATCGCTCTACGAGGCGCTGTTCGCCGGTACGCGCCAGGCTGCGCCACTGTTGCTGAGTCTGCTGCAACGCGGCCATGACCTGCTTGCCGACATGCTCGATGCCGAGCGTGAAGAGCGGCCGCTGCCCGATCCCACGCGGCTGATCGACAGCATCCGCCAGCTCGACACGCTGGAACCGCCGGTCGCCGTACCGGCGCCGCCGCTGCCGGCGCATGACGCCGAGGCCGAGCGCGCCGGCCCGGAAATGGTCAAGGTCGCCGCCGAGGACCTCGAACAACTGGTCAACCTGGCCGGTGAAACCTCGATTTTCCGGGGCCGTATCGAGCAGCAGATCCTCGACACCCAGGGCACCCTGGTAGAGATGGAAACCACCCTCGAACGCATGCGCGACCAGTTGCGGCGCCTGGAAACCGAAACCCAGGGGCGCATCCTCAGCCGTGAGCAGAGCCATGGCGAGCGGCGCGGCTATGAAGACTTCGACCCACTGGAGATGGACCGCCACTCGCAACTGCAACAACTGTCGCGGGCCTTGAGCGAGTCGGCTTCCGACCTGGTCGACCTCAAGGAAACCCTCGACCGCCACAACCGTTACGCCGAGACCCTGCTGGGCAAGCAGGCCAGGGTCAACACCGAACTGCAGGAAGGCCTGATGCGCACCCGCATGGTGCCCTTCGAGCGTCTGGTGCCGCGTCTGCGCCGCGTGGTGCGCCAAGTGGCCGGTGAACTCAACAAGCTGGTGCAGTTCGATGTCGGCAACGCCGAAGGCGAGATGGACCGCAGCGTGCTGGAACGCATGGTCGCGCCGCTGGAGCACATGCTGCGCAATGCCGTCGACCACGGCCTGGAAAGTACCGAACGGCGCATTGCCGCCGGCAAGCCCGAGCAGGGCCACATTCGCCTCGACCTGCGCCACGAGGGCGGCGATATCGTCATCGAGCTGAGCGACGACGGTCCCGGTGTCGATATGGCGGCGGTGCGCCGCAAGGCGATCAAGCGCGGGCTGATCCAGGAAGATGCGGTGCTCGCCGATCACGAAGTGCTGCCGTTCATCCTCGAAGCAGGCTTTTCCACCGCCGAGGTCATCACCCAGATCTCCGGGCGTGGCGTGGGTATGGACGTGGTGCATGCCGAGGTCAAGCAGCTGGGCGGCTCGATGAGCATCGACTCGTTGCCGGGGCAGGGCACGCATTTTCGCATTCGCCTGCCGTTCTCGGTGTCGGTCAACCGGGCGCTGATGGTGCAGTGTGGCGACGAGCAGTTCGCCTTGCCGCTCAACACGGTGCAGGGCCTGGTGCGGGTGATGCCCGGCGAACTGCTGGAGCGCTACCAGGAAGCCGTACCGCGCTACCGCTACGGTGGGCGTACCTACGAGCTGCGTTACCTCGGCGAGCTGCTGGGCATGAGCCGCCCCAGCCTGCACGACCAGATGCAGCCGCTGCCGGTGCTGCTGGTTCACCAGCAGGACCAGTGGGTCGCCGTGCAGGTCGATGCGCTGGCCGGCACCCGGGAAATCGTGGTCAAGAAGCTCGGTCCGCAGTTCGCCAGGGTGCAGGGGGTCAGCGGCGCGACCATTCTCGGCGATGGCCGAGTCGTGCTGATTCTCGACCTGCTGGCCTGGCTGCGCACCCAGCACGCGCGCCTGGCGATCCACGAGCCGGGTGCCCAGGTGCCCGCCATCGGGCATGCCGGGCGACGAGCGCTGCGGGTGATGGTGGTGGATGACTCGGTGACCGTGCGCAAGGTCACCAGCCGCCTGCTGGAACGCCACGGCATGCGCGTGGCCACCGCCAAGGATGGGGTCGATGCCATGGCGCTTTTGGAGGAGTACACCCCCGACGTGCTGCTGCTGGACATCGAGATGCCGCGCATGGACGGCTTCGACGTGGCCAGCCAGATTCGCCAGCATGACCGCCTGCGGCACCTGCCGATCATCATGATCACTTCGCGCTCGGGGCAGAAGCACCGCGACCGCGCCATGGCCCTCGGGGTCAACGAATACCTCAGCAAGCCGTACCAGGAGTCGGTGCTGCTGGAAAGCATCGCCCGCTGGAGTGCCTACCATGCCTGACCTCGCCTATGAATCCAGCCGTCGCGCCAGCCTCACCACCCTGCTGCTGCCGCTGAGCGACCGCTTTCTGCTGCTGCCCAACGTGGCGGTGGCGGAACTGATCGACTATCAGGACTGCCAGGCCGATCCGCAGGCCCCGGCCTGGTTCCTGGGCACCATCTACTGGCGCGACCTGGAACTGCCACTGCTCAGTTTCGAGGCCGCCTGTGGCGGACGCACCAAGGTCGGCGGGCGCGCGCGCATCGTCGTGCTCAACGCCCTGGGCGGGCGCCCGGAGCTGCGCTACCTGGCGCTGCTGATCCAGGGTATCCCGCGTTCGCACAAGGTCGACGGCCAGCTCAGCTATGTCGACGTGCCGCTGGCCGACCTGGAACTGGCCGCCGTGCAGGTGGGCGAAACCCAGGCGCGGATCCCCGACCTGGAAGGTCTGGAACGTTGGTTGGTGGAGGCCAGTACGCCACTGATCTGAGTGCCGGAGGTCGTTCAGCGCTGCCCGTCGGGATACTGGCAACTCGCTTGACGGCTGACATGGCTGTCGTAGACTGGCCGCGTCCGACATGGAGTCTGCGTGATGCGTTATATGCAAGGAATCGCTTTTGGATTGTTTTGCCTGACCCCTTGGGTGCAGGCGCAGACGTCGGCCGATAACGACCCGCTGCTCGACAAGCCGGCCACCCAGTCGCCAGCCGCCAGCGAAGCACGCGGTGTGCTGCGGGCTCAGGACCAGGCGGTGTTGGCCAGCGAGCTGTCGGGGCGCATTACCGAGCTGCCCGTACGCGAAGGCGAGTCCTTCAGCAAAGGGGACCTGCTGGCGCGTTTTGACTGCTCGGCCTTTCAGGCACAGCTGGTGGCCGCGCAGGCTGCCACGCGTGGCGCGAATGAAGAGCTGGCGCACAACAGGCAACTGGCATCGCTGAATTCGGTGGGCCGCTTCGAGGTCGCCCGTGCCGAGGCCCGGCTGGCCGAAGCCCAGGCCCAGGCCAATGTCTACCAGGTGCAGGTCAAGCGCTGCAGCGTGGTGGCGCCTTATGACGGTCAGGTTGTCGCACGTAAGGTGCAGCGCTACGAAAGCGTCTCGGCCGGTACGCCGATGCTGGAGATCGTCGACAATCGCACCCTGGAAATCCACGTGCTGGTGCCCTCGCGCTGGATGGCGCGTATCAAGCCGGGCCAGACCTTCACCTTCGTTCCCGATGAAACCGGCAAAGCGTTGACCGCCACGGTCAAGCGCCTGGGCGCGCGCATCGATGAGGGCAGCCAGACCCTGCTGCTGGTCGCCAGCCTGCCCAAATCCGAGGGCTTGCTGGCGGGCATGAGTGGCACGGCCAGCTTCGCGGAGCGCCAATGAACGCCCCGGTGCCCGGCGCCGTAGAACGGGTATTTGCACAGTTTCTCGAGCTTGAGCGGGTCACTCGCGCGGCCGCCAGCATCGAGCAATTGGCCTACAGCCTGGTCAATGACGGCCAGGCGCTTTTCGGTTTTCGCCATGCAGCCCTGGTCATCGCCGGCAAGGTCAAAGCGGTAACCGGCATCAGTATGGTCGAGCCCAATGCGCCGTTCGTGGCCTTCGTCGAGCAGGCGGTCGTCCAGCAGGAAAAGCTGGAACGGCTGAACCAGCCTGACTCGGTGAGCATCGACGCCTTCGATCAGCAGGTGCGCAGCGACTGGAACGAGCTTTGTGCACCGCACGTCTTCTGGCTGCCGCTGCGTGACCGTGGCGGTGTCGTATTCGGTGGTCTGTGGATCGCCCGCGACCGTGCCTGGAGCGCTTCGGAAAAGCTCCTGCTGACTCAGTTGGGCGATACCTACGCGCACGCCTGGCTGGCGCTGCAGCCGCGCAAACCCTGGCGTATGCGCTTCAACCGCAAGCGCCGGTTCGCCGTGGTGGCTGTGCTGTTCCTGGCCCTATGGATACCGGTGCGTCAGTCGGTACTGGCTCCGGCAGAAGTGGTGCCGCTCAACGGCCGCGTGGTGACTGCGCCACTGGATGGTGTAATTGCCGAATTCCTGGTCAAGCCCAACCAGCCGGTAAAGACCGGCGACCTGCTGGTGCGTTTCGACAATACGACGCTCAAGGCATCGGCCGACGTGGCCGAACGTGCCTTGGGCGTGGCCGAGGCCGAGTTACGCGGCAGTGCCCAGCGCGCCTTTGCCGACGCCGAGTCCAGCTCGCGGGTCGACCTGCTGGCTGCTCGTGTGGAGCAGAAGCGCGCCGAACGCGACTATGCCAGCGAGCTGCTCAAGCGCAGCGAAGTGCGTGCCGAGCGCGATGGCATCGCCGTGTTCGCCGACGCCCAGCGCTGGACCGGCAAACCCGTGCAGACCGGCGAACGCCTCATGGAAATCGCCAACCCGACCCAGGCCGAACTGCGTATCGAGTTGGCGGTGGGCGACGCCATCGAACTGGCCCCGGATGCCGAAGTGGCTCTGTTTCTCGACAGCGATCCCTTGCACCGGCATGAGGCGCGCCTGCAACGTGCCGCCTATGAGGCGCAGCCGACCCCAGGCGGTCAGCTGGCCTATCGGCTGGACGCCGCATTCCTCGACACGCCACCGCGCATTGGCTTGCGCGGTACTGCCAAGGTCTACGGCGACCGCGCGCCGCTGGCCCTCTACCTGCTGCGTCGTCCGCTGGCCGGGTTGCGCCAGAGCATAGGCCTGTAGATGAACCTGCCAGGCCTGCGCGAAGACCTGCAGCTGTCGCCTTCCAGCCCGGCGCTGGACGGCTCGCCACGCTGGACCCTGGCCGATCCGCTGCGCGGTCGCTATTTCAAGCTGGGCGCACAGGCCATTCGACTGCTGCGTCACTGGGCGCTGGGTGATCCGGCACAGATACTCCAGGCCGCCAATCGCGAACCAGGCCTCAAGCTGGGAGCGGCCGAACTCGAACAGATGCTGAGCTTTCTGCGCACCCATGACCTGGTGAGTTCCAGCGACCCGCAGCAACGCAGTAGCTATGCTTTCAAGGCGGCGATGATGCGCCAGAGCCTGTGGAAAACCGTGCTGCATCAGTACCTGTTCTTCCGCATTCCGTTATGGCGCCCGGATCCCTTCCTCAACCGGGTCTGGCCCTGGCTGCTGCGCTTCGGACCTTTCCTGCTGCGCTATGGCCTGCCGTTGACGCTGATGCTCGGGGTGTTTCTCGTGGCCCGGGACTGGCAGCGTTTCACCGGCACCTTTCCCCACCTGTTCAGCCTGGGCGGTGCCCTATCTTTCGGTGTGGCGCTGGTGTTCGCCAAGCTCTGTCACGAATTCGGGCATGCCTTCATGGCTAAACGCGCCGGCTGCCGGGTGCAGAGCATGGGCCTGGCGTTCATGGTCCTGTTTCCGCTGTTCTACACCGATGTCAGCGATGCCTGGCGGGTCAATGACCGGCGCGCGCGGCTGCTGATCGGCGCCGGCGGGGTACTGGCCGAAATGCTCCTGGCCTGCATCGCACTGCTGGCCTGGTCGCTGTTGCCCGACGGCCCGGCGCGTACGGCGGCCTTCATGCTTGCCAGTGCGACCTGGATCACGACCGTGGTGGTCAACCTCAACCCGTTCATGCGCTTCGATGGTTACTTCCTGGTCAGTGACCTGTGGGAAGTGGATAACCTGCAGGCGCGGGCCTTTGCCCTGTGTCGCTGGCATCTGCGGGAGAAGCTGTTCGGCTATGGCGTGCCGGCACCGGAGCCTTGGCCTGCGAGGATGCGCTGGCGCCTGTTGGCCTGGGGCTACCTGTCCTGGCTGTGGCGCGCGGTGCTGTTCTTCGGCATCGCCCTGGCGGTCTATCACCTGTTCTTCAAACTGCTGGGTATCTTCCTGATGCTGGTGGAGCTGGGGTTCTTCATTTTCATGCCGATCTACAAGGAAATGCGTCACTGGTGGGCGCATCGTGAGCAGGCCCATACCCCACGGGTGTTGTTGGTAGCGCTGGTGCTGGCAGGCTTGCTGGCAGTGCTGGTGGTGCCCTGGCGCAGCAGCGTCGAGGTGCCGGCGATGCTTGAGGCGGGGCGTGTCAGCGAGCTGCATTCGCCGGTGGCGGCGCGGGTCGCACGCATCCTGGTCGAGGATGGCCAGGCGGTCGAGCAGGGCGCGGTATTGGTCGAACTGGCTTCACCCGACATCGACTCGCGGCAGACCATCGTGCGGCGCGAAATCGACATTCTGCAGTTGCAGCTGCGTCGTCAGGCCGGGCGCAGTGAAACCGTGGCGGATATCGGTGTGCTGGAGCAGCGTCTGGCCGAAGCGGTGGCCGAGTACCGCGGCCTGGCGGCGCAGCGCGAGCGTTTATCGATCCGCGCGCCCCAGGCCGGCCGGGTGCGTGACCTGATGCCCAACCTGGAACCCGGCCGCTGGGTAGCGCCTGGCGTGCCGCTGGCGCGCATCGTCGAGTCGGGAACCCGCCTGCGTGGCTATCTGGCCGAGGATGCCCTGTGGCGTGTCGAGGTAGGCACCAAGGGGCGCTTCATCGCCGATGACCCCATGCGCGCCTCGTTGCCGGTGGAGTTGCTTGAGATCGACGCCAATGGCGCCGCCTGGCTCGACCAGGAGGCACTGACCTCCGACCATCATGGCCCGATTGCCGTGCGTCGCGACGAGCAGCAGCGCGCCGAACCCGTGCAGGCCCAGTATGGCGTGCGCCTGAAGGTCGACGAGTCGGTTGCCGCGCCGGTACAGCCCCTGCGCGGGGTGGTGATGCTCGAGGGGCAGAGCGAGTCAGTGCTGCTGGCGGCATGGCGTCGGCTGGCCGCCCTGGGCGTGCGTGAGAGCGGATTCTGAACAAGGTCCAATACGGGGCAGTCAGACCGGGTAGCGGCTTCAGCCGCGAAGCGAGCGCATGTTCACAGCAGATGCATTGAATTTCCTGGCGCTTTCGCGGCTGAAGCCGCTCCCACCGAGCCTCAAAGGCGCAAAGCGCTTAATCGAACAGTATTGGAATAAGGTCAGGGAGACGAACCAATGAAATCCAACAAGCATTCCGGCAGCGTCGGTGACCTGCTGGTACGGCCGGCCGTGGAGGCCGACGCGCTATTTTTGCAGACGCTCTACCATTCGGCGCGCCCGGACTTGCAGTGGATCGACGGCGAACAGGAGTTCGTCGAGCAGGTCATCAACCAGCAGCACCATGTACAGGAGCAGGGCATCGGCAATGGTTTTCCGGGGGCCATGCACTATGTGGTGGAAAAGCTGGGCACCTGTATCGGCGCCTTGGTGACCGATTTCGGCCCGAACGAGATTCGCGTGCTGTACCTGGCGTTCATTCCCGCCGCGCGCGGCCAGGGCCATGGCCGCACGGTGCTCCAGGGCGTCCAGCAGGCCGCCGAGCAGGTGCGCTGCCCGGTTTCCACGGTGGTATGGGCCAACAACCCCCATGCACGCCAGCATTACCTGGCGCTGGGGTTTCAGGTCGAGGAACGGGATGTGGCGGCCGAGCGGTTGGTCTGGTACCCGCAGCGGCGCGCCATTGTGGTCTGATCAGTTGAAGCTGATGTGGTAGTAGGCCAGGTTCGGGTCCCGGCCAAGGGGCGGGACCCGTGAAACAAACAGCGCTTCGAGCTGAGCCGATTCCGGAATCTGCAGGGTGCAGAGTCCATCCACGAAGTCGCTCGGCTCAAGCGCGTCAAGACTGACGTTGAAGGGCATACGCTGTTTATCGGCCAGGCGCGCCTGGGGTTTCTCTTCGATGGCCGATATGGTGATCGGCAACCGGCTACCATCGCTCAATTGCAGCACGCCAAGGCTGCCGACCAGAGCCCTGAAATGTTCCGCAGTGACGTTCTCCAGCATTTGACAACTCCTGCAATAGGTAGTGAAGAACCCTTCCTTGGGCTCGAATGCATCAGTTGCGAGTAGGAAAATAGCCCTGTAGAGCAATACTGAAGTTCACCACCAGGAACGGGTTCATGATGTCGAGGGGGAGACCGCCCCCGACCGGCTGCATGGTTCCGCTAATGGCTGTGGAAACACCTTTCTGCACGATGGGTGCTGTGGTTCCCAAGTCCGGCGTAAAGATATTGGCGGAAGTCGGACCTGCTGTAGAGCCTCCGATATAGCTATTGGTAGTGGTAGGGGCGATGGAGTTTGCAGTGTTCGTCTGTGCAGCCAGATTGATCGTGGTGGTTGCGGTCAGGGTGCTCATCTGATGTACGTGAGACGGCATATTGGTAATCGCAACCGTGGCCTTTTCAACGCCCGACGCCGTGCCAATCACGCGATTGGTCAAGTTGAGGCCGGTGCCCTGGTTTATCGGCATCCTGCCTTGGAGGTTGGGCAGCATGAAGGTCTGCGTGCCATTGCCTCCATAAATGGTGCCCAGCAACGCGTACAAGGCGTTGTATTGGCTGATGTTCATCGTCTGGCCGTTGCATTGCGCCCAGCCAGTAGGCGCAAAGGGAAAGCCGAACGTCATGATCGAACCCATGAAAACTTCCATGATCCCTGTTCCTTTCATTTTTTAATGGGGGCGAGCTGTCAGCTGGCACCGTAATGGCTGACAGGTCAGCTCAGAGCTTAGCTATTGCCAACCGTCTTGGTAGATTTCATTGGCGCCTTGTCGCGAATAGAACATTAATCGCAATTGATGACGCTCTTTCGATACCTTGAAGATTCGTCACTCTCTCAATACCGCTCATCTGAAATTTTTCCGGCGAGGCTCGAATTCACTGGGCTTTATCGCCCTTTATCGGTTTTTCGGTTTTTTTCCTACTCAATGTTCTGGAACTTTTGCCGATGCTCCTTTGCGTGCTGCCATGCTTGCGTTACGCTCAGCTTCGTTACACATGGAAAAGTGCATCGCTACAAAGAGGTCGGGATGACGCAATTCAATTTTATTTCGGGTTTGCCACGTGCGGGCTCGACTCTGCTTTCTGCGATTCTGTTGCAGAACCCGCGCTTTCATGCCGGTATGAGCAGCCCGGTCGCTTCGCTGTTTTCTTCGGTGCTCGCCCAGTGCAGTGCTGGCAGCGAATTCTCTTCGATGATCGATACCTCGGCGCGTCGCCGCCTGTTGCGGGGCATCTTCGATTCGTATTACGCCGACAAGGCGGACAAAGCGGTAGTCTTCGACACCAGCCGCGGCTGGACCTCGCGCCTGCCTGCCCTGATGGAAATGTTCCCGCAAGCCAAGGTCATCGCCTGCGTGCGCAACGTGGCCTGGGTGATGGACAGCATCGAGCGGGTGTATCGCAAGAACCCGTTCGAGAACACCAAGCTGTTCGTCGATGACACCGAGCGCAACACCGTCTACAGCCGCGTGGAAACCCTGGCGCAGCGCAATCGCCTGGTCGGCTTTGCCTGGGCTTCGCTGAAAGAGGCCTATTACGGTGAGCATGCCAATTCGCTGCTGCTGATCGACTACGACCTGCTGAGCCAGGCGCCCGAGCGAGTGTTGCGCCTGGTCTACCAGTTCATCGGCGAGCCGTGGTTCGAGCACGACTTCGACAACCTGTCCTACGACGCGCCGCAGTTCGACGATGCGCTGGGCGTCTCCGGCCTGCACAAGGTCAAGCCACGGGTGGCCTTCGAGCCCCGGCAAACCATCCTGCCGCCCGACCTGTTCGAGCAGTACTCCAACCTGTCGTTCTGGAATGACGGCTCGCCCAGCGCGGCCAATGTCATTCGCATGAAGTCCGACGCTGCGGGCAACTGACCGTAGCTTTCATTATCAGCGTCACAACGTTCGATCTCTGGTGAGCAACATGTGGTGGAACAAGCGAAATTCGCCAGCTGCACAGAAGCCTTCTGCTGAGCAATCAGCCCAGTCCCCCATGATCATGTTCCTGGAGCCGCGCATGCTGTTCGACGGCGCGGTCGCCGCGACCGTCGCCGACACTGCCCAGGCCGACAGCCAGGCCCCCGCGCAGGCCGCCAAGGCCGCCGACCACGCCGCCGCTGCCGACAGCTCGGACGCCCGTGCGCAAGCCGCGACAGCCGACATCGTCGCCACACCAGCGGATGCCAGCGGCACCGTGGTGTTCGTCGACTCGCGGGTCAAGGATGCCGACAGCCTGCTGGTGGGCGTGGCGCCGGGTGCGCAGGTCGTGAAGCTCGATGCCACCCGTGACGGCCTGCAGCAGATTGCCGAGTACCTGGAAACCCATCAGGGCCTCAGCTCGGTACAGATCATCGCCCACGGCAATTCGGGTGACCTGTGGTTGGGCAACAGCTATCTGTCGGCTGACAACATCGCGCAGCGCAGCGCGCTGCTGGCGGAAATCGGCAACGACATGGCCGTCGGTGGTGACATCCTCATCTATGCCTGCAACACCGCCGAAGGCGAGCTGGGGTTGAGTTTCGTCGACTCGCTGGCAGCACTCACTGGGCGTGACATCGCAGCGTCGAGCAATCGTACGGGCGTGGGGGGCGACTGGGACCTGGAAATCGCGACTGGCAGCATCGAGAGTGTCAGTGCGCTGTCGCAGCAGGCGAGGGATTCCTATCAGTGGGGGCTGGCGACGTTCACCGTCACCTCTACCAGCAATACCGGCGCAGGCACCTTGCGTGCAGCCCTGGCTTCTGCCCAGAACGGCGACATCGTGACCTTCTCCGGCAGCATGACCGTCCTGCTCGACGCTCAGTTGGTGGTCAACAAGAACATCACCCTCGACGGTGACTTGAACAACGACGGCGTCGCTGACGTGACGCTGGACGGTCAGAACAAAACGAGCGTGATCCGGGTCACTTCCGGTACTACGGCCACCTTCGACGGCCTGGTTATCACCCGGGGGCTGGTCAGTACGGCGGGTGGCTCAAGTGGCTCGGCCATCGCGGCGAGCGATGCATTGGGTGCAGGTATCAATAATGCGGGTAACCTCACGCTGCGTAACGTTTCCGTCACTGCAAACTCGGCGGCAGGCGGTGGGGGCGGCGGTGGTGTGCTGTCGCCGAACGTTGGCGGTGGCGGCGGCGGTGGCGGCGGTATCGGTGGTCAGAACGGTGCTTCTGGTGGCGGTGCCGGTGCCTATAGTCCGTCGTCACCTTCTGCCAATACGGGTGGTAATGGTGCCGCTTTCAGCACCATCTATTTTGGTGGACGTGGTGGTCAGGCAAGTGGTGGTGGCGCCGGTGGCGTAGGGGCACCATATGGGTACACCAATGGCGGTGGCGGCGGCACCGCCTCCTCAGGCGGACGGACCATCGGCGGCGGTGGCGGCGGCTCGGGCTTCGACGCAAATGGCGGCAGAGGCGGGTCTGCCGTTGGCGGTATCTACAACGCCAGCACCGGCACCCTGGCGATCATTGGTTCGTCGACCATCAGCAGCAACATCGCTGCAGGTGGTGGCGGCGGTGGTGGTGGCTCCATCGGCGGCAACGGCGGTCGTGGTGTTGGTGCTATCTGGAACAAGGGTACGCTCAACATCACAGCGGCCAATAATACAGCGATGACGGGTAACACTGGCGCCAGCGGTGCGGGGGGCCAGGCAACCAGCGGTGGCACGAACGGTACTTCGCCAACGGCCGTCAATAACATCTTCAACGACGGTGGCACGCTCAACACTACCTACGGCGCTGATGTCATAGCGCCTACGGTCAACTCAATCACGATTGCCAACACATCGCTGACACCGGGTAGCTCGACCACAGTGACGTTCGTCTTCAGTGAGCGGGTCTTTGGTCTGGACATCTCTGAAATCAATTCGCCCAATGGCACTTTGAGCGGACTCAGCACGGCTGACAACATCACCTGGACGGCTACCCTGACAGCCGGTAGCTCGCCCTCCAATTCCGGTGCCATTACGCTTGCGGGCTCAGCTGTGCAGGACTCGGCGGGTAACGTCGGTACCGGTAATGCGACCTCCAACAGTTACACGGTCATCGATAATGTGCCGCCCACGGCTACTGTCGTAGTTGCCGATAATGCCTTGGCGGTGGGTGAGACATCGCTGGTCACCATTACCTTCAGTGAAGCGGTAACTGGATTCACTAACGCCGACTTGACGGTAGCTAATGGCACGTTGAGCAATGTCAGCAGCAGTGATGGCGGCGTGACCTGGACCGCTACACTCACGCCTCAGAACGGTCTGACCAGTGCATCCAACCAGATCAGTCTCACGATGAGCGGGGTTCAGGATCTGGCGGGTAATGCGGGGGCGGGAACAGTCAATTCGAACAACTACGCCATCGATACAGTCCGTCCTACAGCCACCATCACGGTCGCCGATACGGCGTTGGCGATTGGTGAGACTTCGATCGTGACCATCACCTTCAGCGAAACTGTTACCGGCTTGACCGCCGCCGACTTCACGGTGGCGAACGGAACCCTCAGCAATCTGGCGTCCAGCAATGGCGGAATCACCTGGACTGCCACCTTGACGCCTTCGGCCAACATCACCGACAGCACCAACGTCATCACCCTGGATAACACGGGCTATACGGACGCGGCAGGCAACACGGGCACTGGCACGACCGATTCCAACAACTACGCCATCGACACCCAGCGCCCTACCGCGACCATCGTGGTAGCCGACGCCAACCTGACCGCCGGTGAAACCACGCAGGTCACCATTACTTTCAGCGAGGCGGTGAGCGGTTTCACCAACACCGACCTGACAGTGCCCAATGGCAGCCTGAGCAGTGTCAGCAGCAGCGACGGCGGCATCACCTGGACGGCGACCTATACGCCGAACAGCAACTTCTCCGGCGCCAGTAACGTGATTACTCTGAACAACACGGGTGTCAATGATCTGGCCGGTAACGCCGGTGCTGGAACCACCACATCGAACAATTTCTCGATCAATACCGTCGGTCCGACCGCTACCGTGGTGCTCTCGGACACGGCCTTGAAGATCGGTGAAACCTCGCAGGTCACCATCACCTTCACCGAGGCGGTGACCGGGTTCACCGATGCCAATGTCACGGCGCAAAGCGGTAGCCTGAGCGGCTTCACCACCTCCGACGGTGGTGTCACTTGGACGGCGACTTTCACGCCGGCCGCCAATGTAAGCGACGCTAGCAACGTGGTCACGCTGAGTCTGGCCGGGCTGTCCTATGCCAACGGCAACCAGGGGGGCGGCTCCACCTCATCTGGCAACTATGCCGTCGACACCTTGCGCCCCACCGCGACCATCGTCGTCGCCGACAGTGCGCTGGCCATTGGCGAGACATCGTCGGTGACCATCACCTTCAGCGAGGCGGTCACCGGCTTCAGCAATGCCGACCTGACGGTGAGCAACGGCACGCTCAGCGCGGTGAGCAGCAGTGACGGTGGCGTCACCTGGACCGCGACATTCACGCCAACCAGCAACGTCACCAGCGCCAGCAACGTGATTACCCTGGACAATAGCGGGGTGGCGGATACCGCAGGCAACGCCGGCACCGGTACTACCGTCTCCAACAACTACGCGATCGATAGCGTACGCCCGACGGCGAGCATTGCCATGTCGGACACCGCTCTGGCAGTCGGTGAAACGTCCTTGGTGACCATCACCTTCAGTGAAGCGGTGACCGGTTTCACCAATGCCGACCTGACGATCCCCAATGGCACCTTGAGCGCTGTCAGCAGCAGCGATGGTGGCGTCACCTGGACGGCGACCTATACGCCGAACATCAATGTGAACGCCGGCTCCAACCTGATCACGCTGAACAACGCGGGTGTGAATGACCTGGCGGGCAATACCGGAACCGGTACCACCAACTCGCCAAACTTCACCATCGATACCCGCCAGCCGACCGCGACCATCGTGGTGGCCCAAAGCACCCTGGCCATCGGCGAAACCTCGCTGGTGACCATCACCTTCAGCGAGGCGGTGACCGGCTTCACCAACGCCGACCTGACTATCGCCAACGGCACGCTCAGCGCTGTCAGCAGCAGCGACGGCGGTATTACCTGGACGGCCACCCTGACGCCGACCACGAATCTGACCGATGCGACCAACGTGATCACCCTGGACAACACCGGGTTCACCAACGCTACGGGCAACTCCGGCAGCGGCACCACACTGTCCAACAACTACGCCATCGATACCCAACGCCCCACCGCGACCATCGTGGTGGCCGACAATGCGCTGGCCATCGGCGAAACCTCGCTGGTGACCATCACCTTCAGCGAGGCGGTGAGCGGCTTTTCGCTGGCCGATCTGAGCGTGAGCAACGGCAGCCTCAGTAACCTGACGACCAGCGATAACATCGTCTGGACCGCAACTCTCACACCAGCCACCAACCTCACCAACGCCAGCAACCTCATCACCCTGGACAATTCCGGTGTGGCTGACACGGCGGGCAATGTTGGCACAGGCATCACGACGTCGAACAACTACGCCATCGATTCCCAACGCCCGACCGCCACCATCGCGATGTCGGATACGGCGCTCGGGGTGGGTGAAACCTCCGTGGTCACCATCACCTTCAGCGAGGCGGTGACCGGTTTCACCAATGCCGACCTGACCGTAGCCAACGGCACCTTGAGTGCGCTCAGCAGCAGCGATGGCGGTATCACCTGGACCGCGACCTATACGCCGAACGTCAATGTGAGCGACGCTACCAACCTCATCACCCTGGACAATACTGGGGTGGCTGACCTGGCAGGCAATGCCGGGGTCGGTACGACCAACTCGCCAAACTTCAGCATCGACACCACCCAACCGGTCGCGACCATCGTGGTGGCCGACACGGCCTTGGCCAGCGGCGGGACGTCGCTGGTCACCATCACCTTCAGCGAGCCGGTCACCGGCTTCACCAACGCCGACCTGAGCGTGGCCAACGGCACCTTGAGCGCGGTGAGCAGCAGCGATGGTGGAATCACCTGGACGGCGACTCTGACCCCGACAGCGAACATCGAAGACACCACCAACGTCATTACCCTGAACAACGCTGGCGTTCAGGGCCAGACCTCGGGTAACCCAGGCAGCGGCACCACCGATTCGAACAACTATGTGATCGATACCAAGGCGCCGACCGCGACCATCGTGCTGGCCGACAACGACCTGGCGCCCGGCGAGACTTCGCTGGTCACCATTACCTTCAGCGAGCCGGTCACCGGCTTCGGCAATGCCAATGTCACCGTGGCCAACGGCACGCTGAGCGCGTTGAGCAGCAGTGACGGTGGCATTACCTGGACGGCCACCCTGACCCCTACCACCGGCGTCAACAGCCCGTCCAACGCGCTGGTGCTGAATTACGGCGGTGTGCTTGATGCAGCCGGTAACCCCGGCAGCGGAACCGTCAGTTCGGGCAATTATGCGGTCGGTATCAATACGCCGCCGGTGACGCCGGTGGACCCGACGCCGCCCACACCGGTCGACCCGACGCCGCCGACGCCCGTGGACCCGACACCGCCGACGCCGGTCGATCCAACGCCCGTCACACCGACACCGGTGCCACCGACCCCGGTCGTGCCGACGCCGCCGACCGTCACGCCGCCTGCCGTCGACCCGGAGTTCCTGGTCAGTACGCCGAACGTGGTCATCACCAGTACGCCCAACCAGCCGTTGCAGCCGACGGTCTTCGCGCCGCCCACCGGTTCCTTGGGGCCGGCACTGGGCTTCGCGCCACTGTTCGAGTCGCGTACCAGTGGGGACGGGCTGCCTCCGGTGGGCAACATCTTTATCAGCAATGGTGCCCTGGCGCCGAGCTATGTGGCTCAGGTGTTCGCGGGCGACAACGCCAATCATGCCGGCGCGGGCGGTTTCCTGGGCTTCGCCGGCGGTGAGGGTGGCATTTTCGGCAACAGTACCTTCGCCTCGATCTTCTCGCGCGAGCGTGCCCCGGACACCAGCGCTGTGGCGGCTTTCTCCGGCGATAACGGCGGGGCTGGCGTGCCGGGCGAGCCGGTGGCCAGCCTGGGGGCGCTGACCCTTGAGCAACAGCTGCAGCGAATCAAGGCCGCCGAGCACCAGCATCTGCAAGAGCTGGCCATGGCTTTTGGCGAGATGGGGCTCAGAGAGGTCCAGGCATGATGCCGGGGCCTGCATGCTTGCTGCCGCAAGGCAGCTTTTACAAAAAATACGTGGTAGTTCAGGGGCGGTCGAAAGGATGAGTAGGAATAGGAAGTTATTCAGTGTCAGCCTGCTGGCACTGGTCGTCAGCGGTTGTGCAGTCACCAGCCAGCCCATCGACCGTAGCGTCAGTGAGCAGCGCGCCAAGAGCGATCTGTACGAAATGTACAAGGACCAGGAGGCCCTGAACGGCCCGCTGACCCTGCACCAGGCCATGGCCCGTGCGGTGAAGTACAACCTTGAAGCGCGCTTGAAGGTCATGGAAGAGGCCCTGGCGCACCGTCAGCTGGACCTGGCCAGCTACGACATGCTGCCGCGCATGGCGCTGTCGGCCGGCTATGCCGGGCGCAGCAACGTCAGTGCGTCCAGCAGTGAGAGTGTGCAAACCGGCACCCAGTCTCTCGAACCCTCGACCTCGCAGGACCGCAACCGTCGTGTGGCGGACCTGACCATGGTGTGGAACGTACTCGACTTCGGCGTCAGCTACATCAGTGCCAAACAGCAGGGCGACCAGCGCCTGATCGTCCAGGAACGTCGGCGCAAGGTGGTCAATACCATCGTCCAGGACGTACGTTCTGCCTACTGGCGCGCAGTGGCTGCCGAGCGCCTGCTCAAGCAGATCGACAGCCTCATGGCGCGTGTCGATCAGGCTCGCGACAACAGCCAGCGGATGAGCGACCAGCGCATCGGCGATCCCGTGCAGGCGCTGAGCTACCAGCGCTCGCTGATCCAGGCCACCCGGCAGCTGGAAGAGCAGCGCAAGGCGCTGTCACTGGCCAAGACCGAGCTGGCCACCCTGATCAACCTGGCACCGGGTACCTCCTTCACCCTGGCCACCAGCGACGACTATTCGATCCCGGAATTGAAGGTCGACCTGGGTGTGCTGGAAAACGAAGCCCTGGCGACCCGCCCGGAACTGCGCGAGCAGGACTACCAGACCCGCATCAGCGCGGCGGAAACCCGCAAGGCCATGCTGCGCCTGTTGCCTGGCCTGGAGTTCTCGGCCGGCGGCCATTACGACAGCAACTCCTTCCTGGTCAACGACAAGTGGGCAGACTTCGGCGTCAAGGTGACCTGGAACCTGTTCAACGTGCTCTCCGCCCCGGCCGCCATCGACGTGGCCAAGGCCGGTGAAGACGTGGCTGCTGCGCGTCGCCAGGCGATGTCGGTGGCGGTGCTGGCCCAGCTGTATGTCGCCAAGGCCAACTATCAGGAAGCCCTGCGCCAGTTCAAGACCAGCCAGCAATTGGCGAACATCGACGGTCAGATCGTCGGCCAACTGCGCAGCCGTCACCAGGCTGCCGGGATTGGCGAGCTGGAGTTGATCCAGGGCGAGCTGAACACCTTGCAGGCCGACCTGCGTCGCGACCTGGCCTATGCCGACCTGCGTAACGCCTACGGGCAGATCTTCGCCAGTGCCGGTCTCGACCCGCTGCCCGCCCAGCTGTCCTCCACCGAAGTGCAGGCCATCGCCGGTGCGCTGGCCAGCCAGGAGTCGAAATGGGCCGCCGGTGACATCGCTGCCGCCCAGTCGCCCAAGGCGCCTGCGGCCAAGTGACAGACGCCCGGTATCGGGCCGAGCTGCCGCTGTTCTCCCGCCTGCCTGCGACAGTCGACCTCGGGTTGCTGTTGCAGGCCTTGGCCCGTATCGAGGCAGCGGCCTGGAAGGCGCACTTCAATACGGGCTACTACGAAGGCGAGTGGTCCGGCGTAACGCTTCTGGCCCCCGCCAACGAGCGGGTCGAACTGGCGCTGGGCACGGGTGAAACCGTCGAGCGCGACGCCTGGTGCCGAGATCCGCGCTGGGCCAAGGCACTGGCATACCTCGACCTGGACATTCGCAGCGCCCGACTGCTGCGCCTGGGGCCAGGCAGCAAGATCCACCCGCACCGTGACTACGATCTCGACGGCCCGGAGGCCGACCGCCGCTTGCACATCCCCCTGGTCAGCTCGGATGAGGTGGATTTCATGCTGCAGACCCATCGCGTGCCCATGCGCGCCGGCGAGCTGTGGTTTCTCGACCTGGCCAGGCCACACAGCGTCGATAACTGGGGCACGGCGGCGCGGGTGCACCTGGTGCTCGATTGCCGACCAGGTGACTGGCTGGAGCGACAGATTCAGGCGGGGCTGGACACCACTCCTGCGCCGGGCATTGGCCGCGCGGCGCGTGACTTCGCTACCTTGCGCTCGCTGCTGCATGCCCAACCCCATCTGTGTGAACCCTTGCAGGCCATCACCGAGGCCGAGGCGTTCGTCACCCAGCTGGTCGAGCTGGGTCGTGCTCAGGGCCTGAGCTTTGGTGCTGGCGATGTGCGCGCAGCCATGCGCGAAGGGCGCAGAAGCTGGAGCCAGCAATGGACAGCCTGAAAGGCTGGCTGCCCATTCGGATCTGGCAGCAGGACGGCCAGTGGTGGGTGGACTGGTGCTGGTTTGGCCAGCAGCCTCTGGAGCAACCGTTCTTTCGCGATGCCGTGGAACAGGCGCTGCGCTTGCCGTTCAACCAGGCCTTGCGTCGGCAAACGCCGCTGCAGGTGCTGTGTGAGTGGCCAGTGGCGGATATTCAACCGGTCGCCTTCATCCACCATGCATCGCGCTGTGGCTCGACCCTGGTGTGCCAGATGCTGGCCTGTCTCGACGCGTTCATCGTCATTTCCGAGGCACCGCCTGTCGACACGCTGCTGCGTGCGAACATGGCACCGGTGCTGCGGCAAGCGGCCTTGCGCGGGCTGCTGGCGGCCTATGGTCAGGCTCGCCGAGGCACCGAGCGGGCGCTGGTGATCAAGCACGATGCCTGGAACATCGGTGAACTGCCGCTGATGCGCGAGGTGTTTCCCCAGGTGCCATGGCTGTTCATCTACCGCGACCCGCTGGAAATCGCCGTGTCGCATCGGCGTGCCCCCGGCATGCACATGGTGCCTGGCATGATTGGTGCCAGTTGCCTGGACGACCCCGCTCATGACCCGGCCTGCCGCGAGGATTTCATCGCCGGGCGGGTGGGGCGCACGCTGGCGCTGGGGCTGGAGCAATGCCGGAGGGCCGGCGGCTGGGCGCTCGACTATCGCGATGTGCTTGAAGCCATGCACGGCCCGCTGGGCGACTTGCTGGGCCTCACGGCGCAGGACCGCGAGACGGCCCGGGCGGCGAGCCGACAGCATGCCAAGCAGCCCGCGCAGGTGTTCGTGGGCGACAGTCAGCACAAGCAGGAGGAGGCCAGCGAGCTGCTCAAGGCCAGGGTCGAGCATTGGGCGCGGGCGGCCTACAGCGGCCTGCAGCAGCTTGGACGCGGACGGGCTCCTGACCATTAACTTCAGCGTAACGATCCGCCGCTCAGCTTGATTGATGCCTGGCCCGGCGGCTTCTAAGGTGACCCACGACAGCGAACCTCGTGGAGTGACCATGACAACGATAAATAACCCCGACGCGCGCTGGTCGCGGCGTCGCAGCGAGAAACAGCGACGCCTGGACCAGGTCCGGCCCTTGGCCGATGGTGTGGTGATTCCCACCGAGAACATCGTCGCTGCGTTGCAGGCGCTGCTGGTGCCCGGTGATCGGGTGGTGCTGGAGGGCAACAACCAGAAGCAGGCCGACTTCCTGTCCCGTTCGCTGGTCAAGGTCGACCCCGGCAAGGTCCACGACCTGCACATGATCATGCCCAGCGTCGGCCGTTCCGAGCACCTGGACCTCTTCGAACGCGGTATCGCCCGCAAGCTGGACTTCTCCTTCGCCGGTACCCAGAGCCTGCGCATCAGCCAGTTGCTGGAAGACGGGCTGCTGGAAATCGGCGCCATCCACACCTACATCGAACTCTACTCGCGCCTGGTGGTGGACCTGATCCCCAACGTGGTGCTTTCGGCCGGCTTCATGGCCGACCGCGCCGGCAACATCTACACCGGCCCTAGCACCGAAGACAGCCCGGCGCTGATCGAGCCGGCGGCGTTCAGCGACGGCATCGTCATCGTCCAGGTCAACCAGCTGGTGGATGACGTCAGCGACCTGCCGCGCGTCGACATCCCGGCCTCCTGGGTCGACTTCGTGGTGGTCGCCGACAAGCCGTTCTACATCGAGCCGCTGTTCACCCGCGACCCCCGGCACATCAAGCCGGTGCATGTGCTGATGGCGATGATGGCGATCCGTGGCATCTACGAGAAACACAACGTTCAGTCGCTCAACCACGGTATCGGCTTCAACACCGCCGCCATCGAGCTGATTCTGCCCACCTACGGCGAATCCCTGGGCCTGAAAGGCAAGATCTGCCGCAACTGGACCCTCAACCCGCACCCCACCTTGATTCCCGCCATCGAGAGCGGCTGGGTGCAGAGCGTGCATTGCTTCGGCACCGAACTGGGCATGGAGAACTACGTGGCGGCGCGCCCCGACGTGTTCTTCACCGGCCGCGACGGCTCGCTGCGTTCCAACCGCCAGCTCTGCCAGCTGGCCGGGCAGTACGCCGTGGACCTGTTCATCGGCGCCACCCTGCAGGTCGATGGCGATGGCCATTCCTCCACCGTCACCCGTGGCCGCCTGGCCGGCTTCGGCGGCGCGCCGAACATGGGCCATGACCCGCGTGGCCGCCGTCACGGCACCCCGGCCTGGCTGGACATGCGCACCGCAACCGGCGACGGTCCGGCGGCCTACCTGGAGCGCGGCAAGAAACTGGTGGTGCAGATGGTCGAGACCTTCCAGGAGGGCGGCAAACCGACCTTCGTCGACACCCTGGACGCGGTGGAAGTGGCGAAGAAAAGCGGCATGCCGCTGGCGCCGATCATGATCTACGGCGACGACGTCACCCACCTGCTCACCGAAGAAGGCATCGCCTACCTGTACCGCGCGCGCAGCCTGGAAGAGCGCCGCGCGATGATCGCTGCGGTGGCCGGGGTCACCGCCATCGGCCTGCGCCACGACCCGAAAGAGACCGCACGGTTGCGTCGTGAAGGGCTGATCGCATTGCCCGAAGACCTTGGCATTCGCCGCACCGACGCCAGCCGCGAGCTGCTGGCGGCCAAGAGCATCGCCGACCTGGTCGAATGGTCCGGCGGCCTGTACAACCCGCCTGCCAAATTCAGGAGCTGGTGATGAACGCCTTGCCTATTCATCGGGCCGAGCTGTCGCGGGCCGATCAGCTGGCCGACCTGGCCGTCGCCGCGCTGATTGACGAAGCCGAACTGTCGCCCAAGCCGGCGCTGGTCGACCGACGCAGCAGTGGTGCCCACCACGACATGCACCTGGGGCTGATGCAGGCCTCGGCGCTGTCGCTGTGGCCAGCCTTCCAGCAGATGGCCGAAGCCGCTGTGCGGCGCGGCGCCATCGACCGGACCCTGCGGGAAACCCTGGGGCGTCTGGGCCGTGAAGGCGAAGCCGACATGCTGCGCACCACCGGCGGCGTGAACACGCATCGCGGGGCGATCTGGGCCTTGGGCCTGCTGGTGGCGGGTGCGGCGCTGGACCCCGCCGACGGCTCGGCCTCCGGCGTGTGCCGCCGCGCCGCGCAACTGGCGTTGATCGACGACCCTCACGCCGGTTCGGTGCCCAGCCATGGCCGCGCGGTGGCGCAGCGCTACGGCAACGGCGGCGCTCGCGAACAAGCGCAACGGGGCTTTCCGGCAGTGACCGGCCAGGGCCTGCCGCAACTGCGCCGCAGCCGCGCCCAAGGCAGCGGCGAGCAGAACGCCCGGTTGGATGCGCTGTTGGCGATCATGACCACCCTGGACGACACCTGCGTGCTGCACCGCGCCGGGCCAGAAGGGCTGCAGGCCATGCAGCAGGGCGCACGACGTGTCCTGGAGGCCGGTGGCAGCGCCAGCCTGGCCGGGCGTCGTCAGTTGCAGGCATTGGACCGTGAGCTGGTGGGCCTGAATGCCTCACCGGGCGGCGCCGCCGACCTGTTGGCCGCCTGTCTGTTCATCGATGGCCTGGAGCCTGCGCTCGGCCACGTTTCGAGGAGTAACTGAGCATGGAAACCCTGCAATTCGAATTTCCCGCCGGACAACCGCCCCGTGGCCGGGCGCTGGTCGGCTGTGTCGGCTCCGGTGACCTGGAAGTGCTGATCGAACCGGGTCAGCCGGGCAAGCTGGCGATCCGCGTGGTGACTTCGGTCAGCGGCGCCGCATCGCGTTGGCAGCATCTGTTCGAGCGCATGTTCGACGGCCAGACCCCGGCGGCGCTGAACATCGACATCCACGACTTCGGCGCCACGCCGGGGGTGGTGCGCCTGCGCCTGGAACAAGGCTTCGAGGAGGTCGGCCATGACTGATACCGCACGTTTGCTCAACCAGCAGAGCTTCATCGAACTCGGTGCGCGGCAGCGGGCCAAGGCGCTGCTGGATGCCGGCAGCTTTCGTGAACTGCTCGACCCCTTCCAGCGCGTGATCTCGCCCTGGCTGCCGCAGCAGGGTGTGGTGCCGCAAGCCGACGACGGGGTGGTGGTCGGCAAAGGCACCCTGGACGGTCGCCCGGTGGTGATCGCCGCCATCGAAGGCGCCTTCCAGGGCGGCAGCATGGGGGAGGTGGGCGGCGCCAAGATGGCCGGTGCCCTGGAGCTGGCGGCCGAAGACAACCGCCGCGGCATCCCCACCGCCGCGATTCTGCTGCTGGAGACCGGTGGCGTGCGCCTGCAGGAAGCCAACCTGGGCCTGGCAGCGATTGCCGAGATCCAGGCGGCGATCGTCGACCTGCGCCAGTACCAGCCGGTGATCGGGGTGATTGCCGGTAGCGTGGGTTGCTTCGGTGGCATGTCCATCGCCGCCGGGCTGTGCAGCTACCTGCTGGTGACCCGTGAAGCCCGCCTGGGCCTCAACGGCCCGCAAGTGATCGAGCAGGAAGCCGGCATCGAGGAATACGACTCCCGCGACCGGCCTTTCATCTGGAGCCTGACCGGCGGTGAGCAGCGTTTCGCCAGTGGCCTGGTGGACGGTTTTGCCGCCGACGACAGCGCGGCGATCCGTCAGCAGGTGGCCGGTTGGCTGCAGCAGGGCGTACCCGCCCGGCACCGCAGCGGTGACTACGAGGCTTACCTGGGCAAGCTCGCCGAGCTGGACACCACGCCGCAGATCGACCCGCAGACCGTGCGCAACCTCTACACAGGAGCCCGCCCATGAGCGCCTCGCAACGTGGTGAAAACTGGTTCGCCGCCCTGACCGACGGCGCGCCGCGCATCGACGGCCTGCCGGCTTCGGTGCTGGCGGCCGATGGCCGGCTGGGCGATGCCGCGGTACGTTTCCTGGCGGTCATCCCGCACAGTGGCAACCCGTTCCCCCGCGCCCGTCAGGGCGAGGTCGGTCTGCTGGAAGGCTGGGGACTGGCCAAGGCCGTAGATCAGGCCATCGAGCTAGACCGCGACCAGGCGGTAAAACGTGCGCTGGTGGCGATCATCGACGTGCCCAGCCAGGCCTATGGCCGCCGCGAGGAAGCGCTGGGCATCCACCAGGCGCTGGCCGGAGCGGTAGACAGCTATGCACGGGCGCGCCTGGCCGGCCACCCGGTCATCGGTCTGCTGGTCGGCAAGGCAATGTCCGGTGCCTTCCTGGCCCACGGTTACCAGGCCAACCGCCTGATCGCCCTGCGTGATCCCGGTGTCATGGTGCACGCCATGGGCAAGGCCTCGGCGGCGCGGGTGACCCTGCGCAGCGTCGAGGAACTGGAGACGTTCGCCGCCCGCATCCCGCCCATGGCCTACGACATCGACAGCTACGCCAGCCTGGGCCTGCTCTGGGAAACCCTCAGCGTTACGCAGATCGACCGGCCTCAGGCACAGGACCTGGCCCAGGTGTGCCAAGTGCTGGCGTCGGCCATCGAAGATGTGCGGCGCAGCGGCACTGACTTGCGCGGTCGCCTCGGCGCTGCCCATCGCGCCGCCTCGACCAGGGTCCGGGAACTGCTGCGGGAGCAGTGGTAATGCACGGCCCACTGCCGCACGACCTGCTCTGGGGCATGCCCCGGCTCGACGCTGCGCCCGCCTGGGTGCACGCGGTGCTGGAGCAGGGCCAGCCGGTGGTGGTGCGCCGCGAGGCGCTGGCGGCCGACCTGGTGGCGGTGGGCATTCGTGGGCCGCGCCGCGACCAGCGCTATGCTGCTGGCCTGCCGCGTGCGGCCATCCGGCGCCGGGTCAGCCCGGAGCAACTGGCCAGTGTCGAGGCCGAAGGTGACTGGCCGGCCTTGCAGGCGCTGCGCCAGTTGCGCCCGCTGTTCGATGCCCTGGGCCTGGTCTGGGGGGTGGGTGGCAGCGCCGGTTACCAACTGGCGACCGGCCTCACCGTGTTGCACCAGGGCAGCGACCTGGACCTGATCCTGCGCACCCCGCAGCACCTGTCGCGGGGTTGGGCCGCCGAACTGGTCGCCGAGCTGGAGCGGGCGGCATGCCGGGTCGACGTACAACTGCAACTGCCTGCCGGTGGCCTGGCGCTGCGCGAATGGGCCGGTACGGCGCGGCAGGTGATGCTCAAGACCGACCACGGCGCGCGTCTGGTCAGCAATCCTTGGCAACCGCTGGAGGCCTGTGCATGAGCAGCCTGTGGGTGTTCCCCGGCCAGGGCGCGCAGAAGCCCGGCCTGCTGCATCGGCTGCCCGACGCGGGTGTCGTGCGCGACACCCTGGCGCGGGCCAGTGCGGTGCTGGGCGAGGACGCTCTGACGCTGGACAGCGAAGTGGCGTTGCGCGGCACCCGTGCCGTGCAGCTGTGCCTGCTGATCGCCGGGGTGGCAGCGGCCCGACTGCTGCGTGAGCAGGGCTGTACCCCGGAATTCGTGGCCGGGTTGTCCATCGGCGCCTATCCGGCGGCCGTGGTCGCCGAGGCTGTGGATTTCGACGACGCCCTGCGTCTGGTGGCGCTGCGTGGTCAGTTGATGCAGGACGCCTATCCCGAGGGTTACGGCATGACCGCGATCCTCGGCCTGGAGCAACACGAGGTCGAGGCGCTGCTGGCCAAGGCCGAGGGGCCGGTGTACCTGGCCAATATCAATGCCGAGCGGCAGATGGTGATCGCCGGTAGCGATGCCGCGATGCAGCTGGTGGCGACGCTCGCCAAGGCCGCTGGCGCCAGCGGCACCAAGCGCCTGGCGGTCAGCGTGCCGTCGCATTGCGCGCTGCTCGACGCCCCGGCGCGGCAGCTGGCCGAGGCTTTCGCCGCGGTCGAGGTGCGTATGCCACGGCTGCGCTACCTGAGCGGCACCACGGCCCGGCCGGTGGTGCAGCCCGAGCGGCTGCGCGACGACCTGGCCTTCAACATGTGCCGGGTCATCGACTGGCGCAGCACCGTGGAAACCGCCCACGAGCGGGGCGTCACGCTACAGATCGAGATGCCGCCAGGGGCGGTGCTCACCGGCCTGGGTCGCAAGGTTCTGCAACGGGCCACGCTGACCGCCTTCGACGGCGCCCGCCTGGACAGCCTGATCGCGCTATCGCGAGAGGAGGGAAGCCGCCACCCATGAGATGAAATCCGCAAGCGACTGCTAAGAAGCACAAGAACAACAACTTCGGCAAAGCAATTGAGGAATAACAACAATGATTATCTATGGTGTGGCGTTTCTGGCGTTCTGTACCCTGGCCGGCATTTTCATCGGCGAGGTCCTTGGCAAACTCATCGGCGTACCGGCCAACGTCGGCGGTGTCGGCATCGCCATGCTGCTGCTGATCGGCCTGGGCAGCTACCTGAGCAAACGCGGCGTACTCAACGCCAAGTCCGAACAGGGCGTGGAGTTCTGGAGCGCGGTGTATATCCCTATCGTGGTGGCCATGGCGGCCCAGCAGAACGTCTACGGCGCTCTCAAGGGCGGCCCTATGGCGATCCTCGCGGGCACCCTGGCGGTGGCCGTGGCCTTTGCCCTGGTGCCGGTGCTCAACCGCATGAACAGCCGTTCCAGCGAGCCGCAAGCCGTGGCTCCCAGCAAGACGGCGGGGTGACCGGCATGCATGACGCACTCATGAAAGTGGCCAGCGGCTACGGCCTGGTCGGCGGCTTCGCCATCATCGGCATCACCATGTGGGTCTCCTACTGGTTCTCCAACCGATTCACCAAAGGTCGGCTGCACGGCTCCGCCGTGGCGATTCTGCTTGGCTTGCTCCTGGCCTATATCGGCGGGGCCATGACTGGCGGGCAGAAAGGTGTGGTCGACCTGCCGCTGTTGTCCGGCATCGGCCTGCTGGGCGGCGCCATGTTGCGTGACCTGGCGATCGTCGCCACGGCCTTCGGCGTGAACGTCGGTGAACTCAAACGCGCGGGTGTGGCCGGTGTGCTGTCGCTGTTCGTCGGCATCGGCACGTCCTTCATCGCTGGGGTGGGTGTGGCCATGGCTTTCGGGTACACCGACGCGGTGAGCCTGACCACCATCGGTGCGGGGGCGGTGACCTATATCGTCGGCCCGGTGACCGGTGCCGCCATCGGCGCCAGTTCCGATGTCATGGCCCTGTCGATTGCCGCCGGGTTGATCAAGGCGATTCTGGTGATGGTCGCCACCCCGTTCGTAGCGCCCTTCATCGGCCTGAACAACCCAGGCAGCGCAGTGATCTTCGGCGGGCTGATGGGCACCTCCAGCGGCGTGGCCGGCGGCCTGGCGGCCACCGATCCGAAACTGGTGCCTTATGGTTGCCTGACCGCTGCCTTCTACACCGCGCTGGGCTGCCTGATGGGACCTTCGGTGCTGTATTTCGCCATGCGCGGGCTGGTGGGTTGATGGCGATACCAGCCGTTGCACATGCTGGCTTTTGTTGGCGAGCTTGCTCGCGAAGAGGCCGGCAAAGTCACTGCATCGGCTGTGAACATGACGCAGCCTTCGCGAGCAAGCTCGCTCCAACGGGGATTAATGGCCTCTATACCCCGGAAAAGCGGCTAAGCCTGGCCCTGGCTGCGGCTGGCGTACATGCGGCACTCGGCGACCAGGGCCAGCAGGTTCGGGTCGCGCTCGCGGGACTTGAGGAACACCACGCCGATGTCCTGCTGCATGCGGTAACGCGCCTGCAGCGGGATCAAGCGCACGCGGTTCTCGTATACGGCAGCGATGCGCCCTGGCAGCAGGGCGTAACCGACGCCGGAACTGACCATGCTCAGCAGGGTGAAGATGTCGTTGACCTGCATCGCCACCTTCGGCTCGAAGCCGGCCTGCTGGAACACGCGAATGCCATCGCGATGGGTGGCGAAGCCTTGGGTGAGGGTGATGAAGGTTTCTTCACGCAGGTCGGCAAGGTCCACTTCGGCATGCCCGGCGAATGCCGAGTCGGCGGGTACGGCCAGGAAGATATCGTCGGAGAACAGTGCCAGGTGATCGCAGTCCGGGTCGTTGACGTTCTCGTCCAGCGACACCAGCATCGCGTCCACTTCCATGTTCTTGAGTTTGTACAGCAGGTCCATGTTCGAGCCCAGCACCAGGTCGATGTTCAGCTCGCTGCGGCGCAGTTTCAGGCCCATGATCAGCTGCGGCACGGTGCGCACCGTCAGCGAATACAACGCCCCCAGGCGAAAGCGCGCCGCCGAGAAGCCAGCGGCCTGGCGGGTCTGTTCTACGGCGCCGAGTACGTCCTGCACCAGCTTCTGGGCATGTTCTTCGAGCACGTAGGCGCTTTCCAGCGGTGTCAGGTTGCGCCCCTCGTGCTTGAACAGCGGGCAGCGCAGCGCGCTTTCCAGGGAGTGAATGGCGCGGTGTACGCTGACGTTGCTGGTCTGCAGCTCGGCGGCGGCGCGGCTGAGATTGCCGGTGCGCATGAACGCCAGGAAGATTTCCAGTTTCTTGAGGGTCAGTTCGTCGTCGATCTGCATGTCCGGGCCGTGGGTGGGGCGGGCCTTCGATTGTGCCCAAGCCGGCTGACAAAATCCGCACGATGTGGGTCGCGGGCTTTGATTCTGTCACACAAATTCCTTATAACCAGCGTTACCCATGGTCACAAAGGTCGACATCACCGATGTACTACGGAGAGAAATTCAACGCCTGGACTCACCTGGTCGGCGCCGTGCTGGCCGCCGTCGGCGCCATCTGGCTGCTGGTGCTGGCGGGCATGCAACAGGACGTGTGGAAGATCGTCAGCGTGGCGATCTACGGCGTCTGCCTGGTGGCGCTGTACAGCGTCTCGACGGTCTACCACAGCGTGCGCGGGCGCGCGAAACGCATCATGCGCAAGGTCGACCACTTTTCCATCTACCTGATGATCGCCGGCAGCTACACGCCGTTCTGCCTGGTGTCGCTGCGCGGCCCCTGGGGCTGGAGCCTGTTCGGGGTGGTGTGGGGGCTGGCGCTGATCGGCATCCTGCAGGAAATCAAGCCGCGCTCCGAAGCACGCATTCTTTCGGTGATCATCTACGCGGTGATGGGCTGGGTGGTACTGGTCGCGGTCAAGCCGTTGCTGGCCTCACTGGGCAGCGCCGGGTTCTTCTGGCTGGCCGGCGGCGGGGTGCTGTACACCGTCGGCATTCTGTTCTTCGCCTTCGATCACATTCGCCACTGGCATGGCATCTGGCACCTGTTCGTGATCGCCGGCAGCCTCATGCACTTCGTGGCGATCTGGTTCTACGTGCTCTGAATCTGGAAGCGCGCGGTCCGGAGGTGGTGTGACGCCGTACTTTGTGGGAGCGAGCTTGCTCGCGAAGGGCTTCACACCGCACCCGGCCTTATCGCGAGCAAGCTCGCTTTAACGGCGCCCCGGCGCCATCCGCGTCAGAGATCGCCCCACAGGTGCTGGGCCACGCTCAGCGCCACCACCGGGGCGGTTTCGGTGCGCAGCACGCGGGGGCCGAGGCGGGCGGCGTGGTAGCCGGCGGCCTTGGCCTGCTCCACCTCTGCATCGCTCAGGCCGCCTTCCGGGCCGATCAGGAAAGCCAGGCGCTGCGGGGCAGGGTGGCTGCTCAGCGCTTCGGCCACCGGGTGCAATACCAGCTTGAGGTCGGCTTCGGTGCGCTGCAGCCACTCGCTCAGCGGCATCGGCGGGTGAATCACCGGCACCACCGAGCGCCCGCATTGTTCGCAGGCACTCACCGCGATCTGCTGCCAGTGCGCCTGGCGTTTCTCGGCGCGCTCGTCCTTCAGGCGCACCTCGCAGCGCTCGCTGATGATCGGGGTGATTTGCGCCACGCCCAGCTCGGTGGCCTTCTGGATCGCCCAGTCCATGCGCTCGCCCCGCGACAGGCCCTGGCCCAGGTGAATGCGCAGCGGCGACTCCGGTTGCCCGGCCAGGGCTTCATCCAGCTGCACGCGCACCTGCTTCTTGCCCACTTCCAGCAGGGTGCCGCGGTATTCCTGGCCGGAGCCATCGAACAGCTGCAACGCCTGGCCCTCGCTCATGCGCAGCACGCGACCGATGTAGTGCGCCTGGGCCTCAGGCAGGGTGTGCTCGCCCAGGCTCAGCGGGGCGTCGATGAAGAAGCGGGACAGTCTCATGCGGGGTCTCTGGTCAAAACGTCAGGGCAAAGTGATCAGGCATTTCGGCAATCGCTTCAGCCGGGGTCGCGGAAGTCCGGGTGAAAGCCTTCCGGCACCGCCACGCTGATGCTTTCCCGGGTGGCGATGTCGATGCCTTCGCTGGCCACTTCGGCAAGGAAGTCGATCTGCTCCGGGGTAATCACGTAGGGCGGCAGGAAATACACCACGTTGCCCAGCGGGCGCAACAGGGCACCGCGGCTCAGGGCGTGCTGGAACACTTTCAGGCCACGACGTTCCTGCCAGGGGTAGGCAACCTTGCCGGCCTTGTCCTTGACCATCTCGATGGCCAGGGCCATGCCGGTCTGGCGCACTTCGGCCACGTGCGGGTGGTCGGCCAGGTGCGCGGTGGCACTGCCCATGCGCGCCGCCAGGGCCTGGTTGGCCTGGATGACGTTGTCCTGTTCGAAGATGTCCAGGGTCGCCAGGGCCGCTGCGCAGGCCAGCGGGTTACCGGTGTAGCTGTGCGAATGCAGGAAGGCGCGCAGGGTCGGGTAGTCGTCGTAGAAGGCGCTGTACACGTCATCGGTGGTCAGGCACGCCGCCAGCGGCAGGTAGCCGCCAGTGAGCGCCTTGGACAGGCACAGGAAGTCCGGGCGGATGCCGGCCTGTTCGCAGGCGAACATCGTCCCGGTACGGCCGAAGCCCACCGCGATCTCGTCGTGGATCATGTGCACGCCGTAGCGGTCGCAGGCTTCGCGCAGCAGCCTGAGGTACACCGGGTGATACATGCGCATGCCGCCGGCACCCTGGATCAACGGCTCGACGATCACCGCCGCGACGCTGGCGTGATGCTCGGCCAGGGTCTGCTCCATGGCCTGGAACATCGTGCGCGAATGCTCTTCCCAGCTCACCCCCTCGGGGCGGTGGTAGCAGTCCGGGCTCGGCACCTTGAGGGTATCGAGCAGCAGCGACTTGTAGGTTTCGGTGAACAGCGCCACGTCGCCTACCGACATCGCCGCCACGGTTTCGCCGTGGTAGCTGTTGGTCAGGGTGACGAAGCGTTTCTTTTCCGGCTGGCCACGGTTGAGCCAGTAATGGAAGCTCATCTTCAGCGCCACTTCGATGCACGACGAGCCGTTGTCGGCATAGAAGCAGCGGGTCAGCCCTTCCGGGGTCAGTTGCACCAGGCGCTCGGACAGCTCGATCACCGGTTGGTGGCTGAAGCCGGCGAGGATCACATGCTCGAGCTGGTCGACCTGGTCCTTGATGCGCTGGTTGATGCGCGGGTTGGCGTGGCCGAACACATTGACCCACCAGGAACTGACCGCATCCAGGTAACGCTGGCCGTCGAAGTCTTCCAGCCACACGCCCTCACCCCGGCGGATCGGGATCAGCGGCAGTTGTTCGTGGTCTTTCATCTGCGTGCAGGGGTGCCACAGCACCGCCAGGTCACGCTGCATCCACTGGTCGTTCAGGCCCATTGGACAATCTCCATCAAGCGAATCGGCCAAGACTAGAGAAGAGCCGGGTCCGGAACAACCTTTGAGCGCTGGCAGGCCTTTGGCCACTCACGTATGCTCGCCGCTCCTCGCGTCATTTGTTGAAATTTCCCACACTTTTTATCGGAGTTTGCGCAATGCGTTCTGCCTGGCTGCGCGGCTGTGCACTGTTGTTGATTGGGCTGGTCAGCGCCAATGCGCTGGCCAACGACAAACCTCGTACCGCTATCGTCGTCGGCGCTGGCCTGGCCGGCCTGACCGCCGCCTATGAACTGCAGGCAAAGGGCTGGCAGGTCACCCTGCTGGAAGCCAAGGGCAGCACCGGCGGACGTTCGGGCCTGGCCACCAGCGAGTGGATCGGCAACGCCAAGGCGCAGCCGCTGGTCAACCAGTACCTGGAGCGCTTCAAGCTCGCCAGCGTGCCGGCCCCTGAGTTCGTGCGCACGCCCAGCTACCTGATCGACGGCGTGCACTTCACGACCGCCGACCTGGCCGCCAAGCAGCCGGCCACCGCCGAGGCGCTCAAGCGTTACGAAGACACCCTGGACAACCTGGCGCGTTCCATCGACGACCCGGAGAACCCGGCCGCCAACAGCACCCTGTTCGCCCTGGACCAGATCAACGTGGCCAACTGGCTGGACCGTCAGAACCTGCCGGAAACCGCCCGCCAGCTGGTCAACCAGCAGATTCGCACCCGCTATGACGAACCATCGCGCCTGTCGCTGCTCTACTTGGCCCAGCAGACCCGCGTGTATCGCGGTGTCGACGACCGTGACCGGCGCGCTGCGCGCCTGCCCGGCGGCAGTGTGGTACTGGCCGAAGCCTTCGCCAAGCAATTGAAGTCGATCAAGACCCAGTCGCCGGTGTCGGCAATCATCCAGGACAAGGACAGCGTCACCGTCAAGGTCGGCAACATCGGCTACAGCGCCGACTACGTGGTGGTCGCCGTACCGCTGCGCGCCCTGGCCAAGATCCAGATGACCCCGGCACTGGGCGACAAGTACGTGGGTGCGATCCGTGGCACCAACTACGGCTGGCGCGACCAGATCATGCTCAAGTTCAAGACCCCGGTGTGGGACAGCAAGGCGCGCATGTCGGGCGAGATCTTCAGCAACACCGGTCTGGGCATGCTGTGGATCGAGCCGGCGCTCAAGGGCGGCGCCAACGTGGTGATCAACCTGTCCGGCGACAATGCGCGGATCATGCAGGCCTTCGGCGACAAGCAGCTGGTCGACCAGGTGCTGATTCGCCTGCACGCCTTCTACCCGCAGGCGCGTGGCGCCTACACCGGCTACGAGATCCGTCGCTACAGCGTCGACCCGGGCATGGGCGGCTCTTACCTGGCCTACGGCCCGGGGCAGATCAGCAAGTTCTGGCGCGTGTGGGAAAAGCCCGTGCAGCGTGTCGCCTTTGCCGGCGAGCACACCGATGCCCTGTACCCCGGCACCCTGGAAGGCGCGCTGCGCAGCGGTCAGCGCGCGGCCAGCCAAGTGCAGGACCTGGCGGCTGGCAAGTCGTTCGAACCCAAGGTCATCCCACCGGTACCGGCCCCGGCCGTGGCACCGGCGAAGAAAGACGAGCAACCGGGTTTCTTCTCGCGGCTATTCGGTGGCAGTGATGAAAAACCGGTGGAAAAACCTGCCGAACCGACCGTTGCTCCGGCGCCCGCCCAGAGTCCAGCCCCCGCACCGGCCCCGGTCGTGCCTGCTGTAGCTCCGGCCCCTGCCGCCGCCCCGGCACCCGCCGCACCTGCCAAGGATGCAGTGAAGAAAGACGCGGCGAAAAAGCAACCGGTGAGCAAAGACGCCACTCACAAAGCGCCGGCGAAGAAAGAAGCGGTCAAGAAAGAACCGGCCAAAAAAGAGCCCGTGAAGAAAGAACCGGTGAAAAAGGCCCCGGCCAAGACCGACGCGCCCAAGACCGACACCAGCGGCACCTGACCGCTGGCTAAGGCCAATGCAATTCGGTTAGGCCGGGTAGGTAGCGGCTTCAGCCGCGAAGCGACTACATGTTCACAGCAGATGCGGTGAATTTTCTGGCGCTTTCGCGGCTGAAGCCTACAGGTCAGCGTGATTTGCTCTCGAGCAAACCGTGCCACTGCCGAGTTCCGCTCAAGCGGTACGGACTTCGCTCAACAGCTCGGGGTGTCTGTCCAGTACCTTGAGCAGCTTCACCAGGGCCACGGGGGGCTTGGCCTTGCCGTTTTCATAACGTGAGAAAGCGTTGACCCCACCGCCAAAGATTTCTCCGGCTTCGCGTTGATCGAGGCCGAGTTTCTTGCGCACGCCGCTGATGAACCCCGGATCCACCATCGATGCGTTGACCTGTTTGTTAAAGGCCAGCATTGCCTGACTGACGCGTGTCGATTCTTCGGTGTCGAGAATGGCTTCAGCGCATTCGCTGCAGAACTCGCCATTCACCGCATCAATTGTCGTGTGTTGGCCTTTGTAGAGATAGGGCAGGTCGCGAATGTCGTGGGCCAGTTCGCCAACTGCGCAGAAGGGGCATTTCATGTTCATGATTCCTTGAAGGATACGATGAGCACGTCTTCGATCACGGTCAGCTTCAGGTAGATCTCACCGACTTGGGTGTGTGTTCGGTACACGTCCTGCCAGATCCTGTGATTGGAGTGGGTCGCCATGCTCTTGCAGAAGTCTGCCGGGGTCAAAGACATCACAACCTTCAGGATTCCATTGAAATCCAGCCCCAACGCCGCACCGCCCATGAGTGCTGTTCTCGTGGAGCGAACATTTCCGGCTTCGATCAACTTTCTTACGGTGGATAGCCTGCTATGAGGCAGCCGCTTCTCCATTAAATTCACGCTAACCTAGTAGGTTATTCATGGCAAGGGAGCGGTGACTCTACTGTGCGCTGCGTGACCTGTTTATCAGGAGATGGCTGTTTGTTTTGAGGGAGATTTCCATTTCGTTGTGCTGACTTGCCTGGGCAGCTACCAGGCAAGCCAGCGGAGCCATCACTGCTTGTTGTCGAGCAGGAAATTCCCCGGTCCACCGCCTTCCAGCGTCGGTACTTCGGCCTCGTCCTTGAGGTCCACACCCGACAACTGGCGGCGGCAGGCCTCGCGCATCAGGTACATCAGCCGGTAGGCGGCCATACCGTAGCTCAGGCCCTCCAGCCGCACGTTGGAGATGCAGTTGCGGTAGGCGTCGTTGAGACCGACCTTCGGTGCCCAGGTAAAGTACAGGCCCAGGCTGTCTGGCGAGCTGAGCCCCGGGCGTTCGCCGATGAGGATCACGCTCATCTTCGCGCCCAGGCGTTCACCCACTTCGTCGGCCACGGCCACCCGGCCCTGTTGCACCAAGGTGATGGGCGCCAGCGACCAGCCTTCGGCGCGCACCTGCTCCAGCAGTTTTTCCAGAAATGGCCAGCTGTGGCGCTGCACGGCCAGGGACGACAGGCCGTCAGCGATCACAATCGCCAGGTCATGGCCCTTGCCGTGTTGGGCGGCATGCTCATCGAGCCGCTGTGCCGACTCCTCATTGAGCCGCCGGCCAAGGTCCGGGCGTTGCAGGTAGGTGTGGCGGTCGGGCGCGGCGCTGTGCAGCAGCAGCGTGTCGAGCTGACGCTGCTGCAGCTGTTCGCTGATGGCTGTGTGGTCGAAGGGCAGGTGCACCGCGTCGCGGGCCTGGGCGTGGGCGAACTGGAAATCCAGCTGCGCGGCAGTGGGCAGGCTGGTGCCGGCGCGACCCAGGGCGATGCGCGCCGGGGTCAGCTGGCGCAGGTGTTGCCAGGGGTTGGCGGTGGCGGGGGATTTGTCGGCCATGCTTACCTCGTCAAGCCAGTTGCGCCAGGGCCTGGCGGAAGGCCGGTGGCAGTTCTTCGCCCATGCGCAGCTGGCCACCCTGTTGCTGGAAGATACCCATGCGTGCCAGCCACTGCTCGAACTCCGGTGCGGCGTGCAGGCCCAGCACCTTGCGGGCGTACAGCGCATCGTGGAACGAGGTGGTCTGGTAGTTGAGCATCACGTCGTCGGAGCCGGGAATGCCCATGATGAAGTTGATACCCGCCGCGCCCAGCAGGGTCAGCAGCACGTCCATGTCGTCCTGGTCGGCTTCGGCGTGGTTGGTGTAGCAGATGTCGCAGCCCATGGGCACGCCCAGCAGCTTGCCGCAGAAGTGGTCTTCCAGGCCGGCGCGGATGATCTGCTTGCCGTTGTACAGGTACTCCGGGCCGATGAAACCGACCACGGTGTTGACCAGGAACGGGTTGAAGTGCCGGGCCACGCCATAGGCGCGGGTCTCGCAGGTCTGCTGGTCGACGCCATGGTGGGCGTTGGCCGACAGCGCGCTGCCCTGGCCGGTCTCGAAGTACATCAGGTTGTTGCCCAGGGTGCCGCGCTTGAGGCTCAGGCCAGCTTCGTAGCCTTCCTGCAGCACCTTGAGGCTGACCCCGAAGCTGGCGTTGGCCGCCTCGGTGCCGGCGATGGACTGGAACACCAGGTCCAGCGGCGCACCGCGCTCGATGGCGGCGATGGAGCTGGTGACGTGGGTCAGCACGCAGGACTGGGTAGGAATCTGGTAGCGCTGGATGATGGCGTCGAGCATCTCCAGCAGGGTGCAGATCGAACTCATGCTGTCGGTGGCCGGGTTGATGCCGATCATGGCGTCGCCGTTACCGTACAGCAGGCCGTCGACGATGCTGGCGGCAATGCCCGCCGGGTCGTCGGTGGGGTGGTTGGGCTGCAGGCGCGTGGACATCCGCCCGCGCAGGCCCTGGGTATTGCGAAAGCGTGTTTCCACGCGGGTCTTCTGCGCCACCAGTACCAGGTCCTGGATGCGCATGATCTTCGACACCGCCGCGACCATTTCCGGGGTCAGGCCGGGCGCCAGGGCCTTCAGGCTGGCTTCGTCGGCCTGTTCGCTGAGCAGCCAGTCGCGCAGCCCGCCCACCGTGAGGTGGCTGACCGGGGCGAAGGCGCGGGTGTCGTGGGTGTCGATGATCAACCGGGTGACTTCGTCCTTCTCGTACGGAATCACCGCTTCCTGCAGGAAGTGCTTGAGCGGCACGTCGGCCAGGGCCATCTGTGCGGCGGTACGTTCGGCGTCGTTCTGCGCGGCGACCTCAGCGAGAAAGTCGCCGGAACGCGCCGGGCTGGCCTTGGCCATCAGTTCGCGCAGGCTCTCGAAGCGCCAGGTCATGTGGGCGAGGGTGTGGGTAAATCCGGCCATCGGGGGTCTCCTGTCACGGCCACTGGGCACCTCATTTAAACGACCGCCTGCCAGTGCTGGCGTTCGCAGAGGTGCCCATTGCCTGCGTGGGCGCCTGGCGATCAGCGCAACGATTGCTCGGCAGCCTGGATGGCAGCGAACTCTTCTTCCGGCGTACCGGAAACCAGGTGATGCCGGCTGTACAGCGCGAAGTAGGCGATCAACAGAGCGTAGATCACCGCCGCCCCGATCACGACCCGTGGGTCGACCAGGAAGCCTGCGACCAACGCCACGGCGGCCAGCACCAGGGCTACCGACGAAGTCAGCACGCCGCCAGGGGTCTTGTACGGGCGGGGCATGTCCGGGCGGCGTACGCGCAGGGTGATGTGCGCGGCCATCATCATCACGTAGGACAGTGTGGCGCCGAACACCGCCACCAGGATCAGCAGGTCGCCCTGGCCGGTCAGCGACAGGCCGAAGCCGATGATGCCAGGCACCACCAGGGCCATCACCGGCGCCTTGTTGCGGTTGGTCAGCGACAGGCCGCGCGGCAGGTAGCCGGCCCGCGACAGGGCGAAGATCTGCCGCGAGTAGGCGTAGATGATCGAGAAGAAGCTGGCGATCAGACCGGCCAGGCCGACCAGGTTGACGAACTGGCTCATCCAGGTGGAACCGCCGTAGACCTTGACCAGCGACTCCACCAGCGGGTTGCCGGAAGCCACCAGCGCCTGGGCACCGGCGGCGCCAGGGCCGACCAGCAGGATCAGCCCGGCGAAGGCCAGCAGCACCAGCATCGCGCCGATCAGGCCGCGCGGCAGGTCACGCTGCGGGTTCTTGGTTTCTTCGGCGGCCAGTGGCACGCCTTCGACGGCCAGGAAGAACCAGATGGCATAGGGCAGCGCGGCCCAGATGCCCATGTAGCCGAATGGCAGGAAGCTGCTGGCGCCCTTGGCCTCGGTGGCCGGGATGTCGAACAGGTTGCTGACCTGGAAGTGTGGCGCCATCGACAGGATGTACACGGCCAGGGCAATGGCGGCCACGGCGGTAATGGCGAACATCAGCTTCAGTGCTTCGCCGGCGCCCAGAATGTGGATGCCGATGAACACCACGTAGAACACCAGGTAGATCACCCAGCCGCCGATACCGAACAGCGACTCGCAGTAGGCACCGATGAAGCAGGCGATGGCTGCCGGGGCGATGGCGTACTCGATGAGGATCGCCGTGCCGGTCAGAAAGCCGCCCCAAGGGCCGAAGGCCGTGCGGGTGAAGCCGTAGCCGCCACCGGCGGTGGGGATCATCGACGACAGCTCGGCCAGCGAGAAGCACATGCACAGGTACATGGTCGCCATCAGCAGGGTGGCGATGAACATGCCGCCCCAGCCCCCTTGGGCCAGGCCGAAGTTCCAGCCGGCGTAGTCACCGGAAATCACGTAGGCGACGCCCAGGCCGATCAGCAGTACCCAGCCGGCGGCGCCCTGCTTGAGCTGGCGGCTGGCGAAGTAGTCGGCGCTCACGGCCTCGGTTTCCACACCGCCTTGCGAGGGCGGTGTGGCAAGGGTTTCTTTGGACATGTCAGGTCTCCTTCAAGCGCCCGCCGCCGGGCGGCGGGGCGTGGTGGTGTTGGGCGAATGGCAGATCAAAAGAACCCCAATGGGTTGACGTCGTAGCTGATCAGCAGGTTCTTGGTCTGCTGGTAGTGGTCGAGCATCATCTTGTGGGTTTCACGCCCGACCCCGGACTTCTTATAGCCGCCAAAGGCAGCATGCGCCGGGTACAGGTGGTAGCAGTTGGTCCACACGCGGCCGGCCTTGATGCCCCGGCCCATGCGGTATGCGCGGTTGATGTCGCGGGTCCACACGCCGGCGCCCAGGCCGAACTCGGTGTCGTTGGCAATCGCCAGGGCTTCGGCCTCGTCCTTGAAGGTGGTCACGCCGACCACCGGGCCGAAGATTTCCTCCTGGAACACGCGCATCTTGTTGTGGCCCTTGAGCAGCGTCGGCTGGATGTAATAGCCGCTGGCGAGGTCGCCCTGCAGCGCCTCGACCTTGCCGCCGGTGAGCAATTCGGCGCCTTCCTGCTGGGCGATGTCCAGATAGGACAGGATTTTGTCGTACTGCTGCTGCGAAGCCTGGGCGCCGACCATGGTGTCGGTGTCCAGCGGGTTGCCGCGCTTGATGGCGCGGATTTTCTTCATCACCTCGACCATGAACGGTTCGAAGATCGACTCCTGCACCAGCGCCCGCGAGGGGCAGGTGCACACCTCGCCCTGGTTGAAGAACGCCAGCACCAGGCCTTCGGCGGCCTTTTCGATGAACGCCGGTTCGGCGTTCATGATGTCTTCGAAGAAGATGTTCGGGCTCTTGCCGCCCAGCTCCACGGTGCTCGGAATGATGTTCTCGGCGGCGCACTTCATGATGTGCGAACCCACTGGGGTGGAGCCGGTGAAAGCGATCTTGGCGATGCGCGTGCTGGTGGCCAGCGCTTCGCCGGCCTCGCGGCCATAGCCTTGGACGATGTTCAGCACGCCAGGGGGCAGCAGGTCGCCGATCAGCTCGACGAACAGGCTGATCGACAGCGGGGTCTGCTCGGCAGGCTTGAGCACGATGGCGTTGCCGGCGGCCAGCGCCGGGGCGAGTTTCCAGGCCGCCATCAGCAGCGGGAAGTTCCACGGGATGATCTGCCCGACCACGCCCAGCGGCTCGTGGAAATGGTAGGCGGCGGTGTGCTCGTCGATTTCCGCGCTGCTGCCTTCCTGGGCGCGGATGCAGCCGGCGAAGTAGCGGAAGTGGTCGGCGGCCAGCGGCACGTCGGCGTTCAGGGTCTCGCGCACGGCCTTGCCGTTGTCCCAGGTCTCGGCCACTGCCAGTTCCTCAAGGTTGGCTTCGATGCGGTCGGCGATCTTCAACAGGATGCGCGAGCGCTCCTGCACCGAGGTCTTGCCCCAGGCTTCGGCGGCGGCATGCGCGGCATCCAGGGCCTTGTCGATGTCGGCACGGTCGGAGCGGGGGAATTCACCGATCAGCGAGCCATCCACCGGGCTGGTGTTGACGAAATACTGGCCGGCCACGGGGGCGACGAATTCACCGCCAATGTAGTTGGCGTAGCGGGTCTTGAGGGTCAGAACGGCGCCAGGTGTACCGGGTTTGGCATAGATCATGGGAATTCTCTCCGAGCGGTTTCTTGTTGTTGTTCCAACGGGTGAATGACAGCCTGGCCTGAACTATGAGCGGCTTTCATGCGCTCGACTTGACCGCACCGCGCAGTGGCTGTCGTCTGCGGTCAAGTTTCAGCGCAGGGCACGCCGGGTGTCGCACAAGGTCAAGAACACTGCCCGAGTGGGGTGCAGGTGTTTCCATATGACCCGTTTTGGGGCGTTTTCGGACGTCCAGTATGGATGGGCAGCAGCGCGGGCTCCGGTCCAGAGGCGCTGGGGCTGACGGGCGTGTTTCTTGCTTTCTGAAATAAATTGTTTCGAAGGAGGCCACGATGAGATCGCTTCTCACCCAGCCCGACGGCCCAGGAGGGCTGCACTTGATGGGCGGCGCCCAGGGCAACGCCGGTGTGCTGGCGGCAGCGGCCAGCGGCCTGTGCAGCTTCATCGAAAAGCACGGCGGCGACCCGGACCGCATCCTCGGCATGTCGGGCATCGACCCGGAGGCGCTCGGCCACCCCACCCTCAGCCTGGCCCTGCCCAATTACTGCCAGGTGCTGGAAGAGGCGTCGCGCCAGTCGGGTTGTGACAACTTCGGCCTGTACTATGGCCAGCAGTTCAAGCCGCAGGCGCTGGGCCTGCTGGGCTACATCGGGCTGTGTTCGGCGACCGTGGAGCAGGCGCTGATCAACTTCGCCCGGGCCTTTCCGCTGCACCAGCGCAACAGCCTGATCCGCCTGGTCGACGACGGCGAGTGCTACCGCTTCGACTACCAGGTACGGCACGGGGCAATTCTGTGCCGACGCCAGGATGCCGAGCTGACCCTGGGCATGGCGCTGAACCTGGTGCGCCATGGCCTGGGCAGCCAGTGGGCGCCGCGTGCGGTGCATTTCGAGCACCCGCGGCCGGAGCACTGGCATGAGCACTGCAAAGTCTTCGACGCGCCGGTGTATTTCGAGCAGCCGTTCAATTCGCTGCTGATTCCCAAGCGTGGCCTGCAACGCGCCATGCCCCAGGGCGACCCGGTGTTGCTGCTGGTGATGCAGGACTCGCTGAGCCAGCTGAGCCGCCTCAGTGGTCGTGGCGAGCTGCCGATCACCGATGACGTGCGCGAGCGGGTACGCCAGCAGTTGCTGATCGGCGAGCCGGTGCTGGAGGACGTTGCGGCGCAAATGGGCATGACCAGTTGGTCGTTGCAGCGGCGCCTGCGCGAGCAGAACCTGAGCTTTTCCATGGTGGTGGACCAGTTGCGCCGCGAGCTGGCCACCCATTACCTGCGCCAGCACCAGTTGCCGATTTCCGATCTGGCGCCATTGCTGGGCTACTCGGAAACCAGCGCCTTCTCCCGCGCCTTCCGCCGCTGGTTCGGCGTCAGCCCCCGGCAATGGCGGCGCGAGGGCTGATTGCGGGCTTCCAAGGACCGGCGTTGGCCGCCATACAGTTCGATTAAGCGCTTTGTGGCTTTGTGGTTTTGTGGCTTTGTGGGAGCGAGCTTGCTCGCGATAGCTGCGCCACGTTCACAGCAGATGCATTGGGTTTGCTGGCCTGTTCGCGAGCAAGCTCGCTCCCACAAAAGCCCAAGAGCTCTTAACTGACCCGTATTGGCTTTGGCCGGGATTTCCTTTCGTGGCGTAAGCCAGCCCTTCTGGTGCAGGTCTACACCCGAGTTTCCAAAAGCTGCTTCGGGAACTCGCCTGCCTTGCCGGCATTTCGACCGTTCATCGCCAGTCGACAGCCGGTTGTCCTGGCTTCATTTCTCAATCGCCAATCAATCGCAGATGCTTGCCTTGCCCGTGGTGACGGGCTTTGCCGAACCGTTTCAGGTCGTTTCGGTCTGAAGCGCACGATGCTTCACAAGGCTTACCAATCGAACCTTTCGATATTTCAAAGCAATTTTTTGTGCTTTTTTTCGATAGGTAAACCGCTAGTCTGATCACACGTCTTACAGGGTATATGGCGATGCAGCTACGTAATTCAGCTTCTCGGTACGGTCTGGTCAGCAGAGTGCTGCACTGGGGTGTGGCGCTCACGGTCTTTGGCCTGTTCGGCCTGGGGCTGTGGATGGTGGGGCTGGATTACTACGACAGCTGGCGCAAGGCCGGGCCCGATCTGCACAAGAGCATCGGCCTGGTGCTGTTCGCCGCGATGCTGGTGCGGGTCATCTGGCGCTTCGTCAGCCCGCCACCACCGCCGCTGGCCAGCTACAGTCAGTTGACCCGTATCGGTGCGGCCTTCGGCCACCTGTTTCTGTATGTCGGGCTGTTCGCGGTCATGACCGCCGGTTACCTGATCTCCACCGCCGATGGCGTGGGCATCCCGGTATTCGGTCTGTTCGAGGTTCCGGCGCTGGTCAGTGGCTTGCCGCAGCAGGCGGAGCTGGCCGGGCAGATCCACCTCTATCTGGCCTGGGCCATCGTGATCTTCGCGGTGCTCCATGGTCTGGCTGCTCTGAAACACCATTTCATCGATCGTGACGTGACCCTCAAGCGCATGCTGGGTCGTAATTGATAGCTCAACCAAAAAGGGAATAAAGCATGTTGAAGAAGTCTCTCGCCGCTCTGGCCCTGGGTACTGCACTGTTCACCGCTGGCCAGGCCATGGCTGCCGACTACGTGATCGACAAGGAAGGCCAGCACGCCTTCATCGACTTCAAGATCAGCCACCTGGGCTACAGCTTCATCCACGGTACTTTCAAGGACTGGAACGGTGAGTTCAGCTTCGATGCTGCCAAGCCGGAAGCGAGCAAGATCTCGGTCGACCTGAAGACCGCCAGCCTGTTCACCAACCACGCCGAGCGTGACAAGCACATCATGAGCAAGGACTTCCTGGACGCTTCCAAGTATCCGGATGCCAAGTTCGTGTCCACCAGCGTGAAGTCCACCGGCGAGAAAACCGCCGACGTGACCGGCGACCTGACCCTGCACGGCGTCACCAAGCCGGTGGTCATCAAGGCCACCTTCAACGGCGAAGGCAAGGACCCATGGGGCGGCTACCGTGCCGGCTTCAACGGCACCACCACCCTCAACCTGAACGACTTCGGCATCAAAGGCCCAGGCCCGACTTCCCAGACCCTGGACCTGGACATCAGCTTCGAAGGCGTCCAGAAGAAGTAAGCGTTGCAGATACAAAAACGCCGACCCTAGTGGTCGGCGTTTTCGTTTCAGGCCTCCTGGCCGTCGCGGTTGCGGGTCAGCAGGGCGGGTTTTTCACCCCGGGGCCGGCTGGGCAACTGATCGAGCATTTCCGCAGACGGGAAGCGATCGATCTTCGACTCCTTGTGCATGATCTTCGGCTGCGGCGGTGTCTGACGCTCAGGCGCACGCACCGCAGGCTCTTCACGCATGGCGCGGCGGTCACCCCGTGGCTGACCGTTGCGGCCTGCAGCACCGGAACGTGCGGCACCGTTGCTGCTGCGCTTGCCCTGCTGGCCCTGGCCAGCGTTGGCGTTGCGCGGGGCGCCGCCATTGCTGCGTGGCTGACCCTGGCCTTGTGGGCGGGCGCCGCCATTGCCAGCAGCACCCTGGCCACCGTTGCGACGGCCACGCTGGCCTTGCTTGTTCTGGTAGGGGCTGACGTAGTCGGCGCGGTTGCCGAAGTTGTCGATATCGTCGTCCAGGAACTCTTCCGGATCACGGTCGGCTGGCGGGCGTGGAATGCTGGCGCGGGCTTGCTGTGGCTGCGGCTCGCGACCGGTGCCCTCGCGGGGCTTCTTCTCGCGTTGCTTGCGCGCCGGACGCTCGGCGACGGCCTGCATGTCCTTCTCCTTGGGCTTGTCTTTGGCCTGGCCCTTGTCCTTGCCCTTGTCGCGGCGGCCACCGCTGCCTTTCTCGGCCTTTTCGCCGCCTTCGCCACGGGCGTTGCGCGGGTTGCGCGGCTGGCGTGGTTCACGCACTTCCGGCTTCTCGGCTTCTACGGCGTTGATGTCGAAGCCCTGCAGGTCCCCGTCGGGGATCTTCTGCTTGGTCATGCGCTCGATGCTCTTGAGCAGCTTCTCTTCGTCGGGGGCGACCAGCGAGATCGCCTCGCCCGTGCGGCCGGCACGGCCGGTACGGCCGATGCGGTGCACGTAGTCTTCATCGACGTTGGGCAGCTCGAAGTTGACCACGTGGGGCAACTGGTCGATGTCCAGGCCGCGGGCGGCGATGTCGGTGGCGACCATGATGCGCACGTCGCCGGCCTTGAAATCGGCCAGGGCCTTGGTGCGGGCGTTCTGGCTCTTGTTGCCGTGGATCGGCACGGCGCTCAGGCCCTGCTTGGTGAGGTATTCGGCCAGGCGGTTGGCGCCGTGCTTGGTGCGGGTGAACACCAGCACCTGTTCCCAGGCACCCTGGGTGATCAGGTGTGCCAGCAGGGCGCGCTTGTGGCTGGCGGGCAGGCGGAACACGCGCTGCTCGATACGCTCGACCGTGGTGTTCGGCGGGGTGACCTCGATACGCTCCGGGTCATGCAGCAGCTTGCCGGCCAGGGCGACGATGTCGTTGGAAAAGGTCGCCGAGAACAGCAGGTTCTGGCGCTTGGCCGGCAGGCGGGCGAGGACCTTCTTGACGTCATGCACGAAGCCCATGTCGAGCATACGGTCGGCTTCGTCCAGCACCAGGATCTCGACGTGAGAAAGATCGACGCTGCCTTGGCCGGCGAGGTCCAGCAGGCGGCCGGGGCAGGCCACCAGCACGTCCACGCCCTTGGCCAGCGCCTGGACCTGCGGGTTCATGCCCACGCCGCCGAAGATGCAGGCGCTGACGAACTTCAGGTCACGGGCGTACAGCTTGAAGCTGTCATGCACCTGGGCCGCCAGTTCGCGGGTCGGGGTCAGGACCAGTACGCGCGGCTGGCGCGGGCCATGACGCTGGGATTTGTCCGGATGACCGTTGGGGAACAGCCGCTCCAGGATCGGGAGGGCGAAACCACCGGTCTTACCAGTACCTGTCTGGGCGGCGACCATCAGGTCGCGGCCTTGCAACACGGCGGGAATGGCCCGCTGTTGCACGGGAGTAGGCTGGGTATAGCCCGCCGCCTCGACGGCGCGGACTAGAGCCTCGGAGAGACCGAGGGAGGCAAAGGACATGGGAAATCCTGTTCTGGTTGGAGCTTGTGCTCAGAAATGATCGTGCCTGGCGGAATGGCGTTCGTGCTGCCAGAACCGGCGCGCTCAGGGGCGGGCGAGGTTCGGGTGCATGGTCGGGACGCGATCCCGTCCGGTGCTGCGGGGTCGGAAATCCATCTCGTGAGTGCATCGGCGCGATCGAGATGCCTTTTGCAAGACCCAGCGTCCGGGCGTAAGCCTGGCGGGAAGGCCGGAGTGTATCAGAACCCAGGTTCCGTACTGCTTGTCCGGCTGCCTGACGGTTTTATCAGGACTGTTGCTGCGAAGCAATGCCTTGGAGCCACCAGAGGCCGTCGACGTTCCGAACGGTCATGCCGGAACCTCGACGGGCGCACATTTTCAGCGCGGCAGCTTCAGGTTGTTCCAGATCGCCAGGCTAGGTTCTGCCTGATTCAAGGTGTAGAAGTGCAGGCCCGGCGCGCCGCCCTGCAGCAGGCGTTCGCTCATCTCGGTGACCACCTGCTCGCCAAACGCCTGGATGCTCGCGGTGTCATCGCTGTAGGCCTCCAGCTGCTTGCGGATCCAGCGCGGAATTTCCGCGCCACAGGCGTCTGAGAAGCGCGCCAGCTTGCTGTAGTTGGTGATCGGCATGATGCCCGGCACGATCGGGATGTCTACGCCCTGCTTCTGCACCCGTTCCAGGAAGTAGAAGTAGCAGTCGGCGCTGAAGAAGTACTGGGTGATCGCGCTGTCGGCACCGGCCTTGACCTTGTGCACGAAATGCTTGATGTCGTCCTCGAAGTTGCGCGCCTGCGGGTGCATCTCCGGGTAGGCCGCCACTTCGATGTGGAAGTGCGCGCCGGTTTCTTCACGGATGAAGCTCACCAGGTCGCTGGCGTGGCGCAGCTCGCCGCTGGCCATGCCCATGCCCGAAGGCAGGTCGCCGCGCAGGGCGACGATGCGCTTGACCCCGGCGTTCTTGTACTGGGCCAGCAGCTCGCGCAGCTCGGCCTTGGTGTCGCCGACGCACGACAGGTGCGGAGCGGCAGGGATATTGACCTCGCGTTCCAGCTGCAACACGGTGTTGAGCGTACGGTCACGGGTCGAACCTCCGGCACCGTAGGTGCAGGAGAAGAAATCGGGTTTGAAGGCTGCCAGCTGGTGGGCAACGTTCAACAGCTTTTCATGGCCGGCTTCGGTCTTGGTGGGGAAGAACTCGAAGCTGTAGCGGCGTTCCTGGCTCATCGGAGGACTCCAGCTGCAAGCTTCAAGCTTCAAGCTTCAAGAGGGCGGTGCGCCGGTTCTTGGGGCCTGAGGCTCAAGGCGTGTGGCTGTTATGGGTTCTGTAAGAAAAGTGCCTGAGCTCGACGACTTTCATACAAAACCAGGGCTTCAAGAAGGCGGTGAGCAAGCCCAGGCTGCAAGCAACGGCCCTATAGGCTTTTGCTTGCAGCTTGCGGCTTGCCCCTTGCAACTGCTCTTAGTAGCGGTAGGTGTCCGGCTTGAACGGACCTTCGACGGTCACGCCGATGTAGTCGGCCTGGGTCTTGGTCAGTTTGGTCACCACGCCGCCGAAGCCGCGGACCATTTCCAGGGCCACTTCTTCGTCGAGTTTCTTCGGCAGTACTTCAACGGTCAGGCGCTTGGCTTTCTGCTCAGGCGACAGGTCGGCGAACTTCTGCTCGAACAGGAAGATCTGCGCCAGCACCTGGTTGGCGAACGAACCGTCCATGATGCGGCTTGGGTGGCCGGTGGCGTTGCCCAGGTTCACCAGGCGACCTTCGGCCAGCAGGATCAGGTAGTCGTCGTTCTGTGCGTCGAACGCGCCAGCGCCGGTACGGTGGATCTTGTGGACCTGCGGCTTGACCTCTTCCCATGCCCAGTTCTTGCGCATGAAGGCGGTGTCGATTTCGTTGTCGAAGTGGCCGATGTTGCACACCACGGCGCGCTTTTTCAGGGCCTTGAGCATGTTGGCGTCGCAGACGTTGACGTTGCCGGTGGTGGTCACGATCAGGTCGATCTTGCCCAGCAGCGCTTTGTCGACGCTGGCTTCGGTGCCGTCGTTCTCACCGTTGAGGTACGGCGAAACCACTTCGAAACCGTCCATGCAGGCTTGCATGGCGCAGATCGGGTCGACTTCGGTGACCTTGACGATCATGCCTTCCTGACGCAGGGACTGGGCCGAACCCTTGCCCACGTCGCCGTAGCCGATCACCAGGGCCTGCTTGCCCGACAGCAGGTGGTCGGTGCCGCGCTTGATGGCGTCGTTCAGGCTGTGACGGCAGCCGTACTTGTTGTCGTTCTTGCTCTTGGTGACCGAGTCGTTGACGTTGATGGCCGGGATCTTCAGTTCACCCTTGGCCAGCATGTCGTGCAGGCGGTGTACGCCGGTGGTGGTTTCTTCGGTCACGCCGTGGATGCGCTCGAGCATCTGCGGGTATTTCTTGTGCAGGATCTCGGTCAGGTCGCCACCGTCGTCGAGGATCATGTTGGCGTCCCATGGCTGGCCATCCTTGAGGATGGTCTGCTCGATGCACCACACGTACTCTTCTTCGGTCTCGCCTTTCCAGGCGAACACAGGAATGCCGGCGGCGGCGATGGCGGCAGCAGCCTGGTCCTGGGTGGAGAAGATGTTGCACGACGACCAGCGCACTTCGGCGCCCAGGGCCACCAGGGTCTCGATGAGCACGGCGGTCTGGATGGTCATGTGGATGCAGCCGATGATCTTGGCGCCCTTGAGCGGTTGCTCACCGGCGTACTTGCGGCGCAGACCCATCAGGGCCGGCATTTCCGATTCGGCGATGATGACTTCGCGGCGGCCCCAGGCGGCCAGGGAAAAGTCGGCAACCTTGTAGTCGTTGAAATCTGCGGGCGTGCTTGCAGCGCTCATTGAAGAGTCTCCATTCGATATAGATGAATGGGCGCCGTTGTGCGTTTAAGGCTCGCCGCGCAAGGCTGGCGAACAACGCCCCAACCGAGCCTGACAGGGGTAATACCTGCTGCAGCGCCCCTCGGGTGGGTGGCGGGAACGGTATCAAGAGGTGATGACCGTTTGAAAACGGGTGGCAGTATAGCCTCGCTGGCGAGCCAGCCCAAGGTTTTCTATCGGATGGCCAGCGGGTCTGCCATCATGCTCCGTATCCATTGGCCGTCGTGCAGGAGCAACCATGAACTTCCATACCCGCAAATGGGTAAAACCCGAAGACCTCAACCCCAACGGCACCCTGTTCGGTGGCAGCCTGCTGCGCTGGATCGACGAAGAGGCGGCGATCTACGCCATCGTCCAGCTGGGCAACCAGCGCGTGGTGACCAAGTACATTTCGGAAATCAACTTCGTCAGCGCCTCGCGCCAGGGCGACATCATCGAGCTGGGCATCACCGCCACCGAGTTCGGTCGCACGTCCATCACCCTGCGCTGCCAAGTGCGCAACAAGATCACCCGCAAGAGCATTCTCACCGTAGAGAAGATGGTCTTCGTCAACCTCGGTGACGACGGCCAGCCGGCGCCACACGGGCGTACCGAGATTCGCTACATCAAGGACCAGTTCGACGAGCCGGACGACGAGTAAGCCCTTCGGGCGGCGGAGCCGGTCATTCCGGTTTCAGCCGCCATGCAGTTCGACCCGTGGGAGCGAGCTTGCTCGCGAAGGCGGCGTCACGTTCACAGCAAACTCAGAGACTTTGCCAGCTTTTCGCGAGCAAGCTCGCTCCCACCAAAACCGCAAAGCGCTTAACCGAGCCGAATCGGCTTCAGCCGGGGCAGGGGCCGTTCAGGTGCCGAAGCGACCCTCAGGCCTTGAGGCGGCGCAGCCACTCCAGGCCTTCGCTGGTGTCGCCCTTGGGGCGGTATTCGCAGCCGATCCAGCCGGTGTAGCCCAGTTCGTCGATCACCTCGAACAGGTGGGCGTAGTTCAGCTCGCCCAGGTCCGGTTCGTGGCGGTCCGGCACACCGGCGATCTGGATGTGGCCGATACCGGCGAAATCACGACGCAGCTTCACGGTCAGGTCGCCTTCGACGATCTGGCAGTGGTAGCAATCGAACTGCACCTTGAGATTGTCGGCGCCCACCTGGCGGACGATGGCTTGAGCCTGGTCCTGGCGGTTGAGGAAAAAGCCCGGCATGTCACGGGTGTTGATCGGCTCGATCAGCACCGTCACCCCCGCGCCGCGCGCCTGGTCGGCGGCGTAGGCGAGGTTTTCCAGGTACACCGCCTGGTGCTTGTCGCGCAGTGCTTCATCGGGCAGCAGGCCGGCCATCACGTGGATACGGTCGTTGCCCAGCACCTGGGCGTACTCCAGCGCCTTGGCCACACCGGCACGGAACTCCGCCTCGCGACCCGGCAGGCTGGCGATGCCGCGCTCGCCGGCTGCCCAGTCCCCTGGCGGGGCATTGAACAGCGCCTGCACCAGACCGTTGTCGCTCAGGCGCTGTTTCAGCTCCTGGGCGCTGTAGTCGTAGGGAAACAGGTACTCCACCGCCGCAAAGCCGTCGGCGGCGGCCGCGGCGAAGCGGTCCAGGAAGTCATGCTGCGGGTACAGCATGCTGAGGTTGGCGGCGAAACGAGGCATGGAGGCTCTCTCTTTTCAGATCAGCGGAAGGTGAGCGGGGCGAGCGCCGCAGCGCTCGCCGTGTCTCATACGAATGGCCACAGGACCAGGGTCATGACGAAGCCCAGGGTACCCAGGATAGTCACCAGCACGGTCCAGGTGCGCAGGCCGTCAGCGACGTTCAGGCCGGCCAGCTTGGTGAACATCCAGTAGCCGGCGTCGTTGATGTGCGACATCGCCAGGCCGCCACCGCCCATGGCCAGGCACAGCAGCGCCAGCTGGTTGGCCGACAGGTCGAGGGTGGCGATCAGCGGGCTGAGGATACCTGCCGTGGTCACCAGCGCCACGGTGGTCGAGCCCTGCACCGCACGCAGCAGCATGGTCAGGATGAAGCCCAGGGCCAGGACCGGCAGGCCGGTGTGGCGCAGCGCCTCGGAGACCACCGCGCCAATGCCGGTGTCGACCAGCACCTTGCCGAACACACCACCGGCGCCGGCGATGAGGATCACCATGGCCACGCCCGGCAGGGCCGAACCGATCACGTCGGAGACCTGCGAACGGCTCCAGCCACGGCGCGAGCCGAGCAGCCAGGCGCACAGCAGGGTGTCGATCAGCAGGGCCACCAGCGGCGCGCCCAGTACGGTCAGCACGTCACGCAGCGCGGAACCGACCGGCAGCAGGGTGGTAGCCAGGGTGCCAAGCAGAATCAGCACGATGGGCAGCAGGATCAGCGCGATGATCAGGCCGAAACCCGGGGCAGGGGCCGCCGGCAGGCTCTTGGCCAGGCTGCCGGCGTTGGCCTCGGCACCGAATTCCTTGCTCTCGGCCACTTCACGCACGGTGGAGTAGTCGTTACGCGCCCAGGCTTCCAGGTCGGCGTTGGTCACGTGCGGGCCGTAGACCTCGGCACGGATGTCGTCGGTCATCGGGTAGGTCTTGCGGGTCATGCGCCCGGCAATGAAGTAGCCGACCATGCACACCACGGCGACCAGCGGAATGCCCAGCAGCAGTACGCGACCCAGGTCGGCGCCCAGCTGGCTGGCGGCCGCCACGGCACCAGGGTGCGGCGGCAGGAAGGCATGCACCGCCAGCAGCGCGGCGCACATCGGCAGGGCGAAGATCAGCAGCGGCTTGCGTGCGGTGCGCGCCACGCCGTAGGCCAGCGGCATGAGGATGATCACGCCCACTTCGAAGAACACCGGAATACCGACCATGAAGCCGGCCACGGTCAGCGCCAGCGGCGTGCGCCGGTTGCCGAAGCGCTCGATGAGGGTCTTGGCCAGCGCCTCGGCGCCGCCGGACAACTCGATGATGCGCCCGATCATCGCGCCCAGGGCAATGATGATCGCGATGTGGCCAAGGGTCTTGCCCATGCCGCCTTCAATGGTCGCCACCAGGTCGGCGGGCTTAACCCCGGCCACCAGGGCGACGATGATGCTCACCAGCATCAGCGCCACGAAGGGCTGGAACTTGTATTTGAGGACCAGAAACAGCAGCAGTGCGATACCGGCACCGGCAATCAGCATCAACATGAATGGCGTCATTTCAATTCTCGTTTTTTATTGTTTTCCGGCAGCGCCGGGGCCGACCGGGCACCGCACAGCGGCACCCGGGCATGGGGTTGGCATTACCACTTCGCGCCAAAGACCTCGTTGAGTTCTTCCAGCGCCTGTTCCGGCAGAGGAGCGGGTTTTGGCTCGCTCATCAGCCACAGTCGGGCGGTTTCCTCGAGTTCTTCGAGGGCATAGCAGGCCTTGGCCACCGAGCTTTCCCAGATCACCGGGCCCAGGCGTTCGAGCATCACGCCACGCACGCTGTTGGCCAGTTGCGCCACGCGCTCGGCCACGATGGGCGAGCCGGGGCGCTGGTAGCCGATCAGCGGGATGTGGCCGACCTTCATCACCTGGTAGGGGGTCAGCGGCGGCAGGATGTCGTCTTCACGCCACACGCCGGCCAGGGTCAGCGCCACCAGGTGGGTGGAGTGGGTGTGCACCACGCCACCGACTTCCGGGTTGCGGTCGTACACCTGACGGTGCAGGGCCAGGGTCTTGGACGGTTTGTTGCCCGACACCCACTCGCCCGCCAAGTTGACCTTGGCGATGTCGTCCGGGTGCATGCGACCCAGGCAGGCGTCGGTGGGGGTGATCAGCCAGCCGTCGTCCAGGCGTGCGCTGATGTTGCCGGCGCTGCCCACGGTGTAGCCGCGGCCATACAGCAGCCGACCGACATCGCAGATTTCCTCGCGCAGGGCTTTTTCATTGCTCATCAGGCTTCTCCCGCCAGCTGTTTCAGGGCCTTGGCGAAGAAGTCGCGGGCACCGAAGTTGCCCGACTTCAATGCCAGGGCGAGCGGTTGTTCACCGTCGCTGACCGTCGCCGGTACGCCCGGGTCGATCTGCGCGCCGATCTTCAGCAGTTGCACGCCCAGGGCCTGGACCACGGCACCGGAGGTTTCCCCACCCGCGACCACGAAACGGCGCACGCCAGCGTCCAGCAGGCCCTTGGCGATCTGCCCCAGGGCGTCTTCGACCATGGCACCGGCACGCTCGGCGCCGAGCTTCTGCTGCACGGCCTTGACTTCGTCCGGGGTGCTGGTGGCGTAGATCAGTACGGTCTGCTCGGCATCGCGGGCGAAGGCGATGGCCTGTTCGACCACCGGCTGGCCGGCGGCCAGGGCCAGCGGGTCGATGCGCAGTGCCGGGCGACCGGCTTCCAGCCAGGCGATGACCTGGCCGTTGGTGGCTACCGAGGCACTGCCGGCCAACACCACTTCACCGCCAGGAATGTCGATGCGCTGGGCGGCGTCGATGTCGCGCAGCTTGCCGGCCTTGCGGAAGTTGCCCGGCAGGCCCAGGGCCAGGCCCGAGCCACCGGTGAGCAGCGGCAGGTCGGCGCAGGCTTCGCCCAGGGTGTAGAGGTCGGCGTCCGACACGGCATCGGCGATGGCCATGGTCACGCCTTCGGCACGCAGTTCGGCGATGCGAGCACGCACGGCGTCGGCACCCTTGGCCACGCTGTCGTAGCGCAGCAGGCCGACCTTGCCCTGGGTCTGGGCATCCAGCACGCGCAGCAGGTTGGCGTCGCCCATGGGCGTCAGCGGGTGGTTCTGCATGCCCGATTCGTTGAGCAATTGGTCTTGCACGAACAGGTGGCCACGGAAGATGGTGCGGCCATTCTCCGGGAACGCCGGGCAGGCAATGCTGAAGTCGCCGCCCAGCTTGGCCAGCAGGGCCTCGCTGACCTGGCCGATGTTGCCGGCCGGGGTGGAGTCGAAGGTCGAGCAGTACTTGAAGAAAATCTGCTCGCAGCCACGCTCGCGCAGCCACTGCATGGCGGCCAGCGATTCCTCGACGGCTTCGGCGGCCGGCGTGGTGCGCGATTTCAGGGCGATGACGATGGCATCGGCGTCGAGACCGGCGGCCACTTCGGCGCTGGGAATGCCGATGCTCTGCACGGTGCGCATGCCGCCGCGTACCAGCATGTTGGCCAGGTCGGTGGCGCCGGTGAAGTCATCGGCGATGCAGCCCAGCAGCGGGCGGGAGGTCACGCTCATGGGTTACTCCTTGGCCTTGGGCAGTTCGATGCCTGGGAAGATCTTGATGACCGCAGAGTCGTCCTCGCGACCGAAACCGGCGCTGGAGGCCTGCATGAACATCTGGTGAGCGGTGGCCGACAGCGGCAGCGGGAATTTGCTGGTGCGGGCGGTATCCAGCACCAGGCCCAGGTCCTTGACGAAGATGTCCACGGCCGACAGCGGCGTGTAGTCGGCGTTGAGGATGTGCGGCACGCGGTTCTCGAACATCCACGAGTTACCGGCGCTGTTGGTGATCACTTCGTACAGGGCATCGGCATCCACGCCTTCGCGCAGGCCCAGGGCCATGGCTTCGGCGCTGGCGGCGATGTGCACACCGGCCAGCAACTGGTTGATGATCTTGACCTTGGAGCCCAGGCCGTGGACGTCACCGAGGCGGTACACCTTGCCCGCCATGCCGGCCAGCACGGCTTCGGCCTTGGCGTAGGCGTCGGCAGGGCCGGAGGTCATCATGGTCATCTGGCCCGCGGCGGCCTTGGCGGCGCCACCGGAGATCGGCGCATCGAGGTAGGCCAGGCCCTTGTCGGCCAGGCGCTGGCCCAGCTCCACGGCGAAGGTCGGGGCAACGGTGGCGCAGCCGATCACCAGGCTGCCAGGGCGCAGGCCGGCGACGGCACCGTGGTCACCGAACAATACGGTCTCGGTCTGCTCGGCATTGACCACTACTGTGATGACCACGTCGCAGGCGGCGGCCATCTCGGCCGGCGAAGCGCAGGCCACACCGCCCTCGGCGGCGAATGCCTGCACCACCTCGTTGCGCACGTCGCAGGCATGCACCTTGAAGCCATTGCGCAGCAGGGAGCGGGCAATGCCCAGACCCATGGCGCCCAGGCCGATCACACCGACATTCGATTGAGTCATTGCAGTCATCCTCGGTCTGTGCCGTCGCGCGTCATGCTGGCTGACGGCTTGATTGTTCTGAAATGTGAAGCCGATAGTGGATCAGTGAACAAATAATGTGAAGTATTTTTTCAATTTAACAAATGTTCACATCGACGACCGGTTTCCGGGAAACAGCCTCTGCGGGGGCGAGCTGGCTCGTGAAAGGCTTTACGACGTGGTGCATCCTTTCGCGAGCAAGCGCGCTCCAACAAAGTATCCAGGCCCTGCAAAGCGCTGGCGAAGCGGACGTTCAGGTCGGCTGCCAGCGAGGCGGCAGCCGGAAATGCGGGGGAATCAGGAAACCTGGGCGGCCGCCAGCAGCAGTTCGATGCGCTGGTGGCGAATGCTGTCGGCAGCGGCGGGGGTGAGGGCGTCGTCGGTGATGAGGGTGTCGAACTGTTCCAGGGCGGCGACCTTGTACATGCCGAAGGTGCCGTATTTGGAGCTGGTGGCGATCAACACGCTGCGCGAGGCCGACTGCATGGCCGCCTGCTTGACCTCGACCTTCAGCGCCGAGGGCGTGGTGGTGCCGCGCTGCAGGTCCCAGGAACTGGTGGAGATGAACGCGATGTCGGTGGCCAGCTGGCGCAGGGTCGCCGCCGCCAGGCCGCCGACGCTGGAGATGTTGGGATGGTCGAGCAACCCGCCGGTGTGAATGACGTCCACATGGTTGGCGTCGGCCAGGGCCTGCACGATGCCGAAGTCGTTGGTGACCACGGTCATGCCCGTTAGCGCGGTGATGTGCGGGACGATCTCCAGGGTGGTGGTGCCGGCGTCCAGGTACACGGTCATGTCCGGGTGCAGCAGGCTGGCGGCCAGGCGTGCCATGGCCTGCTTCTGCGGCAGCTCGACCACCGCCTTGGACTGGTGGCTGGGCTCGCTGTGCAACTGGCTGGCGATGCGCACCCCTCCGGTGACCGAATACGCACGGCCCTGTTGTTCCAGCAGAGCGATGTCACGACGGATGGTCATGTGCGAGCAGTCGAACATTTCCATCAACTGATGGACGCTGAGCACCTGGTGCTTGCGCAGCTGGCGCAGCATCTGCTCGCGGCGTTGGTCGGGAATCATCGGGGCGCCGCCCGGGGTGGGCGGTTTCTCGGGGGTGGACATGCTTGCTCCTGCATAGCGGCAACCGGACACAGCCCTGAGTGTACGTGCAGTGCCGGGAGCTGCCGCATTTTTTTAACACAATCCGTTCATCCGGCCCCTGGCCCAGCGCGTTCGGCGCACGGCAGCGGCGGCTAGACTTGGCATTCAGGAGCATTGCATCGGCCGGCATACGGTCTTGGCCGACGCGGCATGAAGCCAGCAGGAAGGAGCGGAGGTATGACCGTCGCTTTCGTATGCGTGTGGATCGCGCTGACGCTGCCGTACCTGTGCGCGTTCATTGCCAGGATCAGCAGCGGGCGTTACCGGCTGCACCACAATCGCGACCCTCGGGCGTTTCTCGATGGCGTGCAGGGTTTGGCCCGGCGCGCCCACAACGCTCATCTCAACGGTTTCGAGACCAACCCGGCGTTCGCCTGCGGCGTGTTCGCGGCCTGGCTGGCAGCGCCGGGCCAGGCGCGAACCATCGCCCTGCTGGCTGTCGCCTTCGTGCTCAGCCGCCTGCTGTTCATCGCTTTTTACCTGGCCGACTGCGACCTGCTGCGCTCGCTGGCCTGGCTGGCAGGCTTCGGGCTGATCACCGCGCTGTTCGGCCTGGCCATCCTGCCATCAGGCTAGGCCTGTAGGACCGGCTTCAGCCGGGAATCCTTGCGCGGCTGAAGCCGCGCCTACCAGTCTCCAGCCCTCGGCTTAATGCTCGGTGGTCTGCGCGTCCGGCTGGCGGGTTACCGAGCGCACCAGTTTGCCGATGGTCAGCCCCTGCAGCAGGATCGACAGCAACACCACGATGTAGGTGATGCTCAGCAGCACGTCGCGCTCCGGACCGGCCGGCAGCGCCAGGGCCAGGGCCACCGACACACCGCCGCGCAGGCCGCCCCAGGTGAGGATGCGGATGGTGCCGCGCGGCACCTCGCGCCAGCGGCGCAGCAGCAGGATGCCTGGGGCCACGGTGATGAAGCGCGACAGCACGATGACCAGCGCCAGCAGGGCGGCGGCCGACAGGTGCTGCCAGGAGAACGGCAACAGCAGCAGCTCCATGCCGATCAGCGTGAACAGCAGCGAGTTGAGAATGTCGTCGAGCAGTTCCCAGAAACCGTCCATGTAGCGGCGGGTCATGTCGTTCATCGCCAGGTTGCGCCCCAGGTTACCGATGATCAGCCCCGCCACCACCATGGCGATAGGCGCGGAAACGTGCAGCTCCGAGGCCAGTGCCGAGCCGCCGATGACCAGCGCCAGGGTCAGCATTACCTCGATCTGGTACTGCTCGATGCTCTTGATCATCAGGTACACCACATAGCCGATCAGCCCGCCGTACAGCACGCCGCCAATGGCCTCATGGGCGAACAGGATGGCGGTGTCGGTCACGCTCGGGGTTTCACCCAGTTGGGCGATGCCCAGCAGCACGGTGAACACCACCACCGCGGTGCCGTCGTTGAACAGCGACTCACCCACGATGGTGGTCTTCAGCGGTTTGGAGGCGTTGGCGGTACGCAGCACGCCCAGCACGGCGATGGGGTCGGTGGGCGAGATCAGCGCGCCGAACAGCAGGCAGTACAGGTAACTGACGTGCCAGCCGAACATCGCGAACACCCACCAGGCCAGGCTGCCGATCGCGAAAGTGGCAATCAGCACGCCGAAGGTCGCCAGAAAACCGATGGGCCAGCGGTAGCTGCGCAGGTCCGCCAGGTTGACGTGCAGTGCGCCGGCGAACAGCAGGAACGACAGCATCCAGTTCATCAGCAGGTCGCCGAAGTCGATCTGGCCGATCAGTTCTTGCACGTGCTCTTCCAGGCCGGGAAAGCCCATCAGGCTCAGGCCTTGCAGGCCGAGCGAGAACAGCAGTGCGGTGACCATCACGCCGATGGTCGGCGGCAGGCCGATGAAGCGGTAGTTCACATAAGTGAGCAGGGTGGTGAGGCAGATGAAAGCAGCAGCAAGTTCAAGCATCCGTAGTTCCGTATTCATTCCATATCAGGGTGTGGCAAGGCATGCGCAGGGCCTGCATGGCAGGCGGCGCGCGATTCCGGTGGCGACGATTGACCACGGGAAGAGGGGGATAGTGCAGGAAACGGGAAATCTTTTGCCACATTTGCCGCCTTGAGCGGGGCCTGGCCTGTCGATAGGCCAGGCCTGCGGGTTATGCTCCGGGCTCATTGGCGCGAGGAGAGGCGGCGTGTTGGCGACAGTTCTGGTGCTGCTGGCGGCGGTGCTGCATGCCGTGTGGAACACCCTGGTGAAGTTCAGTGGCGAGCGCCTGCTGGTGATTGCCGCGATGGACGGCGTGGCGCTGCTCTGTGCGTTGCTCGCCGTGGGTTTCGTCAGCCCGCCCCCCGCAGCGGTATGGCCCTGGCTGGTGGCCTCGGCGCTGTTCGAACTCGCTTACCGCTACCTGCTGATCCAGGCCTACCGGGTCGGCGACCTGGGGCTGGTCTACCCCTTGATGCGCGGCCTGTCACCGCTGGTGGTGCTGGCGCTGACTTTGGTGTTCGGCGGCGAACAGCTCAGCGCCCAGCAGATCGCCGGCATTCTGCTGATTCCCTGCGGCATGGCCTGCCTGCTCTGGCAGGGCGGCGGCGGGGTGCGTCTGCCGTGGAACATTCTGCCGGTGGTGGCGCTGATCGGCCTGTGCATCGGCAGCTACACCTGGATCGACGGCCAGGCGTTGAAGCTCGGCGTGCCGGCGCTGGACTACCTGGTATGGCTGACCCTGATCAGCGCCTGGCCCTTTCCGCTGCTCGGCGCCTGTTACAAGCGCCAGGCCCTGCAGGGCTTCTGCCGCCAGCAATGGAAACTGGCGCTGTGCGTGGGGGTGTGCGTGCTGGCCAGCTACGCTTTGGTGCTGTGGGCCATGCAGCTGGGTTCGGTGGCGGAGGCAGCGGCGTTGCGCGAGGTGAGCGTGCTGCTGGTGGTGCTGCTCGGCATGCGCTACCTGAAAGAACCTTTTGGCGTGCCCCGGCTCTTAGCTTGTGGCCTGGTGCTGCTCGGCATGCTGGTCATGAAGCTCAAATAAGGACAGACCTATGACAGTCGCTTTCTGGTGTGTGTTGGTTGCCATCCTCCTGCCGCTGATCTGCTCGGTGATCGCCAAGATCAGCAGCGGCAAATTCCGCCCCGGCCACAACCATGACCCCCGGGCCTTCCTGGAAAAACTCCAGGGCCTGCCGCGGCGCGCCCATGCGGCGCAATTGAACAGCTTCGAAGTGCTGCCGGGCTTCGCCGCCGCGGTGATCATCGCGCACATTGCCGGCAACGCCCAACTGGTGACCATCGACGTGCTGGCGGTGCTGTTCATCACCACCCGCCTGCTGTACATCATCTTCTACCTGGCCGACCTGGCGCTGCTGCGCTCCATCGCCTTCATCGTCGGCCTGGGCCTGATCATCGGCCTGTTCGTCGCCTCCGCTTCGCCGGCAGCGGCTTGAAAACCGGGTGAGCAAAACCGCTGAAGCTCCTACCCGGTCTGACCGAACAGCCGCAATACGGGTCAGTCAGGCCGGGTAGGAGCGGCTTCAGCCGCGAAGCGAGCGCCTGTTCACAGCAGATGCAGTGAATTTCCTGGCGCTTTCGCGAGCAAGCTCGCTCCCACCAAGCCGCAAAGCGTTTAACCGAACAGTATTGCGGCTCAAGCCGCTCCCACCGGGCCACATGCCGCCTAACTGAACAGTATCGCGGCTACAGCCGACCCTTCCGGCTCGCTCATTCCTGGCTCTGCACCTTCTCCAGCTCGGCCTGCGCGTCGATCAGTTCCTTGCGCGACTCGGCGAGCTTGTCCTTGCGCTTGTTGATGCGCTCCGGGTCGCCCTTGGCCATGGCCTTGTTCAGGTCGGTCTGGCGGCGGGTCACTTCGCGCTTGGCATCCAGCACCTTCTGTTCGCGCTCCTTGAGCAGCGAGGTCTCGCTGCAATTGGCCTTGACCTCGCTCAGCGCCTTCTGCAAACCGGCCTGTTCCTGCTTGCGGCCATCGGTCTTGGCCTCCTGGATCTTGCCGTTGATCTCTTGGCTCTTGGCCACGCACTCCGGCACGGCCGGGGCGGGGGCTGCTTCGGCGGCCAGCAACACTGGCGCACCGGTTACGCAGGCCAGGGCCAGGATGAAAGAGCAGTACCGCTTCATGTGAACTCCTTGTGCAAGCCGGGCGAGGGCAACAACCCGGCATCAAAAACCCGCCACCTCCAGCGCTCGCAGCCGCGCTGCCAGCACCTGGACCTGCGGGTCGAGAAAAAATGCCTGCAACTGCGCAGCACGCCCCGGCCCTATACCGGGTTCGGCCTGCCACTGCGCCAGGCTGCGCTTACTCAGCGCCTGCCAACTGTCCGGCAGCGGCGCAGCAGCCACCGGCGGCATGCCCAGCGCCTTGAGCCAAGTGTGGAAGGGCCGCTGCCTGGCTGCCTGCAAAGTGGCGAACAGTTTAGCCGCGCTACGCTCGCCCAGGCCGGGCATCTTAACAAGCTCGCTCGTATCGAGGGTCATCCAGTCGAGCAGGTCGTTGAGCTGGCCAGCCGCCAGCAGCTTGTCCCAGGTGCCCGGCCCGACGCCGGGCAGGTCCAGCCCCTGGCGGCCCGACAACCACGCCAGCCGGGCGCGGAACTGGCTTTCACAGCCCGGCGTGGGCTGCCAGCAACTGAGTGCATGAAAGGCCTGCGGGTCGGGCACCGACACCTCCACCCGCTGCGTATTGCGCAGCACTACGCCCTCCAGGCGCGGAATGGTCAGCCCCGCCAGGCTGACCGCCACCTGGTCGCCAGGACGAATGTCCAGCGCCTGCCAGCGTTGCAACGAGCCGACACTGACCGTACGCACGCTGCGGTCGTCCAGGCGCACCGGCACCAGCTCCAGCACCGGCGTAATACGCCCGCTGCGCCCGACCTTGAAGGACACCTGGCGCACCTCGGCCAGCGCCTGGGCATAGGGATACTTCCAAGCGGCCACCCAGTACGGCGCCTTGGCCTGCCAGCGCTGCGCCGGCGGGCGCTGGCCCTGGCGCAGCACCACACCGTCGCTGGCGAAGGGCAGGGCGCTGCGATACCAGCGCTCGCGCCACTGCTGCGCCTGCTCGAAACTTGCCAGCGGCTGGCTGTAGGCCTGCGTATCGCCAAAGCCCAAGGCCGCCAGCCCCGCCAGGCGCTCGGCCATTGTCTCCGGCCCGTCGGGCCAGTCCCACACGAACAGGCCGATACGCGCCGCCTGGCTGTCGGGCAAATCGTGCCGTGCCATGGCCCCGGCCACTTGGCTGCGCGCATTCAGGCTGCCGGCGCGGGCCTGCACATGGCCCTCCAGGCGCCAGTACAGCTCGCCCTGCAGCACGGCATCGCCGGCCTGCGGCAATTGCGCGGGAATGGCTGGAATACGCCGTGCCGTGGCGGTCCAGTCCTGCCCGGCCAGGCCGTCACCGCGGCTGACGACCTGACTCAAGCGGCCCTGGCGATAGACCAGCGTCACCGCCACGCCATCGACCTTGGGTTGTATCCACAGGTCTTCCCGGCCCGCCATCCAGGCGCCCACCGCCTGTTCATCGGCCAGCTTGTCCAGCCCGGTATGCGGCACCGGGTGGGCGGTCTTGCCCCTGGCGGTCTTCAGGGGGGCGGTCGGTTCGCCCGCCGCCTCAGGAAAGCACGAGCGCAGCCGCACCAGGCGTTGGCGGGCCTGGTCGTAGAGTTCGTCGGCCACCTCCGCTATGCCCTGGCGGTGATAGCGGTCATCCCACCGCGCCACCTGCTGGCTCAGGGCGTCGATTTCTCGCCCGGCCCTGGCTGCATCCCAGGTCGGGCAGGCGGCGTACGCCGACATGCCGCTGAACAACAGGGCAGTGCCCGCCAGTAAACGCGCTACGTTCGGCATCCAAGTCTCCTTGCTGGCTGAAAGTGGCCGACAGGCTAGCCACGCCCGGCCCGGCGCGACGGGGCATCTGGATACCGGCTTTTGCAAGAGGTGAGGGGATGTGTGGCAGCGGTACAGTCAGGGGGCATATCCGCAGCTGGCTGTGTCTGGAGCGCATGCAGCAGGCATGACAGATTGCCCAAAGCCGCCACACCCAGGAGCCCTCCATGGACCTTTCCACCCTCGCTGTTTTCATCCCCGCCTGCTTCGCCCTGAACATGGCCCCCGGGCCGAACAACCTGCTCTCGGTCAGCAACGCCAGCCGCTACGGCTTCATGCGCGCCTGCTCGGGTGGCGCCGGGCGCCTGCTGGCCTTCGCCCTGATGATCGCCCTGGCCGCCGTGGGCCTGGCCGCTGTGCTGCACACCTCCGAGTGGCTGTTCCACGGCATCAAGGTGGTCGGCGCGGCCTACCTGTTCTGGCTGGCCGTGCAGCTGTGGCGCGCCAACCCGCAAGGCGAGGGCCTGGCCGCCGCCGACACCCCCGGCATCGGCCGCCTGGCGCGTCAGGAGTTTCTGGTGGCCATCGGCAACCCCAAGGCGATTTTGCTGTTCACCGCCTTTCTGCCGCAGTTCGTCGACCCCGGCCGCGACGTAACCGCGCAATTCGCCCAGCTCGGTGCGTTGTTTCTGGTGATGGAATGCGTGGCCATTGCCCTGTACGCCTGGATGGGCGTGCATGCGCGCCGCCTGTTCGCCAAACCGGCCAGTCGCCGGGTATTCAACCGCCTGTGCTCGGGCCTGCTGGCCAGCGCGGCGTCGGTGTTGCTGGTGGCGCGCCGAGCCTGACCGAAGGGGGAGGGCGAGGGGCGTTGTCTGCCTGGTCTTGTACCACCAGTCGGCGAGCCAAGGTCAGGCAAGGCGCAACGAGCGAAGCGAGTAACAGCCTTAGGCTGGCGCGCAGGGCGAGCGTCAGCGAGTCAAAACAGGCGAGGAGCATTTCGACGGGATGGCGCTTGAGGTCAATGACCAGGGATGAAGTCTCTCTGCGCTGGGATGTAGAAAGGGGGGCTCGGGGTGACCAGCAGGGTGTCGCGTTTGACCTGGCCGTCCTGGGCCTTGCTCTTGAGCGTCAGGCGGTAGATGGGCTGGTCATTGCGAACATGCGTGGCGGTGATGCGGGCGGCGAAGGGTTTGCCGCCTTTTTCCGGTTTGGTCCAGACCACGTCGCCGACTTTGAGGC
>NZ_CAJYVE010000049.1 GCF_913777995.1 uncultured Pseudomonas sp. | reverse complement strand
CCAAGCGGGCGCTGGTGGTGGCGGCAGCCGGAGGCCACAACCTGCTGTTCAGCGGCCCGCCGGGCACCGGCAAGACCCTGCTGGCCAGCCGCCTGCCCGGCCTGCTGCCGCCGCTGGATGAACAGGAAGCACTGGAAGTGGCGGCGATTCATTCGGTTGCCAGCCAGGTGCCGCTGAGCAGTTGGCCGCTGCGACCGTTCCGTCAACCGCACCACTCGGCGTCGGGGCCGGCGCTGGTGGGGGGTGGCAGCCGCCCGCAACCCGGAGAAATTACCCTGGCGCATCACGGCGTATTGTTTCTCGATGAGTTGCCGGAGTTCGACCGCCGGGTACTGGAGGTGCTGCGCGAGCCGCTGGAGTCGGGTCATATCGTGGTGTCGCGGGCTCGCGACCGGGTGCGCTTTCCGGCGCGTTTCCAGCTGGTGGCGGCGATGAACCCCTGCCCCTGTGGCTATCTCGGCGAGCCCAGTGGCCGCTGCCGCTGCTCCACCGAACAGATCCAGCGCTACCGCAACAAGCTGTCCGGGCCGCTGCTGGACCGCATCGACCTGCACCTCACCGTGGCCCGCGAAGCCACCAGCCTTTCGGCCTTGCCGGGCGGTGGCGAAACCACCGCCAGCGCCGCTGCCAAGGTCGCCGAAGCCCGCGAGTTGCAACAGCGCCGCCAAGGCTGTGCCAACGCCTTTCTCGACCTGCCCGGCCTGCGCCAGCACTGCAGGTTATCCACAACCGACGAAAGCTGGCTGGAAACCGCGTGCGAGCGCCTCAACCTGTCGCTGCGTGCCGCACACCGCCTGCTCAAGGTGGCGCGCACCCTGGCAGATCTTGAGCGGCAGGCCGAGATAAGCCGCGGGCACCTGGCCGAGGCGTTGCAGTATCGGCCGGCGAGTCAGTAGGTATAGGCGTCATCAGGACAAGAATGGAAACCGAAGAAGGACTGCCTGGCTTGCGCCAATGGCATTTCAACAACCCGATAAGCCTTTCAAGCCCATTGAAGTTGCGCTGTGCGCCGCGCCCTGACCGGCGCCCATTGCGCGATCGCCCACAGCACCTCGAACGAGAAGATCACCCAGAGCAGACCGGATGCACCATGAGCCAAGGCATACAACTGCCATATGGCAAACAGGATCCGCCCAGCGGCATCGTAGCGGCCGAAGCGTCGCTGGGGGTGACGGATCCTCAGCCAGGACCAAACGCAGACGATAGACCCCATCAGGTTGGCCATCATCACGTGCATCGGCTCAAACAGCGGAATCTGGCCACTCAAACCGAGCATGCCGTGCAGTGAACCCAGCCACTGATGCAGCAGGGCGAAGCTCCAGGGCGTCACGAAACCGATTGTAATGATCAGGTCGTAGAGACCACTGGCACGAACCAACTGACGATATTGGGCGGATGTCCACATTTGCTGCACTCCCTCGAATCAACGAAGGCATCAGGCTAAAGCCTGGAGTAAGCTCCAAGGTCAAGCCCGAATAAGGAAGTGCTCATGCGCATTGGCGAACTCGCCCAGGTCTGCGGCGTCAGCCGCGATACGCTGCGCTTCTATGAAGAGCGCGGCCTCATTCAAGCTCGACGCTTGGCCAACGGTTACCGCGACTACCCGGAAGAAATCGCTCAACTGGTGCACTTCATCCGCGACGCCCAACGCCTGGGTTTCAGCCTCACGGAGATCGGCGACAACGTCGGGCAACTGTGGCAAAACCCGAACCCCGATCAGGCGGTGGAAGCGCTGCTGCGCGACAAGTTGGCGCTGATCGAACAGCGTCTTGAAGAGTTACAAGCACTGCGCAGCACACTGTTGCAGCGTCTTACCCTGGCCTGCCCGTTGCGCAGCGAGCCCGACCTGTCTGAAGCGACACTTTGATCCAACGCGCTTGCTACCGCCCATTCTGCATGCCCGCGTTGCGAATCATCTATTCAGCCATCTATTAATCCGGGCCAGGTGCCTGAACATCTACTTCAAGTTTCTCAATCACGGTCGACGGCCGGCTTTTCTTCTGCTCTACGGGTTACCTACCTCTAAGCCCTTCGATCTCTGATTTTCATAGCTCTCGAAACACCACGCGCTCGCCGTTCAGCACTTATCTCGAATGTAACCAACGCTCCGCCATGACCGAACTTCATTCTGATGTTTGGACAATCGTCATTCCGTGGACGGAGCAATTCGGCATGAAGCCAGTAACAGGGAAGAAAAGCGCGCGTACAGCTCTCACGCCAAGAGAGCAAGATGTTCTCCGTCTTGTGCGCCAAGGTCTCAACAACAGGGAAATCGCGCACTTTCTGGGGATTGGCCTGTACACGGCCAGGGAACATGTGAGCAGCCTCAAGCAAAAAACCGGTGTGCTCAGCGTAACGGCACTGCATGCCCTCTCAGCGTTATCGGACGCCGAATGGCAGGGGCTGATGAACCTGTGTGAGGCTGACATCAGCCCGACGGAATCCGCCGTTCTACGACATCTCTGCCATGGATGCTCCAGTAAACATATCGCACGACTTCTCGATATCAGCCCGCGTACCGCTGATAAACACAGACAACATTTGCTGATCAAATCAGGCCGACACAGTACACGCCAATTAGTTGCCTGGATCAACGACCAGTACGCGATGTGTGGGGTAGCCGCTGCTAGGGTCGGCAGCGAGACTGAGCTCGCTGATAGCAAATCAGCACCATGGAATCGTTTAACGTCGAATGGACATCTGGAGAGCAAGGAATGACCACAGGTAATAGCGCAGCCCTGAACGCAGGCCGACTGGCCAGCCTCACCACCACCGCAGGCCAGGTCAAGGCCGCCATCGATGCAGGAAAGGACATCATCAATTCGGTTACCGAACTGCACAGTGCGGTCATGAAGCTGTATGGTGCGTTCGAAGGTGCCAAGGCCTTCGGTGATCGCCATCGCACGCTGGAGCTGATCATCGTCAACGCAACCAGCCACCGCCTCGTGTGGGAAGGCAGCTTCTTCGATTCGGGCACCACCTTCGCCGGCCCGGCGCCCATGAACATCGACCCGATCGACGAATTGCATCCTATCGGCGCGACGCTGTGGACCGTCGCAAACGGACAAGGCTCGATCATGACGGGTGTCAGTGGTGCGGGGAAATGGCGTATCGAAGGAACCCGCTTCGCTCTCGACATCGGGTTCACCAACCCTCAGTTCGGTGGCTTCAAGAGCGAGATCGGCGTGGTGGGTGCCGGCGCCCCGGTCCGTCTCGCCTATGACGCCTGCGACAACGTCGAAGCCAAGCAATACGAGGTACTGGGCTTCAATGTAGCGGTATATGCCGACCAGGCGGCTGCCGGTGGTGACCGGCGCTTCGTCTACTGCATCACCGAAGCACGCCAGGACGCGCAAGCCAATCGCGGCGACACGCTCAAGGCGGGCGAATACCTAACCCCCGGCCAGTTCCTGATTTCGCGTAACGGCGCTTTCGCGGCGTCTTATCAGGAAAAAGACGGCAATCTGGTGGTGAGTGACCTGAACAGCCTGCACAAAAGCGTCTGGGCCTCGAGCACCAGCTTCCATAACGCGTGGCGCTGCGGGCTGGATGCTCAAGGGAAATTCTCGACACTCGAAGGTGAAGGCCAAGCCGTCTGGAGCGCCTCGGCCTCTGCACCCGGCAGCTATGTCACGCTGTCGGACGAAGGTGTACTGAGCGTCTATGACGAGGCCAATAACCCCGTGTGGTCCAGCCGTTGACCACGATTAGCTCCGCCGCTCAGTTACGCGTCGTACTCTCAGCGTAACGCTCGATGAATATGAGCCGCCATCCTGGCGTTACCGGGATGGCGGCTCATGCATGACATCTATTCAAACCGCAGAAGCGATGTGTCGCGAACACTGAACATGCTCTTGGCAACGTACCGGCTTTCCTCGCCTGTTCGCGATCAAGGTTCAAGAGGCGTCACCGGATGCCTTACTTGAACCGCCCCACCTCATCCAACAGCTCAGCCGCCAACTCGTTGAGTTCGCGGGCGGTCACGGCCAGGTTGGCCACCACTTCGCGCTGCTCGGTGTTAGTCATGGCGATGCTCTGCAGGTTGCCGCTCAGGGCGGTGGCGGTGCTGCTCTGTTCCTGGGCAGCGTTGGTGATGACGGTGAACTGCTGGCCGGCGGCGCGGCTCTGTTCGTCGATCTGTGCCAGCGCCTCGGCCACCTTGGCGTTACGCGACAGGCCTTCCTGCATCAGGGTGTTGCCCTGTTGCATGGTGTTGATGGCGTTGCCGGTTTCCTGCTGGATGCTGGCGATCATCGAGGAGATTTCATCGGTCGCCTCGCGGGTGCGCGAAGCCAGGCTGCGCACCTCGTCGGCCACCACCGCGAAGCCGCGGCCCTGTTCGCCAGCACGCGCCGCTTCGATGGCGGCGTTCAAGGCAAGCAGGTTGGTCTGCTCGGCAATCGAGGTGATCACACCGACGATGCTGCCGATTTCCTGAGAGCGCTGGCCCAGGGTGTTGACCACCGTGGCGGTGCTGTTCAGCGACGCGGCGATCTGCTGCAGGGAGCTGGACGCTTCCTCCATGGACGAGCGGCCGATACGCGTCTGGCGGGCGTTTTCCTGAGCCAGGCGCTCGGTGTCCTTCATGTTGTCGGCGATGTTCATCGAGGTGGCGCTGAACTCTTCCACCGCGCCGGCCATGCTGGTGATCTCGCCCGACTGCTGCTCCATGCCGGCATGGGCGCCGCTGGACAGGCCGGACAGCGCATGCGCCCGGTCACTGACCTGCCGCGAAGCGGTGCGGATGTGCTCGACCATGTTCGACAGTGCCTCGCCCATGGTGTTGAAGCTGCTGGCCAGCAGGCCGATTTCATCGTGGCTGTTGACCGCCAGGCGCACCTTGAGGTTACCGGCGCCCAGGGCCTCGGCCTGGCGCACCAGTTCCGACAGCGGCTGCAGCTTGCTGCGCAGCAGCCAGATGGAACCGCCCACGGCGATCAGCATGGCCAACAGGCTGCCGATGGCCAGCTGGGTCCCGACGCTCCAGGTCACCGAGCCGATTTCATCTTCCGGCATGCTCGCCACGACGGTCCACGGACCGTCAGTGAAGGGCACACCCACGCTGTAGAAGTCGTCTTCGGTGTCACTCCAGAAACGCCCCTTGCCCGGCTGCTTGGCCAGTTCGGTCGCCGTCTTGGCGGCTTCATCCGACTGCTTGACGCCCGCCGGGGCCACCAGCCACTTGCCCTGGTCGTCGAGCAGCGCCAGCGAGCCGGTCTTGCCGATGCGGAAGTTGCGCAGGTTCTCGAACTGCGCGTTCTGCGCATCGGTGTAGTCGAAACCCACGAACAGTGCGGCGATCACCTTGCCGGAGGCGTCTACCACCGGGCTGTACTGGGTCATGTACAGACGCCCGAACAGCATGGCCTTGCCGACGTATTCCTTGTTGGCCATCAGCCGTGCGTAGGCCTGGCCCTGGCGATCGAGCACCGTGCCGATGGCGCGCGAGCCGTCCTGCTTGGTCAGCGAGGTGCTGATACGCACGAGGTCATCGCCGCTGCGCACGAATACCGTGGCCACGCCAGCGGTGAGGTTGCGGAACTCGTCCACCTCGCCGAACTCGTTGTTCAGCGCCTGGCCGTCGAGGTACAGACCGGGGGTCTGGGTGCCGGCCACGGTGAAGGAGGTGCCTGTCTGCAGGCTCAGACCGGAGCCGAAGCGCTTCTCGAACAGGCTGGCCAGGCGACGGGTGCTGTCGCGCAGGGTGGTATGGAAAGTGTTGAGCTGGTCGGCGAGCAGGCGAGCCTCACTGCTCAGGTGTTCTTCGCGGATGACGAGGTTGGCGGCATCCAGCGAACGCAAGGCGAACAGCGTACTGCAACTGATGACCACCGCAAGGATGACCGCCAGGGCAATACCGAGTTGAGAGGCAATCCGGGCGCGAGGCTTGGACATACGAACTCCTGGCTGGTTGGTGCAGGCGCCATGGGGCCTGCCAGCCAGCATCGTTATTAGTGAAAAGAGCAAGGTTTACACGCGATTTCCCCAATGGAGTCGGCATATCCCCTACAAACTTGAGGCTTTTTCTCAGGTACTGGCAAACGATTGCGCGCCCCCGAAGCGCGCCTTCGACAGCACCGCCCTGCAAGGGTTGCGTCGATAAGACAGTTATAGGCGCTTATTGAATGATCGGCGGGATTTATCGGTTTGTCTTCTGCCGCACCAGCCAGGAGAATAGGCGCTTCGTTTCTCCCCACCGAGCCCTCACGACCATGCAATCGGCTGCCTTCAAGGAACTCTGGATCATCCTGCGTCTGGCGGCGCCGCTGATTGCCTCGCAAGTGGCGCACATGCTGATGGTGTTCACCGACACCGTGATGATGGGCAAGCTCGGCCCCGAGGCGCTGGCCGGCGGCGGCCTGGGCGCGGCGACCTACAATTTCGTGTCGTTTTTCTGCATCGGGGTCATGGCCGCGGTGGGTACGCTGGTGTCGATCCGTCTTGGCGCCAACGATCAGCAGGGCGCCACCCGCCTGACCCAGGCCGGGCTGTGGCTGGCCTGGGGCATGGCGGTACTGGCCGCGCTGTTGCTGTGGAACATCGAGCCGGTGCTGCTGCACTTCGGCCAGCAGCCAGCCAACGTGGCCATGGCCATGCAGTTCCTCACCACCCTGCCCCTGGCACTGCCGGGCCTGCTCAGCTTCATGGCCCTGCGCGGCTTCACCAGTGCGCTGGGCCGCGCCATGCCGGTGATGGTCATCAGCCTGGCTGGCGCGGCGGCCAACTTCGTCCTCAACTACGCGCTGATCGAAGGCTGGCTGGGATTGCCGCATCTGGGCCTGTGGGGCATCGGGCTGGTCACCGCCGTGGTCAGCAACTGCATGGCCCTGGCCCTGGCGCTGCACATCCGCCGCCATCGCGCCTACGAGGCTTACCCCATCGGCCAGCAGCTCGGCCGGCTGTCGCGCAGCCACCTGGGCGAACTCTGGCGCCTGGGCCTGCCGATCGGCGGCACCTATGCCGTGGAGGTCGGGCTGTTCACCTTTGCCGCCTTCTGCATGGGCGCACTGGGCACCACGCAGCTGGCCGCCCACCAGATCGCCCTGCAGACCGTGTCCATGGCGTTCATGATTCCGGTGGGCATCTCCTACGCGGTGACCATGCGCATCGGCAAGCACTACGGTGCCAACGACCTGCTCATGGCGCGCACCGCCGGGCGCATGGGCATTGGCTGCGGCGGCGCCTTCATGCTGTTGTTCGCCCTGCTGTTCTGGCTGGTGCCCCGGCCCATCGTCGGGCTGTTCCTGGACCTCGACGACCCGGCCTTTGCCGACACCGTGGTCCTGGCGGTCAAGCTGCTGGCCATCGCCGCCTGGTTCGAACTGTTCGACGGCACCCAGACCATCGCCATGGGCGCGATTCGCGGACTCAAGGATGCCAAGACCACCTTTCTCATCGGCCTGGGCTGCTATTGGCTGGTAGCCGCGCCTGCCGCGTGGCTGCTGGGCTTCGGCACTCCGGCCGGGGCCGAGGGCGTGTGGTGGGGGCTGGCGCTGGGCTTGCTGTGCGCAGCCGTGACGCTGACCCTGGCGTTCGAGCGGCGCATGCGCAAACTGCTGCGTCAGCCGGGCGAGCCGGCCACGCTCAAGGTCTGATCACAGGCCGACGATCATCTGCCCTGCCGTGCCCGCCAGCAGGTACTGGGTCAGCTGCGTGATGGGCAAGGGCCGGGAAATCATGAAGCCCTGGGCCTGGTCGCAACCGAACTCGCGCAACAGCGCCAGTTGCGCGGGCGACTCGATACCCTCGGCCACCACTTCCAGCCCCAGGTTGTGCGCCAGGTTGATCATGGCGTGCACCAGCTTGCGGTTTTCTTCGCGCTGCTCCATGTCGGCGACGAAGCTGCGGTCGATCTTCAGCAGGGCGATCGGCAGGCTGTTCAGGTGCACGAAGGACGAAAAGCCGGTGCCGAAGTCATCCAGCGAGAAGCGCACACCGAAGGCCCGCAGGGCGTCCATGGTCTTGCTGACCAGGTCGCTGCGGCGCATCACGGCGGTTTCGGTGAGTTCGAACTCCAGCCAATGGGCGTCGATGCCCTGCTCGGTGATCAGCCGGCTGAGGGTGTCGAGCAACTGGTTGTCCTGGAACTGGCGGAACGACAGGTTGACCGCCATGTGCAGCGGCTCCAGGCCCTGCGCGGCCATGGCCTGCATGTCACGCAGGGCACGGAAGATCACCCAGTAACCCAACGGTACGATCAGCCCGCTCTGCTCGGCCAGCGGCACGAATTCGTTGGGTGGCAGCAGGCCGCGCTCCGGGTGGCGCCAGCGCACCAGGGCCTCGAGACCGACGATACGCCCGCTGCGCAGGCACAACCGCGGCTGGTAGTGCAGCTCCAGCTCGTCGCGGCGCAGAGCGCGGCGCAATTCGCCTTCCAGGTCAGCCAGGCTGCGGGCATTGCGGTTGATACGCTCGTCGAACGGGTGCCAGGTACAGCCCTGGATGCCCTTGGCCTGGCGCATGGCGATGTGCGCATGCCACATCAGCGAGTCGGCACCGGCCTGCGGGCAGGCGTGCGCCAGCCCCAGGCTGCTGCCCAGCAGCAGGCTTTCGCCGTCGATCCAGTAGGGTTCGGACAAGGCGTCGACTACGCGCTCTGCCACCTCCGCAGCCCGCTGCGGGGCTTCACGGGTGTCCAGCAGCAGGGCGAACTCGTCGCCGCCCAGCCGCGCCAACTGATCGTTGCTGCCCAGTTGCTGCTTGAGGCGCGCCACCACCTGCAGGATCAGGCGGTCGCCGGCCTGGTGGCCGAGGGCATCGTTGACACGGCGGAAATTGTCCAGGTCCAGATGCCCGAGCGCCAGGCCGGCACCTGCGTGCTCAGCCAGACGGGCAGCGAGCAGGGTCTGGAAGCCCTGGCGATTGGCGATGCCGGTCAGCGGGTCTTGCTCGGCGAGGCGCTGCAGGGTGTCTTCCAGCCCGCGCCGCTCGCGCACATGGCGCAGGCACCGGCGCAGGGTGTCGGGGGTCAGGCTGTCGCGCACCAGCCAGTCGCAGGCGCCCACCGGCGTGGCGTTGGGCTCGGCATCCAGAAGCATCACCAGCGGTGCCCGGCAACTGCCCACCGGCGGTTGCAGGCCCGGCGAGGCCAACAGCACGGCGTTGCGTTCACAGGCCAGGAGCCGGCTGGTACTGCCCCAATGGTCGAGCACATGCAGGCTGGTGCCCGCCGGCAACGCCGACAGACAAGATTCCAGCAACGCCTGCCAGGCTGGTTCTTGGACCAGCAGCAATAACCGCATCGGCTCGACAGGCGTTGGCAACGCAGACTCCCTATTCCGAAGAACAACAAGGGGGTAAGTGGCCTCGGAAAAGAGGCATGAGGCACACGCAATTGCGTGCCATGCGCAAATGTAACAAAACCAAAAAATTTAGATAGGTCGGCGCATCAAAACCCTGGAAGGCTGCACAAAATTGCCAGCCTGTTAAAATGCCCGGCCATTTCGCATACGACTCGTGCCCTCTCCCATGTCCCGACTCAACCCCCGGCAGCAGGAAGCCGTGAACTACGTCGGCGGCCCGCTCCTGGTGCTCGCCGGCGCCGGTTCCGGCAAGACCAGCGTGATCACGCGCAAGATCGCCCATCTCATCCAGAACTGCGGTATCCGTGCCCAGTACATTGTGGCCATGACCTTCACCAACAAGGCCGCGCGGGAGATGAAAGAGCGGGTCGGTACCCTGTTGCGCAAGGGCGAGGGGCGCGGCCTGACGGTCTCGACCTTCCACAACCTGGGCCTGAACATCATCCGCAAGGAACATGCGCGGCTGGGCTACAAGCCGGGCTTCTCGATCTTCGACGAAGGCGACATCAAGTCCCTGCTGACCGACATCATGCAGAAGGAGTACGCCGGCGACGACGGCGTCGACGAGATCAAGAACATCATCGGTGCCTGGAAGAACGACCTGATCCTGCCCGAAGAAGCCCTGGCCAATGCCCGTGGCCCCAAGGAACAGACCGCCGCCATCGTCTATGCCCACTACCAGCGCACCCTCAAGGCCTACAACGCGCTGGACTTCGACGACCTGATCCTGCTGCCGGTCAAGCTGTTCCAGGAGCACGCCGACATTCTGGAGAAGTGGCAGAACCGCGTGCGCTACCTGCTGGTCGACGAATACCAGGACACCAACGCCAGCCAGTACCTGCTGGTGAAGATGCTCATCGGCACACGCAACCAGTTCACCGTGGTCGGCGACGACGACCAGTCGATCTACGCCTGGCGCGGGGCGCGGCCGGAAAACCTGATGCTGCTCAAGGAAGACTACCCGTCGCTGAAGGTGGTGATGCTCGAGCAGAACTACCGCTCTACCAGCCGCATCCTACGCTGCGCCAACGTGCTGATCGCCAACAACCCCCATGCCTTCGAGAAGCAACTGTGGTCGGAAATGGGCCACGGCGACGAGATCCGCGTGATCCGCTGCCGCAACGAAGAGGCCGAGGCCGAACGGGTGGCGATGGAAATCCTCACCCTGCACCTGCGCACCGACCGGCCCTACAGCGACTTCGCCATCCTCTACCGGGGCAACTACCAGGCCAAGCTGATCGAGCTGAAGCTGCAGCACCACCAGGTGCCGTATCGACTGTCGGGCGGCACCAGCTTCTTCAGCCGCCAGGAAGTGAAGGACTTGATGTCCTACTTCCGCCTGCTGGTGAACCCGGACGACGACAACGCGTTCTTGCGGGTGATCAACGTGCCGCGTCGGGAAATCGGCTCCACCACCCTGGAAAAGCTCGGCAACTACGCTTCCGAGCGCAAGATCTCGATGTACGCGGCCACCGAGGAACTGGGCCTGGGCGAGCACCTCGATTCGCGTTACACCGAGCGCCTGCAACGCTTCAAGCGCTGGATGGACGGCGTGCGCCAGCAATGCGCGCAGAACGACCCCATCGCCGCGCTGCGCAGCATGGTCATGGACATCGACTACGAGAACTGGATTCGCCAGAACAGCTCCAGCGACAAGGCCGCCGACTACCGCATGAGCAACGTGTGGTTCCTCATCGAGGCGCTGAAGAACACCTTGGAAAAAGACGAAGATGGCGAGATGACCATCGAAGAGGCGATCGGCAAGCTGGTGTTGCGCGACATGCTCGAACGCCAGCAGGAAGAGGAAGAAGGCGCCGAAGGCGTGCAGATGATGACCCTTCACGCCTCCAAGGGCCTGGAGTTTCCCTACGTGTTCATCATGGGCATGGAAGAGGAAATCCTCCCGCACCGCTCCAGCATCGAGGCCGACACCATCGAGGAAGAACGCCGCCTGGCCTACGTGGGCATCACCCGCGCCCGCCAGACCCTGGCCTTTACCTTCGCAGCCAAGCGCAAGCAGTACGGCGAGATCATCGACTGCACGCCCAGCCGCTTCCTCAACGAGCTGCCCCCTGACGACCTGGCCTGGGAAGGTCTGGAAGAAGCCCCGGTCGAGGTCAAGGCGGCCCGCGGCAATAACGCCCTGGCCGATATTCGGGCGATGCTCAAGCGTTAGCCAGCGCAGTTCACATTTGTGGGAGCGAGCTTGCTCGCGAAGGCTGCTTCGTGCTCCAGCAGATGCGGCGACCTTACTGGCCCGTTTCGCGAGCAAGCTCGCTCCTACAAGGATCCGCAGGGCCCTGCCGCCTGGGGTAAACGCCGATCTGCCGGCCCTCGACCAGGGCGTAATTGCAAGATGCCTCTCTATCTCTTGAAGGAAATTTCCGAGAGAATCGCCGACCCTTGCGTGTGCAAATGCCCCTGACTAGGCTGCCTTCGTCGCTGAACATCAGCGATCGGGTTTAGCAGCCCGACTCAGGAAAATGTCACGCACGGACCGCCTATGGCGGCTTCGCGCGGGGCACCTTCGGGTGCGCCGGTCTTTTGCATTTTCCCCCGGTCTGCTAACCCGCGACGAAGCCGCCACCCCCTGTTCGTTTAGCAGCGAACCCTGGGTGGCCTCAACCCAGGGAAAATGTCATGACCAAGAAGCTGGTTCCAGACCCACCCGTTTCACCCGACCTGCTGACCCTCCTCGAATGCCGCATCGCCCACGCCGTCGAGCTACTGCGTTGCGCCACCGCCACCACTGCCGAAAGCGCCGACAACCTGCAAGGCCCGCCGCGACACCTGGCCCTGGCTGGTATGCACTTGATCACCCAGGCTCATCAGGCGCTGGACCAGGTGCTCGACCAATGGCCTTTGTCCGCCAGCCAGATGGTTGATCGCGGCTGAAGTCACCTACCGGCGTGTGCCGCAAGCCGGTCTTTGCCCTGTAGGACCGGCTTCAGCCGAGAAGCGACGCATGCTCACCACAGATGCAGTGAATTTCCTGGCGCTTTCGCGGCTAAAGCCGCTCCCACCGGGCCACATGACGCCTAACCAAACAGTATTGTCTTCAGCCGGGAAGCTTGCTGCGCTCAAAGCCGATCTGCAGCCCCCCTCGAGGGTGTAATTGCAAGATGCCTCTCTATCTCTTGAAGGAAATTTCCGAGAGAATCGCCGACCCTTGCGTGTGCAAATGCCCCTGACTAGGCTGCCTTCGTCGCTGAACATCAGCGATCGGGTTTAGCAGCCTGATAAAGCTTGCATGCGCAAGATCGCCTATGGCGGCTTTGCGTGGGGCACGTTCGCGTGCGCCGGTTTGCAAGCTCACCGGTCTGCTAACCCGCGTCAAAGCCGCCACCCTTGTTCGTTTAGCAGCGGGCATCCGGTGGCCTCAGATCAATGAGCTTGCCGCCATGAAGAAGATCGTTCCAGACCCACCCGTTTCACCCGACCTGCTGACCCTCCTCGAATGCCGCATCGCCCACGCCGTCGAGCTGCTGCGCTGCGCTACCGCCACCACCGTCGAAAGCGCCGACAACCTGCAAGGCCCGCCGCGACACCTGGCCCTGGCTGGCATGCACTTGATCACCCAGGCACATCAGGTGCTGGACCAGGTGCTCGACCAGTGGCCTGCATCCGCCAGCCTGGCCGTTGATCCCGGCTGAAACCGTCCCTAACCGAGTGCCCCGCAGGCCGATCCTCGCCCTGTAGGACCGGCTTCAGCCGGGAAGCCCTGAGCCGACCATGCAGCAAATACCCGCTCGATGCAGTCCAAGCTGCATTCCTTTTCCGTCAGGAGAGCCCGGATGCTGCAATCCTGCTCCATCGAGCGCGCCGTCGACCATGTACTGGACCACCTGCCTGCACACATTCACCTGGGCATGCCGCTGGGCCTGGGCAAGCCCAATACCTTCGTCAACGCGCTGTACCGCCGCATCCGCGAGCTGCCCGAGCGGCAGCTGACGATCTACACCGCGCTGAGCCTTGGCCGCCCCACGCCCGGCGAAGGCTTGCAGGCACGCTTTCTCGAACCCTTTCTGGAGCGGGTGTTCGGCGACTACCCGGAGCTGGACTACCTGGCCGACCTGCGCCGCGACCGCCTGCCGCCGAACATCCGCGTCGAGCAGTTCTTCATGCAGCCCGGCAGCCTGCTCGACAGCGTGCCGGCGCAGCAGGACTACGTCAGCAGCAATTACAGCCACGCCGCACGGGACATCAACGCCAAAGGCCTGAACCTGATCGCCCAACTGGTGGCCGCCGACCCGCAGCGGCCCGGCTGCCTGAGCCTGAGCTGCAACCCCGACGTGACCCTTGACCTGCTGCCGCTGGTCGCCAAGCGCCGCACCGCCGGGGAAACCATCCTGGTGGTCGGCCAGGTGCATGCCGACCTGCCCTACATGCCAGGCGATTCCGAGCTGGACATTGCCGCCTTCGACCTGCTGATCGACGAGCCGGAGCGCAGCACGCTGTTTTCCACCCCGAACATGCCGGTGGGCCTGCAGGACCACTTCATCGGCCTGCATGCCAGCACCCTAGTGCGCGACGGCGGCACCCTGCAGATCGGCATCGGCTCGATGGGCGACGCGCTGACTGCTGCGCTGCTGGCCCGGCAAGGCGACAACCACAGCTACACCCGGTTGCTGGGCGAACTGAACATGAGCAACTGGCAGGTGATGATCGACCGTGAAGGCGGCACCGCGCCCTTTGCCCAGGGCCTGTACGGCTGCAGCGAGATGTTCGTCAACGGCCTGCTGGCCCTGGCCGATGCCGGCATCGTGCGCCGCAAGGTGTACGCCGACCTCGACCGCCAGCGCCTGGCCGACATGGGCATGCTCGACGAAACGCAAGACGTCGGCGGCGTGGTGGTGCACGGCGGTTTCTTCCTCGGCCCGCGCAGTTTCTATGCACGGCTGCGCGAGTTGCCGGCCGAGCGCCTGGCGCAGTTCAACATGAGCGCCATCAGCTTCATCAACGAGCTGTACGGCAATGAAGAACTCAAGCGTTTGCAGCGCAAGGATGCGCGGTTCATCAACAGTACGTTCTGCGTGACCCTGCTCGGTGCGGCCGCCGCCGACCAGCTGGAAGACGGTCGGGTGCTCAGCGGCGTAGGTGGGCAGTACAACTTCGTGGCCCAGGCCCACGCCCTGGAGGGTGCCCGCTCGGTGCTGATCCTGCGCAGTTGGCGCGAGTCCGGCGGCGAGGTCAGCTCGAACATCGTCTGGTCGTATGGGCACTGCACCATACCCCGCCACCTGCGCGACATCGTGGTCACCGAGTACGGCATTGCCGACCTGCGTGGGCAGACCGATGCCACGGTGATCGAACGGCTGCTGAACATCAGCGACTCACGCTTCCAGCCCGGCCTGATCGAACAGGCGCAGCGCGCCGGCAAGCTGCCCCGCGACTTTGCCCTCGATCCGCGTTTTACCGACAACACCCCCGAACGCCTGAAAGCCGTGGCGGAAGGTTATCCACAGCTGTTCAGCGAATACCCGCTGGGCAGTGATTTCGAACCGCAAGAGCGCGACCTGCTGCGCGCCTTGAACTGGCTCAAGAGCAAACTCAAGCTCACCGAGATACTGGAATTGGGCAAGGCCACCCTCGATGCGCCAGAACCCGAGGCGTACCCCGAGCACCTGCGGCGCATGGGCCTGGACAACCCGGACGGGCTGCGTGAGGAATTGCTGCAACGGCTGCTGCTGGCGGGGCTGCACAACACGACGGGGCATGCTTGAGGCCATGCCAGGTGCCTGACCGGTGGGAGTGGCTTCGGCCGAGATGCTTTTCGCGCTGAAGGCAATACAGTTCGATTAAGCGCTTTGCAGTTCCTGTGGGAGCGAGCTTGCTCGCGAAAAGCTGGAAAAATCGCTGAGTTTGCTGTGAACGTGACGCCGCCTTCGCGAGCAAGCTCGCTCCCACGGTCTGAACTGTATTGCGGCTGAAGCCGATCCTCGCGGGCATCAGCCACGCCCAGCGAGGCGGGCCGGTTACAACCCGGACATCTTCTGGATCGCGGCCTTCAGCTCTTCATCGGAGCAGTCGCCACAGGTGCCCTTCGGCGGCATGGTGTTGATGCCGGTGATGGCTTTGGCCAATAGGCCGTCGAGGCCGCCTTCCTTGTCGGCGCGGGCTTTCCAGGCGGCACTGTCGCCGATCTTCGGCGCGTCCATCAGGCCGACGCTGTGGCAGGCGGTGCAGTGCTTGGCGATGATGTCCTGCGCCGGGCGGGCCGCGCCGGCACCACCGGCAGCGGCGCTCACCGCCACCCCCGCACATTCCTGGCCCTTGATGCACACCTTGCCCACCGGCTCGAGGCGCTTGGCGATCTCGTCACTGGTCGCCGCCTGCAGGCCCAGCGGCAGCAGTGACAGGGTGGCGGCCAGGGCCAGGCATAGTCTTGTCAGGTTCACGCGTTCACCCTCACTGGTGGCTGGTCAGGCTCGCCACGGCGCTTCAGGCGCTGCGAGCAGGCGCAAAGTATAACGACGCGCCCGCAGACCCGGAACGGCCCTACATCGCGAAGGGTTATTACCCTTGCCCTAGATCAATACCCGACAGGCCCCGGTTTACCGGGGCCTGGCCGCAAGGGGTCAGAAATTCGCCGGCGTGGCTGCGCTGATCAGTCGCGCCGGAGTGTCGAAGGGATTCCGGAAACGGTGCGGGCGGCTGCTTTCGAAGTAGTAGCTGTCGCCCACTTCCAGCAGGTAGGTGTCGGCGCCGACGATCAGCTCCAGGCGGCCTTCGATGAGGATGCCGGTCTCTTCGCCTTCATGCACCAGCATTTCTTCGCCAGTGTCGGCGCCGGGCGGGTAGGTCTCGGTGAGAAAGGCGATGGCCCGGCCCTGGTGCGACTTGCCCACCAGCTTCATGGTCACTGCACCGTCGGAGATATCCAGCAGCTCACCGGGCTTGTAGACCACCTGGGTGCTGTTGTCCGGCTGCATTTCCTCGGAAAAGAACTCGACCATCGACATCGGAATGCCGCCGAGCACCTTGCGCAGCGAGCTGATCGACGGGCTGACGCTGTTCTTCTCGATCATGGAAATGGTGCTGTTGGTCACGCCGGCCCGCTTGGCCAGTTCGCGCTGGGACAGGCCCTTGAGCTTACGGATGTGTTGCAGTCGCTCACCGACGTCCAATTCGGCACTCCTCCAGGTTCGGAGGCCTCGTACGGCACGCGCGTCATCGCCCTGGGCAGGCACAGGCGAACCTGGCCCGGGCTGGGCATCCCACACTGGGCGTTATGCTCCCTTGCTGCACGATCTCTTCGGATCGCCTTCGATCGCAGCATGATCGACACGCAGGCACACTCGCACGAAGCCTGAGGTTAAAGTCGAGACCGGGGCATCATGGCAACAGCGTTCAATATTTACAACAGTCGGGCCGTTTACGGCCCGGGCAGGATCAGTCGTCGGCGTACAGGCGCGGTACGCGCTTGAGGTTGCAGAACAGCTGGTAAGGGATAGCGCCGGCCTGGGCGGCGACTTCGCTGGCCGACAGGTTCGGCCCCCAGAACTCCACCCGGCTGCCGAGGCCGGCCTGTGGCAGGTGAGTGAGGTCGACGCACAGCATGTCCATCGACACGCGCCCCAGCAGGCGGCTGCGCTGGCCGTCGATGATCACCGGCGTACCGGTGGGCGCGTGGCGCGGGTAGCCATCGGCATACCCCATGGCCACCACGCCGATGCGGCTTGGCCGCTCGGTGATGTAGGTGGCGCCGTAACCCACCGGCTCACCGGCCGGCAGCTCACGCAGGTTGATGACCCTCGACTCCAGGGTCATCACCGCACGCAACTGGTCGGCCAGGGGCTGCGGGCGGTCGAAGGGTGTGGCGCCGTAGAGCATGATGCCAGGGCGTACCCAGTCGCTCTTGATCTGCGGCCAGCCCAGCAATGCTGGCGAGTTGTTCAGGCTGGTCGGTGCGTTCAGCCCTTGGGTGGCGGTCTGGAACACCGCCAGTTGCTCTTCGCTGCGCGGGCAGTCCAGCTCATCGGCACGGGCGAAGTGGGTCATCAGGGTGATCTGCTCCGCCTTGCCGCTGGTCAGCAGGCGCTGGTAAGCCGCTGGGTACTCGGCCGGAAACAGCCCCACCCGGTGCATGCCGCTGTCGAGCTTGAGCCACAGGTTGAGCGGCTTGCCCAACGCCGCGCGCTCGATCGCCTCGACCTGCCACAAAGCATGCACCACGCACCACAGGTCGTGTTCGACGATCAGTTCCAGCTCGTCGGCTTCGAAAAAGCCTTCGAGCAACAGGATCGGCCCGTGGATACCGGCGGCGCGCAGTTCCAGGGCTTCCTCGATGCAGGCCACTGCATAACCATCGGCCTCGTCCTGCAGGGCCTCGGCCACGCGCACTGCACCATGACCATAGGCGTCGGCCTTGATCACCGCCAGGGCCTTGGCCCCGGCGTGCTGGCGGGCCAGCCGGTAGTTGTGGCGCAGGGCCTGGAGGTCGATGAGGGCACGGGCTGGGCGCATGGTCAGGCTTTCTTGTGTGGTAAAGGCAAAGGAGTGGTTACGGCAGTGCGGCGGTGACCGACAGCTCGACGAGGATTTCCGGCTCGCACAGCTTGGCTTCGACGGTGGCACGGGCGGGCGCGACACCAGCGGGCAGCCACTGATCCCAGACGCTGTTCATGCCGGCGAAGTGGGCGTCGATGTCCTTGAGGTAGATGGTCACCGAAAGCAGACGGGTCTTGTCAGTACCCGCCTCGTCCAGCAAACGCTCGATGGCCGCCAGGGTCTCGCGGGTCTGCTGCTCGATACCGGCCGTCAGGTCATCGCCTACCTGGCCAGCCAGGTAGACGGTGCCGTTGTGCACTACCACCTGGCTCATGCGTTCATTGGTGTGCAGGCGCTGGATTGACATGTCGTGCGTTCTCCTTGTGGTTGCCGTAGCGGTAGATGTCCAGGCCCTCGGCGCTGATCTGCGGGCTCTTGCGCACGATCAGGTCGGCCAGCAGGCGGCCGGAGCCACACGCCATGGTCCAGCCCAGAGTGCCGTGGCCGGTGTTGAGGAACAGATTGCGGTACGGGGTGGCGCCCACGATGGGCGTGCCGTCCGGGGTCGCCGGGCGCAGGCCGGTCCAGAAACTGGCCTGGCTCAGGTCGCCGCCGTGAGGATAGAGATCGTCGACGATCATCTCCAGCGTTTCGCGACGCCGCGGGTTGAGCGACAGGTCGAAACCGGCGATTTCCGCCATGCCGCCCACGCGGATGCGGTTGTCGAAGCGGGTGATCGCCACCTTGTAGGTTTCGTCGAGAATGGTCGAGGTCGGCGCCATGTCGCCCTGGGTGATCGGCACGGTCAGCGAGTAGCCCTTGAGCGGGTAGACCGGGGCCTTGATGCCCAGCGGCTTGAGCAGTTGCGGCGAATAGCTGCCCAGCGCCAGTACGTAGCGGTCGGCAGTTTCCAGCTTGCCGTTGATCCACACGCCATTGATGCGGTCGCCAGCGAAGTCGATGCGCTCGATGTTCTGCCCGTAGCGGAACTCCACGCCCAGGTTGGTGGCCATTTCGGCCAGGCGGGTGGTGAACAGCTGGCAGTCGCCGGTCTGGTCGTTGGGCAGGCGCAATGCGCCGCTGAGCTTGCCGACCACGCCGGCCAGGGCCGGCTCGACGCGGGCGATGCCGTCGCGGTCGAGCAGCTCGTAGGGCACGCCGGACTGCTCCAGCACGGCAATGTCCTTGGCGGCGTTGTCGAGTTGCTCCTGGGTGCGGAACAGCTGGGTGGTGCCCAGCTGGCGCGCCTCGTAGGCGATGCCGGTCTCGGCACGCAGTTCGTCGAGGCAGTCGCGACTGTACTCGGACAGGCGCACCATGCGCTCCTTGTTCACCGCATAGCGGCTGGCGGTGCAGTTGCGCAGCATCTGCGCCATCCACAGGTACTGGTCGAGCTGGCCGGTGAGCTTGATGGCCAGCGGCGCGTGGCGCTGCAGCAGCCACTTCATGGCCTTGAGCGGAATGCCCGGCGCCGCCCAGGGCGAGGCGTAGCCTGGCGACACCTGGCCGGCGTTGGCGAAGCTGGTTTCCATGGCCACGGCGTTCTGGCGGTCGACCACGGTCACCTGCATGCCCTCGCGGGCCAGATAATAGGCACTGGTCGTACCGATCACACCACTACCAAGAACCAGAACGCGCATGTCGATTACCTCATCGCGGCGAAGCCGCTGACGTTTTACGGGCAAGTTGAGAATGTGGCCAGTATAGGGAGGTAGAAGCAGTGCTTTTCACTATATAACGAGCTATATTCGAGGCGTTTTCTCGGGAAACAGCGCTCAGACAGAGGGGGATTACCCATGCGCACCCAGCATCAGTCCAAGCGCGAACTGGACAAGATCGACCGCAACATCCTGCGCATTCTGCAAGCCGACGGGCGCATTTCCTTCACCGAGCTGGGCGAACGCGTCGGCCTGTCTACCACGCCCTGCACCGAGCGCGTCCGCCGCCTGGAACGCGAGGGCATCATCATGGGCTACAACGCCCGTCTCAACCCGCAGAGCCTCAAGGCCAGCCTGCTGGTGTTCGTGGAAATCAGCCTGGACTACAAGTCAGGCGACACCTTCGACGAATTCCGCCGCGCCATTCTCAAACTGCCCCATGTGCTGGAGTGTCATTTGGTGTCGGGCGACTTCGACTACCTGGTCAAGGCGCGCATTTCGGAAATGGCCTCGTACCGCAAACTGCTGGGCGACATCCTGCTCAAGCTGCCCCACGTGCGCGAGTCGAAAAGCTACATCGTCATGGAAGAAGTGAAAGAAAGCCTGAACCTGCCGATTGCCGACTGACTGCCGCGTGCCTTTAGCCGCTCAGACCAGCACCTGGCGGTGAGCAGCCATGTACTGATGGATCTGCTTCTCGACCCTGGGGTGGATCATCTCCACCGGGCGGCGGCCGTTCGGGCACGGCAGGCGCGGGGTGGTGCCGAACAGCCGGCAGATCAGCGGGCGCTCGTCGTACACCGTGCAGCCTTGCGGCCCCAGGTGCACGCAGTTCAACTGTTCCAGCGCGGCCTGCTGCTCGGCGGCGCTCTTGCGCGGCAGGCGCGACATTTCTTCCGGGGAGGTGGTCACCGGTCCGCAGCAGTCATGGCAGCCCGGTACGCATTCGAAGGTGGGAATCTGCCGGCGCAGGCTGCGCACGGTTTCACGGTTACAACTCATCAGGACTCCGGGTTGGCTGGGCGGCACGATTGTGCCGCAGTTGGCACAGCCGGGACAGCGGCTTATCCTCGGCGGGTTTGCATTTAATCCAACACTCGCCGGTTAGACACCATTCGGGTTTGTAGGCGCGACCTTGGTCGCGAAGAGGCCGGCAATGCCGGTGCATCAGCGGTGAATGTGCCGCAGCCTTCGCGAGCCAGCTCCCACAGCCCGAGTGAACGTACTGCGTTTAATCCAAGGATGCCTCCATGCCCGCTCACGCCGCCTCTTATTACGCCGCCAGCAGCCATCCGCAGCCGGACTTCCCGAGCCTGCAAGGAGCGCACACGGCGGATGTCTGCGTGGTAGGCGGCGGCTTCAGCGGGCTCAACACCGCCATCGAACTGGCCGAACGCGGCCTCAGCGTGATCCTGCTGGAGGCCCGGCGCATCGGCTGGGGCGCCAGCGGCCGCAATGGCGGGCAGCTGATTCGTGGCGTCGGCCACGGCGTGGAGCAGTTCGCTCCAGTAATCGGCAGCGAAGGCGTGCGCCAGCTCAAGCTGATGGGCCTGGAAGCGGTGGAGATCGTGCGCCAGCGTGTCGAGCGCCATGGTATCCAGTGCGACCTGAAGTGGGGTTACTGCGACCTGGCCAACAAGCCCGCCCAGTTGCAGGGTTTCGCCGAAGACCTCGAAGAACTGCGCAGCCTCGGCTACCGCCATGAACTGCAACTGCTGCAGGCCGATGAAATGCACAGCGTGGTGGGCTCGGACCGTTACGTCGGCGGCCTGATCGACCGCGGCTCGGGACACCTGCATCCGCTCAACCTGGCCCTGGGCGAAGCTGCCGTGGCGCGGCAACTGGGCGTGCAGCTGTTCGAAGACTCGACGGTGACGCGTATCGACTACGGCCCGCAGGTCACGGTGCACACCGCGACGGGCCAGGTTCAGGCGAAGTTTCTGGTGCTGGGCTGCAACGCCTACCTCAACGACCTCAACGCCGAGCTGGGCGGCAAGGTGCTGCCGGCCGGCAGCTACATCATCGCCACCGAACCGTTGAGCGAAGAGCAGGCTCGCCAGTTGCTGCCTCAGGACATGGCGGTGTGCGACCAGCGCGTGGCGCTGGACTACTACCGGTTGTCCGCCGACCGGCGCCTGCTGTTCGGCGGTGCCTGCCACTACTCGGGCCGCGACCCGCAGGACATCGGCGCCTACATGCGACCCAAGATGCTCAAGGTGTTCCCGCAACTGGCCAATGTGCGCATCGACTACCAGTGGGGCGGCATGATCGGCATCGGCGCCAACCGCCTGCCGCAGATCGGCCGACTCAAGGAGCACCCCAACGTGTTCCACGCCCAGGCGTATTCCGGGCATGGCGTGAACGCTACGCACCTGGCCGGCCGCCTGCTGGCCGAAGCCATCAGCGGCCAGCACGGCGGCGGCTTCGAGCTGTTCGCCAAGGTGCCGCACATCACCTTCCCCGGCGGGCGCCACCTGCGTTCGCCACTGCTGGCCTTGGGCATGCTCTGGCACCGCCTCAAGGAGCTGGTGTAACCCTGAAACTAACTCGGTAGGATCGGCTTCAGCCGGGAAGCGACCGCATGTTCACAACAGATGCAGTGAATTTCCTGGCGCTTTCGCGGCTAAAGCCGCTCCTACCCTGCCACGCCTGACCAGTCAGCTCATCCCCGCCAGAATGGCTTGGCAGCCTCTGCACAAGCCTGTTGCCGGTCAAGGCCGATATCGCGCAGTTCTTCGTCGGTCAGCGCCAGCAGGATGCGGCGCGACACCCAGCGATGCCGGTACAGCGCCCAACGGCCGCAGGCAGGCGATCGGGTCGTGGGCAGCACCTTCTCACCGCCCAACGCCAGTAGCTGCCCGCGCTGCGAACTGCCTTCGCGCAACAATCCCCGCACATCGTTGAACCCGTTCATAGCCGCCTGTTCTCCCGTGGTTGGCCGTGGAGAAATGATGCGGACAAACGCCCGGACAATACAGATTCAAAAAAACCTAATATTTTCCATACAGAAAGCTTGCTCAGCGCTCTGAATGCTTTATTTTGCCTTCATCTGTATTGCAACCTGCCCGCACGGCGCCGGAGTGTGTCATGACCCTGTACCTCAACCTCGCCGAACTGCTCGGCTCACGCATCGAGAGCGGCTTTTACCGTCCTGGCGACCGGCTGCCGTCGGTACGTGCGCTGAGCAACGAGCATGGGGTCAGCCTGAGTACCGTGCAGCAGGCCTACCGATTGCTGGAAGACAACGGCCTGGCCGTGCCGCGGCCCAAGTCGGGGTATTTCGTCAGTGCGCGCCACAAGGCACCAGAACTGCCCGTCGTGGGGCGCCCCGTGCAGCGGCCTGTGGATATCTCCCAGTGGGAGCAGGTGCTGGACATGATCCGCGTGACGCCGGACGCCAATTTCATCCAGCTCGGGCGTGGCATGCCCGACGTCAGCAGCCCGACCCTCAAGCCGCTGCTGCGCGCCCTGGCGCAGCTCTCTCGCCACCAGGACATGCCTGGGCTGTATTACGACAATATTCTCGGCGTGCAGGCCCTGCGCGAGCAGATTGCCCGGCTGGCTCTCGACGCGGGCTGCCAGCTGAGTGCCGCCGACCTGATCATCACCACCGGCTGCCACGAGGCGCTATCGGCCAGCATCCGCGCGCTGTGCGCCACCGGCGATATCGTCGCGGTCGACTCACCGAGCTTCTTCGGCGTCATGCAGACCCTCAAGGGCCTGGGCATCAAGGCCCTGGAAATCCCCACCGACCCGCTCACCGGCATCAATCTCGAAGCCCTGGAAATGGCCTTGGAGCAGTGGCCGATCAAAGCCATCCAACTGACCCCCAACTGCAACAACCCACTGGGCTATGTGATGCCCGAAGAGCGCAAGCGCGCCCTGCTGCGCCTGGCCCAGCGCTTCGACATCGCGATCATCGAAGACGACGTGTATGGCGACCTGGCCTACAGCTACCCGCGCCCACGCACCATCAAGTCGTTCGACGAAGACGGCCGTGTGCTGCTCTGCGGTTCGTTCTCCAAGACCCTGGCGCCGGGCCTGCGGGTCGGCTGGGTGGCGCCGGGGCGCTACCTGGAGCAGGTGCTGCACATGAAATACATCAGCACCGGCTCCACCGCGCCCCAGCCGCAACTGGCGATTGCCGAATTCCTCAAGGGCGGGCATTACGAACCGCACCTGCGGCGCGCGCGCAGCCAGTACCAGCGCAACCGCGACCAGATGATCGATTGGGTGACGCGCTATTTCCCCGAAGGCACGCGGGTCAGCCGGCCACAGGGAAGCTTCATGCTGTGGGTGGAGCTGCCCGAGCATTTCGACACCGTGCGCCTGAATCGTGCCCTCTACGAGCATAAGGTGCAGATCGCCGCCGGCAGCATCTTCTCGGCCTCCGGCAAGTACCGCAATTGCCTGCGCATGAACTACGCCAGCCGGCCCAGCGCGAAGATCGAGGCCGCCGTGCGCCGGGTGGGTGACACCATCAAGGCGCTGCTGGCACAGGACCTTGGGTAACTTTTTCGGGCATTCGGTGGTCTTATCGCCAAATCGACGGCGTGGACACGACTCCTTGAATAGAACATGGCTCCTGCCCTTCTTCCTCTGGGTGACGCTCGGCCTGGGTGGCTGTGCGCATCATCCGCAGAACGACGAGCCCAGCCAGGCACTGCCGGCCGCGCAGTCTTCGTTCGGGCGCTCGATCCAGGCGTTGGCCGAGCCGCAGGCCGGGCGCTCGGGCTTTCGCCTGCTGGCCAACAGCAGCGAGGCATTCCACGCTCGCGCCGAGCTGATCCGCATGGCGCGCACCAGCCTCGACCTGCAGTACTACATCGTCCATGACGGCCTGAGCACCCGCGCCCTGGTGGACGAACTGCTCAAGGCCGCCGACCGGGGCGTGCGCATCCGCATCCTGCTGGACGACACCACCAGCGACGGCCAGGACCAGGCCATCGCCACCCTGGCCGCGCATCCGCAGATCCAGATTCGCCTGTTCAACCCCCAGGCGCTGGGCCGCGAAACCGGCGTCACGCGCAGCTTCGGGCGGCTGATGAACCTGTCGCGCCAGCACCGGCGCATGCACAACAAGCTGTGGCTGGCCGACAACAGCGTCGGCATCGTCGGCGGCCGCAACCTGGGCGACGAATACTTCGACGCCGAGCCCAACCTGAATTTCACCGACGTCGACCTGCTGGCAGCAGGCCCGGTGGCCGAACAACTGGGGCACAGCTTCGACCAGTACTGGAACAGCACGCTGAGCAAGCCCATCGACAGCTTCATGTACTTCCTGCCCGGCCACCACGACCTGAGCAAGGCGCGCAAGCGCCTGAGCGCCTCGCTGGAACAGGCGCACCAGCAGCACAAGGCGCTCTACGAACGATTGATGGCTTACCAGACCCGGCCCCAGCTGCATGCCTGGCTGCGGCAACTGACCTGGGCCTACAACCAGGTGCTGTGGGACGCACCGACCAAGGTGCTGGCCCAGGGCGAGCCTGACCCACACCTGCTGCTGACCACCCAGCTGGCACCGGAGCTGCTCAGGGTGCATCAGGAACTGATGCTGATTTCCGCCTACTTCGTGCCGGGCCAGCAGGGCCTGGTGTACCTCACCGGGCGCGCCGATGCCGGGGTGGCGGTGAGCCTGCTGACCAACTCGCTGCAGGCCACCGACGTGCCTGCCGTGCATGGCGGCTACGCGCCCTATCGCAAGGCGCTGCTGCAGCACGGCGTGAAGCTGTTCGAGCTGCGCCGTCAGCCCGGCGACCCATCGTCCAACCATGACCGCTCGCGGCTGTTCGCCAAGCCCTCGCTGCTCACCAGCGGCTCGGACTCCAGCCTGCACAGCAAGGCGATGATCTTCGACCGCCAGAAGATCTTCGTCGGCTCGTTCAACTTCGACCCGCGCTCGGTGCTGTGGAACACCGAGATCGGCATCCTGGTGGACAGCCCGAAACTTGCCGAACAGCTGCGCGAGCTGACCCTGGAAGGCATGTCACCCGAGCGCAGCTACGAAGTACGCCTGCAGGACGGCCAGCTGGTGTGGGTGACCGAAGACAACGGCCAGATCCACACCCTGGACAAGGAACCGGGCGACTGGTGGCGACGCTTCAACGCCTGGATCAGCAAGGCCGTGGGTCTGGAAAAGATGCTCTAACCGGCCTGACCGAGGTCAAGCGGCGGCCTTGGTGCCAAACGCGCCAGGGCGCAGCAACAGCATCACCAGGCCGAACGCCCCGGCCGCCATCAGCCAGGGCACGGCATGACCGCTGAGCCACTGGCTGCCGGCCCCGGCGATCAGCGGCCCGACCAGGCAGCCAATACCCCACAGCTGCGCCACGTGAGCGTTAGCACGCACCAGCGCGTCGTCGCGAAAGCGTTCGCCGATGAGGATCAGCGACAGGGTGAACAGGCCGCCGGCGCTGGCGCCGAACAGCACCCACAATGGCCATATCAACGGGGTGTGGATGAATACCGGCACCAGCAGGCTGGACACCAGCAGCAACAGCGCACAGCCACCGAACAGCCCGCGCCGGGAAACCCGGTCGGCGAGCATGCCGATGGGCAGCTGCAGCAAGGCATCACCCACCACGACGGTGCTGACCATCATCAAGGCCACTTCCGACGAGAAGCCCTGGCGCAGGCAATAAACCGGCAGCAAGGTGAGGATCATCGCCTCGAAGGCGGCGAACAAAGACACCGCCCAGGCGATGGCCGGCAGCCCGCGGCAAAAGCCCAGCAGGTCGGCGAAGCCCACATGGCAGGCCTCGGTGCTGGGCGCGCCACCACGCCCGAGCAGCAGCAAGGGTGAGCTGACCAGCAAGGCCACGCCGATCCAGAAGCCGTAGTCGGCCTGGGTGCCGATCCAGCTCAGCAGCAGCGGGCCACTGAGCTGGCTGAGGGCGTAGGTACAGCCATACAGGGCCACCAGCCGACCGCGCAGGCGTTCGATCACCAGCTGGTTGATCCAGCTTTCCCCGAGAACGAAGACGATGGTGAGGATCATGCCGATCAGCAGGCGCAGCACCAGCCATACCGGGTAAGCCGGCAGCAGGGCCAGCAAGCCGATCGACAGCGCACCACCCCACAGGCACAGGCGCATCAGTTGCGGGGTACCCAACCGCGCCGCCAGGCGACTGGCCAGCCCGGCGCCTACCAGCACCCCCACCGCCGGCATGGCCGCCATGACGCCGATGGCGAAGCTGCCGTAGCCCCAGCTCTCCAGGCGCAGCGAAACCAGCGGCATGCTGACGCCCACCGCCAGGCCGACGCTCAGCACCGAGGCCAGCACGGCGAAATAGGTTGCCCAAGGCATGCGAAACTCCGGGTCACTGGCTGGCGCCCATGACCGCATCAAGAGGGCCGTGGGAGCGCACTCCCACGGGATGAGACTTACAGTTTGATCCAGGTGGCTTTCAGTTCGGTGTACTTGTCGAAGGCATGCAGCGACTTGTCACGGCCGTTGCCCGACTGCTTGAAACCACCAAACGGCGCGGTCATGTCGCCACCGTCGTACTGGTTGACCCACACGCTGCCGGCCCGCAAGGCCTTGGCGGTGAGGTGAGCCTTGGACAGGTCGGCGGTCCATACGGCCGCAGCCAGTCCGTACTGGGTGTCGTTGGCGATACGGATGGCCTCGTCGGCGCTGTCGAAGGTCAGCACCGAAAGCACCGGGCCGAAGATTTCTTCCTGGGCGATCTTCATGGCGTTGTTCACACCGTCGAAGATGGTCGGCTCCACGTAGGTGCCGCCGGTTTCCTCGAGGATGCGCTTGCCGCCGGTGACCAGCTTGGCACCGTCGGCGTGGCCGGCCTCGATGTAGCCCAGCACGGTGTTCATCTGCTGGGTATCGACCAGCGCGCCGATGGTGGTCGCCGGGTCCAGCGGGTTGCCTGGCTTCCAGGCCTTCAGCGCCTCGACCACCATGGGCAGGAAGCGATCCTTGATCGAGCGTTCGACCAGCAGGCGCGAGCCGGCGGTGCAGACTTCGCCCTGATTGAAGGCGATAGCGCTGGCGGCTGCCTGGGCCGCCGCCTCGAGGTCCGGGGCGTCGGCGAAGACGATGTTCGGGCTCTTGCCACCGGCTTCCAGCCAGACGCGCTTCATGTTCGACTCGCCGGCATAGACCATCAGCTGCTTGGCGATCTTCGTCGAGCCGGTGAACACCACGGTGTCGACATCCATGTGCAGCGCCAGGGCCTTGCCCACCGTGTGGCCGTAGCCCGGCAGGACGTTGAGCACGCCCGCGGGAATGCCGGCTTCCACGGCCAGTTGGGCGATACGGATGGCGGTGAGCGGCGATTTTTCCGAAGGCTTGAGCACCACCGAGTTACCGGTCGACAGCGCCGGCCCCAGCTTCCAGCAGGCCATCAGCAGCGGGAAGTTCCACGGCACGATGGCGGCGACCACGCCCACGGCCTCGCGGGTGACCAGGCCAAGCTGGTCATGCGGGGTGGCGGCCACTTCGTCGTACAGCTTGTCGATGGCCTCGCCACTCCAGCTCAGGGCCTGGGCTGCGCCGGGCACATCGATCTTCGACGAGTCGCTGATCGGCTTGCCCATGTCCAGGGTTTCCAGCAGCGCCAGCTCTTCGACGTGCTGGCGCAGCAGGCCCGCGAAGCGCAGCATGGTGGCCTTGCGTTTGGCCGGCGCCATGCGCGACCAGGTACCGGCCTCGAACACCTTGCGCGCGCTGTCCACTGCCTTTTGCGCATCGGCGCTGTCACAACTGGCAACCTTGGCCAGCAGGCGGCCATCGACCGGGCTGATACAGTCGAAGGTGGCACCGGAAGCGGCATCGGTGTACTGGCCCTGGATGAAGGCCCGGCCTTCGATCTTCAGGTCGCGGGCACGTTGCTCCCAATCGGCAAGCGTCAGGGTGGTCATACGCATGTCCTCTTAATCGTCGATGATGGTCGGCTATAGAGTAGCGATCAGCCGAAAACGCTCACCACCCTAAACCAGCCACCGGACAAAACCAATATATTTGACAGAAAGCCCCGCTCTGGCGGACATATGTTGAATTTATTGAACGAACGCCGCATTCATACTTTTCCGTCACAGGGGATTCGCATGGATATCCAGAACATCGTCGACTTCGCCGAAATCGCCACCCAGCCTCAACGCTATCGCCCGGCCCCGGAGAAAATTCTCAAGGGCGACCCGCAGCAGACCCTCTATGACCATTACCAGAGCCCCTGCCAGCAGTTCGGCGCCGGTGTCTGGGAGGGCGAACCGGGACAATGGACGGTGAACTACACCGAGCATGAGTACTGCGAAATCATCCACGGCGTGTCGGTGCTGCGCGACGAGCAGGGGCAAGGCAAGACGCTGCGCGCCGGCGACCGTTTCGTGATCCCGGCCGGTTTCAAGGGTACCTGGGAGGTGCTGGAAACATGCCGCAAGATCTACGTGATCTTTGAAAAGAACGATAGACATATGTAACGCATGGAGCCGCTGCGCCATTGAGAGCATGTGGCTGTCCGGATCGCCGGGCATCCTAATTTCTCAACATGGAAGATGAGCATGAACAACGACGAAATCATCCAGGCCCTGCAATACCTGATCGGCAGCCGCTATGTACCGGCCGCACGCGCCTACATCGGCGAACTGACCGGCCGTGACCGGGTCCACGGTCCCCGCGATATCACCACCAGGGAATACGACCTGAACCGCATCACCGTGCAGACCGATGACAAGGACGTCATCACCGGCTTCAGCTTCGGCTGACCCACCCTGACACCCACGACAAGGCCCGCGTCCTCTGGAGGCGGGCCTTGTCGTATGCGGCTTCGGAATACAACGAGCCGAAAACGAAAAAGGCCCGTATCTCGCGATACGGGCCTTTTTCTGGAAGCCGGATCAATTACTTGATCTTGCCTTCCTTGTAGATCACGTGCTTGCGCACAACAGGATCGTACTTCTTGATCTCGATCTTGTCGGGAGTAGTACGCTTGTTCTTGTCGGTAGTGTAGAAGTGACCAGTACCGGCGCTGGAAATCAAACGAATCAGTTCACGCATGATCAGTCTCCTTAGATTTTGCCGTCACGGCGCAGGTCAGCCAGAACGGCCTCGATACCGCGCTTGTCGATGATGCGCATGCCTTTGGCGGAAACGCGCAGACGGACAAAGCGCTTCTCGCTCTCAACCCAGAAGCGGTGATGCTGCAGGTTTGGCAGGAAACGACGACGGGTTTTGTTGTTTGCGTGGGAAATGTTATTCCCGGTTACCGGACCCTTACCGGTAACTTGACAGACTCTCGACATGCCTCAGCCCTCTAAAACCACATGCCCAACCCGGCATGGGTTGGCCGCTTATCTCTCAGTCATTTGGCGCCTGAGCGCCGCGTTTCTTCAAGGGTCTTACCGGCTACAGCAGGTGTGCAAGAAACCGGGCCCTAGAAAAGAGCGCTGCTTTATACCAGAAAGCCCGCAGGGCAACAACAAGCAAAGCGTTTTGCCTTGCATTTACATGGGCACCGACGCGGCCTGGCGCGGTCGATGGCACATGACCATTCGTCGCCTGCCTTTGATTGTCGTGCGGCGGTACATCGTCTAGGGTAGGTCGATGACCAGACTGCACCGGCAGATGGGGCCCGGAGCTGTCGCCGTTCGCGCATCATGCCGTAAGGCCACAGCCCTCTCTACCTGAACAGGAATTTCACCATGCGCCTTGCTGCACTCCCGCTGTTGCTCGCCCCATTGTTGTTGTCGCCACTGGCCCAGGCCGCCAGCCTGGCCGTGTGTACCGAAGCCAGCCCGGAGGGCTTCGACGTGGTGCAGTACAACTCGCTGACCACCACCAATGCTTCGGCCGACGTGCTGATGAACCGCCTGGTGGAGTTCGACGCGGGCAGCGGCAAGCTGGTGCCCAGCCTGGCGCAGAGCTGGAGCGTGTCGCCAGACGGCCTCACCTACGACTTCAAGCTGCGCCAGGGGGTGAAGTTCCACAGCACCGACTACTTCACACCCAGCCGTGAGCTGAACGCCGACGACGTGGTGTTCACCTTCACGCGCATGCTCGACCCGCAGAATCCCTGGCACAAGGTGGCGCAGAGCGGCTTCCCGCATGCGCAGTCGATGCAGCTGCCGGCGCTGATCAAGCAGGTCGAGGCGACCGACCCGCATACCGTGCGCTTTACCCTGAACCGCGCCGATGCGACCTTCCTGGCCACGCTGAGCATGGGCTTCGCGTCGATCTACTCCGCCGAATACACCGCGCAGCTGCTCAAGGCCGGGACCCCGGAGAAGCTCAACACCCAACCGATCGGCACCGGGCCGTTCGTGTTCCGCCGCTTCCAGAAGGACGCTGCGGTGCGCTACACCGCTAACCCCGACTACTTCGCCGGCAAGCCGGCCATCGACACCCTGGTCTATGCCATCACCCCGGACGCCAACGTGCGCCTGCAGAAGATTCGCCGCGACGAATGCCAGATCGCCCTGTCGCCCAAGCCCATGGACATCCAGGCGGCCAGCGAGGACAAGGACCTCAAGGTCGAGAAGACCGAAGCCTTCATGACCGCCTTCGTGGCCTTCAACAGCCAGCACCCGCCATTCGACAAGCCCGAAGTGCGCCAGGCGGTGAACCTGGCGTTCGACAAGGCCAATTACCTCAAGGCGGTGTTCGAAGGCACCGCCGAGCCTGCCAACGGCCCCTTTCCGCCCAATACCTGGAGCTACGCCAAGAACCTGCCGGGCTACAAGCACGACGTGGCCAAGGCCAAGGCGCTGATGGCCAAGGCGGGCGTCAAGGAAGGCGTGAAGACCACTATCTGGACACGACCGTCGGGCAGCCTGCTCAACCCCAACCCGGGGCTGGGCGCGCAATTGCTGCAGGCGGACCTCAAGCAGATCGGCATCGACGCCGAGATCAAGGTGATCGAGTGGGGCGAGCTGATCCGCCGCGCCAAGGCGGGCGAACATGACTTGCTGTTCATGGGCTGGGCGGGCGACAACGGCGACCCGGACAACTTCCTGACCCCGCAATTTTCCTGCGCAGCCGTGCAGTCGGGCACCAACTTCGCCCGTTACTGCGACAAGACGCTGGACAAGCTGATCAGCGACGCCAAGGCCACCAGCGACCAGGCCGCGCGCAGCAAGCTCTACCAGCAGGCCCAGGCGCAGATCCAGCAGCAGGCCCTGTGGCTGCCGCTGGCCCACCCGACCGCCGCCGTGCTGGCGCGCAAGGCAGTCAGCGGCTATCAGGTCAACCCGTTCGGGCGCCAGGACTTCGCCAAGGTGCAGGTCAAGTAGGCTCGCTGCTTCGCGGCTGAGCCGTGCCTACCGGGTGGTCCGCAACCGAGGTAAACACCGGTAGGCTTCAGCCGCGAAGCGTGCGGCGCATCCACATCAGATGCGCTGGCCTTGCCGGCCTCTTCCCGGCTGAAGCCGGTCCTACCAGGTGAATGCCGCTATTCAGAGGTACCGATAGGAACGGGTTCAGCCGCGATGCCTTTCTGCTCTGATAGGGGTCAGAAGCGGGTACGCAGGGTCAGCGACAGGTTGCGTGGGTCACCGTAGATGGCCCCGGCGTAGAAGCCGTAGCGGGTGTAGTAGTGCTTGTCGAACAGGTTGTTGGCATTGAGCGTCAGCGAGGTGTCATCGCTGATGTCATAGCGCGCCATGGCGTTCCACAGCGCATAGCCGGACCAGTTCACGTCGCTGGCACTGCGGCTCACACCGTTGCTGGGCTGCCCGGCCGGGGTGGACAGCGCGCGGATGTTGGTCTGCGCGGTCACCCCGGTACCGAGGGTCAGGCGGTCCAGCGGACCGGACAACCGGTAGGTGGTCGAAGCCTTGAACAGGTGCGAAGGGTCGCTGCGACCGTCGGCGTCGACCCGGCGGAAATGCAGGTAGGTGTAGCCGCCATAGACGTTCCAGTTCGGCGTGATCGCGCCCGCGATTTCCAGGTCGATACCGTCGGTTTCCGTACCAGAACCCGCCTTGTAGGCCTGGGCGCCGGTAGGCGTCAAGTTGGCTCCGTCGGTGACCGCCTTGTTGTCCTGCTGGGTGCGGAAGTAGGCCACCTGGGCATTGAGCCGCCCTTCGAACCACTCACCCTTCACACCGGTTTCATAGCTCTTGCCACGAATCGGCTCGATCTTGCCGCCACCGGCATTTTCCTCGCTCTGCGGGGTGAAGATGTCGGTGTAGCTGGCATACAGCGAGTAGTTGTCATTGAGGTCATACACCGCCCCCAGGTACGGCGTGACGATGCCGCTTTCGCTCTGGCTGGTGCGCGCCCCCGAGGTGGCAATGCTCACCGCGTCGTAGTTGCTGGTGCGCACCCCGGCGATGACCGACAGCGGGTCGGTGACGCTGATCCGGGTGGCCGCGTACAGGCCCTGCAGGCGCGTAGTGGTCTTGCTGTGCAGGCCGGTCTGGCTGGCATTCATGTAGTAGCTGTCGTCCACCCCGTTGCGCCAGTCGCTGATGGCGAAACCGTTGTTGCCACGGAACTGGCAGCCCAGCGCCGGCGCGCTGCTGCGCAGGCCGCTGGTCATGGTGCAGGTGTACTGCGGCGACCAGGCCACGGTGCGGCTGTCGTTGTAGCCGAACATTGCCTGGTGGGTACGGCCGAAGGCCTGGAACGGGCCGCTCAGGTCGACCTGCCCGGACTGCTGGGTGGTGTCGGTGGAGCTGTGCAGGCCGTTGAGAATGGCGCCACTGCCATCTTCGTTGAAGTAGCCCACATAATTACCGCCACCGCCCGAGTTGACCTTGGCCAGGCCGCGATGGTTGAGGGCATCGGTGGTGCTCTGCGCCAGGTGGACGTTCAGTGCCCAGTCATTGTCGAAACGATGCTCCAGCGAGCCGAACGCGGTGCGGGTGGTGTACTCGCCGAAGCTCCAGCTCGGCACCACGTTGGTGCTGCGCGGCAGGTCAGTCTTGCTGCCATTGCCGTACCAGATCGGAATGTTCGCACCCCAGCCACCGCCGACCACCTTGGAGTACTCGTACTGGAAGCCGGCGCCCAGGGTGGTGGCGTCGTCCAGGTCGAACTCGAAGTTGGCCAGCGCGGCGCGCGAACGGTCGGATTGCTGGTCGCGGAACGAGTTGGCTTCCTGCTGGGTGACCACCCAGCGCGAACGCAGACGGCCGTCTTCGGACAGCGGCAGGTTCAGGTCGGCGCCCAGGCGGGCCTTGTCCCAGCTGCCGTAGGTCATGTAGGCACTGCCGCCGAACTCGCGGGTCGGGCGCTTGCGGATCAGGTTGACGGTTGCGGAGGGGTCGCCGCTGCCACCCAGCAGGCCGTTGGCGCCACGCACCACGTCCATGCGCTCGTACATGTCCATGTTCAGCGACGAACCGGCGCCGCTGAAATCGGTGCCGCCCGGATACTGCAGGCCGTCGACCTTCCAGTTGCTGATTGCATAGCCACGGGCGCGGTATTCGGTACGCCCGCCGACCTCCATCTTGCTCATGCTGACCCCCGGCGCAGCGTCCAGGGCCTGCTCCATGTTGGTGATGGCGCGGTCCTGCATCTGTTCCTGGGTGATGGTGGTGACTGACTGCGGGGTCTGCCGTGGGGTCAGCTTCAGGCCGGTAGAGCTGGTCGTGCTCTTCACCGTGTAGCCCGCCTGCCCGGTGCTGTCTTCCGGGGTGTAGGCGCTGTCATGCACATCGATGGCATTCAGCTCCAGCGCCTCGGCAGCCAGTACGCTCTGGCCGCCAAGCAATGTGCCAAAGCCCAGGGCAAGCAACAGGGTCGAGCGTTTCAAAGGGAAGGAGTGGAAAGCGGGAGCGTGAAAACAGGTAGAACGAAAGGGTGCCATTGTAATCGCTTCGTGTTCGCAGTTGAGTTTTGATACGATTTTCATCAACCGCTTCTTCACGCTGTACTGCGCGTATGTATGAGTTTGTAATGGAATGTAATGAGCATGAGGCCACCGCCCCTGCCCCGGCGCCGCTGTATGGGGACACACTGCTGGTGGTCGACGATGATGACGAGATCCGTGAGCTGCTTTGTGACTACCTGAGCGAAGCGGGCTACCGGGTGCTGGCCGCCGCCGATGGCGAGCAGATGTGGCAACACCTGCAAAGCGAGCCAGTGAGCCTGCTGGTCCTCGACCTGATGTTGCCCGGCGACGACGGCCTGAGCCTGTGTCGCCAGTTGCAGGGCCATCGTGACCTTGCGGTGATCATGCTTTCGGCACGCGGCTCGGCGCTGGACCGGGTGATCGGCCTGGAGGTCGGTGCCGACGACTATGTCACCAAGCCCTTCGAACCCCGTGAACTGCTGGCGCGGATCAAGGCCGTGCTGCGCCGCTCGGCGCGACCGGAGGCCGAACATGAAACCGGCCTGCCACGCAGCCAGACGTTCGCCGGCCATCGCCTCGACCACGCGCGCCGCCTGCTGGTCCTGGCCGACCGACACGAGGTGGCCCTGCCACGCTCCGACTACCGCATCCTCAGCGAGCTGCTGGCGGCGCCAGAGCGCATCCTGTGCCGCGAACAGCTCACCCGCAGTGCCTTTGGCCGCGACTATCAGCCCGACGACCGCTCGGTGGACATGTGCATCAGCCGTCTGCGCCAGCACTTCAAAAGCAGCTCGGGGGTAGAGATCGTCACCCTCCGCAACGAAGGCTACCTGCTGAGCCTGGCCAACCGCTGATGCGTGCCCTGTTGCAGCGCCTGTGGCCCAGAACCCTGTTCGCCCAACTGCTGGTGATCATGGTGATTGGCGTGCTGGGCATCCAGCTGGCGTCCAGCAGCATCTGGTTCGATGTGCGCTTCGCGCAAGTGCTGGAAGCGCCGGTGCGCCTGATGGCGCGGGACACGGCAGTCATCATCGAGCAGGTCGATTGCCAGGCACCGCTGCCCTCCGGCCTGCGTACTCATTACCAAGTGCATTGCCGCACGCAGCGCCCCGAGCGCAACGCCTCGACCGAGACCGGCCGGGCCAGCCGGCGCATCGAGATGCTGCTGACCCAGGCCTTGCACTATGAAACCGGCCGTGACTATCGCATCCACCTGCTCGCCACCGGGCTGACTGACACCCAAGGCCAGCCCATCGTCTGGCACAGCCTGTTCGGCCTGCGCACCGCCCAGGCGCACCTGCACTTCGCCGTGCAACTGGCCCAGGACCGCTGGCTGGAGGTGGAAGGTGAAGAACTGCAGGGCTGGAGCGGTCAGTCGGCCTGGGTGTTGATTGCCGATTACCTGCTGCGGGTCTATGCCCTGCGTATCGTTGCCGTGCTGGTCATCTGCCTGATCGCCGTGCGCCTGTGCCTGCGCCCGCTCAAACGCCTGGCCGAGGCAGCGCGCGGCCTGGGCGACAACCTCGAACAGCCGCCATTGGCCATCGAGGGCTCCGAAGAGGTCCGCCAGGCGGCGCAGGCATTCAACAGCATGCAGCAACGCCTGAAGGCCATGCTCGATGACCAGGCCTACTTCCTCGCGGCGGTCTCCCACGATCTGCGCACGCCGCTGACACGCATGCGCCTGCTGATCGAACGCGTCGAGCAGGAGCGCCCGCGTGAGCGGCTGCGGCACAACATCAACGAGATGGAACGCATGACCGTGCAGATCCTGGACTACCTGCAAAGCGCCGAGCAGCACGCCATGCAGCCGGTCGACGTGCACGCCTTGTTGCTGCGGCTGCGCCAGGAACTGTCCACGCCTGAGGAGCCCTTGCCGGTCAGCGGCCAGGCCGCTTGGCTTCTGGCCAACGAGCTGCTGCTGCAGCGCTGCCTGCAGAACCTGTTGGGCAATGCCTTGCGCTATGCCCGGCAGGTGAGCATCGAACTGCGCACCGACACCCAGGCGCTGCACATCGATATTCTCGACCGTGGCCCCGGCATTCCCGAGCCACTGCTGCCGGGTATCTTCGAACCTTTTGTGCGCGGCGACGCTTCGCGCAATCCCAACTCCGGGGGCTACGGGCTGGGCCTGAGCATCGCCAGGCGCGTTGCCGTGCTGCATGGTGGGCGCCTGGAAATCCGCAACCGGGAAACCGGCGGGCTGGCGGCGACCCTGAGCCTGCCGTTACATCAGGCCACGCTCGACCAGTGACAGCGGATCACCGTCACCGACGATCACGTGGTCCAGCACCACCACATCGACCAGCGCCAGCGCCTGGGTGAGGCGCTTGGTCAGTTCGATGTCGGCACGGCTGGGCTCGCTGACGCCGGAAGGATGGTTGTGGCACAGGATGACGCTGGCGGCATTGTGCGCCAGGGCACGCTTCACGACCTGGCGCGGGTGCACATAGGCCGTATTGATGGAGCCCTGGAACAGGACCTCGAAGGCCAGCACGCGGTGCTTGCTGTCGAGAAACACGCAACCGAAGACTTCGTGGGGCTCGTGGCGCAGCAGCGACTTGAGGTAGTGGCGCACCTGCTGGGGGTTTTCCAGCGCCGAGTCGCGGCGCAGGGACTCGGCCAGATGCCGACGCGACATCTCCAGCACCGCCTGCAGTTGCGCGAACTTCGCCGGCCCCAGCCCCAGATGGGCGCAGAACGCGGGGAGATCGGCCTCGAGCAGTGCGCGCAGGCCACCGAACTCACTCAACAGGTACCGCGCCAGGTCTACAGCGCTGCGCCCGGACACACCGGTACGCAGGAAGATGGCCAGCAGCTCGGCGTCGGACAGTCTCGCCGCTCCCAGGCTAAGCAGACGTTCACGCGGGCGCTCCGGCGCAGGCCAGTTGCGAATACTCATGACACCTCCCTGTGCATAGGCTCATCGCTGCTCCAGTACGGACGCTGTGCTATCTTAGCCAATCTTTTTTGCGCGGCGACCTGCCGGGAAGGCTGTGGACCTATCAAGTCTTGTAGGAGACTTCGACAGCCCCTGTGCTGCAGTCGACACAGCGCCAACATTGACCAGGATAAGGCAGGCCTATGCAGCGGCTGTATCGAAAACGCATCGTTCTGGGCGTCGGCGGCGGCATCGCGGCCTACAAGAGCGCGGAGCTGGTTCGCCGGCTGCGTGACCAGGGCGCCGAGGTGCGGGTCGTGATGACCCGTGGCGGTGCGGAATTCATCACCCCTCTGACCATGCAGGCCCTGTCGGGCAACCCGGTGCACCTGGAACTGCTCGACCCGGCGGCCGAAGCGGCCATGGGGCATATCGAGCTGGCCAAGTGGGCAGACCTGATTCTCATCGCCCCAGCCACCGCCGACCTCATCGCGCGCCTCGCTCAGGGCATCGCCAACGACCTGCTGACCACCATCGTGCTGGCCACCGACGCCACCGTGGCCATTGCGCCGGCGATGAACCAGGCCATGTGGCGCGACGCCTCGGTGCAGCACAATACCCGGCAGCTCGAAGAGCGCGGCTGGCGGGTGTTCGGCCCGGCCTCGGGCAGCCAGGCCTGCGGCGACGTGGGCTACGGGCGCATGCTGGAACCCGGCGAGCTGGCGCTGTGCGCCGCCGAATGCTTCCAGCGCCTGACCCTGACCGGCAAGCACGTGCTGATCACCGCCGGCCCCACCCAGGAAAACATCGACCCGGTGCGCTACATCACCAACCACAGCTCCGGCAAGATGGGCTTCGCCCTGGCCGAGGCAGCCGTGGAAGCGGGCGCACGGGTGACGCTGATCACCGGCCCGGTAAGCCTGCCGACCCCGGACCGCGTCACACGCATCGACGTGGTCAGCGCCCGCGACATGCTCGCGGCCTGCGAGGCGGCGATTCCCTGCGATCTGTTCATCGCTTCGGCGGCCGTGGCCGACTACCGCCCCGAGGTGGTCGCCGCGCACAAGCTCAAGAAGGACCCCAGCACCGGCGATGGCCTGTTGCTGCAGATGGTCCGCAACCCGGACATCCTGGCGACCATCGCGACCCGCCCGGACCGTCCGTTCAGCGTCGGTTTCGCCGCCGAGACCGAGCACCTGCTCGACTATGCTGCACGCAAGCTCAAGGACAAGAACCTCGACCTGATCGTCGCCAATGATGTGGCCAACCCCAGCATCGGCTTCAACAGCGAAGAAAACGCCTTGACCGTGATCGACCGCCAGCAGCACCAGACCCTCTTCGCGCAGACCAGCAAGGGCAAGATCGCCCGCCAGCTGGTTGCCTTCATCGCCGAACGGCTCAACCAGGTTCAATAAGTTACATGCACGCATTACAAGCCAAGATCCTCGACCCACGCCTGGGTACCGAATTTCCGTTGCCGCAATACGCCACGCCGGGCTCTGCCGGCCTGGACCTGCGCGCCCTGCTCGCGCAAGACACGGTGCTCGAACCCGGCCAGACGGTGCTGATTCCGACAGGCCTGTCCATCCATATCAGCGACCCGGGTCTTGCCGCACTGGTGCTGCCGCGCTCGGGCCTGGGCCACAAGCATGGCATCGTGCTGGGCAACCTGGTCGGGCTGATCGATTCGGACTACCAGGGCGAACTGATGGTGTCGTGCTGGAACCGCGGCACCACCGCCTTCACCATCGCAGTCGGTGAGCGTATCGCCCAGCTGGTGCTCGTGCCCGTGGTACAGGCGCAGTTCGAGATCGTCGAATCGTTCGATCAAAGCCAGCGCGGCGCCGGTGGCTTCGGTCACTCCGGCACCCGTTGAACCGGACATGAGCAAATTCGCCATGGATGGCGAACTCCGGGCTGCAACCTTCGTCCAAGCGCTCTGCGTGCGCCTGCAACCGAGCGCTGCTGACTGATGGGGTTTTCCAGATGAACGACATGGC
>NZ_CAJYVE010000048.1 GCF_913777995.1 uncultured Pseudomonas sp. | reverse complement strand
CAGGCAAAGCGGTCTTTTTGGAAGTATTCTTGCTCATGGTCTCGCCCTCGCTGTCGCTGACATCTATAGGATGCCACCGTGGCGCATAGACGCCTCGGCGGGGGCGAGTCCATCCAATTACCCGGCCTAACTGACCAGTATTGGCCTTAGCCGCGATACTGTTCGGTCCAACAAAAGCCGATGGGGGCGTGCAACGCGGTCCGTGATCTGAGCGGACTGGAAAAATCTCCGTGCCGACGCCGAGCCTGCCTCGTAAGATGCAGGCCCGCGCCGTCGCCAGGAGACCACCTTGAATTCACCCCGCTGGAGCGCCCTGGCCCTTCTACTGCTTGGCTATGCCATGGCCCTGCATGCAGGGCAGCCGAGTCTGGCGACACTCTTTCCCATGGCGTTGCTGGCAGTGGCCGGTGCGGCCGTACAGGCACACCGGGCAGGCCTCGTTCGCAGGCTGGGCCATGGCCTGTTCGTGGTCACCGCCCTGGGGCTGGCGTTGCACCTGTGGCCGGGCTTCAACAGCGCGTCGATCATGCCCGAGGGCGCTTCCAGCCCCGGCGCGCAGCCTTTCATCACGCACCTGAACCTCGACAAGCCGCTCATCGGTCTGTGGCTGCTGGCCTGCCCGTGGCTCTTCCAGCGCGCCATCGACTCGTCCTGGCGGCGCTCGCTGTCGATCGCTCTGGGCACCTCCACGCTGTGCCTGACCCTGGCCTGCGTCATGGGCGTAACGGCCTGGGCCCCGAAATGGCCGGACTACGCCTGGTTGTGGTTGGCCAACAACCTGCTGCTGGTGGTCATCACCGAAGAGCTGCTGTTTCGCGGCTATCTTCAGGGCGCCTTGCAAGGCGCGCTGCAACATCGCTGTCACAATCGAGCCCTGGGGCGCATACTGCCCATCGCCATCACGGCCCTGCTGTTCGGCCTGGCCCATGCCGCAGGGGGCTGGGCCTGGGTAATGCTGGCGGGGCTGGCCGGCGTGGGCTACGGGTTGGCCTGGAACCAGGGCGGGCCATGGGCTGCCATCGGTGCGCATTTCCTGCTCAACCTGGTGCATTTCAGCCTGTTCGCCTACCCCATGCTGAATCGATAAGTCTTGACCCACGACAACGTTTGCGTGGCAAGACCGTGATCGACCGCTCAATTTTTCCGGCAGGATGCCGATAACGCAGCCAAGCCTATCTGGATCGAAGGACCGAAAAGCCATGCGCAACAACCAGCCCGTCACTCAACGTGAGCGAACCGTCGCCGCCGATCAGCGGCTGATCTCCACCACCGACACCAAGGGCGTGATCACCTATTGCAACGAAGCCTTCCAGGAAATCAGCGGCTTCACCCAGCAGGAACTGCTCAAGTCCCCGCACAACCTGGTACGCCACCCCGACGTACCGGCCGCGGTGTTCGAGCACATGTGGAGCACCTTGAAGGCCGGTCAGCCGTGGATGGGCATCGTCAAGAACCGCTGCAAGAACGGCGACCATTACTGGGTCAACGCCTACGTCACGCCGATCCTGGAAAGCGGCAAGGTGGTGGGCTACGAGTCGGTGCGGGTCAAGCCAACCAGCGAACAGGTGCGCCGCGCCCAGGCGCTGTATGCGCGCATCAACGCCGGCAAGCCCGCCGTACCAAGGCGCGACAAATGGCTGCCGGTGCTGCAGGACTGGTTGCCGTTCATCCTGGTCAGCCAGGTCGGTTTCCTGATCGGCGCCTGGCTCGACTCGCATTGGGGCTTCATCTGCGCCGCCGCTCTGTCGGTACCACTGGGCTTGCTGGGCTTGAGCTGGCAGCAGCGCGGCATCAAGCGCCTGCTGCGCCTGGCCGAGCAGACCACGTCCGACGCGCTGATCGCGCAGATGTACACCGACAGCCGCGGCCCCCAGGCGCGCCTGGAAATGTCGATCCTCAGCCAGGATGCGCGCCTTAAGACCTGTCTGACCCGCCTGCAGGACACCGCCGAGCACCTCAACATCCAGGCCCGCCAATCCAACGACCTGGCCAACGCCAGTTCCGCCGGCCTGGAACGTCAGCGTGTAGAAACCGAGCAGGTGGCCGCCGCGATCAACCAGATGGCCGCCACCACCCAACAGGTGGCCAGCCACGTGCAGAGCGCCGCCAGCGCCACCCAGCAGGCCAACGAGCTGACCCGTCGGGGTCGCGACATTGCCGGGGAGACCCGCGACGCGATCCAGCGGCTGTCCACCGCCGTTGGTGAAACCGGCCTGACCGTGACCCAGCTGGCCAAGGACAGCGACGAGATCGGCGGCGTGGTGGATGTGATCAAGGGCATCGCCGACCAGACCAACCTGCTGGCCCTCAACGCCGCCATCGAAGCCGCCCGCGCCGGTGAAATGGGCCGCGGTTTTGCCGTGGTGGCCGACGAAGTACGCCAGCTGGCACAACGCACCAGCGAATCGACCGGGCAGATCCACGGGCTGATCGCCAAGCTGCAGCAGACCGCCAACAACGCCGTGCAGACCATGGATGCCGGCCATCGCCAGGCCGAAGAAGGCGTGGCCCGGGTGCTGGAAGCGGACCAGGCGTTGGTGGGCATCAGCGAGGCGGTGGCCAACATCACCGACATGGCCACGCAGATCGCCGCCGCCACCGACCAACAGACCTCGGTCGCCGATGAAATCAGCCAGAACATCGCCAACATCGCCCAACTGGCGGACCAGACGGCAGATGGCGCCCAGCGCTCGGCTCAGCTCAGTGCCGAGCTGACCCGCACGGCGCATTCGCAATACTCGCTGGTGGAGCGGTTCAACCGCTGAAAGACTGACTCATGAAGAACCCCGCCTGGCGGGGTTTTTTATTGGGCGAATGACACACCGAACTCAACAAGTAGGAACATTCCTTACTTTCACCCTTCACCGAAGAATTTCCTTCACGATCATTGACAACCTCACCACCCCCCCTATTACTTGCAGCGCATTGAACGTCAAATGAGCTGGCACTTCCATGCGCCTTCACCAACAGCAACTAACAAGCCTTCAACTGAATAGTGTGAACAGCCCCCATCATCCATGTGCGTGACAGACAACATGTCAATGGACGCGTGATCTTTCTCATTTTCGGAAAAATGCCGAACAGCCTTCACCAAACACACGGCCTCGATAGTAAAACACCCTAGTGGCGTTGAAAGCTCCCGAACCGACGCAGGCTCACCTTGAATAAACCAGCCGGTGCCAGCCAAAACTTGCACTGAAAGTCCCCCTGCTTAACCACAAGAGTCGATATGGAAGATAAACCGCAACCTGGCGATGCCTCCTCGGCATTGCGTCCTGAACCCACGCCTCACGAAGCGGCCGAGCGCCTCGCCGGCATCCCCTCGCACTGGCTGGGCCTGCCGGACATTTCGGGCAGTCTCAAGGCACCTCAGGTCTGTCACGTCGCGCCGCAGGCAATCACTGCACAACAGGCCAACGTCGGGGTCACGGTCGAGATTCCGGGCTCGCCGCAACTGCGCCCCGAAGACGTCCTGGTGTTTTGCTGGGGCGGCCATGAAAGCTCCAGCACCTTGCACCATGTCACGGGCGATCACACGGTGGTGCGGCGCCTGTGCCTGGCCTACCCGTTGATCGAAACGCCCGAGTACGGGCCCTTGCAGCTGTATTACCGCATCTACCGTGCCGGGCAGTTGATTGGCACCTCACCCACGCTGAATGTCTGCGTACTTCCCCCGGACGCCTGAAACAGCAAAGCCCCCGCCGCATGGACGGCGAGGGCTGCGTTGCAGTAAACGGCCTCAGAACGCCAGGCGCAGGCCCAGGTTGGCGCCCCAGGGCTGCTCGATGCGCTTGCCATCCATGTAATTGAAGTCGGCCTGCAGTTGCAGGCGCTCGGACAGCGACACCGATACCCCGGCACCGGCTTCCAGGCGCGAGCCGAACAGGTCGTTGTCGAAGCGGTGGCCATTGACCTCGACCGGATTGCGCCGCGAAAACTCCTGCGCAGCGGCCAGGCGTACATACGGCTGCAGCACGCCGCCATCCTTGAGGGCAATGTCACGACCCAGCGAGGCACCGACCTTGCCCAGTACCGAGCGGGTATGGTCGTTGCTGGCGCGCAAGCCGTTGTCCAGCTGGTAGCGGTCACCACTGACATTGACCGCCGCCAGTTGCGTGAACGGCTCGACGAACCAGCCATCGGCCAGCTGCACATGGCGACCGAACTCCACCGAGGCGCCAGCGGCCAGGGTATCGTAGCTGCCCTTGGCGCGGCCGCTGTCGCTCATTGCCACCTTGGACTTGTTGCGCAGGTGGTTGAGCTTGAGCACGGCATCCACGTAGTAGCCCTGCTCGGACAACCAGGTGCCGTAGCCCCCCAGGTACACGCTGTCGACGCTGCCGGTGGTGCCGTGGTTGAGGTCCAGGTCGGAGCGGCTATGACCCACCAGCACGCCCAGCGACAGTTGCCCGTTGGCGACCGGCACCGGCGCGTCGGCGCCCAGGCTGAAACCACGCTGCTTCTGCCGGTAGTCGACGCCATCACCGGTGGTGGCCTCCAGGCGGCTGCCGTAGCTGCGCATCCAGCCGCCCGCCGCGCCAGCGCCACGTACCTCGCCGATGCGGCTGCGCAAGCTGTTCAGCTCGCTCATCCAGATGCTCGGCGCCGCGTTGAACAGCGCCAAGGCGCTGGCCGTAGACGGGCTGATGCGCCGGTCGTCAGCGACGATGAACCAGTCGTTACCCTGCTGTTGCAACTGGTAGGAGAAAGCGCCCAGGTCGACCCGCTCACCCGTCAGGCTGAACTGCGCATCACCGCCTTCGGTATGCACGAGCAGCAGCGGTTCCAGCTCCGGGGTCACCGCTTCGCTGCCGGTGTTGCGCACGTGCAGACCGAACTGGCCGGTGGCCGGCCCCTCGACCCAGAGCAGGTCGCCGTCGCCCTGGTCCAGGTCGACGCGCATGGCGAAGTGGCCGCTGCCAGAGAGCGAGTTCATCACCAGTTCCTTGAACGACCCGGTGCCGAAGTCCACGCCACCGCCGTCGAGTGTCAGGGCGCCGATTTTATTGTCGCCGGTCAGCGTCCAGCGCGCACCGGACGCCACGGCGACCTGGTCACCGCCGACGATGTCGCCGGTCAGCCGGGCGTTGTTCTGCAATACCAGGTTGATGGTGCTGGTGTCGTCGGCGAGCAAGTCACCGCTGAGCACGCTGTCGTCGACGGTGAGGTTGAGGGTGGACTCCCTGCGCGCTTCGGCCAGCACATTGATACCCGACAGCAGGCGGGAGCCGTTGCGTACTTCGATGTCGGCAGTCAAAGGCCCACGGTCCCAGCCATCGACCATCAGCGCCGCGCCGGTCACCCCCTGAAAGGTCGAGTCGTCAATGACCACCTGGCTGTAGTTGGCAGGCACGGGGCCGTAGTCCAGGGCGGGCCCGCGCGATATCAGCAGGCCATACCCCTCCCCTATCGACTGGCTACCGGCGCTGATAAACGCCTGTGCCCCAAATACTCCCAGGCCCCAGCCCGGATGGGTTTCGTCCCACCGGGTACCGATCATTCGGGTGTTGCGAGTCACCAACACACTGGTACTGACACTGATACCCGCCCAAGCCCCTGAAACGGTGCTATCGACGACTTCGGCTTCGTGCCCCCTCTGGACGGTCATCCCAAGGAGTTCCGTGTTGCTGATCGTCGAATTGAGAATTTTGGTGCTGCCCCCCCCACTTGCCGAGATACCCTTCTGAACGCGGGCATTCCCCTCCACCAACAGCACGGAGTTGCTGTTTATGATATAACCCAAGTTGGCCCCTTGGACCGTGACTTGGGCACCTTCTCTAATCCAATAATCATTGAAAGGCGTCTCGGGGCCGAGCGTCCACTGGCCACCCACTAGGTCGATGGGAAGCGCCCGTTCTTGAGCCCATCCGGTCAGGCTGCCGAAACTGGTCAATACCCCCAGCCCGCAGCAGGCCATCAATTTTCCATTTATTCGATCATGCACGATAAGTTCCTCCCTTTTCCAATCCGCCATGGTGCCGTTCGGAAAAAGATGAAAGTGCGTCCTACATTTACCTTTGCTGTCAGGCACTTCTGAAAGAACACCCTGCAACTTCCTACAACGTCTTATACAAATAAAACTCAGCCTGAAAGTTTCGATACTTCAACAAGACGTTAACTATTGACAGTCCTCAACACCTCCGATTATGTGATTTCCAGTGGCTCGACAATGCTCCTGCCGCTACCGATTCTGCTCTGCGTACTTAACGCACATTAATCGCTGCACTTATCGAACAACTTTTCGAAGGAATCGAATGCCATGAAAAACACCATGGAGCTTTACCACGCGCATCGTCCACAAGCCGATCAGAACGAGGAATACGATCCGCCGCTGGTGCCGATTGCCGATCCTGAAGACGGTCTGATCAGGACCGTGGACTTGCAGAACGATATCGTCGTCAACTTTCCGCTCTGGGACCTGCCGGCACTGAATGACAAGTACTGGCTGATCCTCAACAACGTTGCGGTGGGCGAACCGAGCGTTCTGAACCCGGTCCCGCCCATCGGCACCCAGCTGGAACTGCGCATCCCGGTCGCCACACACCTGCTGGAAGACGGCGCCTACAGCCTGCAATACCAGACCCTCAGCGATCCAGGGGGTAACCCAACCCTTTCCCGCCCCATCACTCTCATCGTCGACCGCACCGCACCCGGCTCGCACCAGCTGGGCTACATGGACTTCCCCGACGAAGCCAAGGATGGCCTGACCCTGGAAGAACTCAGCGCCATGGGCGATGTGCTGCCGGGCAGAATCTTCGGTTACTCGGGGCTGAACCGTGGCGACGTGATCAACACCTACTGGGGCGGCGTGGCTGGCCCGACGCTCACCCTGAATGGCGATGAAGATGAAGACACGCCGCTGGAAGTCGGTTTTACCAAGGACTTCCTGACCAGCCTGCCGAACCCGGCCGGCGCCACCTACTACACGGTGACCGACCGCGCTGGCAACGTTTCGGTGGAATCGCGCCGGGTCACCATCCCGCTGTTTCTCACCGAAATCACCCCGGACCTGCCGGCGCCGGTGATCGAGGGCGACGACGGCCTGATCGACTACGCCGACGCCGCTGCAGGGGTGGAGGTCAAGATTCCGACCTCCGCACTGCTCGAGGCCGGTGACCAGATCCAGCTGTACTGGGGCAATCAGAAGCTGGGCCCGGCGGCCATCGACCCCGATGACCTGGGCAAGCCTTTCGTGCTGATCTTCGACGTTGCCATGCCGGTGATCGAGGCGGCCGGCGACGGCCTGCGCGTACTGAAGTACGAGGTGCTGCGCAGCGGCCAGGTGGTCGGTGTGTCCATCGACCTGCAAACCCGAGTGCAGATCGAACGTCCCGTCCCGCAAACCCCGGCCAAGCCGACGGTGCGCGGCGGCAGCGGCACGCCGAGCAACGAAGACAATTTCATCGATGAGAACGACTTCGAGCTCAATGCCACGGTGATCATTGACTGGAACCCCAACTTCAAGGCGTCCCAGGTCATCGAGGTGTACTGGGGCGGCCAGGCGGTGCTGCAGCAGCCCTACACCATCACCAACTCCGACGTGGTGGCGGGCCGGCCGCTGCTGCTGACCGCGCTGAACAGCCTGTTCGTACCGGTGGGCACCGGCAGTGACATCCGCGTGTACTACAGCGTATCGATGGTGGGTAATCCGAATATCTCTATCTCCGAAGAGCAATCGATCGTGGTGCGCTCCAAGGACGAGCTGCCCGGCGGCCCCGACGGCCCGATCGCGCCGCTGTTCACCGACCTCAACGAGAACGGCGCGATCAACGTGACCAACGGCGCCCACGGTGCCCCGGTGTACATCGAACCCTACATCAACATCGCCGAAGGCCAGGTGATCGTCTTCACCTACGAGGCCTACGACAGCCTGGTGGGCGGCACCAAGAAGTTCGAGTGGGTGCACACCTCTGCAGCGCTGACCCAGGCAGAAGTCGACGGCGGTTACCACTTCCTGGTGCCGCGCACGATCCTCAACCAGCACTGCTACGGCCATGCCGAGGCGACCTTCGCCGTGCGCAGCGCGCAAGGCCAGGGCAATTCGCGTCGTGCCAGCGTGCTGGTGGACATGCGCGTCGCCGGCAGCTGCGGCATCTGACTCCACGGGGCGAGGCCGCCGCCTCGCCCTCCTCTTCAGATTCATGGATGGACCAAGACAATGAACGCTTCACGCGCCAAACAACCCCTGACTGCGCCGCTGGTGCTCAGCCACTACCCCCACGGCATCGGCGATGTGGATGTCGCCGACCCGAGCAAACCCCTGGAAGTGCTGGTCGGCCCCATCGACCTCAGCCAGCGCGACCGCATTGACCTGTACTGGGGCGCCAGACCGGAACCGGTGGCCAGCTACACACATTCCCCGGACGCCCCGGACACCAACGGCATCTTTTCGCTGTATGTCGACACGCGCTGGATCGAGCCTGGCGTCACGACGGTGCGCTACACCTACACCCCCTACCCGTCGGCAACCCCCGAGCTTTCGCCGACCCGGGAGGTCACCGTCAAACTGTCGATTCCCGGCGGCCGCGATCCAGACCCGGAAAGCCCCTACGAAAACGAACGACTCACGGCGCCCGACGTGGCCCCACCCGGTGTCATTACCACCCCCGACGGTGTCTCGGTCACCGTGCGCCCCTGGGACAACATGAGCGTCGGCGACCAGCTGAGCATCTACTGGCACGGCCTGCTGATCAGGAGCGAGCCGTTGCTGGCCGGCCAGATCGGCCATCCGGTGGTGGTCGCCATACCCCGCGAGGTGGTCATCGAGGCCGGTGATTCGGACATGATCGTGGTGCGCTACGACATCCGCGACGTCGTACACAACTGGTCACGCTTCTCGCCGCCGACCTACGTCGAAGTGGAGGCCGGCAACGCCACCCTGCCCGCGCCCATCGCACCCCAGGCACCGCAGATGGAACTGGACCTCGACAAGCTGGCCGGTGCCGACGTCCAGGCGCTGGTGCTGACGCACCCGCAAATCGCCATCGGTGACACGCTGCAATTCATCGTCGAGCGCAACAACGCCGATGGGCTGCCCTTGCAACCCTATGTGCTGGAACAGGTCATCCAGGCACCGGCCAGCTTCTTCGAGTTCCTGATTCCCAACGCGCAGTTCCAACCCATCGCCCAGGGCCGGGCGCGCTTCAGGTACAGGGTGAACAAGGCCTCGGGTGAGAGCCTGCGCTCCAAGAGCCTGTCGCTGAGCATACTCGGCCAGGCCCGGGAGCTGGCCTTGCCACGGGTGCCCGCTGCAGTGGATGGCGTGCTCGACCCGACCCTGCACAATCTCATCGCCCAGGTGCCGGCCTATTCGTTCATGGCTGACGGCCAGGATGTGACCCTGGTATGGATGGGCCGCACCGGCGACGGCATGACCCTGCTGCATCAGGAAACCAAGAACCTCAATCAGGACGATGTGGGCCAGGCCCTGGAATTCCTGATTCCCGATGACAAGCTCGCCCCGCTGGCCGGTGGCGCGGTGGAGCTGTACTACACCATCACCACCTTCGAGCGTGACTTCTTCAAGTCGCCGACCCTGCATCTGACCGTCGATGTCGACGCCAGCCGCCCGCTGCCAGCACCGCAAGTGGATCAGGTGGACGCGCAAGGCGTACTGGACCCCGACGATCTGGTCCTGGAAGCCGTAGTGCGCATCCAGCCCTATCCGGCCATGGCCATCGGCGACCGGGTCACGCTGCATTGGCAGGGCGACCGTCCTGGCGGCACCTACGGCACTTACACGGTGCTCAACAGCGGCACGGTGAACAAAACGGTGATCTTCCGCGTACCGAAGAACTTCGTGACCGCCAACCTGGATGCCGGTGTCGATGTCTGGTACGAGGTGCTGCGCGGCGGGCGCACCTTCGTTTCGCTGCATACTCATATCAGCATCCGCCAGGACGTGGCGGCTCCGCTGCCGCGCCCGACGGTGAAAGAAGCCGAGGGCGACCGCCTCGATCCGGCCAACGCCGGCCAGGGTGCCACGGTACAGATCGCGGCCAGCGCCGACCTGCGCAGCGCCGACCGCGTCACCGTGACCTGGCAGGGCCCCAAAGGCAGCGACCAGAAAGAGAAGACTCTGACCGAAGCCGATGTCGGCAAAGTTCTGGAGATGCTGTTTGCCGCCGCCTTGGTGAACGCCAATGTCGGCGAACAAGTCGCCATCAGTTACCGCGTGGAGCGCGCCAACGGCCAAGTGCAGACCTCCGAGACACTGCTGCTCGCGATCCTCGAAAACCTGGGCACCTTGCCTGCCCCCAGCATGGACGAAGTCGGACCCGACGGCGTGGTGCTCGTGTCGCGGATTCCGGCTTCGGGCGCTACGGTACGCGTACGCTATCCCGGCATGAGCAGCGGCGACCGGGTACAGGTCCGCTGGCGTGGTGCCACAGCTCACGACACTGCCGAGCAGATCGCCGGCGGCCACCCCGAGCTGGTGTTCAACTTGCCCAAGGCGGTCGTCGTCGCCAGTGAAGGGCGTAGTGCCGCGCTGGATTACCGTGTAACGCGCGGCGGCAACGCCGTAGCGTCCTTGCCCTTGCCGTTGACCATTCGCAGCGAGCTGAGCCTGGATACCCGCCCGGTCACCCTGGCCGGCAAGGTCTATCTGATCCCCGGCCATCCCGACCTGTTACCCACTTTTCCGGCGGGCACCACGATCAAACGCGTGCCCACTGGTGGGCAGCCGCCCTACCGCTACAGCAGTAGCCAGCCCACTGTGGCCAAGGTGGATACCCATGGTTTGGTCAGCGTGCGCGGCAAAGGCAGGACGCATATCACCGTCAGCGACAGCCTGGGCCAGAGCCTGAGCTACGAGGTCACGGTCACCGGCGTCATCCACTGCATGGGCGTAGGCAGCGGCAGCTACAAAAACCTGTCGGCAGCTGCGGCCAGCCGAGGCGGACGCATGCCCAATCTACAGGAGCTGCGTGAGCTGCACGCAGCCTATGGCAGCCGCTGGCCGATGGGCAACGGCATGTACTGGTCTTCGGACATACAAATGGTGATCGGCTGGAACTGGTACTACACCAAGAACCTGGTCAGCGGTGCCGAGGATAAACTCAAGGAGAGCCATGGCGCACTGGGCGTAGCGTTGCGCTGAATATAAGAAGGCTGCCGACAGGCAGCCTTCTCGTAGCGCCCTCGCACCGATCAGGTTCGCTATGTCCGCCGGTTCTGACGCAAGCGCCATGAAGCCATTTATCACCGGACAGCGCCTTGCGTTCCAGGCTGTGATCAATGGCCGTGCGCTGCAGGTCAGTAGCGTGGCCGGCGGCCTGAGCCTGCGCCCGGAACTGCGTGGCCCCAGTCGTCACTGGCAATGGAAGGTGATCGCCAGCGGCAGGGTCGGTCGCAAGCGCGCCGGCATCGGCCTGTACTTCGACCCTGACCTGCCGCTGGGGCGCCACGAACTGGTCGGCCACCCGCAGATCCGCGTGGTCTACCACGACACGCCCCATGGGCGCGGCACCCTCTACCACTCGCAGCACCTGCAAAGCGGTGTGCTGACCCTGCTGGCCGCCGACGCGCGACGCCGATGCCTGCAGGGGTGCTTCGAGTTCGGCATTTCGGCCATGGGCTTTCAGGTCAGCGAGGGCCGCTTCGATCTCTGGCCGGGCTGATTCAGCCGTGCAGAAACGCCGCGACGCGCTGCGCCGCGGCGCGCAGGTGCCCCTCATGGGTATGGCCCGAAGCCTTGAGGGGCTTGAGGTCGTGGTCGGCAGCCGCCAGCCATTGCAGCTCGATGGCACTGGACAGCGCATAGCCTTGCACCGTCTCACGGTTGCCCAGGGCATCGCGCTCGCCCTGGACGATCAGCGTCGGCGTGCGCAGGTCGGCCAGGTGCGCCACCCGTGGCTTGTCCGGCTTGCCCGCCGCATAGAAGGGATAGCCCAGGCACACCAGGGCATCGGCCTGTAGCTCGTCGACCAGCAGGCTGGCCATACGCCCGCCCATGGACTTGCCGCCGACCGCCAGGCGCCCAGCGACATGGGGTCGCACCTGGGCGAACAGGTCGCGCCAATGGTCGAGCAACTGCCCTTGCGGATTGGGCGGTCGCTTGCCGCCGCCGGTGCGCCGCTGAGCCATGTAGGGGAACTCGAATCGCAGCACGTTCACCCCTTGTTGGCCCAGGAACGCCGCCATTTCGTTCATGAAATCGCTGTCCATCGGTGCCCCTGCACCATGCGCAAGGAGCAGGGTCGGTGCCTCGCCCGGCGCGTCGAGCTGGCCCGGCGTCCACAGCCAGCCCTGCTCACGGGCGTGCCCGGCCCATTGATCCCTGTCAATACAGGCATTTAGCCCATTAACCATGCTTGCCTCGCTTCTGATGAGTCCGCCGACGCCTTTCGACCCTTGGGGGTGCAGGCTCCGACCACGCTGAAAGGGATACAGCCCAAAATGAATACAACACACAGCACCGCCTATCACTATCAGGTGGTCCGCCAGTTCGCCATTATGACGGTGGTCTGGGGGATTGTCGGGATGGGGCTAGGGGTTTTTCTGGCCGCGCAACTGGTCTGGCCACAACTCAATTTCGACCTGCCCTGGACCAGCTTCGGCCGCCTGCGCCCGCTGCACACCAACGCAGTGATCTTCGCCTTCGGCGGCTGCGCGCTGTTCGCCAGCTCCTACTACTCGGTGCAGCGCACCTGCCAGACCCCGCTGTTCATGCCACGCCTGGCGGCCTTCACGTTCTGGGGCTGGCAACTGGTGATCGTGCTGGCGGCCATCAGCCTGCCGCTGGGCTACACCTCATCGAAGGAATACGCCGAGCTGGAATGGCCTATCGATATCCTTATCACCATCGTCTGGGTGGCCTATGCGGTGGTGTTCTTCGGCACCCTGGCGACGCGCAAGACCAAGCACATCTATGTGGGCAACTGGTTCTTCGGTGCCTTCATCCTCACCGTGGCCATGCTGCATGTGGTCAACAACCTGGAACTGCCGGTCAGCCTGACCAAGTCGTACTCGATCTACGCCGGTGCCACCGACGCCATGGTGCAGTGGTGGTACGGGCATAACGCGGTGGGCTTTTTCCTCACCGCAGGCTTTCTGGGCATGATGTATTACTTCGTGCCCAAGCAGGCCGAACGCCCGGTGTACTCGTACCGGCTGTCGATCGTGCACTTCTGGGCGCTGATCACCCTGTACATCTGGGCCGGCCCCCACCACCTGCATTACACCGCCCTGCCCGACTGGGCGCAGTCGCTGGGCATGATCATGTCGCTGGTGCTGCTGGCGCCGAGCTGGGGCGGCATGATCAACGGCATGATGACCCTCTCCGGTGCCTGGCATAAGTTGCGCAGCGACCCGATCCTGCGCTTTCTGGTGCTGTCGCTGGCCTTCTACGGCATGTCGACCTTCGAAGGGCCGATGATGGCGATCAAGACGGTCAACGCCCTGTCGCATTACACCGACTGGACCATCGGCCATGTGCATGCCGGCGCTTTGGGCTGGGTGGCGATGATTTCCATCGGCGCGGTGTACCACATGATCCCGCGCCTGTTCGGCCGCCCGGCGATGCACAGCATCGGCCTGATCAATGCGCACTTCTGGCTGGCGACCATCGGCACCGTGCTCTACATCGCCTCGATGTGGGTCAACGGCATCGCCCAGGGCCTGATGTGGCGAGCGATCAACGACGACGGCACGCTCACCTATTCCTTCGTCGAGACCCTGGTGGCCAGCCACCCAGGCTTCATCGTGCGCCTGGTCGGTGGTGCAGTGTTCTTCACCGGCATGCTGCTGATGGCCTGGAACACCTGGCGCACCGTGCGCGCCGCCGAGCCGGCGCAAGTCCAGTCCGCCGCGCAGATGGCTTGAGGAGAGCGCCATGAGACATGAAGTGATCGAAAAGAATGTCACCCTGCTGATGCTCCTGATGGTGCTGGCGGTGAGCGTCGGCGGCCTGACGCAGATCGTGCCGCTGTTCTTCCAGGACACGGTGAATACCCCGGTCGAAGGCATGAAGCCCTACACCGCCCTGCAGCTCGAAGGCCGCGACATCTACATCCGCGAAGGCTGCGTAGGCTGCCACTCGCAGATGATCCGCCCGTTCCGCGCCGAGACCGAGCGCTACGGCCACTATTCGGTGGCCGGCGAAAGCGTCTGGGACCACCCCTTCCTGTGGGGCTCCAAGCGCACCGGCCCGGACCTGGCGCGGGTCGGCGGACGCTACTCGGACGACTGGCACCGCACGCACCTGTACAACCCGCGCAACGTGGTGCCGGAGTCGAAGATGCCCGCCTACCCCTGGCTGGTGGAAACCCCGCTGGACAGCCGCGACACCGTCGCCAAGCTCAAGGCCATGCGCACCCTCGGCGTGCCCTACAGCGACGCCGACATCGACGGTGCGGTGGCGAGCCTCAAGGGCAAGACCGAAATGGACGCGCTGGTCGCCTATCTGCAGGTGCTGGGCACCGCCATCAAGAGCAAGAGGTAACGCATGGACATCGCAGACCTGCGCGGGCTCGGCACCCTGATCGTCGCCATCGCCTTCATCGGCCTTTCGCTGTGGGTGTCCAGCAGCCGCCGCAACGAAGACTTCGCCCAGGCACGCATGGCGCCGTTCGCCGACGAACCCCTGCCAGCCAATGACCCCGACCAACCTGCCGAGCGGAGCGAGCAGCCATGAGCACCTTCTGGAGTATCTATATCAGCGTGCTGACCCTGGGCAGCCTGGCCGGGCTGGCCTGGCTGCTGTTCGGCACCCGTCGCAGCCAGCCGGGCGGCAGCCAGGACCAGACCCTGGGGCACAGCTTCGATGGCATCGAGGAGTACGACAATCCGCTGCCACGCTGGTGGTTCCTGCTGTTCGTCGCCACCCTGGTGTTCTCCCTGGTGTACCTGGTGCTCTACCCCGGCCTGGGTAACTGGAAAGGCGTGCTGCCCGGCTACCAGGACGGCTGGACCAGCGACGCCGAGTGGCAGAAGGAGATGCAGCAGGCCGACGCCCGCTTCGGGCCGATCTTCGCCCGCTACGCAGCCATGCCCATCGAAGCAGTGGCGCAGGACCCGCAGGCGCTGCGCATGGGGGGCCGGCTGTTCGCCTCCAACTGCGCCGTGTGCCATGGCGCGGATGCCAAGGGCGCCTTCGGCTTTCCCAACCTCACCGACGACCACTGGCGCTGGGGCGGCAGCCCGGAGACCATCAAGGCCAGCATCATGGGCGGACGTGTGGCGGCGATGCCAGCCTGGGGCCCGGTACTGGGTGAGGAAGGCGTGAAGAATGTCGCCGCCTACGTGCGCCAGTCGCTGGCCGGCCTGCCACTGCCGGAAGGCACCCAGGCGGATCTGGCCGCCGGACAGCAAGCGTTCAGCAGCACCTGCGTAGCCTGTCACGGTGCGACGGGCCAGGGCATTTCTCTGATGGGTGCCCCGGACCTCACACAACCGGGTGGTTTCATCTACGGCACCAGCCTGGCACAGCTGCAACAGACCATTCGTCTGGGGCGCCAGGGTCATATGCCTGCTCAGGCCAATCTGCTGGGCAATGACAAGGTGCAGTTGCTGGCCGCGTATGTGTACAGCCTGTCACGGCCGACCGCCTCCCCCGCGGTCGCCGCGCCGGTACAGGCCGCTGCCCGGTAGCATGTAGTTCTGCGACGCATGGATTTACGCCTCCCGCTTGGGGGGCGTTTTTTTGCCTGCAAAACGAGTGGCCGCGGCTACCGGTCTAACCGAACGGTATGGCGGCTCAAGTCATTGCACCGACCTTCGCTGCAAGTAAAGCGCTCCCCTACGAACAACCGCCAGGCTGCCAACAGACGCCGTCTAGCCTGCTGCTTCCCTCGGCCGGTGCCAGGCATTAAGCTGCGCGGCGTTGAATCTTTGCGCTTTCCACTCGTCCAGTACACGACCGCCTCGTTTGCAGGCCCCGCCGTATGCCCCCAGGAGCCTCGACCCCGGCAATGAGTACCGCAATCTCTCCGGCTGCCTACAACTACAAAGTGGTGCGCCAGTTCGCCGTGATGACGGTGGTCTGGGGCATCGTGGGCATGTTCGTCGGAGTGTTCATCGCCGCGCAGCTGGTCTGGCCGGAACTGAACTTCGGTCTGGAATGGACCACCTTCGGGCGCCTGCGACCACTGCACACCAACCTGGTGATCTTTGCCTTCGGTGGCTGCGCGCTGTTCGGCACCTCCTATTACGTGGTGCAACGCACCTGCCAGGTGCGCCTGCTCAGCGACCGCCTGGCGGCCTTCACCTTCTGGGGCTGGCAGGCGGTGATCCTCGGCGCGCTGGTCAGCCTGCCACTGGGCTACACCACCACCAAGGAATATGCCGAACTGGAGTGGCCCATCGCGATCCTCCTGGCCATCGTCTGGGTGGCCTACGCCTGGGTGTTCTTTGGCACCCTGGCGCGGCGGCGCACGCCGCATATCTATGTCGCCAACTGGTTCTACGGCGCCTTCATCCTCGTCACCCTGATGCTGCACGTGGTCAACCACCTGGCTGTGCCGGTGAGCCTGACCAAGTCGTACTCGATCTACGCCGGGGCTACCGACGCGATGATCCAGTGGTGGTACGGCCACAACGCGGTGGGCTTTTTCCTCACCACCGGCTTTCTCGGCATCATGTATTACTTCGTGCCCAAGCAGGCCGAACGCCCGGTGTACTCGTACCGGCTGTCGATCGTGCACTTCTGGGCGCTGATTACCCTGTACATCTGGGCCGGCCCCCACCACCTGCATTACACCGCCCTGCCCGATTGGGCGCAGTCGCTGGGCATGGTGATGTCGATCATTCTGCTGGTGCCCAGCTGGGGCGGCATGATCAACGGCATGATGACCCTCTCCGGCGCCTGGCATAAGTTGCGCAGCGACCCGGTCCTGCGCTTTCTGGTGCTGTCGCTGGCCTTCTACGGCATGTCGACCTTCGAAGGGCCGATGATGGCGATCAAGACGGTCAACGCCCTGTCGCACTACACCGACTGGACCATCGGCCATGTGCATGCCGGCGCTTTGGGCTGGGTGGCGATGATTACCATCGGCGCCACCTACCACATGCTTCCGCGGCTGTTCGGGCGCCCGGCGATGCACAGCATCGGCCTGATCCACGCGCACTTCTGGCTGGCGACCATCGGCACCGTGCTGTACATCGCCGCCATGTGGGTCAACGGCATCACCCAGGGCCTGATGTGGCGGGCGGTGAATGCCGACGGCACCCTGACCTTTTCCTTCGTTGAATCGGTGGTGGCCAGCCACCCCGGCTACGTGGTGCGCATGCTCGGCGGCGCGCTGTTCGCCAGCGGCATGCTGCTGATGGCCTGGAACACCTGGCAGACCATCCGTGGCGGCGACCCGCAAGCCGCGGATGACGCGGCGCGCATTCCGCTGGCGGGAGCCCGCCCATGAAGCACGAGAAGGTCGAGAAGCACGTTGGCCTGCTGGCCCTGCTGATGGTCCTGGCCGTGAGTATCGGTGGCCTGACGCAGATCGTGCCGCTGTTCTTCCAGGACACGGTGAACACCCCGGTCGAAGGCATGAAGCCCTACACGGCCCTGCAGCTCGAAGGCCGCGACGTATACATCGCCAACGGCTGCGTGGGCTGCCACTCGCAGATGATCCGCCCGTTCCGCGCCGAAACCGAGCGCTACGGCCACTATTCAGTGGCCGGCGAAAGCGTCTGGGACCACCCCTTCCTGTGGGGTTCCAAGCGCACCGGCCCGGACCTGGCGCGCATCGGCGGGCGCTACTCGGACGCCTGGCATCGCATCCACCTGATCAACCCCCGTGACGTGGTGCCGGAATCGAAGATGCCCGCCTACCCCTTCCTCGCCCACAAGACCGTCGACGCCAGCCAGACGCCGAAGAAGATGCAGGCGCTGCGCAGCCTCGGCGTGCCCTACAGCGATGCAGACATCGCCGGCGCCAGCGCGGCGGTACAGGGCAAGACCGAACTGGACGCGCTGGTCGCCTACCTGCAGGGGCTGGGCGTGCAGATCAAGAGCAAGAGGTGAAGCCGATGGACATCGGAACCCTGCGTGGCCTGGGCACCCTGCTGGTGTTGCTGGCCTTCGTCGGCCTGGCCCTGTGGGTGTTCAGCCCCAGGCGCCAGAAAGACTTCGATGAAGCCAGCCGCCTGCCGTTCGCCGACGAGCCAGAAAGCCTGGATGCACAGCGCCGGAAGCCCGACGCATGAGCGGCGCCTGGAGCCTGTTCGTCAGCCTGCTGACCCTCGGCACCCTGGCCGGGCTGCTCTGGCTGCTGCTGGCCACCCGCAAGGGCGAGCGCCAGAAGCCAGGCGAGGAAACCCTCAAGCACAGCTTCGACGGCATCGAGGAATACGACAATCCGCTGCCGCGCTGGTGGTTCTGGCTGTTCATCGCCACCCTGGTGTTCGCCGTGCTGTACCTGCTGCTCTATCCGGGGCTGGGCAACTGGCGTGGCCTGCTGCCCGGCTATGATTGGTTGGACAGCGAGCGCCAGGTGCGTTTCGCCGACGGCCAGCGCGGCTGGAGTGGCGTGCACGAGTGGGAAAAGGAAATGGCTCAGGCCGAAGCGCGCTACGGGCCGATCTTTGCACGCTTCGCCAGCATGCCGCTGGAACAGGTGGCCAAAGAGCCGCAAGCCTTGCAGATCGGCGCCCGGCTGTTCGCCGCCAACTGTGCGGTGTGCCACGGCTCGGACGCCAAGGGCGCCTATGGCTTCCCAAACCTCACCGACGCGTACTGGCGCTGGGGCGGCGACCCGCAGTCGATCAAGACCAGCATCCTCAACGGCCGTCAGGCGGTGATGCCGGCCTGGGGCGCCGTACTCGGCGAACAGGGCGTCAGGGACGTGGCCGCCTATGTACTGGCCGGCATGGGCCGTGAGCTGCCCGCCGACGCCCAGGCCGACCCGCAGGCCGGGGAGAAACTCTACGCCACCACCTGCATCGCCTGCCACGGCCCGCAGCGCCAGGGCAACCCACTGCTCGGCGCGCCCGACCTGACCCAGCCGGGCGCATACATCTACGGCACGCGCTTCGACCAGGTGCAACAGAGCATCCGCCAGGGCCGCCAGGGGCAGATGCCAGCCCAGCAGGCCAGCCAGGGCGACGACCGCGTGCACATTCTGGCGGCCTACATCTACAGCCTGTCGCAGCCGCCCGCCCCGACGCCGGCACCCCCTGCGCAAGCAGTCAGCAGCCCCACGCCGCCATGACCCTAGGAGCCGCCGGGCTATCGAGCCGTCCGTTGATCCAGATCAGTCGCACAGGCCCTCCCGGCCCGCAAAGGCGACCAAGTGTCGCAGGGTGGCAGAAAGGTGCGGGGGTATCATCGAGGTACAAGGAAGCACCCCCCGTCCCGGCCTGAACCGGGCACTCTGCTACTGCCGTGGGACGTTGCGATGAGTCATCGGATACCGCTACAAGACATCACCCCGCCGCCCGCCCCGAACAGCGACGGCATCGACCTCTACGCCGCCCGGGAAAAGATCCACACCCGCGCCTTCAGCGGTTTCTTCCGCAACCTGCGGATGGCCGGTGGCGCACTGCTGATGCTGATCTACTTCGGCACCGTATGGCTGAGCTGGAACGGCCGCCAGGCGGTGTGGTGGAACCTGCCGGAACGCAAGTTCTACATCTTCGGCTCTACCTTCTGGCCGCAGGATTTCATCCTGCTTTCGGGCATTCTCATCGTCGCCGCTTTCGGGCTGTTCTTCATCACGGTCTACGCCGGTCGCGTGTGGTGCGGCTACACCTGCCCGCAAAGCGTCTGGACCTGGATGTTCATGTGGTGCGAGAAGCTCACCGAAGGCGACCGCAACCAGCGCATCAAGCTCGACAAGGCGCCGGCCAGCGCCAGCAAGCTGCTGCGCAAGAGTGCCAAACACGGCCTGTGGCTGCTGATCGGCTTTGTCACCGGGCTGACCTTCGTCGGCTACTTCGCGCCGATTCGCGAACTGTGCATCGAGCTGTTCACCGGCCAGGCCGACGGCTGGGCGTATTTCTGGGTCGGCTTCTTCACCCTGGCCACCTACGGCAACGCCGGCTGGCTGCGCGAACAGGTATGCGTGCACATGTGTCCCTATTCGCGCTTCCAGAGTGTGATGTTCGACAAGGACACGCTGATCGTCTCCTACGACCCGCGTCGCGGCGAACCACGCGGCCCAAGGCGTCGTCAGGCAGACTTCAAGAGCCAGGGTCTAGGCGAGTGCATCGACTGCACGCTGTGCGTGCAGGTCTGCCCCACCGGCATCGACATCCGCGACGGCCTGCAGATCGCCTGCATCGGCTGCGCGGCGTGCATCGACGCCTGCGACACGGTGATGGACAAGATGGGCTACCCGCGCGGACTGGTCAGCTACACCACCGAACACAACCTTTCCGGCCAGCAGACCCGTACCTTGCGGCCACGACTGATCGGCTACGCGCTGGTGCTGCTGAGCATGCTCGGCCTGCTGGCCAGCGCTTTCGCCATGCGCCCGTTGACCGGCCTGGATGTCGCCAAGGACCGCATGCTTTATCGTGAGAACGCCGAAGGGCGGATCGAGAACGTCTACAGCCTGAAGATCCTCAACAAGGACCAGCACCCGCACACCTACCTGTTGCAGGCTGCAGGCTTGCCCGACCTGCGCCTGCAGGGTCAGCGCGAGATCCGCGTGGCGGCCGGCGACAGCCTGAGCCTGGCGGTGCAGCTGTCCAGCGCTGCCGAACAGATGCCATCGAGCAGCAATGAGGTGACCTTCACCTTGCAAGACATCGACGACAGCGATAACCGGGTTGTCGCGAAAAGCCGCTTCATCGGTCCGCAGGTCCGTTAGGAGATTCTCTTGAACACAAGCGCCGCCCCCTGGTACCGGCACCGCTGGCCGTGGTTCATCATCGGCCTGCTGGGCTGTTCGGTGACCCTCAGCCTGACCATGGTGGTGATCGCCGTGCAGCATCCGGTCAACCTGGTCAGCGACAACTATTACGAGGCCGGCAAGGGCATCAACCGCTCGCTGGACCGCGAACAGCTGGCCCTGGCCCTGAAGCTGCGCGCCAGCCTGAACCTCGACGAGCTGACCGGCGAAGCCGAACTGCGCCTGGCAGGTGACAGCCTGCCCGACACCCTGCAACTCAACCTGCTGTCGCCGACCCAGCCGGACAAGGACCGCCACGTCCTGCTGCGGCGCAGCCCCGGCGAAGCCGGACGCTACATCGGCCAGCTCGATGACCGGGTCGATGGCCGGCGCTTCGTCGAACTGCTGGGCCAGGCACAGGCCGGCACCTGGCGCCTGTTCGAAGAAGAATTCGTGCGTCCGGGCCGCACCCTGGTGCTGGGCGACGAGCCGCTGCAGGCCGCGCCTTGACTACGCCTCGGCCCGCCCCTTCAGCCGTGCATCCAGCGACCTGCTATCACTGCGCCCTGCCCGTTCCACCCGGCAGCCCCTTCATCGCCCAAGTGCTGGGCGAACCCCGCGCCTTCTGCTGCCCCGGTTGCCAGGCGGTGGCCGAAGCCATCGTCAGCGGTGGACTGGACGCTTACTACCGGCATCGCAGCACGGCGGCCGGCAACCCTCAGGAACTGCCGACACCGCCGCCCGATGAGCTGCGCCTGTACGACCGACCCGACGTGCGACAGGGCTTCGGGCGCCAGGACGGTCAGGCCTGCGAAGCGACGCTGCTGGTCGAAGGCATCACGTGCGCCGCCTGTGGCTGGCTGATCGAGCGCTACCTGCTGGCGGTACCGGGGGTCAGCGAGGCCCGCCTGAACCTCACCAGCCACCGCCTGCAGCTGCGTTGGGACACCGCGCAGCGCCCGCTGAGCGAGCTGCTGCAGGGGCTGCGCGAACTCGGCTACCTGGCCCACCCCTGGCAGCCCGACCAGGCCAGCGAGCGCCTGGCCGCAGACAACCGCCAGGCCTTGCGCCGCCTGGGGGTGGCCGGGCTGCTGTGGTTCCAGGCGATGATGGCGACCATGGCCACCTGGCCGGAATTCAACATCGACCTCAGCCCCGAGATGCACAGCATCCTGCGCTGGGCAGCGATGTTCCTCACCACGCCGATCGTCTTCTACAGCTGCGCCCCGCTGTTCAAGGGCGCGGCCCGCGACCTGCGCAATCATCAGCTGAGCATGGACGTCTCGGTGTCGCTGGCCATCGGCGCCGCCTATGGCGCTGGGGTGTGGAGCGCAATCAGCGGCCAGGGCGAGCTGTATTTCGATGCGGTGGGCATGTTCGCCCTGTTCCTGCTCAGTGGCCGCTACCTGGAACGCCGCGCCCGACAACGCACCGCTGCAGCCACCACGCAGCTGGTGCGACTGCTGCCGCCGTCCTGCCTGCGGCTGGACGCCCAGGGCCAACAGCAACGCGTGCTACTCAGCGAACTGCGCCTGGGCGACCGGGTGCTGGTGCTGCCCGGTGCGCTGGTGCCGGCCGACGGGCGTATCGTCGAGGGGCTGTCCAGCCTCGACGAATCACTGCTTACCGGCGAATACCTGCCGCAGCCACGCCAGCCGGGCGACCGGGTCACCGCCGGCACCCTGAACGTCGACAGTCCGCTCAGCGTGGAGGTCCAGGCCCTGGGCCAGGACACGCGGCTGTCGGCCATCGTGCGCCTGCTCGAACGCGCGCAGACCGACAAGCCGCGCCTGGCGCGCCTGGCCGACCGTGCGGCACAGTGGTTCCTGCTGGGCTCGCTGCTGGCCTGCGTGGCAGTCGGTGCCCTGTGGTGGCAACTGGATTCCTCGCGGGCCTTCTGGATCGTCCTGGCCATGCTCATCGCCACCTGCCCCTGCGCCCTGTCGCTGGCCACTCCGACGGCGCTGACCGCAGCCACCGGCAGCCTGCATCGCCTGGGCCTGCTGCTGACCCGCGGGCACGTGCTCGAAGCCTTGGAGCAGGTCGACACGGTGGTGTTCGACAAGACCGGCACCCTCACCGAAGGTCGCCTGCAATTGCGCCGGGTGCTGCCCCTGGCGGAGCTGGACGGCGAAACCTGCCTGAGCCTCGCTGCTGCGTTGGAAAACCGCACGCAACACCCGATCGCCCGCGCCTTCGGCGCCAGCACGCAGGTGGCCGAAGCCCTGCAGGTGCATGCCGGCCTGGGTCTGCAAGGCGTGGTAGACGGGCAGTGCCTGCGCATCGGCCAGCCGGCGTTCGTCTGCGCCCTGAGCGGCACGACGCCGCTGACGGTGCCCGAAGATTCCGGCCAGTGGCTGCTGCTGGGTAACCAGCAGGGGGCGCTGGCCTGGCTGGTGCTGGACGACCGCCTGCGCGACGACGCCCCTGATCTGCTCCAGGCCTGCCGCGCACGCGGCTGGCGGACCCTGCTGCTGTCCGGCGACAGCTCACCGATGGTCACCCAGGTGGCGGCGCAGCTGGGTATCGACGACGCGCGTGGCGGCCTGCGCCCCGACGACAAGCTGCAGGTCCTGCACGGCCTGCACCGCGAGGGACGCAAGGTGCTGATGCTCGGTGACGGCATCAATGACGTGCCGGTGCTGGCTGCCGCCGACATCAGCGTGGCCATGGGTTCGGCCACCGACCTGGCCAAGACCAGCGCCGACGCCGTGCTGCTGTGCAACCGCCTGGGCACTCTGGTGCAAGCCTTCGAGCTGGCACGCCGCACACGCCGGGTGATCCGCCAGAACCTGCTGTGGGCCGGGCTGTACAATGGCCTGGTGTTGCCGTTCGCCGCCCTCGGCTGGGTGACGCCGATGTGGGCGGCCATCGGCATGTCGCTCAGTTCGCTGATCGTAGTGCTCAATGCCCTGCGCCTGAGCCGTGTCACACCCCCTCTGCCGATGACCCCGGAGTCCGCATGCCTGCGCTCTACATCATGATCCCCGCCGCCCTGCTGCTGGTCGGCGTCGCCATCCGGGTGTTCTTCTGGGCCGTGGACAGCGGCCAGTACGACGACCTGGACAGCCCGGCACACAGCATCCTGTTCGACGACGAAGACCCGGCCCACAAGGCTGCGGCGCAGTCGCGTGAGCGGCATGACTGAGCTGCTCGGCCTGCTCGGCACGGCGCTGCTGTTCGGCGTGCTAGGCGGCGGTCACTGCATCGGCATGTGCGGCGGGCTGATGGGCGCCCTGACCCTGGCGGTCCCCGAGCGCCAGCGCCGCTGGCGCCTGCTGCTGGCCTACAACCTCGGGCGGGTTGCCAGCTACGCGGTGGCCGGGCTGCTCACCGGCCTGCTCGGCCACGCCGTGGCCAACGGGCCGGGTGCCCTGATACTGCGGGTCATCGCTGCGCTGCTGTTGATCGCCATGGGCCTGTACCTGGCCGGCTGGTGGCACGGGCTGACTTACATCGAACGCCTCGGCCGCGGCCTGTGGCGCCACCTGCAACCTGTGGCCCGCCGCCTGCTGCCGATGAACAGCGTGCCCCGCGCGGCCTTGGTCGGTGCCCTGTGGGGCTGGCTGCCATGCGGGCTGGTGTACAGCGTGCTGCTGTGGGCAGCCTTGCAGGGCAATGCGCTGACCAGCGCGACGCTGATGCTGGCCTTCGGCCTGGGCACCTGGCCGGTGCTGCTCGCCGCCGGCCTGGCCGCCGAACGTACCCGGGCCCTGCTGCGCCGTCGCGGGCTGCGTACTGCCGGGGGCCTGCTGGTCATCGCCTTCGGCATCTGGAGCCTGCCGGGTCCGCACCAGCGCCTGTTGATGGGTCACTGAACGATGACCCCTTTGGCAAACCCTTGATGCATATCAACAGGCCTGGCAAGTGGCTCGCCTAGACTCGGGCATCGCCAGCCTAACCAGGGGAATGCCCGCATGCTCGACGCCATTCGTTGGGATTCTGACCTGATCCGTCGCTACGATCTGGCAGGACCGCGTTACACCTCCTACCCCACCGCCGTGCAGTTCAATACCCAGGTCGGCGCCTTCGACCTGCTGCACGCCCTGCGTGAAAGTCGCAAGGCCTCGCGCCCACTGTCGCTGTACGCGCACATCCCGTTCTGCGCCAACATCTGCTACTACTGCGCGTGCAACAAAGTGGTCACCAAGGACCGCAGCCGCGCTCAGGCCTACCTGCAACGCCTGGAACATGAAATCAAGATGCTGGCCTGCCACCTCGCGCCAGACCAGGTGGTAGAGCAACTGCATCTGGGCGGCGGCACGCCGACCTTCCTCAATCATGGCGAGCTGCGTCAACTGATGGCCCAGCTGCGTACGCACTTCAATCTGCTGGACGACGACTCCGGCGACTACGGCATCGAGATCGACCCGCGCGAGGCCGACTGGTCGTCCATGGGCCTGCTCCGCGAACTGGGCTTCAACCGGGTCAGCCTCGGCGTGCAGGACCTCGATCCGGCTGTGCAGCGTGCGGTCAACCGCCTGCAGAGCCTGGAGCAGACCCGCGCTATCGTCGAAGCGGCGCGTACCCTGCAGTTCCGCTCGGTGAACATCGACCTGATCTACGGCCTGCCGTTGCAAACCCCCGAGGGCTTCGCCCGCACGGTGGAGGAAATCATCGCCCTGCAGCCCGACCGTCTGTCGGTGTTCAACTATGCGCACCTGCCCGAACGCTTCATGCCGCAGCGGCGCATCGACACCCAGGCCTTGCCGCGCCCGGAGCAGAAACTGCAGATGCTCGAACGCACCATCGAGCAACTGACCGGCGCCGGCTACCGCTACATCGGCATGGACCACTTCGCCCTGCCCGACGACGAACTGGCCATTGCCCAGGAAGAAGGCACGCTGCAACGCAACTTCCAGGGCTACACCACGCATGGGCATTGCGACCTGCTCGGCCTGGGGGTCTCGGCAATCAGCCAGATCGGCGACCTGTACTGCCAGAACAGCAGCGATCTCAACGACTATCAGAGCCTGCTGGGCAGCGACCAGCTGGCCACCAAGCGCGGCCTGCTGTGCAATGACGACGACCGTATCCGCCGGGCAGTCATCCAGCAGCTGATCTGCCATTTCGAGCTGGATTTCACCCGCATCGAGCAGGCGTTCGGCATCGATTTCGCGCATTACTTCCGGGACCTCCAAGCGCCCCTGCACGCCATGGCCAGTGATGGCCTGATCGCCCTGGACGCGCACGGGATCCGCGTGCTGCCCGCCGGGCGCCTGCTGGTGCGCGGGGTGTGCATGCTGTTCGACGCCTACCTCAACCCGCAGAACAGCCAACGCTTTTCACGAGTCATATGAAGCCCATGAGAACCCTGGCAAGCGCCGCGCGGCTGGCTCAAGCCGCCCCGAGTGAGTTAACCTTACGTCCTATGTGTGCTTATCCCACAAGGAATCCAGTGATGTCTGAGCCAGTCAAAATGCGTGCTCACAACCAGGCTCATTGCAAGGACTGCAGTCTCGCCCCGCTTTGCCTGCCCCTCTCCCTCAACCTGGAGGACATGGACGCGCTCGACCAGATCGTCAAGCGCGGCCGCCCGCTGAAAAAGGGCGAATTCCTGTTCCGCCAGGGCGATACCTTCGAGTCGGTCTATGCCGTGCGCTCCGGCGCGCTGAAGACCTTCAGCATCAGCGACGGCGGTGCCGAGCAGCTCACCGGCTTCCACCTGCCCAGCGAGCTGGTGGGCATGTCCGGCATGGACGCCGAAGCCTATCCGGTCTCGGCCCAGGCGCTGGAGACCACATCGGTATGCGAGATTCCCTTCGAACGCCTCGATGAACTGTCGGTGCAGTTGCCGCAGCTGCGTCGCCAGCTGATGCGGGTGATGAGCCGCGAGATTCGCGACGACCAGCAGATGATGCTGCTGCTGTCGAAGAAGACCGCCGACGAACGCATCGCCACCTTCCTGGTCAACCTCTCGGCCCGCTTCCGCGCCCGGGGGTTCTCGGCCAATCATTTCCGCCTGAGCATGTCGCGCAACGAGATCGGCAACCATCTGGGCCTGGCGGTGGAAACCGTTTCGCGGGTGTTCACGCGCTTCCAGCAGAACCAGCTGATCGCCGCCGAAGGCAAGGAAATCCACATTCTCGACCCGATCCAGCTGTGCGCGCTGGCCGGTGGCGCGATGGAAAGCTGAGCGTGCAGCCAGGCTGCCGGGTGCATCGACGGTCGCGGTCGAGCCCCGACAGCCCCTATACTACCGGGCACTCTTGCACCGGACAGTACGCATGACTTTCGACGATTCCCTTATCAAATCCCTGATCCGCCCCGTGGTGGACTTCCCCAAGCCTGGCGTGGTGTTCCGTGACATCACCCCACTGTTCCAGTCGCCCAAGGCCACGCGCCAGGTCGTCGACCAGTTCGTGCAGCGCTATATCGAAGCCGACTTCAACCACATCGGCGTAATGGACGCCCGGGGCTTCCTGATCGGTTCGGTGGTCGCCTACGAACTGAACAAGCCGCTGGTGCTGTTCCGCAAGCAGGGCAAGCTGCCGGCCGACGTGCTGGCCGAGGGTTACCAGACCGAGTACGGCCAGGCGTTCCTGGAAGTGCACGCCGACAGCCTGTGCGACGGCGACAGCGTGGTGCTGTTCGATGACCTGATCGCCACCGGCGGCACCCTGCTCGCCGCCGTCAACCTGATCCGCCGCATGGGCGCCAAGGTCCACGAGGCCGCAGCGATCATCGACCTGCCGCAACTGGGCGGCTCGCAACGCCTCAACGACCAGCAGGTACCGACCTTCTGCCTGACCCGCTACAGCCTCGACGAGATGTAACACAGGACAACGTGGCCGCTTTCACCGGGTAAGACCGGCTTTAGCCGCAATAGGGGTCAGTTAGACCGGGTAGGAGCGGTTTCAGCCGCGAAGCGACCGCCTGTTCACAACAGATGCAGTGAATTTCCTCGCGCTTTCGCGGCTAAAGCCGCTCCTATGTATGGACTCGCCCCACACTGTCAACACGCTTTGCTTTAAACACTGCTGCCCGGTTGCATCTATGTATCAGGCCTATTCGAGGAAGCGCCTGGCTTCTGGCCA
>NZ_CAJYVE010000047.1 GCF_913777995.1 uncultured Pseudomonas sp. | reverse complement strand
TGCTCCTGGCTTGGGTCTGCCCTGCGGGCAGACTTCCCTCCTTCCGGCGCCATTCCAGGGGGTCGGCGCAATGGGCCGTCCCTGGCCCAGTGCGCCTAAGCCGGCTTCCCTGCCGGCTTACCCCCTTCCATGACACCTCCACTCGGCCTGCACCGAAGTCGCGTTCGGCGGCGTCTGTAAGTTCTGTGCTTGAAAAGCAAAAGCGACGCCACATCGGATTGCTTTGGTCTAAAAGATCAGTATTGCGGCTAAAGCCAATACTGTTCGCTTAAGCGGCATGTGGCCCGGTGGGAGCGGCTTTAGCCGCGAAAGCGCGAGGAAATTCACTGCATCTGGTGTGAACAGGCGGTCGCTTCGCAGCTGAAGCCGCTGCTACCCGGCCTAACTGACCAGTATTGTGGCTAAGGTCGGAACGGTTCCAGCCGCGACTCACCGCCACGAATCAACGCGCCCTTGCGCTATAGTCACGCCTTTAATCCGAGGACCGACAATGAAGTTCGAAGGCACTTCCACCTACGTCGCCACCGACGACCTCAAGCTGGCCGTCAACGCCGCCATCACTCTGCAGCGCCCCCTGCTGGTCAAGGGCGAGCCCGGCACCGGCAAGACCCTGCTGGCCGAACAGCTGGCCGAAGCCTTCGGCGCCCGGCTGATCACCTGGCACATCAAGTCCACCACCAAGGCCCACCAGGGGCTGTACGAGTACGATGCGGTCAGCCGCCTGCGCGACTCGCAACTGGGCGTGGACAAGGTCCACGACGTGCGCAACTACCTGAAGAAGGGCAAGCTCTGGGAGGCGTTCGAAGCCGATGAGCGGGTCATCCTGCTGATCGACGAGATCGACAAGGCCGACATCGAGTTCCCCAACGACCTGTTGCAGGAACTCGACCGCATGGAGTTCTACGTCTACGAGACCGACGAAACCATCAAGGCACGCCACCGGCCGATCATCATCATTACCTCCAACAACGAGAAGGAGCTGCCCGACGCCTTCCTGCGCCGCTGCTTCTTCCACTACATCGCCTTCCCCGACCGCCAGACCCTGCAGAAGATCGTCGACGTGCACTTCCCCAACATTCGCCAGAGCCTGGTCAGCGAAGCGCTGGACGTGTTCTTCGACGTGCGCAAGGTGCCGGGCCTGAAGAAAAAGCCCTCCACCTCGGAGCTGGTCGATTGGCTCAAGCTGCTGATGGCCGATGAAGTCGGCGAGCAGGTGCTGCGCGAACGTGACCCGACCAAGGCCATTCCGCCGCTGGCCGGCGCCCTGGTGAAGAACGAGCAGGACGTGCAGTTGCTCGAACGCCTGGCCTTCATGAGCCGCCGCGGCAACCGCTGAGCGCACCCCGGACAAAGGCCCATCGTCATGCTGATCAACCTGTTCAACGAAATGCGCGCCGCCAGGGTGCCGGTCTCGCTGCGCGAACTGCTCGACCTCATCGAGGCCTTGCAGCAGCGTGTGGTGTTCGCCAACATCGATGAATTCTATTTCCTGGCCAGGGCGATCCTGGTCAAGGACGAGCGCCATTTCGACAAGTTCGACCGCGCCTTCGGCGCCTACTTCAACGGCCTGCAGGACCTGGACGAGGCCCTGCAGGCACTGATTCCCGAAGACTGGCTGCGCAAGGAGTTCGAGCGTTCGTTGACGCCCGAGGAGCGTGCGCAGATCCAGTCCCTCGGCGGGCTCGACAAGCTGCTGGAAGCCTTCAAGCAGCGCCTGGCCGAACAGAAGGAACGCCACGCCGGCGGCAACAAGTGGATCGGCACCGGCGGCACCAGCCCGTTCGGTTCCGGCGGCTACCATACCGAGGGCATCCGCGTCGGCGATGCCGGGCAGCGCCAGGGCAAGGCGGTGAAGGTCTGGGAACAGCGCGAGTACCGCAACCTCGACGACCAGGTCGAACTGGGCACCCGCAACCTCAAGGTGGCCCTGCGCCGCCTGCGCAAATTCGCCCGCGAAGGCGCTGCCGAAGAACTCGACCTGGACGGCACCATCGAGCACACCGCCCGCGACGCCGGTCTGTTGAACATCCAGATGCGCCCGGAGCGCCGCAACGCCGTGAAGCTGCTGTTGCTGTTCGACATCGGCGGTTCGATGGACGCCCACGTGAAGGTCTGCGAAGAACTGTTCTCGGCCTGCAAGACCGAGTTCAAGCATCTGGAGTACTACTACTTTCACAATTGCGTGTACGAGACCCTGTGGAAGGACAACCTGCGCCGCAACGCCGAGCGCATCGCTACCCAGGACGTACTGCACACCTACGGCGCCGACTACAAGGTGATCTTCGTCGGTGACGCAGCCATGGCACCCTACGAGATCAGCCAGCCCGGCGGCAGCGTCGAACACTGGAACGAAGAGCCCGGCTACCTGTGGATGCAGCGCTTCATGGCCAAGTTCCGCAAGCTCATCTGGATCAACCCCTACCCCCGGCATGCCTGGGAATACACCACTTCGACGCACATCATCCGCGACCTGGTGGAACAGCGCATGTACCCGCTGACCCTTGAAGGCCTCGACGAGGGCATTCGCTACCTGGCCAAGTGAAACCGCCCGACACCGCGCCCGCATGACGCAGCCACCGCCCGACGGGCGGCCCCGGCTGCCCCAGCCACCCGTCTAACCTGAGGGGGCTGGCAAGCACAAGGCCTGGAACGGATCGCCCGCAGTCCCGCCACTCCTCCCCCTCGCGTCATCTGCGCTTCGCACACACCGAGCAGTCCCCAAGAACCGAGCGGTCCGCCGCTCCGGACAGGTGCGCACGCGCATATGATCAAAACCCTGGGCATCATGCAGCCTTACTTCTTTCCGTATCTGGGCTACTACCAACTCATCGCTTCAGTCGAACAGGGTCTGCTGTTCGACATCGTCGACTACCACCGCAAGAGCTGGATGAACCGCAACCGCATCCAGGATGGCCACGGCGGCTGGCAGTACATCACCGTACCGGTGAGCCGCGCCGAAGGTCACCGTATCGAGCAGACCCGGGTCATCGACGCCGATGCCGCACGACGCCGGATTCGGGGCCAGCTGGAGCACTACCGGCACAAGGCGCCGTTCTTCAGGCAGGTTCTGGAGGTGGTCGAACGCACCTTTGCCCTGTGCCAGGGCGACCGCCTCACCGAGCTGAATGCACGCAGCCTGCAGACCGTGTGCGACTACCTGGGCATGGACTTCACCTGGAAACGCTGCTCACAACTGCGCCTGCCGCTACCGCCGATCGAGCACGCCGGGCAATGGGCGCTGGAAATCAGCGACCTGCTGCACGCGCAGCGCTACATCAACGCGCCGGGCGGTCGGGCGATCTTCAGGCAGGAGGAATGGCGGGATCGGCAGATCGAGCTGCGCTTTCTGGAGTTGAGCCCGATGACCTATGACACCGGGCCCTACCCCTTCATCGAGAACCTGTCGATTCTCGACGTGCTGATGTGGAACGCGCCGCAGCAGGTAGCGGCCTTCATTGACGGGCAGACCCGCGTGGTCTGCTGAGGGAGCAGTGCCTCAGCGCCACTCGGCGCGCATCGCCGGCCGCCGGCGGCCACCGTTGACCACCCAGCCGAGCAGCAGCAACAGGCCTTCGACCAGGAAGGTGACGACGAACGCGCTGGCGATGCCCCAGACGATCACTGCGGGGGCCAGCAGCACCTGCCAGGTGTAGCCGTCCAGGGTTTCGCGGCGGATATCGGGGTCGGCAGCGATGACCACGTGCCAGCCCTTGGCCACCCAGGAGCCCTGCAGGCCCAGCCACTGACGCTCCAGCACCTGGGTACGGGCCAGCAGGTTCTCGATGTTGGTCGCGTCATTGCGGAACACCGGGTCGTCACTGTTGCGGTAATGCTGGATCAAGGCCTGGATGTCGCCGTTGAAGAACTGCTGCGCCGTGGCCTTGAAGCCCTTGATGGCCTGCTGGGCCTCGATCAGGTGGGCCTCGACCCGCTTGCTGTAGTCACTGATCAGGCCCGGCGCCTGGACGCCGAACAACAGGGCAGCGGTGAACAGTACCAGTCGCAGATAACTTCGCAGCATTGAGGTCCCTCATTGTCGTTTTGTTCTATGGGTGGGTTCGCTCAGACTCGGCCGTCCCCTCGGCCACGCACTCGCCCTTGCGCCAAAGCCCCCACTGTCCCGGCTGGTAACCTGTCCAGGTTTCGTTTTCGGTAAGGGCTTCGGTGGTGATCACCGTGACCACGTCGTGCGCCGTGGTCTCGGCCTGGAAGTCGACGATGACGTCGACATCCTTCAACCGCGCCGGGCCGAATGGCGCCCGGCGGGTAATGTGCACCAGCTTGGTGGAACAGAAGCAAAATAGCCAGTCGCCATCACTGAGCAGGCAGTTGAACACACCCTTGCCGCGATACTCGCTGCTGGCCTGAACCAGGATAGGCAGCAGTTGCTCGACCTCCACCGGCTCCGGGAACGTCTCCCGCACGCGATTGAGCAGGTCGCAGAAGGCGGCTTCGCTGTCGGTATCTCCGACCGGACGGTAGAAACTGCGCCGGGGCGCGAACTCCGCCAACTGGCCGTTGTGGGCGAAGCACCAGTTGCGCCCCCACAGCTCACGGACGAAAGGATGGGTATTGGCCAGGCACACCTTGCCGACGTTGGCCTGGCGGATATGGCCGATGACCACCTCGCTCTTGATCGGGTAGCGCTGCACCAGTTGCGCGACTTCAGACTCGCTGCTCGCTGCGGGGTCCTGGAACAGGCGCAGGCCGCGCCCTTCGTAGAAACCGATGCCCCAGCCATCGCGGTGCGGCCCGGTGCGACCGCCGCGCTGGATCAGCCCGGTGAAGCTGAAAACGATGTCGGTCGGGACATTGGCACTCATGCCCAGCAGTTCACACATGCTCAGGGTTCTCGCTGCAGGGTAAGGCTGGACTTAAAGACGCGGCTCCACGCGGGTGCGCGCCGCCGATGCCGGCGCAGGGGCCGGGCGCGCGACAGGCCGGGCTTCTGCAGCCGGTGGCTGGTCGTCCTCGGCGTCATCGGCCTGCAAGGCCTTGCGGCGCGCCTCTTCACGCTCCGCGCGGGCCTTGCGCTTGTTCTCGATCGGCCAGCGCACCAGCACGAAGACCAGATAGGCGAGAAAGGCACACAGGCCGTACATGGCCAGGTCGAGGACTGCGGTCCAGACGTTGCTGCCAACCTTGAACAGCAGGTCCAGCGCGGAAATCGCCACTGCCGGGGCATAGAGGTCGCGGGCCGGGTCGACCACCGTGGGGGTGAACAGCAGCACAGCGCCGATCACCCGCAGCGGTTCCTTCAGGTAGCGCCACATCCAGCCGGTCATTACAAACAGCACCAGCAGGCAGCCCAGTGCGGCGAAGGCGTAGACACCCCAGGCGATCAGATAGTCGTGTTCAGTCATGTCGTACGTGTAAGCCAGTCGAATAGGCGCTTATGATAACGGCTTTTCACCGCCCCGGCGCGCCCGGGATGTGAACCACGTTCAAGAGAGCACGGCATGTCTTCTATCGCTACTCCCGTTACCCCTCCGGTGGCCCGCAAGGGCGACGGTGCAGACCCTTACGCCTGGCTGCAGGAACGCGACACCAGCGAGGTCCTCGAACACCTGAAGGCCGAGAACGCCTACCTCGATCAGAACCTGGCGGACCAGCAGGCACTGCGCGAAACCCTGTTCCAGGAGATCAAGGGCCGCATCCAGGAAACCGACCTGTCGCTGCCCTCGCCCTGGGGGCCGTACCTCTATTACACGCGTACCACCGCCGGCGACGAATATGCTCGCCACTACCGCTGCCCGCGTCCGACAGGCAATGGCTGCGAAGCCGACGAAAGCCAGGAGCAACTGCTGCTCGACCCCAACCAACTGGCGGCTGGCGGCTTCCTTTCGCTGGGTACCTTCAGCATCAGCCCCGACCACCAGCGTCTGGCCTACAGCCTGGACACCTCGGGCGACGAGATCTACCAGCTGTTCGTCAAGGAACTGGGCACCGGCGAAGTCCGCGCCCTGCCCTTCGAAAACTGCGACGGCAGCATGACCTGGGCCAACGACAGCCAGACGCTGTTCTTCGGCGAGCTGGACGACACCCACCGTCCCTGGAAGCTCTACCGTCACCGCCTGGGCGACGCCTCGGCCACCGAGGTATTCTGCGAGCCGGACGGACGTTTCTTCCTGCATTGCGGGCGCAGCAGCTCCGAGCGCCAGTTGCTCCTGCAACTGGGCAGCAAGACCACCAGCGAAGCCTGGGTACTGGATGCCGACCAGCCGCAGCAGGCCTTCACCTGCCTGGCGCCGCGCGAGGAAGGCCATGAGTACGACGTCGACCACGGCCTGCTGAACGGCCAGTGGACCTGGTTCATCCGCAGCAACCAGGACGGCATCAACTTCGCCCTGTACCAGGCGCCGGCCACCTCCATTCCCAAGCGCAGCGACTGGCAGCCGCTGGTGCCGCACAGCGATACGGTGATGCTCGACGGCCTGACCCTCAACGCCAAGGCCATGACCCTGAGCCTGCGCGAAGGCGGCCTGCCGGTCATCGAGGTGCGCCCCGAAGGTCTGCCGGCCTATCGCGTGCAACTGCCTGATGCCGCCTACAGCCTGTACGTGCAGGACAGCCTGGAATTCGACAGCGACCGTATCCGCCTGCGCTACCAGTCGCTCAATCGCCCAGCGCAGGTGCGCCAGCTGCTGCTGGCCAACGGTGAGCAGCAGGTGCTCAAGCAGACCCCGGTGCTCGGCGAATTCGACGCCGATGCCTACGTCAGCCAGCGCCTGTGGGCCACGGCGGCCGACGGCACCCAGGTACCGATCAGCCTGGTAATGCGCCGCGACCGCGTGGGCCAGCCGGCGCCACTGTACCTGTATGGCTACGGCGCCTACGGCGCCAGCCTCGACCCGTGGTTTTCCCATGCACGCCTGAGCCTGCTCGACCGCGGCGTGGCCTTCGCCATAGCCCATGTGCGCGGTGGTGGCGAGCTGGGCGAAGCCTGGTACCGGGCCGGCAAGCAGGAACACAAGCACAACACCTTCGGCGACTTCATCGCCTGCGCCGAACACCTGATCGCCTGCGGCATCACTCGCGCCGATCAGTTGGTGATCAGCGGTGGCAGCGCCGGTGGCCTGTTGATCGGCGCGGTGCTCAACCAGCGCCCCGAACTTTTCCGCGCAGCGATTGCCGAAGTGCCATTCGTGGACGTGCTCAATACCATGCTCGACCCCGACCTGCCGCTGACCATCACCGAGTACGATGAGTGGGGTAATCCCGAGGAGCCCGAGGTGTACGCACGCATCAAGGGCTATGCGCCCTACGAGAACGTGCAGGCCCAGGCCTACCCGGCGCTGCTGGTGATCGCCGGTTACAACGACAGCCGGGTGCAGTACTGGGAAGCGGCCAAGTGGGTGGCGCGGTTGCGCGAACTGAAGACCGACGCCAACCTGCTGCTGCTCAAGACCGAGCTGGGTGCCGGACATGGCGGCATGAGCGGGCGCTACCAGGGCCTGCGCGATGTCGCACTGGAATACGGCTTCGTGTTCAAGGTACTCGGCCTGACCCCTTGAATCCCGGCCGCCTGCCCCGCCGTTCGGGGCAGGCATGGCCACGCGGCCCTCTACAGGATCAACCGGAACAAGACCGAACCATGTCCGAACCGTCCAACCTCAATACCGCGATCTACGACATGCTGCTCGACTGCGGCCTGTTCGACTCGCTGCCGCCAAGCGACCTGGCCAGTGTCGCCGGCTATTTCAGTATCACTGACTTCACCCGCGACCAGGTGATCTTCAACGAAGGCGATGCCGGCACCTTCATGTGCATCATCCACCAGGGCAGCGTGGTGGTGCGCAAGCTCAACCCCGATGGCAAGCCGGTGGACATCGCCACCCTGCGCCGCGGACGCGCCCTGGGCGAGATGGCGGTCCTGGACGGCGAGCGCCGCTCGGCCAGTTGCATCGCGGCCAGTGACTGCCAGTTGCTGACCCTGGGCCGCGACTCGCTGGACAAGATGATCGAGGAAATGCCCAAGATGGCCGCACGGATCATCCGCGCCCTGGCCATCTCGCTGTCCAAGCGTCTGCGCATGGTGGATGGCCAATTGCTCGCGCAGCAGGTGTGAAACACGCCGCCAGCGACTAGACTGGCGGGGTATTTCTTTTTCGCATCAGGCACGCCCATGACCACCCCGTCGAACACCTCCAAACTGGACCGCATCCTTGCCGAAACCCAACGCGAACGCGAAAGGGGCTACCGGGAAAAGGCACTGCGCATGTACCCGCATGTCTGCGGTCGCTGCGCCCGGGAGTTTTCCGGCAAGCGCCTGAGCGAGCTGACCGTGCATCACCGTGACCACAACCACGACAACAACCCGCAGGACGGCTCCAACTGGGAGCTGCTGTGCCTGTACTGCCACGACAACGAGCATGCCCGCTACACCGACCAGCAGTACTTCAGCGAAGAGTCACTGAGCACGCCGAAGATCGCCAAGGCCACGCACAACCCGTTTGCAGCCCTGGCCGGGTTGATGAAGAAGGACGACTGATCGAATTCGCAGCGTCTCGCGCCGCCACCTCGCCCGTGCGGGTGAGCTGACACAAATGTAATCACCCGCCCCGGCCCCTTGTGGCATCGTCCCGTCCGACGCACCGCTTGCGAAGGACGGACTTCACCGCCATGGCTTTCAATACCTCACGACGCACCTTCGTTCAGGGCCTGGCGGCCGGTAGCCTGCTGGGCGGCCTGGGCCTGTGGCCGCGGCCCTTGCGCGCCGCCGGCAATACCGCACTGCAGGAACTGCGCGGCAACGAATTCGACCTGTGGATCGGCGAGACGCCGGTGAACCTTACCGGCCAGCCACGCACCGCGCTGACCGTCAACGGCGGCCTGCCCGGCCCGCTGCTGCGCTGGCGCGAGGGCGACACGGTGACCTTGCGGGTGCGTAATCGCCTGAACCAGGACACCTCCATCCACTGGCACGGCATCATCCTGCCGGCCAACATGGACGGCGTGCCTGGCCTGAGCTTCGCCGGCATTGCCCCCGGCGGGCTGTATGAATACCGCTTCAAGGTCCGCCAGCACGGTACCTACTGGTACCACAGCCATTCCGGCCTGCAGGAACAGGCCGGCGTCTACGGGCCGCTGATCATCGACGCGCGCGAACCGGAACCCTTCGAGTACCAGCGCGAGCACGTGGTGATGCTCAGCGACTGGACCGACGAACAACCCGCCACCCTGCTGCGCAAGCTCAAGCAACAGGGCGACTATTACAACCACCACCAGCGCACCCTGGTTGACTTCATCGACGACGTGGGCCGCGATGGCTGGCAGCAGACCGTCGCCGAGCGGCGCATGTGGGCGCAGATGCGCATGAACCCCACCGACATCGCCGACGTCGGCGGCGCCACCTACACCTACCTGATGAATGGCCTGCCCCCGGACATGAACTGGACCGGGCTGTTCACGCCGGGCGAGAAGGTGCGCCTGCGCCTGATCAACGGCTCGGCGATGAGCTACTTCGACCTGCGCATCCCTGGCCTGAAGATGACCGTGGTGGCCGCCGACGGCCTGCACGTCGAACCGGTGGTCGTCGACGAGCTGCGCATCGCCATGGCGGAAACCTTCGATGTGATCGTCGAGCCGAGCGCGCCGGCCTACACCCTGTTCGCCCAGGCCATGGACCGCAGCGGCTTCGCCTGCGGCACCCTGGCCAGCCGCCCCGGCCTTCGCGCGCCGGTGCCGGCGCTGGATCCGCGCCCACTGTTGAGCATGAGCGACATGGGCATGGACCACGGCGAAATGCCTGACATGCAGCACGACAGCAAGCGTCGGGACAGCATGACACACGGCGCCATGGCGAATATGGATCACGCCGCCATGGGCCACACCGGCATGAGCCAGCCCCCCACGTCCATCGACCACCCGGCCAGCGAAGCCGACAATCCGCTGGTCGACATGCAGGCCACCCACCCCACGGCCAGGCTCGACGATCCCGGCATCGGCCTGCGCGACAACGGCCGGCGGGTGCTGACCTATGCCGACCTGCGCAGCACCTTCGCCGACCCCGATGGCCGCGAGCCGACCCGCACCCTGGAACTGCACCTCACCGGGCACATGGAAAAATTCGCCTGGTCGTTCGACGGCGTGAAGTTTTCCGATGCCGAGCCGCTGCGCCTCACCTACGGCGAGCGGGTACGCATCGTATTGGTCAACGACACCATGATGACCCACCCCATTCACCTGCACGGCATGTGGAGCGACCTGGAAGACGAGCACGGACGCTTCAAGGTACGCAAGCACACCCTCGACATGCCGCCGGGCACGCGGCGCAGCTACCGGGTCAGCGCCGATGCCCTGGGCCGCTGGGCCTATCACTGCCACCTGCTGTATCACATGGAAACCGGCATGTTCCGGGAAGTGAGGGTCGAAGAATGAAGCGCATGCCCGTCTGGCGCGGCCCTACCCTGCTGCTGGGTGCCAGCCTGGCGCTGTTGCCGCCTTGCGGCGAAGCGGCCATGGACCACGCCGGCCACATGGGTGTGAATGTCCCACCGCTCGGCAGCGCCGCAGCGCCCGCGCATGCCGATCACCCGATGCCTGCGGCAGGACAGCCTGATGCGCACGCCGGCCACCACGCTCCAGCCGAGCCTGGCGCACCCTCCCCGGTGCCCGCCCTGACCGACGCCGACCGCGCGGCGGTGTATCAGGACCCGGCCGGTCACCGCATGCACGACGACGCCTGGCGTCATCAGCTGCGGATGGACCGCCTGGAATGGCAGGACGCCCGGCATGGCAGTGCCCTGGCCTGGAACCTCGAAGGCTGGGTCGGTGGCGATGTCGACCGCCTGTGGCTGCGTTCGGAGGGCGAACGCAGCCAGGGCCGCACCGAGCATGCCGAGGCACAGGCGCTCTGGGGCCACGCGATCTCGCCCTGGTGGGACCTGCTCGGCGGCCTGCGCCAGGATTTCCAGCCCGGCAGCCCGCAGACCTGGGCAGCGTTCGGCATTCAGGGCACGCCGCTGTATGGCCTGGACACCGAGGCCACCGCTTACCTCGGCGAAGGCGGTCAGACCGCGTTGCGCCTGGAAGCCGAATACGACCTGCTGCTGACCCAGCGGCTGATCCTGCAGCCCATGGCGGAACTCAACCTGTATGGCCGCAACGACGCGGCGCGCGAGGTCGGTTCCGGCCTGGCCGACAGCGAGCTGGGGCTGCGCCTGCGCTATGAGCTGCACCGCGAGTTCGCCCCCTATGTGGGGGTGACCTGGAAACGCCTGTATGGCCAGAATGCCGCGCTGGCGGATGATCCACGCAGCGAGGCGCGACTGGTGCTGGGGGTGCGATTCTGGTTCTGAGTAACGCAGCCTTCGCGAGCACGCTGGCTCCCACAGGAGTCCGCAGGCGCTGAAAGTATTGCGTATACTGCCGGGCTTTCTTTCAGAGCACCTTCACCGTGGGCAACAAACGCTACGCCTGTATCGGCCTGTACAACCCCAAGTCACCGGAAAACGTCGGTTCCGTGATGCGCGCCGCCGGCTGCTACGGCGCCGCCTCGGTGTTCTACACCGGCAAGCGCTACGAGCGGGCCCGGGATTTCGTCACCGACACCAAGAAGATCCACCAGGACATCCCGCTGATCGGCATTGAAGACCTGCGCCAGATCCTGCCCCTGGGCTGCACCCCGGTGGCCGTGGAACTGGTCGAAGGCGCCCGCCCGCTGCCCGAGTACACCCACCCGGACCGCGCGCTGTACATCTTCGGCCCCGAGGACGGCTCGCTGGACCAGGAAATTCGCGACTGGTGCGAGGACGTGGTGTACATCCCCACCGAGGGCTGTATGAACCTCGCGGCAACGGTCAACGTGGTGCTCTACGACCGCCTGGTCAAGGGCAACAACACCCGCTCCGGCCCGCAGTTCGGTCGCGACAAGCTGGCACCTTCCGGCAGCCAGTGACGCAATTGGCGGGAACGGTCGACAGGCCTGGCAGTCAGTTGTGATTCAACAGACTGGAGAGCCATCATGAGCGAGACCCCGATCATCGAACGCATCGACCGTCCACTGCCCGCCCCGCGTCCCGAGCAGAACGTACAGGGCTGGGAACGCATCACCTCGCTGGCTGGCGGCGTGGCACTGATGGGCAAAGGGGTGCGCCGCGGCGGCCTGCTGGGCCTGGTGCAGCTGGCCCTCGGCGGCGCGATACTGGCACGCGGCATCACCGGCCACTGTTCGGCCAAGAGCCTGCTGGAAAAGGGCCGCCAGGACCTGTACAGCGCACGCTCCGACATCGAACGCGCCGGCGCCGAGCTGCATGACCTGAAGAAACGGGCCGAGAAGGCCGCACCGAAGATCGTCGACGCGATCACCGAACCCAAGACTGGCGTCTGACCCCCTCAGCCGGCGCGGAAGATCAGGTAATCCTCCCAGTCATCCTCGGGCACGCTGTCTTCACTGAGCATGCGACCGGACTGGGAGATGCGCTTGCGGTGCACCGCTTTCGGGTCGCCGCTGACCAAGTGGTGCCATGCCGGAAGGTCCTTGCCTTCGCTGACCAGGCGGTAGCCGCAGGTCGGTGGCAGCCACTTGAATGACTCTGCCTGGCCCGGCGTAAGCTGGATGCAGTCCGGCACCTTCTCGCGGCGATTGGGGTAATCGCTGCAACGGCAGGTCTTCAGGTCCAGCAGCCGACAGGCGATACGCGTGTAATAGACACTGTTGTCTTCCTCGTCCTCGAGCTTCTGCAGGCAGCACAAGCCGCAGCCGTCGCATAACGATTCCCATTCCTGCGGGCTGAGTTGGTCGAGCGTCTTGCGAGTCCAGAAGGGGTCGGCGGAGGTCATGGCGCGGGCAGTGAATCCGGTGCGTGAAAAGGCCGCCAGTCTAGTGGCATGTGTGCAGCGGGCCAAGGGCTGGTCGTCGTTCGTGCCGCTTGTCAGTGACGTCTTGTCGCAGTAGCTTTGGCTGGTTTCCCCCTTCCGATGCCTGCCGACCACGGCCCATCCAAGCCATGCCCTTCAATCGTTCACTCACGGGACAGCCATGAGCACCAATCCTCGCGTAACCGATTTCGAAATCCACCCGCAATTCACCCAGCGCTGGTCGCCGCGCGCATTCAGCGACGCGCCGATTGCGCAAGAAACCCTGCTCAGCTTCATCGAAGCCGCGCGTTGGGCGCCTTCGGCCTACAACTCGCAGCCCTGGCGCTTTCTCTATGCGCGTCGTGGCACCCCGAGCTGGGAGCGTTACCTGGGCCTGTTGAACGAATTCAACCGCAGCTGGGCGCAGCATGCCTCGGCGCTGGTCGTGGTCATCTCCAAGACCACCTTCGTAGCACCCGGCGCCAGCGAAGAGAGCCCGGCACTGTGGCACACCTTCGACACCGGCTCGGCCTGGGGCCTGTTTGCCCTGCAGGCCAGCCTCAGTGGCTGGCATACCCATGGCATGGCCGGGTTCGACCAGGACCTGACGCGCCGCGAGCTGAAGATTCCCGACGAGTACGCCATTCACGCGGTGATCGCCGTCGGCAAGGCCGGCGACAAGGCCAGCCTGCCGGAGTATCTGCAAGGCCGCGAAGCCCCGAGCCCGCGGCGCCCGGTCAAGGAACTGGCCGCCGAGGGTGATTTCAGCCTGTAAGGTGCATTACGGCCCTGCGGGACCGGCTTCAGCCGAGACTCTTTTCGCGGCTGAAGCCAATACTGTTCGCTTAAGCGGCATGTGGCCCGGTGGGAGCGGCTTTAGCCGCGAAAGGGCCAGGAAATTCACTGAATCTGTTGTGAACAGGAGGTCGCTTCGCGGCTGAAGCCGCTACCCGGTCTAACTGGCCAGTATTGCGGCTGAAGCCGTTCCTGCAGAAGGCTGGCTCAGTAGCCCTTGCTGAAGTCCACCTCGCCGCGCAGCGTTTCACCGGCCTGAAAGGCTCGCAGATTGTTCAGGAACAGTCCGGTCATGGCCGCCGGCGAGGTCGGCGCCGAGCTGTGCCCGGTCAGCAGCAGGCCATAGGCGGTCCAGAACGGATGCCGCTGCGGCAGCGGCTCCTGGCGGCAGACATCGATCACCGCACCGGCCAGCAGGCCATCCTTCAACGCCGCCACCAGGTCTGCGTCGACCACCGCGACACCCCGCCCGGCATTGATGAACAGCGCCGTGGGCTTGAAGCACGCAAACAGTCGTGCATCGTAAAGGTCATGGGTCTGGGGGGTATTGGGCAGCAGGTTGATGACGTAATCCATGTCACCGAGCAGCTCGGGCATGTCCTGCAGGCTGACCACCTGTTCGAACCCCTGCTCCTCACGCGCCGTGGACGCCACGCCATACAGTTGCACGCCGAACGGCCTGAGGAACTGCGCCACGCTGCGACCGATGTCACCGGTGCCGACGATCAGCACCTTGCGCCCGGCCAGGCTCTGGCCCGGACGGTTGTCCCACTTGCGCTCGACCTGGCTCATCAAGCGGGCCAGGACCTCACGTTCGTGCCCGAGCATGTAGGTGAGCATGTATTCGGCCATCACCTGGCCGAAGATGCCCACCGCCCGGCTCAGCCGGTAATCACGCGGCAGGCGCTCGTCCAGCAGCGGGGTGATCCCGGCCCAGGTGGACTGTATCCATTGCGGCTTGCTGCCCTGCAGCAGCAGGCTGGCCAGCAGGTCGGGCTGGCCCAGCCAGACCTGCGCTTGAGGGGCCATCGCCGCCAGCTGCGCGGAGTCGCCGCTGCTGAGAATTTCGATATCGGGTGCGGCTTCCTGCAGCAGACGGGTGTAGAGAAGGTAATCATGTTCGGCGATCAGAACGCGCATGCGGGCAATCCGGGGAGACTTAGACGTCTGGCAAACGGGAATGGGAAGCCTCGCTCGACCGGCGCCGCACGGGTGCCGGGAGCAGGTGAAATCATGCCGGGTCGTTGCGACGCAGCAGCTCTTCAGGCAGGTGTTCGATGTACTCGTCTTCAGGCGGCGGCATCTGCAGGTGGTAACCCTGGTTGTCGAGGTTCTCCAGCACCTTGGCGATGTCCTCACGGGCCAGCTTGCGCTCCGGGGTCAGGACCAGGTCGAAGGCGTGTTGCGGGGTGCCAAAGACCGTCAGCAGGCCCTCGGGCACGCGGGTCAGCACGTCGCTCTTGAGCACGTACAGGTACATTTCGTTCTTTTTCGGGCTGCGGTAGATGGAGCAGATACGTTTCAAGGCTGTTCTCCTCAATTGGCCAGGCTGTCGAGCAATGCCTGGCCCATCAGCTCACGGCGCCAGCCACGCAGTGAGTCGGGCAATTGGTAAGGCCCCTGGGGGAAACCGCTCTTGAGCAGCTGCTCCAGGGTTTTCTTGCGCAGCATCAGCTCCGGCGCCATGTCCAGGCGTTCGGCGTACTGCTGGCCGATGGCGCGCAGCGACTTGAGGATGCCGGAAGCTTCGATGGGCAACGGCTCGGGCAGCGGCTCGGGCCACTGCTGCGCCGGTTGCCTGGCTGCGCCGGCGATCAGTTGCAGCAGGAACTCGCCATCCTGGCGCACGGTGCGCGGGTGCATGTCTTCGATACGCGCCAGTGCCGTGAGGTTGTCCGGCTGGGTGCGGGCCAGCGGCCACAGCGACTGCTCACGCAGGATACGATTGCGCGGCTGATTGCGCGCCCGGGCCTGCTGCTCACGCCAGGCGCACAGCTCCCGCAGCACCGCCAGTTGCTGGCGCGACAGCTTCCAGGCCAGCTTGGTGTCGCGATAGGCCTCGCGCGGGTCACTCTCGCGACGCAGGTTGGCCACCAGTTCGGCGCCGTCTTCCAGCAACCACGCCTGTTTTTCCTCGGACAGGCGCACCCGCAGCCGCTCGAACAGCTCGGCCAGATGCACGGCATCTTCGGCCGCGTAGCTGATCTGGGTTTCGGACAATGGCCGCTGTAGCCAGTCGGAGCGGGTCTCGGCCTTGGGCAGCTCGATGTCCAGCACCGCCTGTACCAGGCGTGAATAGCCCATCGAGAAACCAATGTTCAGGTAGCCAGCAGCCAGCTGGGTGTCGAACAGCGGCACCGGCAGGCTGCCGGTGAGGCGCAGCAGGACCTCGAGGTCTTCGCTGCAGGCATGCAGCACCTTGGTGACCGAGCTGTCTTCCAGCAGCCTGGCCAGGGGCCGCCAGTCTTCGATCAGCAACGGATCGATCAGCCAGGCGTCATTGGCATAACCGACCTGCAACAGGCCGGCAATCGGATAGAAGGTGTCGACCCGCATGAACTCGGTGTCGAGGGCGATGAATGGCAGCGACTGCCAGTGTGCACATTGGCGGGCGAGGCTGTCGTCGTCGCGGACCCAGTGAATATCGATGGCCACAAGGCTCTCCCTTGGATAATGGCGCGCAGTATATATCGCCAGCGCCGCTTGACGCGCGCCGGGCTGCAAGTCTTTGGCGGATCTTCATCTGAGCTGGCCGATGGCCAGAGGTGCCGGAGCGCGCTGACGGCGCTCCGGCGAGGGTCGATCAGTTGGAACGACGACGGTAGCTACGGTACTCGGGCACCCAGAAGTTGCGCTCGATGGCGTCGAGCAGATGCTCTTCGGAGGTTTCCAGCGCCAGACCTTCGGCCTGCGCTTCCTTGGCCACCGCCAGGGCGATCTTGCGGCTGACCTGCTGGATGTCCTTGAGCGGCGGCAGTACGGCGTCGCCCTCCCCGGTCACCATCGGCGAGCACTCGGCCAGCGCGTTGGAAGCGGCCATCAGCATCCGGTCGGTAATGCGCGACGCCTTGCAGGCCACTACGCCCAGACCGATACCGGGGAAGATGTAGGAGTTGTTGCACTGGGCGATGTGCACGGTGCGACCGTTGATGCTCACCGGTGCGAACGGGCTGCCGGTGGCGACCAGGGCCTGGCCGTTGGTCCAGGTGAGGATTTCCTCGGGAGTCGCCTCGACCTTGGAAGTCGGGTTGGACAGCGGCATCACCAGCGGTTGCGGGCAGTGCTTGTGCAGCTCGCGGATCACCGCTTCGCTGAACAGGCCACGCTGGCCGGACACGCCGATCAGCACGGTGGCCCCCGCGTGGCTGACCACGTCCAGCAGGGACGCGTAGGACTCGCCACCCGTCGCCCAGCCAGCCACGTCGGCAGCCGGTTGCGCCAGGCGTTTCTGGAAGTCCAGCAGGTTGTCCATGCCTTCGGTGAGCAGGCCGAAACGGTCGACCATGAAGATGCGCTTGCGCGCCTCGGCTTCGCTCAGGCCTTCGACCTGCATGGCGGCGATGATGTGCTCGGCGATACCGCAACCCGCCGAACCCGCGCCCAGGAACACCACCTTCTGCTGGCCCAGGCTTTCCTGCTTGGCCTTGCAGGCCGCCAGCAACGTGCCCACGGCCACCGACGCGGTGCCCTGGATGTCGTCGTTGAAGCAGCACAGCTCGTCGCGGTACTTGTCCAGCAACGGCATGGCGTTGGCCTGGGCGAAGTCTTCGAACTGCAGCAGGACGTCCGGCCAGCGGCGCTGCACGGCCTCGATGAACAGTGCGACGAAGTCCTGGTACTCCTGGCCGGTCACGCGCTCGTGGCGCCAGCCCATGTACATCGGGTCGTCGAGCAGTTCTTGGTTGTTGGTGCCGACATCCAGCACGATGGGCAGGGTGTAGGCCGGGCTGATGCCACCACAGGCGGTGTACAGCGACAGCTTGCCGATCGGGATGCCCATGCCGCCGATGCCCTGGTCACCCAGGCCGAGGATACGCTCGCTGTCGGTGACCACGATGACCTTGATACGGTCCTTGGTGGCGCTGCGCAGGATGTCGTCGATGCGGTCGCGGTCAGGATAGGAAATGAACAGACCGCGATGGGTGCGGTAGATCTTGGAGAATTCCTGGCAGGCCTGGCCCACGGTGGGGGTATAGATGATCGGCAGCATCTCTTCCAGATGCGCGTCCAGCAGGCGGAAGAACAGGGTCTCGTTGTTGTCCTGGATCGAGCGCAGGTAAATGTGCTTGTCCAGGTTGCTGGCGCACTGCTGATACTGGCTGTAGACCCGGGTCACCTGTTCTTCGATGGTTTCCACGTTCTGCGGCAGCAGGCCGATGAGGTTGAAATCGATACGCTCTTGCGGTGTGAACGCACTGCCCTTGTTCAGCAGGGGCATTTCGAGCAGGGATGGGCCCGCGTAGGAAATGTAAAGCGGACGGGTGGTGTTGGTCATCTCTTCTTCGCCTTTTCGTCTCTCATTGATTCTGTACAAGACCGGGGCGTACAACCTGGCGTTTCTATTCGATTTTTCGTGCCAGTGATCTCAGGCCATACCGGAGCAATCGGTGATGGGCGCATATATTACTCGCCCTATGGTGCGGCGCGACATTTTGTCGCGAGAAAACGACATTATTTAGCCATTCATCCTGCCAGCCCCTCATGACCGCCCGAGGACGGCCAGGTGATCGGCGTCTCGAACGACGCCGGCCTGAAAAAAGATGCAGGCGGTGCTGGCGACTTCACGAAGTTTTCACAGCCAATGTTGCATCGTGAAGTCGCTCCCAAGTGTGAACTTAAGCCCGCTCCCCCATCGGCGGGCTTTTCTTTGTCCGCTTGACGGCGACTCAGTGCGTCACGATACGCCCGATGCTGAAGCCTTCCACCGCCGCGATGCGGCCCCGCCATAGCACACCGTTCTCGCAGATCGGACTCTGATCCGAAGAATAGGTCTTGCAGTCCCGCAGATGAATGAAATGAAAGGCGTGGTTGTCATCCTCGGCGAGTTCACCGGGCTTGAACGACAGGATCATCTCTTTCATCGATTGGTCGGTGCCATTGTGAAACTGGCCGAACGGCGCGGCCAGGTCATCAGCCAGTTGCTCGAAATAGGCGTCATGCCCAATCAGATGGCCGGAAATCAGATTGCCGCCGACCGAGAGGGTTACGCCCAGCTCGACCTTGGTATTGACCACGAACTTCACCAGCCACTGCAGCAACCAGTCGATCTGCCGCCCCTGGGCCTGGAACTGGGCGATCAACTGCTGGTAACCCTGGTCTGGCGCCTGCGCGGTTTGCTCTGCATCGCTCATCTGCAACTCCTTGGCATACATCGAAACTGAGCCCAAGCCGCACACGCGACGGGCAATGAATGGCGCTTCTCGTCGGCTATGAATTTTCCCAACCTGACGTCAGCACCTGCACCAAGAATAGACAAGCCTGATGACATGCAAGCGAAGGCTGTTGCAAGAACAGCGACTCGCCTCGTATCGCACACCAGGCGCCTTGCAGACCAAAGACCGGGCATGGCGGTAGGTGGGGCACGGAAGCCTGCTCAGGTTCCACTCGGCGCCTTTTCGTCTGCATACTCATGACGAGTGATCGAGCGCATCTCGGTTCGCCCCGGACTAGAGCCATTAGAGTGCCCCTCACAAAATAGGCAGGCGATCGGGCGCTCACTCGCACAGACCACAGGATGAAATCCCAGCAGTAATACTTTTCAAACAAAAGGAAGGAATACTTGCAGGCTAATGACCTTAAAAACTACATTAGCGAAGTCGAGGGCACGGCGAAAAACAGCAATTAAAACAGGAAGCACAGACTTCCAGGCCTATGAATAATAATGATGCCACTCGCTCTTTTCTGCACAATTACAGTGCATCGGCTGCCGCCAACTACAACTTATTGAAGCATAAAGAAAATGATCGAGCCCGAACGGATTGTGACCCTGTCGCGTGAAGTGGAGTCGCTCGCGACTCGTGGCGTCAGCGATATACAACTGATTACCCGTCAAACTCGATTGCTGGCGATCAATGCATTGATCGAAGCGGCCCACGCAGGCAAAGCCGGGCAAGGTTTTGCCGTGGTTGCCGAAGAAGTGAAGAACATCTCCGAACAGATTTCCAGAATTGCCAGCGGCCTGACGCAAGACCTGCAAGCTGCCGTCAACGAACTGACCGAGCTGGGCCAGGGCATGTGCTTCGATGTGCGGGGACAACGGCTGGCCGACCTGGCACTGAACCTGATCGAAATCATTGACCGCAACTTGTACGAACGCACCTGCGACGTGCGCTGGTGGGCCACCGATGCCTCGCTGGTCGACGCCCTGACCAACCCAACGCCGCAGAGCCGCGCCCACTGCAGCGAGCGCCTGGGGGTCATCCTCGACAGCTACACGGTGTACCTCGACATCTGGGTGGCCGATACCACGGGCACCGTGATCGCCTCCGGCCGGCCCGATACCTTCGGCAAGGTGATCGGCGCCAACGTCAGCGAGACCCCCTGGTTCAAGCAGGCCATACGGCACAGCTCAGGCGACCAGTACTTTGCGGGTGAAGTGTCAGCGGAGCCCCTGCTCAATGGCTCGCAGACCTGTGCATTCAGCGCCGCCGTGCGCAGCAATGCCAGCAAGCACTCGTCGGCGGTCGGTGTCATTGGAATCTTCTTCGACTGGAAGAACCAGTCGGACTCGGTGATCAATGGCGTGCGCCTGAGCGACGAGGAGCGACCACGCACGCGAGTGATGATGGTCGATGCCAGCCACCGGATCATTGCCAGCTCGGACCCGCAGGCTCCGCTGGGGCAGAGTATCGAGCTCAAGACCCGGCCGGACCAGAAGACCGGCTACAGCACCCTGGCGCAGAACAGCATCCAGGGCTATTCACTGACACCCGGCTTCGAAACTTATCCGGGCATGGGCTGGCTGGGTGTGATCGAACAGCGGTTGCCTTGATCTCATTCCGAAAAACAGGTCGGCTTACATGGCCGACCTAGGTTTTGTACGAAAAGTGCCTGCGCTCGGCCATGCTGCGTTAAAAACAGACTCGGAATGCTCATTTACTCCAGTAAACTCCGCTTCCTCGCCTGTTTTTGCCTTGCCTGACCTTCGCTCGCCGACTTTTCGTACAAAACCTAGAGCCTCAGAATTGCTGAGCGACAGTTTTCAATACGTTCGCGAAACTTACCGAGCCTGAATGGGGTTGAAAACTTAGCGATGAAAACCCGCTTCATACCGCCCACCTTTAAATACCGCGACAGAACTGTCCGACAATAAAATCGTACGCACCGCCGGTATTCTAAAGTTGCTGGCTGCCTGTAACTAACGAGAAGTTTCGTCAGCCGATTGGCGCCTGAAAATTGCCAACCATGGCGTGACTGAGGAGCGCGCGGAAAAATCCGCCACAAACGAAAAACCCCGCGAGCCTGAACTCACGGGGTTTCGATGTATGGCGGAGAGATAGGGATTTGAACCCTAGGTGCCATTGCTGACACAACGGATTTCGAATCCGTCCCGTTCGACCACTCCGGCATCTCTCCAATGGCGCGCATGATACCAGCCTTATTGCAGAAGTCGAGTCTTTTCTGCAATTTTTTTCGTGCTATCAAGCGCTTGCGAACTTACAGCGGCACGCCCAGACGCTGCGCGACTTCTTCGTAGGCTTCGATCACGTCGCCCAGACCCTGGCGGAAGCGGTCCTTGTCCATCTTCTTGCGGGTTTCCTTGTCCCACAGACGGCAGCCATCGGGGCTGAACTCGTCGCCCAGGACGATCTGGCCGTGGAACACACCGAACTCCAGCTTGAAGTCGACCAGCAGCAGGCCGGCGTCGTCGAACAGCTTGCTCAGCACCTCGTTGACCTTCAGCGACAGCTCCTTCATGCGCGCGAGCTGCTCGGCGTTGGCCCAGCCGAAGGCCACGACGTGGGATTCGTTGATGAACGGATCACCCTTGGCGTCGTCCTTGAGGAACAGTTCGAAGGTGTAGGGGTTGAGCTTCATGCCCTCTTCGACGCCCAGGCGCTTGACCAGGCTGCCGGCTGCGTAGTTACGCACCACGCACTCGACCGGGATCATGTCGAGCTTCTTCACCAGCGCTTCGTTGTCGCCCAGCAACTTGTCGAACTGGGTCGGTACGCCGGCTTCTTCGAGCTTCTGCATGATGAAGGCGTTGAACTTGTTGTTCACCATGCCCTTGCGGTCCAGCTGTTCGATACGCTTGCCGTCGAACGCCGAGGTGTCGTTACGGAACAGCAGGATCAGGCGGTCGGCGTCATCGGTCTTGTAAACCGATTTGGCTTTGCCGCGGTAGAGTTCTTCGCGTTTTTCCATGATGGGCTCCGCTTGCGTTGAGGTTGAGACTGCGGCTAGGCGATCTGGCGCCAGTCGAGCCCACAATCTTGATCGGCCAGTTGCAGCCAGTCCGGGTCGCACCCGAGGGTGTCGACGAAACATTGCCGGGCCAGCTGCGGCCGGTTGTTCTTGCTGCTCAGATGGGCCAGCACCAGGTGTTGCAGTGTCTGCCATCCCAGCTCGCTCACCAGGCGCGCGGCCTGGTGATTGTTCAAATGTCCTGTGTCGCCCCCCACCCGCTGCTTGAGAAAGACCGGGTACGGTCCCCTGGCAAGCATGTCGCGGCAATGGTTGGCCTCGATCATCAGGGCATCCAGGCCCTGATAGCATTGCAATACGCCCGGGCAGTATGAGCCCAGGTCGGTCAGCACGCCGAAACGCCGCTGACCGTCACTGAAGACGAACTGGGTCGGCTCCAGGGCATCGTGGGCCACCGACACCACGTCGATGTCCAGCGCACCGATGCGCAGCCGTTCGCCGGCATTGAGCAGGCCTGCGGCCTCCACCGGCTTGCGCAGCCCGCGCAAGGTGCCACGGCTGAGATACACCGGCAGATTGTAGCGCCGAGACAGCAAACCCACGCCATGCACATGGTCGGCATGCTCGTGGGTTACCAGAATCGCGCTCAGTTGTTCGGCTGCGACGCCCAGCCTGGCCAGGCGCCGCTCGGTCTCGCGCAGCGAAAAGCCGCAGTCGACCAGCACATAGGTATCGCGGCTCGCGACCAGCGTGGCATTGCCACGGCTGCCGCTGCCCAGCACCGCAAAACGCACTTAGCCCAGGTGGTCCTGAATGACGCTCAATACACGGCGTGCCACATCGGCAGGCGCCACGGTATTGATGTTCTTCTCTACGGTCACCTGCACGCTGTCACCGACCTTGCTCAGGCGTACCTGATAGCGCTCGGCACGGGCTTCGAGCTCTTCCTTGGTCGGCTTGTTGCCGAACATGCCACTGAAGAAGCCGGGCTTCTCGTCAGGCTGCTTGGCGCGCTCGGCCAGGTTGATGTAGTACAGGCCCAGGCTGCGGTTGATGTCTTCGACACGCCAGTCACCCTGGTCCAGGGCACGGCCGACACTGGACCAGGCACGGTCGAGGTCCTCACCCACGTTCAGCACCGGGTTGCCGTTGCCGTCGGTGCTCAGGCTCACGCGGCTTGGCGCATCGAAGTCACGCGCAGCGAGCAGCGACACCGAACCGCCCTGCTCGGCGTTGCGGCTCATGCTGGCCAGCAGGTCATCGGTCAGCGACGAGTCGACGCCCAGGTTGACGGTACGCGCCGGGAATTCCACTTCGCTGGTGCTGCCCGCCGGACGGCTGACGCTGACCACGTAGATCTCGCTGGTGTTGCGCTGCACGCCCGGTTCGATACGCACGCGCACACGAGTCTCGGCGTCACTGGCGGTGCCGCTGGCCCCCAGGCGACGCGCCACAGGCGCGGAGAGTTCGTCGCTGCGCTGCCAGGTGGTGGTGAACTCACCGGTCTGCGGGCGCTCTTCGGCGATGCGGAAGCCGTTGTCTTCGAAATACTGGTGGGCGATCGGCCAGACCTCGGCCGGTGGGCGCTGGGCCAGGATCCAGCGCGCATCGCCATTGCGCTGCAGGCTGAAGTCGCTGGACTGCGCGGAATCGACGCTCAGCGGCTGGGGACGGGGTACCTGGTACTCGCCGCTCTTCTGCGCGCTGTCGGCGACATTGCGCGGGATCGGCAACAGCGGATCCATGCGCTTGACGCTGGTGATGTCGGAAGGCACCTGCATCGGTGCGGTCTGGGTGGCTTCCAGGTAATCGCTGCCGCGATCACGGAAGTACCCGTCAGGGCCCCACAGCCAGCCGCAGCCACTGGTGCTGGAGATGATCAGGGCAAGTGCGGAAAGTCCGGCCAATCGCTTCATTGCGTTGTACTTCCTCATTAGACCAGTACACCGGCCTGGCGCATGGCCTGGCGCAGCGGTTCGTGGCAGGACTGGCTGAGCCAGGTGAGCGGCAGACGGATACCGGTCTGCATCAGGCCCAGCTCATGCAGCGCCCACTTCACGGGGATAGGGTTGGATTCGACGAACAGCGCGCTGTTGAGCGGCGCCAGGCGATCGTTGATGGCACGGGCCGCGGCGGCATCACCGCGCAGGGCGGCGGCACACAGGTCGCTCATGGCGCGCGGGGCGACGTTGGCGGTGACCGAAATGTTGCCCTTGCCGCCCAGCAGCATCAGTTCCACGGCGGTGGCGTCGTCACCGGAGTAGACATGGAAGTCGCTGCTCACGCCTTCGATGATCTGCCTGGCGCGCTCCAGGTTGCCGGTGGCTTCCTTGATGCCGATGATGTTGTCCACCTTGGACAGGCGGATCACGGTCTCGGCCTGCATGTCACAGGCGGTACGGCCCGGAACGTTGTAGAGGATCTGCGGAATGTCGACGGCACCGGCGATATGGCTGAAGTGCTGGAACAGGCCTTCCTGGGTCGGCTTGTTGTAGTACGGCACGACCAGCAGGCAGGCATCGGCACCGGCGCTCTTGGCATTGCGGGTCAGCTCAACCGCTTCGCTGGTGGAGTTGGCACCGGTGCCGGCGATGACCGGTATACGTCCGGCCACCTGGTCGACCACGCGACGAATCACTTCGATGTGCTCATTCACATCCAGCGTCGCCGACTCGCCCGTGGTGCCCACGGCAACGATGGCGTTGGTGCCCTCTTGCAGGTGGAAGTCCACCAGTTTGCTCAGGGCGTCCCAGTCCAGACTACCTTGCGCATCCATGGGTGTGACTAGCGCCACCATACTGCCCGCAATCATGCAACCGCTCCTGCCGGAAAAAGAGAGCCGTAATGGTACTGGCGCCATCAGCCTTGTACAAGCTGGCGGCGCCAGGCGTTTGGGCGCAGCTCGCTGCGCATGGGCAGCTTGTCGGGCGTGATTCCGTCAGGCGACTGGAGCGCGCCCGGCATTCCCCTGCGCGCCGTATTTCGCTACCCTTGGCCCTTTGCTCGATATCGTTCGCCTGCGCACTGAGTCCAATCGTCCGGCCTTGCCCTCCGACAGCCCCGTTCCAGCGCGTCGCGCCCCTGCCCCGGCAGGCCACGACCCAAGGCTTCGAGGTCCTCGTCGTGCAGCCCGCCGCGTCGATCGTCCGCACCAGGCAGGCCAGATACCGACCGTTCATCATCTAGGAATGCTGCATGTCCTCCACCCCCTCCGTCCGCGAACAATTCCTCGTCATCAGCGCCCTGGGCGCCAGCCCCATGGAACTGGCCAACGTCCTGTGCCGGGCCAGTCATGAAAGCCGCTGCTCGGTGGTCAGCTCGCGCCTGACCCGTCACGGCGAGTTCAGCGCACTGGTGCTGCAGGTGTCCGGCAGCTGGGACGCCCTGGCTCGCCTAGAGGCCGCACTGCCCAACCTGAGCAAGAAACACGCTTTCACCATCAGCGTGGTGCGCAGCGCGGCCCTGGACAACCGTCCCGAGGCCCTGCCCTACGTGGCTTACGTCAGCTCGGCCTACCGCCCGGACATCGTCAACGAGCTGTGCCAGTTCTTCATCGACCACAACGTCGAACTGGAGAACCTCACTTGCGATACCTACCTGGCACCGCAGACCGGCGGCACCATGCTCAACGCGACCTTCACCGTGACCTTGCCGGCCGGCACCCAGATCAGCTGGCTGCGTGATCAGTTCCTGGATTTCGCCGATGCGCTGAACCTCGATGCACTGATCGAGCCTTGGCGCCCACAAGCCCCCATGTAAAGGAGTCCCCGATGGCCGTAGCAGTCGACCAACCCGTTGCCGATTTCCAGGTTCCCGCCACCAGCGGGCAGACCGTCAGCCTGTCCGGCCTGAAGGGCCGTCAGGTGGTGATCTACTTCTACCCGAAGGACAACACCCCGGGCTGCACCACCGAGGGCCAGAACTTCCGCGATGCCATGGCGGAATTCGAAGCGGCCAATACCCTGGTGTTCGGCGTCTCCCGCGACAGCCTCAAGACCCATGAGAACTTCAAGGCCAAGCAGGCTTTCCCGTTCGAGCTGATTTCCGACAAGGACGAGGCGCTGTGCGCGCTGTTCGACGTCATCAAGCTCAAGAAGCTCTACGGCAAGGAATACCTGGGCGTGGACCGCAGCACCTTCCTGATCGACAAGAACGGCGTGCTGCGTCATGAATGGCGCGGCGTGAAGGTGCCTGGCCATGTCGACGAGGTCCTGGCCCGCGCCCGCGAGCTGAACCAGGCCTGAGCGGAGGGCGGCAGCCGCTGCCGCCCTCGCCCTTCAGAGAATCGGCGCTACTGTCGGTTCCTGCCGCGGCCACGCATCGAGCACCGCCTTGAACAGCGTGGCCAGCGGGATGGCGAAGAAAATCCCCCAGAAGCCCCACAGCCCGCCGAACAGCAGCACCGCGCAGATGATCGCCACCGGATGCAGGTTCACCGCCTCGGAGAACAGCATGGGCACCAGCACGTTACCGTCCAGCGCCTGGATGATGCCGTGGATGGCCATCAGGTAGATGAACTGGTCGCCCCAGCCCCACTGGAACAGCCCGATCAGCGCCACCGGCACGGTGACCACCACCGCGCCGACATAGGGCACCACCACGGAAATCCCCACCAGCAGCGCCAGCAGCGCCGCGTAGTTGAGCCCCAGAGCCACGAAGGCCACGTAGGTGACTGCACCGCAGATGAAGATCTCGATGACCTTGCCACGGATGTAATTGGCGATCTGCCGGTTCATGTCCTTGGCCACCCGGGTCAGCAGCGCCCGCTCACGCGGCAGGTAGCCGCGTGCCCAGCGGCGCATCAGCTGGCGGTCCTTGAGGAAGAAGAACACCAGGATCGGCACCAGCACTAGGTAGATCATCAGGTTGACCAGCAGTGGCAGGCTCGACAGTGAAAAGGTCAGCGCCAGCTGGCCGAACTTGCCTACTTCGCCCCGCGCCACCTCGATGGCCTGCAGCACCTGCTCGTCGGAAACCAAGTGCGGGTAGCGCTCGGGCAGCAACAGCAGCAGCGACTGCCACTTGGCGAGCATGCCCGGCAACTCGTTGAACAGGGTGATCAGCTGATGCCACAACAGCGGCACCAGAACCAGCAGGAACACCAGCAGGCCGCCGATGAACAGGGTGAACACCAGCCCGACCGCCAGACGCTCCGGCAGGCGCAGGCGCACCAGCAGGTTGACCACCCCCTGCATCAGAAAGGCCAGTACCAGCCCGGCCAGCACCGGGGCCAACATGCCACCGAGGGTGAGAATCAGGGTGAAGCCCAGTAACAGCAGAACGGCCAGCACCACCGCCTCCTCGTCGGAGAAGTAGCGCTGCATCCAGTCGTGAAGCACCTTGTACATCAAGCATCCTTTTGTGCGGTGAAGCGGCGCCGTGCCTGATCAGGCCTTGCGCAACCAGTAGGTATAGGTTCCACCCTCCACGTTCTCATGCAGCAGCGCATGACCGGCCAGGCGCGCGAAACTGCGAAAGTCGCGTTGCGAGCCGGCGTCGGTGGCCAGCACCTTGAGCACGGCGCCACTGTCCAGGCGATTGAGTTCCATCTTGGCCTTGAGCAGTGGCAAGGGGCAGTTCAACCCGCGAGCGTCCAGTTCGGCATCGCAGATCGGCGGAGCTACAGCGTCAGACATCGTTTCTCTCCAGCCAGGCACATCCACCTGGCAAAAAGTGTTCAGCATGTTGCGTACAGGCCTCGAAGAATACCGCACTCTGGTCAGCAAGCCATTGAGGCAGCTACAGTAGGTGTTCATTCGTCCAGAGCCGCGTGCATGAATTTCCTGCGTCCTACACTGCTCACCCTGGCCTGCCTGCTGGCCTCCCCAGCCATGGCCGATGACCTGCCGTCGCTGGGCGATTCCAGCTCGTCGATCGTCTCCCCCGAACAGGAGCACCAGTTGGGTCGCGCCTGGCTGGGCATGTTGCGTTCGCAAGTGGACCAGCTCTCTGACCCGCAGCTCAAGGACTACGTGGAAACTTCGGTCTACCGGCTCGCGGAGACCAGCCAGGTGCAGGACCGGCGCCTGGAGTTCATCCTGATCAACAGCAAGCAGCTCAACGCCTTCGCGGCACCGGGCGGCATCATCGGGGTCAACGGCGGGCTGTTCCTTTATGCGCAGACCGAGGGCGAGTACGCCTCGGTGATGGCTCACGAACTGGCTCACCTGTCACAACGCCACTTCGCCAGGGGGGTCGAGGCGCAGCAACGCATGCAGGTGCCAGTCATGGCCGCAATGCTGGCCGGTATCGTCATGGCCGCCGCCGGTGCCGGCGATGCCGGCATCGCCACCATCGCCGGCTCTCAGGCCGCCGCGATTCAGGAACAACGTCGCTTCTCGCGGCAGAACGAACAGGAAGCCGACCGCATCGGCATTCTCAACCTGGAAAAGGCCGGCTACGACCCGCGTAACATGCCGACCATGTTCGAGCGCCTGATGCGCCAGTACCGCTACGACGCCAAGCCGCCGGAATTCCTTCTCACCCACCCGGTCAGCGAATCGCGTATCGCCGACACCCGCAACCGCGCCGAACAGGCACCGCCGGGGGGCAAGGAAGACAGCATGCGCTACCAGCTGATGCGCGCCAGGGTCGCGTTGATCTACGAAGAAACCCCTGGCATCGCCGCCAAGCGTTTCCGCGCCCAGCTCACCGAGAACCCCAAGGCCGACTACGCCCGCTACGGCCTGGCCATCGCGCAGATCAAGGGCGGACAGCTCAACGAAGCCCGCGAAGGCTTGAAGACGCTGCTGGACAAGGCCCCCGACGACATCACCTACAACCTGGCGCAGATCGACCTGGATATCACCAGCAATCGTCTGGCCGACGCCCAGCAGCGGGCCGAACGCCTGCTGGTGCAGTACCCCGGCAACTACCCGCTGAACCAGGCGCGTATCGATGCCCTGCTCAAGCAAGGCAAGAGCGCCGAAGCGGAAAAGGCCCTGGATGCGCTGCTGAAGAACCGCCAGGCCGACCCGGACATCTGGTACCAGGTGGCCGAAGCCCGCGGCCTGACCGGCAATACCGTCGGCCTGCACCAGGCGCGTGCCGAATATTTCGCCCTGATGGGCGACTTCCGCCAAGCCATCCAGCAACTGGACTTCGCCAAGCGCCGCGCCAGCAACAACTTCCAGCTGGCCTCGCGCATCGACGCGCGGCAGAAGGAACTGGCCGAGCAGGAACGCCTGGTCAAGGACATGATGAACTGACAACGAAAAAGCCCGGCAGCGATGCCGGGCTTTTTCGTTGATGCACGCGGGGTCAGGCGTTGCCGGACAGCTTCAGGCGCGCGGCCTGGGTGAAATCCAGCATGCGCTGCAGCGGGCGTACCGCATGCGGAATCAGCGCCGGGTCGACGAAGATCTCGTTGCTGCCCTCCTGCAGGCACTGCAGGGTCCGCTCCAGAGTGTTCATGGCCATCCACGGGCAATGTGCGCAACTGCGGCAAGCCGCACCGTTACCGGCGGTGGGCGCTTCGATGAACACCTTGTCGGGACACAGCTGCTGCATCTTGTAGAAGATGCCGCGGTCGGTGGCGACGATGAACGTCTTGTTCGGCAGGCGCTGCGCCGCGGCGATCATCTGGCTGGTGGAGCCCACGGCATCGGCCAGGGCAATCACCGATTCCGGCGACTCGGGGTGTACCAGGATCGCAGCCTCCGGGTACAGCGCCTTCATGTCTTCCAGCTGCTTGGACTTGAACTCTTCATGCACGATGCAGGCACCGTCCCACAGCAGCATGTCGGCACCGGTCTGGCGCTGGATGTAGCGACCCAGGTGCTTGTCCGGCGCCCAGATGAGCTTCTCGCCGTTGTCCATCAGGCTTTCGACGATCTCCAGTGCACAACCGGAGGTCACCACCCAGTCGGCACGCGCCTTCACCGCTGCCGAGGTATTGGCATACACCACGACGGTGCGTTCCGGATGCTGGTCGCAGAACGCCGAGAACTCGTCGATGGGGCAACCGACGTCCAGCGAGCAGGTGGCTTCCAGGGTGGGCATGAACACGCGCTTTTCCGGGGTGAGGATCTTCGCGGTCTCGCCCATGAAGCGCACCCCGGCCACCAGCACGGTGCTGGCCGGATGATTCTTGCCAAAGCGCGCCATTTCCAGCGAGTCGGCGACACACCCGCCGGTTTCCTCGGCCAGGGCCTGGATCACCGGGTCGCAATAATAGTGAGCCACCAGCACGGCATCGCGCGCCTTGAGTTCGGCGGCGATCTGCGCGCGGTAATCGGCTTGTTCTTCGGGGCTCAACACCCTCGGCTGCTTGGCGGCCAGATGCGCCTGCACCAGAAAGCGTTCGGAAATCTGCGTCATGTTGGCTGGACCTGAGTGCGCGCGGGCGCGTCATGCAAGTTTACACCCGTATAACAGGTGGAGAAGCCCGCCCCTCGGCGGGTCGGGCCGCAGGCCATCCGGCCAGCGCGGCGCCAGGGCGAAAGCGCGCCGATTCTAACGCTAATGCACGCCTTTAACACAGCTTTTTACCTGCCTGTATGCCAATGATTCCTAATGCTTTTTGACGCCTGTACAGGCGCCTGGTGGCCGCCTGGCATGCAGCGCAAGCCGCGCTTGCACAAATCGCCGGGAATAAGTCATTTCTGCATTTACAGAATGCCCTGGCCACACCGTACAGTGCAGTCTTCCATTCGCCATGCAGGCCTCGTTCATGAATCTGTGGTTTCGCTTGATCTTCATGCTGCTGCGCCGTCCCTGGCGCAGACCGGTCGACGGCCTGGCCGTCACGGTAATTCCGATGCGGGTATGGCCGCTGGACCTGGACTTGAACCGTCACGTCACCAATGGCCGCTACTTCACCCTCGCCGACGTAGGGCGTATGGACTACGTGCTGCGCAGCGGTGCCTTCCGCGCCGCGCTGCGGCATCGGGCGCGGCCGATCGTCGGTGATGTCTGGGGCAAGTTCAGGCGAGAACTGAAACTGTTCGAGCGTTTCGAGATTCACACACGCCTGCTGGGCTGGGACGACAAGTGGAGCTTCATCGAGCATCGCTTCGTCAAGGACGGCCGCACGGTTGGCGTGGTGATCATGCGCGGTCTGTTTCGCGGCCCCAAGGGCAACCTCGCGCCCGCTGAACTCATCGCCGAAATGGGGCTGCAGCATTCACCGCCATTGCCCGAGTGGCTGGCACGCTGGTCAGCCAGTTGCGATGAGCTGAGCGCCGGCCTGCGTGACGAAGAACAGGCTGGCGGTGCCGTGACGGGCCGCTGAGCGGCCTGTCGATCATGGCGCGTCCACGGTGCGCCACAACACCGGCCACTGGGCTTCATTCAGCCCCATGCAAACGCCCATCTGCGCCAGGTGCGTCAACCTGAATTGCTCACGGTCGTAGCGCCAGCGCGCCGAAGTGCCACAACCGCCCATGCCCATGGCCAGCTGCAGGCTGCTCAACTCGCCAGTGACCGGGTCGAAGTCCACCTCGCCGGTGGGCTGCAGGTCCGGCCAGCGGGACATTTCGGCCATATTGATCGGGCGGGCCTGGTCAGGGTGCGCGAGCGGCACCTGGTACAGGCTGTAGGTGCAGTTATACGCCGCACAACCGGTCTTGATGATCACCAGCGCCTGGTTCGCAGTAAGGGCAAACGCCTTGCCCTCGGGAGGGCTGTCCTCATACACCTCGGCCTGCCATTGCGCCCGTGTAGTGACCATCACCGTATCCAACAGCCGCTGGCTATCGACCGGACTCAGCGGCGCCGGAGCCTGCCAGGCCGGCAACGAGGGGGGCGCCGGTGCCGTCGGTACGCTCGAGGCAGGCGCCGGCCCCTGGCGTACCAGCGCCGTGGTGGAACCGATCCGCCCCTGTACGGAGTCCATCAACAGCAACGCGGCGCTCATGCCAGACAGCGAGGCCACGACCACGCCGTCAGCCACCGGCAGGCTCAGTTGCTTGCCATTGCGCAGCTCGGCGAGCAGACGCTGTGCGCTGTCGCCCTGCACGGCGAAGACTTCCCCAACATCGCCGGTATCGGGCCGTCCGGGGCCCAGGCGAATGCTCAGCGGCTGGCCGTCGAGCAGCGGCTGGCCGGTGGGCGGGTTGTAACTGAACAGCCCCACGCGCAACTCACCGCCCGGCCCCGCCTCACGGGTCACGCGCAGGCTGTAGGTGTCGGTTCCGGTGTCGTAACGCGCTTGTACGGCCGCGATGGCGGTGCAGGCGCGGGTATTGTCGCAACCCACCAGCCAATCCTTGATGTCGCGATAAAGCGGTGCTTCATCGGCTGCCAGAACAGGGGACGCCACAAGGGCAAGCAATAGAGCGAAGGCGGATCGAGTCAAGGCATGCTACCTGAGCCGGGAAAGCCGCCATTAGAACAGGCCAGCGCCCAGACAGGCAGTGTGCGGCTGCCGTACACAACAAAAGACCTGCGCTGCACAAGGGCCGCCCCGTCGCCTCATACAGCGTACGGCTCGTCTTCCTTGATGACCGGCGACAGATCGAAATCGCGGCAGTAGTCCATGAACAGCCGCGTGGCCTTGGTGGGTTCGTTGTTGCGCAGGTAGGCCATGATGAAGGTCGACGCAGGCATTTCGTCATGGATGTTGACCTGCGCCAGGCGCTTGCCGTCGTAGGTCAGGTCGGTGGTCGGGCGGGTGACCAGCACCGAGAAGCCCAGGCCCTGGCCGACCATGCAACGCACCATTTCGATCGAGGGCGAGCTGTAGGCGACCGTCGGGTGATAGCCCTTCTCCTTGAAGATGTCGATGAAGTAGTTCCGGCTTGGCACCACGTCGAGCAGGATCATCGGTTCGCGGCTCAGCTCCTTGAGGGTCACGGCCTTCTTGCCGGCCAGCGGATGCGCTGCCGGCAGCAGCGCATAGGGCTTGTGCGGGGCGTTGAGCTTTTCCTTGTTGATCGAGTCACCCAGCTCCAGGTCGTAGAGGAACACCAGGTCGAAGCGCCCCCGGTGCACGCCATGCATCAGCTCGTGCTGCTCGCCGTCGTGCAGCTGGATGGTGATCTCCGGGTAATGCCGCTTGAAACCGGCCACCAGGCGCGGCATGTACAGCGGCGCTGCCGACTCGAAACAGCCGATGGCGATGGTGCCGGAGACCATTTCGTTCTCGGCACGAGCGTTCTGTTCAAGCTCGTAGGAGAGCCTCAGCAATTCCTTGGCTTTTTCATACAGCCGGCGACCGCTGGCGGTCAGCGAAACGCCTTGGGCGTGATGCCGAATGAATAACTTCTGACTGAAACTTTCTTCAAGATTCTTGATGGCCACCGAAATGGACGGCTGGGAGATATGCAATTGTCGAGCGGCCTCGACAATACTGTCTTCTTCGACCACGGCGACAAAGTATCGAAGTTGTCTCAACGTAAAGTGGGTCATCACAACTCCATAGCCAAAAACTTTTCAGTGCAGATTTCTGAATAGTTTGCAATCCACAAGCGAAAGCCGTGCCACGCCCGCCACGCCCAGTAAAACCGCCGTTAAATCCGCTACATGGCTAAAAACCACACCCGAACCCGGCCTGCCAATGCGCACCAAAATACTGCAAATCCGGGCCATGAGCAGCGCCACGCACCCTCGTAGAGCATATTACTGAACACCGTCAGCCGGACAACTAGCTCAATAACTAACATAGGACAATCCTATGCAAAGGCACGTAATTTTCTAATTGACGATAAGTCACTCGGTTATTGATTCTGTAGGCATCGGTACACGGCGCTCACAACTAAGCGTGCACTTCACATTCCTCAAACGGGCCTGATAACGATGACCTTCGACTGGAAATACATGTTCGGCCTTTTTGGCGATACACAGTTTTGGCTGGCCACCTGGACGGTCATCAAGCTCAGCACCCTGACCTGGGTCATCAGCATCGCCCTGGGGTTTTTCGTCGCCCTGGCCAAGCAGTCCCGCTTACCCGCACTCAACCTGCCCGCGCGGGGCTACATCTGGTTCTTCCGCAGCGTGCCACTGCTGGTGCTGCTGATCTTCATCTACAACCTGCCGCAGGCCATCCCGGCCACTTCGGCGGTGCTGGCCAACCCCTTCTGGGCCGGTCTCATCGCCCTGGTGATCTGCGAGACCGCCTACGTCGCCGAGATCCACCGTGGCGGCCTGCTGTCGATTCCCAAGGGCCAGGGTGAAGCGGCACGAGCCCTGGGCCTGCGTTTTCTGGGCACGCAATGGCGCGTGGTGATCCCCCAGGCGCTGCGTGTAGCCTTGCCGTCGCTGGCCAACGAGTACATCTCCATCGTCAAGCTGAGTTCGCTGGTCTCGGTGATTTCCCTGACCGAGATCCTGATGGTCGGCCAGCGCCTGTATTCACAGAACTTCCTGGTCATGGAAACCATGGCTGCCGTGGCCTTCTACTACGTGCTGATCGTCACCGTGTTCGACTTCCTGCTCAAACGCCTGGAACGCTTCCTCGATGTCACCCAGCGTGAAGTGACCCGTACCCCCGACGAGCAGGTGCTGGCCCTGGCCACCCAGCAGGCCGCCGCCGTGCAGCGCCCGGTGCTCGACCTGCACACCCCCGCCCTGCAGGCTGCGCGGCTGCACAAGGCGTACAACGATGTCGAGGTGCTCGGCTCGGTCAACCTGCAGGTCAAGCCCGGTGAAGTAGTGTCGGTGATCGGCCCGTCGGGCTCCGGCAAGACCACCTTGATCCGCCTGCTCAATGGCCTGGAACAGCTCGACAACGGCGAGATCCAGATCAACGGCCAGCCGTTCATCCACCTGCGCAAGGACGGCGCGCAGAAGCCCCGCTTCATCGAACACACCGAGCACCGCCTGAACATCGGCATGGTGTTCCAGAGCTTCAACCTGTTCCCGCACCTGAGCGTGCTCGACAACCTGCTGCTCGCCCCGCGCTACCACCACCTGGACGAACCCGCCGCGCTCAAGCAGCAGGCCTACGCGCTGCTGCACAAGGTCGGCATGCTCGATCACGCCTGGAAGTACCCGCACCAGCTGTCCGGCGGCCAGCAACAGCGCGTGGCCATTGCCCGCGCGCTGATGATGCGCCCGCAAATCATGCTGTTCGACGAGCCGACCTCGGCCCTCGACCCGGAGAAGGTCAACGAGGTACTGCAAGTGATCGAGTCGCTGGCCCAGGAGGGCATCACCATGGTGATCGTCACCCACGAGATGAACTTCGCCTTCAAGGTCTCGGACCGCATCGTCTTCATGGAAAAGGGCCGGGTGGTGTGCGACGACGCCCCCCAGGTTCTGCGCAATGGCCAGCACCCACGGGTCGAGGCCTTTCTCAAGGATGTGTCGCTCGCCTGAGCTTTCCACCCACTTACTCGGAAAACCTAAGCCATGCTCGAACAATCGCAGATCGAACAGTTTCACCGGGACGGATTCCTGGTCGTCGAGAACGTGCTGTCGGAGGAAGAACTCATTGCCCTGCAGGGCGACTTCGACCTGTGGGTGGAAGACAGCCGCAGCCACACCCAGCCTTGGGGCAAGACCCAGGACGGCCGCCCGCGCTTCGACATCGAAAGCGATCACAGCGCCACTCACCCCTCGCTGCGCCGGGTGAGTTCGCCGACCGAGATCTCACCGGCCTACCGCGAAGTGGCGTTCAAGTCACGGATGGCCACCATCGCCGCACAGCTGATCGGCGGCAGCGGCACGCGCTTTCACCACAGCAAGATCAACTCCAAGCTGCCGCACACCGCCACCCAGGTGAAATGGCACCAGGATTTTCTGTTCACCCCGCACAGCAATGACGACGTGGTCACCGCCCTGCTGATGGTCAGCGAAGTGACCCCGCAGAACGGTCCGCTGACTGTGATCCGTGGCAGCCACAAAGGCCCGCTGTGGTCGCACTGGCAGGACGGGCGCTTCACCGGCGCCGTCGACGACCAGGTGGTGGCCGAGCATTGCGGCCAGCCGGTGGCCTGCTACGGCCCGGCCGGCTCGGTGTGCTTCATGCACACCCGCCTGCTGCATGCCTCCAGCCCCAACAACACCGAACTGCCACGCACCCTGTTCATCAGCGTGTACGCCGCCGAGGACGCCCTGCCCTTCGGCGACAACCCGCTGCCCAGCGAGCATTGCGGCGTACTGGTCGCCGGTCAGGAAAGCGGCCTGGTACGCAGCGTCGCCAACAGCGTGCGCCTGCCGCAGAAGCCCCGCGGCGCTTCCTTCTTCGTACAACAGGCCGGGCTCGACCAGGCCGCCAGTTGATCCTTTACCCACTCAGCGGAGCATCGTCATGAAACGACCAAGCGTCTCGACTCGAACACTTTCCACCGCCCTGCTGGGCACCGCGATCACCCTGGCCTCGGCAGGCGCTTCGGCCTTCCAGCAACCCGGCAAGCTCAGCGCAGGCTCGGACCTGACCTTCTTCCCCTACGAGTACATGGACAACAACCAGCCGGCCGGCTTCGACATCGAGTTCCTCGACGGGCTGGGCAAGGTCATGGGGCGCAAGGTGGAAACCCTCGACACGCGCTTTCCCAACCTGATCACCGGGCTGCAGGGTGGTCGTTTCGACATCGTCAACTCGTCGATGTACATCACCGCCGAGCGCATGAAAGTCATCGACATGATTCCCTACCTCAAGAGTGGCGAGTCGATCATCGCCCTCAAGGACAGCAGCTATCAGCCCAAGCGCCCCGAAGACTTCTGCGGCCACAAGATCGGCTCGATGGGCGCGACCTCCTGGCTGCAGCAACTGCACAAGCTCTCGGACGAGTACTGCGTGAAGAACGGCAAGCAGCCGATCGCCATCAGCGAGTTCGGCACCGACCCGCAGACCACCCAGGCGCTGTTGTCCAAGGCCGTCGAGGCGCAGATCACCGACGCCGCCGTGGCCCGTGGGGTGATCGACAAGCTGGGCAACCGCCTGGTGATTTCCTCGGACACGCTGATCTACCCGGTGCTCAACGGCTTCGGCGTGAAGAAAGGCAACGACGAGGTGAAGACCGCACTGGTCGACGCCCTCAAGCAATACAGCGCAACCCCCGAATACGCGGCCCTGCTGAAGAAGTACAACTTCCAGGCCCCCACCGAAGCGGACATCGCCGAGCTGATGCCCAAACCCTGACCCCTCACCGGTCGTCCGCGTTTGGCAGACGACCCTTCTGGAGTGAAGACCATGGCACTCTCCCACGAGGAACAGCTGCGCATCGACCTGGCGGCGACCTTCCGCGTCATTGCCCACCTGGGCATGCACGAAGCCGTCGCCAACCATTTCAGTGCCGCCGTGTCCGAGGACGGCAAGCGCTTCCTGCTCAACCCGAAGTGGAAGCACTTTTCGCGCATCCGCGCCAGCGACCTGCTGCTGCTCGACGCGGACGACCCGCACAACGCCGAGCGTGACGACGTGGACGCCACCGCCTGGTCGATTCACGGACAGATCCACCGGCGTCTGCCCGAAGCGCGTGTGGTGCTGCACCTGCATCCGGTCTACACCACGGCGGTGGCCTGCCTGGCCAAGCCGCACGTACCGCCCATCGACCAGAACACCGCGCGCTACTTCAACCGTCTGGCCATCGACGAGCTGTATGGCGGCATGGCCGACACCGAAGCCGAGGGCGCGCGCCTGGCCGGGCTGCTGGATGGCAAGCGGCGGCTGCTGATGGGCAACCATGGGGTGATGGTGATCGCACCGACCATCGGCGAGGCCTTCGACGACATCTGGACCCTGGAGCGTGCCTGCCAGGTGCTGGTCGCCGCCTGGTCCACCGGCCAGCCGCTGCGCGTGCTGTCCGACGAGGTGGCGGAAAAGACCGCACGCGCCTGGGAAAAGATCACCGACTTTTCCGAGCAGCACTTCGCCGAAATGAAGGCGCTGATGATCCAGGCGGACCCTTCCGTGCTGGACTGAGACGCACACAAGACGTCGGCCCGGACGCAGTCAACAGCAGGGCCGCGTACTCGATTCCTACTGTCAGATTGACGGCCGAACCCCCAGCGGGCGGCCGAAGGGTACCGTCATGAACAAATTACCGACCACGATCGACACTTTGGTGGTGGGCGCCGGACAGGCCGGCGTCGCGATGAGCGAACACCTGGGCCGCCTGGGCATCGAGCACCTGGTGCTGGAAAAGAGCCGCATTGCCGAAGCCTGGCGCACCGGGCGCTGGGACTCGCTGGTGGCCAACGGACCGGCCTGGCACGATCGCTTTCCGGGCCTGGAATTCCAGACGCCCCCGGACGGCTTCCCTGGCAAGGACGAGATCGCCGAATACTTCGAAACCTACGCCCGCCACATCAAGGCACCGATCCGCACCGGCGTGGCCGTGACCCGGGTCAGCCGCTGCGAAGGCCAGAGCGGCTTCATCGTCGAAAGCTCGGCAGGCAGCGTGCATGCGCAACGCGTCGTGGTGGCCACCGGGCCGTTCCAGAAACCGGTGATTCCGGCCATCGCCCCACAAGACGAGGGCCTGTACCAGATCCACTCCGCGCAGTACTTCAACCCCCAGCAACTGCCCGAAGGCGCGGTCCTGGTGGTGGGTGCCGGCTCTTCCGGCGTACAGATCGCCGACGAACTGCTGCGCGCCGGCAAGCGTGTCTACCTGTCGGTCGGCCCCCACGACCGTCCGCCGCGCGCCTATCGCGGCCGCGACTTCTGCTGGTGGTTGGGCGTGCTCGGCCTGTGGGACACCGAGACCATGCAGAAGGGCCGCGAACACGTGACCATCGCCGTCAGCGGCGCACGCGGCGGGCACACCGTGGACTTCCGCCGCCTGGCCCAGGCCGGCATGACCCTGGTCGGCCTGACCGACACCTTCGCCGATGGCAAGGTGCGCTTCAAGGACGACCTGGTGCACAACCTCGATGCCGGCGACGCCAACTACCTGGCCCTGCTCGATGCCGCCGACGCCTATGTGGCGCGCAACGGCCTGGACATGCCGGAGGAGCCCGGGGCGCGTGAGCGCGTGCCGGATGCGGCGTGCATTCGCGAGCCACTGCGCGAACTGGACCTGGCGGCCCACGGCGTGACCTCGGTGATCTGGGCGACCGGCTACGCCAACGATTTCAGCTGGCTGCAGGTCGACACCTTCGACGCCAACGGCAAGCCGCGCCACCAGCGGGGCGTGGGTGCCGAACCGGGTATCTACTTCGTCGGCCTGCCCTGGCTGAGCCGTCGCGGATCGGCGTTCATCTGGGGCGCCTGGCACGATGCCCGGCATGTCGCCGACCAGATCGCCATCCAGCGCAAATACCAGAACTATCCGCCCGCCGCCGCCAGCGCCGAGCCGGCCGCCCAGTCGCGTATCGCCTGATGTTCCCTGCTGCGGCATGCCCGAGCGCATGCCGCCCTACCCTGTTCAGGAGCCTGCCATGAGCACCCCGACCCACACCCGCATCCGCATGTTCAACACCAAGGACACCTACCCCAACCAGACCCTGGACAACGACCTGTGCCAGGCGGTACGCGCTGGCAACACCGTGTACGTGCGCGGCCAGGTGGGCACCGACTTCGACGGCAACCTGGTCGGCCTCGGCGACCCGCGTGCCCAGGCCGAACAGGCCATGAAGAACGTCAAGCAACTGCTCGAAGAGGCTGGCAGCGACCTGAGCCATATCGTCAAGACCACCACCTACCTGATCGACCCGCGCTACCGCGAGCCGGTCTACCAGGAAGTCGGCAAATGGCTCAAGGGCGTGTTCCCCATCTCCACCGGCCTGGTGGTCTCCGCGCTCGGCCAGCCGCAGTGGCTGATGGAAATCGACGTAATCGCGGTGATTCCCGAATAAGGAGGCGCGCATGACCTTTTCCATCACGGCGCGCTGCGCCAAGACCGGCCAACTGGGCATCGCCATCAGCTCGTCGAGCATCGCCGTGGGCGCGCGCTGCCCGTGGCTACGGCCGGGTGTCGGGGCGGTAAGCTCGCAGAACATCACCCTGCCGGCGCTCGGCCCGCGTACCCTGGACCACCTGGGCCATGGCGAGGACCCGCAACAGGCGCTGCGCCTGAGCCTGGCCGAGGACGCCTACAGCGCCTATCGCCAGGTGACGGTCATCGACGCGCAGGGCCGCACGGCACATTTCAGCGGCAGCCAGACCCTCGGCGTAAACCACGCGCTCAGCGGCCGTGACTGTGTCGGAGCGGGCAACATGCTCAAGGACCCGCGCGTGGTCCAGGTGCTGGTCGAAGCCTTCGAACAGTCAACCGGGCCGCTCGCCGAACGCCTGATCCACGCCATGCAGGCGGCCATGGCCGCGGGTGGCGAAGCCGGCCCGGTGCATTCGGCGGCCGTGCTGGTGGTCGGCGAGCCCAGTTGGCCGATCGTCAACCTGCGCGTCGACTGGGCCGAGCAGGACCCTATCGGTGAACTGGCGAAACTCTGGCAGGCCTACCGGCCGCAACTGCAGGACTACATCGACCGCGCCTTGGCCCCGGACCGTGCGCCGGGCTACGGCGTTCCGGGAGACGACCGATGAACGACAGCCGTGCCCTGCTGGCTCGGCTGGTGGCCTTCGACACCACCAGCCGCGAATCCAACCTGGCCCTGATCGACTACGTGCGCGACTACCTGGCCGCGTTCGGTGTCAGCGCCGAGCTGACCTACAACGACAGCCGTACCAAGGCCAACCTGTTCGCTACCATTGGCCCGCAGGAGCATCCGGGTATCGTGTTGTCCGGCCACACCGACGTAGTGCCGGTGGACGGCCAGGCCTGGACGCGCCCGGCCTTCGAACTCACCGAAGCCGAGGGCAGGCTTTACGGGCGCGGCACCGCCGACATGAAGGGTTACCTGGCCTGCGTGCTGGCGCTGGTGCCGGCGGCGGTCAAGGCACCCTTGCGCCGCCCCCTGCACCTGGCGCTGTCCTACGACGAAGAAGTCGGCTGCCTGGGCGTGCGCGGCCTGCTCGCGCAACTGAGCCAGCGCGCGGTGAAACCGATGCTCTGCGTGATCGGCGAACCCACCGAACTCAAGCCGGTGCTGGGGCACAAGGGCAAGCTGGCGATACGTTGCGAAGTGAAAGGCGCGGCCTGCCATTCGGCCTACACCCCGCAAGGGGTGAACGCCATCGAATACGCCGCGCGGCTGATCGGCGAGCTGGGCCGCCTGGCCGAGACCCTGAAAGCGCAGGAACATTGCGACACGAACTTCGACCCACCCTTCTCCACCGTGCAGACCGGCGTGATCCAGGGTGGCCAGGCACTGAACATCGTGCCGGAACACTGCCGCTTCGACTTCGAAGTGCGCGCCCTGCCCTCGCTGAACCCGGCCCACGTGCTGGAACAGTTGCGCGACTACGCGCAGCACAGTCTGCTGCCGGCCATGCAGGCGGTCAGCGGCCAGAGCGCCATCCACTTCCATGAACTGTCCAGCTACCCGGGGCTGTACACCGCACCGGACAGCCCGGCCGCCGAGTGGCTGGCGCAGTTCTGCGGCTCGCGTGATTTCGGTACGGTGGCCTTCGGCACCGAGGGCGGCCTGTTCGACCAGGCGGGCGTGCCGACGGTGGTCTGCGGTCCCGGCAGCATGGACCAGGGCCACAAGCCCGACGAATTCGTCAGCGTCGAGCAACTGGCCGCCTGTGACGCCATGCTCGAGCGCGTGCTCGAATTCGTCTGCCGCGACTGAAACGAAAAGGCCTGAGCAGCGACCGCTCAGGCCTTCGTCGGTGGCGGTCAGACCTTGAAGCGGCCGACCAGGGCGATCAACTGCTCGTTGGACTGCTGCACTGCGGTCGTGCCTTCGGCGGTGCGCGTCCCACTGGTCACCAGCTCTTCAACCATGTGGCGTACCGCGACCATGTTCTGGTTGATCTCGCCAGCCACCGCGCTCTGCTGCTCGGCAGCGGTCGCGATCTGCGTGGACAGGTCGCTGATGCGCGCCACCGAACCGCTCATCTCATCCAGGCCGGCAGTCACCTGACGGGTCTTGTCAGCGGTGCTCTGGCAGCTGGCCTTGGTCACTTCCATGGCCGACACCGCCGAGCTGACGCCCTGCTGCAACCGCCCGAGCATCTCGTTGATCTCGGCGGTGCTCTGCTGGGTACGCCCGGCCAGCGCCCGCACCTCATCGGCCACCACCGCGAACCCGCGGCCCTGCTCGCCAGCCCGCGCTGCTTCGATAGCGGCATTGAGGGCCAGCAGGTTGGTCTGCCCGGCGATCTCGCCGATCACCCCCAGCACCTGGTTGATGCGCTCGGCATCGGTTTCCATGGCCTTGACCTTCAGCGTGGCGTCGTCCACCTGCTCGACCAGCGCCAACACGCTATTGGAAGCCTGCTGCACGGTCAGCCGTGAATGTTCGGCCTGGCCGTTGGCTGCGCGGGTCAGGTCGGCGGTGTCGCTGGCACTGCGCGATACGGAGTCGGAGGTGGCGCTCATCTCGGTGATGGCAGTCACCGCCTGGTCGGTCTCGGCGGCATGGCGGCCCAGGATGGAGCTGGTCTGCTGGGCTTGCCCGTGCAACTGCCGGATACCGCTGTTGATGCGCTGGGTCGCGTCGCCCACCTCGCCCATCAGGCGTTGCAGGTAGGCAATGAAGGTATTCACCGCACCGGCCACGGCATCCACCTCGTCCTTGCCCTGCACCGGCACACGACGGGTCAGGTCGGCATCGCCAGCCGAGAGGGATTCGATATTGCGTTGCAGCATGCCCAGGCGCCCCATCAGTTTGCCGAGCGCCAGGACCATGATCGCCGCCAGCAGTACCACAAGGGGCAACTGGATCAGCGCCAGGGTCTGCAGAATGCTGGTGTTGGTGGCGTGCAGCAGTGAGGTCGGCAATGCGGTGGCGAGCAGCCAAGGCGTACCGGCCAGGGGACGCAGGAAGAAACTGTGCGGCGTACCGTGTTCGTCTTCGTAGAAATCGCGCACCACGGCATCGCCTTGCAGCTTGCCCAGGTTGCGCTGGATGGCGGCAACGAAGGGCGAACGGCCAGCATAGGCGGAAACGTTGTTGAGGATCTGCGAATCGCCCAGCTCGGTCAGGTTGCTGAGGATCTTGCCGTCTGCCTCGACGATCATCATGTCGGTGTCGTCCAGGCTCTTGCGCAAGTCGTTGACCAGCGGGTTGAAGAAGCCCAGGGTCATGTCGATGGTCGCCACGCCGTAAGGCTTGCCATCACGCTGGATGGCCATGGCGCAGTTGGTGCGCGGTTCGGCACTCGCGGCATCCTTGTAGGCAGCCGCCCAGGCGCACTGCCCGGCGGGCGCCTTGAGGCCGGCGAGGTACCAGGGTTGTTCCCAGTAGTTGAGCGATTCGGCCGAGTTCCAATGGGTGTTGACGATCAGCTTGCCGGAGGCATCGCGGTGGTAGAAGGTGCTGAACTTGTCACGCCCCTGCTCGCGTTGGTTGGGCAATGGCCAGATACCGCCGCCGAATACCTTGACGTCACCGTACTGGTCTACCAGGCCCGGTAGCACTTTATCGATCATCGGGCTGTCCAGCAGCGGCACCGCCTGGGTGATCGCGCGCTGCTGCGACTGGATCTGATTCAGCTCGCGGTAGATACGGGTGCCGACATCGTTGACCCGGGTCAGCACCGAGGCCTCGCCAGCGGCGACCAGGTCCGGCGTTACCCACAGGCGAATACCGATGACGGTGGCCGCGATAGTGGCAACGATGAAAGCAAGGAACATGAGGGTGTAGCGGATCCGAATCGTGGCCATTTCTTATTCCTGTTATTCATTAAGCCAGGGCACATGGCACCGTCGTCCAGCGGCGGAGGCATGAGATCCAATAACACTATCGTCTTGAGAAATACCTTCTTGAGCCCAGCCAGGCCCCGTTCATCGGCAGCAAGTTGCTTGCTGCAGAGCCCCAGTCGTGAGGTGCCCGGACATTATTAATGGCAATTCACCATTATCCGCAAGGTTTTCCTGGCGCTTCGATCAAAAGATTTGCACGTCCGACAGCCAAGCCTGTTGCGCGCCGGTTTGAATAAGAACGACTCAGGTTACAAGTGCCGGTTGCGGCGGCCTTGAAGGCCGCCTTTCGATCTTGCCGAGGCTTTTTGCAGCCAGTATTCAGAGTGCTCCGATCAGGGCATCGAGCAACGCCGCTGAAGCGCCATAAAGGGGAACATGCCCGCGCATGAGAATCTGCGTACTGCGGCGATAGGCGGCTGCCTGGATCTCGATTCGCTGTTCGACACACCGGGCGGTGACCGTCGCATCCAGTTTGCCGGCCGGGTTCTCGATGCTCACCTCTATGTCGCCAAAGGTCGCGCCAGGTGCGCTCACCCGTTGCGCCACCTGATGCGCCGTGCTGCCCGGCAACAGGCAGGCTGCGGCCAGGCAGCAGCCTCCCGAGACCGCCATGGAGGCATGCCCGGTCTGTGGCGTGAAGTAACGCACCGTGATATTGCCGCCCTCGGTCGGGGCGCCGACGATGCACACCTTGGGAATGGTTTCGCTGCGCTCGATCTCCGCGCGGGTCATCAGCTCGCCGTCGCGACGGCGCAGCTTCATTTTCAGCCCCGCCGCCACCCAGACCTTGCGCAACTCGGCCATGAAGGCCGCATCGCCTTCCAGCTCCGCGATCGATTCATGGCCGGTCTTGCCAAAGCTCGCCGCCTTGGCGATGACCATCGGCACCGCCACGTCGACACAGGACACTTCATGGCCTTCGATCTCATCGACCACTGCGCCGGTCGGTAGCAGCACCCCGGTCTTGCTGCCAACCGGATCCTGCAAGAACAGATCGACCCGTGGGAAGGCTCCGAGCACGCCAGGAATGTCCGCCAGCGCAAAGCGACCGTCATCGCCCCGCCACATGCGGCTGAGGGTGACGACCCCGGTATTGCTGTTGAAAATCTCGACCTCGCAGGCGCCTTTTTTGGGCGCCTCGATCATCGCGCTGTCAAACGCCCAGAGCGGCAAGGCCGAAGACATGTTCCCGCAGTTCACGCTCCAGTCGATGCCGGCATGACCACTGGCCAGCTGCGCCAGCGTACTGACCAGGCGCGGCCCGGCCGGCGTCTGTTCGACCCTGGCCAGGAACACCTTGTTGCTGGTCGCCGGACCACGCCCCAGGCCGGCTATCTGCCGATTGCCCGGAGCCTCACCCACCTGCGGAACCCCCATCAGATGCCGCAGCAACTCGTCGCGCAGCGCTTCATCCTTCGGCAGCAAGGGCTCCCAGATCACCACCCCGGTGGACGTGCCACCGCGCATGTAATGCACGGGGATTTCCATCACCCCCAGATGGACGCGGCAGCGCAAATCGATGGAATGTGCAGTCAAGTCTTCGGCGTTGGGCATGATCGTTCCAGATTGAGTGCGGGGCAGTGGAGCCGGCAGGCTAGCACGCCATGCCGCGCTCCGACTCAAGGATGTTCAACGCACTGCCAGGTGATCGCCGCTCAGCTCGTGCAGGTAAGGCAGGTCCGGGCCGACTCGCGAACAGGTCACGGCGGCCGCCTCGATGGCCAGGCGCAGCATCGCGTCGATCTGCTCACGGCTGAGCGTCGCCAGCGCCTCGGGGGTATCCAGTGCGTGGCGGGCCAGGTAGCTGAGCAGCGCAGCCTGGAAGGTGTCGCCGGCCCCGACGGTGTCGCGGGTGGTGACCGCCACGGCGGGCGCTGACCATTGCCCGTGGCGGCTGTGCACGCTGGCGCCCTGGCTGCCGTGGGTGAGGAACACCAGTTGGCAGCGTTCGTTGCGCCAGGCCGCCGCGACCTGTTGCGGGTCGCGCTCGGGGTACAGCAGTTGCAGGTCTTCTTCGCTGACCTTGATCAGGTGCGCGTAGCGGGCAAAGGCCTCGACGCGTTCACGCCAGCGCGCGATGTCCGGCGCCGGGCCGAGCCGTACGTTGGGGTCGAGGCTGATCAGGCGCTGCTGATGTTCGCGCTGGACCAGTTGCAGCAGCGTACTGCCCACCGGTTCCACCACCAGCGAGAACGAGCCGACATGCAGGCCGCGCACCTGGGCATCGAGTGCCGGCAGATGCTCGGCACGCAGCAGGCGGTCGGCGCAGCCTTCGCCACGGAACGAGTAATGCGGCGAGCCTTCGGCGTCCAGGCCGACCATGGCCAGGGTGGTCGGCGCATCGCTGGCGATCAGGCAGGCGTCGCTGACGCCCTCCTCGCGCAGCACCTGGCGCAGCCGTTGGCCGAGGCTGTCCGACGAGATGCCAGTGAACAGCGCCGACACGGCGCCCAGACGGCGCAGCCCCAACGCCACGTTGAACGGCGAACCACCAGCGATGGCCTTGAAGGCCAGCTCGTTGCTACGCGGGCCGTCGTTCTGGATGAACACATCGAACAGCGCTTCGCCACAGACCAGGTACATGGGTGTCTCCCTATCGGTTCACAGGCACCTGAGCCAACGACCGGCGTTTTCAAAGGTGCTCTTCAAGGCGTTCTCACGCCAATGGGTTCTCGGCCAGCAGGCTGACCTGCTCACGGTAGCGCTGATAGACGCGTTCGTACTGCGCCGTGCGCGCCGGGTCTGGCTGGGTGTGCGTACTGGCATCGAGCTGCACGCAACGCTCGCACAGCGCGGCAAGCTGCGCCTGGCGATCCGCGCCGGGCATCACGCACCAGGCGGCCTGGATGGCAGCGCCCAGCGCGGCGGCTTCGGTGTGCTGCGGGCAAACCAAGGGGGTGCCCATGATGTCGGCAATCACCTGGCGCCACACCGGACTCTTCGCCGCGCCGCCGATCAACTGGATGGTCTGGCTTTGCAGGCCGCTGGCGCGCAGCAGGTCAAGACCATAGCGCAGGCCGAAGCTGGTGCCCTCGACCACTGCCCGACACAGGTTGGCGCGGGTCAGGTTGCCCCCGTCCATGCCCCTCAGGCTGGCACGCGCGTCGGGCAGTGCCGGCACCCGTTCGCCATTGAAGAACGGCAGCATCAGCAAGCCCTCGGCGCCGATCGGCGCTTGCTCGACCAAATCGCCGAAGCGCTGCAGATCCACCTCCAGCAGTTGCTGGACCAACCCCGTGGCACTGGTGAGGTTCATCGTGCAAATCAGCGGCAGCCAACCCCCGGATGACGAACAGAAGGTCGCCACCTGCGCATGCGGGCTGACCATCGGCTTATCGCTATAGGCGTAGAGGGTGCCGGAGGTACCCAGGCTCATGGTGATCGCCCCTGGGCGGATGTTGCCGGTGCCGATGGCGCCCATCATGTTGTCGCCGCCGCCACTGGCGACTACGGCCTCGGGGTTGAGCCCCAGTTGGCGGGCGATCTGCCGGCGAATGCGGCCCACCGGCTGATGCGCTTCGAGCAACGGCGGCAACGCGTGCTGCAGCCGCCCGCTGGGATCGATGAAGTTGAGCAGCGCGCGGTCCCAGCTGCGCGTGCGGACATCGAAATAGCCCGTGCCGGAGGCGTCGCCATACTCGCTGCAGGCACGCCCGGTGAGCCAGTAGTTGAGGTAGTCATGCGGCAGCAGGATATGCGCGATGCGGGCGAACAGGTCCGGGTGGTGCTCACGCGTCCACAGCAGCTTGGACACCGTATAGCCCGGTGCGATGGCCACGCCCAGGCGCTGCAGCGACCCCGCCTCGCCGCCGAGATGATCGAGTAGAAGCCGGTTCTGCGGGGTCGACTCGGTGTCGCACCAGAGCTTGGCCGGGCGCAGCACCGTGCCTTGCTCATCGAGCAGCACCAGGCCGTGCTGCTGACCCGAAACGCCAATACCCAGAATCTGCTCACCGCTGATACCGGCGGTGGCCAGTGCTTCGCGGGTGGCCTGTTCGAAAGCGTCCAGCCACTGCTGCGGTTGCTGCTCGCGTCGGCCATTGGCGCCGCTGTGCAGCGTATGGCTGGCGCTACCCGCGCCGAGCACCTGGCCGCTGTCGGCATCCAGCACCAGCGCCTTGGTGCCCTGGGTGCCGCAATCGATACCGAGGTACATGCTCAGTTACCCAGCACGATCTGCAGGGTGCGGGTCACCCCGAGCGTGCGCAGATTCTCGTAGCAGCGCTCGAAGGCCGCCGCGAACTCAGCTGATTGCGGGATGGCCGTGCCGAAGATGGCCTCGACGCCCAGTACCCGTTCGCGCACCTGAGCGTCATCGGCTACCAACGCCTGACAGAACTCGGCGCGTGGGTCGGGAATACGATAGTCCACCCCGTTCTCATCCACGCCCTTCAGGTACATTGCCCAGGCGGCGACCACCAGGGCGCCCCGCTCCAGCGGCTGGCCGTCGGCGATCAGGCGGTTGAGGGTCGGCACGATGAACTTGGGAAACTTCGACGAACCATCCGAGCACACGCGCTCCAGCTGGTCGGCGATGGCCTGGTTGGAAAAGCGCTCGATCAGCGTGTCCTTGTAGGTGTTCAAGTCGATGCCCGGCACCGGGGCCAGTTGCGGGGTCACGTCGAGGTCCATGAAGGTGCGCACGTACTCGCGCATCAGCGGGTCGTTCATGGTTTCGTGAACGAAGCGGTAACCCTTGAGAAAGCCCAGGTAGGTGAGTGCCAGATGGCTGCCGTTGAGCAGCTTGATCTTCATTTCCTCGTAGGGGGTGACGTCGTCGGTGAACTGCACGCCGACCTTTTCCCAGGCCGGGCGGCCGTTGACGAATTTGTCTTCCAGCACCCATTGCACGAAGGGCTCGCAGACCACCGGCCAGGCATCGTCGATGCCGTGCTGCTCGGCCAGTTGCTGGCGGTGCGCCGCGCTGGTCATCGGTGTGATGCGGTCGACCATGGCGTTGGGGAAGCTGACATGGTGGTCGATCCAGGTGGCCAGTTCATGGTCAGCCAGATGCGCGAAAGCCAGCAGCGCCTTGCGTGTGACAGCGCCGTTGTGCGGCAGGTTATCGCAGGACATCAGCGTGAAGGCACGAATACCGGCGGCGCGACGCTTGGCCAGGGCGGCGCAGAGAATACCGAACACGCTTTGCGGCGCTTCGGGGTGGCGCAGGTCGTGCTGGATGGCAGGCAGCTCGGCGAGAAACTCGCCGGTGCTGTCGTCGATGCAGTAGCCGCCTTCGGTGATGGTCAGCGAGACGATGCGAATCGCCGGATCGGCCAGTTTGTCGACCAATGCCTGGGGCGACTCTTCGGCCAGCAGCATGTCGTTGATCGCGCCGATCACCCGCACCGGCAGGTTCGGTTGGTCGCCCAGTTCGACCAGGGTGTAGAGGTAGTCCTGGCTGGCCAGGGCATCGCGCATGGCGCGGTCTGCGGCGCGCACGCCGACCCCGCAGATGCCCCAGTCGAGCGCCAGGCCCTGGTTCATCAGGGCATCGGTGTAGACCGCCTGGTGGGCGCGGTGAAAGCCGCCAACGCCGATATGGGCGATGCCGGTGCGGATCATGTCGGCGGTATAGCTGGGCAGCGCGACAGCGCCGCCCAGCCCGGAAAGCTGCTGGCGATTGAGTTTCATCTGGAAAATCCCTTGGTAAAGCGGCGTCAGGCGGCCTGCTGCAATGGTTTGGCGACGGCTTGGCCATCGGCGTCGAAGAGGTGGCAGTGCGCCAAGTCGAAATCCAGCGTCAGGTCGTCCCCATAACGCGGGGCGAAGTCACCGCGCACGCGCACCGTGAGCATCTCGTCCGAGGTGCAGCGCACATGGCAGAAGGTGTCGCTGCCCAGGCGCTCGCTGACATCGGCAATGACCTGCATGCGCCCGCTACCGGCGCTGACCACGTTGAGGTGTTCCGGGCGTATGCCCAGGGTCACGCTGCTGCCGACGCTGAGGCCCGCGGCGCACAGCGGCAGCTCCAGGTGCGGGCCACAGTCCAGCTGCACCTGGCAACGCTCGGCCTCGACACCGCTCAGGGTGCCGCGCAGCATGCCCATCTTCGGCGTGCCGAGAAACCCGGCGACGAACAGGTTGGCCGGATGGTGATACAGCTCCAGCGGCGAACCGACCTGCTCGACCCGCCCGCCATTGAGCACCACCACCTTGTCGGCCAGGGTCATGGCTTCGACCTGGTCGTGGGTCACGTAGATCATGGTGGCCTGCAGCTCCTTGTGCAGCCGCGCCAGCTCCAGGCGGGTCTGCACGCGCAGGGCGGCGTCGAGGTTGGACAGCGGCTCGTCGAACAGGAAGATCTTCGGGTTGCGCACGATGGCGCGGCCGATGGCCACGCGCTGGCGCTGGCCGCCGGAAAGCTGCTTGGGTTTGCGCTCCAGCAGCGCCTCCAGCTGCAGAATGCGCGCGGCGTTGGCGACCTTGGCTTCGACCTCCTGCTTGCCCACCCTGGCCAGGTCGAGGGCGAAGGAGAGGTTCTTGCGCACGGTCATGTGCGGATACAGCGCGTAGGTCTGGAACACCATTGCCAGGTCGCGGCGCGCCGGGGCCATGTCGGTGATGTCCTGACCGTCGAGTTCGATACGCCCGCTGCTGACCTCCTCCAGCCCGGCGATCAGGCGCAGCAGGGTCGACTTGCCACAGCCTGACGGGCCGACGAAGACCACGAACTCACGGTCGCGGATATCCAGGTCGACGCCCTTGATGATCGCCGTGCCATCGAAGCCTTTTTGCAGGTTGCGAATCTTCAGATTAGCCATGTGGAAGGTCTCCTGTTATTTCACCGCGCCGAAGGACAGGCCGCGTACCAGTTGTTTTTGGCTGATCCAGCCGAAGATCAGGATGGGCGCGCAGGCCAGTGTCGAGACGGCGGAAAGCTTGGCCCAGAACAGCCCCTCCGGGCTGGAGTAGGACGCCACCAGGGCGGTCAGTGGCGCCGCGGCGGAGCTGGTCAGGTTGAGCGACCAGAAGGCCTCGTTCCAGCACAGGATCAGCGACAGCAACATGGTCGAGGCCAGGCCACCGCGGGCGATCGGCAGCAGCACGCGGACGATCTCCTGCCAGGTGGTGGCGCCATCCAGGCGCGCCGCTTCGAGGATGTCCACGGGGATGTCCTTGAAGTAGGTGTAAATCATCCACACGACGATCGGCAGGTTGATCAGGGTGTAGATGACGATCAGCGCCAGGCGCGAGTCGAGCAGGCCGAACTGCTTGGCCAGCAGGTAGATCGGCACCAGCACGCCCACCGGCGGCAGCATCTTGGTCGACAGCATCCACAACAGCGTGCGCTTGGTGTGGCGCGTTTCGAAGAACGCCATGGAATAGGCCGCCGGAACGGCCAGGAGCATGCACAGCAGGGTCGCGGAGACCGAGATCAGCACCGAGTTCCAGGCGAAGGCGAAGTAGTCGCTGCGCTCGTTGATGTGCAGGTAGTTCTCCAGCGTCGGGGTGAAGATGAACTGCGGCGGCGTGGCGAAGGCATCGATCTCGGTCTTCAGGCTGGTCAGCACCATCCAGAAGATCGGGAAGAAGATCACCACGGCGATGGCCCAGGCCAGGACGCCGATGATCAGGCTCTGCAGGCGACGGGATTGTTTCAGCGTCAGCATCCGATTGCCCTCACTGTTGGTCGGTCAGGTTCTTGCCGATCATGCGGATCAGCACGATGGCGGCGATGTTGGCGATGACCACCGCGATCAACCCGCCCGCCGAGGCCATGCCGACGTCGAACTGCAGCAGGGCCTGGTTGTAGATCAGGTAGGCCAGATTGGTCGACTCGTAACCCGGGCCGCCGCTGGTGGTGGTGTAGATCTCGGCGAACACCGAGAGCAGGAAGATGGTCTCGATCATCACCACCACGGCGATCGGCCGCGCCAGGTGCGGCAGGGTCAGGTGCCAGAAAATGGCGATGGGACCGGCACCGTCGAGACGCGCGGCTTCCTTCTGCTCCTGGTCCAGCGACTGCATGGCGGTCATCAGGATCAGGATGGCGAACGGCAGCCACTGCCAGGACACGATCAGGATGATCGACAACAGCGGATGCTGCGCCAGCCAGTCCACTGGCTGGGCACCGAAGAACTGCCAGACGGCGGCGAGGATTCCCGAGACCGGATGGAAGATCAGGTTCTTCCACAGCAGCGCGCTGACCGTGGGCATGATGAAGAACGGCGAAATCAGCAGCACCCGCACGATGCCGCGCCCGAAGAACTCGCAGGCTTCCAGCAGCGCGGAAATCAGCACGCCGAACACCACGCTGATCAGCAGCACGCTGCCGACCAGCAACAGCGTATTGCCAGCCCCGGAGAGGAACGCGGCGTCGGTGACGAAGTAGTGGAAGTTCTCCAGGCCGACGAAGTCGTTCTCACCGGGATACAGCAGGTTGTAGCGGATCAGCGAGAAGTAAACGGTCATGCCCAGCGGCACGATCATCCAGATCAACAGCAGGGCGACCGAAGGGCTGACCAGAAACCAGCCGGGCGCCAGGCGCCGGGGCTTGCGCCCGCCTGGCGTGCCGGCCTGTGCAGCAGGTGTGTTGATAGCCGTAGAGTTCATCATGCCTCCGAGGGCGTAATGGGTGGTGACGTGAGCAGAGAGCGGATCGCCCAGGCATGGCCCAGGCGCCATGCCCCGCCTACCGCCGGCTCACGCAGAGCCCCGTGGGCTGAGGCTGGGTCTGCGCGACGGCTACTTCGGATACCCGGCGCGCTTCATTTCTCGCTCGGTGCTCTGCTGGGCGGCCATCAGTGCTTGCTCAGGCTGCATCTGCCCGGTCAGCGCAGCGGCGAACAGCTTGCCGACGCTGGTGCCGATGGCCTGGAACTCGGGGATGGTCACCAGTTGAATGCCCACATAGGGCACCGGCTTGGCACTCGGGTTGGCCGGGTCGGCCTTCTTCAGCGATTCCAGGGTGACTTTGGCGAATGGCGCGGCCTGCATGTAGGCATCGCTGTAGGTCGAGGCGCGGGTACCTGGCGGCACGTTGGCCACGCCATCCTTCTCGGCGACCAGCTGCGCATAGGCCTTGGAGGTGGCCCAGGCGCTGAAGGTCCTGGCAGCGTCCTTGGACTTGGAACTGGTGGGAATCGCCAGTGCCCAGGAGTACAGCCAGGAAGCGCCCTTGTCGGTGACCTGGGTCGGGGCAAAGGTGAAGCCGACGGCGTCGGCGACCTTGCTTTGCGAGGTGTCGGTCACGAAGGAGCCGGCGACGCTGGCATCGACCCACTGCGCGCACTTGCCGCTGTTGAACAGCGCCAGGTTTTCGTTGAAGCCGTTGCTGGAGGCACCCGGCGGGCCGTACTTCTTCATGTTGTCGACGTAGAAGTTGAGCGCGCTCTTCCACTCGCTGCCGGTGAATTCGGGCTGCCACTGCTCGTTGAACCAGCGCGCACCATAGGCATTGGCCAGGGTGGTGATCAGCGCCATGTTCTCGCCCCAGCCGGCCTTGCCGCGCAGGCACAGGCCGTACACGCCCTTGTCCGGCTGATGCAGCTTGCCGGCGAACTGGGCTATCTGATCCCAGGTCGGGTGCTCAGGCATGCTCAGGCCGGCCTGCTGGAAAAGGTCCTTGCGGTAATAAGTGATCGAGGCTTCGGCATAGAACGGCAGCGCATACAGCGTGCCCTTGGCGGACAGGCCCTGGCGCACCGACGGGAAGACATCGTCGAGGTCGTAGTCGGCTGGCAGGTCCTTCATCGGCTCCAACCAGCCTTTTTCGCCCCACAGCGCCGCTTCGTACATGCCGATGGTCAGCACGTCGAACTGACCGCCCTGGGTGGCGATATCTGTGGTCAGACGCTGGCGCAGCACGTTCTCTTCAAGTACCACCCACTTCAGGCGGATATCGGGGTGCTGCTCTTCGAAGGCCTTGGCGAGCCGCTGCATGCGGATCATGTCGCTGTTGTTGACCGTGGCGATGGTCAGGGTTTCGGCGCCCTGGGCGACCACGCTGAGGGAGAGGCAAGAGGCTGCTGCGAATGCTTTGATCGAGTGGTTCATGCTTGTGAACTCCTCTTCCGCGCTCGTGCGGCTACGGAAGAACGTTATTGTTTTTGTTTCGCTCGGGCTCGATTACACCCCCTGCTGGCTCGCGCGGACAAATCCTTGAGCGCACAACGATCGATACTTTTTTGCACTCGACGGACGAACAGAAACCCACATAGCTACGGAAAGACCTTTCTAGCACGGGGCTTTTCGAGGATATCGGCGTGGATAATGCTGCCGGCTCAGTACAGGTTTCGCTCGGTGAGGCGCTGCACCGCGAGCTTGCGATAGCCCGACGGCGTCATACCCTTGAGTTGCTGGAAGCGGCGGTTGAAGTTGGAGATATTGCTGAAGCCAGACTCGAAGCAGACGTCGGTCACCGGCTTGTCGCTCTTGCTCAGCAGCTCGCAGGACTTGCTGACCCGCAGACGGTTGACGAACTCGACGAAACCACGCCCGGTGGCCTGCTTGAAGAAGCGCGAGAAATAGGTGGTGGTCATGCCCAGGTGCGCGGCAACTTCTTCCTGGCTGATGCCCTGCGCGTAGTACTGGAAGATGTAGTCCACTGCCCGGTTGATACGCTCGACATGTTGCTCGTCACCCAGTTGCGAAGAGGTCACGCCCGACAGCAACTGGTAGTCCTCGCTGCCCGCGAGCAACTCCATGAGGATGAAGAAATGTCCCAGGCGAGTAATGCCACGGCTGCTGGCGATCTTGCTCATCAACACGCCGGCTTCGCGAATCATCTGCGGGTCGCGAAACTCGATACCGAACTGCGCGCGAGCCAGCAAGGGCTGCAGGCCACCGAGTTCGGCGAACACGGCACTGCCGCTTTCCAGCACCTCATCGGTGAAGTTGACCAGCATGTCGCGGGTTTCCACCACCTCGCCCTCCTCCACCTGGCTGATCCAGTTGTGCGGCAGGCCAGGGCCGGTGAGAAACAGGGTATAGGGAGAAAAATTGCCGATGTAGTCGCCGATGAACACCTTGCCGGAGCTGGCGACGATCAGGTGCAGCTCATATTCCTTGTGAAAGTGCCAGCGTACGAGGGGCGATGGGAAGCCATGCTGACGGTAGATCAGCGAATGGCCTTCGTGGTCGTCCATCAGTTCGTAGGACGGGTCGGCTACGCGGGATGTCCGGGTCATGGGCTACGCCGTTGCTCGGCGACATGCCAGTCGGTTCAGGCTGGGATGTCTGCTGTGTTCACTCATGGGCAGGCCAGTGTAGCAGCCAAAAATGAACGAGCCCCACCTGTGCGGGTGAGGCTGTTTTCAATTCGATGTTTCGTCATACGCCGCCTGGAAAGACTAACGCATCTTGTACAGCACAGCGGCGCCAGGTTTGGCTTCGAAAGCAGGCACCGTACGTTGCTCAAGTGGCCTGCCCGAGGCATCCCACACCAACGTGTCCGAGGGGTACTCGTCCTTGCGGGTCATGGCGTCGATTTGCTTGACGATCACAGCCGAGCTTTCAGGCACCTCGGGGTTCCATTCGAATACGCCAACTCTGCCGAAGAATACCGCCGGAGCATCGGCATCGAGACGCCGGTCGGGGCACATGACCAGACCTCGGTCGAGCATGACCCGCAGGGCACCGACCGGCACTTTCTTCACCGTCGGCGTGGTGCGTTCAGCGCTGTGGCCTGGGCAGACATTGGCCGAGCGCATCAGCATGTCCTCGACTACTTCATTATCGGATTGGGCATGCGCCGAAAAGGCAGCGGCAGATAAGGCAAGAATTGCAAGGTTTGACTTCCAGGACACCAGAAACCTCCTATGGAAAGAATGCTCCAACGTTGCAGACCGTTCAGGTTGGACACAGTTCATTTTCCGGGGTGTTACGGTTCGAACCTGCCCAGCAGAGCCATTGCCTTGTTTGGCTTCTGTAAGCGCCTTTAGAATGGTCGGCCCTCGCAAGGCAGGAAACACCATGTGGTTCATGAATAAAAAAACGCTCAGTGACGAGCAGGTGACTGCGCTCAATGAGCAGGCCTGGGCGGCGTTTCGCGAGCAGGATCTGGACACCGCGCTGGAGTCCTTCCAGACCCTTGCCAAGGCGTGCCCCGCCGACCCGCGCTGGATGAACGGCGTTGGCGCGGTGAGTCTGGCACGTGACGATCGCGCCGATGCCCGTCGACACTTCCAGATGGCCGCCGATCGCGATTATCCCGGCAGCCACTACAACCTCGGCATCATGGCCTATCAAGACGGTGATCACGACGTCGCCCGCCGACACTTCCAGAGGGCTGCCAAGCACGATTATCCGGGCAGCCACTACAACCTCGGCAGCATGGCCTTCCAGGAGGGTGATCACGACACCGCCCGCCAATACTTCCAGAAAGCCGCCGAGTACGATTGTCCCCGCAGCCACTTCTACCTTGGCAGCATGGCCTACCAGGACGGCGATCACGATGCCGCCGTCGAGCACCTCAACAACGCCGTGCGCCACGATCATCCGGAGGCGCTGAACCTGCTTGGCGACGTCCATCTGCATGCCGAACGCTATCCGCAGGCCGAGCAGGCCTACCGGCGCGCGGCCGAGTTGGGCAATGTCGACGGCTACAACAATCTTGGCCTTCTGTACCTGCAGCTCGAAGACTATCAGCAGGCGAAGCAGGCGTTGTTGCAGGCCCTGGAATCCGACCACGTATTCGCCCAGCACAACCTGGCTGTGGCCTATCACCGCCTGGGCGAACTCGAGGCGGCCGAGCGCTGGTACCTGATCTCCTTCTCTCTGCACGGCAACCTGCAGTCGCTGGAGAACCTTGGGCATGTATATGGCGAAAGTGGGCGTGAGATCGAGGGCCAGGCGCTGGTCGCGGCCTCCGACAAGCTCTACGAAGATCAGCCTCTCAACGATTACGAGCAGGCGTTGATCGACAGGTTGCTGGCCTGAGCCACGATGACATTGCGGAAAATCCTCAGCGGCTCTTGAGAGAGACTCTGGGGTACTGCAGCCATATAGGGTAATCTGAGCCTGCCGCCCGATCTGCCGGTACGGGCCAGGTATCCATTCGTGCACGGAAAAATATGTGTTTCGTTTCAGACACTTAAACAACCGTTGCGACACGTGCTACGCCGTCAGTTTGGCGCCAGAACGAAAAAACCCAGCGCAATGGGTGGGTTATCTCATATTGCATCAGTTTGAAGCGCCCTTAAGGTTCGCTCCAGACGGCTGTATGACCTGACCTTCTGCTACGAAAGCCCCGACCATGTCTTTTCCGCCTTAAAAGGTGGTGGGTCGTGTAGGATTCGAACCTACGACCAATT
>NZ_CAJYVE010000046.1 GCF_913777995.1 uncultured Pseudomonas sp. | reverse complement strand
TGTTCAGGCGGTTGTAGGTGAAGTTGGTCATGGTGTCGTTTCCTTAATCTGAGAAGTTTTGTGGGGTAAGGCGTGTCGTTCAACTTGGGCACAGATTAAGGATTTACCCTGGCGTGATAAATCGGCTGAAAGGCGTTTTACTGTCAACCTTAAAGAGACAATTAACGAATTCATGACTATTAGCTGGTAAAAAACGGCTTGCTATCCATACGATGCTGAAGTGCCAGCATTGCTCTGCAAATGGATTGGTCAGTCTTTTGCTAGTACGACTCTCGCGGGCCGCAGCCCGCACTCAGCCAAGCGGTCTGGAGGTTGTCGATAGTGAGTGAGCAACGTTTTCACGAGCATTACTGCAAGGCCGATCGCATCATGCTCGGTCTCATCTGGCTGTCCTTCCTCTGTTCCCTGGGGCTGGCGTTCTGGCATGACACGTTCGGCCAGGCGCTGCTGGTCGGCGGGGGCACGGCCTTGCTGCTCAGTGCTCTGTATCGGAGCATTCCGGGCACCAGAATCATGCGCTGCTGTTGTGCGGTGGCGGCCATGGTCATGGCCGGCCTGCACATCAACCAGGCCCAGGGCATGATCGAAGTCCACTTCGGCATCTTCGTGCTGATGGCGGTGCTTACGGTGTATCGCGACTGGTTGCCGATCCTCGTCGGTGCCGCGACCATCGCCACGCACCATGTGCTGTTCCATGCCCTGCACCTGGCGGGTTACCCGCTGTATGTAATGCACCACGGCGGCGGCTGGGGCATCGTCATGCTGCATGCCTTCTATGTCGTGGTGGAGACGGTGATCCTCATGTACCTGGCCTGGCACAACCATGCCGAGGCCATGGAGAGCCAGGACCTGCTGGACAAGATGCTGAGTACCACATCGCGCCTGACCGTCGGCGACGACGGCGAGTCGCGCAATCGTTTGCACGTACCGCTGGTGCAACGCTTCGACAGTTTTCTGCAGCAGCTCACCGGCATGATCGAAGGCGTGGTGCGCGACACCAGTGGACTGGGCAAGCTGGGCAACGATCTGGCCGAAGCCAGCACCAGCCTGGAGAACGGTGCCAACCGACAACTGTCGGAACTGACCAAGATGAACGACAGCATGCAGCACATGGGCGCGGGCATGGACGGCATCGCCGTGCAGGTGGCCAAGGCCGTACAGCAGGCCGGTGACGTGCGTGAGCAGGTCGCCGAGTGCCACACCAGCGTCGACCGGGCGCAGCGCGAGATCCTTCAGCTGGCGGACTCGATCAACCAGACCGATCTGACCGTGCAGGCCCTGGCCAGCCAGTCGGAGAAGATCGGTTCGGTGCTGGCGATGATCAGCAGCATTGCCGAGCAGACCAACCTGCTGGCCCTCAACGCCGCCATCGAAGCCGCCCGCGCCGGAGAGCAGGGCCGCGGTTTTGCGGTGGTGGCCGACGAGGTCCGCAGCCTGGCCGGACGCACGGCGGTGTCGACCCAGGAAATCCAGGGCATCATCGCCAGCCTGCAGCAGGAGAGCCGCCAGGCCGCCAGTGCCATGCAGGACAGCCGTCAGGGCGTCGACCGCTGCGTGCAGGACAGCCATCGTGCGGTCGAGTCGCTCAAGGCGGTAGGGGCGGGGATCGGCTCGATCACCGAGATCAGCGGGCTGATCGCCGCCACCACCGACGAACACAGCTGCCTGGGCCAGAGCATCGCCCAGCAGCTTCAGGTGGTGCGTGACATCGCCGAGCACACCGCGCAGAACGTCAGCACCCTGGCGCGCAGCAGCCAGCGCCTGCCGCCCCTGGCCACTCGCCTGGAAGGGCTGGGGCGCACCTTTCAGCGCTGATCGGCGAACGCCGCTGCCAGCGTATCGATGACCACCTTGACCCGCGCCGTGTGGCGCAGGTCCTGGTGGGTCACCAGCCACACGTCGTAATCCAGCGCTTCGCGCTGCGGCCACACTGGCTGCAGCCCGGCGCTGCACGCCAGCGGCGCGGGCAGCTCGCCCAGCCCGATGCCCTCGTTCAGCGCACGGCGAATCATCAATCCCGAGGTACAGGTCATGGCGATACGCCCGTGGGTGATCGGTTCGCCGCCCAGGGTCACCGGCTGGCCGCTGTCCAGGTAGGGCTGATAGACCACCAGATCGTGCCCGGCGAAGGCGCTGCCCGGCTCCGGGACTCCGCGCGCCTGCAGGTACGACGCGCTGGCGAACAGGCTGCGTGGCCAGCGCGCCAGGCGCCGCACCACCAGGTCGGGGTTCTGCGGTTTCAGGGTGCGCACGGCAATGTCGGCTTCGCGGCGGGTTAGGTCGAGCATCTGCGGCGAGGTCTGCAATTGCACCTGGATACCGGGGTGCTCCGCGTGCAGCCGCGCCAGGGCAGGAATGATGAAGTCGATAGCCAGAGAGTCGGTGGTGGTAAGCCGCACCACCCCGCTCATGCGCTGATCCATGCCGAGGATGCGCCGCTGCAGCTCGGCGGCCGCGTTTTCCATGGCCAGGGCGGTGTCCTGTGCCGCTTCACCGGCCGGGGTCAGGCTGTAGCCGCCGGCAATGCGCAGGAACAGGGTCGCGCCCAGCGCCCGCTCCAGTGACGTGAGGCGTCGCCCTACGGTGGCCTGGTCGACGCCCAGCACCCTGGCCGCACCGCGCAAGGTGTGCTCACGGCACAGGGCCAGAAAAATCCGCGCATCGTCCCAGTTCATGAGCTGTTTTCTCCTGATGCATATTTGCAAATAGGGTGTGGAAAAACGCTGCATTATCTCATCGAAGCGCAGCGCTATGATCGGCCCATTCCATCAATGGTCGTCTTCGGACAAGAGGTCATCATGCGTTGCCCTTCCAACTGCCCGGCGCAATCGCCTGCGGCGTCATGGCTGCCGCTGTGGGCCGGGCTGTGTGCCAGCCTGGTCGGCATCGGCCTGGCGCGTTTCGCCTACACGCCGCTGGTGCCGGCGCTGATCGAGGCCCAGTGGTTTTCCGCCTCGGCGGTGGTCTACCTGGGCGCCGCCAACCTGGTCGGTTACCTGATCGGCGCCTTGGTGGCCCGGCCGCTGGCCACGCGCTGGTCGAGCCCGACGGTGCTGCGCGCCATGATGCTGCTGGTGGCGCTGGCGTTCCTGGCCTGTGCGCTGCCGCTCTCGGTGTTGTGGTTTTTCGCCTGGCGGGTGCTCTCCGGCATCGCTGGCGGCACCATCATGGTCCTGGCCGCCAGCACCATCCTGCCGCACATCGAGCCGGGGCGACGGGGTCTTGCCAGTGGCGCGATCTTCCTCGGCATCGGGGTGGGCATCGCCGCTTCCGGTTCGCTGGTGCCCTGGCTGTTGTCGCTCGGCTTGCAGCAGACCTGGTTCGGGCTGGGCCTGGTGGCGCTGGTGCTGAGCTTGAGCAGTTGGAGCGGCTGGCCCGACGAGCCGGCGCGACAGGTCGAGACAGAGGCCGTCGACGGGCGAGTGGTGTCGAGCGCGGCACTGCTGGTGTTCGCCCAGTACGCCTTGATGGCCGTCGCGCTGGTGGCACCGATGATGTTCCTCGTCGACTACGTGAGCCGGGGCCTGGGCGCGGGCCATCATGCGGCGGCGCTGATCTGGTCGCTGTACGGCGTCGGCGCCATCTTCGGGCCACTGCTCTACGGGCTGCTGTCCGACCGTCTGGGGGCGCGCCCGGCGGTGCGCCGGGTATTGCTGGTGCAGCTTGCCGCCCTGGTCGTGCTGCTCTACTGCCAGGACCTGCGCGCCCTGGCGGTCGCCGCGCTGCTGATCGGCTCGTTCCCGCCCGGTATCGTGCCGCTGGCCCTGGCCCGTGTGCATCAACTGGTCGCCGGGCACCGTCAGCAAGGCGCCCTGTGGGGACGCGCCACGGTCTCCTTTGCCAGCTTCCAGGCCTTGGCCGGCTATGGCTACTCGGCGCTGTTCAGCGCCAGCGGCGGGCATTACGCCACGCTGTTCGCCGTGGCCGCTGGTGCGGTGGTGCTGGCACTGCTGCTCGAAGCGCTGATGCGCGACGGCCATTCAGCTGCGGCGTGACAGGCGCACCACCAGCGGCCCCGGCCCGGTGATCAGCAGGCCGCCGAAGAGAATCACGAACAGCCAGCCGAACTGGCTCTGCTCCAGGGTCCAGTCCGGATGCACCAGCAGCAGGGCGACGAGCAGCAGGAACAGAATCGGCAGGCAGGCCAGGCGGCAGGCGATACCCAGTGCGATCAGCGCCGGGCACAGCACCTGGGCGAACAGTGCGGCCAGCAGGGTGACATGCGGGCCCAGGCCCAGCGGGTCTTCGATGCGCTGCAGTTCGGCGCTCCAGTTCAGCAGTTTGGGCAGGCCGTGGGCGCTGAACATCAGCAGCGCGGCGCTGACCCGCATGAACAGCAGGCCGAGACCGACCAACTGGGCATCGGTTCGTGGGTTGAGCGAAGGCAGGGACATGGCAATTACTCGGGCAACAGGACAAGCCTGACTATGCCGCCCACTCCGCTTGAAAGATTGCGTGGATGTGTCGCGCTGCCCCGGCTGGCTGATTGGGCACATGGATGCAAGCTGGCCGCAGGCTTCGCAGCGATAGTGAAGCTTTTTCCCGCGCGGGCCCTGCCGGCCCGCCGCTGCGCCGCGAGCCCGCCATGCCTACGACCCGTACCGCCACCGCTTCACCCTGGAAACCCCTGCAGGTGAAAGTCTTCTTCTGGCTGTGGCTGGCCAGTATCGCCTCCAACATCGGCACCTGGATGCACGAGGTCGGCTCCGGCTGGCTGATGACCAGCCTGTCGGCCAGCCCGCAGGCGGTGGCCCTGGTGCAGGTCGCCGGGGCGCTGCCGGTGTTCCTCCTGGCCCTGCCGGCCGGGGCACTGGCCGACATCGTCAACAAGCGTCGCTACTTGCTGGCCGTGCAGCTGTGGATGGCCGGCGTGGCGCTGGTGCTCACCCTGCTGACCCTGAGCGGGCAGATGACCGTGCCGTTGCTGTTGCTGCTGACCTTCGCCATGGGCATCGGCAGCGCGCTGATGATGCCAGCCTGGTCGGCCCTGGCCCCGGAGATCGTGCCGCGCGAAGACGTTCCGGCGGCGGTGGCGCTGTCGAGCCTGGCGATGAACGTGGCGCGGGCCATCGGCCCGGCGATTGCCGGCGTCCTGGTCAGCCTCAGCGGCCCCTGGCTGACCTTCGCCCTCAACAGCGTGTCGTTCCTGGCGGTGATCATTGCCCTGTACGCCTGGCGCCACCAACCGTTGCCTTCGGTGCTGCCGGCCGAACGCTGGCTGGGCGCGATGCGCGCCGGGGTGCGTTATGCGCATGGCTCGCGGCCGCTGCGTGCGGTACTGGTGCGCACCGCCGCGTTCTTCGTCGGCGCAGTGTCGGGCATGGCGCTGCTGCCGTTGCTGGTGCGCCGCGAAATCGGCGGCAGCGCCCTGGACTACGGCATCCTGCTCGGTTGCGTGGGCGCCGGTGCGATTCTCGGCGCGATGCTGCTGCCGCGCCTGCGCGCACGCTTCGACCCGGACCGCATCGTCATGGCGGCCAGCCTGCTGTACGCCGTGGTGCTGTTGGGCCTGGCCGGCATCCGCTCCATCGCTGGCCTGGCGCCGGTGATGCTGCTCAGCGGTGTGGCCTGGATCGCGGTGCTCAGCAGCCTGCAGGTGGCAGTGCAGACCAGCGTCGCTTCCTGGGTGCGGGCACGCGCGGTGTCGCTGTACATCCTGGTGTTCTTCGGCTGTTCTGCGGGTGGCGCGGCGGCCTGGGGCGCGGTAGCCAGCCACGGGTCGATGGCCATGGCGTTCAGCGGTGGTGCGCTGGTGCTGGTGCTGGGCCTGCTGCTGCGCTGGCGCTTTCCGTTGCCGGTGACGCACATGGACGACCTGCAGCCGTCGCTGCACTGGCCGGCTCCGGTGCTCGACGAACAGATGAGCGCCGAGCGTGGCCCGGTGATGATTACCGTGGAGTACTGCATCGCTGCCGAGCACGCCGCTGCGTTCCATAAGGCCATGCAGGCGGTCAGCCGCATGCGGCGACGCAACGGGGCGTTTTCCTGGGGGCTGATGCAGGACAGCGAGAACCCGCGCTGCTGGAAGGAATACTTTTTCGAGGAATCGTGGCTGGAGCATCTGCGCCACCACGACCGGGTGACCCGCGCCGACCAGAAACTGGAAGCGGCGGCGCGGCGTTATCAGGACAAAGACGTAGCGGTGAAGATCCGCCACCTGCTGGCGGCCCGGGGGTGAGGCTGATACCCAGGCCGGTAGTCAGGCGCCAGGCGGGAGCGGCTTCAGCCGCCATACCAGGTCAGTTAGGCTGTGGGAGCGAGCTTGCTCGCGAAGGCGGTGTCACGTTCACAGCAACCTCAGCGACTTTGCCAGCTTTTCGCGAGCAAGCTCGCTCCCACAAGCCGCACAGCGCTCAATCGAACAGTATTGGCTTCAGCCGCGAATCGACCTCAGGTTCACGGCAGGTGCCGTGAATTTTCTGGCCTTCTCGCGGCTGAAGCCGCCTCCACCGGGTGACCGCTCCGTGGCTCAGGCGACCTTGAAGCGCTTGACCAGGTCCTGCTGGTGTTCGGCCAGGCGCGCCAGTTCCTGGCTGGTCACGGCGGTCTGTTGGGCTCCGGCGCTGACCTGAATCACCAGGTCATTGATCTCGTTGACGTTGCGGCTGATGTCTTCGGCGACCGCGCTCTGTTCCTCGGCCGCCGAAGCGATCTGGATATTGCGGTCGCTGATGCTGGTCACGCCTTCGGCGATTTCGTCGAGCAGGGCGCCAGCGCGCACGATGTTGTTGGCCCCGGCCTGGGCCTTGCCGAGGGTTTCCTGCATCGACTGGCTGGCGCGATCCGAGCCGTTCTGCAGGTTGCTGATCATCTGCTGGATGCTGCCGGTGGACTGCTGGGTCTTCTGCGCCAGGTTGCGCACCTCATCGGCGACCACCGCGAAGCCACGCCCGGCCTCGCCGGCCCGGGCTGCTTCGATGGCCGCGTTGAGGGCCAGCAGGTTGGTCTGCTCGGCGATGCTGCGGATCACGTCGAGTACCGAGGAAATCGCGTCGCTCTCCTGTTTCAGCTCGCCGATGATCCTGGCGGTTTCTTCGGCCTGGTTCGACAGCTCGCGAATCAGCCCGATGGTGTGCTCCACCTCGCTGCGGCCCTGGGTGGTGTGGCGGTTGATCTGCTGCGACATCTGCGCCGCGTCGTTGGTGCTGCGCGCCACGTCGCGCACGGTGGTGCTCATCTCGGTGATGGCGGTGGCCACCAGTTCGGTGCTCTGGCGCTGTTGCTCGACACTGCGGCTGGTCTCCACGGTGACGGCCGAGGACTCTTCGGCGGCGGTGGCCACCTGTGCCGTGGCGTTGCTGATTTCTTGAACGATGTGGGTGATTTGCGCCGCCATGTCGTTGAGGTCAGTGGCGATCCGCCCGAACTCGTCACGGCTGCGGTAGTTCGAGCGCGCGGTCAGGTCACGCTGCGACAGGCTTTGCAGAGTGCTGGTCACGTCACGCACCGCCAGGTCGATGTTGCGGATGATCAGGTACGACAGCACACCGACCGCCACCAGGGCTGCCAGTGCGGCGGCGACGGTCAGCCACAGTTCCAGGCTGGCATGGTCGCGGGCGTCCTGGGCCAGGGCGCGGACTTCCAGCCCCAGGTTGTTTTCCACCTCGCCCATCAGGTCGATGCGCCGGGTCGCGGTTTCGAACCAGGCTTCGGGCTTGATGCCCAGCGCCGTGCCCAGCGGCAGTTCGAAGGCCAGACGTTGCAGGCGGCTGACCTCCTGGGCGCTGGCGTCTTTCATGCGCTCATCGAGTTGCGCCAGTAACTCGGCGGGCGCCTTGCGGCGGAAGTTTTCCGCATAGGCGGTGAACTCGCCCAGGTTACGACTGAAGCGCGACAGCAGGGGGGCATCGAAGCTGCCCTGGCTGAAGGCCAGGCCCAGCACCACACGCTCGCGGCCAGCGCGCTCCTTCATTTCGATGAACTGGTTGAGGGCGCTGAGGGCGTGGATGATCTGCGGGTCATTGATGCGCGCTTCCAGGGAATGGGTGTAGCCGACCAGCCTCTGGATGATTTCGGTGTAGCGCGCACCGGAGTCGGTGCTGGTCACGCCCAGCGCGTCGATCTGAGTGCGCAGCGTGGTGAGGCCATCCAGCACGCTCAGGGTCTGTTCCAGTTCGCTGCCGCGGGTGCTGAGCGCCTTGGCCGACGTCAGTGCCTGGTCGGTGCCCTGGCGCATGCGTGCCAGTTGGTCACGCATCGAGGTGCCCTTGCTGCCGAGGAACACACCGCTGGCGCCGCGTTCGCGCTGCAGGGTGGTGATCAGCTGGCTGAGCCTCTGCGCCGAGGCACTGGCGTCCACCGTGGCGTCCATGTCGCGCAGGATCCTGGTGTTGTCGATGACGCTGCCGGTGGCCAGCCACAGGAAGCCGAGGGTCGGCAGGATGAGTATCAGCAGCAGCTTCAGGCGCAGCGGAGCGTTCTTGAGCATAGTCCTTCAAGCCTCAATGGGGCGGCCGCCGGATCGGTCGGCGGTAGCGAAACGGGGGGCAAACTTATTGTTGGGGGCCGGCGAAGGTTGTCTTTCCATTGGCTTCCAGAAGTGCTGGGCCAGGCTACAGGCAGCCTGCCCGGCACCTGTGGCGCAACGCGCTCGTAACCGGCCTGCAGGCTAGATGCATGTCTCGTACCCGCTTGCCAGTGAACAGAACTCTAGCGACTGATGGCATGCCGCCATTGATCTGCGTCAGTTAATGGCGGCCACCCCTGCTTTAGCATGGCTCCTAGCCATCAAGGCCCATGCCCGTCGAGGAACGACGGCGTCGTTACAGGCTGCTCCGCCGCGCCAAAGGCCTGGCCCGGGCGACCTCTCCAGCGAATCAGTGGCGTGCCGTGAACACTGTCTCCCCTTGCGAACCTTGTGCACCACGACCGAGCAACGTTTCGGAGGGTGCCCGCGTCTGGTGCGTCCAGGCGCCGGTCTACCGGCCCAACCGCCGTGGCGCTTTGTTGCAGACCCTGGGCGGCATGCTGTGGCTGTTGCAGGCCGCCGCCATCGCCTGGGCCGTGCAGGGGCTGCTCGACGGGCAGGGCATGGCGCGGGTGTGGCCTGCCGCGCTGGCGCTGCTGGTGCTCGGGACAGTGCGCAGCCTGGCCGAGAGCCGGGGTAACCGCTTGCTGTACCGCACTGCACGCGCTCATCTCAGCCTCTTGCGTGAACACGCCGTCGCGACACTGGCGCAGCGTTCGCCGTTGGATACCCGCCGCGCCGCTTCGGGCCAGGCGGCCAGTGTGCTGGCCGAGCAGGCCGAGGCCGTGCTGCCTTACCTGGTGCGCTACCTGCCCGTGCAGCAGCGGGTCATGACCCTGCCTGTGTTCATTCTCCTGGCGGTGGCCTGGCATTCCTGGCTGGCCGCCGCCGTCTTGTTGCTGGCCGCGCCGTTGATTCCGCTGTTCATGGCCCTGGTGGGCTGGCGTGCCAAGGCCGCCAGCGAAGCGCAACTGGTGGAGATGGGCGGCATGAATGCCTTCCTGCTCGACCGCCTGCGTGGCCTGACCACCTTGCGTGCCCTGCGCGCTGTCGAGCTGACCGCCGCGCGGGTCGAGGCTTCGGCCTTGTCGCTGCGCCAGCGCACCCTGCGGGTGTTGCGCATCGCCTTCCTGTCGTCGGCGGTGCTGGAGCTGTTCTCTGCCCTGGGTGTGGCGCTGGTGGCGGTGTACATCGGCTTCCACCTGCTGGGCTACCTGCCGTTCGGCGCCTGGGGCCAGACCTTGAGCCTGGGCCAGGGACTGTTCGTGCTGCTGCTGGCGCCGGCGTTCTTCGAGCCGCTTCGCGACCTGTCGGCGGTCTGGCATGACCGCGCCGCCGGCGTCAGTGCCCTGCAGGCGCTGGCCGAGTTGAGCGAGCAGGGCGCGGCCTTGCCGCCGCCTGCGGCGCCCTGTGCGACGCCTGGCCTGGCGGTGAGCGTCGAGGCGCTGAGCGTGGCGCATGCTGGCGCGGCACGGGCGGCTTTCGAAGGTGTGTCGCTGCGGGTCGCCCAGGGCGAACACCTGGCGATCACCGGGCCCAGCGGCAGCGGGAAATCCACGCTGCTGGCCGCCATCGCCGGGTTGCTGCCGCTCCAGGCCGGGCACCTGACACTGGGCGTGGCACCGGGGCAAATCGGCTGGATCGGCCAGAAGCCGCATATCTTCGCTGGCACCGTGCGGCACAACATCAGCCTGGGACGCCCGACGGTGGGCGCCCAGGCAGTCGACAAGGCGCTCGCCAGCGCCTGCCTGCAAGAGGTTGAGCAGGCGCGTGCCGGGCAGATGCTCGGAGAGGGCGGCCTCGGGCTGTCCGGCGGGGAAGGGCTGCGCCTGGCCCTGGCGCGGATTGCGGCCGACCCGTCTATTCGCCTGATCCTCGCCGATGAACCCACGGCGCACCTGGACCGCCAGACCCGTGCCGAGGTCACCGCGGCACTGCTGGAGCTGGCGCGTGGGCGCACCCTGATCGTCGCCACCCATGATCCAGCGCTGGCCGCAGCGGTGGGTCGTCAGCTGCCGCTGCAACGGCTGTGTCAGCCCAGCACCCCGGTTCGACTGGAGGTGGCCTCATGAGCGGCAAGCGCTTGGCCTCGCTGCGTCCCATCCTGGCGCTGTTCTGGGCCGAACGTCGCACCCTGCTGCTGGTCGGTGCCATGTTGGCGGCCCTGACCGTGCTGTGCGGCATGGCGCTGCTGGGGTTGTCGGGCTGGTTCATCAGCGCCACCGCCATCGCCGGCCTGAGTGCTGCGACGGCGCTGGCCTTCGACGTGTTCATGCCGTCGTCTGGCATTCGCCTGTTCACCCTGGGCCGCACCTTCGCCCGCTACGGCGAACGCCTGGCCACCCACGACGCGACCCTGGCGGTACTGGCCGCGTTGCGGGTGCGGCTGTTTCGCGGCTGGGCACAACCCCGCGCCGCCCGGCAACTGGCCCTGCGCCCGGCGCGCCTGCTGTTTCGCCTGACCTGCGACATCGACGCCCTGGATTCGCTGTACCTGCGTGTGCTGGTCCCGCTGGGTGCCGCGCTGGCCGCAGTTCTGGCGGCCAGCGTGGCCCTGGGGGCGGTGGACCTGCGCCTGGGCCTGGTGGTGCTGGCGCTGATGGTGGTGACCACGCTGCTGGTGCTGCGCAGCACCTGGCTGGGCTCGCTGCGTCCGGCCCAGCGGCGTGCGCAGGCCCTGGAAAGCCTGCGGGCCCAGGCCGCCGACCTGGTGGCCGGGCAGACCGAGCTGTTGATGGCCGGGCGCCTGGCGGCGCAAGGCAGATACCTGGCCGCCAGCGATGCGCGGCTGGCGCACTGCGACGACCAGTTGAACCGCCTGGACAACCGTGCCGGCCTGGCGTTCGGCGTGCTGGGCAGCGTGCTGCTGGCGCTGACCCTGCTGGTGGCCGGTTGGCTGGTTTCGGTAGCAGCCATTGATGTGCCGGTGGCGGTGTTCGCCGTGTTGCTGGCGCTGACCGTCACCGAGCCGCTGGCCGCTTTGCGTCGCGGTGCGCTGGAAATGGGACGCACCACCCTGGCGGCGCGGCGTATCGCACCGCAATTGAGCGCTGCCGAACCGACCCGTTGCGAGGGCTCGCAGCCTGCCGGGCCGGTGGTGCAGGTACGCCGGGCCTGTGCACGCCACCCAGGAGCCGGGCGCGATGCCCTGCAGGACATCGACCTGCATATCGAGGCCGGCGAGCGAGTGGCGCTGGTGGGCTGCAGTGGTGCCGGCAAGTCCTCGTTGCTGGCCTTGCTCAGTGGCGAACTGGCCCTTCGCAGCGGCGAGGTTCGGGTGACCTCCGCGCAGGGCTGGCTGACCCAGCGCACCGAGCTGTTCCAGGACAGCCTGCGCGACAACCTGCTGCTCGCTGCGCCCGCTGCCAGCGACGCGCAGCTGTGGCAGGCGCTGGACGCGGCCGGGTTGGGCGACCCCCTGCGGGCCTGGCCCGAGGGTCTGGACACGCGACTGGGCGAGGGCGGCCAGGGGCTTTCCGGCGGCCAGGCCCGACGCCTGGCCCTGGCTCGCCTGCTGCTGCAGAACGCACCGCTCTGGCTGCTCGACGAACCCAGCGAAGGCCTGGATGGCGCCACCGCCCGCCAGGTGCTGGCCGGGCTGGATCGTGCCGGCCAAGGCCGCGCCTGGCTATTGGTCACGCACCTGCGCCGTGAGGCAGCGCTGGCCGACCGGCTGCTGGTGCTGGAAGGCGGGCGTGTCTGTGCCGCCTGGCCGCGTGGCAGCCAAGGATTCGACACGGTACTGGCGGGCCTGCGCCCCGACTGACCGACCCCGTTTTGAGCTTTTGAATGTGAACCCTTAGAGGAAAAAGACATGGACTTTGACATAGTCAGCCTGTCGCGATTGCAGTTTGCGCTGACCGCGCTCTATCACTTCCTGTTCGTCCCCCTGACGCTGGGTCTGTCGATCCTGCTGGCGATCATGGAAACCATCTACGTGATGACCGGCCGGGTGATCTGGCGGCAGATGACCCGCTTCTGGGGCACTCTGTTCGGCATCAACTTCGTCATGGGCGTGGCCACCGGCATCGTCATGGAGTTCCAGTTCGGCATGAACTGGAGCTACTACAGCCACTACGTGGGTGACATCTTCGGTGCGCCGCTGGCCATCGAAGGGCTGATGGCGTTCTTCCTGGAGGCGACCTTCGTCGGCCTGTTCTTCTTCGGCTGGGACAAGCTCACCCGGGTCAAGCACCTGCTGGTGACCTGGCTGATGGCCCTGGGCACCAACCTCTCGGCGCTGTGGATCCTGATTGCCAACGGCTGGATGCAGAACCCGGTGGGCGCGGTGTTCAACCCGCAGACCATGCGCATGGAAGTCAGCGATTTCTACGCGGTGCTGACCAACCCGGTGGCCCAGGCCAAGTTCGTGCATACCGTGTCGGCCGGCTACGTGTGCGGGGCGATCTTCGTGCTGGGCATCTCGGCCTGGTACCTGCTCAAGGGCCGGCATGTCGACCTGGCCAAGCGTTCGATGACCGTGGCGGCGTCGTTCGGCCTGGCGGCCTCGCTGTCGGTGGTGGTGCTGGGTGACGAAAGCGGCTACCTGTCCAGCGAACACCAGAAGATGAAACTGGCGGCCATCGAAGCCATGTGGGACACCGAGCCGGCCCCGGCGGCCTTCACCGCCTTCGGCTTTCCCGACCAGCAGGCCCGCGAGACCCACTACGCGGTGCATATTCCGTGGGTAATGGGCCTGATCGGCACCCGCTCGCTGGACACCGAAATGCCCGGCATCAAGGACCTGGTGGTCAGCGCCGAGGCGCGCATCCGCCGCGGCCTGCTGGCCTATGACGCGCTGGAGCAGATCCGCGCCGCAGGCTCGACCACACAGATTTCCCCGGCGCTCAAGGAGGCCTTCGAAAGCAACGGCAGCGAGCTGGGCTACGCCCTGTTGCTCAAGCGCTATGTCGATGACCCGCGTCAGGCTTCGGACGCACAGATTGCCCAGGCCGCCTGGGATACCGTGCCGCAGGTGGCGCCGCTGTTCTGGTCGTTCCGCGTCATGGTCGCCCTGGGCCTGTTCTTCATCGCCCTCACCGCGGCGTTCTTCTGGTTGTCGGCGCGTCATCGCCTGGAGCGCTACCGCTGGCTGCTGCGTCTGGCGGTGTATGCCATCCCGCTGCCCTGGGTGGCCATCGAGGCCGGCTGGTTCGTCGCCGAGTACGGTCGCCAGCCCTGGGTGATCGAAGGCGTGCTGCCCACCGCTGTGGCGGTGTCGAGCCTGGGTGTGAAGACCCTGCTGCTGACCATCGCCGGTTTCGTGGCGATCTACAGCGTGCTGCTGGTCATCGAGCTGAAGCTGATGTTCAAGGCGGTCAAGCACGGCCCGGACCTGGAGCCGGAGCAGATCGGCCTCGGCCATCCGAGCCCGGCCAGCGTGGCCACTCGCCAACCCGTCTTCCAGCCTGCGGAGTGAAATCATGATCCTGCATGAACTTCTGAACTACGACACCCTGCGTGTCATCTGGTGGGTGCTGCTGGGCGTGCTGCTGGTCGGCTTCGCCGTGATGGACGGCTTCGACCTCGGCACCGGCATGCTGCTGCCGTTCATTGGCAAGACCGACCTGGAGCGGCGGGTGGTGATCAACGCCGTGGGACCGACCTGGGAGGGTAACCAGGTGTGGCTGATCCTCGGTGGCGGTGCCATCTTCGCCGCCTGGCCGCAGCTGTACGCGGTGTCGTTCTCCGGCTTCTACCTGGCGATGTTCGCCATCCTGGTGGCGCTGATCCTGCGCCCGGTGGCCTTCAAGTACCGCAGCAAGCGCGAGTCGACTGCCTGGCGCAGCCGCTGGGACTGGGCGCTGTTCGTCGGTGGCTTCGTGCCGACGCTGATCTGCGGCGTGGCGGTGGGCAACGTATTGCTCGGCGTGCCGTTCCGCCTGACTCCGGACATGCACATCCACTACGACGGCACCTTCTTCGGCCTGCTCAACCCCTTCGCGGTGCTGTGCGGCCTGGTCTCGGTGGCCATGCTGACCACCCATGGCGCCGCCTGGCTGCGCATCAAGACCGACGGCCCGGTGGCCGAGCGCGCCCGTGCGGTCGGCAGCGTCAGCGCGCTGCTGACCCTCGTCCTGTATGCCCTGGCCGGTGTGGCACTGTGGAAGTGGGTGGATGGCTACAGCATCACTTCAGCGATCGACAGCACCGGGCCGTCCAACCCGCTGTTCAAGACTGCTGCCGTGACCAGCGGCGCGTGGTTGCGCAACTACGCCGAGCACGGCTGGATGCTCGCCGCCCCGGCGCTGGGCTTCGCCGGCCTGCTGCTGACCTTCGCGCTGATGCGCGCACGCCGCGACAACCTGGCGATGCTCACCAGCGGCCTGGGCATTGCCGGCATCATCGTTTCGGTGGGCGCGTCGATGTTCCCGTTCATCCTGCCGTCGACCGTCGATCCGCGCTTCAGCCTGACCGTGTGGGACTCGTCGAGCAGCCATATGACGCTGTTCATCATGCTGGTCTGCACGGCGATCTTCATGCCGCTGATCCTGGCCTACACCACCTGGGTCTACGCAGTGCTGTGGGGCAAGGTCGATGCGAAAGCCATCGAAAACCCACACAACCACGCTTACTGAGTTAGGAGACACGTCATGTGGTATTTCGCCTGGTTACTCGGCCTGCCTCTGGCCGCCGCCTTCGCCGTGCTCAACGGCATGTGGTTCGAACTGACCGAAGACAACGATGTGCGTCGCTCGCTGATGAGCGACATTCCCGAGCAGGATCGCGTACAGCGCTGATACTGTTCAGGCACCGGCCAGGGCCGCGGCGCCATGCGCCCGGCCCCGGCGTGTTCATCAAAGGAACTGCCCATGAACATCGCGTTCTTCAGCGCCCAACCCTACGACCAGCGTTTCTTCGATCAGGCTCTGCAGCGTGACGACGCCTGCAGCGGCCTGCAGCTGACCTACCTGGCGCCGACGCTGTGCGCCGAGACGGTCAGGCTCGCCCAGGGCTTCGAGGCTGTGTGCGTGTTCGTCAACGACCAGCTGGACGCCGGCGTGCTCCAGGCCCTGGCCGACTATGGCGTGCGTGCGGTGCTGCTGCGCTGCGCCGGCTTCAACAACGTCGACCTCGACACAGCCCGCCGTCTGGGGCTGTTCGTCGCCCGCGTGCCGGGTTACTCGCCCGAGGCGGTGGCCGAACACACCCTGGCCCTGGTGATGACCCTCAACCGCCATACCCATCGCGCCTACAACCGCGTACGCGAGGGCAACTTCATGCTCGAAGGGCTGCTGGGCTTCAACCTGCATGGCAAGACCGTCGGCATCGTCGGCACCGGGCAGATCGGCCTGGCCACGGCGCGGATCTTCAAGGGCTTCGGCTGCCGCGTGCTGGGCTTCGACCCGTTCCCGGCAGAAGCCTTCAATGAGACGGGCGAGTACGTGACGCTGGAACGACTGCTGGCCGAGGCGGACATCGTCAGCCTGCATTGCCCGCTCAGCGACGGCACCCGCCACCTGATTCGCGCCGAGACCCTGGCGCAGATGAAGCCTGGCGCCATGCTGGTGAACACCTCCAGGGGCGGGCTGATCGACACCCTGGCGGTGATCGAGGCACTCAAGAGCCGCCAGCTCGGCGCCCTGGCCATCGACGTGTACGAACAGGAAAGCCAACTGTTCTTCCAGGACCGTTCCAGCGACCACATCGACGACGAAGTCTTCCTGCGCCTGACCACCTTTCCCAACGTGCTGATCACCGGCCATCAGGGCTTCTTCACCCGCGAGGCACTGGAGCAGATCGCCGAGGTGACCCTGGCCAACCTGCGGTGTTTCGTCGAGGGGCGGGGGTGTGAGAATGGGGTGGCGTGAAGTGCTGGTGAGAGCGGCTGCAGTCAGAGCTATCCGGTCGGCGTGGAATTGAATCGCCTTGCATCACCACCCCTGTTGCGCAATACTGCGGCGCATCGGAGTGACTGACCAGATGAGACCGAGCACTCCCCAGCGGTGAAAACCGTAGTCGCGCAAGGCGGCTCGCAAGTGGTGTCTGGATCGCAATATCGAAGAAGGCGCCTATGGCGCCTTTTTTCGTTTCTGGCTACCGCCGAGTTGAAACCCTTTCCCCTGCATAGACCTTGGAACACAAAAGGCCGAATCCCATACGGCCGGACAACTGAGGCGCTGGCATGTCTCGACCTTGCGGATAGGCACTCTCAACCACGAGATACAGATCTTGCAGATGGCGATCCTCTTTGCGAGCTCTGCGCAGCTCGAAGAACACGTAGTACGGCCCTTGCGGTGTTTCGATCTGGGTGACATGTGCCCAATTGCGCTGCGCGGCTGTCTGATGGACCTTCGTTGCAGGATGGGTAAAGCTCGAAATCACTCCTGGCAACCTGTGGGAAAGGGTGTAGCGCGACTCGCAAAATGTGCGAGGTCGGCCGCCATGATCCTCAAGGATCGGACGCTTTGGGTCATGTGTAGCCGCATCGTAGGCAGTGGTGAAGGTATGGTTCGTAAACCGCACATGAATGCGCAGATCTTTCTTCACGCGCTCACTCGACAGTACCAGTTGGAAAGGATTCAGGTGATCGAGGCACTAAGTCCTGTCCTGTCCTGGACTGCCAGAGGTGCAAAGTACGGTTTGTGCAAACGGCTTCCCTGCGAGACAAGATTCACGAGCGGGCATTCTAATCGTGCAGCTTGCGCAAGGTCTGTCAGCAGGTGCTTCTGGTGGTGCCAGAGACTGATCCTTGCAGCTTGGCGAGTACGTTCAGGCCTCGCAGGCTGTGCTAGCGTTGGAACATGCCTGCCAATAAGAATGTGAGGTCACCATGTCGAGCGCCAAGGACCCTGATGAGCCGCCCGGCCTGCTGTTCAAGCCTCAGGAGCTGCTGGTGCGTGAGGCGCTCGGCCTGACCGGCCCTGCGCCCGACGGCGTTCCTGCACTGTTCGGCAAACAGGCCTTGGCCGCCCAGGCCGTGGTGGCCCACAAGCTCGATGGCGACGCTACGCCGCAGGTGCTGGTCATGCTCTGCGAGACACCCCGGCTGACGGCAGTCTGTGCCGGCGCCGGTTTTGCAACGCCCCCGTGGATCGAACAGGAGTTCGCCGCATGCCCCCCGTGAATGAGCAGATCACCGACGCGGTCACCCAGAGCAACGTCAAGGTACTGGGTGAGTCGCCGCCCATGGCGATGAGCATCCTCTACCAGGCCATGGCCCGCTCCAGCGGCATCCTTTTCGAGAACGCCGTCAGTGCCCAGCAACAGCAGAACACCCTGGCCCAGGCGGCGAGCAACCAGGGGGTGATGCAGATCTACAACGTCGACACCAGTGCCGCTGCGGGGGCTACCGAGCGCATTGGCCAGACGGGTGTGGCGGATAACCTGACCAGTTTGCTGACGGTGCTCAACGCATTCAGGCAGTCGTAGCCGCCAGTTTTCTGCAGGCAACAAAAAAGGCCCAGGTCTTCACCTGGGCCTTCATCGTATATGGCGCACTTGGCGGGATTCGAACCCACGACCCCTGCCTTCGGAGGGCAGTACTCTATCCAGCTGAGCTACAAGTGCAACGCGGGCGCCATGATACTCATCTCAAGCGCACACGTCCACGCTGGCGACGCTGTGTCGTTGATTGCGCACAATTTATTGCCTGTGTCTGACAGCGGAGCGAGCAAAATTGTCCGTGTTCGACGGGGTGTTCTTTTTTTTGAACGGCCTATTGTTCTTTTTTTCACCAGTGCCTAGGATGCGTTTGAGATTTCAAACGCTCCTGTTCGGCCTTCCCGCCTGTTAAGCTTCCTGGCCAGGAAACGGCGAATAACAATTTCGTGGTGGTGCCTGCCCTGGCGCCATTTCTATATCAGCTCGCTCCGCCGGTGTGCGGTGCATTCAGGAGGCCCCCATGCAGCTCAAGGATTCCAAACTGTTCCGCCAGCAAGCCTATATCAATGGTGCCTGGCTGGACGCCGACAGCGGTCAGACCATCAAGGTCAACAACCCTGCCACCAACGAGACTCTGGGCACCGTGCCGAAGATGGGTGCCGCCGAAACCCGCCGTGCCATCGAAGCCGCCGACAAGGCCCTGCCGGCCTGGCGTGCGCTGACCGCCAAGGAACGTGGTACCAAGCTGCGTCGCTGGTATGAGCTGATGATCGAGAACCAGGACGATCTGGCGCGCCTGATGACCCTGGAGCAGGGCAAACCGCTGGCCGAAGCCAAAGGCGAGATCGGCTACGCGGCGTCGTTCATCGAGTGGTTCGCCGAAGAGGCCAAGCGCGTCTACGGTGACGTGATTCCCGGCCATCAGCCGGACAAGCGTCTGATCGTTCTCAAGCAGCCGATCGGCGTGACTGCGGCCATCACCCCGTGGAACTTCCCGGCGGCGATGATCACTCGTAAAGCCGGCCCGGCCCTGGCCGCTGGCTGCACCATGGTGCTCAAGCCTGCTTCGCAGACCCCTTACTCCGCCCTGGCCCTGGCCGAGCTGGCCGAGCGTGCCGGCATTCCGGCTGGCGTGTTCAGCGTGATCACCGGCAGCGCCGGCGAAGTGGGCAGCGAGCTGACCGGCAACCCGATCGTGCGCAAGCTGTCGTTCACCGGCTCCACCGAGATCGGTCGCCAACTGATGGCCGAATGCGCCAACGACATCAAGAAGGTGTCCCTGGAGCTGGGCGGTAACGCGCCGTTCATCGTGTTCGACGACGCCGACCTGGATAAGGCGGTCGAAGGCGCGATCATTTCCAAGTACCGCAACAACGGCCAGACCTGCGTTTGCGCCAACCGTATCTACGTGCAGGACGGTGTCTACGACGCGTTCGCCGAGAAGCTCAAGGTCGCCGTGGCCAAGCTGAAGATCGGTAACGGCCTGGAAGACGGCATCACCACCGGCCCGCTGATCGACAGCAAGGCCGTGGCCAAGGTCAAGGAACACATCGACGACGCCGTGAGCAAGGGCGCCAAGGTGCTGTTCGGTGGCAACAGCCTGGAAGGCACCTTCTTCGAGCCGACCATTCTGGTCGACGTACCTAAGACCGCTGCCGTGGCCAAGGAAGAAACCTTCGGCCCGCTGGCGCCGCTGTTCCGCTTCAAGGACGAGGCCGATGTCATCGCCATGTCCAACGACACCGAATTCGGCCTGGCTTCGTACTTCTATGCGCAGAACATGAGCCGTGTGTTCCGTGTCGCCGAAGCGCTGGAGTACGGCATGGTGGGCATCAACACCGGCCTGATCTCCAACGAGCTGGCGCCGTTCGGCGGTATCAAGTCCTCGGGCCTGGGCCGTGAAGGCTCCAAGTACGGCATCGAAGACTACCTGGAAATCAAATACCTCTGCCTGTCGATCTGATCCGGCGGCGAGTTTTGTCATCGACGGGGCGCGAGAGCGACGCCTCGTCGATGTGTTGCTGTACCAACCCCCAAGGGTGGCCGGAAGGCCGCGCCAGTCGATCATCGCATGCTGGCCCGGTTGATTCCCGCTGCTGCTTCCTTGCAACACGCCGACGATGAGCGGCGAATGAGGACCCCATGAGCAAGACCAACGAATCCCTGCTGCAACGCCGTGCCGCCGCTGTTCCCCGTGGCGTGGGCCAGATCCACCCGATCGTCGCCGAGCGCGCCGAGAACGCTACCGTGTGGGACGTCGAAGGCCGCGAATACATCGACTTCGCGGGCGGCATTGCCGTACTGAACACCGGCCACCTGCACCCGAAAGTGGTGGCAGCCGTTCAGGAACAGCTGACCAAGCTGTCGCACACCTGCTTCCAGGTACTGGCCTACGAACCCTACATCGAGCTGTGCGAAGAAATCGCCAAGCGCGTACCGGGTGACTTCGCCAAGAAGACCCTGCTGGTGACCTCCGGCTCCGAAGCCGTAGAGAACGCCGTGAAGATCGCCCGTGCCGCCACCGGCCGTGCTGGCGTGATCGCCTTCACCGGCGCCTACCACGGCCGCACCATGATGACCCTGTCGCTGACCGGCAAGGTCGTGCCGTACTCGGCCGGCATGGGCCTGATGCCAGCTGGCGTATACCGCGCCCTGGCACCTTGCGAGCTGCACGGCGTGAGCGAAGACGAGTCCATCGCCAGCATCGAGCGCATCTTCAAGAACGATGCCCAGCCGCAGGACATCGCGGCGATCATCATCGAGCCAGTGCAGGGCGAAGGCGGTTTCTACGTCAACTCCCCGGCCTTCATGCAGCGCCTGCGCGCCCTGTGCGACCAGCACGGCATTCTGCTGATCGCTGACGAAGTGCAGACTGGCGCCGGTCGTACCGGTACCTTCTTCGCCACCGAGCAACTGGGCGTGGTGCCGGACCTGACCACCTTCGCCAAGTCCGTCGGCGGCGGCTTCCCGATCTCCGGCGTCAGCGGCAAGGCCGAGATCATGGACAAGATCGCTCCCGGTGGCCTGGGCGGTACCTACGCCGGCAGCCCGATTGCCTGTGCCGCGGCCTTGGCCGTGCTGAAGGTGTTCGATGAAGAGAAACTGCTGGAGCGCTCCAACGCCGTGGGCGAGAAGCTCAAGGCCGGCCTGCGTCAGATCGCCGAGAAGCACAAGGTCATCGGCGACGTGCGTGGCCTGGGTTCGATGGTTGCCATCGAGCTGTTCGAAGGCGGCGACCACAGCAAGCCGGCCGCCGAGCTGGTGGGCAAGATCGTTGCCCGTGCTCGCGAGAAAGGTGTGATCCTGCTGTCGTGCGGCACCTACTACAACGTCATCCGCTTCCTGATGCCCGTCACCATCCCTGACGCGCAGCTGGATAAAGGTATCGCCCTGGTCGCCGAGTGCTTCGACGAACTGGCCTGATGAGGGCCTGACCGAACGGCAGGCAGTGCCTGCTGTCTGGATCTGTGAAGAAACCCGCTTCGGCGGGTTTTTTCATGTCTTGCGGGTATTTTTCCGTGGATGGCTATATCCGGCGAGCGGCTTTGGCTAAGGTGAACGCATCGATGTCGGAGGGTCATGATGACCGCTGTGGATTTACTTGGGGTGCCAAGGGTGTTGATCGCCGAGTCCGATCCCTGGGTTCGTGAAACGATCAGCGACCTGGTCCTGAGCGTGCGTGATGATGTCGAACTGGAAATGTGTACCGATGGCAGGCAGGCCGTCGAATGGATGAAGAAACATTCGCCTGACCTGATCATCGCGGCGCGCGAGTTGCCCGCCATTGATGGTCTCAGCCTGTTGCGCGGCGTGCGCCAGATGCGCCGGCAGCCTCCAGTTCCGTTCATTCTGCTCAGCAGCCGCAATGACAGCGCCAGTGTGCGTGAGGTCTTGCCGCTGGCGCCGACTGCCTACCTGACCAAACCCCTCAACAGTGAGGGGCTGCGTCAGCGCCTGCGTGCCCTGTTGGTGGAATGCTCCGCCGACGGGCCGAGCATGCTGCCAGGCATGACCCTGGCCAAGTTCATCGAAAAGCGCCGTGACACCGCCGATGCCGCGCCGTTGTGCGTGAACGTCGGCGATGCCCTGCGCCTGTGCCAGGGTAGCAAGGGGCTGGACGTGCACTTGCTGGAACAGGAGCTGCGCAACGACCCGCACGTGACCGCCGTACTGATCGCCTCGGCCAATACCGCTGCCCAGCACTTGGGCAAGCCGGTGCAGACGCTCGGCGCTGCCCTGGAGATGCTGGGTGCGGTACAGAGCGCGCAGATCGTCTCGGCACTGGGCAAGAAGCGCGTGGCCACGCTGACCCACGACGGGCTGCAGGCGCGGGCCAATGCGCTGTGGCTGATGTCGCAACGCACGGCCGATTACGCGCGGATCCTCGGGCGCATGCTGGAACTCAACGTCGAGCGCTGTTTCACCGCCGGGCTGCTGCAAGCACTGGGCGAACTGGCGGTGCTGGGTGTACTGCAAGAGTGGCTGTTCACCGGTGGCAAGCTGGATGACGCCACCATCGGCCAGATGCTCGAACAGCATTCGGCGTCGTTCGGATCTGCACTGCGCACGCGCTGGCGATTGCCGCTGGAGCTGCGCGAACTCATCGCCGCGGTCTATCAATACAACACCGGGGTCTTCACCCGCGAAGTGCTGGCCATGAACCTGGCCGGCGACATGGCGCGGCTGAGCGACGAGCAAAGCGTAACGTTGTTGCTGAAATCCAAGCCGGCGCGTCTGCTGAAACTGGGCGTCGAGGACCTGCAGCGCTTGCGCAAGAAACTCACCGGCGTGACCGACCCGAGCCTGCGCGCGCCGCTGCCGCTGGTGGCCAGCGAAGCCGCCGAAGCGCCCGATCCGGAAGATGACCTGCCTGACCTGCTGGACCTTACGCCGGAACCGGAGCGTTCGCTGGATGAGCCGGAGCAAGACCCGGCCGAAGAGAAGTAACCGGTCGCAGAAGCGTCAGTAGGAGCGGCTTCAGCCGCGAAAGGGCCGAAAAATTCCCTGCATCTGCTGTGAACGTGTGGTCTATTCGCGGCTGAAGCCGCTCCTGCCCGGTCGCAAAGCGCTTAATCGAACAGTATTGCGGCTACAGTCGTTTCTATAGGTCAGCCCAGGACGATCTGGTCCTTGCCCTGGCGCTTGGCCTGGTACATCGCCTCATCCGCACGTGCATAGAGCACTTCCAGACTGTGGTCGTCCTCGGTCAGGCTGGTCAGCCCCTGACTGGCGGTGATGCTGAAGGTCTGCTCGCCTACCTGGAAACTCTGCCGCTGGATCTCGCGCTGCAGGCGCTCGGCGATCTGCAGGGCAATGTCCGGCGCGCAACCGGGGAAGATCGCCGCGAACTCCTCGCCACCTATGCGCCCGAACAGGTCGCCACGCCGCAAGGTGTTGCGGCCGCTTTCGGCAATGCGTTGCAGCACCGTGTCACCGGTCTGGTGGCCGTAGGTGTCGTTGATCTTCTTGAAGTCATCGATATCCAGCAGCAGGAACGACAAGGGCGTACCTTGCAGGCGGGCCATCTCGAATTCGCGCTGGGCGCACTCGAAGAAATGCCGGCGGTTGCTGCTCTGGGTCAGCACGTCGGTGGTAGCCAGGCGCTGCAGCTCGTCTTCCAGGCGTTTTTTCTCGGTGATGTCTTCGGCGATGCCCACCACCACCAGGCGCTGGCCGGGGTCGAGGCGCTGGCTGACGAAGCATTTGTCGCTGAGCCAACGCACCTCGCCATCGGCGCGAATGATGCGGTATTCACGGTCTTCGATGGCGCCCTTGTCGATCACCTCGCTGAGACTGCGCTCGGCGTAGTTGAGGTCATCAGGGTAGATGCTGTCGCGCCACTGGCTGTAGTCGGCCAGCAGCAGGCCCGCCGAACGACCGAAGATGCGCTCGTAGGCCGGGCTGACATAGATCATGCGCTGGGTTTCCCAGTCGAAGGCCCACAGCACGGCGTTGACGCTGACCAGCAAAGAGCTGAACAGCTGCTCGCGCTCGCTGAGCCGGGCGACTTCGGCCTGGGCATGCATCAGTGCCAATAGGGTCTCGGCGGGGACGGGCATCTCACTGTCCGACGCGGTGGAGACGAGGTAGGGTTTTTCCATGGACGAGTCATCTCGAACGACGCGCAACGGAGGCGCGTCGTTACGTCGTTTGTAGGTTCTGGATGACTGTATTGAGCGAAATTTCCGCAATAAGTTCCGGAATCGGCGCGCCCTAGAAGGGGCGCCGATCGACGGAGTCAGGCATGAACAGGGCGCAGCGAGTAGGTCTTGAGCTGGCTGGCGAAGTCACGCAGCGACTGGATACCGCTGCTCTCGGCCTCGTGGATCCACTCCTTGATGGCCGCGAGCATGTCGTGGCTGTTGCTGCTGGTCTTGAGCCAGATCTGCTGCAGGGCCAGGCGTTTTTCGTAGATCACCTTGAGGGCCTGGCTGTGTTCCAGCATGTGCTGGATGCGCAGGCGGTGCTGGTCGCTGAGCAGGCTGGTTTCCCGCGACAGCAGACGCTTGGCGCGGTGGAAGCGCGGGCGCAGCGAGGCGTCCACACGGGCCAGTTCCTGGGCCAGCAGCGGAGCGGTGACCTGCTTGCGGTACTGGGCCATGACCTGGAAGCGGTTGCTGAGCAGCGCCGCCGCCGTGTCGCGGTCGATGTCCTGCTTGCCAGGCACCCGGTGGGCCACCGGGGCGACGCGCTCCACCCTTGCCAGGCGCAGGGCGCTGAACAGCTTGATCCACGCCCAGCCCATGTCGAACTCCCAGGGCTTCACGGACATCTTTGCCGAGTTGGGGTAGGTGTGGTGGTTGTTGTGCAGCTCTTCGCCGCCGATGACGATGCCCCAGGGCACCAGGTTGGTCGCCGCGTCGCGGCATTCGAAGTTGCGGTAGCCCACCGCGTGGCCCAGGCCGTTGACCACCCCGGCGGCCCAGAACGGAATCCAGATCATCTGCACCGCCCAGACGGTGATGCCCAGCGCGCCGAACAGCAGCACGTCGATGAGTGCCATCAGGGCAATGCCGAGGAAGCGGTAGCGCGTGTACAGGTTGCGCTCGATCCAGTCGTCCGGGCAGTTCTTGCCGTACTGGCGCAGGGTGTCAGGGTTGGCCGCCTCGGCGCGGTACAGCTCGGCACCGCGCAGCAATACGGTAGACAACCCCTTGACCACCGGGCTGTGCGGGTCCTCGGCGGTTTCGCACTTGGCGTGGTGCTTGCGATGGACGGCGGTCCATTCGCGGGTGTTCTGGCCGGTGGTCAGCCACAGCCAGAAGCGGAAGAAATGTTTGAGGCCGGCGTTCAGCTCCAGTGAGCGATGCGCGGAATAGCGGTGCAGGTAGACCGTGACGCTGATGATGGTCACATGAGTCATGACCAGCGTGACGGCGATCAGTTGCCAGACCGAGAGGTCGAGTAAACCGTTGTACCACATAGGCTGCAGTGCCCTCGCAAGTGGCGGGTGAGTAAAAAATGAGCAGCCAGCATTATCGCCACACCAGCGCGGAAAGCCAGATGTGCCAGCACGGAAGCGTCGCAGGATGTTTCTTACTTTATAATCGCCGGCCTGGGTAAGGATGTGTGTTCTGTTATGACGGATTTGTCGCGAAAAGCGCTGGGGGCCGCCATTTTCCATGGCTGGCTGACGTTTCTGTGGTGGCTGTCCAGCGAGTATCTGTTGCCATTCTGGGTGCATGACCCGGCGCGCCTGCAGCAATGGCAGCAGACGAGCGGTTACCTGTGGCTGGTCCTCAGTGCCCTGGCGCTGTTCCTGTTGCGCCGCCCGCTGGTGCGCTGGCTGGGGGGTGAAGAGCTGCAGCGCCGCCAGGACGCCGACCATGATCGGCTGCGTATCGCCTCGGCAGTGTTCGACAGCACCCGCGAAGGCGTGCTGGTGACCAACGACAAGGGCCAGATCGTGCACGTCAACCGCGCCTTCGTGGACATCACCGGCTACCAGCCCGAAGAAGTGCTCGGGCGCAACCCGAGCGCGTTCAAGTCCGGCCGCCACGATGCGTCCTTCTACACGCGCATGTACCAGGCCATTGGCACGCAGGGCCAGTGGAGCGGGGAGATCTGGAACCGCCGCAAGAGCGGCGAGGTGTATCCGCAGTGGCAGAACATCAGTGGCATTCAGGGCAACGATGGCCGTGTACGCCACTACGTGGCAGTGTTCTCCGACCTGTCGGCGATCAAGCGTTCCGAGCAGGAGCGCATGCAGATGGCGCACTACGACGCCCTGACCGGCCTGCCCAACCGCCTGCTGCTCACCGACCGTGCCACCGAGGCGGTGGCGGCTGCCCGCGAGGCCAAACGCGGCTGCGCGATGCTGCTGGTCGACCTCGATCATTTCAAGAACATCAACGACAGCCTGGGGCACAGTCGCGGCGACCAGTTGCTCAAGGCCGTGGCCGAGCGCCTGAACGGCTGCTTCGGAACCGAGGTGACCCTGGCGCGCCTGGGCGGCGACGAGTTCGCCCTGCTGGTGAAGAACTGCCAGCAGATGGTCCAGGCTGCTGCGCTGGCGCAGAAGGTCCTCGACGCCTTCAAGTTGCCCTTCGAGGTCGAGGGTCAGGCGCTGTTCAGCACCGCCAGTATCGGTATCAGCCTGTTTCCCAACGACGCGCTGTCGGCCGAGCAGTTGCTGCGCAATGCCGATGCCGCGCTGTTCAAGGCCAAGCGCCGGGGCCGCGAGGGTTATGCGCTGTACACCGAGGAACTGACCGCCCATGCCCAGCAGCGTGTGCAGCTGGCCAGCGAGTTGCGCCGTGCCATCGAGCAGGACGAGTTGCGCGTCTACTACCAGCCGGTGCATGACCTGACCACGCGGCAGATTCGCGGTGTCGAGGCCCTGGTGCGCTGGGAGCATCCGGAGCGCGGCATGGTTTCGCCAGGCGAGTTCATTCCGGTGGCCGAGCAGAGCGGGCTGATTGCCGACATCGACGATTGGGTGCTGCGCGCGGCCTGCACGCAGATGCGCCAGTGGCAGGAGGCGCAGGCGCCGCTGTCGTTCGTGGCGGTGAACATTTCCAGCCGTCAGTTCGGCACCGGCGATCTCGATGTACAGGTCGCCAAGGTGCTGCGCGACACCGGCCTGGACCCTGGCTGCCTGGAGCTGGAAGTGACCGAGAGTGCGGTAATGAGCGACCCCGAGCAGGCCATCGAACAATTGCATCGCCTGCGCGAGCTGGGCCTGAACCTGGCCATCGATGACTTCGGCACCGGTTACTCCTCGTTGTTGCGCCTCAAGCGCATGCCGGTGCAGAAGCTCAAGATCGACCAGGGTTTCGTGGCCGGGTTGCCCGCTGATGAAGATGACGTGGCCATCGTGCGCGCGATCATCGCCCTGGCCCGGAGCATGAACATGCAGGTGCTGGCCGAAGGCATCGAAGAGCCGCAGCAGGCTGTCTTCCTGCATGACAGCGGCTGCGAACTGGGGCAGGGCTACTGGTTCGCCCGGCCGATGCCGGCGGCCATGATCGATTGGCAGCATGCACCGGATTTCCGCCTGTCGGTGGCCTGACTGCCGCCGTGCCGGGTGCGCAAGGCGCCTGGCGAACGATCGGTTGTTAAATGCTTTTTGGTTATATCTGAATTCTTAAATAGTCTTTTTAAGAATATCTTGCGCTCACTACTATGGCTCCCATGTCCGCAGCCGTTGCGGCCCATCGCGACGGTTCAGCCCAAGTCCATAGGAGTTATCACGATGAGCACTTCCCTGCGTAGCGTTGACGGTCAGGACGAAGCCACCGTTCTGCGCGAGATCCAGAGTGCCCTGCGTGACCTGCGTTTCGGTGCCGTCGAGATCACGGTGCACAACGCCCAGGTCGTGCAGATCGAGCGCAAGGAAAAATTCCGCCTGCAGAACGCCACCCACAAGTCTGGCTGAGTGCGTCAGCCGTTTCACCGGTGGGGCCTGCCTTTGCGCCCCCCGTCCGCAGCGGGCGCCTTCTGTCAGCGCGCCACGCCAAGAACAGACCTATAACGCCAACACCGCTTTCCCAGGAGCCTGACCCCATGTCCATTCGTCGTTTTGCCCTGGCTGCTCTTGCGAGCGCCGTATTTGCCGGCTCGGCCGTTGCCAAGGATTATGAGCTGCTCAACGTGTCCTACGACCCGACCCGTGAGCTGTACCAGGAGTACAACGCCGAGTTCGCCCAGCACTGGAAGAACAGCCACCCCGCCGACAACGTGGTCATCAAGCAGTCCCACGGCGGCTCGGGCAAGCAGGCTCGTGCGGTGATCGACGGCCTGCGTGCCGATGTGGTGACCCTGGCCCTGGCCGGTGACATCGACGAGGTCGCCAAGCTGGGCAAGAGCCTGCCCGAGGACTGGCAGAAGCGCCTGCCGGATGCCAGCACGCCATACACCTCGACCATCGTGTTCCTGGTGCGCAAGGGCAACCCGAAGAACATCAAGGACTGGGATGACCTGATCAAGAAAGACGTCTCGGTCATCACCCCGAACCCCAAGACCAGCGGTGGCGCACGCTGGAACTTCCTGGCCGCCTGGGCCTATGGCCTGAAGCAGGGCGGTGAGGCCAAGGCCAAGGAATACGTCACCGAGCTGTTCAAGCACGTACCGGTGCTGGATACCGGTGCGCGTGGCTCGACCATCACCTTCGTCAACAACGGCCAGGGCGACGTCCTGCTGGCCTGGGAAAACGAAGCCTTCCTGGCCCTCAAGGAAGACGGCGGCGCCGACAAGTTCGACATCGTCGTGCCTTCGCTGTCGATTCTCGCCGAGCCGCCGGTGGCGGTGGTGGACAAGAACGCCGAGAAGAAAGGCAACACCGAGATCGCCACTGAATACCTCAAGCACCTGTACAGCAAGGAAGGCCAGGAAATCGCCGCGAAGAACTTCTACCGTCCGCGAAACGCCGAGGTGGCGGCGAAATACGAGAAGCAGTTCCCTAAACTGGAGCTGGTAACCATCGACAAAGACTTTGGCGGCTGGAAAACTGCGCAGCCGAAATTTTTCAACGATGGCGGCGTATTCGACCAGATCTACCAGGCTCAGTGATGAGCTGTAGGAGCGCCGCCGCGCGCGGTGCTCCAGGTTGGGTCAAAGAGGAGCCCGGGCCTGTGCCCGGGTTGCTGTCAGTCAACCAGGGACCTTTATGTCGCGTCGTATTTCTCCTGTCATACCCGGCTTCGGGCTGACACTGGGCTACACCGTGGTGTACCTCAGTCTGATCGTGCTGATACCGCTGGCGGCGATGTTCGTGCATGCCGCGCAACTGAGCTGGGATCAGTTCTGGACCATCGTCACCGCACCACGGGTACTTGCCGCGCTGAAGCTCAGCTTCGGCACCGCGCTGTGTGCCGCCATCATCAACGGCATCATCGGCACCCTGCTGGCCTGGGTGCTGGTGCGCTACACCTTCCCCGGACGCAAGATCATCGAGGCGATGATCGACCTGCCGTTCGCACTGCCCACCGCCGTGGCCGGTATCGCGCTCACCGCGCTCTACGCGCCCAATGGCTGGGTCGGGCAGTTCGCCACCGACCTGGGCTTCAAGATCGCCTACACGCCGCTGGGCATCACCCTGGCGTTGACCTTCGTGACCTTGCCGTTCGTGGTGCGGACGGTGCAGCCGGTGCTGGCCGACATCCCGCGTGAAGTCGAAGAAGCCGCTGCCTGTCTCGGCGCCCGCCCGTTGCAGGTGTTCCGCCATGTGTTGCTGCCGGCACTGCTGCCCGCCTGGCTGACCGGCTTTGCCCTGGCCTTCGCCCGTGGCGTGGGCGAGTACGGCTCGGTGATCTTCATCGCCGGCAACATGCCGATGAAGACCGAGATCCTGCCGCTGCTGATCATGGTCAAGCTCGACCAGTACGACTACACCGGCGCCACCGCCATCGGCGTGATGATGCTGGTGGTTTCCTTCATCCTGTTGCTGCTGATCAACCTGCTGCAGCGGCGCATCGAAACCCCGAACTGAGGAGCGAACCATCATGTCTCATTCGTCGGTTTCCGCCGCCAGTGTGGCCAACGCCGCCCGTCGCGGCAGCCCGCTCGCCCGCCGGGTGCTGATCGGCCTGGGCTGGCTGGTGTTTCTGCTGTTCCTGGCCCTGCCGCTGTTCATCGTGGTGTCCCAGGGGCTCAAGCAAGGCTTGGGCACCTTCTTCGCCGCGATTCTGGAGCCCGACGCACTGTCGGCGCTCAAGCTCACGATCATTGCCGTGCTGATCTCGGTGCCGCTGAACCTGGTGTTCGGGGTCAGCGCCGCCTGGTGCGTCAGCAAATACAACTTTCGCGGCAAGAGCGTGCTGGTCACACTGATCGACCTGCCGTTCTCGGTTTCGCCGGTGATCGCCGGCCTGGTCTATGTGCTGATGTTCGGCGCCCAGGGTTTCTTCGGCCCCTGGCTCCAGGACCATGACATCCAGATCGTCTTCGCCTTGCCGGGCATCGTGCTGGCGACCATCTTCGTCACTGTGCCCTTCGTCGCCCGTGAACTGATCCCGCTGATGCAGGAGCAGGGCACCCAGGAAGAAGAGGCCGCGCGCCTGCTGGGCGCCAACGGCTGGCAGATGTTCTGGCACGTGACCCTGCCGAACATCAAGTGGGGGCTGATCTACGGTGTGGTGCTGTGCACCGCCCGCGCCATGGGCGAGTTCGGTGCGGTGTCGGTGGTTTCCGGGCACATCCGCGGTGTCACCAACACCCTGCCGCTGCACGTCGAGATCCTCTACAACGAATACAACCACGTCGCGGCCTTTGCGGTCGCGAGCCTGTTGCTGGTCCTGGCGCTGTTCATCCTGCTGCTCAAGCAGTGGAGCGAGTCGCGCATCAACCGTCTGCGCCAGAACGCGGCGGAGGAATAAGTCATGTCGATCGAAGTCCGTAACGTCAGCAAGAACTTCAACGCCTTCAAGGCGCTCAACACCATCAACCTGGACATCAACAGCGGCGAGCTGGTGGCGCTGCTGGGGCCGTCCGGCTGCGGCAAGACCACCCTGCTGCGCATCATCGCCGGGCTGGAAACCCCGGACCAGGGCAGCATCGTGTTCCATGGCGAAGACGTGTCCGGCCATGACGTGCGTGATCGCAACGTCGGTTTCGTGTTCCAGCACTACGCGCTGTTCCGTCACATGACCGTGTTCGACAACGTGGCCTTCGGCCTGCGCATGAAGCCGCGCGGCGAACGCCCGAGCGAGACTCAGATCAAGGCCAAGGTCCACGAGCTGCTGAACATGGTGCAGCTCGACTGGCTGGCCGACCGCTACCCGGAGCAGCTGTCCGGTGGTCAGCGCCAGCGCATCGCCCTGGCCCGCGCCCTGGCGGTGGAGCCCAAGGTGCTGCTGCTCGACGAGCCGTTCGGAGCGCTGGATGCCAAGGTGCGCAAGGAGCTGCGCCGCTGGCTGGCGCGCCTGCACGAAGACATCAACCTGACTTCGGTATTCGTGACCCACGACCAGGAAGAGGCCATGGAGGTGGCTGACCGTATCGTGGTGATGAACAAGGGCGTGATCGAGCAGATCGGCTCGCCGGGCGAGGTGTACGAGAACCCGGCCAACGACTTCGTCTACCACTTCCTCGGCGACTCCAACCGCCTGAGCCTGGGTGGCAGCGAGCACCTGCTGTTCCGCCCGCACGAGGTGTCGCTGTCGCGTCAGGCGCTGGAAGACCACCACGCCGCCGAAGTGCGCGACATCCGCCCATTGGGCGCGACCACTCGGGTGACCCTGAAGGTCGAAGGCCAGAACGAGCTGATCGAAGCCGAAGTGGTCAAGGACCACGACAGCCTGGTGGGCCTGGCTCGGGGCGAGATGCTGTTCTTCAAGCCCAAGGTCTGGCAGAAGGTGCCGGGGCTCTGAGGCGGCGATGACGGTTTGCTCGCGAATGCCCAGTGAGGTTTCTTTGCGAGCAAGCTCGCTCCCACAAGCTGTCAGGCCTGAATGGCAGGCATAAGAAAGGAGACCCGAAGGTCTCCTTTTTTCATGGCGCCGGTTGGCTTAGAACAGCACGCGGCAGCGAATGGTGCCTTTGACCTGCTGCAGCTTTTCCTGGGCCAGGTCGGAGTACTCGGCGTCGACGTCGATGACCACGTAGCCGACCTTCTCGTCGGTCTGCAGGAACTGGCCAGAGATGTTGATGCCGTTTTCCGCGAACACCTTGTTGATCTCGCTGAGCACGCCCGGGATGTTCTCGTGGATGTGCAGCAGGCGGTGCTTGCCAGGGTGAGCCGGCAGGGCCACTTCAGGGAAGTTGACCGACGACACCGAAGTACCGTTGTCGCTGTACTTGACCAGCTTCTCGGCCACTTCCAGACCGATGTTGGCCTGTGCTTCAGCGGTGGAACCGCCGATGTGCGGGGTCAGGATCACGTTGTCCAGGCCACGCAGCGGGCTTTCGAAGATGTCGTCGTTGGAACGCGGCTCGACCGGGAACACGTCGATGGCGGCACCGATCAGGTGCTTGTCCTTGATGGCGGCGGCCAGGGCGTCGAGATCGACCACGGTGCCGCGCGCGGCGTTGATCAGGATCCCGCCTTTCTTCATGGCGCGGATTTCTTTCTCGCCGATCATCATCTGCGTGGACGGCAGCTCAGGCACGTGCAGCGAGACGATGTCGGCCAGGCCCAGCAGCTCGGTCAGCGAGGTGACCTGAGTGGCATTGCCCAGCGGCAGCTTGGTCAGCGGGTCGAAGAAGAACACCTGCATGCCCAGGCTTTCAGCCAGGACCGACAGCTGAGTACCGATCGAGCCGTAGCCGATGATGCCCAGCTTCTTGCCCCGGATCTCGAAGGAGTTGGCCGCGCTCTTGATCCAGCCGCCACGGTGGCAGGAAGCGTTCTTCTCGGGAATGCCGCGCAGCAGCAGAATGGCTTCGGCCAGCACCAGCTCGGCGACCGAACGGGTGTTGGAGTAGGGGGCGTTGAATACCGCGATGCCGCGCTCGCGAGCCGCGCCCAGGTCAACCTGGTTGGTGCCGATGCAGAAGCAGCCGACCGCGACCAGCTTCTTGGCGTGCTCGAAGATTTCTTCGGTCAGCTGGGTACGCGAGCGAATACCGATGAAGTGGGCATCGGCGATCTTTTCCTTGAGTTCGGCGTCCGGCAGGGACTTGGTGTGGTACTCGATACTGGTGTAACCAGCGGCCTTGAGCACATCCACTGCGGACTGATGCACACCTTCGAGAAGAAGGAACTTGATCTTGCTCTTGTCGAGGGAAGTCTTGCTCATCTGCGTTAACCTGTATCCCGGAAAAATAGCTGGCAAAAAAAGGCATCGGCCATTTTGCGCGTCGCCGTCAGGGCCTCTGCAGGCGCGTCGCATACTGGCAAGTTGGTGTCGTATGCTAGCATAAACAGCCCTCGAAACCCCATGCCCAAACGTGAGAGGTTCTCAGGTTGTCCATGAATTCATCGAGAGTTACGTGATGACCCAGCAGGCCCTGATCGAAGAACTCACCGCCCTGGTGGCACCTGCCAAGGTACTCACCGACCCCGCCTCTCTGGAAACCTACGGCAAGGACTGGACCAAGCAGTTCATTCCGGCGCCGCTGGCCATCGTTCTGCCCCGTAGCACCGAGCAGGTCCAGGCCATCGTGCATTGGGCCAACCGCCATCGCATCGGCCTGGTGCCGTCGGGCGGGCGTACCGGGCTGTCGGCGGCGGCGGTCGCGAGCAACGGCGAACTGGTGGTGTCCTTCGAGGCCATGAACCAGGTGCTGGCGGTCAATACCACCGACCGCACCGTGGTCTGCCAGCCGGGGGTGATTACCCGCCAGTTGCAGGACCTGGCCGCCGACCACGGCCTGTACTATCCCGTGGACTTCGCCTCGTCGGGCTCCAGCCAGATCGGCGGCAACATCGGCACCAATGCCGGGGGCATCAAGGTGATCCGCTACGGCATGACCCGCAACTGGGTGGCCGGGCTCAAGGTGGTCACCGGCAAGGGCGACCTGCTGGAACTCAACAAGGACCTGCTGAAGAACGCCACCGGCTATGACCTGCGCCAGCTGTTCATCGGCGCCGAGGGCACGCTGGGCTTCGTGGTCGAGGCCACCATGCGCCTGGAACGGTCGCCGAAGAACCTCACCGCCATGGTGCTGGGCGCCGCCGACTTCGACTCGATCATGCCGGTGCTGCACGCCTTCCACGGCAAGCTGGACCTCACCGCCTTCGAATTCTTCTCGCATGCCTCCATGGCCAAGGTGCTGGCGCGCGGCGACGTGCCGGCGCCCTTCGATACCCAGTGCCCGTTCTATGCCCTGCTGGAATTCGAGGCCTGCACCGACGAGCTGGCCAACCAGGCCCTGGCGACCTTCGAGCACTGCGTGGAGCAGGGCTGGGTTCTCGACGGCGTGATGAGCCAGAGCGAGCAGCAGCTGCGCAACCTGTGGAAGCTGCGCGAGTACATCTCCGAGACCATCTCGCACTTCACACCGTACAAGAACGACATTTCGGTCACCGTCTCGAAGGTCCCGGCGTTCCTCAAGGAAATCGACGCCATCGTGGCGCAGCATTACCCCGATTTCGAAGTGCTCTGGTATGGCCATATCGGCGACGGCAACTTGCACCTGAACATCCTCAAGCCCGAGACGATGGACAAGCAGGCGTTCTTCGACACTTGCGCTCGGGTCAACACCTGGGTGTTCGAAACCGTGCAGAAGTACAACGGTTCGATTTCTGCCGAACACGGTGTGGGGATGACCAAGCGTGACTATCTGGCGTACAGTCGATCGCCTGCCGAAATCGAGTACATGAAAGCCGTGAAGGCAGCGTTCGACCCCAACGGCATCATGAACCCCGGCAAGATCTTCGCACTGTGACGCGACCAGCCCTCCAGGAGACCCCATGAGCTACCAGCACAAATACGTCGATGGCACGAACATCCATTTCCCTGTCGGCAAAGTGGTCTGCATCGGGCGTAACTACGCCGAACACGCCAAGGAACTGGGCAACCCGGTCCCTACCGAGCCGCTGCTGTTCATCAAACCCGGCAGTTGCGTCGTACCGCTGGAAGACGGCTTCAGCATTCCCACCGATCGCGGCAGCGTGCATTACGAGGCCGAGATCGTGGTACTGCTCGGCAAGCCGCTGAGCAAGAACCCGTCCGAGGAAGAAGTGCTGGACGCCATCAGCGGTTTCGCGCCGGGCCTGGACCTGACCCTGCGCGACGTGCAGTCGCGTTTGCGCGAAAAAGGCCTGCCGTGGGAGCTGGCCAAGAGCTTCGACGGTGCCGCGGTGATCGCGCCGTTCGTCCCGGCGGAAACCTTCCCGGACCTGACCGACATCGGCATTCGCCTGACCCTCAACGGCAAGGTGGTGCAGGACGGCAACAGCAGCCTGATGCTCAACCCCATCCTGCCGATGATCCAGCATATGGCGGCGAATTTCTCGTTGCAGGCCGGTGATCTGATCATGACCGGTACGCCGGCTGGCGTCGGACCTTTCCAGCCCGGTGACCAGATCGTTCTGGAGTTGGCGGGTCAGGAGCGTTACGAGAGTCGCGTGCTCTGAAACGCCCCTTGCCCGAACTAACCGACCGCCCCATGGCCCCGTGCCCTGGGGCGGTCTTTTTTGTGGCGCAGGGGCAATTCGCCGGCCATTGGCATTTTTTTCACAACTGATCCGGATAATTCCCGAGGCCCCACGGATAGGGGCACCGAGCACGTGCTTCCTACCCGATCAGGAGTCTTCGATGGCTATCCCCTACCTGTCTTCACGCTCGTCGCGGCGCCTCAGCCTGCGCTGGTACGTCTGGCTGCTGCCGGCGCTGGTGGCCGCCTGTGCCTTGGCCCACGCGATGCACTGGGACGACCGGGCGCTGCTGTTCGCCAAAGAGGCGATGCAGAGCAAGGCCGAGCGCATGGCCAGCGTCTGGCTACCGGATTACCAGGTGAGCATCGACGCCAAGGTGCTGCCGGGCATGGCCGACGACGAGGCCAGCGACCTGGCCTACAACCCGGCGACCCGCACGCTGTTCGCGGTAATGGGCAAGAACCCCTTTCTGGTCGAGCTGAGCCTCAAGGGTGACGTACTGCGCAAGATTCCCATGGAAGGCTGGAGCAACCCCGAAGGCATCGCGGTGCTGGACAACGGCCTGGTGGCCTTTACCGACGAACGCCAACAGGTGCTCAGCATCGTCAAGGTGGATGCCGCTACCACGCGTCTGCGCCTCAGCGATGCGACCCGCTACGACCTTGGCGCTGCCGAGAAGAAGAACAAGGGATTCGAGGGCATTGCCTGGGACCCCAAGCGCCAGCAACTGCTGATCGGCCAGGAACGCCCGGCGGCGATCTTCACCTGGCAGAGCGACGGCAGTGAATGGCTGACCGGCGACAAGCAGCGTCTGGGCCAGAATGACCTGGAAATGCGCAACCTGTCGGCGCTGGCCGTCGATCCGCGCACCGGTCATATCCTGGCGCTGTCCGCTGACTCGCACATGCTGCTGGAGCTGGACGAGCAGGGCCGGCAGGTCAGCTTCATGACCCTGTTGGGCGGCATGAACGGCTTGAAAGACACCCTGCCGCGTGCCGAAGGCGTGACCATGGACGAGCAGGGCACACTTTATATGGTCAGTGAACCGAACCTGTTCTATGCCTTCAAGAAGAAATAAACGGCACATTGCAGCCATGTGGCCATGAGCTATTAAGCCTGGTTTCAGATTGGCGTGCTATTTATGCAGCCCCTTCCTTGCAAGAGCTGCCGAAATGCGTCGTTCCATCCATCTGAAGCTGTGGGTCCTCATCGTGCTGCTGCTGGCAGCCGTGGCGTTCTTTGCCGCTCGCGAATTTCGTCTGGTGGAGCGGGCCGCCTTCAACTGGAAGCTGTTCTGGCAGACCGAGTCGGCTTCGGCCATCGGCCTGGATGATTACCGCGTGGTGGTCGAAGGCAAGGTCATCGAGGGGCTGGAGGACGACGTCTCGGCGCTCAGCTTCGATCCGAGTCGCAAGACCCTGTTCACCGTCACCAACCAGAACAGCGAGTTGGTCGAGCTGAGCCTGGATGGCCGCATCCTGCGGCGCATTCACCTGGAAGGCTTTGGTGACGCCGAGGCCGTGGAATACATCCGCCCCGGCGTATTCGTAATCAGTGACGAACGTCGTCAGCGGCTGATCCAGGTGCAGGTGGGCGACGACACGCGCAGCCTGGATGCCAGCCGCTCCGAGCAGTTGACCCTGGATTTCAACGCGGGCAGCAACAAGGGCTTCGAAGGGCTGGCCTACGATACCCAGGGCCAGCGGCTGTTCGTCGCCAAGGAGCGCGACCCGGTGCAGATCATCGAGGTGCGCGGGTTCCCCAGGCAGGATGCCGGTGCGCCTGGAACACTGGAGGTCGCGTCCAACCGCCAGCGCGATGCCGGGATCTTCGTGCGTGACCTGTCCAGCCTGCAGTTCGACGAACGCAGTGGCCACCTGCTGGCGCTGTCCGACGAGTCGCGACAGATCCTCGAACTGGACGTCGATGGTCGGCCGGTGGGCAGCGGCTCGCTGAAGAAGGGCCAGATGGGCCTGAGCAAGACCGTACCCCAGGCCGAAGGCATCGCCATGGATGACGAAGGCACCCTGTACCTGGTCAGCGAACCGAACCTGTTCTACGTGTTCAAGAAGCCTTGACCAGCGCCCAAGGGTAATGCCGCTCAGCTTGGACGGGTAGGCTTTGGCCGCAATACAGGTCAGACCGTGGGAGCGGCTTTAGCCACGAAAGCGCCAGGAAATTCACTGCATCTGCTGTGAACATGCGGTCACTTCGCGGCTGAAACTGCTCCTACCCGGTCTTACTGACCTGTATCGGGTTTAGCGGGTCAGGCTCTTTACCCCTTCGGCGGTGCCAAGCAGCAGCAGGTCGGCCGGGCGGGCGGCGAACAGGCCGTTGGTGACCACACCGACGATGGCGTTGATCTGGCTTTCCAGCTCCACCGGGTTGGTGATGCTCATGTTGTGCACGTCGAGGATGATGTTGCCGTTGTCGGTGATCACGCCCTCGCGGTACACCGGGTCGCCGCCCAGCTTCACCAGCTCGCGGGCCACATGGCTGCGGGCCATGGGGATGACTTCCACTGGCAGCGGGAAGGCGCCGAGCACCGGCACCAGCTTGCTGGCATCGGCGATGCAGATGAAGGTCTTGGCCACGGCAGCGACGATCTTCTCGCGGGTCAGTGCCGCGCCGCCGCCCTTGATCAGGCTCAGGTGTTCGTCGCTTTCGTCGGCGCCGTCGATGTAGAACTCCAGGTCGCTCACGGTATTGAGTTCATAAACCGGAATGCCATGGCCCTTCAGGCGTGCGGCGGTGGCCTCGGAGCTGGCCACGGCGCCGTCGAAGGCGCCCTTGTGCTGGGCCAGGGCATCGATGAAGCAGTTGGCGGTGGAGCCGGTGCCGACGCCGATGATGCTCTTGTCGTCGATCTTGGGAAGAATGAAATCGACGGCGGCCTGGGCGACGGCCTGTTTGAGTTGATCCTGGTTCATGCGGGCTCCACGGTGCCGATGGTGTGCGAAAGGGCGGCCATTATAGCGATGGCGTGGCGGCAAATGTGGTCGCGCGTCGGTCGCGGCGCTAAACTTTGCCGCCTTGCCCTTTGGTCCGTGATGTCGCCGCGATGCTTGAACAGTACGTCAAGAAGATCCTCACCTCCCGCGTCTATGACGTCGCCATCGAAACCCCGCTGCAGGGCGCCCGTCAGCTGTCCGAGCGGCTGGGCAACCAGGTGCTGCTCAAGCGCGAAGATCTGCAGCCGGTGTTCTCGTTCAAGATCCGCGGCGCCTACAACAAGCTCGCCCAGCTCAGCGCCGCAGAGCGCGCCTGTGGCGTGGTCACCGCCTCGGCCGGCAACCACGCCCAGGGCCTGGCCCTGGCGGCGCGGGAGATGGGCATCCGTGCGGTCATCGTGATGCCCAAGACCACCCCGGAGATCAAGGTCGAGGGCGTGCGCTCACGCGGTGCGCAAGTGGTGCTGCACGGCGACTCCTTCCCCGAGGCCCTGGCCCATTCGCTGCAACTGGTCGAACAGGACGGCCTGGTGTACATCCACCCCTACGACGACCCCGACACCATCGCCGGGCAAGGCACCGTGGCCATGGAAATCCTGCGCCAGCAGCCGGGCCAGCTGGATGCCATCTTCGTGCCGGTCGGCGGCGGCGGGCTGATCGCCGGCATCGCCGCCTACGTGAAGTACCTGCGCCCGGAAATCAAAGTCATCGGCGTCGAGCCGGACGACTCCAACTGCCTGCAGGCCGCCATGGCCGCCGGTGAACGCGTGGTGCTCAGCCAGGTGGGGCTGTTCGCCGACGGCGTGGCCGTGGCGCAGATCGGCCAGCACACCTTCGAGGTGTGCCGCCGTTATGTCGATGAGGTGATCACCGTCAGCAGCGACGAGATCTGCGCGGCAATCAAGGACATCTACGACGACACCCGCTCGATCACCGAGCCGGCCGGCGCCCTGGCGGTGGCCGGGATCAAGAAGTACGTCGAGCAGCGCGGCCTGCAGGGCCAGACCCTGGTGGCCATCGACTCCGGCGCCAACGTCAACTTCGACCGCCTGCGCCACGTGGCCGAGCGCGCCGAGCTGGGCGAAGGCCGCGAGGCGATCATCGCGGTGACCATCCCCGAGCGGCCCGGCAGCTTCAAGGCCTTCTGCGAAGCGGTGGGCAAGCGGCAGATCACCGAGTTCAACTACCGCTACCACACCGACCG
>NZ_CAJYVE010000045.1 GCF_913777995.1 uncultured Pseudomonas sp. | reverse complement strand
GCGAACTGGAATTCGTTCCAGCCACCCACCACCCGTACCCATTGCGGCGTGGGTGTGCGCAAGGCCTGCTCCTTGAGCATGCGCAGGGCGTCGGCCAACGATGGCACGCCTTCCCAGCGCAGTTCGAGGTTGTAGTTCAGGCCGCCGCGGATCAGGTGCAGGTGCGAGTCGTTCAGGCCGGGGATCACCGTGCGCTGCTTCAAGTCGATGATCTGCGTGCTGTTGCCCTTGTGGGCCATGGCCTCGGCATCGCTGCCCACGGCGACGAAGCGCCCGTCCTTGATGGCCACGGCGGTAGCTGTGGGGTTTTCACGGTCGACGGTGTGCAGCTTGCCGTTGAACAGAATGAGGTCTGCGGTCATGGGATCTCCTGAAATGTCGGCATGGGCGGAATCGGTGAAGGGCAGTGCGGACCAGAGCGCGCCGGCCGCACCGAGCAGGGTGCTGTTGGCGAGAAAACGGCGGCGACTCTTGTCGGTGGGATCCTGGTTCATGGTGCTCTCCGTCCGGTGGGGTGATCGGCAGGCGATTGAACGCTAGCAGTGGATCGTCAGGCGTGCGCTCAACGGCGCAGCCATCCGGCGCAGCGGCGCGTCACCCACGGCATGATGAAGAACACCACCGGGAGGATGACGCACAGGTTGACCAGCAAGTTGCTGGCCAACGGCCCGCCCAGCGGCGGCACCTTTGCGAACAGCGGCGCCAGCAACTGGGGCACCAGCAGGGTCATCGGGCAGATCACCAGATAAGTGAGCACCGCCTGCTTCCAGCGCGCAGGCTGTGTGGCTGGCGTGCTGGACGGGGTGAACCAGAACTCCGGATCTTCGTGGATACGGGTCTGGTCACCCTCTTCCAGCAGCGGCAGCACTTCGGCGACCAGGCGCTGGCGCTCCGGTGAATCGACCCAGGCACGCAGTTGCCCTGCATCGGCAAAACGCACCACGGTGGTGAACTGGCCGCCATTGTCATCCGGACGAATCACGTTCACGTCCAGATGACCAGGCTGGCGGCGGGCAACACCGACGGTACGACGCAACCAGGTCTCGTAGTGCGCCAGGGCATCGGCCCGGACTTTGTGCTGGATCACCAGGGTGACCACGCTGCTGTTGTTCATCGCTGAATACCTGAGCAAAGTTTGACCAGGCGCCGTGGGTGGCGCCTGGCGGGGTGGGTCACTTGCCAGCGGTGAGGGCGTTGTAGCTGGTGATCAGGTTGCGGTAGTCCGGAATGTGGTTGGAGCACAGCGCGGCCAGCCCTTCGACATCGTTGCGCCAGTCGCGGTGCAGCTCGCAGGCCACGCCGAACCAGGTCATCAGTTGTGCACCGGCAGCTTCCATCCGGCGCCAGGCGGCATCGCGGGTCATCTCGTTGAAGGTGCCGGAGGCATCGGCCACCACGAACACTTCGAAGTCTTCGGCCAGGGCCGACAGCGCCGGGAAGGCCACGCACACTTCAGTTACCACACCGGCGATGATCAGCTGTTTCTTGCCGGTGGCCTTCACCGCCTTGACGAAGTCCTCGTTGTCCCAGGCGTTGATCTGGCCAGGGCGGGCGATGTAGGGCGCGTCCGGGAACAGTGCCTTGAGCTCTGGCACCAGCGGGCCGTTGGGGCCTTGCTCGAAGCTGGTGGTGAGGATGGTCGGCAGGTTGAAGAACTTGGCCAGGTCACCCAGGGCCAGCACGTTGTTCTTGAACTCGTTGGGCGAGAAGTCCTGAACCAGGGAGATCAGGCCGGTCTGGTGATCGACCAGCAGTACGGCGGCATCATCTTTGTTCAAGCGTTTGTACGGGGTACTCATGATGGACTCCTTCTTCGGGATTGAACCGGGCCGCTGATCGGCCCGGCGGGTTTGCACGCAGGTGACGCAAATCAGAACGCGAAGCAGGAACAGCCGAACGCGCCCCAGAAGCCCTGGAAGTCGCTCACCGGGGCATTGGACAGACGCGCCTTCTCGTGGCTATGGGCGTGCACGGTGCACGGCCCGCTGCATTGGTGAACCTGTGCCAGCACCGGCGAGGCCGGCCGCCAATGGCCCTGGACCTTGGCCACCGGCGACCAGTCCGGCAGTACCGGCAGGCGCTTGGGCCCCAGGGGTTCGAAGTCGTCGGCGCCGTACACCACCTTGCCGTCGACGATGGTCAGCACCGATTCGATCCACTTGATGGCTTCGGGCTCGACACTGAAGAAGTCCGCCGACAGCGCGGTCAGGTCAGCCAGTTGGCCGACACGGATCTGGCCCTTCTTGCCCTGCTCGGAGGAGAACCAGGCGCTGCCGTGGGTGAACAGCTCCAGCGCGGTTTCCCGCGGCAGACCTTCCGGATACAGTTCCAGGCCGCCGACGGTGCGTCCGCTGACCATCCAGTACAGGGAAGTCCAGGGGTTGTAGCTCGACACCCGGGTGGCGTCGGTACCAGCCCCCACCGGCACGCCTTCGGCGAGCATGCGCTTGATCGGCGGCGTCGCCTCAGCGGCCTTGGCACCGTAGCGCTCGACGAAATACTCCCCCTGGAAGGCCATGCGGTCCTGGATGGCGATGCCGCCACCCAGCGCGCGTACCCGTTCGATATTGCGCGGGGTAATGGTCTCGCAATGGTCGAAGAACCACGGCAGGCCGTTGAACGGAATGTCGCGGTCGACCTTCTCGAAGACGTCCAGCATGCGGCTGATCGACTCGTCGTAGGTGGCATGCAGGCGGAACGGCCAACGGTGTTCGACCAGATGACGCACCACCGGCTCCAGGTCGTTCTCCATGTCGCCAGGCAGGTCCGGGCGCGGTTCACGGAAATCTTCGAAGTCGGCCGCCGAGAAGGTCAGCATCTCCCCTGCCCCGTTGTGGCGGAAGAAGTCGTTGCCCTGGTGCAGGGTCACGCTGCTGGTCCAATTCTTGAAGTCGGCCAGTTCTTCCTTGGGCTTCTGGGTGAACAGGTTGTAGGCAATGCGCACGGTCAGCTGTTTTTCGCGGTTCAACTGCTCGATCACCACGTAGTCGTCGGGGTAGTTCTGGAAACCGCCACCGGCGTCGATGCAACTGGTGATGCCCAGGCGGTTCAGCTCGCGCATGAACTGCCGGGTGGAGTTGACCTGATAGTCCAGCGGCAGCTTCGGCCCCTTGGCCAGGGTGGCGTAGAGGATCATCGCGTTGGGCTTGGCCACCAGCATGCCGGTGGGGTTGCCGTTGGCGTCGCGGACGATTTCACCGCCCGGCGGGTTCGGCGTGTCTCGGGTGTAGCCCACCACGCGCAACGCGGCACGGTTGAGCAAGGCGCGGTCGTAGAGATGCAGCAGGAACACCGGCGTGTCCGGCGCCGCCTGGTTGATTTCGTCGAGAGTCGGCATGCGCTTCTCGGCGAACTGGAATTCGTTCCAGCCGCCGACTACACGGACCCATTGCGGCGAGGGCGTGCGCGCTGCCTGATCCTTGAGCATGCGCAGGGCATCGGCCACCGAGGGCACGCCTTCCCAACGCAGCTCCAGGTTGTAGTTCAGGCCGCCGCGGATCAGGTGCAGGTGCGAGTCGTTGAGGCCCGGGATCACCGTACGCCCCTTGAGGTCGATGACCTGGGTGGCGCTGCCGCGCAGGGCCATGACCTCGGCTTCGCTGCCCACCGCGACGAAACGTCCGCCGCTGATGGCCACCGCGCTGGCCTTGGGATTCTCGCGGTCAACGGTGTGGAACTTGCCGTTGAACAGGATCAGTTCGACATTATTCATCGCAGTACCTTTGGCAGAAGATGGGGAGGTGCCGGACTGGCCGGCGAACGAGAAGGCAGGCAGGATCGCCGCCGCCGCGCTGAGCAGCGAACTGTTGGCGATGAAGCGCCGCCGCTGCAGATCGGTCTTGTCGTCACTCATGGGTCGACTTCCTGTCGTTGGCAGAAGCATTGAGCCAGCCAGCGCACAGCCGGGTGGCGGCCGGCATCATCAGGTACACCACCAGCAGGACGATGGTCAGGGTGATGAGCACGTTGCTCATGAAATAGCTCGACAGCCAGGGACGCAGCGCCAGTACGGGCTGCCACAACAGTGGCACCAGCAGGCTGAGAGGCAGGATCACCAGGTACGACACCACGGCCTGCTTCCAGCGCGGGGGCGGTGGCTGCTCGTCGAAACCGGGGTTGAACCAGAACTCACTGTGCGGCGCGACCTGGGTCTGGTCCCCATCGGCCAGCATAGGCGCGGCCTCGCGCACCAGCTCGCGCCGCTGGTCAGAGTCCAGCCACTGCTGCATGGCCTCGGTGGAGGCGAAGCGCAACACCGAGGTGAATGCCTGCAGGCCGCCATTGCGTCCGCGCATCACATCCACACCCAGGTGCCCGGGGGTCTGGCTGGCAATGGCGACGATGCGTTTGAGCCACTGTTCGTAGTGCGACTCGTGCCCTGCCTTGATCCGGTGGCGGATCACCAGGGTGACGACTTCGACGCTGGGCTCGCTCGCCTTGGCGTCGAGACGAGAGGTATCGGGCATTTCCGGCGGCTCCATGACTCATCGGTCGGGACACCAGGCCAGTCGGGCGGCCTGGGTCGATTCGAGAGTGATGGTGCCGCCGATCAGCCTGCGGTAATTGGACGCATGTGCCGTGTTGGAGGTGAAACACTCACCCGATGGGCAGCGGCGCGGACATGTATTCCTGAATGCGCGCGCGCAACCAGCGTTCGGCCGGATCGTTGTCGTGCACCCCGCTCCAGACCATCGACAGCTCGGCCGGATCGATAGGGAACGGCGGGTCCTCGGCGCGCAGGCGACTGCCTTCCACCAGCGGACAGGCGGCATAGTCCGGGACGGTGGCAATCATCTCGGTGCCCGCCAGCAGCGCACGCAAGCCATTGAACTGCGGCACCGCCAGCACCACCTTGCGTGTGCGGCCGACCTTGGCCAGGTCCAGATCGATATTGCCGCACAGGTCGCCGGAGAACGACACCATGGCATGCGGGCGCGAGCAGTAGTCGTCCAGCGTCAGCGGTTCGGGGCGCGCGTCACCACGAATCACCTTGCAGGGAATGTCGCGCAGTTTCTTGCGCTTGGCATTGGCCGGCAGGTCGACGGTCCAGCTCACGCCCACGGAAATCTCGCCACTGGCCAGCAGTGACGGCAGCAGCAGGTAGTTGGCACGGCGGATCACCACGATGATCCCCGGTGCCTCCTCACGCAGACGCGCCATGAGCGGTGGCAGCAGACCGAACTCGGCGTCGTCCGACAGGCCGATGCGAAACACCTCGGTACTGCTCGCCGGATCGAAATCCTTGGCACGGCTCACGGCGCCGGAGATGGTATCCAGTGCCGGGCGGATTTCCTTGAGGATGTCCAGTGCCCGCGCCGTCGGCTCCATCACCCGGCCATTGCGCAGCAGCAACTGATCGTCGAACAGGTCACGCAACCGCCCCAGCGCGGCACTCACCGCTGGCTGGCCGATGAACAGCTTTTCCGCCACGCGGGTCAGGTTGCGCTCGAACATCAGCGCTTCGAAGATCACCAGCAGGTTGAGGTCGACACGGCGCAGGTCGTTACGGTTCATGGGCGGCTTCCGGGCTCTGATGTGCGAAGGCAAGGCTTTGCATCAGTAGGCACGAAAGTCGCCGCATGGGCTTGTATGCATGTGCCTTGCAACGCCGGCACAAGCGGCTTCAGCCGTGAGAGGCCGGCAGGATCAGCCTATCCGCTGTTATGAACATGCGCTCGCTTCGCGGCTGAAGCCGCTTACCCGGCCTGAATGACCAGCATTGCGGCTAGCGCAGGTTGGTCTTGGCCAGCTCCAGCACCTCGCTGCCTCGCCCACTCAGCACCGCCTTGAGCATGTACAGGCTGAAGCCCTTGGCCTGGGCCAGCTTGATCTTCGGCGGCATGGCCAGCTCCTGCTTGGCAACCACCACGTCGAGCAGCACCGGGCCGGGATGATCGAAGGCGCGGCGCAACGCCGCCGGCAGCTGCTCGGCGCTGTCCACGCGAATGCCGAGGATGCCAGCGCCCAGCGCGATGCCGATGAACTCGGTGGGGTGCAGATCGGTGCCGAACGGCACATAGCCGCCGGCTTTCATTTCCATATCGACGAAACCCAGCGAGCTGTTGTTGAACACCACCATTTTCACCGGCAGGTTCAGCTGGCGAACGCTCAGCAGGTCGCCGAGCATCATCGACAGACCACCATCACCGCACAGCGCCACCACCTGGCGCTGGGGAAACGCCACTTGCGCGCCCAGCGCCTGGGGCATGGCATTGGCCATGGAACCATGGCTGAAGGAACCGAGCAGCCCGCGCTTGCCGTTCATGTGCAGATAGCGCGCCGCCCACAGGGTCGGGGTGCCGACGTCGACGGTGAACAACGCATCATCATCGGCCAGCTGGTCGACCATACGCGTCAGGTACTGCGGATGGATCGGCTGGCCGGCCGGCGTCGGCGTGGCCAGCTCGTCCAGCTCGGCGCGGGATTTCGCGTAATGCTTGAGCGCCTTGTCCAGGAAGCGCCGATCGTCATGTGGCTTGAGGCGCGGCAACAGCGCCTCCAGGGTGTCGCGCACATTGCCGACCAGGCCGAGGTCGACCGGCACACGGCGGCCGAGCTGGGTCGGGTCGAGATCGATCTGCACCACCTTGGCCTTTTCCGGGTAGAAATTCCGGTACGGGAAGCTGCTGCCGAGAATCACCAGGGTGTCGCAGTTGAGCATGGCGTGGTAACCGGAGCTGAAGCCGATCAACCCGGTCATGCCCACGTCGAAGGGGTTGTCGTATTCGATGTACTGCTTGCCGCGCAAGGCATGCACCACCGGGGCCTTGAGCCGCTCGGCCAGGGCCACCACCTGGTCGTGGGCCTCGGCGCAACCGGCACCGCACAGCAGGGTCACTGCCTTGCTGCCATCGAGCAGTTGCGCCAGGGCCTGCAGTTCGCTTTCAGCCGGCAGCACCTGCGGGCGCAAGGCCTCGACCTTGCACAGCGGCGCCTCGGGCGCCGGCTGCAAGGCGACGTCACCGGGCAGCACGATGACTGCCACACCCTGCTGATGAACCGCCGCGCGCATGGCGCGCTCCAGAACCCTGGGGAACTGCTCGGCACTGCTGACCAGTTCGACGAAGTGACTGCACTCCTTGAACAACGCTTGCGGGTGGGTTTCCTGAAAATACTCCAGGCCGATTTCGGACGACGGAATGTGCGCGGCGATGGCCAGCACCGGCACCCGGCTGCGCTGGCAGTCGTACAGGCCGTTGATCAGGTGCAAGTTGCCCGGCCCGCAACTGCCCGCACACACCGCCAAGCGCCCGCTGGCCGCTGCCTGCGCGCCAGCGGCGAACGCTGCGGCTTCTTCGTGGCGGGTGTGCCGCCAGTTGATGGTTTTCAGGCGTCGCAAGCTATCGGACAGCCCGTTCAGGCTGTCCCCCGAAACGCCCCAGATGTCGGTGACGCCAGAAGCGGCGAGGCTAAGTGCGAGATAGTCGGCGATGGTCTTGGACATGCAGGCTTCCTGTATGAATGCGCAAGAAAGGCGTGAGCGGTATGGTTTTCTCGACCGCCCGCTGCGTCCTACAGTTCCAAAAAGCTGCGTCAGGCCATCTGGCTGGCGGCCTCGCGTGCTTCAAGGATGCGCGGCAGGTTGTCCTCGATCCAGCTGGCCAGCCCGTCGACCAGCGCGGCCACCTCCTCGCCCATCGGTGTCAGCCGGTATTCGACATGCGGTGGTACTACCGGCAGTGCCCGGCGCTCGACGAAGCCGTCCTGTTCCAGCTGCTGCAAGGTCTGGGCGAGCATTTTCTCGCTGACCCCGCCGATCTTGCGGCGCAGCTCGCTGAAGCGGTGCATGCCTTCACGCAACACCACCAGTACCAGCACGCCCCAGCGACTGCACACATGTGCCAGCGCCGAGCGCGACGGGCATTCACTGGCAAGCAGCTCGCCAGGTCGGCCAAGCATGGCCTGGGCAAACAGCGACGGAGAAGAAGCAGAAGAATCAGACATGGCACTAACCTTTTTGTACGTACTTACTAAAAGTTAGCACACGAATTAGTCTGCGCACATCCCCACAGAAGCAGAGGATTCACCATGATCGTCGTTACCGGAGCCACCGGCCAGCTGGGCCGCCTGGTCATCGAACAGTTGCTGGAAAAGCTCCCCGCGCAGCAGATCGTCGCCGCCGTACGCAGCCCGGACAAGGCGGCCGACCTCAAGGCGCTCGGCGTGCAGGTGCGCCAGGCCGACTACAACCAGCCCGCCACGCTGGACAGCGCCCTGCAGGGTGCCGAGAAAGTCCTGCTGGTATCGTCCAGCGAAGTCGGCCAGCGCCTGCCCCAGCACCAGGCGGTGATCGATGCCGCACAACGCGCCGGTACCGCGCTGCTGGTCTACACCAGCCTGTTGCATGCCGACCGTTCACCATTGGCACTGGGCGAAGAGCACGCTGGCACCGAGCGCTACCTGCAGGCCAGTGGCGTGCCGTTCGTGGTGCTGCGCAATGGCTGGTATACCGAGAACTATGCCGCCGGTATCCCCACGGCCTTGCAACTGGGCAGTCTCTACGGCGCTGCCGGCGAGGGGCGCATCAGCTCCGCAAGCCGAGCCGACTACGCTGCCGCTGCGGCAGCTGTGCTGCTGACCGCCCAGCCCCCCATTGGCGAGCACATCGAGCTGGGTGGCGACACGAGCTACACCCTGGCCGAGTTCGCCGCCGAGGCCGCACGCCTGACCGGCCAGCCACTGCCTTATGTCGACCTGCCCCAGGCCGACTATCAGGCCGCACTGCTCAAGGCCGGGCTGCCGGCCATTTACGCCGAGCTGCTGGCCGACTCCGACGTCGGTGCCGCGCAAGGCGGGCTGTTCGATGACAGCCGGGCCTTGAGCCGGCTGATCGGCCGTCCCACCACGCCTTGGCAGCAGACCCTGGCCAGCGCGCTGCAAGGCTGAGCCAAATCGGCAAGGCAGTGAATCGAGATGAATGATTTGAGTTGTCGCGGGTCCCACTCTGTAGGCATGGCATACAGCCGCCATTTTGCAGACTGAAGAGGGACACAGCATGAAAAGCATTCCACTGATCGCCGCCCTGACCCTGGCCGGTGCCCTGTGCGGCACCCGACTGGCCGTCGCCGCCCAGCAGACCGAAGCCGAACCCAAGGGTGGCGCGCTCCATCCCTCGGAACTGAAAGTGGGTGAAAAAGCGCCAGCGGACTCGGATCGTGAAAGCGCTGCCATCGACTGGAAGGCCAAGGGATTGCCAGAGCCCGAGAAAGAAAGCCAGTGGGTGCAGGTCAAAGACAAGTACGTACGGGTACAGATCACCAACAACCGGATCATGGAGATCGTGCCGGTCAAGAAGTGAAACGGCTGCAAAAAACAAGGGCGTGCCTGGCACGCCCTTGTCATTTCTGCGCAATCAGCGCAAGCGATTGAGCAGCGCCTTGGCCGCTGCCTCGGAGCTGGCCGGGTTCTGGCCCGTGATCAGGCGCCCGTCCTCGACCACGTAGGATGCCCAGTTCGGGCCTTTCTGGTACTGCGCGCCCTGACGCTGGAACTCGTCCTCCAGCAGGAACGGTACGACCTCGGTGAGCTGCACATCGGCCTCTTCAGCATTGCTGAAGCCGGTCACCCGGCGCCCCTTGACCAGTGGCTGGCCATCGGCGTTCTTGACATGGCGCAGCACGCCCGGCGCATGGCAGACGAAGCCAATCGGCTTGCTGGAACGGTCGAAGGCCTCGATCAGCGCAATGGACACCGGCGACTCGGCGAGGTCCCACAACGGGCCGTGGCCACCGGGGTAGAACACCGTGTCATAGTCGTCCGCCTTCACCGCATCCAGGCGCAGCGTGCTGGCCAGGGCCTGCTGCGCGGCCGGGTCGGCCTTGAAGCGGTGGGTCAGCTCGGTCTGGAACTCGGGCTGGTCGCTCTTGGGGTCCAGCGGCGGCTGGCCGCCGGCCGGTGACGCCAACACCACCTCGGCCCCCGCGTCCTTGAACACGTAATACGGCGCAGCGAACTCTTCCAGCCAGAAGCCGGTCTTGTGGCCGGTGTCGCCCAGCTGGTCGTGGGAGGTCAGGACCATCAGTACTTTCATAACAAGCTCCATGGGCTCGGCGGTCGCCCCGATGGCAACCGAGATGCTATTGAGGCCGTTAAAAGTCCGGCAAGTTCGCCCGGCGTGTCAACCCGCGTGACCTGCATGGGCCAATCGGGCTACCCTGCGGGTTCCGTCAACCCAGGAGGCCTGCATGTCCAGCGCGACCGCTCACCTCGCAGCGCACAAGCCCTACTTCTGGCGCGACGCCGAGCTGCCATTCATCGAAGCCCGCTCGGTCGGCGATGGCCGCCAGGTCTGCTATGCACCGCATTCGCACCGGATCTTCTCGATCGGCGCGATCACCTCAGGCTGCAATCTCTACCGTCTGGAAAAAACCACCACGCGCATTCAGGCCGGCACTGTGGTACTGATGAACCCCGGCCAGGTCCACGCCTGCAATCCCATCGACGACCAGCCCTGGTCCTACATCATGCTCTACGTCGACCCGCAATGGCTGGCCGACATCCAGCCCGATGGCGAAGGCACGGCCTTCCAGCCACTGGCGCCCTCGCACAGTCAGGATCCGGTGTTGTTCAGCGCACTGCTGGCCCTGTACGACACGCTGGTAGACAGCCAGGTGGCGATCCTGCACAAGCAGTGTGCCGCTGTAGAGTTCTTCGACCTCATGTACCGCCAGCTGGGTGGCATTCGACCGGCTACCGACAAACCCGCGCCGCGCATCGAACGGGCCGCCGAGTACATCGATGCGCACTTCCGCCAGCCCCTGCGTCTGCAGGACATCTGCCAGGCGGCGAGCCTGTCGCCCTCCTACCTGATCCGCGCCTTCGAGCAGCGCTACCACATGACGCCCCACGCCTACCTGCTCAACCGGCGTATCCAGCAGGCTCAACGCCAGCTGCGCGACGGCCAGCTGATCGCCGACGTGGCCTGCGACACCGGCTTTGCCGACCAGGCGCACCTGCAGCGCGAGTTCAAGAAACACCTGGCCGCGACGCCCGGGCAATACCGCCTGTAACGGGTCGTCAAGGCAACAGCAGATAACCCGCACAGCCCAGCAACGATGCAGCCATGCAGCGGTTGAAGCCGCGAATCCGCGCCGGGCGGTCCAGGTAACGGCTCAACCTGGCGCCCGCATAGGCCCAGCAGCCCAGCGACAGGTAGCAGATCACCAGATACAGCCCGGCAAACTGCCAGATCAGCACGGCTTGCCCGTCGCCGACGAAGGCCCCCATACCGGCGATACAGGCCAGCCAGGCCTTGGGGTTGAGCCATTGCATGATGGCCCCGGTCAGCATCGTCGGCCGAGCCCTGGCGTGCTCGACGCTCAAGCGGCCGTCGTCGGTGGCCAGTTTACAGGCCATGTACAGCAAAAAGGCCACACCGGCCCATTGGATGCCACGCGTCAGGAACGGCCATTGCTGCAAGGTCTCGTGCAGGCCGAAGCCGATCAGCACCAGCAGCAGCGTGAAGCCCAAGGTGGCACCCAGCACATGGCGCATGCTGGCGCCGAAGCCGAAACGCAACCCCGCGCTGAGCGCCACGATGTTCACCGGGCCGGGGGTAATGGACGACGCCAGCGCAAAGGTGGCCATGGAAATCAATACACTCATCTGTCTGCCTCACCAGAATCGAAAACGACCCTGGCAAGGTAGCGAGCGGCCGCGCGGGGGTATTGAAGGAAATTACCCTGCAGCGCGGGGACGCCCGCCCTGCTCGCCTCTTGCTTTTTTATCGTTTAGCTCTACAAATGCCAGTTATGGGCGGCATGCCGCCATCGTTGTCCTCTTACCGAGTCCACTCCATGTACAAAGCCCTCGCATTCGCTGCCGCCTTCAGCCTCTCCGCACCGGCGCTGGCCGCCTGCCCGGCGAACACACCTGCCGACACCGCACGCTGGATTTTCACCCAGCACGCCGACTTCTACGTCAAGGGCAAGGGCGGGCCGCAGTACCTGTCGGCCAATCTGCTGGACTGGTTGAAGAAGGATTGGGCCTGCCAGGCCAACGGGGATCTGTGCGCCATCTCGGCTGATCCCTGGACCGATGCCCAGGACGGCGAAGTGCAACAGCCGGTGACCTGGAAACAGGTGTCCAATGCCGATGGTCAGGCTGTGGTAGAGATGAGCTACCTGCTCGGCTACAAGAATGCGCCTGCGCAGCAGGGGGTCGAACAGACTACCCGCCTGCTGCTGGTGAAAAGCCCCGCCAGCCAGTGCTGGGTCCTGGACAACCTGCAGGGACCGGGTGACCGTCCCCTGCTCGATGCCCTCCAGGAGTTTCCCTACGACGGTGACTGACCGACGGATGACAACTTACGCCTGGCTCCACTCCACATTGGTGATACCGAAGTGTTCAGCGTAAGGCTTGGAGACGCGCGGCACTCGCTCCAGGCGGTATTTTGGAATTCGCGCCAGGCCGGCGTCCACGCTTGCGTGGTGCCAGGCTTCGGCGTTGTCCATGTGCTTGGCTCGGATGTAGAAACTCTTGAAAGCGCCGTTCAACAAGTAGTCGATCCGGTAGTGTTTTTCCTGGGCCATTAATGGCATTGCCTCCCTTATCTTGATGATCCTGTGCCTGGTCACGCCCTCCCATTGGCAGGTCTGATCGACAGCAGTCCACGTCGCCCCCGACGTGAACCCGCAACGTTTGTCTATCGATACAGTCCTTGGTTGCGTGACAGGACACTGCGAAGTAAGGGACCTGCAAGCTCCGCGAAAGATTCCATTTTTTTCCAGGCTGTCGATCAGCGAGCTGTCTGCATGGCCGCTTGCAGCCCGGTCGGGGCTCAGGTTTCGCAAGAGCAGTCGGCGTCCGAAGGCACGTTTCGCCTAGCGAATGCCCAGACGCCGAGCCAGCCGGCTCAGGTTGGCGCGATCCACGCTCAGCTCGCGGGCCACCTCGGCCCACTTGCCGTGGTGGCGTTGCAGCGCCTGCTCGATGAGGCGTCGCTGGAAGGCGTCCAGCGAAGCCTTCAGCCCTGCGCCCGGCTCTGGCAGCGCTACCTCGTCCTGCCCTTGCACCAGGTCGACAGCCTGTTCATCGCCTTCCAGGCCGAGCATGGCGGCTTCGATGGTCAATACCCTGGGGCGCTCGGCATGTGCCGAGAGCGCCTTGAGCACCGCGCGGCTGATCAGGTGCTCCAGCTCGCGCACATTGCCCGGCCAGCGCCAGGCCAGCAGGCGGTTCTGCGCGTCCTTGTGCAAACGCAAACTGCGCAACCCCATGCGCACGCGATTCTCTTCGAGGAAATAGCCCGCCAGCAGCAGCACGTCGCGACCGCGCTCGCGCAGCGGCGGCACCCGCAACGGGTAGACACTCAGGCGATGGTAGAGGTCGGCGCGGAAACGCCCCTGGCGCACCTCCTCGGCCAGGTCGCGATTGGTGGCGGCGATGATCCGCACATCGACGTGGTGCTCCTGGTCCGAGCCGAGGCGCTGCAACTGGCCGCTCTGCAGCACGCGCAAGAGCTTGGACTGCACCGGCAGGGGCAGCTCGCCCACTTCATCGAGAAACAAGGTGCCGCCGTCGGCCAGCTCGAACTTGCCACTGCGACCGTTCAGCGCGCCCGAGAAGGCGCCCTTCACATGCCCGAACAGCTCGCTTTCCACCAGGGTTTCCGGCAACGCCGCACAGTTGAGGCTGATCAGCGGCTTGTGCGCGCGCACCGAATGCAGATGAATAGCCTCGGCGACCAGCTCCTTGCCGACCCCGGTCTCGCCGGTCACCAGCACCGTCAACGGGCTCCTGGCCACCAGCTGGATCTCCTGCTCCAGGCGCTTGTGCGCCGGGCTCTGACCGATCAGCTCACGGGGCACCTGGCCACCCGCCACACGCTTGTACACCTCCACCAGTTGGCGCTGCTCTTCGACGCCGCGCACCAGCTGGGTGATGCGCTCGCTGGCCATCACCGTGGCCGCCGCCAGGCTGGCGAAGGCCTGCAAGGTTTCCAGGTCGACACTGCCGAACGTGGCAGGGTCCAGCGCGTCCAGGGTCAGCAGCCCCCACGGCGTGCCCTGGATGCTCAGTCGGCAACCCAGGCAGTCGTGTACTTCGAGCTGGCCATGGCCGTCGAGCAGACCGTCGTAAGGGTCCGGCAGTTCGCAGTCGGCAGCGAAGCGCACCGGCTGCTCGCTGGCCAGCAGCGCTTCCAGGCGCGGGTGCTCGACCACGCGAAAGCGCCGGCCTAGGGTGTCAGGACTCAGCCCCTCCACCGCCAGCGGCACCAGCACGTCGTCTTCGAGCTTGAGCAAGGCCACCGCATCGCAGGGCAGCAACTGGCGCAGGGAATGCAACAGGCGGCGGTAGCGCTCGTGGTCTGGCAGTTCACGGGAAAGGTCGGCTACCAGGGGCAGCAGCGAACGCAGTAGCGGATGAGGCATCGGGGCTCCGGTCAGCGGGGGCAGGTTGCGGTCATTATGACCGCAGCCTGCGCGCTGCACACCCGCTGCCGATCAGGGTGCCGGGTTGGGCTGGCGGGTGTGGATGGCTTCGATGCCAGCAATCACCTCATCGGACAATTGCAGGTCGATGCTCGCCAGGTTGCTGCCCAGCTGCTGCAGGTTGGTCGCGCCGATGATGTTGCTGGTCACGAACGGCCGGCTGGTGACATAGGCCAGGGCCATCTGCGCCGGGTCCAGGCCATGCTCGCGAGCCAGCTTCACGTACTCGTCGGTGGCCTGTACGGCCTGCGGGTTGTTGTAGCGCTGGAAACGCTCGAACAGGGTCAGGCGCGCCTCGGCCGGGCGGGCACCGTCGAGGTACTTGCCGGCCAGCACGCCGAACGCCAAGGGCGAATAGGCCAGCAGGCCGATCTGTTCACGGATGGCGATTTCCGCCAGGCCCACCTCGAAGCTGCGGTTGAGCAGGTTGTAGGGGTTCTGGATCGACACCGCACGCGGCCAGCCATGGGTTTCGGCCAAGTGCAGGAAGCGCTGGGTGCCCCACGGGGTTTCGTTGGACAGGCCGACATGGCGGATCTTGCCCTCCTTCACCAGGTCGTCGAGCACGGCCAGGGTTTCCTCGATGGCGACGAACTCGTCGCTGGCGTCATGCTGGTAGCCGAGCACGCCGAAGAAGTTGGTCTTGCGGTCTGGCCAGTGCAGTTGGTACAGGTCCAGGTAATCGGTGTTCAGGCGCTTGAGGCTGCCTTCCAGCGCCGCGGTGATGTTGCGCCGGTCCAGGCGCGGATTACCGTCACGAATGTGCTCCATACGTCCCGGCCCGGCCACCTTGCTGGCCAGCACCCAATCCTGGCGGTCACCGTACTTCTTGAAGTACTCGCCAATGATGCTCTCGGTGCGGGTGTAGGTTTCGCCGCGCGGCGGCACGGGGTACATCTCGGCGGTGTCGATGAAATTGACCGAGGCATCCTTGGCCAGGCGGATCTGCTCGAAAGCCTGCTCCTGGGTGTTCTGCTCGCCCCAGGTCATGGTGCCCAGGCAGATGGCGCTGACGGAGAGATCGGTCTTGCCGAGTGGACGATATTGCATCGGTGGCTCCCTTTTCTCGAATGATGACGGCTCATGGCGCCGCCTGCGGATTACGCCGCAGGCAGCGCTGATAGCGTTCGTTGACCCGCTGGGCGAACCAGGCGGTGGTCAGGTTACGGGTGATTTTCGGGCTTTGCAGCGTGATGCCGGGCAGTATGGCACGCGGCAGCTGTTTACCGGCTGTCTGCTCGGCCATTTCGAACACGCGCCGGTACACCTGGGTGTCCTCGAAGTCTGGCCCCACGCTGCTCTTCAGCTGCTTGTAGATCGCCGGATTGCCCAGCCCCAGGCGCGGGCCGAGGCTGCGTACCGCGCGCTCGGTGGCGCTGGGGTCCAGCGAATCGTGGAGGATCAGGTCACCGTCCAGCGCCAGGTCGATACCGGTGAGGCGGCTGAGCACGCTCTGGAACGCCGCGTTGCGGCTGGCGTACCAGCCGGCGTTGAAGTCGGCGAAGCGGTACAGCGGCTCGGGATAATCGGCCGGGTAACCCAGCAGGTGCAAGGTGCCGAAATACACCCCACCACGGCGGCTGAACACTTCGCGGCGCACAGTGCCGTCTACCGCGTAGGGATAGCCATCGGCGTGCTGCTCGGCGAAGGCGATGCTGACCTGCATGGGACCGCCGGTGTGTACCGGATTGAAGCGTCCGAACAGGGTCTGGCCCAGCGGCACCATGCCGATGAAGTCATCGAAGATCGCGCTCAGCTGGCCTTCGGTGCGCGCCGCGGCCAGGCGCGCCGCGTAGGTCTTGCCGTCTGGCGAGCGCAGGCCCAGCGCCGCGTCAACCAGGGCGCTGGGCAGGTGCAGGCGTGCGGCACGGCGGTCGATTTCCTGGCGCGCGATGCGTGCCAGACCCGGCACCGACGGATCGGCCTGGAAAGTCGACTCCTGCTCGGTGACCGCCAGCACGGAGCAGATGTTCTGCGGGCTGGGCTCGATGTCCTGGGCGCTCAACGCCACCTGAATATCCGTCGCCCAGCCCTGACGGTCTTTGACGTTGGCCGGCAACAGCGCCGCGATACGCTCGCGGGCCTGCTCGGCACTCAGAGGCGGTGGCCCGCCAGGGCGGCTGGCGCAACCGCCCAGCAACAAGGCCGCGACGGCCAGCAGACTGGGTAACAGGCTCGGACTCACTTCAGGCTCCTTGGCTGGTGAAGCGGATCGACTGGCCGTCAGAACACCGACCAGTCGATACGCGCGCTCAACCGTTCCAGCGCCGCCATACCGACCAGCGAATTGCCGGCAGCGTTCAATTCCGGAGACCACACACACACCGAGAAGCGCCCCGGCACCACGGCGATGATACCGCCGCCGACGCCGCTCTTGCCCGGCAGGCCAACGCGATAGGCGAAGTTGCCAGCTTCGTCGTACAGCCCGCTGGTGGCCATGATCGAGTTGAGCTGGGTGGTCTGCCGCGGGCTGAGGACCTGCTCGCCGCTGTGGGCGCAGAAGCCTTCGTTGGCCAGGAAGCCGAAGGCCTTGGCCAGGTCGACGCAGGTCATGCTCAGTGCACAGTGATGAAAGTAGCTGCGCAGTACGTCGTCCACATCGTTATGGAAATTGCCGAAGGACTTCATCAGCCAAGCCGCCGCGGCATTGCGTGAGCGATGCTGGTATTCGGACTCGGCGACCTTGGCATCGGAAATGATGGTGCGATTGCCGCACAGGCGCCGCACGAAGTCGCGCATCGACAGCGCCGGCGCGGCGAAGCGCCCCTGGTTGATGTCGCAGATCACCAGCGCCCCGGCATTGATGAAGGGGTTGCGCGGCTTGCCGCGCTCGAACTCCAGCTGCACCAGCGAGTTGAACGGCTGCCCGGACGGCTCGTAGCCGACGCGCTCCCAGATCGACTCGCCGGAATGCCCGATGGCCTGCACCAGGCTGAACACTTTGGAAATGCTCTGGATCGAGAACGGCGTCAGCGCGTCGCCCGCCTGATGCACCTCGCCACTGTTGCTGTACACGGCAATACCCAGTTGATCCGGGCGCACCAGCTCCAACGCCGGAATGTAATTGGCGACCTTGCCCTGGCCGATCAGCGGCCGCACCTCATCCAGGATTTCGTTCAACAGCTCTTGCATGCAACGCGCCCCGTGTTTTTGGGTGCGCACACTACACCAAGCGCGGAAAAATTGCGCCCGGTCCACCCGTTTTGTCCCCCGCTCGGCGGCCAGGTCGGGCGCCATCCGGCGCTCAGACCCGGCCCCAGCGCTCATGCCGCCCTACCAGCTGTAAGCCACCTGGGCGTAGTAGAAGGCGCCGCTGTAACCGTAGGGCGAGTAGGTGCTGTAAGCCAGGTTTCCGCCACTGCTGGCGAAGTCATTGAGCTTCTCGGGGTATTGGTCGGTGACGTTGTCGCCGCCGACGGTGAAGGTCCAGTTGCGCCACCGGTAGTCCAGCGCCAGGTCCAGCAGCCAGGCCGCACTGAACGTCTGGTCGTTGACCGGGTCGGCCTGGTAGCTGGTGAACTCGCCGTAACGCACCAGGTTCGAGTGCAGCACCCAGCTGCCGTAGGCGAAGTCGTTGCCAAGACTCAGCTTGTGCCGGGGCGTGGTATCGCCCAGTAGACCGACACGCTCACGACGGTCGACGCGTACCAGGTTGACCCCCAACTGATCGAGCACGCTGGGGTTGGCCTTCACATCGGTCACTCGGGTGTGGTTGTAGTTGTAGCCCAGGGTACTGTTCCAACCGAGCCCGTTGTCAAAGCGGTAGCGATAGTTGGCCACCAGGTCGACGCCGTCGGTGCGGGTGTCGGTGGCGTTGGTGAAGTAGCGCACCGAGGTGTAGTTGATGTCCCCCACCCCGTTGGCCCGCAGGTAGTTGGCGGCGGCATTGTTGAGCACCAGGTTGGACGACAGCGAGATACGGTCACGGATGTCGATGCGGTAGACGTCGGCGGTTACGGTCAGGTTGTCCAGTGGTTCCAGCACCAGGCCCAGGCTGTAGTTGCGTGACTTCTCGGCCTGCAGGTCCTCGGCGCCGAGCAGTTGTGCCACCCGGCTGCTGGCCGGAAAGGTGCCGGCCTCCTGGATGCTGTTGCCGATCAGCTGCGACGAGGTGAAGGCAAAGTTCTGCTGGGCCAGCGACGGTGCCCTGAAGCCGGTGGACACACTGCCACGTAGCGCAACGCGCTCGGTGAAGGCATAGCGCGCCGACAACGAACCACTGAGGTTGGAACCGAAATCGCTGTAGTCCTCGTGACGCAGCGCCGCCGAAGCGCTGAGCCGGTCGGTGAAGTCGGTTTCCAGATCCAGGTACTGGGCCAGGTTGTGGCGCGAGTGGCTGCCGGCATCCGAATCCCGAAAGCCCGCCAGGCCCGAGCTGCCACTCTGGAAGTACGACTCGGGCTGCCCCGCTTCGATCTGATAGCCCTGGCGCAGGTACTCGGTGCCGACGGCCAACGACACCGGGTTGGGCAGCCAGCTCAGCGTGAATTCCCGCGACAGATCCAGGCTCAGCTGCTTCTGGTCGTTGGTCAGAGTGCCGTTATCGAACGACCGTGGCGTGGCCAGGCCCAGCGCCGTATTGATGGTGCGCGTATGGATCTCGTAGCGATTCCTGCCGTAGTTGGCGGACAGATCGTAATGCCAGTCGTAGGCCAGTTCGCCACGCAGGCCGGCAACCAGGCTGGTGTCTTCCAGGCTGCCGCGGATCAGCGGCAGGTAGCCGTTGGGGAAGATTGCCGGGTTGTTGTTCGAGGCATTGCTGGCACGATAGAAAGCCGCTGTCTCGCCCCGGCGCTTGCTGTAGCCACCGAAGCTGTAGAACTGAGCGGCATCGTTGAACGAATATTCGCTGTTGAACTGCAGCTTACCCTCTTCGCTGGCCGGCTCGCCTTGGCGGAACACATGCTGACCATAGGTGGCGGAGCCGATGCTCGCGGCGCGAAAATCATCGCCGGCGCGGTCGGTGTAGTCGTTGTTGGCCCCTTCCCCCGTAAGGTTGATGAAGCCGTTTTCGCCCAGCGCGAAACCACTGTTGCCGGTCACCTGGCGCTGAATGCCATCACCTTTCCTGTACTGGCCGTAGCGGGTCGACACCGAGCCGCCATGGTCGTCTTGCTTGAGGATGACGTTGATTACCCCGGCGATGGCGTCCGAGCCGTAGCGCGCCGAAGCGCCATCGCGCAGGACCTCGATATGGTCGATGGCCGACAGCGGAATCGCGTTCAGATCGGCCGGCGCCGAGCCACGCCCCACCGCACCGCCGAGGTTGACGAAGGCGGAAGTGTGGCGACGTTTACCGTTGACCAGCACCAGCACTTGGTCCGGCGAAAGACCGCGCAGCTGCGCCGGGCGAGTCAGCTCGGCACCATCCACCAGGCTGGGACGGGGAAAGTTGATCGACGGGATCAGCTTGGCCAGTACCGTGCCCAGCTCTGCCGAGCCGCTGCTGCGCAAGGCGTCGCCACTGATGACGTCGATGGGGGCCAGCGAGGTGCTGGCGGTGCGTTCCTGGGTGCGCGTGCCGGTGACGATCACCGTGTCGAGGCTCGAAGCCGACGACGCCTTGTCGCCGTCCTCGAACGCCGCGCTGGCTTGGCCAGCACTTAACAGATTGGCCGATACCACGGCCGTGGCCAGCCATTGACCTCTGAAACTCCTCATACCGCTCCCTCTGAATCCCTTCGGTCGGAGCGTTCCGCCCGACCGTGACGAGCGATCCGTGCGGCGGACGGTGGCGGTCATCTTCTGGTTATGGTGTGTAGCCGGTGGCCCGATGGCATATATCCTAACGCGATTAATATCCCCTTTCTAAATTCCGATATTGAATATCCAAATAGCTGGCTGTTGCGGGTGTGGGCGGATGGCTCTATCCGCGCAGTCGCCGAATCGTGTTGGTGCAGACGCCGGTATTCCCTGCCGGGGACTCAGTCATTCAGCGTTTCAATCGCAGAAGCCAGACGTGGCGCTGACGGGTGACGCTCGCTGAACCGCCACCCGCTGCGACCTTCAAGGCATCTGAAACGGGTGCGACATCGGCCGCGGGCGCTCCGGTGCCATCGGCGCGGACTCGACCAGCGGCCACTGCGCGAGGGGTTCGTACTTGCCTTTGTATGACTCGTAAAGCACGAACTCCCGGGCGGCGATGCGAAACTCGGTATCCAAGGGCGCTTCCGGCACCGGGCCGCGGTAGTCGCGCATCAGTGTCAGGTGCGGCTGAAACTCGCGCGGGTCGACGGCGAAACCCAGCGGCAGCATGGCCTGCTGCAACTCATAGACCCAGCGCAGCAAGGCCGCTTGCGGCTGCTCGGGGACCAGGACCAGGGCCTGGCTACGTCGCCATACCTCAAGCTGGTCGAGAATGATCGCCGACGGCGCCGGCATCGGCCGCAGTCGCGCAGCGGCATCGAGAATGGCGGGCAACTGGCTGACCCCCACGTCACCGAGAAACATCAGGGTCAGGTGGAAGTTGGCAGTCGGCACCGGCCGCCCATTGCGCAGTTTGAGTGCCGAGCGCCAGCGGGAAATCGCCTTGCCCTGTACAGCGCTGCAAGGCAGCGCGAAGAACAGGCGCTTGAAAGGCTCGTGTGGCAAAAGATCATGGCTGTTCATTCGGCATCACTCCATCGGCTACGGCAGTCACCTTACCACCAATCAAATGGAGGGCTTCCAGGCCATCGAAGTTCACCGGCGCCGTGCAGCGTCAGGTATCCGCCGCCAGCTCACGCAGCAGCTCGGCCACCAATCGCTCAGCCGGCAACGCCCGGGCCAGCGCCGCGCCCTGCCCGGCCCAGTGTGCAGCGAACTGGTGATTACCGGCCTTGGCTGCCAGCGCATTGAGCTGCTTGGCGGCATCGTAGGCCAATGGATAGGCCGCCGGCTGAGGTGCACCCGCCTGCTCGGCGTGCTCGATGAACGCGTTGACGATGCCCCGCGCCGGACGCCCGGAAAGGCTGGCGGTCAACCGCGTGGCCTGAGCATCGGGGCTCTGCAGCGCAGCCCGGTAGCCGGCATTGGCCGCCGACTCCGGACAGAGGATGAAGGCCGTACCCAGTTGCGCGGCGCTCGCGCCCAAGGCCAGGGCGGCACGGATGCCCTGGCCGTCCATGATGCCGCCGGCGGCGATCACCGGCAGGTCGAGGCGTTCGACCAGCAGGCGCACCAGCACCGAGGTGCTCAGGCGTTCATCGGTGGCAGCGGGGTCGAACAGTCCACGATGACCACCGGCCTCGATGCCTTGGGCGACAACGGCATCGAAGCCCAGCTGCTGGATCTGCTGCGCCTCGTGCAGGTTGGTGGCGCTGGCCAGGGTATAGATACCGGCCTGGCGCAGGGCCTGCAATTGGCTGGCGCTGGGCAGGCCGAAGTGGAAGCTGGCCACTGCCGGGCGTGTGTCGAGCAGCAGGGCGAACTGCTCTTCGTCCTCGGCGAAGCTGTGGTAGATCGGCGCCAGGGTCGCTGGAGGCTCGGCACCGAACGCGGCGAACAGCGGACGCAGATGCTCCAGCCAGGTCTGTTCACGTTGGGCATCGCGCTGCGCTGGGGCATGGCAGAAGACATTGACGTTGAAGGGCCGATCGGTAAGCGCGCGGGTCTGTTCGATCATCTGCCGGGCCTGCGCCACGCTGCTGGCGCCGATACCCAGCGAACCCAGGCCGCCAGCGTTGCACACCGCCGCCGCCAGTTCCGGGGTGGCGACCCCGGCCATGGGCGCCTGGATGATCGGGTTGATGCCCAGGCGGGCCAGGAAGGCGTTGGATGAGCTCATGTACGACTCCATTGCGGGTTTATCTTCCGACGGAAAATGTAAACGCATCGTTCTTGAATGGCGAATCAGCGTAGCCCTTGCCAGCCTCTGCATGGCTGAAGCCGCGCCCAACGGAAGCCGCTTCAGCCACGAACGGCACATCGCTCAGTCCTCGCAGAACCTCAGGCGGTTGCCGAACGGATCGTGGACTTCCAGGAGCCGACCCCAGGGCTGTTCGACGATCTGCGGGCGCCCGTAGCCATACTGTTTACCGTGCAGTTCATCACGCAGTGCCTCGACGCCTTGCAAAGGAATGAATAAGGTCGCACCGGGGCTGGCATCGCCGTGGTGTTCCGACAAATGCAGTTGCAGGCCATCGCGAACGATGCCCAGGTACAGTGGCAGACCGGGCTCGAAGCGGTGCTCGAATTCGATGCCGAAACCCAGGAAGTCGAGATAGAACTCCCTGGCCTTGGCCTCATCGAAACTGCGCAGGATCGGAATGCAGCGCTGGAAACTCACCGCGGGCCGTGGCCGCTCGCTCGGCAAACGGGCGGCGGCGACATTCCAGTCCTTGTAGCCCAGTTGTCGGGCCACCAGTTCCAGCGCGGCAGAGTGAGACAGTTCGGCACCTGGCAGGTGCGTGCGCAGGGCCTTGGCCATGTGCTTGGCCTGTTCGAGGGTGATCATCAAAGCTCTCCGGTCGAGGCGATACGGTGCTCGCGTTACCAGACCCCAACATTAGAAAGCCATGAATGAAGAAGGGGCGAAACCGATGCTTTCACCGTCCCGGAACCCGGGGCGAGCGGCAGGCAGCATCCGGCCTGCCGCCGATCCTACACCCCCACGAGCAGCGCTGAAAGCCTTCGCGAGTTGCCGCTCTGTCAGCGCTCTTGCGGTTTCAGCTCCAGCACCCGGTCGCGACCGCCTTCCGCCACCAGGTAGGTACCGTCCTCTTGAGCGATGATCGCCTGCGGTGCCTTGAGCATCGACAACACGGTACGCTGCCGGCCTTGGGTATCGATCAGCAGCAGCCGGGCGCGGTGCGTGGAGTCCTCCGCCACCCAAAGGCCGCGCCCGTCGCACATCACGAAGGTCGGCTGGTTGAGGCCGACCAGCACCGCCGGGTCGCTGCCGTCGGCGGTCAGTTCGCGGACCACCCCCATGCCCTTTTCGGTGTAGAGCAAACGCCCGTCTGTGCAGCGGGTGATCGACTCGGGCTCGTGCAAGCCGGTGCGCACCACGTCCAGAGCGCCGTCGCGCCAGCGATAGCGCAGGATGCGCCCCTGCGCCTTGTGGTCCTCGACGGCATACAGCTCGTCGCCGTCATCCCACAGGCCCTGAACATTCGCGCCCTGGAACAGCGTGCTGACCTGGCCATCCTTGAGAAAGCCGACCTTCGCACCCGCCACTTCCTGGCTGAACACCCAGCCGCCACGGGTAGCGACGATACCGTCGGGCTTGGACAGGCCTTCGACCACGGAGGTGCGAGTGCCATCGGCCTGGATGCGCAGAATGCTGCCCTGCCCGTCACGCAGTTCCCGGCTGACCAGCAAGGCGCCGTTCTCGGCAGGCGCCATGGACGCCGCCTTGGCCACGTCGTCATGCACCACCCGGTAATGCCAGCCGCTTGCCGCCTGGACCGGGTAGTAGGCTTGCCAGGTGAAGAACCCCAGCACCATCAGCAACAGAAGGACTACGAGGCCGCAGGCAATGCGCAAGCCGGGGGTCGGCAGCCAGGTTCGGCTCATGGCTGACCCTCCTGCCGCAAGCGGGCGCTGACGACGGTGATGAGACGTGTCTGAAAGGAAAGAGCTGAAAGGATTAAGTTCACGATGCATGCCTGACCAGGCGCTGACACAACGACGCAGTCACACGCCCGGCCCAGAATGCGACTCCATCATCGGTCTCGCCAACCCGAAGGTGTCCGCGCCACGGCCGACTGGCCAGGCATGTTGACGCGAACGCTCCGGCATTGGCACCGGAGCAGGCTACTCCCCAACAAGTGGCGCCAGTCTAGTCACGCCCATGTGAAAAAAGCATCAACGGGCCAATCGCACGGCAGGGCGTGGCTTATGCGGCACGCAGGGTGCCGTGTGGCTCTGGCTGCCGCAGGGCCGAAGCCAGCAACGCCACCTCTTGGCACTTACGCAGCGCAACGACATGCACGCCATCGGGCACGGCGTCCTGCTGGTCAGCGTGCTTCTGCTCGGGCTGCAGTGCACAGGATGGCGCCACCCAGAGCCGTTCGCCCAGGCGTTCCTGGGCCTGACGCAGCAACGCGTGGGCCTTGCCCAGGTCGTCGTGGCCGGCGTTGCGACCATCGACCACGCCAAGGGACAGAATCTTGTAGGCCGGCAGACGGTCAACCACGATAGGGAGCTGTTCCGGAGCGCACACCAGGTCAACATGCAGGCCGTCCACCGGTAACCCGGCGGCCAGGCCCAGGTTGCTCGCCAGGGCGCCGAAACAAGTGGCCACCAGCTTCTTCAGTGGCTCGCGTTGTAGCAGGTTGTAGACCCGTTCGTAGGCATTCTTCCAGTCCTGCGGCAGCTCCAGGCCAAGGATCGGTTCGTCGATCTGCACCCACTCCACCCCTTGGGCTGCCAGGCGCTGGAAGATCTGCCCGTATAGCGGCAGCAGCCGGTCGACCAGTTCCAGCTTGTCGAACTCGGCACCTTGGCCCTTGCCCAGCCACAGATAGGTCAAGGGGCCGATCACCACCGGCTTGACCGCATGGCCCAGGGCATGAGCCTCGTCGACCTCCTCGAACAACGACTCCCAGTGCAGGGTGAAAACCTGCCCAGCAGTCAATTCGGGGACCGTGTAACGCGCAGGGCCGTCGAACCACTGCGCCTGCGGATGAGCCGCAGCGCCGTCAGCCAGGCCTGACAAGGTGTGCCGCCCGGGAGGAATCACGCCGAAGGCCTGCGAGTGGTTCAGCACCGTGTCGCCCCAGGCGAAGTCACCCACCGGCAGCAGCTCGATGCCAGCATCCTTCTGCAGTTGCCAATGCGCGGCACGCAGGTTGCGGCCCACCGCGTGCAGACCGGCTTCGTCGAGTTCACCAGCGCGGAACGCGGTCTTGGCCTTGTGCAGTTCAGAATCACGCCCGATGGACGGAAATCCCAGATTATGTGCCAAGGCCATGTCGTGTGCTCCGTTGCAAAGATTCGATGGCGGCATTCTGGTCAGGCTCGAACCCTGAGGCAAACTCATAAATTTGAAGATGGTCCTCAGTTTTATTCATGTTGAATGCCGCCGAGTGAACTTCCAGGCGGGCAAACCTCGTCCCGCAACGTCGTTTCTGGACAAGGTGCTGGCCCGACATTGCGGGACAATCAGCTATCCCAGCCTCAGGCAGCGACACCATGCTCACCCTCAGACAAGCCCTGCACAACGCGCCTTTCGTGTGTCTGGTGGAGTTCGTGCCCAAGCCCACGGACAAGAGCTTCGCGACGTTCGAAACGCAGATGCAGCGCACCCAGGTGTGTGGCTGGCCCCTGCTGGGTACCATCGCTGACCGAGTCGGCAGCCGCTTCGACCTGACGCCCCTGGATGCTTACCAACGACTGCGACAGCCGGTGCCGGCACTGGTGCATTTTTCCGGCAAGGATCGCGAGCGCAGCGACCTGCTCGCGCAGCTCGAACGCATGCAACGCCTGGGCCTTGAGCAGTTGTTCATCGTCACCGGCGACCGCCTGCCCGGCCATGAACCCGGCCAGCAACCGGTGCGTTACCTGGAGTCGGTCGCCGCCCTGCAGATCGCCCGTCAGGCGCGCCCGAACTGGCTGCTGGGCGCCGCGCTCAATCCCTTCAAGTACCGCGAAGAAGAACGCGGCGCACAGTATTTCAAGGCCGAAAAAAAGCTGGCCGCCGGTGCGGACTTTCTCAGCCTGCAACTGGGCTACGACCCCGAGTGCCATGTGCAGGCACTGCAATGGATGCGCCGCCAGCCCTCGCCCCGTCCGATGCTGGCCTGTGTCATGGCGCTCACCGCCGGGCGGGCGAAGATGCTCGAACACGTCGCCGGCACCGTGGTCAACCCGTCGATGCTGGCTGCCGTCAGCGCCGAGGCCGAGGTTTCCAAGGCGTTCGCCCAGCAACGCAGCCTTGAGCGCCTGGGCCTGCAGATAGTCGGCCTCAAGCTGATGGGCTACGCCGGCGTGGAGCTATCCGGCATTCACGACGCCGAACAACTGCAAGCGCTGGAGCAGGCCATCGAACACTGGCAGGTGCGCATCGCCACGCTGGATCAGTGGTTCCCCGCCTGGCAGGCCAGCTGGCAGCTGCCGGGCCACCCCGCCGTGACCTTCGCACCGGCACAGCCTGCCGGGCAAACCGACCTTTCGCCGGCCAGGGCCAGCCTCAAGGAGCGGCTGCGCTACCACCTGCTGCGGGGTCTGCACCATCAACTGTTCAGCCGTACCACCCTGCTCAGTCGTACCTTCGGCTGGACGGTGCGTCGCCCCATGTGGGCGACCCCAGGCGGCGCAAGGGCTCTGGAAAAGCTCGAACGCAGCCTCAAGCGCCCGCTGCTGGGCTGCGACACCTGCGGCCGATGCCGTCTGGAAGACACCCTCTACGTCTGCCCGGAAAGCTGCCCCAAAGGCCTGGCCAACGGCCCTTGCGGTGGCACCCGGTTGAACCGCTGCGAGTTCGGTGACCGCGAGTGCATCCATAGCATCAAGTACCGCATCGCCGTGTCCGCGCGCCAGACCGACGTACTGACCCAGCGGCTGATTCCCTGCGTTGAGGCCCCCAGCCGCCATCGCAGCTCCTGGCCGGGCTGGTTCGCGCCCCCTTCCCAGGCAGGCGCCGATCCAGTAACGGCGTTCAACCCTCCCCCAGCTCGGCCAACACCTCGCGCAAACGAGCCACAGCCGCTACCGAACAGGCCTGCATCGGCGCCCGCAGCTCGGGCGCCAACCACCCCTGCAGCGCCAGCGCAGCCTTGACCGGTGCCGGATTCGGCTCGATGAAAGCCGCCTGCAGCCACGGCAGCAGGCGGTAGAAGTTCTGCCGCGCCAGCGCCAGCTCGCCGTCCTCGACCTGACGCTGCAGCCTCACGTAGAGATCGGCGCGCACATGTGCCGACACCGAGATAGCGCCGGCGCCACCCAGGCATAGGTTGTTGAAGATCTGCAGGTCTTCGCCGGTGAGAATTTCCGCATGACCGTCGTGGATCAGTGCGGTGGTGGTTTCCAGGTCGCCGCCGCAGTCCTTCACTGCTGCGATGCGCGGGTGACGCACGATACGCCGCAGCGTCTCGCGCTCGAAGCGCACACCGGTGCGGTAAGGGATGTCATAGAGCACCAGCGGCACGCTGGCGGCATCGGCAACCGTCTGGAAAAACGCCTCCAGGCCGGCCTGGGACGGACGGATGTAATACGGCGCCGGCACCAGCAGCCCGGCCAGCGGGCGGGTCTGCACCTGCTGCTGGAAAACCAGCAGTTCGCGCAGGTTGTTGCCGGCCAGGCCCATGATCACCTGCTGGCCCGGCACCCGTTGCAACACCGCATCGAGCACCGCCAATTGCTCGGCATGGCTGAGCGCCGCCGCCTCGCCGGAAGTGCCACACACCACCAGACCCCGTACGCCGTCGTCCAGCAGTTTGCCGGCGAGGTCCTGCAACGCGGGAAAATCGATTTCACCGTCACGAAACGGTGTGACCAGGGCTACCCAGATACCACGAAATGACATGCATGTTCTCCTTGAACTGACCGTTGGGTCTCGTCAGGGAGGGAGGCGGGAGCGAGTGCTGGGAGGGGGTTACCTGGCGCCATCGTGTCCTGTCAGCCCATCTGACGGGACAGCGCGCCCCGGTCAAATGAGCGACTGTTTCTTGGATTTCTTGGCAACGGACAGGCATGCGCCAGCCTGCAGGCGGGAGCCTGGCAGCAGGGGCGTATGGTCAAGGCTCGAAAGCATTGGGAGTCCGTTGCGATGAAAGTGCCCGGTGATCATGGAGCGCCACTGTATCCACTGTCAACAGACGGTAACCGATTATTGCGTACATGAATGGGTTGCCACTCCCCCACTACCTCCACCACCCAGTCGATGAACACCCGCAGCTTGGCGCTGACATGCCGACTTGGCGGCCAGGCGATATGCATCGGCATGGGCGCCAGGTGCCAGTCCGGGAACAGCACCTGCAGCTCATCGCGCTGCACGGCCGGCTCGGCCATGTAGTCGGGCAGCCAGAGCACGCCCAGGCCCGCCAGGCCGGCGGCCAGGTAGGCATTGCCGTCGTCGACCAGCAAGGCGTACCGCACATTCACGACGAGATTTTCAGCCTCGCGCTGCATGGCATAGGGCAATGGCTTGCCGGTGCGCGCCCATCGGAAGCCCACAGCACGGTGGTGCGGGTTTTCCAGGTCGCGGGGATGGACAGGCATGCCAGCCCGTTGCAGGTAGGCCGGTGCCGCATAGACCCCTAGTTGCAGATCGCGCAGGCGCCGCGCCTTGAGTGACTGGTCGCTGAGTTCGCCGCCCCGCACTACGCAGTCGACGTTTTCATCGATGAGATCGACCTTGCGGTCGCTGACGCCCATCTCCAGCTGGATGTCGGGGTAACGCGCATAAAAGTCCGGCAGCGCTGGAATCAGCAGCAGGCGCGCCAGCGGGCTGGGCACATCGACACGCAGGCGCCCACGTGGCAAGGCCGTAGCCGCAGACAGCCCGGTCTCGGCGTCGTCGAGGTCGGCGAGCAGGCGCACGACCCGTTCGTAATAGGCCGCGCCATCGGCCGTGACATTGACCTTGCGCGTGGTGCGGTTGAGCAGCCGCACTCGCAGGCGCGCCTCCAGTTGCTGAACCAGCTGGGTCACGCTGGTCTTGCTCAGGTGCAGGGTGGCGGCAGCCTTGGTGAAGCTGCCGGTTTCCACCACGCGAGCGAAGGCGCGCATGGCATCGAAGCGGTCCATGGAATCTCCTGATTGTTTGGCCGATGCAAACAGTGATGGGCGCGATGGCGAGTTTATCCCTCCGACGCGGCGGCCTAAAGTGCCAGGCATTCCCAGCCACTGGAGCTACTACCATGACCACCCGTGATGTGATTTTCCCCGCCGGCCGCCAGGCCCTCTATGAGCGCAATCGCTACTCCCCGGCGATCCGCAGCAATGGCTTTCTGTTCGTGTCCGGGCAGGTCGGCAGCCGCGAGGACGGCTCGCCCGAAACCGACCTGCAGGACCAGGTGCGCCGCGCCTTCAGCAACCTTGATGCGATTCTCAGCGCAGCAGGCGGCAGCTTCGCCGATGTGGTCGATGTGACGATATTCATGGTCGACCCGCAGCAGACCTTCGAGGCCATCTGGCAAGTGGTGCCGGAGTTCTGGGGCGAGGCGCCCTACCCCACGTTGACCGCCGTGGGCGTGACCTGGCTGTACGGCTTCGATTTCGAAATCAAGGTGATTGCCAGGGCACCAGAGACTGAAGAGGGCTGAGCGCCAGGCAACTGTGCAAACGCCCCGACGGGTGTGTCGGGGCGTTTTTCGTCGTGGCGAATGTCAGTCGTTGTAGCGCAGCTGCGCCGCACGACGCGCTTCACTGCGGCTGCGGGTCGCCAGGCAGTAGTACAGCGGTGCGGTTACTACCAGGCCCACCAGCCACGACAGGTCGGCGCCTTCGATGTAGTGGGCATAAGGGCCGACGTACAGCGAGGTATTGGCGAACGGCAGTTGCACCAGGATGCCGATGGCATAGGCAACGATGGCGTGATGGTTGAAGCGCCCGTAGATGCCGCCGTCGTTGCGGAAGATCGACTCGATCTCGTAGACCCCGCGCTTGATCAGGTAGAAGTCGATGAGGTTGATCGCCGCCCAGGGAACCAGCACGATCAGCAGCGCCAGGATCAGCCCGATGAACTGGCCGATGAAGTCCTTCGACGCGCTGATCGCCACCAGGCAGCAGCCGACCAGCACCAGGGTCGACAGCAGCACGCGCAGGCGTACGCTGGGCGTCCACTGGCCGGCGAAGGTCTGAATCGAGGTGACGATGGACAGCACCGCGCCATACAGATTGAGCGCGTTGTGGCTGATGATGTTGAGCAGGAACAGCACCATCAGGATCGGGCCCAGCCAGCCGGTGGATTGCTTGACAGCGGCCATGGCCTCGGTGCCCTCCGGGGTGGCCAGCGCAGCCACCATGCCGAAGCTGAACGAGGCGATGGTGCCCAGGCTGGCGCCCAGGTAGGTGGCCCAGAACGGCTTGCCGATACCGATTTCCCTGGGCAGGTAGCGCGAGTAGTCCGAGGTGTAGGGCGAGAAACTGATCTGCCAGATGATCCCCAGCGACAGCGTGGCGATCCAGCCCGCCGCATCGAAGCCGCCACGGATGAAGAAGTCATTCGGCAGTTCGCCGAGGAAGATCATGCTGAAGCCGGCCAGCAGTGCCGCGCCCATCACCCAGGTGCCAATGCGGTTGAGGGTATGGATGAAGCGGTAGCCGATCACCCCGATGGCCGTGGCGCTGAGGGCACCGATGAGAATCCCGGCAGGCATCGGCACCGACGGCGCCAACCCCTGGATCGACTTGCCCGACAGCACGATGTTGGAAATGAAGAAACCGACGTAGATCAGCGCGGTGATGAACACGATCAGCAAGGCGCCGTAGCGGCCGAACTGACCACGACTCTGCACCATCTGCGGGATGCCCAGCTGCGGGCCCTGGGCCGAGGCCAGGCCGATCACCACGCCACCGATCAGGTTGCCCAGCACGATGGCCAGCAGTCCCCAGAAGAAGTCCAGGTGAAACACTTGCACGGCCATGGCCCCGGTGACGATGGGCAATGGCGCGATGTTGGTGCTGAACCACAGGGTGAACAGGTCACGTGCGCGGCCATGGCGTTCGGCCGGCGGCACGTAGTCGACGGTGTGATTCTCGATCAGCGGCGCGGCCGTGCCGTCTGCTGGGGTGGAGTTCGCGGGCTGTGAGGTATGGGACATGAGCGTTCTCTCGAAACCGGTTGGCCGACGCGCGCAGGCGCCGGATGACAGATCCATCAGAGCCGTAGGCATTTTCCGGGCGAGCGTCGACACGGCCTGCGTCCGCAAGCCCCCGCTGCTGTCTCATCCGTGCGTGGAAAAGCGCCAGGCTCGGGCCTTATGAGCAGCCCATGGCAGTTGAGAAATCCGTTGCGCGTCGTCCGACGCCAGGAGGTGTGGTGCCTGTCAGCACCGGGCTGGAATGAAAAAACATCGTCTCGCCTGAAATTGTTGTTGTGCGGAGCCAAACCATGCAGCGCCCCGAAACAGCGGGGCCCGGAATGAGTGTCCGGCAGTGACGGCGTCGATGCGGCCATTCACTGCGTCGATAACACCATATTATGGTATGCCATAATCCGACAACCCCCAGTGATCGCCTTTCTTCGCTCACGGCGCGCGCATCGACCTTCCCGTTGGTCGCTTCGAGTTTCGCTCAACCTCAGAATACACAGGGGTTTGCGGTCGACTCACGGACGCCGGTGACGCAGCCCTGCAGCAAAAAACACTTGCGAATAAAGTATTACGGTATACCATCAGACAAAACATCCCAGCCCCGGCTCCGTCCAGAGGTCTGCAATGATCGACTCAGTTGTCTACAAGAACGTCATGGGCGCCTTTCCTTCCGGCGTAACCGTCATCACCACCCTGGATAACCAAGGCCAGGTGGTCGGCCTGACCGCCAGCGCCTTCAGCGCGCTGTCCCTTGAGCCGGCACTGGTGCTGTTCTGCCCCAACTACAGCTCCGATTCATATCCGGTATTGATCGACAACAAGCGCTTCGCCATCCACCTGCTCTCGGCGGACCAACAGGCCGAAGCCTATGCTTTCGCACGTAAGGGCAAGGACAAGGCCGAGGGCCTCGAATGGACCCTCAGTGAACTGGGCAATCCCATCCTGCCCGGCGCCACGGCGGTGATCGAGTGCGAGCTGTGGCGCGAATACGAGGGCGGCGACCACGCGATCATGGTCGGTGCAGTGAAGAATCTGATTCTGCCCGAGCAGCCTGTCACGCCCATGGTGTATTGCCGAGGAAAAATGGGCGCACTGGCATTGACGGCTTGATCTGCGTCAGCACACGATATTACGGTATACCAATAAAATTCAGGCCCAGCCCCACTTGGGGCGCTTCTGTAAACGGCCCCGACAGACCGAGGTAGCGTCATGAAATTTTCGTTGTTCGTGCACATGGAACGCTGGGATGAGCAAGTCAGCCACCGCCAGCTGTTCGAAGACCTGACCGAACTGACCCTGATGGCGGAAAAAGGCGGCTTCAGCACCGTGTGGATCGGCGAACACCACGCCATGGAATACACCATTTCCCCCAGCCCCATGCCTACCCTCGCCTACCTGGCGGCGCGCACCACCACCATCCACCTGGGCGCGGGTACCATCATCGCGCCGTTCTGGCACCCGCTGCGGGTTGCCGGCGAATGCGCGCTGCTCGACGTGATCAGCAACGGGCGCATGGAAGTGGGCCTGGCCCGGGGCGCCTACCAGGTGGAGTTCGACCGCCTGGCCAACGGCATGCCGGCCACCGAAGGCGGCAAGGCCCTGCGCGAGATGGTTCCGGTGGTCAAGGCCCTGTGGCAGGGCGACTACGCCCACGACGGCGAGCTGTGGAAATTCCCCACGTCCACCAGCGTGCCGAAGCCGATCAATACCCCGCCGATCTGGATCGCCGCTCGCGACCCGGACTCGCACAACTTCGCCGTCGCCAACGGCTGCAACGTGATGGTCACGCCGCTGATGAAAGGCGACGAAGAAGTACTGGACCTGAAGAACAAGTTCCAGGCCGCGCTGGACAACAACCCCGACGTGCCGCGCCCGCAACTGATGGTGCTGCGCCACACCCACGTACACAGTGCTGACGACCCGGAGGGCTGGAAGGTCGGCGCCAAGGCGATTTCCAAGTTCTACCGCACCTTCGACGCCTGGTTCGGCAACAAGACCGTACCGGTCAATGGTTTCCTGGAGCCAAGCCCGGAATCCAAGTTCGCCGAACGGCCGGAGTTCGAGCTGGAGAACATCCGCAAGAACACCATGATCGGCACCCCGGAAGAAATCATCGCGCGCATCCGCTACTACCAGGAACTGGGCGTCGACGAATTCAGCTTCTGGTGCGACAACAGCCTCTCCCACGCCGAGAAGAAAAAGTCCCTGGAGCTGTTCATCCAGCACGTGGTGCCGGCCTTCCGCTGAGCGCATCGAGATCCGCAAGAGCCGGGCATGTCCCGGCTTTTTCGTGCCTGGCGACTCAGCCTGCCACTTCGAAAATGGCCCCTTCCACCCCCAACACTTCACCATTGGCCGAGTACACGCCCACACCGGTCTCGCAGACCTCCTTGATTCGCCCATCGGCGCAGCAGATGCGGTAACGCAGTTGAAACGGCTCGCGCTTGAGCAATGCGCATTGCACGCAGTACCACACGTAGTCGGCATACTCGGCCAGAATCAGTGAGCCGAAGCTGTGCTCGGGGTCGCGGGTCAGGTACTCGGCCGGATAGCCGGTCAGTTGCAGGCACCCTTCGCTGACATAATCCATGTACCAGGCACGGGCGTTGTCACCGCGATAGACCAGCACCGGCAGGTCGTTGATCAGGCCGGCGACCGCAGCGGGATCGAGGTCGGCCTTGAGCGTCGCGGTCGTCTTGTCGGTATGCCGATGCACCCAGGTCGCCAGCTCAAGGCGCGAGTGCAGATGAAACTTGCGCAGGAGGCTGCGCACGTAGGTTTTCACGGTGCCATCACTGATTCCCAGTGTCCGGGCGATCTGCTTGTTGCTGTTGCCGGCCGCGATCAGCTGCAAGGTCTGCTCTTCGCGTTCGGTCAGCGCCGTGGACGCTGCGTCAGGTGCCGGCCCCAGAGCGGCTGCACGCATGGCCTCCTCCCCGTCTCTCTCGGTGTTGGAGCGGCTGATGCAGCAACTTCCATGCCTCCCTGTCGGCCTCTATTCCTTTTGGCCTATGCCCTTTGGCGGATTGAGTCTTTACGCCCCACAGGAAATTATCTTGCCTGTAGAGAAAGCGGCAGCCCCTGCACCAACACATGACCCGCCGCTTCAATCCGGGGCACCCCCCGTGCAAAAAGGACCGCCATGAACCGCACAGTCGATTTGCATCCCTTCAGCGTGCCACGCTACCCCACTGGCCAGCCCGCCCAGCGCGCCGCCGTGCACGTGCTGGTTACCCAGGATGACGGGCAGCAGGCCGTTACCCAATGGCGAGCGGCCAACCGCGAGGCCCGGCTGCATCACCTCGCTCTCCCCCACTACCCCTGTGAAGCCGAGCTGCTGCAGGCCCTCGTCGAGCTGCTGGGTGAGGCGCGAGTGGGTGTGCATCTGCAGTTGCAGGGAGATGAAGCCTTCATCTGGACCTTGAACCCAGTGGCCAGGGACGCCGGGCTGGAGGCCGAAGAAATCGACCTGCAATGCAGCAACGCCAATCGACGCCTGCTGTTCTGCGTACACTGCGCCACCCGCCAGGCAACCAGCACGGCCGACCTTCACACCTGCGCGCAATGCGGTGTACGGCTTGAGATACGTCGGCACTTCTCCGAGCGCTTGGGCGCCTATATTGGCGTCTGCGCCGATGCCGACCAGCCCTATGCGCAGGCCCGCCCATGAGCGCCTTCGAGGTCAGGGTCAGCGCGACGCGGATGATCACGCCGGTGATCCGCGAACTGTCACTCGAAGCGCTCGATGGCACGCTGCCTGCCTTTTCTGCCGGCAGCCATGTGCAGTTGCACTTGCCCAACGGCAAGCGCAACGCCTACTCGCTGATCAGCGACCCCGGCGACACGCGCCACTATCGAATCGCCATCCGCCTGCAGGCCCACTCTCGTGGTGGCTCGCGCTACGTACACGAGCAGTTGCAGGCCGGCGACCACGTGCGGATCTCGGCACCGGCCAACCTCTTTGCCCTGCACAGCACCGCACGGCTGCATATCCTGATCGCCGCCGGCATCGGCATCACGCCATTCCTTGCCCACATTACCGAGCTGCTACGCCGCAGCGCGGCATTCGAGCTGCACTACGCCTACCGCGCCGGAGTCAGCGACGCCTACGTCGAGACCCTGCGTGAACGTCTGGGCGAGCGTCTACATGTCTACGCAAGCGGCCAACGCCGTCTCGACCTGCAGCGGGTGCTGGGCCAGCGACCGCTCGGCAGTCACGTGTATGCCTGCGGACCGCAGTCACTGCTCGATTCCGTGCGCGAACAGAGCCAGGCCCTTGGCTGGCCCAGCACGCGCGTGCATTGGGAAGCCTTTACCGCCCCCGAGCCGGGTGAGCCGTTCCGGGTGCACCTGGTACGCAGCGGCCGACAGCTGGACGTGGCCGCCGAGCAGAGCCTGCTCGAAGCCCTGGAAGCGGCCGGCGTGGAGCTGCCCAACCTGTGCCGCGGGGGCGTCTGTGGCCAGTGCCGAACGCCCTACCTGCAAGGCGACGTGCAGCACCGCGACCTGTTTCTCGCCAGCGATGAACGCGCCAGCAGCCTGATGCCCTGCGTCTCGCGTGGCTGCGGCAGCCCGATCCTGCTCGATATCTGACACCGGAGACGCTTCATGACCCTGACCTTCAAGCCGGCAGAAACCTACCGGGACGACTTCAGCTTTCGCAACAGCCCCGCCGCCATCGCGCGTTTTCCCTTTCCTTTTCCGGAGGACACCTACCAGTACTCGGTGAACATCGAGCCGGCGCTCTCGCGTGACCCAGGCTCGGTGTTCGAACACAGCTTCGACGTGGACGAGCACTACCTCTCGGAGATGGCCGAGCGCGCGCGGGTGCTGGAGCGCGACCCGGGGCGCTGCCTGGTCATGCCGCACATGGCCGTGGCTGCCTGGGACCTGCTGGAAATGCTCATGGAACGCCTGGCGGCTGATTACCCGCAGTATTTCCAGCTGCAGCGTGATGGCACGGCTTGGCGCTGGCAGAACCTGACCATGGGCATCGACCAGTCGTTCACCTTTGGCGATGCCGAAAGCCTGCCGTACGAGCCTCTGGAATACATCACCCGGCAGATGCAGGGCGACTTCGCGCTGCTGGATCAACGCAATGGCGACCTGTTCATGGACGCCGGCATGGTCACCTGCCCGGCCGACTGGTCGCTGCGCTTCGATGCCGGCATGAGCTTCAAGCAGTGGCATTCGCCCGTGCCGATGGCCCACCAGATGGGCATCTTCGAACGCGCCCTGAAGTTTCTGCTGAACATCCAGGTCGGCCACCCGGTACGCCGCCTGAACTGGACGCTGACCATCAACCCGCGCCTGGACACCTCACCGGAAACCTTTCACGAATGGGGCAGCGACCGGGGTTCGGTGACCGCGGATAACGTCGGCCGCCTGGTCCACCTGCGCGTGGAGCTACAACACATGGCCCGCCTGCCGCGCTCCAACGCCCTGCTGTTCAGCATCCGCACCTACCTGATCAGCATGGACGAACTGGTCGGCAACCGTGCCTGGGCGCGTCGTATGCACCGAGTGATCCGCGATTTGCCAGATGCCATCGCCGACTACAAGGGCATGACCCGCTACCGCCAGACCCTGGTGGACTGGCTGCGCCCGTTCGACCCCGAAGCCTGACAACCACCCTACGAGGATTTTTCCATGGCCAACTCTTGGCGCCTCAGCGCGCTCCGCGAACGCCACCTGGCACTTGGCTCGAACCTGGAAGACTGGAACGGCATGGGCACCGCCTGGACCTACGCCAGCGACCTGGCCGACCACCATGAAGCGATCCGCACCCGCGCCGGGCTAATGGACGTTTCGGGCCTGAAGAAGGTGCACTATGTCGGCCCGCACGCCGAAAGCCTGCTCGACTACGCCACCACCCGCGACATGGCCAAGCTGTACCCCGGCAAATCGGTATACGCCTGCCTGCTCGACGAAGACGGCACCTTCATCGACGACTGCATCGTCTACCGCACCGGGCCTAACGCGTTCATGGTGGTGCACGGCGCCGGCAGCGGCTACGAGATGCTCATCCGCTCGGCCCAGGGCCGCCAGGTCGCGGTACTGTTCGACGACGACCTGCATGACCTCTCGCTGCAAGGTCCGGTCGCCGTGGACTTCCTCGCCGAGCATGTGCCCGGGATCCGCGAGCTGGCGTACTTTCATCACCTGCAGACCCGGCTGTTCGGCCGCCCGGTGATGATTTCGCGCACTGGCTACACCGGCGAACGCGGCTATGAAATCTTCTGCAAGGCCGCCGATGCGCCGCTGATCTGGGACAGCATCCTTGAGCGCGGCAAGCCGTACGGCATCATCCCCTGTGCCTTTACCGCCCTGGACTGGTTACGGGTAGAGAGCTACCTGCTGTTCTTCCCCTACGACAACTCGCAGATGTACCCCTTTGCCGATCAGAAGGCCGGCGACACCCTGTGGGAGCTGGGTCTGGACTTCACCGTGTCGCCCGGCAAGCGCGATTTCCGCGGCGCGGGTGAGCACTACCGCCACCAAGGCAGGGAGCGCTTCAAGATCTTCGGCGTGCTGCTCGACGGCCAGGTCGCTGCCGAGGCCGGCGACACCCTCTGGCATGCCGGAAGCCAGGTCGGCGTCATCACCTGCGCCATGTATTCGCGCCTCAGCGGCCGCTCCATGGCCATCGCCCGGGTCGAACCGGATATCGCCGAGCAAGGCGTAGCACTGCAGGTGCGCGGCAGTCTGCAGGTGAGCGCCATCGCCCACCGCCTGCCCTTCGATGACCCCGAGAAAGCCAAACGCACCGCCAAAGGCTGAAGCCCTCGTCACCTTCGCTATGCCCGCCCTCCAAGTGGGCTTGATCGCACACCGGCATACAGGAGAATCCAGCATGAAACCACGCGTCGCCATCATCGGCGCCGGCCCCTGTGGGCTGGCTCAGTTGCGCGCCTTTCAGTCAGCCCAAGCCGCCGGCGCAGAGATTCCCGAACTGGTCTGTTTCGAGAAGCAGGCCGATTGGGGCGGTATGTGGAACTACACCTGGCGTACCGGAGTGGACGAACACGGCGAACCGGTGCACGGCAGCATGTACCGCTACCTGTGGTCGAACGGGCCGAAGGAATGCCTGGAGTTCGCCGACTACAGCTTCGATGAACACTTTGGCCGGCCCATGGGTTCCTATCCACCCCGCGCCGTGCTGTGGGACTACATCAAGGGCCGCGTCGAGAAAGCCGGCGTGCGCGCCTACATTCGCTTCTCGACGGTCATTCGCGAGGTCAGCTACGACGACAGCCAGGCCCTGTTCAGGGTGACCGCCCACGACCACCTGAACGACCGCACCTACAGCGAAACCTTCGACTACGTGGTGGTCGCCAGCGGCCATTTCTCGACCCCGCAAGTTCCGGAATTTCCCGGCTTCGCCGCCTTCGCCGGGCGCGTGCTGCACGCTCACGATTTCCGCGACGCGCTGGAGTTCAAGGGCAAGGACGTGCTCATCGTCGGTGCCAGCTATTCCGCCGAAGACATCGGCTCGCAGTGCTACAAGTACGGCGCCCGGTCGATCACCAGTTGCTACCGCAGCGCGCCGATGGGCTACCGGTGGCCAACCAACTGGGAGGAAAAACCCCAGCTCAGCCACGTCCAGGGCAGCACCGCGTTTTTCGTCGACGGCAGCAGCCGGCACATCGACGCAATCATCCTGTGTACCGGCTACAAGCATCATTTCCCCTTCCTGCCCGAAACGCTGCGCCTGAAGACCGGCAACCGCCTGTGGCCGCTGAACCTGTACAAGGGCGTGTTCTGGGAGGCAAACCCGAAGCTGATCTACCTTGGCATGCAAGACCAGTGGTACAGCTTCAACATGTTCGATGCCCAGGCCTGGTACGCCCGCGACGTGATCCTGGGGCGCATCGCCCTGCCTGCCCGCGCGCACATGCGCGCCGAGAACCTGGCCTGGCGGCAGGAAGAAGAGATGCTGGAAACCGCCCAGCAGATGTTCGAGTTTCAGGGCGAGTACATTCGCCAGCTGATCGAGGCCACCGATTACCCGAGTTTCGACATCGCCCAGGTCAACGCCACCTTCCTGCAATGGAAGAAGGACAAGTACGAAAACATCATGGGTTATCGCGACAAGTGCTATCGCTCGTTGATCACCGGCACCCTGGCCACGCCCCACCACACGCCCTGGCTGGAGGCGCTGGATGACTCGCTGCAGGCCTACCTGGCCGACGCACCGGCCGACCGCCTGAAGTCTGCCAGCTGAGGGTCGCCATGAACCTTCCCGTGATCAGTCGGCCACTGGAGCCGGCACTGTCCGTCATGACCCGTGACAGCGAGCAGCACCGTGTCGCCCCCGGCGGGCTGACCGTAGTGGCCCTGGAAGCCGGTGACCGTCTGGCGGTCATCGACCTGGAGGGCGACCAGCCCGCGCAGTTGCTGGCCTTCACCGAGGATGGCGGCGAAGCGCTGGGCGCCCTCGGCCTGGCCGGGCAGCGCGGCGCCGATGGCATTGCCCGCCTGTTGCACGCCCCCAGCCATACGGCGCGACATGTGGCCGCCGGCCTGCGTCGACAGCACATCGACTGCCGCCATCTGCCCGATGCCGCCAGCCTGTGGCCCGCCGAAACCCCGGCAGGCTTCAGCCGGCAGTTCGTCGCCAGCACGGCGTTGACGCTGATCGTCGCCGCGCCGGACCGGCACACGGCGGTGGACAGCCAGCAACGCGCCAGCGAGTTGCTGCTGCGGATCCAGCGCGCCAACCCACGGCGCATCTGGACACCGCCCCTGCCTGCGCCCCTGGGCGAGCTGGTCGACGAGTTCACCATCAAACCGGGAAGCGCCCGCGACTACCCGGTTGCGGCGGGTCAGTTCATTCAGGTGATCGATGTCGCCGGGCGGCAATGTTCGGACTTCGTCGCCTTCGACCGACGCGCCCTGGATAGCGGCCGCGAAGTGGACCTCGACCCCACCGTCACCCGCACGCTGAACGGCAGCGCCTATCCGGGGCCGGGGCTGTTCAGTCGCTTCTATGACCACACTATGCAACCCATGCTGGAGGTGGTACGCGACACCGTGGGCCGCCACGACACCTTTGCCCTGGCCTGCACCGCACGCTATTACGAAGCCCAGGGTTATTTCGGCCACGCCAATTGCAGCAGCAATATCAGTCGTGTCCTGCATGCCCACGGTGTCGAGGCAAGGGCCGGCTGGCCGGCGATCAATTTTTTCTACAACACCGGCCTCGACGCGCAGCAGCAACTGACCCTGGATGAGCCCTGGTCGCGGCCCGGCGATTATGTGCTGCTCAAGGCCCTTACCGACCTGGTGTGTGCCAGCACCTCCTGCCCGGATGACATTGACCCGGCCAACGGCTGGCAGCCCAGCGACATTCATATCCGCGTGTATTCCGAGAAGGAGCGTTTCAGTCTAGCCATGGCCACTCGAAAAACCCCTGACGCCGAGCCGCTGCTGACCCGCGAAAGCGCCTTTCACCCCGCGACCGCAACGCTCACCCGTCAGTTCGTCGATTACCGGGGGTTCTGGACGGCCTCGCACTTCGACGGCTACGGCGCCCTGGAGGAATACCACGGCTGCCGCGAACGCGTGGCGGTGATGGACCTGTGCGCCTTGCGCAAATTCGACGTGCTCGGTCCGGATGCCGAAGCGCTGCTCGACTACTGCCTGACCCGCGATGTACGCAAGCTCGCGATTGGCCAGGTGGTCTATTCGGCGATGTGCTACCCGCACGGCGGCATGCTCGACGACGGCACCCTGCTGCGCCTTGGCAATGACGCGTTCCGCTGGATAGGCGGTGAGGACTACGCCGGTATCTGGCTGCGCGAGCAGGCTGAGACGCTGGGCATGAAGGTCTGGGTGAAGAGCGCCTCGGAGCAGATCAGCAACCTCGCCGTGCAAGGTCCACTGAGCCGTGAGTTGCTGGCCCGGATGATCTGGACGCCCGGCACCCAGCCACGGCTGGAGGCACTGGGCTGGTTCCGTTTTCTGGTCGGCCGCCTGGATGACTACAACGGGCCGCCGGTCATGGTTTCGCGCACCGGCTACACCGGCGAACTGGGTTACGAGCTGTGGTGCCACCCCGACGACGCCATGCAGGTGTGGCAGCGCCTGTGGCAGTTGGGCGAACCACTGGGCCTGGTGCCCATGGGCCTCGAAGCGCTGGACATGCTGCGGATCGAGGCCGGCCTGGTGTTCGCCGGCCATGAATTCGACGACCAAACCGACCCCTTCGAAGCCGGTATCGGCTTTTGTGTGCCACTAAAGAGCAAAACCGCCGACTTCATCGGCCGTGACGCCCTGACAAGGCGCACCGCCGCTCCCCGCCATCGGCTGGTGGGGCTGCAGCTCGAAGGCAATGAAACCGCGGCCCATGGCGACGACGTGCACAGCGGCCGGGCGCGGATCGGTGTGATCACCAGCGCAACCCGCTCGCCAGTACTGGGCAGCAATATTGCGCTGTGTCGGCTGGACGTGGGTTATTGCGAGCCGGGCACGCAGGTAGAGATCGGCAAGCTCGACGGTCAGCAAAAGCGCATCCGCGCCCGGGTCGCCAACAGCACGGTGGCCTACGACCCGGAAAAAACCCGGGTGCGCGGCTAGGCGCAATACTGGTCAGTTAGGCCAGGTAGGAGCGACCGCATTTTCGCAGCAGATGCAGTGAATTTCCTGGCGCTTTCGCGGCTAAAGCCGCTCCCACCAAGCCACAAGCCGGTGGTTGGGCTTAACAACCGGGACTGCGGCGGCAGGTTGGAAAGAGAATTGCTAGATACGGGGTGAACACAATCAAGGAGGATGGCCCATGTGGTTCAACAATGCGTCCCGCAGCCTGGCCGACGAACTCAGTCAATGGCTCGAACGTCTCTTTGCAAGCCAGCCGGATACGGCCAGTGCCCAGCCTTACCTGCAGCGCAATCCCCGCTTGAACGACAGCCTGCACAGGCTGCAACGCCAGTGGGATGAACTGCAGCGCATCCGTCGGCAGGCTGAAGAGCAACCACCCTCACCCTGCACCGCAGAAGAATACGCGGCGCTCAACCAACAGCTGGCCGCAGCCACGGCGCAGATCAGCGAACTGCTCGGCGAACGCGACGTCTGCGAGCAACGCCTGCACGCCCTGCAGGCCGAACGCGAACAGTGGAACGAAGAACGGCAGGTGTGGGACCTGACCAAACGCACGCTGACCGAGGGCTGCTGGGCCATGAACGTGGTGGATGGCGACCCTGACCACGAGCAGAACGTGATTCGCTGGTCCGAGCAGTTCCGTGAATTGATCGGCTACAGCGCCGAAGAATTCCCCGACGGTTGGGACAGCTACTTCAAGGTGGTGAATGCCGACGACCTGCAACAGGTCATGCAAGCCTTCAACGCCGCGATGGTCGCCAGCGCGGGCGATGGTTGCTACGCCGTCGAATACCGCATGCGCCACAAGACGCGCGGTGAACTGTGGTTCCGCGAACGCGGGCGCTGCCTGCGCGATGCCCAAGGCCAGCTGCGCTACGTCACCGGCGCGGTGCGTGAAATCAGCGACGAAAAAATCGCCGCCACTTCGCAGCTGCGCGAGCAGGCCAGCATCCAGGCCACTTACCAGCAGATCGCCCAGGTCGCCGGCGGCATCCGCAGCGTGGCCGAACAGACCAACCTGCTGGCACTCAACGCCGCCATCGAGGCGGCCCGCGCAGGCGAGCAGGGTCGCGGCTTCGCCGTGGTGGCCGACGAGGTACGCAACCTGGCGCGACGCACCCAGGAGTCGGTGCAGCAGATCCAGGGCATGTTGCAGAAGGAAGGCTCGGGCGGACCTGTTTGAGGCACCTGCCCACACGACGCACCGGCTCGGCGCACCCCACGCTTCACCGAGCCGCCAGGCCAGCCCGGTCGGGCTGCCGCGTGGCACACCCCAATAAGAAACTCAGTCAGCAACCGTCGACCTCTTGCCCCTACCTGCCGGTGTATCTCTATTCCAATCAATCGTTTCGAGGGATCCCGTGATGGAACAACAGAAGACACCGCCTACGCTCGAAGAGCTCAAGGCCATGATCGAGATGACCAATACCCTGAACATGGAAATGTTCTACTGGTGGTGCATCGCCTTGATGATCTGCATCCACGCAGGCTTTCTTTCCTACGAGATCGGCGCCTCGCGCCTGAAGAATGCCCTGGCGGCCGGGGTGAAGAACATCCTCGCGTTCGGCTTCATCGTACCGAGTGTGTTCCTGCTGGGCTGGGCGGTTTATAACGCCTTTCCCGATGGCCTGGTGCCGCGCATGGACGCGCTGATGGCGGGCATGCCCTGGAGCCAGTCCATGGGACCCAACGTGAAAGACAACGTCACCGGTATCTTCTGGGGTGCCTTTGCGCTGTTCGCCGCCACCACCGGCTCGATCCTTTCTGGCGCGATCATCGAGCGCGCACGCATGAGCGCGTTCATCATCATGACCATCGTGCTGGGTGGGTTCCTGTGGTTGCTGGCGGCGGCCTGGGGCTGGCATCCGCAAGGCTGGCTGACCGTCCAGTGGGGCTACCATGATGTCGGCGCCGCCGGCGTCGTGCACATGATCGCCGGCTTCTTCGCCCTGGGTGTGCTGATCAACCTCGGGGCGCGCATCGGCCGCTTCAACCCGGACGGCAGCGCCAACGCCATCGTCGGCCACAGCATGCCGATGAGCGTGGTCGGCCTGATGCTGATCATCGTCGGCTTCTTCGGTTTTCTCGGCGGCTGCATCATCTACCAGTCCGGCGCCCAGTGGATCAACATCTACGGGCAGCCGACCAACCTTTCGGCGTTTTCCTTCAACACCCTGATGGGCTTCGCCGGCGGCCTGATCGGCGCTTATCTCACCACCCGCGAACCCTACTGGATGATGTCCGGTGGGCTGGTGGGCATCATTTCCGTCGCGCCAGGCCTGGACCTCTACCACCCCGGCCTGGCGTACCTGATCGGCATGGGCGTCGCCGCCCTGGCGCCGCTGGTCAACAACCTGCTGCTCAAGCTCCGGCTGGACGACGCCGTCGGCGCCTTTGCGGTGCATGGCTTCGGTGGCTTCGCCGGGCTGGTCATCAGCGGCCTGTTCCTGGCCGGCTACCCGAACGTCAACGGCATGCCGGAAATCAGCTTCTTCGGCCAGCTCGGTGGCGCCCTGGTGATGGCAGCGCTGGGCTTCTTCCCCGGCTACGGCATCTCCTACGCCCTCGCCAAGGCCGGCATCCTGCGAGTGCCGGCGCATGCCGAGGAACGTGGCCTGGACCTTACCGAGGTGCCAGCGCAGGCCTACCCGGAGTGGGGTGGCCTGTACGGGCAAGGCAGCACTGCCGAGCGCACCTTGAGCACCGCACCCAGTCAATGATCCCGTGCCGGCCGCCATACGGCCGGTACCCTGCACAGGAGTCTCATCATGAGCATTACCACCTACGACGGCGCCAGCGCCGTGTTCACCTTCGCCGACAAGCCCGCCATCCTGGTGTTCATCAGCTTCATGGTCGCGGCGGTCAGCCTCTATGCCCTGATTGCCACCATGATTCACGAGCAGCACAGTTATGCGCTGCCTGACGAACAACTCGACAAGCTGAAATGATCCTCCTCAGCCGGTGGCCAACGCCACCGGCTGACCTGCGCATACGCCCCGCAAGTGCCCCCACGCGTGACCGTACGCAGCTTCGAGCACCAGCACGATGCAAAGGTCTGCTCCCCGTGCCGTGCCCCTCTCCCATACCCCTGTAACAAATTGTTTACCGCTCAGTGAGTTAGCCGAAGCCCTGCCCGGCAGGGCATTTCTGGCAGACCTATTGCTTTACTGAAAAGGAAATTAATTACCCCTCAGGAATAAATATCAGTGCACTGGCCTGGTCTTTAGAGGGGAATTCCGTCCGGCCCGCATGCCGACAGCGGCCGGATCTTTTCTCGGTCGGCTTGGAGGCAACAGCTAATGGTTCGGTTTGCATCGATGTGCCGCAGCATCTGGGTTCTACCCCTGGTATCGAGTAGCAGCGTCGCCCTCGCCGATGAAGCGGCGCCCGCCATCAACAGTGGCGACACGGCGTTCGTGGCGCTCTGCTCGCTGGTCGTGCTGCTGATGACCCTGCCGGGTCTGGCGCTGTTCTACGGCGGCATGGCACGCACCAAGAATGTTCTGTCGATCCTCATGCAGGTGTTCTGCACTGCCTCACTGATGTCGGTCCTGTTCGCGATCTACGGCTACTCCCTGACCTTTACCAGCGGCGGCTCGCTGCAAGCGGTGATCGGTGGCCTGGACAAGCTGTTCATGCTCGGCATCACCAAGGACGCGGTAGTGGGTACGATCCCGGAATACCTGTACTTCCTGTTCATGCTGCTGTTCGCCGCCATCACCCCGGCGATCATCGTCGGCGGCTTTGCCGAACGCATGAAATTCTCCGCCGTGATGGTGTTCATGGCCGTGTGGCTGACCATCAATTACATCCCCATGGCGCACATGGCCTGGGGCGGTGGCTGGGTGTTCAACCTTGGCGTGCAGGACTTCGCCGGCGGTAACGTGGTGCACCTGAACGTCGGCATCGCCGCGCTGGTCGGCGCCGGGTTGCTGGGGCGGCGGCGAGGCTTCGGCACGGCGGCACTGGCGCCGCACAACATGACTATGACCCTCACCGGCGGTTCGCTGCTGTGGGTCGGCTGGCTGGGCTTCTGTGGCGGCTGCGCACTGGCGGCCAACGGCTACGCCATGCTGGTGATGGTCAATACCATGCTCGCCAGCTGCGCCGGCGCCATGGGCTGGATGCTGGTGGAATGGAAACACCGTGGCCGCCCGAGCCTGTTCGGTGCGCTGTCCGGCGCCATCGCCGGGCTGGTGGCGATCACTCCGGCGTGCGGCTTCGTCGGCCCCATGGGCGCCATCCTGCTGGGTTTCATCGCCGGCCCGGTGTGCGTCTGGTCGGTGGAAAAACTCAAGCCCATGATCGGCCTGGACGATGCCTTCGACGTGTTCGGCGTGCATGGTGTTGCCGGCATCCTCGGCGGCCTGCTGACGCCGGTGTTCGCCCTCACCGCCATCGGTGGCCAGGGCTTTGCCGAAGGCCGCGACCTGTTCAGCCAGTTGCTGGTCAACGGCGGCGCGATCCTGTTCAGCGTGCTGTTCTCGGCCATCACCAGCCTGATCGCCTATCAGGTCGCCAGCGTGCTCTGCGGCGGCTTGCGCGTGAACGAAGAAACCGAGGTCGACGGCCTTGACCTCTCCACCCATGGTGAAGTCGGTTACAAATACTCGAACTGAGGGCAACGCCGATGAAGTTGATCACCGCGATTATCAAGCCATTTCTGCTCGACGCCGTACGTGAGGCACTCACCGAGGTGGGCGTCAATGGCGTCACCGCCACCGAAGTCAAAGGCTTCGGACGCCAGGCAGGCCACACGGAAATCTATCGGGGCGCCGAATACGAGGTGCAGCTGTTGCCGAAGATCAAGCTCGAAGTGGTAGTAAGCGACGCCCTCTGCCAGCCGGCCGTGGAGGCCATTCTCAAGGCGGGCCACACCGGCAAGATCGGCGATGGCAAGGTGTTCGTGCAGAACGTCGAAAGCATCGTACGCATCAGAACCGGCGAACTGGACGACAACGCCGTCTGATCAAAGCAGCCGGCCCCTCCGGGCCGGCTGACCTCCCTGCTCCCCTGCACGACGACCAAATCCCACCGATCCGCATAACGTTCAACCGGTCAATTCACCGGGCTGAACATCTTCAAACCGGCAACCCCGCAGATGATCAGCATCAGGCAGACGATGCGCGCCACGCTGGCCGGCTCGTCCAGGTAGAAGATCCCGTAGATGGCCGTACCGACCGCACCGATGCCCACCCATACGGCATAGGCCGTGCCCATCGGCAACTGGCGTGCGGCAAGCGCCAGCAGGTACATGCTCAAGGCGATGAAGGTGATGCAGTACAGGCTGGGCCAAAAGCGGCTGAAGCCTTGCGTACGGGGAATGGCAGAGGCGTACATCACTTCGCAGATGCCGGCGGCGAGCAAGGCCATCCAGGCCCAGGTTGCAGTCATTCGAACTCCTTCAGATGCACAAAAGCCGGCCTCTCCTGGGGAAAGGCCGGCCACTGGGTTGAATCAGTAACCCTGGCCAGGCACCCAGTTCGTACCCGCCAGCGGCACCCGTGCCATGGCCGCCGACTCCACGGTCAGCGCCACCAGGTCCTCGGGGTCGAGGTTGTGTAGGTGGCTCTTGCCGCAGGCGCGAGCCATGGTCTGGGCTTCCAGCACCAGTACACGCAAATAGTTTGCCAACCGGCGCCCACCTTCCACCGGGTCCAGGCGCTTGGCCAGTTCCGGGTCCTGGGTGGTGATGCCGGCCGGGTCACGGCCGTTCTGCCAGTCGTCGTAGAAACCGGCCGCCGAGCCGATCTTCTTCAACTCTTCATCCAGGCGTGGATGGTTGTCGCCCAGCGCCACCAGTGCTGCCGTGCCGATGGCCACCGCGTCGGCGCCCAGGGCCATGGCCTTGGCCACGTCGGCGCCGTTGCGAATGCCGCCGGAGACGATCAGTTGCACCTTGCGGTGCATGCCCATTTCCTGCAGCGCCTGCACCGCCTGCGGAATCGCCGGCAGGATGGGAATGCCGACGTGCTCGATGAACACTTCCTGGGTCGCGGCAGTGCCGCCCTGCATGCCGTCGAGGACGATCACGTCGGCACCGGCCTTCACCGCCAGCTTCACATCGTAGTAAGGCCGGCTGGCGCCGATCTTCACGTAGATGGGTTTTTCCCAATCGGTGATCTCGCGCAGTTCAGCGATCTTGATCGCCAGGTCATCCGGACCGGTCCAGTCCGGATGGCGGCACGCCGAACGCTGGTCGACGCCGATCGGCAGGGTGCGCATGCCGGCCACCCGCTCGGTGACCTTCATGCCCAGCAGCATGCCGCCGCCACCGGGCTTGGCGCCCTGCCCCAGGACGATCTCGATGGCATCGGCCTTGCGCAGGTCATCGGGGTTCATGCCGTAGCGCGATGGCAGGTACTGGTACACCAGATGCTGCGACTGGCCGCGCTCTTCCGGGGTCATGCCGCCGTCGCCGGTGGTGGTGCTGGTGCCGGCGATGCTCGCGCCGCGGCCCAGGGCCTCCTTGGCGTTGGCCGACAGCGCGCCGAAGCTCATGCCGGCGATGGTCACCGGAATCTTCAGGTGCAGCGGCTTCTTGGCGAAGCGGTTGCCGAGGATCACATCGGTGCCGCACTTCTCGCGGTAGCCCTCCAGCGGGTAGCGCGACACGCTGGCGCCAAGTAGCAACAGGTCATCGAAGTGCGGCAGCTTGCGCTTGGTGCCGCCGCCACGGATGTCGTAGATGCCGGTTTCGGCGGCGCGCTGGATTTCCTGGATGGTCAGGCGGTCGAAGGTGGCCGATTCGCGCAGCACGGGGGTGGGTTTGTCAGTCATGGTAAGGCTCCTGATCAGTACGCGCTGGCGTTGTCGACTTTGAAGTTGTACAGCTGGCGGGCCGAGCCATAGCGCTTGAAGTCGCTGGCTTTCTCGTTGAAGCCGGCCTTGTTCAGCAGCGCCTGCAGCTCTTCGAGGTGCTCCGGGCGCATCTCTTTCTCGATGCAGTCCGAGCCCAGCGACTCGACCTTGCCCTTGACGAAAATCTTCGTCTCGTACAGCGAGTCGCCCAACGCATCACCGGCATCGCCACACACCACCAGGCGCCCGGCCTGGCCCATGAAGCAGCTCATGTGGCCGATGCTGCCGCCGACCACGATGTCCACGCCTTTCATGGAGATGCCGCAACGCGCACCGGCGTCGCCCTCGATGACCAGCAGCCCGCCGTGGGCGGTGGCGCCGGCCGCCTGGGAGGCGCTGCCCTTGACCCGCACGTAACCGCTCATCATGTTCTCGGCACAGCCGACGCCGACGTTGCCATGCACGGTGACCGAGGCCTTCTGGTTCATGCCCGCGCAGTAGTAGCCGGCATGCCCCTGGATATCGATGGAAATCGCTTCGTTGACGCCCACGGCCAGGTTATGCGCGCCGTTGGGATGGGTGACCAGCCATTCGCGCTGCTCGACGACGCCCGCCTGGTCGTGCAGAGCCTGGTTCAACTCGCGCACGCTGGACACGCTCAGATCGATGGTTTTCATACAGGTGTGCTCCTCAGGCCGACTGGCGTTCCCAGATGTACATGGTGGCGGGAACCGGTTCCCAGACCTTGGCGTTTTCGATGCCCGGCAGGCTGGAAAGCGCCTGGTATTCCGAGGCCATGGCGACGTAGTCGTCGGTTTCGGCGAGGATCGCCGGCTTGCAGGCGATCGGGTCGCGGATCACCGCGAAACCGTTGCGGGTGCCGATGGCGAAGGTGAAGAAGCCATCGAGGTCTTCCAGCGACTTGTCCAGCGCCTGCTTGAGGCTGTCGCCCTGCTGCAGGCGCCAGGTCAGGTAGCCGGCAGCCACTTCGGTGTCGTTCTCGGTCTCGAAGGCGATGCCTTCGCGGCGCAGGTTCTGGCGCAGGCGCGAGTGGTTGGACAGCGAGCCGTTGTGCACCAGGCACAGGTCGGCGCCCGTGGAAAACGGGTGGCTGCCCTCCATGGTCACCGCGCTTTCGGTGGCCATGCGGGTGTGGCCGATGATGTGGCTGCCCTTCATGCCGGCCAGGCCGAAACGCTGGGAGATTTCCCTGGGCAGACCCATGCCCTTGAGAATCTCGATGCTCTGCCCGGCACTCATGATGCGCACGCTCGGCGCCAGCTCGGCCAGGGCGGCACGCACCTGGGCTTCAGGGGCCTTGATCTTCAGCACGATGGCACTGGCGTTCTGGAACCAGTCCAGTTCGGCGCCGAGCCGTTCCTGCACGGCGCTCACCAGGGCGGCGAAGTCATAGCCCTCGGTGGTGGCCTGCAGGGTCAGCTTGACCCAGCCGTCAGCCACTTCATCGCCATAGATGGCAAAGCCGGCACTGTCCGGGCCACGGTCGGTCATGGCTTCGAGCATCGGCTCGAACAGCTCACCGAGCCGCGACTCCAGCGCCGGGTTCTTCAGGTACAGACCCACGATTCCACACATAAGGCAGTCCTCACTTTGTTCGGCAGTTATCAGCTGCAAGCTTCAAGCTGCAAGCTGAACGGGGTTGATAAAGCGATCCTTGCAACGCCACGAAACCGCGTTTGCCTGCGGCTTGTGGCTTGCAACTTGTCGCTGCGCAGCTCAAAAGAATTCGGTGTAGCGCTGAATCTCCCAGTCGCTGACGTGGCGGCTGTACTCCACCCACTCCATGCGCTTGAGCTTGATGAATTCGCCGACGATCTGCGGGCCGAGCACTTCGGCGAACAGGGGGTCGGCTTCCAGTGCGTCGCAGGCTTCCTTGAGCGACTGCGGCAGGGTCTTGATGCCACGCGCGGCGATGTCCTCCAGGCTCAGCTTGTAGAGGTTCTCGTTGCACACGGTGGGGACTTCAAGCTGGCGGTCGATGCCATCCAGGCCGGCGGCGATGATCGCGGCGGTGACCAGGTAGGGATTGCAACCGGCATCCGGCAGGCGGAACTCCAGGCGCCCGTACGGGACCCGGACCATCGCCGAGCGGTTGTTGGCACCGAATGCGATGAACGCCGGTGCCCAGGTGGCGCCGGACAGCGAGTTGCCCACCACCAGGCGCTTGTAGGAGTTGACCGTGGGCGCGGCGAAAGCGCATAGCGCCGGGCCGTGAGCCAGCAGGCCGGCGGCGAAGTGATAGGCCAGCTTCGAAAGGCCCATGCCGCTCGGGTCGCTGGCGTCATGGAACAGGTTCTTGTTGCTGGCGCTGGCCAGCGACAGGTGAAAGTGCATGCCGTTGCCGGCGCGCTTGGGATCGGGCTTGGGCATGAACGAGCAGATCATGCCCATGTCGTTGGCGATCTCGCCGGCGGCCATGCGGAAGAAGGTGAAGCGGTCGGCCGACTCCATGGCATCGCTGTAGGTGTAGTTGATCTCGAACTGGCCGTTGGCATCCTCATGGTCGATCTGGTAGATGTCGAAGCCCACCGGCTGCAGCGCCTCGGTGAGGCGTTCGAGGAATTCCCGCGAACGCGACAGGCCCTTGTAGTCGTAGCAGGGCTTGTCCAGGCTGTCGCTGGCGTCCACCAGTTGCAGGTGTCCGGCGCCGTCGCGCTTGAACAGACTGAACTCCGGCTCCAGCCCGGTATTCAGGGTCCAGCCGCGCTGCGCCAGGCGCTCGACCTGTTGCTGCAGCACATAGCGGCTGTCGTAGGGCCAAGGCTGGCCATCGACGTGGCCGATGCACACCACGCGGCCATAGCCGGGCTGCCAGGGCACCGGGATCAACGAGGCCAGGTCGCCGCGAGCCATGAAGTCCGGGCCATGGGGCTCCATGCCCATGCCGCAGATGGCGAATCCGGCGAAACCGGCGCCCTCTTCGGCGACCATCTCCAGCCCGCTAACCGGTACCGACTTGGTCTTGGACGAACCGTGGATGTCCACGAATTGAGCCAGTACGTACTTGATGCCGTGTTCCTGGATCAGGCGCTGTGTTTCGGTTGGCAACATGGGACAGGACTCCTGGGACGAAAGCGAGGTGGGTTACGCTTCACTGTCCGGTCTTGTTATTCCGAACAGGAAACTTAATTTCCCCAAAGGAATGCAACGTCCTTGCCAGTTTTGTCACTGCTCCAGGAATTTCAGCGCAATGGGCTTTTTGCGCTGTATATATGGGAAACTCGTTTTCGCCCCGCGAATATTTCACCGGCAAAATCGCTGGCCCGACAAAAAACGCACATTCTCAGTGCGAAATAAAAATTACTGAACAGAAACCGTGCAGGATTTATGAATCACGAAGAACCGCCCAAGCTCAAGCTGGAGCAGTACATCGGCATCCAGATCAAGCGCCAGCGCCAGGCCCAGGAACTCAAGCTGGCTGATGTGGCGCGCATCGCCGGGATCAGCCAGGGCATGCTCAGCAAGATCGAGAACGCCCAGGTGTCCACCAGCCTGGACAACCTCAGCCGCCTCTGCGACGTGCTAGGCATGCCGATGTCCAAACTGTTCAGCCAGTACGACCAGCAAGGCAGCAGTGCGCTGCTGGTCAAGGCTGGCGACGGCATGGAAGTGGTGCGTCGGGGTACGGAGAAGGGTCACACCTATCATCTGCTCAATCACACCCGTGGGCCGAAAAAGCACTTCGAGGCCTACATGGTGAGCATGGATGACGCCAGCGAGGAGTTTCCGACCTTTTCCCACCCAGGTACGGAGTTTCTGCATTTGCTTGAAGGTGAGCTGATCTACCGGCATGGCAACCAGCTGTATCCGATGCGCGCCGGCGACAGCCTGACCTTCGACGGCGAGGTGCCGCACGGGCCTGAGCAATTGGTGCAGGTGCCGATCCGCCTGTTGTCGATCATGAACTACGGCGACTGAGACGACCTCTTTGTGGCTGAAGCCGTTCCTGGTGGGAGCGGCGTCAGTCGTGATGACTTTGGCGGTTGCAGCGCCAAGCCAGAGGCCGCTCAGGCGCCCCGTCGTGGCTGGAGCCGCGACAGACTTGAGCCGGCTTCCGCTCCCTGTCCCTGCGGAGCCAATAAATTCCCTTCAAGAAAAAAACTTTCCAGATTTATCTGGACGGCGTGGCTGCATTCGCATATAAAACCGATCTCATGAATATTTAATTCCCTGCAGGAAATTTTATTCATCTGTCAAATTCCATTTCGCCCATGAATGAACGCCCCGCGCCGGGCCGTCGCCCCTTCCAGAGGACACGCCATGCAGCATGAGAAGAACCCTTTCATCCTGAAAATCAGTTGCCCGGCGACCTCGGGCATTGTCGCGGCGGTGACCTCCTACCTGGCGGGCAACGCCTGTTACATCGGCGAAATGGCGCAGTTCGACGATGAGTTCAGCGGGCGCTTCTTCATGCGCGCGGTGTTTCGCTTCAACGATGGCCATGACGGGGACATCGCCCGGCTCAAGGCCGGTTTCACCGATGTGGCCACCGACTTCGACATGGACTGGGAACTGCACGACACCCGTCAGCCGATGCGCGTGCTGCTGATGGTCAGCAAGTTCGACCACTGCCTCACCGACCTGCTGTACCGCTACCACAAGGGCGAGATGGACATGACCATCACCGCCATCGTCTCCAACCACCTCGACCTTCGGCCGATGGCCGAGCGTGAGGGCATCCGCTTCATCTACCTGCCGGTCAACCGTGACAACAAGACTGCCCAGGAGGCTGCGCTGATGCAGGTGGTCGACGAGACTGGTACCGAGCTGGTGGTCCTTGCCCGCTACATGCAGATCCTCTCCGATGACCTGTGCAAGCAACTCTCGGGCCGGGCGATCAACATCCATCACTCGTTCCTGCCCGGCTTCAAGGGCGCCAAGCCCTACCACCAGGCCTACGAACGTGGCGTCAAGCTGATCGGCGCCACCGCCCACTACGTGACCAGCGACCTGGACGAAGGCCCGATCATCGAGCAGGAAGTGCAGCGCGTCGATCACGCCTATCGCCCCGACGACCTGGTGGTGATTGGCCGCGATACCGAAACCGTGGCGCTGTCCAAGGCGGTCAAGTACCACCTGGAGCACCGCGTCTTCCTCAACACGGACAGAACGGTGGTGTTCCGGTGAACCAGACTCGACTGATCGATGGCAAGGCCGCTGCCGAACGCGTGCTGCAACAGGTCCGCGAACAGGTGCTGCGCCTCAAGGGCGATGGCTTGCAGCCAGCCCTGGCGGTGATTCTGGTCGGCGAAGATGCGGCCAGCCAGGTGTATGTGCGCAACAAGGTGCTGCGCGCCGAACAATGCGGCATTCGCTCCATCGAGTACCGCCTGGCGGCCGATTGCAGCGAACAACGGCTGCTGGCGCTGATCGACGAACTCAACCAGGACGACTCGGTGCACGGCATCCTGCTGCAGTTGCCATTGCCCGCGCACATCACCGAAACCCGCGCCCTGCAGGCCGTCGACCCGCGCAAGGACGTCGACGGTTTCCACAGCGACAACGTCGGTGGCCTCAGCCAGGGCCGTGAGGTGCTGACGCCCTGCACGCCAGCCGGTTGCCTGCACCTGCTGGAAGAAACCCTCGGCGAGCTGAGCGGCAAACATGCAGTGGTGATCGGCCGCTCGAACATCGTCGGCAAGCCGATGGCGGCGCTGCTGCTCAAGGCTCACTGCTCGGTCACCGTGGTGCATTCGCGCAGCCGCGACGCCCAGGCACTGTGCCGCCTGGCCGATATCGTGGTCGCCGCCGTGGGGCGGCCGCGCATGATCGACGCCAGTTGGCTCAAGCCCGGCGCGGTGGTTATCGACGTCGGCATCAACCGCATCCAGGACGGCGAACGCAGCCGCCTGGTCGGCGATGTGGACTTCGATAGTGCCCTGCCCCAGGTCTCGGCGATCACCCCGGTGCCCGGCGGCGTCGGCCCGATGACCATTGCCTTCCTGATGAAAAACACCGTCCTCGCCGCCCAGCGGCAGTTCGCCCTCAGCCGCCAGCCGGAGTCCCTATGCCTTTAAGTCTCTTGAAATACGGACTGAGCTCCGAATACCCGGTGGAGGTCGACCTACCGCCGCCCAGGGAACTCAAGCCGGCCTACGACGTGGTGATCATCGGCGGCGGCGGCCACGGTCTGGCCACCGCCTACTACCTGTCGCGCTACCACGGCATCAACAATATTGCGGTGCTGGAAAAAGGCTATCTGGGCGGCGGCAATACCGCGCGCAACACCGCGGTGATCCGCTCCAACTACCTGACCAGCGAAGGCGTGCGCTTCTACGCCGAGTCGGTGCGGATGTTCGAGGGGCTGTCCAACGAGTTCGACTTCAACATTATGTATTCGCACCGCGGCCAGCTGACCCTGGCGCACACCGACGCCACGGTGCGCGCCTTTCGCCAGCGCGCCGAGGTGAACAAGCACTTCGGCGGGCGCACCGAGATGATCGACCGCCAGCAGATCCGCGAGCTGGTGCCGATGCTGAACCTCGACCCTGGTCACCTCCCGGTGATCGCCGGCCTGTGGCACATCGACGGCGCCACCGCGCGGCACGACGCCGTGGCCTGGGGCTACGCCAAGCAGGCGGCCAAGCGCGGCGTGGAAATCCACCAGTTGACCGAGGTGCAGGAGCTGGTGATCGACAACGGCGCCATCACGGCGGTGAAGACCAATCGTGGCACGGTGCGCTGCGGCTGCGCGGTGCAGGCGGTGGCGGGCATGAGTTCGCAACTCATGAAGAAGGCCGGCATCCGCTCGCCGATACAGACCTTCCCGCTGCAGGCCATGGTTACCCAGCCGTTCAAGCCGTTCCTCGACCCGCTGGTGAGTTCCTCGGCACTGCACTGCTACGTGCAGCAGACCAGCCGTGGCGAGGTGGTGTTCGGTGGCGGTTCAGACCCCTACCCGCTGTTCAACACGCGCTCCACGCTGGACCTGAAAGAGAGCCTGCTGGCCCACGCCATCGAGATGTTCCCCTTCCTGGCCAACGCCAAGTTGATGCGCCAGTGGGCAGGAATCACCGACATGACCCCGGACTACAGCCCGATCATGGGTCTGTCGCCGGTGAAGAACTATTACCTGGACGCCGGCTGGGGCACCTGGGGCTTCAAGGCCACGCCGATCTGCGGCAAGACCATGGCCGAGCTGGTGGCCAGCGGCGGTCGGGTTCCGGAGCTGATCCGGCCATTCGGCCTGGAACGCTTCTCGACCTTCCAGCAAGTCAACGAAATGGGCGCCACGGCGGCCAGCCACTGACAGGGGCAGCACTATGAAAGTCATGACATGCCCGCTCAACGGGCCGCGCAACATCAGCGAGTTTACCTACGGCGGCGAATTCAAGGTCATGCCCGACCCGCAGACCTGCTCGGATGCCGAATGGGCCGACTACGTGTTCAACAGCGAAGACACCCTGGGGGTGATCCGCGAATGGTGGATGCACACGCCGTCCAGCTACTGGTTCCTCGCCGAGCGCCACACCGGCAGCGATGAAATCATCCGCACCTTCGACCCGCGTGAGCTGTTCAATCAGCGCGTGGAATTCAGCGCCGCCCCGCAGGAGATCGCCGGATGAACAGCGCCAACCGCCTGCCCGCCCCCATGGGCCTGCTGATCGACCGCGATAAACCGCTGACCTTCAGCTTCGACGGCCAGACCTACCAGGGTCTGCAGGGCGACAGCATCGCCAGCGCCCTGCTCGCCAATGGTCGCCACCTGCTGTCACGCTCGTTCAAGTACCACCGCCCGCGCGGCCCGCTGAGCATGGCCGGCCAGGACGCCAACACCCTGGTACAACTGCCCCGCGAACCCAATGTGCTGGCCGACACCTTCAACCTGGAAAACGGCCTGCGGGTCAGCGGCCAGAATTTCAACGGCTCGCTGGACAACGACCGCGGCGCCTGGCTGGGCAAATTCTCCAAATTCATGCCGGTGGGTTTCTATTACCGCGCCTTCTACAAGCCCAGGGGCATGTGGAAGGTCTGGGAGCCGCTGATTCGCAAGAAAGCCGGCCTGGGCGTGCTGGACCTGACCTTCCAGCCCGAGTACTACGACAAGGCCTACCTGTTCACCGACGTCGCCGTGATCGGTGCCGGCCCGGCCGGCCTGCAGGCGGCCCTGACCGCCGCCGAAGCCGGGGCACGGGTGCTGCTGATCGAGCAGCAGCCGCTGTTGGGCGGCTCGCTGACCTACGCGCGCTTCGATATCGACGGGGTGCGTGGCGAACAGTTGCGCCAGGAGCTGGTCAGCGCGGTGCAGGCCCACGCCAATATCCAGGTGCTGACCCAGGCCACCTGCAATGCCTGGTTCGCCGACAACTACCTGCCGGTGATCCAGGGCAAGCGCCTGTACAAGGTGCGCGCCCAGCAGTGCCTGGTGTGCAGTGGCGCCTTCGACCAGCCGGTGGTGTTCCGCAACAACGACCTGCCCGGGGTGATGCTGACCAGCGCCGCCCAGCGCCTGATGAAGCTCTATGCGGTCAAGCCCGGCCAGCGCGCCGTGGTGCTCACCGGTAACGATGACGGCTATCTGGCCGCCCTCGACTTGCACGACCAAGGCATCCAGGTCGCTGCGCTGGCCGACCTGCGCGAGCAGCCGGGCGACTCGGCGCTGTTGAGTGCCCTGGCCGCACGCGGCATCGCCTGCCATGCCGGTACCACCGTCTACGAGGCACTGCACGAACCCGGCATGCGCCATGTCAGCGGCGTGGAACTGCGCAAGATCACCGGCCAGGGCCAAGTAGCGCCACTGGGTGTGACCCTGGACTGCGACCTGCTGTGCATGTCGGGCGGTTACATGCCGGTCTACCAGCTGCTGTGCCAGGCCGGTGGCAAACTCGACTACGACGATGACAACGCCAGCTTCAGCCTCAGCGGCCTGCCCGCCCACCTGCGGGTGGCCGGCTCGGTAAACGGTTACCACCGCCTCGACAATGTGCTGGCCGATGCCCGCCGCGCCAGCGCCGCCGCCCTCGCCAGCCTGAACCTGCTGGCCGAGCAAGGTCCGGCCGTGCTGGCGCCGGAAACCCCGGTGAATGTGCCATGGCCGATCTTCAGCCACCCCAAGGGCAAGGAGTTCGTCGACTTCGATGAAGACCTGCAGGTGCAGGACATCATCAACGCCACACGCATCGGCTACCGCGACGTGCAACTGGTCAAGCGTTACTCGACGGTGGGCATGGGCCCATCCCAGGGCCGCCACTCGGCATTGACCACCGCCCGCCTGGTCGCCGCCGCCACCGGGCGCAGCGTCGGGCAGACCGGCGTGACCACCGCCCGCCCACCGTTCGAGGCCGAGAAACTGGCGCATGTCGCGGGCCGCGCCTTCGACCCCTACCGCCAGACCCCGCTGCACAAGCGGCATGTCGAGGCTGGCGCAAAAATGATGCCCGCCGGTATCTGGCAGCGCCCGGCCTATTACGGCACGGCGGCGCAGCGTGACGCCTGCATGCAGGCCGAAGCGCGCCACGTGCGCAGCAAGGTCGGGATCATCGACGTTTCCACCCTGGGCGGCCTGGACGTGCGTGGCCCGGACGCCGCCGAACTGCTGAACAGGATGTACACCTTCGCCTTTCTCAAGCAGCCGGTGGGGCGCTCGCGTTATGCGCTGATGACCAACGAACAGGGCGTGGTGATCGACGATGGCGTGTGTGCACGTTTCGCCGACAACCACTTCTACGTCACGGCGACCACCAGCGGCGTGGACCGAATCTACCAGCAGATGCTCAAGTGGAATGCGCAATGGCGCCTGGACGTGGACATCGCCAACGTCACCGCGGCGATCAGCGCGGTGAACCTGGCCGGTCCTGATTCACGCAAAGTCCTGCAGAAGGTCTGCCAAGACCTGGACCTGTCGGCCGAGGCCTTTCCGTACCTGGCGGTGCGCCAGGGTACGGTGGCCGGCATCCGCGCACGCCTGCTGCGGGTCGGCTTCGTCGGCGAGCTGGGCTACGAGATCCACGTGCCGGCGCGCCATGCCCTGGCGCTTTGGGATGCGCTGATCGAGGCCGGCAAGGACTACGACATCAAGCCGTTCGGCGTGGAAACCCAGCGCCTGCTGCGCCTGGAAAAGGGCCACGTGATCATCAGCCAGGACACCGACGGCATGACCCACCCGGCAGAGATCGACATGGGCTGGGCGGTCAGCCGCAGCAAACCGTTCTTCGTCGGCCGCCGCTCGGTGGACATCCTCGAAGCCCAGCCACTCAAGCGCAAGCTGGTCGGCTTCAGCCTGCCCAAAGGCAGCGCGCAGCCGCTGGAGGGTCACCTGGTGCTCAAGGGCGCGGACATCAGCGGCAACGTCACCTCTTGCGAGTACTCCGAGACCCTCGGGCAGATCATCGGCCTGGCCTATGCAGCCCCGGACCAGAGCCGGCCCGGCCAGCGCATCCCGATCCGCGTGGAAGGCGGTGAGGTGGTGCAGGCCACGGTGGTGAGCCTGCCGTTCTTCGACCCCGACAACCAGCGCCAGGAGCTTTGACCATGTCCAGCCTTGCCACCGCCAGCAACACCCTGGCCAGCACCTCACTGACCGCCTGTGCCCTGCAGGACCTCACCGACCTGCCGCGCACCGGCTTTCGCGGCGCGCACAGCGCCGAGTACCTGCAGGCCCGCGGTTTCACCCTGCCGGGCGCGCCCAACCGCGCCACGCCCCAGCAAGACGGCTGCCAGGTGGCGCGCCTGTCGCAGACCGAGTACCTGCTGCTGGGTAGCGCGCTCGACGGCGGCGAACGCATCGCCGACGAAGAAGCGCGCTGGGAGCTGGACCACCAGGCCAACTACCTGCTGCCGCGCCAGGACAGCCACGCCTGGCTGCAGCTGTCCGGCCGCCGCATCAGCGAGGTGATGGCCAAGCTCTGCGGCGTCGACCTGCACCCCCGCGCCTTCGGCCCCGGAGCCGTGGCGCAGACCTCGGCGGCGCGCATCAACGTCATCGTGATCAACACCGGCAGCGACCTGGCGCCGTGCTTCGAGCTGCTGTTCGACCGCTGCTCGCTGGACTACTTCAAGGCCGCCGTGCTCGATGCGATGAGCGAGTTCGACTGACGCGCGGAAGGGCCGACCTGTGGGACCGGCTTCAGCCGGGAAGCTTTTCGCGGCTAAAGCCAATACGGTTCGGTTAGACCGGGTAGGAGCGGCTTCAGCCGCGAAGCGACCGCATCTTCACAACAGATGCACTGAATTTCCTAGCGCTTTCGCGGCTAAAGCCGCTCCTACCGAATCACATAACGACTAACTGAACGGCATTGTGGCTAAAGCCGCCCCCGTCCTGTCCCACAACGACCGCCGTCCGGCCATACACCTGGAGAGGCCATGCTCGACACCACGGAAAAAGACACCGACTACATCGTCCCCGCCCTGGCCCGTGGCCTGGCCGTGCTGGGCCTGTTCAACGCTCAGGTGCGCTCGCTGGGCATTCAGGACATCGCCACGCAGCTGGGGGTCAGCACCTCGGCGATCTACCGCATCCTGGTCACCCTCACCAGCACCGGCTACCTGAACAAGCGCAATGGCCAGTACGAGCTGGGCGCGCGGGTGATCAACGACGGTTTCAGCTACCTGGCCAGCCGTGACATCGTCGACGTGGCCATGCCCTACCTCAACGAACTGCGCGACCGCACCTCGCTATCGTGCCACCTGAGCATCCGCGAGCACACCGACTGCCTGTACCTGTACCGCGCCTTCGCGGCCCAGCGCCTGTCGGTGAACATCCCCATCGGCACACGCATCGCCTGCCACTGCACCGCCATGGGGCGCATGCTGCTCACTGGTCTGGACGCCGATGCCCTGGCCGCGCTGTACCAACACGCGCGGCTCGACGACTACCCGGCCCCCGCGCCCCGTACCCTGCCGGAACTGCAAGCGCTGATCGCCGAAGACCGCCAGCGCGGCTGGGTGCTGCACCGCTCCGATTACGCCACCGCCATCGCCGCGGCCGTGCACGACCATACCGGTCAGGTCAGCGCCGCGATCAACCTGTCCGGTCCCGACGCGGTCATGGATTGCCCACGCACACAAGAGGGTTTTCGCGCGCTGCTGCTCGATTGCAGCGCCCGCATCAGTCAGGCCCTGGGATTGCACAGATAGCTCGTTGCGACCTGAAATCCTGAACGCGACAAGGGGCCTCAAGATCCGCCTCTGCGCGCCGACGATATTCAGGCATGCCCCGGACTGCGCGGCTTTGCTGAAGCCGACACAGGGAGTGCACCCGCAGTCATCAGGTATGCACAGCACAGGCTGCGCATGGCAAAGGAGCCAACATGAATATCAAACAGAAGCTCACCGGGGCCTTCGCGGTCATCGCGTGTCTGCCCGTGGTGGTGGTCGCCACCATCGTCATCGTCAATTTGCGTACCGACGCTCTGGAGAGCTTCGTCGACAACAGCGGCCGAGAGATCCGCCAGGTCGACAACGCCATGCAGCTGTTCTTCGACGGCATCAGCCAGAACGTCGAATACCTGGCTGCCAACCCGCTGCTGGCCAATGCCGGCAACGACGTGAAGAACTTCACCGGCGCCGATCCGTTCAGCACGCCGCTGTCGGAAACCGACAAGCAGCTGTTCGATCTGTTTACTCGTCTGGCCAAGAGTCACCCGGCCTATTCCTACGTGTCCTACGGCCTGGCCAACGGCAGCTACGCCATGTGGCCCGAAGACAAGACCCTGAAGAACTACGACCCGCGCGTGCGGCCCTGGTACAAGACTGCACTGGCCAACCCCGGCAAGACCGTACGCAGCGACGCCTACTACTGGGCCAACGACGACGCTGTGCTGGTGAGTACCATCCGCGCCATTCCCAACGTGCTGGGCAACCCCGGCGGCGTGGTCAACATCGACGTGTCGCTCAAGCAGCTCACCGGTATCGTCAAGCAGATCAAGCTGGGCGAAAGCGGCTACCTGCTGCTGGCCGAAAGCAACGGCAACGTGCTGGTCGATCCGCAAATGCCCGAGCACAACTTCAAGAAGCTCGGTGACCTGGGCGGTGGCTACGCCGAACTGGCCAAGGCTGGCAAGGGCATGACCGAAGTCGTGCTCAATGGCGAGCGTTACATGGCCAACGTCTACCCCGCCGAGAAGCTGGGCTGGACCTTCATTGGCCTGATCAAGCGCGACGAAGTCATGGCCTCGGCCAACAGCCTGACCCTGCTGATCGCCATCATCGCCGTGGTGCTGGCGGTGATCTTTGCCATCGCCGGTGCCAGCTTCGCCAGCCTCATCGTGCGCCCGATCAACAGCGTGTCCAGCGGCCTGGAAGGCATCGCCCAGGGCGAAGGCGACCTGACCGTGACCCTGGCCGTGCGCGGCAAAGACGAAACCGCGCAACTGGCCGGCTGGTTCAACCAGTTCCTCGGCGCGATTCGCGGTCTGATCCAGCACATCGGCCGCGCCGCGGGCAGCATCCTGGAGGCTTCGCGCAGCTCCACCCAGGTCTCCAACGACATGGCCGATGCCGCCAACCGCCAGCGCGAAGCCGTGGACATGGTGTCCACCGCCTTCCATGAAATGGTCGCCACCGCCAACGAAGTCGCACGCTCCT
>NZ_CAJYVE010000044.1 GCF_913777995.1 uncultured Pseudomonas sp. | reverse complement strand
CGTGCGTAAACCGTCTGTGCCTTGCAGGTAGGCTTTGACGGCGGTGAGCCTGAATGGCTCTGTGTACTTACTCATAACACCCCCCAAGGGTTGGATTAATCTCCAACTTCTTGGGGGCAGTTCACTTGGTGGGAGCGAGCAAGCTCGCTCCCACGGGGTAACTGACCAGTATTGGGCCTAACAGCGACTAAAGCGGCTGGCCCTTCATGCCAGCCATCAAAACGCTACTCTGCGTAACGCCCCCCTTCCTCTACGCCCGCTCGCGCGCTTTAAAACCGTGCATTTTCCGGCGCAGTGCCTCATCACGTAACACTTTGTTGCGACCGCTACGCCCAGGGCTTTTCGGCTTTCTCGTTCAACCCCTTGAATTGCCTCCATAAATAGCGCAGGAGCAGAAACTGGCCCGCAATCTGCTTAAGTGAATCCGTGGATAATTGGATACACTTATACAGGTCTCGTCATGCACCCAGCGCTCTCGTACACCGAACGGCCCCCGGTCACTGCTGAAGAAGAGGCCTACAACTTCCTGCTCGGCGCCATCTGCGCCGGGCGTTATCGCAAGGGCGACCGCCTGGTCGCCGAAGAGATCGCCAGCGAGATCGGCACCAGCCGCATGCCGGTACGCGAGGCGTTCCGGCGTCTGGATGCCCAAGGCCTGGTGACCCTGCGCCCCAATCGCGGTGCGGTGGTCAGCGGCCTGGACATCGAACAGATGTCCGAAGTCTTCGAGATGCGCAGCGCCCTGGAGGGCCTGGCGATCCGCGTGGCCACGCCCAAGCTCACCGAACGCCACCTGACCCTGCTCGAACGCTTGCTCGACGACATGGACAACTGCGGCGACGACGCCGCGCAATGGGTCATGCGCCACCGGATCTTCCACGAATACCTGTGCAGCCTCAGCGAGCGCCCGCGCCTGCTCAAGCAGATCGTCGCGCTGTACTCGCTGATCGAGGCGCCCATGCGCCTGTGGCTGGAGCATGGCGACAAGCCGCTCAGCGGCCGCGAAGAACACCAGCAGATCATCGATGCGCTGCGCAGCGGCGACCCGGCGCTGGCCGAGCGGGTGATACACGAACACATCGAGGGCACCCTGCCCTCACTGACCGAGTTCCTGCAGAACGAACAATAACCCGGCAGGCCCGGTCCACGGGCCGCCACGAAGTCGTCTCCCTGAATGCTGCCCCACCCCTACACACAGCAAAACGGAGTTTCATCATGCGCCTTTCGTACTCGCTTGCAGCCGCTGTATCCCTGTCCCTGGCCTGCGCTGCTGCCTCGGCCGCACCGGTCATCCCTGACCGCCTGAAGTCCGCCGACAAACTGACCTACTGCTCGGGCATGGACTCGCCGCCGCTGGTGTCCTTCGATGCCCAGCAGAAACCGGTCGGCCTGGCCATCGACCTGGGCACGGAGATCGCCAAGCGCCTGGGCGACAAGAAAGTCGACTGGCGGGTGATTCCCTTCTCCGGCCTGGTACCGGCCCTGCTGGCCAGCCAGTGCGACCTGATCGTCGACCAGCTGTTCGACAAGCCCGAGCGGCGCCAGGTGATCGACATCGTCAACTACATGTACTCCAGCCAGTCGGTGGTAGTCCCCAAGGGCAACCCCAAGGGCATCAACAGCCTTGACGACCTGTCGGGCAAGAAGATCGCCGTGCTCAATGGCTCGACCATCAAGACCCTGCTCGATGCGCACAACGAGCAGCTGACCAAGGCCGGCAAGGAGCCGATGAAACTGTCGGTCTATAACTCCGATACCGACGCCTTCCAGGCCCTGCGCATCAGCCAGGTGGATGCCTACGGCACCACGGTGGAAACCGCCGGCTACTACGCCGCCATGGCGCCAGACCTGTTCCAGGAAGGCGTACCGGCGTTCAGCAAGATCCTCACCGGCATCGGCGTACGCAAGACCGATCCGCAACTGTCCGCCGCCGTGCAGCAGATCCTCGACGACATGCGCAGCGACGGCAGCTACACCGCGCTGCTGGCGAAGTGGAACGTTGCTAGCGACAAGCTCGACTGACGGAGACGGGTGATGAACTTCAATTGGGAAATCTTCTGGCAGTACCTGCTGCAACCCAGCGGGATCTACCTCAACGCGCTGTGGCTGACTTGCGCCATCGCGGTGCTGGCGATGTCGCTGGGCGTGGTGCTGGGGCTGATCGCCGCGCTGATGCGCCTGTCCAGCAACCCGATGCTGCAGTACCCGGTGCGGTTCTACGTGTGGTTGATGCGCGGCACGCCACTGCTGGTACAGATCGTGTTCCTCTACACGGCGCTGGCTGCCGGGGGCATTTTCCGTTTCCAGGACATCGACCTGGGGCTGTTCATCCTGCCCGGCAACATCCAGGCCGCGATCATCGCGCTAGGCCTTAACGAAGGCGCCTACATGGCGGAAATCATCCGCGCCGGTATCGGCGCGGTGGACAAGGGGCAGTACGAAGCCGGTCGCTCGCTGGGCATGACCTTCGGCAAGCTGATGCAGCGCATCGTCCTGCCCCAGGCCTTCCGCATCATCGTTCCGCCGATCGGCAACGAATTCAACGTGATGCTCAAGAACACCACGCTGGTCAGCGTCATCGGCGTGCAGGAGCTGCTGCTGAGCACGCAGATGATCACCTCGGCGACTTTCCGGGTGTTCGAGCTGTACCTGGTGGTTGCCATCTACTTCCTGCTGCTGACCACCCTCTGGGGCTTCTTCCAGCGCTGGCTGGAGCATCGCTTCGGACAGTCGGAGCGGCGCCCGGAAAGCGCGTCGCGGCGCATGTTCGGCGGTTTCGCTGCACGCTTTTCGAGAGGTCGCTGAGATGCAAGACACGAACACGGATTACGTCATCGAAGCCCTGGAGCTGCACAAGGCCTTCGGCGAACTGGACATCCTCAAGGGGGTGACCTTGCAAGTGCAACGTGGTGAGGTGGTGGTGCTGATCGGTGCTTCCGGCTCGGGCAAGACCACCTTCATCCGCTGCATCAACCTGCTCGAGGACATCCAGAGCGGTCGTATTCGCGTCAACGGCAAGCCCATGGGCTATCGCGAACGCCCCGACGGCAGCCTGGTGCGCGACAGCGAGCGCAACATCGCCCGCCAGCGCCGCGACATCGGCATGGTCTTCCAGCGCTTCAACCTGTTCCCGCACATGACCGCGCTGGAGAACATCATCGAGGCGCCGACCCAGGTGCTCGGCGTCAGCAAGGGTACGGCCATCGAGCATGCCCGCGAACTGCTCAGGCAGGTGGGCCTGGCCGACAAGGCCGACCATTACCCTTCGATGCTTTCCGGCGGCCAGCAACAGCGCGTGGCCATCGCCCGCGCCCTGGCCATGAAGCCCCAGGCCATGCTGTTCGACGAACCGACCAGCGCCCTCGACCCGGAAACCGTCGGCGAGGTGCTGCAAGTGATGAAACAGCTCGCCGAGGACGGCATGACCATGGTGGTGGTGACCCACGAAATGGGCTTTGCCCGGGAAGTGGCCGACCGGGTGGTGGTCCTCGACAAGGGCGAACTGATCGAACAAGGCCCGCCCGAACAGATCTTCAACAATCCCAGCCATCCACGCACGCGCGCCTTTCTCAGCCGCGTCCTGTCGGAGCACGCACCATGCTGACGTTTTCTGCCCAGCGCTACCCCTATGCCTCGCAACGCCAGAGCGTCTTCGCCAGGCGTGGCATGGTGGCAGCCTCCCAGCCACTGGCCGCCGAAGCCGGCATCGACATCATGCGCCGCGGCGGCAACGCCATCGATGCCGCCATCGCCACGGCGGCGGCACTGACGGTGGTGGAGCCCACCGGCTGCGGCATCGGCGGCGACGCCTTCGCCCTGGTCTGGGTCAAGGGCCAGCTGCACGGCCTGGACGCCAGCGGGCACGCCCCGGCGGCACTGAACATCGAGGCTGTCAGGGCCAGCGGTGCCGAGGCCATGCCGCTGTATGGCTGGACCCCGGTCACCGTGCCCGGCTGCCCCGCCGCCTGGGCCGAGCTGTCCAGGCGCTTCGGGCGCCTGCCGTTCGCTGAATTGCTGCAACCGGCCATCTCGCTGGCCGAAGAAGGCTTCCCGCTGTCGCCGGTGGTCGCCCGCCAATGGCAGACCGCCTATAACGACTTTTCCGCCAAGCGCGAACCGGCCATGCAGGCCTGGTTCGACACCTTCCTCATCGACGGCAAGGTGCCCAAGGCCGGCGAGCTGTTCCGCAACCCGGACCAGGCCCGCACCCTGAAGGAACTGGCCGAAACCGGCTGTGAAAGCTTCTACCGCGGGGCTCTGGCCGAGCGGATCGACGCGGCGTCACGCCAGGGCGGCGGCTACCTGCGCCAGAGCGACCTGCAAAGCTACAAACCGCGCTGGGTCGAGCCGATCAGCGTCAACTACCGTGGCTACGATGTCTGGGAAATCCCGCCCAGTGGTCAAGGGCTGGTGGCGCTGATGACCCTGCAAATCCTCAAGGGCTTCGACTTCGACCATCGCGACAGCCTGAGTACCTGGCACCGCCAGATCGAAGCCTTGAAGCTGGCCTACAGCGACGGCCTGCATCACATCACCGACCCGGAGCACATGCGCGTGGCAGTCGCCGACCTGCTCGGCGAAGCCTACACGCAACGGCGCCGGGCGCTGATCGGCGATACCGCGCTGGAGCCCAAAGCCGGTGACCCGCATGCCAGCGGCACGGTGTACCTGGCCACCGCCGACGCCGAAGGCAACATGGTGTCGTTCATCCAGAGCAACTACCACGGCTTCGGCTCTGGGGTGGTGGTGCCCGGCTGCGGCATCGCCCTGCAGAACCGTGGCCAGGAGTTCAGCCTGGACCCTGGCCACGCCAATACCCTGCAACCTGGCAAAAAGACCTTCCACACCATCATCCCCGGCTTCATCAGCCACAACGGCCAGCCGGTCGGGCCGTTCGGCGTGATGGGGGGCTACATGCAGCCGCAAGGCCACGTGCAGATGGTGATGAACCTGGTGGACTTCGGCCTCAACCCGCAGGCCGCGCTGGACGCGCCGCGCTGGCAGTGGCTGGGCGGCATGAAGGTGGGCATCGAACAGGCCGCTTCCCGCGACCTGGCCGCCGCCCTGCAGGGCATGGGGCACCAGGTCGAAGTGGCCTGCGATTCGGTGGACTACGGTCGCGGTCAGATCATCGTCCGCGACCCGGTCAGCGGGGTGCTGTGCGGCGGCACCGAACCGCGTGCCGACTCGCACATCGCCGTGTGGTAAGCCGGTCGCTTCATTCGGCCGGCAGGTAACCCGGCAGCGCCTGGATGCGCGACATCCAGCGCTGCACATGGGGATAGGCGCCGAGGTCGACACCGCCCTCGGGGGCCAGCAGCACATAGGGATACACCGCGCAATCGGCAATGGTCGGCCGGCCGATGGCCAGCCAGTCATGTTGCGCCAGGTGTCCGTCCAGCACCGCCAGCAGGGCATGCGCCTTGTCCAGTGCCACTTGCTTGTCCAGCGCATAGCCAAAGCGGTCCACCAGGCGCGCGGCGCACAAACCGTGCTGAACCTCGTTGGCGGCGGTGGACAGCCACTGCACCACTTCCGCCTGCGCGGCCGGCTCGCTCGGCCACCAGGCCAAGCCGCCATAGGCACCGGCCAGGTACACCAGAATGGCCTGGGCATCACGCAGTACCCGCGAACCATCCACCAGCACCGGCACCTGGCCCAGAGGGTTGAGCGCCAGGAATGGCGCCTGGCGATGTTCGCCGGCGGCCAGATCCACGCCGACCAGTTCCAGATCGATGTGCGCCAGGGCGGCGAACAGGCGGACCTTGTAGCAGTTGCCAGAGGCGGTCAGGTCGTAGAGTTTCATGCAGCAGCTCCTTCGGGAATCAGTTGGTTGAACTCCAGGACGTTGCCGTCCGGATCGCGGATGAACAGCGCGATACGCCGTGGCCCGATACGGTGTGGGCCCTGAGTGACGCGAATACCCTGCTCGCCCAGCCAGTCCTGCAGGCGCTGCAGGTCGTCGACGATGAACGCCGGGTGGGTGATGCCCGGCAGCTTCACGGCCGCATCGAGCAGTACGTTGTGCGCATCGGGCAGGCGTGCGCCGTTGAAGATCAGGTTGATGCGTACACCATCGGCGCTGAGCATCTCGTTGGCTTCATGCTCGGGAAAGCTCGCGCTTTCGACAAAACCCAGGGCCTGGTAGAAGGCCAGCGCGCGGGTTCTGTTGCTGACCCGTATGCCGATATGATCGTAGGCCTGGATGCGCGCCGGGTTGACGCGGTGGGGGTTCGGAAACATGAGGTGGGCTCCTTGGCGGTTGATGGACACAGTGTCCCCCACCGCCCGGCGCGGACCTATGGCCTGGGCCTGATAAGACTTATTCATTCATTGCACAGATAGCGAGGACCGATGGACAGGCTCAAGGCCATGGCCAATTTCGTACGCATCGTCGACAGCGGCAGCCTCAGTTCGGCGGCGGACGCCAGCGGCCAGTCAGTGGCATCCGTGGTGCGCTCGCTGGCGGCCCTGGAGAAGCACCTGGGCGTGCGCCTGCTCAACCGCACCACCCGACGCATGGCACTGACCGACGAAGGCAGTGAATACCTGGCGTGGAGCCGCCGCATGTTCGCCGACTTCGATGCCATGCAGCAGCGCCTGGACGCCCGGCGCCAGACCCCGGGTGGCCTGCTGCGCCTGACCGCACCGGTGGAGTTCGGCCAGCAGCATCTGGCGCCGTTGGTGAGCGAGTTTCTCAAGGCGCACCCGCAGATGCGTGTGGAGCTGACCTTCAGCGACCTGATCGTCGACCTGCTCGACCAGGGCCTCGACCTGGCGGTGCGCATCGGCCGCCTGCCGGACTCCTCGCTGGTGGCGCGGGCCATCGGGCGTACCCGCCTGGTCACCTGCGCCAGCCCGCATTACCTGCAGCAAGCCCCGGCGTTGCTGCACCCGCAAGACCTCGAAGCTCACGACTGCATCGTCTACACCGGCCAGGGCCGGCACTGGTATTTCCAGGAGGCGCATGGCGAGCGCGGTCAGGAGATCCAGCCGCGCCTGACCACCAACCAGGTACGTGCCGCGCGCCAGGCCGCGATCGACGGCCTGGGTGTCACCCGCCTGCTGCATTACCAGGCTTGCACGGCCCTTGCCGATGGCCGGCTGCAGCGTGTCCTGCGCGAGTTCGAACCTCAGGACCTGCCCATCCAGCTGGTCTACCCCCACGCCCGAACGCTGCCGGCCCGGGTACGCAGTTTCATCGACTGGGCAGCGCCGCGCCTGGAGGCGCAAATACCCGACCCGAACGTGTTCGGAAAAACGGCGGCCGTGCGGTAACGGGAACAGTTGAAAGCTGACAAACCGGTAATTAGTTAGTCATGCAACTATTAAATCAGCCCTCTTCAAGAGCGGTATGCGAATGAGAGAAATACTTATAATCACGCCTGTATATACAACGGGAGTTTGACGCCAGCTTATTGAAAAGCCTCTGTATTTGTGGATTGGATCCAACCAACACAATACCGCCAATAATTAAACGGCGGCTTGAAAATATAGTTTGCAGAAAGCCTGCACCGCGGATAGATTCCAAGCTGAACCTTTCCTGAAAACGGCTGTGATGAGGTAGTCCCATGCCAACCAGCCTGCCTCTCTCGACCACCGCCTGCCACCTCGACTTTGCAGAACTGCAAATCATCAACGAGATCGAAGGCCTGTCGGAAATTCTTCGACTGGTGTTGATGCGTACCGGCTTGAAGTTTGCTGCCATCGGCAAGTTTTCCGACGAGCATTGGATCGCTTATATCATCAATGATGAAATGCACCTGGGTATCAAACCCGGACATGCGATTCCCCAGGAAGTTGCGCTTTGCACTCAGGTGTTACGGGACCAGGCTGAACTTGTTATTCCGCACGCCAGCCAAGACCCGTACTACAAGCATCACCCGAACATCGTCAAGTTTGGTCTGGACTGCTACATCTCGTTCCCGGTGTACCTGACCAACGGTGAACTGTTCGGCTCGCTGTGCGCGACGGCCCCGCATTCGGCGGCCATCCTCAACGACCCGGAACTGATCGAATCGCTGCGCCTGTTCGCTCGGTTGAGCGGTCGCCTGCTCTCCACCCCGCCCTGCCATATCCATCATTGACCACCTGCCCGATCCGGGCAGGCGATCCGTTTGCGCTCAGCAACTACCGGGTGGAATGCCGTCCTTGTTGAAATCCTTCAGGCGCTCGCGTTCCTTGGCCGTGGAATGCGCCGGAACGTCCTCCTGCATGGGTGGTTCGGGACGTTGCTGCTTGTCGTCACTCATGATGATGCCCTCCAGTGTTCACTGCTTGGGCAGCCGGCAGCACGAGCCGTTCAACCTGATTACAGGGTCATGAGCATCTCGTGCCAGGCCATACCGCCATGGTCCGAGGCCGAGGGTTGTACATAGCGGTAGCCAAGGCGCTGGTACAGTGCAACGTGGCGCTCCTTGCACATCAGGTGGATGCTGCGCTTGTCCAGGCCACGCATGCGCCGCACGTATTCGTCCATCAGCCGTGAAGCATGACCCTGACCTTGCCAGGCCGGGTCGACGACCACCGACATGATCACCACGTTGGACGCCGCCGGGTCATGGCCGATGAGTTCCTTGAAGGCTTCATCGGCCATCTGCACCTCATGGGCACAGCCGCCGTTGATGAAACCGATGACCTGCCCTTCGGCCTCCAGGATCAGAAAGCCTTCCGGGTACTGGGCGATACGCGTGGCGATCTTTTCCAGGGTCGCGGCCTCATCGCCTTCATAGGCGCTGGTTTCGATCTGGAAGCAACGTAAGGCGTCGGCGGGCGTGGCTGGGCGAAAGCTGGGGTTGGGCATACGAGCTCCTGAAGATCGTTGGGCGGGCATGGTAATGAATTACCAGCCCGCCGGTACTGCATTTTCTTCAGGTGCCCATGAGCGATAAAGCATCGGCGGCGGGTCTGGTCGTGGCTAAGGCCAATACCGGTGAGTTAGGGACGATCTGACTTATGTTTGGAGCTTGCTCGCGAAGAGGCCGGCAAACCTCATGCATCTGTTGTGAACGTGACGCCGCCTTCGCGAGCACGCTCGCTCCAACGGCCTAATTGACCCGTATTGTGGCTAAGGCCAATACAGCTCAGTTAGCCGTTAGGTGGCCCGGTGGGAGCGGCTTTAGCCGCGAAAGCGCCAGGAAATTCACTGCATCTTCTGTGAACAGGCGGTCGCTTCGCGGCTGAAGCCGCTTGTACCCGGTCTAACTTATCGGTACAGACCGGTGGATATCGCCCCGCGCCTACAACCAGCCCTTGATCTGCCGCGCCACTTCCTCGGTGGAGATGCCATAGCGATCATGCAGGGTCGGCAAGGCACCGGCATCGAGGAAGGCGTCGGGCAAGGCGATCTGCCGGAAGGTCGGGGTCACGCCGTTGCGCAGCAACACGCTGGCCACCGCTTCGCCCAGGCCGCCGATGATCGAATGGTTCTCTGCCGTCACCACCAGCCGCCCCGGCTTGCGTGCTTCGGCGAGGATGGTCTGCTCGTCCAGCGGCTTGATGGTCGGCACGTGCAATACCGCCACGTCCACACCGTCGGCCTGCAGCTTTTCCGCAGCCTCCAGGGCACGCATGGTCATCAACCCGGTAGCGATGACCAGCACCTCGTTGCCGGGGCGGATCACCTGGGCCTTGCCGAGCTGGAACTTGTAGTCGTAGCGGTCCAGCACCAGCGGCACGTTGCCGCGCAGCAGGCGCATGTACACCGGACCCTGGTGCTCGGCGATGGCCACCGTGGCCTGCTCGATCTCCAGCGCATCGCAAGGGTCGACGATGGTCAGGTTGGGCATGGCGCGGAAAATCGCCAGGTCATCGGTGGCCTGGTGGCTGGGGCCGTAGCCGGTGGTCAGGCCCGGCAGGCCGCAGACGATCTTGACGTTGAGGTTCTCCTCGGCAATCGCCATGCAGATGAAGTCATAGGCTCGCCGCGAAGCGAACACCGCGTAGGTGGTGGCGAACGGCACGCAGCCTTCGCGGGCCATGCCGGCAGCGGCGCTCATCAGCAACTGCTCGGCCATGCCCATCTGATAGAAGCGCTGCGGGTGCGCCTTGGCGAAGATGTGCAGGTCGGTGTACTTCGACAGGTCGGCGCTCAGGCCGACAATCTCCGGGCGCTGCTCGGCCAGGGCCGCCAGGGCGTGGCCAAAAGGCGCCGAGCGGGTCGGCTGCCCTTCGGCGGCGATCGAGGCGATCATCGCCGAAGTGGTCAAGCGTTTCTTGCCGGTCTCGACGGCGGTGGATTTGACGGTACTCATGCGGTTCTCCCGGCCTCAAGGTTTTCCAGTGCAATGTCCCATTCGTGCTCGTCGACGCGGATGAAGTGGGTCTTTTCGCGGCTTTCCAGGAACGGCACGCCCTTGCCCATGCGTGTGTCGCAGATGATCACCCGGGGTTGTGCGCCCGGATGCTGGCGCGCGGCATCGAAGGCCTGCACCAACGCCTGGAGGTCGTTGCCGTCAACGCGCTGGGTGAACCAGCCGAACGCCTGCCAGCGGTCGACGATGGGTTCGAAGGCCAGCACTTCGCTGGAGTGACCGTCGGCCTGCTGGTTGTTGACGTCGACGATGGCGATCAGGTTGTCGAGCTTCCAGTGCGAGGCGGACATCACCGCCTCCCAGGTCGAGCCCTCGTTAAGCTCGCCGTCGGACAGCAGGTTGTAGACGAACGACTCACTGTGCTTGCGCTTGAGGCCCAGGCAGGCGCCCACTGCGATACCCAGGCCATGGCCGAGGGAACCACCGGTGATTTCCATGCCCGGGGTGTAGGCGGCCATGCCCGACATCGGCAGGCGGCTGTCGTCGGTGCCGTAGGTTTCCAGCTCATCCAGGGGAATGACCTGAGCCTCGATGAGCGCGGCATACAGGGCGATGGCGTAGTGACCGATGGACAGGTAGAAACGGTCCCGCCCTTCCCACTCGGGGTCGTCGGGGCGCAGCTGCATGGCGTGGAAGTAGGACACGGCCAGCAGGTCGGCGGCGCCCAGGGCCTGGCCCACGTAACCCTGGCCCTGCACCTGACCCATGCGCAGGGCATGGCGGCGGATGTTATGGGCACGTTCGCCCAGGCTCACAGCAGTTGCGGGTGATTGGTTAGCGCTCATTGCGTCACTCCTCGAATCAACGATTGACCAGCGCGGCCGGTACACGCAGCACCAGGGTGGCGCCGAACAGCAGCACGCCAGTGATCAGGTACATGCCGATGGCACTGGAGCCGGTGTTGGTGGTGATCCAGCCGATCAGGTAGGGGGAACAGAAACCGGCCAGGTTGGCGAAGCTGTTCACTGCGGCGATGCCAGCGGCAGCCGAGACACCGCCAAGCAAGGTGGTGGGCAGCATCCAGAACAACGAGGAAGCCGAGAGAATGCCCGCCGCCGCCAGGCACAGGCTGGCCACCGACAGCAACAGGTTGCCGCCCAGCACAGCGGCCAGGCTCAGGCCGGCCGCGCCGAGGACCATCGGGATCACCAGGTGCCAGCGGCGCTCCTGGTGCTTGTCGCCACTGCGCCCGGCCAGCAGCATGGCGACGATGGCGCACAGGTACGGCAGGCTGGTCATCATGCCGATGTGCAAGGGGTCAGACAGGCCGGCATTGCGGATCAGGGTCGGCAACCAGAAGGTGATGGCGTACTGACCCATGACCACGCAGAAGTAGATGCCAGCCAGCAGCCACAGGCGGCGGTCACGGATGAACTCGCCGACCGAACCGTGGGTAACCTTCTGCCGGTTGTCTTCTTCCAGCTCCTTCTGCACCAGCTGCTTTTCCTCGGCGCTCAGCCAGGTGGCCTGGTGCACGCCGTCCTTCAGGTAGCCGAGCACCATGAGGCCGACCACCACGGTAGGAATCGCCTCGATGACGAACATCCATTGCCAGCCGGCCCAGCCATGCACGCCGGCGAACGCGTTCATGATCCAGCCCGACAGCGGGCCGCCGATCATCCCCGACAGCGGAATGGCCACGAACCACAGCACGGTCATCTTGGCGCGCCGATACGACGGGAACCAATAGGTGAGGTACAGCAGCAGCCCCGGGGCCAGGCCGGCTTCGGCGATGCCCAGCAGAAAGCGCAGTGCGTAGAACTGCCAGGCGGTTTCGACGAAGGCGAACATCCCCGAGATGATGCCCCAGGTGATCATGATGCGGGCGATCCAGCGCCGGGCGCCGACCTTGTGCAGGATGATGTTGCTGGGTACTTCGAACAGGAAATAGCCGATGAAGAACATGCCGGCGCCCAGGCCATACACCGCTTCGCTGAGCGACAGGTCGTTCATCATCTGCAGCTTGGCGAACCCGACATTGACCCGGTCCAGGTAGGCGCACAGGTAGCAGAGCATCAGGAACGGCATCAGCCGCCATGCGGTCTTGCGGTAGGCGTTGGAGCGCACGGAGGTGGCCGCTTCGAGTGACAGGGTAGTCATGATGGTCTTCTCTTTTATTGTTATGGACCGCCCCGCAGCGTCTGGCCGCAGCCGCCACCACGCCCTGCCCGGTGGGCTGCGACGCAGTGGCGGTCATGTGCTTGTGGCGTGGCCAGGCTGCGGGGCAGCAGCGAACAGCAAGAGCGTATCAGTGGATCAGCATGCCGCCGTTGACATCCAGGGTGATGCCGGTGAGGTAGCTGGACAGGTCACTGGCCAGGAACAGCGCGGCATTGCCGACATCCTGCGCCTGGCCCAGGCGGCCCAGCGGAATGCCGTCGATGATCGCGTGGCGACGCTCGTCCTGCATCAGGCCGCCGGTGATGTCGGTCTGGATCAGACCTGGAGCGATGGAGTTGACCCGTACGCTGTCTGGCCCCAGTTCCCGGGCCATGGCCCGCGCCAAGCCCAGCACGCCGGCCTTGGCAGCGCTGTAGTGCGGGCCGCCGAAGATGCCCCCGCCGCGCTGGGCAGAGACCGACGACATGCACACGATGCTGCCGGACTTGCGGGCGCGCATGCTCGGGATTACCGCCTGCGACATCAGCAGCGTGCCGCGCAGGCTGACGTCCAGCACCTTGTCGTAGTCGCTGTGACCGATGTCGAGGATCTTCAGGGGTTGGGTGATGCCGGCGTTGTTGATCAGCACGTCGATGTGCCCGTAATGCTCCAGCACAGCGGCCACGGCACGCTGGACCTGGCCCTGGTCGGCAACGTTGGCAGCCAGGCCCAGATGTCCCTCGCCGAGGGCAGCGGCGGCATCGCGGGCCGCGGATTCGTCGAGGTCGAGGATCACCACGCGAGCACCCTGACGGGCAAAAATTTCAGCAGTGGCCCGGCCGATACCGCGTGCCGAGGCCGCGCCAGTGATGATTGCAACCTTGTCTTTCAAGAGCATGGGGCGTTCTCCCTATTGTTTTTATCGAGCCGATTTGCAGCAAATCGTGGCAACAGCTTGTGCCCCGCCCCCCACCTGAGCAATAACGTGAAATTCAGCAAGCACTGAAAAAAATTCAGCACTCGATCCGCTCGACACCTTTACTGTTCGCTCACGTCCGCAGGCTCCCTGCTCAGGAAAAACCATGCCCAACCCCACCGACACATCGCCCAACCTGCCTGCGCTCAAGGCTATCCAGGCCTTCGAGCAGACCGCGCGTTACGGCAACGTGGCCCGCGCGGCCGAACAGCTGAACCTCACGCCGTCGGCGGTCAGCCATCAATTGGCCAAGCTGGAATCGATGATCGGCCGTCAGTTGTTTCTGCGTAACGCCCGCGGGGTGACCCTGACCCCGGTGGGCGAGCAGTACCTGGCCGAGGTATCCGGTGTGCTGCACAGTCTGGCAGTGGCCACCGAGCGCGCCGCCAGCGACCGCAGCCTGGATTGCCTGCGCTTGCACGCCTCGCCCAGCTTCGGCTTCCTGTGGCTGATGCCGCGTATCGAACAGTTCCGCCAGAGCCACCCGGACATCCAGATCAACCTGTCGTGTTCCTACGAATCGCTGCATTTCAGCCGCGACAAGATCGACGTGGACATCCGCCACGGCCAGCCCAACTGGCCGACCCTGGAAGTGCGCAGCGTGCCCGATGAACATCTGGCGGTGATGGCTTCGCCCACGTTGCTGGCGAAACATCCGGTACAGGGCCCCGAAGACCTGCTGCACAGCCCGCTGGTGCTGTCGGAGGCCACGCTGGTCAACTGGCCGCAGTGGTTCGCCCAGCATGGCCTGTCACGGCCCGACAGCCCCTACCCGCTGAGCTTCGACCGTTCGTACATGGCCATGGAGGCGGCGCGCCTGGGTTTGGGCTTCGCCCTGGAGAGCACCCTGCTGGCGAAAGAGTTGCTGGCCAGGGGCGAACTGGTGGTCATCGAGCCGCAACGGCTCAGCGTGCCGGTGAGCGCGCACCACCTGGTATTCCCCAAGGCACACGCCGCGTTCCCCAGGGTCAGGCGCTTCCTGGAATGGATGCGCCAGGAACTGGGCCAGGACTTCAGGTATTGACGGCGGCGCCGGCAGGCACTGCTGCAGGTTGCGGGCGGTACAGCAGCCAGCGGTAGCAGGCCAGGCAGATCAGCCAGTCGATCAGCAGGGTCCAGACGTTATGGGAGAGAAAATGCGCGCCCTGCATCATCCGCCCCAAGGAAAACAGCACGCCCAGGCCGAGGGCCACGGCCAAGGCCACGCGCGCGGCACGCGGCTTGCGGTCACGTAGGGCGAAGAACAGCGCCAGCAGCGAAAAGCCGGTCGCCGCATGCCCGCCCGGCCAGCACAGCCCCGGCTTGAGGCTGGGGGCGCGGTGGCTGAGCAGCGGCGTGTGGGTCTCGACACCCCCGAAATCGCTCAGGCTCCAGGGGCACTGCACCTGGGTAAGGTTCTTCAGCGGCGTGATGATGCCGGTCGACAGCCCCATGGCCAACACGATGTAACCCAGGGTACGGCGCCAGGGCCGCAGGCTGGCCACCACCCAGCTCGCCGCGAAGCCGACGGCGAACAGCACCGCCAGGATGATGACCACCTGCTTGGCGCGGTCATGCAATACGGTTTCCAGCCAGTAACTGTGGGCGCCGATGAAGCCCTGCCCCGGTACATAGAACAGGTTGGCCAGGAAGTAGTCCACGGCGGTGGGATCGAAAATCAGCAACAACACCATGATGCCGATGGGAATACCGGCGGCCAGCCGAAAGTTGAAGGGACGTGAAATCGGGACCGTGGATGTTTCGGCCATGCAGGATGCTCCGCTGGATTACCGGGTAGGAAAGAATCGGAGTGTACGATTACTGCGGTCCGCTGTATGTGAATAGGTCGTGAGAAAAGTGTTCGTTCAGCTTCTCGACAGTCGGCGTGAGCGGCGTTGACATTTTTTCCACAAACCGTTGACGCTCATCGAACCGTTGGTGGTCTAGAGTCACTGTTGCCAACTCAAGAACGACCGCTGTTGCAATAACGGCGACCTGTGCATAGAACGAGCAACAATGAATATTCTAGTCATCGAAGACAACCGCGATATCCATGACAACCTGGTGGAGTTCCTGCAGCTCAAGGGGCATCAGGTCGAAGGCGCGCTGGACGGCCTGAGTGGCCTGCACCTGGCTGCCACAAAGCCTTTCGACGCGATCATCCTCGACATCATGCTGCCGGGCATCGACGGCAACCGTATCTGCCACAGCCTGCGCCAGCACTCGCGCTCGGATGTCACCATTCTGATGCTCAGCGCCCGCGACACCCTGGAAGACCGCCTGGTGGGCTTTTCTGCCGGGGCCGACGACTACGTGACCAAACCCTTTGCCATGACCGAAGTGCTGGCGCGCCTGGAGGCCATCGTCACCCGCCGCCTGGGCCAGGGCAACCGGGTGCTGAGCGTGGCCGACCTACGTTTCGACCTCGACACCCTGGAGGTCTCCAGGGGTGGCATACCCCTCAAGCTCAACCCCACGCACCTCAAGCTGCTGGAACTGCTGATGCGCCGCAGCCCGCACCTGGTGCAGCGCAAGGAGCTGGAGCAGGCGCTGTGGGGCAGCGACATGCCCAAGGGCGGCAGCCTGCGCAGCAACATCCATATTCTGCGCCGTACCCTGGACGGCGCCTTCGATACCGAACTGCTGCACACCGTGCATGGCCTTGGTTACAAGATCTGTACCGCGCAGGCGGCGGCAAGCTGAACCAAAGCTTTCTGCATCCTGAACCAATGCTTTCAGCGCCGCATTAAACCGCGTCGGGCGCCATGTTTCGGTAGCCGGAGCGACAGACAAGTCTCGATACTTCCGTCGCTCTGGCGGTAATGCAATATCGGGCGCCTGCAGCAACTCGGGCACCTTATTTCAACTTTCATGAAAGTAAATCGACATGCTGAAGATCAAGGCCGTACGTCCTGAAGTCGTGACCGTTCTTGCCAGCCTCTACTTGCTGCTGGGTTTCAACTCGAAACTCTGGGCGCATGTATTCCAGGTCACCGCACCCGACCATACAGGGTTTGTACTGGGCATCGTGTTTGCCGCATTGATCTGGATTCTGTTCAACATTCTGCTGACCCTGGTGGCCTTTCGCGGGGTGTTGAAGCCGGTGCTGATCACCCTGTTCATGCTCAGTTCCGGCATCGCCTACTTCATGAATGAATATGGCGTGATCTTCGACGCCGCCATGTTCCGCAATGTCGCCGAGACCAACCCGACCGAAGCCCTGGCCCTGCTGTCGGGCAAGTTGTTCCTCTACATTGTCTTGCTGGGCGTATTGCCCTCCTGGCTGCTGTACAAGACCCCCATCCGTTATCGCCGCTGGCCGGCGGAACTGCTCAGCAAGGCGCTGGTGAGCGTCGGCTGCGCCGCCCTACTGGGCGCCGTGGCGATGATCAACTATCAGGGCCTGGCTTCGCTGTTTCGCAACCACCACGAACTGCGCCTGATGGTGGTGCCCAGCAACCTGGTGGGTGCGGCCTACGGTTACCTGCGTGAGCAAGTCGCCACCGCCGGCACCACGCTGCGCCCGACTGCCACTGATGCGCAGCGTGACCCGGCCAGCCTGCAGCGCCCGCACAAGTCGTTGACCGTGCTGGTAGTGGGTGAAAGTGCCCGCGCCGAAAACTTCGGCCTGCTCGGTTACGCCCGCGACACCACGCCCAAGTTGCGCGCCGAAGGTGATGTGATCGCTTTCGGTGACGTGTGGTCGTGCGGTACGGAAACTGCCGTGTCGGTGCCGTGCATGTTTTCCAACCTGGGCCGCAAGCGTTACGACGCCGCCACCGCCCGCACCCAGGAAGGCCTGCTCGACGTACTCAAGCGCGCCGGCTACGACGTGGTGTGGCTGGACAACCAGGCCGGCTGCAAAGGCACCTGCGATCGGGTGACCTTCCAGGACCTGAGCAACGACAAGGACCCGGCGCTGTGCGCCAACCACGAATGCCGCGACATGATTCTGCTGCGCGACCTGCAGAGTCGCCTGGACAACCTGCAGCACGACACCGTGCTGGTCCTGCACCAGATGGGCAGCCACGGTCCCGAGTACTACAAGCGCTACCCGGCCGAATTCGAGAAATTCACCCCGGTGTGCCAGAGCAATGCGCTGAACAACTGCTCGCGGGAAAACATCATCAACGGCTATGACAACACGCTGCTCTACACCGACCACGTGCTGGCCACACTGATCGATACCCTGCGCCGCAACCAGGACAAGGTCGACACCGCCATGCTGTACCTGTCCGACCATGGCGAGTCGCTGGGCGAGTACAACCTGTTCCTGCACGGCACGCCGTACATGGTCGCCCCCGAGCAACAACGGCATATCCCCATGGTGGCGTGGTTCTCACCCAGCTACCGGCAGTCGTTCGGTGTCGACACCGACTGCCTGCAGAACAACCGCAACCTGCCGCTGAGCCAGGACAACCTGTTCCATTCGATGCTGGGCCTGCTGGACGTGAAGACCAGCGAGTACCAGAAGTCGCTGGACATGTTTGCGGCGTGCCGCAAGCCGTCGGCCTGAAGCACGCCGCACTGTGAGGGTGGGATCGATTGAGGCGTCATGCTGTCGGTCAAGCGCATCCCGTTCTGTTGGAGCTTGCTCGCGAAAAGCGGGCAAAGCCGCTGAGTTTGCTGTGAACGTGATGCCGCCTTCGCGAGCAAGCTCGCTCCCACGGTCTAACTGGCCAGCATTGGCTTTAGCCACCAAATCACCGGCACAAATAAAACGGCGCGGCCTCCGTGTGTAGGCCGTGCCGTTTATGCTGCGCTCGGTAACGGGATTGAATCAGGCTTCCAGCGCCCTCACCCGCTCACGGCGTGTTTCTTCGTCAGGCTGCTCGGTTGGCTGCAACACGAAGTCGAACTCGATCTCGGCAAAGCGGCCGCTGACACCATGCTGCGCCGCACGTGCTGCGTCTTCGCTGAAATGGATCTGCGCGATCAGCTCGTCACGGGTGGCGTAGGCGAAATCGTCATGCAGGTAGGGATCGCCTTCCAGGTTGATCTGCGTGGTCAGGTGCCGATGGCCCGGTGCGGAAATGAAGAAATGCACGTGCGCCGGGCGCTGGCCATGGCGACCCAACTGGTCGAGCAGGCCTTGGGTCGGACCATCCGGCGGGCAGCCGTAGCCGGACGGTACGATGCTGCGAAAACGATAACGGCCCTGGGCGTCGGTCTGGATGCGGCGGCGCAGGTTGAATTCCGACTGGCTCGGGTCGAAGTACGAATAGGTGCCTGCGGTGTTGGCATGCCACACATCGACGATGGCGTTGGCCAGTGGCTGGCCGTCGGTGTCACGCACCTGGCCCTGCATGAACAGCGGCGTGCCGGCATCAGTGCCGTCATCCAGGCGTGCTTCGTACTGGCTCAGCGGTGCACCGGCCACGTACAGCGGGCCTTCGATGGTGCGCGGGGTACCGCCGACATGCCCATTCTGCTCGTCTTCGGCGTCCAGCAGCAGGTCCAGGTAATGCTCCAGGCCCAGGCCGGCCACCAGCAGGCCGGCTTCCTGACGGGCGCCCAATTCGTTGAAGTAGTTGACCGCTTTCCAGAACTCTTCCGGGGTGATCTGCAGGTCTTCGATGATCTTGATCGAGTCGGTGAGAATACGGTGCACCACGGTCTTCATGCGCGGGTTGCCGGCATCCTGGTCGAAGCCCGAAGCGTTCTCGAAGAACTTCTGCACTTCAGCGGTGTGGGAGATACGTACGGTCATGGTGGTGGGTCCTCATCATTGTTCTTGTCAGACGTAGGTCGTGTTTTCGAGCCAGGCGGCTCAGCGGTCGTCGGCATGCACCGACGACGGATGGCGGCACAGCGGCGTGACTTCGATATCCATGTACGGGTAAAGCGGCAGTTGCATCAGGGTATCGTGCAGGGCCTGGTTGTCCGGCACGTCGAAAATGCTGAAGTTGGCATACAGGCCCGCAATGCGCCACAGATGACGCCAGGTGCCTTCGCGCTGCAGGCGCTGGGCCAGCTCCTTTTCATCGGCCTTGAGCTTGGCCGCCTGCTCGGCAGGCATGTCGACCGGCAGCTTGACGGTCATGCGCACGTGAAAAAGCATGGTGAGGCTCCTTATCGGTCAGGTTCAGCGGCGGGCGAAGCGCGCCAGGCGTTGTTCGTCCAGCTCCAGGCCCAGGCCTGGCGTGGTCGGGATCATCAGCTGGAAGTCGCGATACAGAGGCGCTTCGACGAGGATGTCCTCGGTCAGCAGCAGCGGCCCGAACAGCTCGGTATGCCATTCCAGCTTGTCGAGGGTGGCGAAGGCATGCGCCGAGGCCAGCGTGCCGACACTGCCTTCGAGCATGGTGCCGCCATACAGGCCTATACCGGCCGCCTCGGCAATCGCTGCGGTGCGCAATACCGCACGCGGGCCGCCGGTCTTGGCGATCTTCAGGGCGAAGATCGGTGCCACGCCCAGCTGGGCCAGGGCAAAGCTGTCGGGCACCGACTCGATGGCTTCGTCAGCCATCAGCGGGATCGGGCTATGGGCGTTGAGGCGTGCCATGCCGGCGCGGTCGAAGCGCGACAGCGGCTGTTCGATCAGCTCGACACCGGCCTCGGCCAGGCGTCGGCTGGCGCTGATGGCCACGGCCTCGCTCCAGGCCTGGTTGATGTCCACGCGCACGCTGGCACGCTCGCCCAGGGCCTTCTTGATCGCCGCCACGTGGGCGATGTCGCGGGCCACGTCACCCGCGCCGATCTTCAGCTTGAAGTGGCGATGACGACGGCGGTCGAGCATCTGTTCGGCTTCGTCGATATCACGACCGGTGTCGCCGCTGGCCAGGGTCCAGGCCACTTCCACACCCTCACGCACACGGCCGCCGAGCACTTCGGCCACTGGCAGGCCCAGGCGCTTGCCCTGGGCATCGAGCAAGGCGGTCTCCACCGCACTGCGGGCGAAGGTGTTGCCACGGATGCCACGGTCGACGCGCTGCATCGCGGCATTCAGGTTGGTGGCGTCCTGGCCGATCAGCAAGGGCGCGAACCAGGTATCGATATTGATCTTGATGCTTTCCGGGCTCTCCCCGGCGTAGGCCAGGCCGCCGATGGTAGTGGCTTCGCCGAGGCCCTGGCTGCCGTCGCTGCAGGTCAGGCGCAACAGCACCAGGGTCTGCCGCTGCAGGGTATGCATGGCCAGCTTGTGCGGGCGGATGGTGGGCAGGTCGACGAGGCAGGTGT
>NZ_CAJYVE010000043.1 GCF_913777995.1 uncultured Pseudomonas sp. | reverse complement strand
GAAACGCATGGAACACGCCGCCGCGACTTTCGCCGGCCAGCCACTTGCCCCGATAGAACAGCGGGTGCTCGGCACGGGTACGAATCCCTGAGGCGATGAGCCGATCGAGCGGGTCGTAGTGATAGCGGCACAGCAGCCGCTTCTGGATAGCCATGCTGGAATCCCCTGATCACGAGATCACCCGGCAATCGTCCAGCACTGTCCAGACACCTACAACTGGCATTGTTGGCAGGTCGCCGTGCTGCAAGTACCAGGCCGCTGGCCCTGACCTGGACGACAGCGAAAGCATGGCCACCTGACCACCCGCTACACCGCTGTTTCTCTGATCGAGGTATTACTGAAGGACAGGGAACCCCGAATGGTTTTGCTGAAATAGGTCGCCATTTCATAGCTTGGCAGCCCGTCCCCCTGGGTCTGGGCAGCCGCCCAGACGCTACTCGACGACTGTACCGACAGCCTGCGCGGAGCAAGCAGCGCTTGTTCGTAAGGAGGAGGCGCATCCCTATGCCCAATGCTCCAGCGTCCGAGAGCATTGAAAAGTGATGGGCGCGTCGCTTGATCAAAGGCCTGCAGCTGCAAGCCATGAGCCTGCTCTATCGTCAGGCTCGAAAGTTTCAAACCTATACCGCCAGCCACTATCAGCGCCGCACCCAGGCCAGCCAGGATCTTGTAAGCATCGGACTCCGGGGAGACAGTCCCCACCGCTATGGCAGCCACGCTGATGCCCAAGGCACCCACCATGGCCCCCAACGAAAGCCGACGCACCATGGCCATATGCCCATCAGGATCCACGAGGTTGATCGGATTCCCCTGACAATAGCCATACGCATTCAACCCACCACCCCCAAACGGACTCAGACGGTCCGGACTGTTGAAGCGCATCAGCACCGGGTTGTAGGCTCGATAGCCCTGCCCCAGCAGGTAATGCCCGGTCACCGGGTCGCGGCGCTCGCCATTGAAGCCCAGCAGGCTGTCCAGCCCGCCACCCGGCGCGTGATAGCCATACACGGCATACGCCTGGGCCTGGCGCTGGCCCCTCGTCAATGCATGCAACACCGACCCCGGCGCATCGGTGGCCAGCAGCGTGGCGTCCACCGCCTTGCCGCTGTGGATAAATTGCGCCACGGGCCGGTCAGCGGCGTGCAGAAACGCATGGTACAAGCCGCCGCGACTTTCGCCGGCCAGCCGCTTGCCGCGATAGAACAGCGGGTGCTCGGCACGGGTACGAATTCCTGAGGCGATGAGCCGATCGAGCGGGTCGTAGTGATAGTGGCACAGCAGCCGCTTCTGGATAGCCATGCTGGAATCCCCTGATCACGAGATCACCCGGCAATCGTCCCGCATTGTCCATGCATCTGCAGCTGACAGTGTTGAGAGGTCGCCTGCACAAGCGCTGCCTCCCTGGCCGCCTGGCAGCGTACAATGGCACCTTGCCCGTACCTGAGACCTGCACCATGAACCGCCCCGCCACGCCCCGCAAACCCCGCGCTGCAAGCCAGGCACGTATCGCCACGATACTCGCCGCAGCCCGTGAGCTGCTGGCCAGCGAGGGGGTTGGCAGCCTGTCCATCTACGGCGTGGCGGAGCGGGCGCAGATCCCGCCTTCTTCGGTTTACCACTTCTTTGCCAGTGTGCCGGCGCTGCTCGAAGCCCTGACCGCCGACGTGCATGCCGCCTTCCGTGCCGCGCTGCTGCAGCCGGTGGAGCACGACGCACTGCGCAACTGGCATGATCTTTCGCGGATTCTGGAACTGCGCATCATGCGCATCTACCACGACGATGCGGCCGCCCGCCAGCTGATCCTGGCCCAACACGGCCTGGTCGAGGTCAGCCAGGCCGATCATCAGCACGATATCGAGCTGAGCCAGCTGCTCAAGGAAGTGTTCGATCGTCATTTCCACCTGCCGGCGCTACCCGCCGAGATCGACGTGTTCGCACTGGCCATGGAGTTGGGCGACCGGGTGTATGCCCGCTCGATGCAGCAGTTCGAGCAGATCACCCCACGCATGGCCGAGGAAGCCATGCGCGTGATGGATGCCTACCTGGGCCTGTACCTGCCGCCCTGCCTGCCAAAACGCCCAAACCCGCTCTGAGCGGCTTCAGCCGTAATACTGTTCAGCTAGCTCGGGTAGGAGCGGCTTCAGCCGCGAAGCGACCGCCTGTTCACAGCAGATGCAGTGAATTTCCTGGCGCTTTTCGCGGCTAAAGCCGCTCCCACCAAGCCACATAACGACTCACTGAACTGTATGGCGGCCAAGCCAGGCGACGATGCCCGCGAGCCGGTATCACAACTTGGCGATCGACACTTCAGTGGATTTGACGAAGGCGATCACCTCACTGCCAACGGCCAGCTCCAGCTCCTTGACCGAACGGGTGGTGATCACCGAGGTGACGATGCCCGAGGCGGTCTGCACGTCGATTTCCGACAGCACGTCGCCCTGAACGATTTCCTTGATGGTGCCTTTGAACTGGTTACGGACGTTGATGGCCTTGATAGTCATGAGGGTCTCTCCGGGTACGTGAACGATTAATTGGCCCAACGCAGTTGCGTCGGCAGGGGTGAAACGGGTTCCGGTTGCGGTGGCGCGCCGGGCAGTGCCAGTACGCGGTCAAGCACCTGGCTTTCCAGAGCGGCCAGGCGCTGCGAGCCGCGCGCACGGGGTCGGGGCAGGTCGACGGGCAGGTCCAGGCCGATACGGCCCTCTTCGATAAGGATCACCCGGTCGGCCACCGCGACGGCCTCGGCCACGTCGTGGGTGACCAGCAGCACGGTGAAACCGTGCTGACGCCACAAATCTTCGATCAGTTGCTGCATCTCGATACGCGTCAATGCATCCAGCGCCCCCAGCGGCTCGTCGAGCAACAGCAGGCGCGGCTTGTGGATCAGCGCCCGGGCCAGGGCCACGCGCTGCTTCTGACCACCGGACAACGCGGCCGGCCACTCATCGGCACGTTCGGCCAGACCCACCGCGGCCAGGGCGTCCAGCGCCTGCGCACGCCAGTCACCGCTCAGGCCAAGGCCGACGTTGTCGATGATCTTCTTCCAGGGCAGCAGGCGCGCTTCCTGGAACATCAGCCGGGTGTCGTCACGCGCTTCGCCAAGTGGCGCCGAACCCGCCAGCAGCTTGCCGCCAGTGGGCTGGTCGAGCCCGGCCAGCAGACGCAGCAGGGTGCTCTTGCCGCAACCACTGCGGCCGACCACGGCGACGAACTGCCCGGCCGGGATATGCAGGTCAATGTCCTTGAGCACCGTACGCTCGCCGAAGGCTTTCCTGAGCTGGCGGGCGCTCAGCGGAATACCGCGCAACAGGTGGTCGGGTTGAGGCTGTTTGAGACTGGTCATGCGGCACCGCCTTTTTGAGTCTGATAAGCCGGGTGCCAGCGCAGGCATACGCGCTCCAGGGCACGAGCGGCCAGGTCGGCGAGTTTGCCGAGCACGGCGTAGAGCACGATGGCCAGCACCACGACATCGGTCTGCAGGAATTCACGGGCATTCATCGCCAGGTAGCCGATGCCGGAACTGGCCGAGATGGTTTCGGCAACGATCAGGGTCAGCCACATGAAGCCCAGGGCGAAGCGCACACCCACCAGGATGGAGGGCATGGCGCCGGGCAGGATCACATGGCGGAACAGGGCGAAACCGGACAAGCCGTAGCTGCGCGACATTTCCACCAGTGCCGGGTCGATGTTGCGAATGCCGTGGTAGGTGTTGAGGTAGATCGGGAACAGCGTGCCGAGGGCCACCAGGAAGACCTTGGCGGTTTCGTCGATACCGAACCACAGGATCACCAGCGGGATCAGCGCCAGGTGCGGCACGTTGCGGATCATCTGCACCGAGCTGTCCAGCAGGCGCTCGCCCCAGCGAGTCAGGCCGGTTATGAAGCCCAGCGCCAGGCCAATGCCACCACCGATGGCGAAACCGACGCCGGCACGCCAGCCGCTGATCGCCAGATGGGTCCAGATTTCACCGCTGGCCACCAGGCTGACGCCTGCCTCGACCACGGCACTGGGCGCCGGCAGGATCCGGGTGGACAGCCAACCGGCACTCACCGCCAGTTGCCAGACTGCCAGCAGCAGCACCGGCAGCGCCCAGGGTGCCAGCCTGTGCAGAGTTCGTTGGGAAGCACTGAGGCTCATGGAATCGTCTCCTTTCGAGAGCCGCTCAGGGGGCTTTCGCCACGGCGGCAGGGGGTGTCCAGATCACATCGGCGATGCGCAAGGGTTTGGGGATCAGCTTGAGCTGGAGAAAGGTGTCGGCGATCTTCTGCTGCGCCTCGACCACCTGCGGGGTAATGAAGTGCGCACCGTAGCCCTGGCGCTTCACTGAGGTGAGGGTGATATCGGCAGGCAGGCCCAGCAGCGGCGCGACCTGGCGGGTCACCTCGTCAGGGTTGGCCTGAGACCACTCGCCCACTGCACGAACCTCTTCGACCAGCGCCTGGATGACCTGGGGATGCTTCTGTGCGTAGGTTTTGGTGGCCAGGTAGAACTGATGGTTGTCGACGATACCGGCGCCATTGCGCAGCGTGCGCGCCTGCAGCTGCTGCTCGGCGGCGGCCTGGTACGGGTCCCAGATCACCCAGGCATCGACGCTGCCACGCTCGAAGGCGGCGCGGGCATCGGCTGGCGGCAGGAACACGGTCTGGATGTCGCTGTATTTCAGCCCAGCGTCTTCCAAGGCCCGCACCAGCAGGTAGTGCACATTGGAGCCCTTGTTCAGCACGACCTTCTTGCCCTTGAGATCCTGCACCGAGGTGACAGGCGAATCCTTGGGCACCAGAATCGCTTCGCTGGTCGGCGCAGGCGGCTCGTAGGCCACATACAGCAGGTCGGCGCCTGCGGCCTGGGCAAACACTGGCGGGGTCTCGCCGGTCACGCCGAAGTCGATGGAACCCACGTTCAGGCCTTCCAACAGTTGCGGGCCGCCGGGGAATTCGGTCCATTGCACCTTCACGCCCTGCTCGGCCAGACGCTTCTCCAGCGTGCCCTTGGCCTTGAGCAGCACCAGGGTGCCGTACTTCTGGTAGCCGATACGCAGGTCTTCGGCCTGAGCCTGGGTCAGCACGCCGAGACTCAAGGCGGTCGCCAAAAGCACGGCGAAACTGCGACGCAAGAAGGGGGTGCGCATGGCGCTCTCCTGGATGAGTATTTGAATGCAATCGACATTAACAGTGATTTTTTATATCCATAAATCATATTTATTCATTTATTTATTCCTTAAGGAGATATACCCGTGCAGGCGCCTTCAACCGCGAAAAACGGGTCGCACTGGCGACCGAAACCCTTTTGAACAAGCAAAAAAAAGGGCCGATCAGATCGGCCCGAAGAACCCCACTCAGGTTCGTGCTATTCGCGATTGGGTTGCGGCGTGAGGCGCAGGTAGGGCGTAACAGCCTGGTAGCCCTTGGGAAAACGTTGGCGAATCTCTTCCTCGTCCTTGACCGAGGGCACGATGACCACGTCATCACCCTCCACCCAGTTGGCCGGCGTGGCCACCTTGTAGTTGTCGGTCAATTGCAGGGAGTCGATGACCCGCAAAATTTCATGGAAGTTGCGTCCGGTGCTGGCCGGGTAGGTGATGATCAGCCGCACCTTCTTGTTCGGGTCGATGATGAACAGCGAGCGTACGGTGAAGGTGTCACTGGCGTTGGGATGGATCAGGTCGTAGAGGTCCGAGACCTTGCGATCGGCATCGGCAAGAATCGGGAAATTCACCTGGGTGTGCTGGGTAGTGTTGATGTCGTCGATCCACTTGATGTGTGAGTCGACCGGGTCCACGGACAGGGCGATGGCCTTGACCCCGCGCTTGGTGAATTCATCCTTCAAGCGTGCAGTGAAACCCAGCTCGGTGGTGCATACCGGCGTGAAGTCCGCCGGGTGAGAGAACAGCACCCCCCAACTGTCGCCCAGCCACTCGTGAAAGCGGATACGGCCTTCACTGGAGTCCTGTTCGAAGTCAGGGGCGATATCGCCAAGTCGCAGTGTCATGATAAAGCTCCTTGTCTGGCGTTGAAGGAAGGTGCTGTCTGTATCTAAGCCTACTGTGCCTGGACCTGCTGAAAATTAAAAAGAATAAATATCGATTTATATATTCGATTTTGAAATATAAAGATTCAGGCAAAAAGAAGCCCCGCACAAGGCGGGGCTTCTCGGTCAGACGCTCAACACACTTACATGAAGTTGTAGGTGTAGTTGAAGATCAGACGGGTCTGGTCGGCGTTGGTCGAGTTGTTCAGACCATCGTCGCCACGGTACGAACCGTGACGTACGGTAGCGCCCAGGCCCTTGAGCGGACCGCTCTGGATCACGTAGTCGATACGCATGTCACGTTCCCACTCGGAGTACTCGCGGCCGAATGCGGCAGTGCCACGCGCGCCCTTGATGTCGTCACCGTGCAGGTAGGCGATACCGGCTTTCAGGCCTGGGATGCCGACCTTAGCGAAGTCATAGGAGTACTGACCGAAGGTGGTGTTTTCGCCGGCACGGATGAACTGGTTGATCATCGAGTCGGTGAACAGGTAGAAGCTGGCGCCGCCGTTGCCTTCCGGACGACCACGGCCGTCAACCACGCCACCTTGGTTCAGCTGGACGAAACCGCCGTCATCGCTGACCTGCTGGTAGCCGAGCATCAGCGCATGGCCACCCAGCGAGTAGGTGAACATGGCCGACCAGGTCTTGTTGTCGACTTCGCCAGGGGTCTTGGCATAGCCGCTGTTGTTGTTGAACAGGTAGCCGGCGGTGCCGCTGCTGTTCTTGCCATCGGAGCTGCTGTCGAAGTAGCGCAGGTCAGTCTTGAACGACTGGTTGTCGTCGATCTTGTAGACGTGTACCAGGCCCAGGAAGTGCTGCTTGTAGAAGTCTTCCAGGTTGGCGAAGTAGTACTGCAGGGTCAGGTCTTTGGTGACTTTCCAGTCAGCGCCGGCGAAGCGGAACTGATCGCTGCCCTGGGTCGCGCCGTTGACCGACAGATCGGTCCAGTTCGACGAGGCACGGCCGATGCTCTTGTTCAGCTGACCGGCAGTGAAGGTCACGCCGTCCAGGTCCTTGGAAGTCAGGATGCCGCCTTCGAAGGCTTGTGGCAGCAGACGACCGTCGTTGGAGACCAGGATTGGCAGGTTGGGTGCCAGGGCGTTACCGACTTTCAGCTCGGTCTTGGAGAAACGAGCCTTGACGTTGGCGCCGACACGGCCCCAGTCGTCCACGGACGAACCGTCGGTGTCGGTAGGAACGAAGCTGTTGGAAGTGGCAGCGGTGTGGTGCTGGATGCCACCACCCAGGTGCAGGCCCATTACAGCCTGAGCGTCCAGACCAAAGCCTACGGTGCCTTGGGTGAAGCCCGACGAGTAGTCGAATTTCAGGCCGGTAGCGGTCTCACGCTGGTCGTTGGCACGCACGCCTTCACGCAGATCGTTGTTGAAGTACAGGGTACGAGAACTTACGGATGCCTTGCTGTCTTCGATGAAACCGGCGGCGCCAGCCTGCTGGGCCAGAACGCCCATGGTTACGGCCAGGGCCAGGGTAGACTTCTTCATTAACTCGCTCCTCGTGAATCTAATTTTTGTATTCCATGGCGACGAGCCAGGCTCGGCCACCGCAGCCGCGCGATTAACACCAGGGCTGACCTCAGGGGTCAAGCTCGACCGGTATCTCGCGATTATTTGATCGGTCTGCGTCTTGTGATCGGTGCACGAGGGTGAAACTTGAGTGACACAAAAAAGAACTAATGATCTTATCCTTAGTGCTTTTGGCTATATGTCACAACCCGTGTCCAACCGACCGCCATGGAGTGTATCCACCAAACAAGCTAATGCCTAAAAAATATTTTATGACCGTTCGTCAGATCCTTTTGTTTGGGGTCAGCAGACGACCCTAAAAGCCCTCGAACGCGGCCGAAACGCTTGCACCATGCGCCTCGTAAAAAGATGAAAACCTATAAAAAACAACAAATTGAAAGACCTTTAGCAGCAATTGTGACAATTACCACCACTTACAGTGACACCTTTTATCGCCTGATCGAAAAAATTTCCGATCCTGCCTTTTCTCGCTCCTAGACGACTTTTCCTACTCGCCTCATACCTTGCATCAGCCGCGCGACTGAACGGTCGGACCTTTTGAGTGTCAGGCCCGATTTCGACTGGAATGGCATAAAGAAGAGGGGCGTGGGCCCTCCTGCCTCAGCATGGGGAGCCACACCCCCTCGGTGCGCAAAAAGTGTGCATAAACACTTGGGAAGACGCGAAGGCGGAGGGCGCATCATGAGCCCTGTGGACGGGGGTCAGGCTCACAAGCGCCGTAATACAGGAGCTGGCGGCATCCCTAAAAGAAAAAATCGCATTTTTTCGAAAAGCTGGCACGCCCTCTGCAATAACTCTGGCACCTACCCGTTTTGGGGGCCTTGGTACAGGCAGGCCGGGGATTCCCCTCTTTTATTGCTCACGGAGGCTGACTTCCAGCCTCCACTGCCCGTCCACTTCAGCCGTGCGCCAGTCGCCCTGCAGTGGACGGGCCGCCAGCAATGTCAGCACCAGTCCTTTCTTCGCACGCTCTACCCGCCACCGCGCGACCTTACCGTCCATGCTCAGTTGCCCTTTCCACGGCTGACCCGCCGCGCCTAGATGCAGCACGATGGCGCCATCGACCACATCGCCCTGTACAGCCGGTTCTTCGTTGAACCACAACGCCAACCCCGTGGGCAGTTCCTCGATGCGCTGCAGTTCGACAGGCTCCGGTTGGGTGACCCGACCGATCATCATGCCCACGCAAAAGCCGACGATGGCCATCGAGCCCAGCACTCGGGGCCAGAACTTCGGCCTGGGGTCCTCTTCAGGGGTAGAATGCACCCCGTCCTTTTGTTCGGAGCCGTGCATGTTTCACGTGATCCTTTTTCAACCAGAAATTCCGCCGAATACCGGCAATGTGATAAGGCTCTGTGCCAACAGCGGCTGCACCCTGCACCTGATCGAACCCTTGGGCTTCGAACTGGATGACAAGCGCCTGCGCAGGGCCGGGCTGGATTACCACGAGTATGCCACGCTGCAGACCCATGCCGACCTGGCCAGTTGTCTTGAGAAGCTCGGCCAGCCACGGCTGTTCGCCTTTACCACCAAAGGTTCGCAGCCCTTCCATGAGGTGTCCTTCCAGCCCGGCGACGCCTTTGTGTTCGGCCCGGAAAGCCGCGGCTTGCCCGCCGAAGTGCTGGACACCTTCACCCCGGAACGCCGCCTGCGCCTGCCGATGCGCGAAGGCTGCCGCAGCCTCAACCTGTCCAACACCGTGGCGGTGGCGGTCTACGAGGCGTGGCGCCAGCAAGGGTTCGCCTGAGCCTCGCCACTGGCCGCCCGCCTCCAGGCTGGCGAGCCGCATAAAAAAAGCGCCGACAAGGCGCTTTTTTCATCAGCGGAGCCAATCAGGCCGAAGGCGCTTCGCCCGACTCCTGCATGCGCTGCAGCTCTTGGGCATACAGGGCATCGAAGTTGACCGGCGACAGCATCAGCGCCGGGAACGAGCCACGCACCACCAGGCTGTCGATGGCCTCACGTGCGTACGGGAACAGGATGTTCGGGCAGAACGCGCCCAAGGTGTGGCTCATGGACGCAGCATCCAGGCCCTTGATCATGAAGATACCGGCCTGCTGCACTTCGACGATGAAGGCGACTTCGTCACCGTTGTTGACGGTCACCGACAGAGTCAGCACCACTTCGTAGAAATCGTTTTCCAGGGCTTTCTGGCGGGTGTTCAGGTCCAGGCTGACCGAAGGCGTCCACTCCTGGCGGAAGATCGCCGGGCTTTTCGGGGCTTCGAACGACAGGTCACGAACATAGAGACGCTGCAGGGAGAACTGTGGCGCGCTGTCTTCGTTAGCGACGGCGCCGTTGTTGGTTTGTTCGGTCATGTCGGATCCTTATCGAGAATAACGAGTTGCAGGTAATGGGTTCAGGCCTGGAGCAGCAAGTCGAGCTTGCCGGCGCGTTCCAGGGCGAACAGGTCATCGCAGCCGCCCACGTGGGTCGCGCCGATCCAGATCTGCGGCACCGAGGTGCGCCCGGCTTTCTCGGCCATGGCGGCGCGCACCTGGGGCTGGCCATCGACGCGAACTTCCTTGAACGCGACGTTCTTGCTGTTCAGCAATTGCTTGGCGCGCATGCAATAGGGGCAGTAGTCGCTGGAATAGACGATGACGTCGGCCATTTCACTTCACCAGAGGCAGGTTGTCGGCGCGCCAGCTGGAAATGCCGCCGGACAGTTTGGCCGCCTTGAAGCCGGCCTTGATCAGCTCGCGAGCGGTGGTGCCCGCATGCTGGCCCATGGCGTCGACCAGGATCAGCGTCTTGTCCTTGTGCTTGTTCAGCTCGGCAGTGCGGCTCAGCAGTTTGTCCTGCGGGTAGTTCAGGGCACCGACGATATGGCCGGCGGCAAACTCCTTGGCAGGACGCACATCGATGACCACGCCCTGGTCGCTGTTGACCAGCGCGGTCAGCTGGCCGGTGCTGACACTGCTGGCGCCCTTGCTCATCTCGTAGGCGATCAGCAGGGCCAGCAGAATCACGAAAGCGCCGGCGATCAGGTAGTGGTGGGTGACGAATTCAAGTAGGTGAGCAACCATCTCTAGGTTCCAGGGCGTTAAAAATGCCGGCCAGTATACACAGCGTCCGAAGCTCTGTTGACGTTTCAGCGCACAGCCCGACGACACAGCACGGGCAAAGTCCGCCTGGCCGTGACTCCTGGGGAACTTGTCCTTAAAATGCCGATCTTTTCCCTACTTCCCATTTTGCAAAGCAGGCCGCTCGCGAACGGGTTCGCCCCCACGCCCATGCAGCCGGCAAACGAGGGTTTCTATGACTGCTGCGCCAAAACCTCTGGTTCTGATCATTCTCGACGGCTTCGGCCACAGCGAGAATCCCGAAGGCAACGCCATCATGGCCGCCAGGATGCCAGTCATGGAGCGCCTCTATGCCACCCAGCCGCACGGCCTGATTTCCGGCTCGGGCATGGATGTCGGCCTGCCTGACGGGCAGATGGGCAACTCCGAGGTCGGCCACATGAACCTCGGCGCCGGCCGCGTGGTTTACCAAGACTTCACCCGAGTCACCAAGGCCATCCGTGACGGCGAGTTCTTCGAGAACCCGGCCATCTGCACCGCCGTCGACAAGGCCGTGGGCGCCGGCAAGGCCGTACATATCATGGGCCTGCTCTCCGACGGTGGCGTGCACAGCCACCAGGACCACCTGGTCGCCATGGCCGAACTGGCTGCCAAGCGCGGCGCCGAGAAAATCTACCTGCACGCCTTCCTCGATGGCCGCGACACACCGCCGCGCAGCGCCCAGGGCTCCATAGAACTGCTCGACCAGACTTTCGCCCGCCTGGGCAAAGGCCGTATCGCCACGCTGATCGGCCGCTACTTCGCCATGGACCGTGACAATCGCTGGGACCGTGTTTCGGCGGCCTACAACCTGATCGTCGACGGCGCTGCCGAATTCACCGCGCAAAGCGCTGTGGCCGGCCTGCAGGCCGCCTACGCCCGCGATGAAAGCGACGAGTTCGTCAAGGCCACCGCCATTGGCGAAAAAGTCACCGTCGAAGACGGCGACGCCGTGGTGTTCATGAACTTCCGCGCCGACCGCGCCCGCGAGCTGAGCCGCGTGTTCGTCGAGAACGACTTCAAGGAATTCGCCCGCGCGCGCCAGCCGAAGGTCGAGTACGTGATGCTCACCCAGTACGCCGCGAGCATTCCGGCCCCTGCTGCGTTCGCCCCTGGCAGCCTGAAGAACGTGCTGGGCCAGTACCTGGCCGACCATGGCAAGACCCAGTTGCGCATCGCCGAAACCGAGAAGTACGCCCACGTGACCTTCTTCTTCTCCGGTGGCCGCGAAGAGGAATTCCCTGGTGAAGAACGCATTCTGATCCCATCGCCGAAGGTCGCCACCTACGACCTGCAACCGGAGATGAGCGCGCCGGAAGTCACCGACCGCATCGTCGACGCCATCGAGCACCAGCGCTACGACGTGATCATCGTCAACTACGCCAACGGCGACATGGTCGGCCACAGCGGCGTGATGTCTGCCGCCGTGAAGGCCGTGGAATGCCTCGACGAATGCCTGGGCCGCATCACCGGAGCCCTGGACAAGGTGGGTGGCGAAGCGCTGATCACCGCCGACCACGGCAACGTCGAACAGATGACCGACGACACCACCGGCCAGGCGCACACCGCGCACACCTCCGAACCCGTGCCGTTCATCTACTACGGCAAGCAGCCGCTGAAGGTCCGCGAAGGCGGCGTACTGGCCGATGTCGCCCCCACCCTGCTGCTGTTGCTGGGCTTGGACAAGCCGGAAGAAATGACCGGCCATTCGATCCTGGTACCCAACTGACGGACAGGCCCTTGAGCAGGCTTGCTGGTGAATGGCTCGACCGCCCTATCGCCAGCCAGCCCGTTCCCACAGGTGACAAGGCCCTTTCGCCGCCAAGTTCGCGCCAAAAAGCAGCTATCAACCGGTCAGCCGGACATTTGTTTTACCGGATATGGCGGGCATACTAGGCCCGTCGTTTTTCTCACTCTTGCTCGGTATCGCCCATCAACATGCTCCGCGTCCTGACCGCCCTTGTTCTGATCTGCCTGCTCAACCCGGCATTCGCCGAGGATGAGCGCGCCCAGACGCAAAAACAGATTGAAGCCGCACGCCAGGATATTGCCGAGCTGCAAAAGACCCTCAGCAAGCTGCAGGCCGAAAAGAGCGGGGTCCAGAAAGACCTACGTACCACCGAAACCGAGATGGGCAAGCTGGAAAAGCAGGTCGAGGTCCTGCAGAACGAACTAAAAAAGACCGAAGTCGAGCTGCAGAAGCTCGACCATGAAAAACAGCAACTGAACAACGCCAAGCTCGATCAGCAACGCCTGATCGCCATCCAGGCGCGTGCCGCCTACCAGAGTGGCCGCCAGGAATACCTCAAGCTGCTGCTCAACCAGCAGCACCCGGAAAAGTTCGCCCGCACCCTCACCTACTACGACTTCCTGAGCAAGGCACGCTTGCAGCAGTTGGAGCAGTTCAACCAGACACTGCGCCAGCTGGCCAAGGTCGAAAAGGACATCGACCTGCAACAGGCCCAGTTGCTGGTGCAGAAAAGCGACCTGGAAACCCGTAACGAAGAGCTCGCCAAGGTCCGCGAAGAGCGGCAGAAGGCCCTGGCCAAGCTCAACCAGGACTACAAGTCCGGCGACCAGAAGCTGCAGGCCCGCCAGCAGGAGCAGGCCGAGCTGAACAACGTGCTCAAGACCATCGAGGAAACCCTCGCCCGCCAGGCACGCGAAGCCGAAGAAGCGCGCCAGCGCGCCCTGGCCGCCGAGCGCGAGGCCGAGGAAAAGCGCAAGCGCGAGGCCCTGGCGCGCAACAGCCGCGACGACGATGAGCCTGCCCCCAAACGCCCGGCTCACACCCCCGGTATCGCGGTGTCCAGCGACGGCGCGGTGTATGGCGGGGCCTTTGCAGAAGCCCGGGGTAAACTTCCGTGGCCGATCAATGGTCGATTGCTTGCACGCTTCGGTGAAGCCCGTGGCGACGATGAACGTTCACGCTGGGACGGTGTGATGATCAGCGCCGCTGCGGGCAGCCAGGTTCATGCGGTGCACGGTGGGCGCGTGGTGTTCGCCGACTGGTTGCGCGGCGCCGGACTTCTGGTCATTCTCGACCACGGTAATGGCTATTTGAGCCTGTACGGCCACAATCAAAGCCTGCTCAAGCAGGCCGGTGACATCGTCAAGGCCGGTGAAGCGATCTCCACGGTAGGCAACAGTGGCGGTCAGGACACTTCGGCGCTGTATTTCGCCATTCGTCAGCAGGGTCGCCCGACCGACCCGGCGCAATGGTGCCGTTCTCATGGATAAGGCGGCACCACTTTGATCAGGAGCTTGTCAGACATGCTGCATTTGCCCCGCCTCACCTCGCTGGCCCTGGCGACCGCTCTCGTGGCCGGAGCCCCATGGGCGCATGCCGCCGAGCCGGCTCCGGCCGCCAAACCGGCGGCGGCACCTGCTGCAGCCAATGCCAAGGCGCCTCTGCCGCTGGACGAGCTGCGCACCTTCGCCGAGGTGCTGGACCGGGTCAAGGCGGCCTATGTCGAGCCGGTGGACGACAAGACCCTGCTGGAAAACGCCATCAAGGGCATGCTCAGCAACCTCGACCCGCATTCTGCCTACCTCGGCCCTGAAGACTTCCAGGAGCTGCAGGAAAGCACCAGCGGCGAGTTTGGCGGCCTGGGCATCGAGGTGGGCGTCGAGGACGGCTACGTCAAGGTGGTCTCGCCCATCGATGACACCCCGGCTTCGCGTGCCGGCATCGAGGCCGGCGATCTGATCGTCAAGATCAACGGCGCGCCGACCCAGGGCCAGACCATGCAGGAAGCCGTGGACAAGATGCGCGGCAAGATTGGCGAGAAGATCACCCTGACCCTGGTGCGCGACGGCGGCAACCCCTTCGACGTGACCCTGGCGCGGGCCGTCATCCAGGTCAAGAGCGTCAAGTCGCAGTTGCTCGAGAGCGGCTATGGCTATATCCGCATCACCCAGTTCCAGGTCAAGACCGGCGATGAAGTGGGCAAGGCCCTGGCCCGCCTGCGCAAGGACAACGGCAACAAGAAGCTCAGCGGCATCATCCTCGACCTGCGCAACAACCCCGGCGGGGTGCTGCAGTCGGCGGTGGCGGTGGCCGACCACTTCCTGACCAAGGGCCTGATCGTCTACACCAAGGGCCGCATTCCCAACTCCGAGCTGCGTTTTTCTGCCGACCCGGCCGATGCCAGCGAAGGCGTACCGCTGGTGGTGCTGATCAACGGCGGCAGCGCCTCGGCCTCGGAGATCGTCGCCGGCGCCCTGCAAGACCAGAAGCGCGGCATCCTGATGGGCACCGACACCTTCGGCAAGGGCTCGGTGCAGACCGTACTGCCGCTGAACAACGACCGTGCGCTGAAGATCACCACGGCGCTGTACTACACCCCCAACGGTCGCTCCATCCAGGCCCAGGGCATCAGCCCGGACATCGTGGTACGACGTGGCAAGGTCACCAGCGAGGCCGACGGCGAGAACTACAAGGAAGCCGACCTGTACGGGCATCTGGGCAACGGCAACGGCGGTGCCGACAAGCCGACGGTCAAGGGCAGCACCCCGGCCAAGTCCCGTCCGCAGGATGAGGACTATCAGCTCAACCAGGCACTCAGCCTGCTCAAGGGCCTGAGCGTCACCCGCGGCAACTGATGCGCCTGCTGCAACTGGGGCTGGCCCTGCTGCTGGCCGCCGCTTCGCTTGGAGCGGTGGCCGGTGAACCCGCCAAGGCCTACCTGAGCCTGATCATCGATGACCTGGGGCAGAATCCCGACCGGGACAGCCGCACCCTGGCCCTGCCCGGCCCAGTGACCCTGGCGATCATGCCCGACACGCCTCACGCCAGCGAATTCGCCCGGCAGGCTCACAAGGCCGGCAAGACGGTGATTCTGCACATGCCCATGGACCCGGCCACCGGCCCCTATGCCTGGCACCCTGGCCTGCCGATCAGCGAACTGGAAAGCCGTCTGAATGCCGCGCTGCTCAAGGTGCCCTTCGCCGCCGGCATCAACAACCATATGGGTAGCCGCATGACCGCCGAACCGCAGGCCATGGCCTGGCTGATGGAAGAACTGCAGCGCCGCCATATGTTCTTCGTCGACAGCCGCACCAGCGCCAAGACCGTCGCTGCCGCCCAGGCGCAGCGCATTGGCCTGGCCAGCGTGTCACGTGACGTATTCCTGGACGACGAGCGCACCGCCGAGGCCATCACCCGCCAGTTGCGCAGCGCTGTCGATCTGGCCCGCAAGCAGGGCTCGGCCGTGATCATCGGCCACCCCTACCCGGTAACCCTGGACGTGCTGGAGCGCGAACTGCCCAAGCTCAAGGCTCAGGGCATCGAATGGATCGAGCTGCGGCACATGATCGGCGAGCGGGGCAACCGGGCCATGGGCGCGCACGGCAAGAACGGCCTCTATCGTTGAGGCCTAACCGCTCTGTTAAGCCGCATACGGTTCGGTAGCGGCTTTAGCCACAATACTGGTCAGTTAGGGCCGATCTGACTTTTGTTGGAGCGAGCTTGCTCGCGAAGAGGCCGGCAAAACCCATGCATCTGCTGTGAACGTGACGCAGCCATCGCGAGCAAGCTCGCTCCAACGGTCGCTTCGCGGCGGAAGCTGCTCCCACCCCAACTGGCCTAAAGGTACTTATCCATGATGCGCTCGATGCGGCCTTCGGCGCGCATCTGATCCAGCGCTTTCTGCAGGCGATCGACAATGCTTTGCGGAGTGTCCTTGTTCAGCGCCAGGTACAGCTCGGCCTTCTGGAAGCGCAGCACGGTCTTCAGCCCGGTGATGCCTTCCTGGCGTGCCAGGTAGCGCCCCACGGGGTCGGCAGTGGCCCACAGGTCGATCTGGCCGCTTTCCAGGCGTTTGGGGTTGTCCTGGTCGCGCAGCATCAATACCGGGTCGAAGCCCTTGAGCGCCAGGTGCTCGGCAATCGCGTCGCCCTTGTAGGCACCGATACGGTAGCCACGGGCTTCGGCCAGCTTGTTCAGAGAAGTGATCGGGCTGTCGCTGCGCGCCAGCAGCACCCAGTCGACCGGCGCCAAGGGCCCGACCCACTTGAAGAGGTGCTCCCGTTCAGGGGTACGGATGGTGGAGAACACGCCATAGCCAGGCTTTTCCAGCGCCAGCTTGTAGACGCGGTCCCAGGGAAAACGCAGGGTCAGGTTGTAGTCGATACCGGCACGCTTGAAGGTCTCGCGCATGATCTCTACGGAGATGCCGTCGAGGTTGGCGTCCTGGGCGAAGTTCTTGCCGTCTACCGCCATGTTGTAGGGCGGGTAGTTCTCGGTCAGCAGAACGATTTGCTGAGTAGCCACTTCGGCACTGCGAGCCAGTGGACTCAAGAAAGGGAGCAAGCCAATCAGTACCAGCAGAAGACCCTTGAACATGACACTGGATCCCAAACATGACGACCGTTGCAGAGTGCCGCGAAGCGGGAGGGCTGTCTACCGCAATGACACCCAGGCCGATGTCATGGCGCTCGCCCCCGGCCCGTTTCAGCGCACCACGATACCGCGTTCGGCCATGTAGGCCTTGGCTTCAGGGACGGTGTACTCACCGAAGTGGAAGATGCTCGCCGCCAGTACCGCGCTGGCATGGCCTTCCAGTACGCCGGCGGCCAGGTGCTCCAGATTGCCGACGCCGCCGGAGGCGATCACCGGGATGCCCAGCGCATCGCTGATCGCGCGGGTCACGCCCAGGTCGAAACCGTTCTTCATGCCGTCCTGGTCCATGCTGGTCAGCAGGATCTCGCCAGCGCCCAGGCCTTCCATCTTCTTCGCCCATTGCACGGCATCCAGGCCGGTAGGCTTGCGCCCGCCGTGGGTGAAGATCTCCCAACGCGGCGTTTCACCCGGCGCGGAAACCTTCTTGGCGTCGATGGCGACCACGATGCACTGCGAGCCGAAACGTGCCGCAGCCTCGCCGACGAACTCGGGATTGAACACCGCGGCGGTGTTGATCGAGACCTTGTCGGCACCGGCGTTGAGCAGGTTACGGATGTCCTGCACGGTACGCACGCCACCGCCTACGGTCAGCGGGATGAACACCTGGCTGGCCATGCGCTCCACGGTGTGCAGGGTGGTATCACGACCCTGGTGGCTGGCGGTGATGTCGAGAAAGGTGATCTCGTCGGCGCCCTGCTCGTTGTAGCGGCGGGCGATCTCCACCGGATCACCGGCATCGCGGATGTTCTCGAACTTGACGCCCTTGACCACGCGGCCATTGTCCACGTCCAGGCAGGGGATGATGCGTTTCGCCAGCGCCATGTTGCTCTCCAGAAAACGAAGTCAGGTACGTTGCAAGGTGGCGTGCTCCGCCAGCTCAGCCTCGATGAATGCGGCGATCATTGCCCGATAGACCTGCTCGACCACCACAGGCGATGCGCCTGCTTCGGCAGCCAGCGCCTTGACCTTGGCGATGACCTGCTCGACGCGTTGTGGCGCACGCACGGCGTCATCGTCCTTCTTTAAGCGCGCGGCCTGGCTGACATAGGCGCCGCGGGCCGCCAGCAGCTGAACGATCTGCTGATCGAGTCCGTCGATCGCCGTGCGGACCTCATCGAGCGAAGAGCATTCGATCACCGCCGCGCCCTCAGACATTGAAGTTGTCGCACAGCGCCTGGGCCTCGGCGACGTCGAGGGTGCCCTCGTAGATCGCCCGACCGGTGATGGCGCCGATGATGCCCGGGCTGCGGGCGTCGAGCAGGTTCTGGATGTCACCCAGGTTGTGGATGCCGCCGGAGGCGATCACCGGGATGCTGGTGGCTTCGGCCAGGGCGCGGGTGGCCGGCACGTTGCAGCCCTGCATCATGCCGTCGCGGGCGATGTCGGTGTAGACGATGGCGCTGACGCCGTCGGCTTCGAAGCGGCGGGCCAGGTCGGTGACCTGCAATTCGCTGACCTCGGCCCAGCCGTCGGTGGCAACGAAGCCGTCCTTGGCGTCCAGGCCGACGATGACCTTGCCGGGGAAGGCGCGGCAGGCTTCAGCGACGAATTCCGGCTGCTTGACCGCCTTGGTGCCGATGATCACGTAGCTGACGCCGGCGCGGACATAGTGCTCGATGGTCTCCAGCGAGCGGATGCCGCCGCCGATCTGGATCGGCAGGCCGGGATAGCGCCTGGCGATGGCGGTCACCACCTCGCCGTTGACCGGCTGGCCTTCGAAGGCGCCGTTGAGATCCACCAGGTGCAGCCGGCGGCAGCCACCGTCGACCCACTGGGCGGCCATGGCCACGGGATCGTCGGAGAACACGGTGGAATCTTCCATGCGCCCCTGGCGCAGGCGGACGCAGGCACCGTCCTTGAGGTCGATGGCGGGGATGATAAGCATGGCAATACCTTGGCTCGGGGGTGAGGGCGATCTAGGGCTTTTCCAGCGCCCAGATGTCGCTTTCCAGGCTGTCGACACGCTCCCTGAGCAGGGTCTGCACGTCGGCAACCGCCTTGTTGTAGTACAGCGGCCCGCACTCGCGGGCGAAGAAATCCAGCAGTTCCTCGACTTCGAACCGCCCCAGGCGGACCTCGAAGCGGTCGTCCAGCAGGGTCTGCAAGGCCGTGACCAGGCGCTGGCTCTGCTCGGGTTCGAGCGTCACCAGCGGCGCGGGCGGCTTGCGCGCCATTACCAGCGGCCGTCCCAGGCGAGGAAGTTGGCATAGAGCTGCAGGCCGCAGTCGGCGCTCTTCTCGGGGTGGAACTGGGTGGCGAAGCGCGAGCCGTCGGCCAGCACCGCGGCGAAATCCAGGCCATAGTGGCCGCGCCCGACCACCTGGCGCGGATTGCCGGCCTCGACATAGAAGCTGTGCACGAAATAGAAGCGGGCGCGATCGGGGATGCCGTGCCAGAGCGGATGGTCGAGCACATGGCTGACCTCGTTCCAGCCCATGTGCGGCACCTTGAGGCTCTCGCCCTCTTCCTGCATGCCGCCCGGGAAACGCCGTACGGCGCCGGGGAACAGGCCGATGCAATCCACGCCGCCGTTCTCTTCGCTGCGCTGCATCAGCGCCTGCATGCCGACGCAGACGCCGAGGAAGGGGCGGTCCTGGCTGACTTCACGGACCAGCTCATCGATGCCCTGGCGGCGGATCTCGGCCATGCAGTCGCGGATGGCGCCGACGCCGGGCAGGACGATGCGGTCCGCCTCGCGGATCACCGCGGGATCGCCGGTCACCAGTACCTGGTGGCTACCGGCATGCTCCAGGGCCTTGGCCACGGAGTGCAGGTTGCCCATGCCATAGTCGATGACGGCTACCGTCTGCATCACAGGCACCCCTTGGTGGAGGGCATGACGCCGGCCATGCGCGGGTCTTCGGCAAGGGCCATGCGCAGGGCGCGGCCAAAGGCCTTGAACACCGTCTCGATCTGGTGGTGGCTGTTGACGCCGCGCAGGTTGTCGACGTGCAGGGTCACCTGGGCGTGATTGGTGAA
>NZ_CAJYVE010000042.1 GCF_913777995.1 uncultured Pseudomonas sp. | reverse complement strand
ACTGGTTGACCGAACCGTTGAAGCGGTTTTCGACCCGGCGCAGTTCGCCGTAGCGCTCACCCGGGCTGATGTTGCAGCCGCTGGAGCAGCCGTGGCAGATGCTCGGGGCGAACTGCATGTCCCATTTGCGGTTGTAGCGCTCGGAGTGGGTCTTGTCGGTGAACACACCGGTCGGGCAGACCTCGGTCAGGTTGCCGGAGAACTCGCTCTCCAGCACGCCGTCCTCGACGCGGCCGAAGTACACGTTGTCGTGTGCACCGTAGACGCCCAGGTCGGTACCACCGGCGTAGTCCTTGTAGTAGCGCACGCAGCGGTAGCAGGCGATGCAGCGGTTCATCTCGTGTGCGATGAACGGCCCCAGGTCCTGGTTCTGGTGGGTACGCTTGGTGAAGCGATAACGGCGCTCGTTGTGGCCGGTCATCACCGTCATGTCCTGCAGGTGGCAGTGACCGCCTTCCTCGCACACCGGGCAGTCGTGCGGGTGGTTGGTCATCAGCCATTCCACGACACTGGCGCGGAAGGCCTTGGACTCTTCATCGTCGATGGAGATCCAGGTGTTGTCGGTGGCAGGGGTCATGCAGGACATGACGATACGACCACGGGTGTCGTTCTCGTCGTTGTACTGCTTGACCGCGCACTGGCGACAGGCACCGACGCTGCCAAGCGCGGGGTGCCAGCAGAAGTAAGGGATGTCGAGGCCCAGTGACAGACAAGCCTGCAGCAGGTTGTCCGCACCGTTGACTTCGAGCGCTTTGCCGTCTACGTGGATAGTGGCCATGGTTCAAAGTTCTTCGTTGGCCCGTTGTCAGCGGGCGTGGCTAATGGAATCCGGTGGTACCCGCTTCGCACGGCCCCTGTCGTGACAGGGGCGGCGTCAGCCGGTACGGGTCGGTAATGCGGGGCATTACCGACCGGTCAGTCTTTTTATGCCCCGACGCTGGTCGGGATCTTGCCGGGGATGGGCAGGCCCGCGCTGGATGGCGCGACGCCGGCCTCGAATTCCGACCTGAAGTATTTGATCGCGCTGCCCAGTGGCTCGACGGCGCCCGGTGCGTGGGCGCAGAAGGTGCGGCCAGGGCCGAGGAAGTTGACCAGACCCAGCAGGGTCTCGATGTCCTCGGCACGCCCCTGGCCTTTCTCCAGGGCGCGGAGCATCTTCACGCTCCACGGCAGGCCGTCGCGGCATGGAGTGCAGAAACCACAGGATTCCTGGGCGAAGAACTCTTCCATGTTGCGCAGCAGCGAAACCATGTTGACCTTGTCATCGACCGCCATGGCCAGGCCAGTACCCATACGCGTGCCGACCTTGGCGATGCCGCCGGCGTACATCTGCGCATCCAGGTGCTCCGGGAGCAGGAAGCCGGTACCGGCGCCGCCAGGCTGCCAGCACTTGAGCTTGAAGCCGTCGCGCATGCCACCGGCGTAGTCTTCGAACAGCTCGCGGGCGGTCACGCCGAACGGCAGTTCCCACAGGCCGGGGTTCTTGACCTTGCCGGAGAAGCCCATCAGCTTGGTGCCGTGGTCTTCGCTGCCTTCACGGGCCAGCGACTTGTACCAGTCGTTGCCGTTGTTGACGATGGCCGGCACGTTGCACAGCGTCTCAACGTTGTTCACGCAGGTCGGCTTGCCCCACACGCCGACGGCGGCAGGGAAGGGCGGCTTGGAGCGCGGGTTGGCGCGGCGACCTTCCAGGGAGTTGATCAGTGCGGTTTCTTCACCGCAGATGTAGCGCCCCGCACCGGTGTGGACGAACAGCTCGAAGTCGAAGCCGCTGCCGAGGATGTTCTTGCCCAGCAGGCCGGCGGCCTTGGCTTCCTCGACCGCACGGTTGAGGTGGCGGGCCGCGGTGACGTATTCGCCGCGCAGGAAGATGTAGCCGCGGTAGGCTTTCAGCGCACGGGCGCTGATCAGCATGCCTTCGATCAGCAGATGGGGCAGTTGCTCCATCAGCATGCGGTCTTTCCAGGTGTTGGGTTCCATCTCGTCCGCGTTGCACAGCAGGTAGCGGATGTTTAGGGACTCGTCCTTGGGCATCAGGCCCCACTTCACCCCGGTGGGGAAGCCGGCGCCGCCACGGCCCTTGAGGCCGGAGTCCTTGACGGACTGCACGATGTCGTCGGGCGACTGCTGGGTCAGGGCCTTGCGTGCGGCCGCGTAGCCGTCCTTTTGCTGGTATTCGTCGAGCCATACCGGCTCGCCGTCGTCACGCAGGCGCCAGGTCAGCGGATGAGTCTCGGCCGTGCGCGTGATGCGGTTGGCCGGGCCGAAGGAAGTCAGGGTCATGAGTAAGCCTCCAGCATCTTGGCAACGCCACCGGGTTCGACGTTGCCGAAGGTGTCGTCGTCGACCATCACGGCCGGCGCCTTGTCGCAGTTGCCCAGGCAGCACACCGGCAGCAGGGTGAAGCGGCCGTCGGCGGTGGTCTGGCCCAGGCCGATGCCCAGGGAGCTCTTGATCTCTTCGACGATCGACTCGTGGCCGCCGATGAAGCACACCATGCTGTTGCATACACGGATGATGTGGCGACCGACCGGCTGGCGGAAGATCTGGCTGTAGAAGGTGGCTACGCCTTCGACATCGCTGGCCGGAATGCCCAGTACCTCGCTGATGGCGTAGATGGCGCCGTCCGGCACCCAGCCACGCTCTTTCTGGACGATCTTCAGGGCTTCGATGGACGCCGCGCGCGGGTCCTCGTAGTGATGCATCTCGTGCTCGATGGCCGAGCGCTCGGTTTCGCTGAGAACGAAACGGTCTGTCTGGATAAGTGGGCTGTTCATGCTTAGCGGTCCACGTCGGCCATAACGAAGTCGATACTACCCAGGTACGCAATGAGGTCCGCGACCATGCTGCCGCGGATCACCGAAGGGATCTGCTGCAGGTGCGGATAGCTCGGAGTGCGGATCCGGGTACGGTAGCTCATGGTGCCGCCGTCGCTCGTCAGGTAATAGCTGTTGATACCCTTGGTCGCTTCGATCATCTGCAGGGATTCGTTGGCCGGCATGACCGGGCCCCAGGAAACCTGCAGGAAGTGGGTGATCAAGGTTTCGATGTGCTGCAGGGTGCGCTCCTTCGGTGGCGGCGTGGTCAGCGGGTGATCCGCCTTGTACGGCCCCTCGGGCATGTTGCGCAGGCACTGGTCGATGATGCGGATACTCTGGCGCATCTCCTCGACGCGGACCATGCAGCGGTCGTAGGCGTCGCCGTTATGACCCAGCGGAACCTCGAATTCGAAGTTCTCGTAGCCGGAGTACGGACGCGCCTTGCGCAGGTCGAAATCGCAGCCGGTGGAACGCAGGCCGGCACCCGTGACGCCCCATTCCAGGGCTTCCTTGGTGTTGTAGGCGGCAACGCCGATGGTACGGCCCTTGAGGATGCTGTTCTTCAGTGCCGCCGTGGTGTACTCGTCGAGGCGCTTTGGCAGCCATTCGACGAAGTCCTTGACCAGCTTCTCCCAGCCGCGTGGCAGGTCGTGAGCCACGCCACCGATGCGGTACCAGGCCGGGTGCAGGCGGAAACCGGTGATCGCCTCGATCACGGTGTAGGCACGCTGACGGTCAGTGAAGGTAAAGAACACCGGGGTCATGGCGCCGACGTCCTGGATGTAGGTACCCAGGAACAGCAGGTGGCTGGTGATGCGGAAGAACTCGGCCATCATCACGCGGATGGTGTTGACGCGGTCCGGCACCTTGATGCCAGCCAGCTTCTCGACCGCCAGCACGTAGGGCAGGTTGTTCATCACCCCGCCCAGGTAGTCGATGCGATCGGTGTAGGGGATGTAGCTGTGCCAGGACTGCCGCTCGCCCATCTTCTCGGCGCCGCGGTGGTGATAGCCGATGTCCGGTACGCAGTCGACGATCTCTTCACCGTCGAGCTGCAGGACGATACGGAAGGCACCGTGCGCAGAAGGGTGGTTGGGGCCGAGGTTGAGGAACATGTAGTCCTCGTTCGCGCCCGAGCGCTTCATGCCCCAGTCTTCTGGGTTGAAGCGTGCGGCTTCTTCCTCGAGCTGCTGTTTGGCGAGGTTGAGGCTGAACGGGTCGAATTCGGTGGCGCGGGCCGGGAAGTCCTTGCGCAGCGGGTGACCTTCCCAGGTCGGCGGCATCATGATGCGCGACAGGTGCGGGTGGCCCGGGAAGTCGATGCCGAACATGTCCCAGACTTCGCGTTCGTACCAGTTGGCGTTCGGCCAGATACCGGTCACGGTAGGTACGCTGAGGTCGCTTTCGGACAACGCGACCTTGATCATTACGTCACTATTACGCTCGATCGACATCAGGTGGTAGAACACCGTGAAGTCGGCACCGGGCAGGCCGCGACGATGGGTGCGCAGGCGTTCGTCCACACCATGCAGGTCGTAGAGCATGGAGTAGGGCTTGGCGACGTTGCGCAGGAAAGTCAGTACTTCGATCAGCCGGGCGCGCTCGACCCACAGCACCGGCATGCCGGTGCGGGTCGACTGAGCCGTGAAGGCCTCGGCGCCGAAGCGGGAATTCAGTTCGTTGACGACATCTTGGTCGTCAGCCTTGTACGGCGGGATGTACAGAGCGGTGTCTGCAGTCATAGGTCTCGATCACTTCGGTCAACGTACAGAGTCGACCCCGTTCTTGCCTTGTTGCGGCCGAACGGGGCGTATCAGACTTCGTCGGGGCTGCGCAGGTTGGTGACCTGAATGCGCTGTTCGCGGCGCTCCACCTTGGTCGACGGCATTTCGGCACGGTAGATGCCTTGATCGCCGACGACCCAGGAAAGCGGGCGCCGCTCCTTGCCGATGGATTCCTGCAGCAGCATCAGGCCTTGCAGGAACGCTTCGGGGCGGGGCGGGCAGCCGGGCACGTAGACGTCCACAGGGAGGAACTTGTCCACGCCCTGCACCACGGAGTAGATGTCGTACATGCCGCCGGAGTTAGCGCACGAGCCCATGGAAATGACCCACTTGGGTTCGAGCATTTGCTCGTAGAGACGCTGGATGATCGGAGCCATCTTGATGAAGCAGGTGCCGGCGATGACCATGAAGTCCGCCTGACGCGGCGATGCCCGGATAACCTCGGCGCCAAAGCGCGCGATGTCGTGGGGCGCCGTGAAGGCGGTGGTCATTTCCACATAGCAGCACGACAGGCCGAAGTTATACGGCCACAGGGAGTTCTTGCGACCCCAGTTGACGGCATTGCTGAGCACATCTTCGAGCTTGCCCATGAAGATGTTCTTGTGGACCTGGTCCTCGAGAGGGTCGGCTACGGTTTTACGTTCGCCGATTGGATACTGCTCGTTAGGAGCATCCGGGTCGATCCTGGTGAGATTGTATTGCATTGCCAAAGCCTCATTGTTTTAGCTTCGCCTGCCGGTTACGGCGACCTTCGGGTGCCCAATCGAGCGCCCCCACCCGCCACAGGTAGACAAGACCAGCCAACAGAATTGCTATGAAAACGAGAGCTTCGACAAAGCCGGCCCAGCCGCTTTCGCGGACGGACACAGACCAGGCAAAGAGAAAGAGGGCTTCGATATCGAAGATCACGAACAGCATCGCGACCAGATAGAATTTTGCGGAGAGTCGCAGGCGTGCGCTGCCGGTAGGCAGCATGCCGGACTCGAAAGGTTCGTTCTTGCTGCGGCCCCAGGCACGGCTGCCGAGGAGGCTGGACAGACCCAGCATGAAGGCACAGAGGCCGACGACGCCCAAAAGGAAGATGGCGAAGCCCCAGTTGTGGGCAATCAGACCGGTCGATTCGGACATGCTGGCAATCCTTAGTCAGAGTACGGAGACTCTGAGTTTGAAATTTTTGGAGAAATGTAGGCAGTGACGAAATGTCGCAGCGAAATCAATAAAAGCGATTTTATGTGCAAACAGATGGCAAGTAAATTTTCTACATAAAAATTATTCGACCGGTTGGTCGCACAAAACCCTCTTAGCCCGCCGCAGCCCACGTAAACCGTGCATCTCCAGCGTTTTGGTCAAGTATTCTTCTTTCTTGGAAAAACAAAAACAGAAAACGATAATGATAATTGATTTCATTCGTTAGTCTGTTTCATTCGTGCGCGTGAGGATGTTGATGCGCTTACTGTGACACAAGTAGCATCTTTCGTGTGGCGTTACTTGTCTGGAGTCAATAGAGAGGTAACTAAACAAGCCGCCCCCAAGGGGCGGCCTGTCGTGGCGTTGTCAGTGGAACTGTTCCTGCTCGGTCGAGCCGGTCAGCGCGGTCACCGACGAACTGCCGCCCTGAATCACCGTGGTCATGTCGTCGAAGTAGCCGGTACCGACTTCTTGCTGGTGCGCCACGAAGGTATAGCCCTTGGCGGCATCGGCGAACTCCTGTTCCTGCAGCTTTACATAGGCCGTCATGTCGTTGCGGGCGTAGTCGTGCGCCAGGCTGAACATGCCGTGCCACATGTTATGGATGCCGGCCAGGGTGATGAACTGGTGCTTGTAGCCCATGGCGGACAACTCGCGCTGGAACTTGGCGATCGTGGCATCGTCGAGATTCTTCTTCCAGTTGAACGATGGCGAGCAGTTGTACGACAGCAGCTGGTCCGGGTATTCCTTCTTGATCGCCTCGGCGAAGCGACGCGCCTCGTCGAGGTCCGGCTTGGCGGTCTCGCACCAGATCAGGTCGGCGTAGGGCGCGTAGGCCAGGCCTCGGGCAATGGCCTGGTCGAGGCCGGCGCGCACTTTGTAGAAACCCTCCTGGGTGCGTGCGCCGGTGACGAACGGCTGGTCATAGGGGTCGCAGTCGGAGGTCAGCAGGTCGGCCGCGTTGGCATCGGTACGCGCCAGGATGATGGTCGGCACGCCAGCGACGTCGGCGGCCAGCCGAGCAGCGACCAGTTTCTGCACCGCCTCCTGAGTGGGCACCAGCACCTTGCCGCCCATGTGCCCGCATTTCTTCACCGAGGCGAGCTGGTCTTCGAAGTGGACACCCGCAGCGCCGGCCTCGATCATGCTTTTCATCAGTTCATAGGCATTGAGCACGCCGCCGAAGCCGGCTTCGGCGTCAGCCACGATGGGCGCGAAATAGTCGATATAGCCCTCATCACCCGGGTTCTTGCCGGCTTTCCACTGAATCTGGTCGGCGCGGCTGAAGGCGTTGTTGATCCGGCGCACCACGGTGGGCACGGAGTCGACCGGATACAGGGACTGGTCGGGATACATGGATTCGGCCGAGTTGTTGTCGGCGGCCACTTGCCAGCCGGACAGGTAGATGGCCTGAATGCCGGCCTTCACCTGCTGCACGGCCTGGCCACCGGTCAGGGCGCCCATGCAGTTGACGAAGTCCTTGTCGGGACGGAAAGACGGGCGGGCACCCTGGGTGACCAGCTTCCACAACTTTTCTGCACCCATCTTCGCGAAGGTGTGCTCCGGTTGAACCGAGCCACGCAGGCGGACGACATCAGCAGCAGAGTAGGTTCGGGTCACGTTTTTCCAGCGCGGATTTTCAGCCCAGTCTTTTTCGAGAGCCGCTATTTGTTGTTCGCGTGTCAGTGCCATGTTGATAAACCTCATTTCCTGGGTTTTACAGGGGGTGAAACGCTGCGCCCATGGCGCCCGGCGTTTCCGCGACCTGATGCGGTTGGAGTGTCCTGCTCCGCCAAAACGCCTCGTTTATCGAAGGCACTCTCAATGGCTGCTCACTGATCGGTGAAACGTGCGGCGAACCGCGTGTGCGTCGGATTGCGACGGATGAACGAATGGCTCGTGGTGACGAGCGGGCTTGGGCGTGTTCGCGGTTGCATGCACCTGTGTTGCGCGGCGCTTGGTCCACTACATTTTCGCCTGACTGCCGAACAGGGCTACCGTCCCTCGGGACAACTTCGTTCCAGTCGCAATCTCGTCAGGCCGCCTTTTGGGCGATCAGGACACGCAACGGCCCTGGCGGTGGTGCAGGGCACGCTGCGGAGGCATTGCACAGGCCTCTGATCAGCGGGAGCGAGGCCATCATGCCGTGGGCTTTTAGGGGCGTCAAACGTTTTGTAGTGAATATTTCAGTCCACTACATCTTTGGTCTAATACGACCGGCGAGTCACGAAAAGGCCCGTGGGTTCGGGGTTTGCGGGTGGTCCCCGTCAGTCCAGGGTTTCCACCTTGACGCGCAGCAGCATGTCGTCACGACCCTGGGTGGAGTAGTACTGGGCGTTGCCCTGATGGTCGGCGATGGACTGGCTGCTGTTGCCCGCCACGGTGATCCATTCGCCCAGTCGACCGCTGACCTTGCTGTCGGTGCTCTGCACCTTAATGGTATCCGGACGTTCCTGGCTCAGTCGGTCGCGATTGGTGCTGATGCTCAGGTGTACGATGTCGCCGGTCACGCTGGCGGTGACATAGAAGCCCTGGGTGACGTTGCGGTACTGGGTTTCGCTTTGTGAATAGCCGTAGCTGTCAGTGCGCGAGGTGGTCAGCGGCACGCTTTGGCCGACCTGGATCAGGGCGGGGCTGCCTTCGCTGGTCTGCACCTGCTGAACGCCGCCTTCGCGGCTCGCGGTGCCGTAGTTGATGACCCGCCCGCGATTGACACCGTTGCCGCTCTGGGCGGCGTTATCGCTGGTGTCGACGCTGATCAGCAAGCGTCGGGCGGCGACATCGAGCTGGCTCAGCAGGGCGCGCAACTCCTCGATGCGGCGTGACTCGGCGGTAACGATCAACTGGTTGCCGTAGGCCTTGACCGAGCCATCCTGGCCGATGAAGTCGCGGGCCACAGGCAGCATTTCGTCGCTGGTGCGGTAGTTCAGCGGTACCACTTCGGTGGCTGCCAGGGCATTGGCACTCAAGGCCAGCAGCAGCGAGGTCAGCAGGGGGCGTACTAACATGTCCTTTCTCCGCAAGGTCCGTGCGCAAGCCCTGAGTGTGCCACTTTGCCTGCCAATAGCAAAACGCCCTGGTGATCGGCATCACCAAGGCGTTCATGGGCTGATGGAGCAGCATCAGCTGCGAAAAGTATCCCGGCTCAAGTGGTGGCTAGCCCACTTCGCGCAGCATGTCGACATGGGGTAGGCCGGCCTCGAGGAACTCGTCGCTGACCACGCGAAAACCGAACCGCTCATAGAACGGCGCGGCATGCACCTGGGCGCTCAGCTTCTGTTGCTTGAGGCCGCGTTTCTCGGCTTCCGCCAGGACACTGCCAAGCAGCGCCTCGCCGACCTTCATGCCGCGCCAGTCCTTGAGCACCGACAGGCGTCCGATCTCGCCATCGGGCAGCAGGCGTGCCGTTCCGATCGGGTAGTCACCCTCGCAGGCCAGGAAGTGCACCGCATCCGAATCCTCGGCATCCCATTCCAGCTCCGGCGGCACCGACTGTTCAGCGACGAAGACGCTGTCGCGGATACGCCGGATCGCGGCGTTTTCCTTTTGCCAGTCAGCAACCGATACGCTGATGTTATTCATCGGCAAATCCCAGGCTTCCCTGTTTGATCAGTTCGCAAACCAGCGTGCGGCCGTCTTCATCGGCCAGCCATGGGCCGAGGTTCTCGATGTGCAGGGCATCGGCCGCGCAAATCAGCTTCAGCAGTTCACGCAGCTTGCCCGGCAGCAGGCGGCTCTGGCCACTGGCAAAAAGTAGCAGGTCGTCATCGACGTTCGACCAGGCCAGGCGCGCGCTGGGGTTACGGATAATGATGGCACCTTGCTCCAAGCTGTCCAGCAAATCGGCTTCTTCCAGTTCTTCGCCGCTGACCAGTTCCGGGTAGCGTGGCTCGGTCATGAACTGGCCGAACCAGGTCAGCAGCAGGCGCTCGTCGCCCATATGCTCGGCGAGCAGGCCCTTGAGACGGTCCAGCGCGTCATGCTGGATCTGGTGCGGGTCGGCGGCTGGCTCCAGGCCGGCGTCCGTGTAGCGCTCTTCGTCAGGAATGAACTGGCTGAGGAAGTCGGTGAAGTGAGTCAGCACTTCGGCCGCGCTCGGCGCGCGGAAGCCCACCGAGTAGGTCAGGCAGTCATCTTCGGCCACGCCCCAGTGGGCCAGGCGCGGTGGCAGGTAGAGCATGTCGCCCGGCTCCAGGACCCACTCTTCGCTGCCTTCGAACTCGGCCAGGATGCGCAGGTCGGCGTGCTTGATCAGCGCGCTGTCGGAGTCGCACATCTGGCCGATCTTCCAGCGGCGCTTGCCGTGGCCTTGCAGCAGGAACACATCGTAGTTGTCGAAGTGCGGGCCGACGCTGCCGCCAGGCGCGGCGTAGCTGATCATCACGTCATCGATGCGCCAGCTGGGCAGGAAGCGGAAGTGCTCCAGCAGTTCGGCGACTTCCGGTACGAACTGGTCGACCGACTGCACCAGCAGGGTCCAGTCGCGCTCTGGCAGCTTGCTGAACTCGTCCTCGGCGAACGGGCCGCGGCGCAGTTCCCAGGGGCGCTCGCCATTTTCGATGACCAGGCGCGACTCGACTTCTTCTTCCAATGCCAGGCCGGCCAGTTCGTCGGGCTCGATGGGGCTCTGGAAGTCAGCGATGGCCTGGCGGATCAGCAGGGGTTTCTTCTGCCAGTAGTCGCGAAGGAAGGTGCGCGCGCTGATGCCGCCGAGAAGTTGCAGAGGTGTATCAGGATTCATGTTCAACCCATTGAAATATGGTGATTTTGGTTCGCGAATAAAAACGCCCGGCTGGGCCGGGCGTTGTTCGCTGGGCGCAGGTCAGATGCGTTTGGCCTGAGCCACGGCATTACCGATGTAGTTGGCTGGAGTAAGCTGCTTGAGCTCGGCCTTGGCTTGTGCCGGCATGTCCAGGCCATCGATGAAGGTCAGCAGTGCTTCAGGACTGATGCCCTTGCCACGGGTCAGCTCCTTGAGCTTCTCGTAGGGGTTCTCGATGTTGTAGCGACGCATGACGGTCTGGATCGGCTCGGCGAGGACTTCCCAGCAGGCGTCCAGGTCGGCGGCGATGCGCTGTTCGTTCAGCTCCAGCTTGCCGATACCCTTGAGGCTGGCTTCGTAGGCGATGACGCTGTGGGCAAAGCCCACGCCCAGGTTGCGCAGCACGGTGGAGTCGGTCAGGTCGCGCTGCCAGCGGGAGATCGGCAGCTTGCTGGCCAGATGCTGGAACAGGGCGTTGGCGATACCCAGGTTGCCTTCGGAGTTCTCGAAGTCGATCGGGTTGACCTTGTGCGGCATGGTCGAAGAGCCGATCTCGCCCGCGATGGTCTTCTGCTTGAAGTAACCCAGGGAGATGTAGCCCCAGATATCGCGGTCGAAGTCGATGAGGATGGTGTTGAAGCGCGCAATGGCGTCGAACAGCTCGGCGATGTAGTCGTGCGGCTCGATCTGCGTGGTGTAGGGGTTGAACACCAGGCCCAGCTCGTCTTCGATGAAGGTGCGTGCGTTGGCTTCCCAGTCGATGTCCGGATAGGCCGACAGGTGGGCGTTGTAGTTGCCTACGGCGCCGTTGATCTTGCCCAGCAGTGGCACGGCTGCGACCTGGGCGATCTGCCGCTCCAGGCGGTAGACGACGTTGGCCAGTTCCTTGCCGAGGGTGGTCGGCGAAGCGGGCTGGCCGTGGGTGCGCGACAGCATTGGCACGCCGGCGAAGCGCTGTGCCAGTTCACGGATGGCGTCGGCGATCTGGCGCATCAGCGGCAGCACGACCTGGTCGCGGCCTTCGCGCAGCATCAGGGCGTGGGACAGGTTGTTGATGTCTTCGCTGGTGCAGGCGAAGTGGATGAACTCACTGACCTTGTTCAGTTCAGGCAGCTTGGCGGCCTGCTCCTTGAGCAGGTATTCCACGGCTTTTACGTCGTGGTTGGTGGTGCGCTCGATTTCCTTGACGCGTTCGGCGTGCTCGATCGAGAAGTCGCTGGCCAGGGTGTCGAGAATCGCGTTGGCTTCGGCGGAGAAGGCCGGGACTTCGGCGATCTGCGGGTGAGCGGCCAGGCGTTGCAGCCAGCGTACTTCCACCATGACGCGGAAACGGATCAGGCCGTACTCGCTGAAGATGGGGCGCAGGGCCTGGGTTTTGCCGGCATAGCGGCCGTCTACAGGGGAAACCGCGGTGAGCGAAGAAAGCTGCATGGGGTGCTCTCGGACAGTCTGGCTGTGAAAAGGGCGCACATCATACACGAAAACGCCGCTCGTCTGGAGCGGACTGACCAGCGTAGAGTGCGTCGCGGGGGAGTGGATGCGCGGCGCTTCAGCCGTGCATCAGGGTATAGAGTTCATTCAGCAGCTTGCGGCGGCTGAACACCAGCTGCCAGCGGTGACCGCCAACTTGTCGCCACAGGCGTGCCGAGCGGATACCGGCGAGCAGCAGGCCGCGAATGCGCGACGCGTTGCTGGGTTGCTGCAGGTTGCGCATGTCGCCGTGCACCTGGATGCGCTGGCGCAGGGTGCTCAGGGTGTCCTGATAGAGGGCGCCGGTAGCGGCGATGACGTTCTCGTGGGTGATGCCGAAATGCTCCACCTGCGACTGGATCTGCGGCAGGCGCCGGCCGATCACTTCGAGCATGTCGTCACGTTTGGCCAGCTGGCGCTCCAGGCCGAGCATCGCCAGGGCATAGCGCAGCGGCTCGCGCTGCAGCGTGCCGGGGTCACGCTCCAGGGCGCTGGCCAGGGCGCGGTAGCCTTCGCGCAGGTGCTGGTCGTTGCCGCCATACACATCCAGGGTGTCCTTGGGGTTGAGCACCAGCAGGCTGCCAAGCATGCAGCCCAGGTCCGCTTCGGCCACCTGGCCGGTCTTGGCGATACGGTCGACCAGCACGGCGGTCTGAAAGACACCGCCCAGAGCGGTCAGTTGTTCCTGCATGCGGTTCATCGCGCCATATCCTTGCTGCTCCAGGGTTCGGCCACTTCGATCACGCCGCCACCCAGGCAGATTTCGCCGTCGTAGAACACCACTGACTGGCCCGGGGTCACGGCGCGCTGCGGCTCGTCGAACACGGCGCGGTAGCCGTCCGCCGTCTGTTCCAGGGTGCAGGCCTGGTCAGCCTGGCGGTAGCGGACCTTGGCGGTCAGGCGGCGCGGGGTGGAAAGGTCGACGGGGTTGACCCAGAAGATCTGCGAGGCCAGCAACGCACGGGAGAACAGCCAAGGGTGGTCGTTGCCTTGGCCGACGATCAGTTCATTGTGTTCCAGGTCCTTTTCCAGGACGTACCACGGCTCGTCACCGGCGTCCTTGAGGCCGCCGATGCCCAGGCCCTGACGCTGGCCGATGGTGTGGTACATCAGTCCGGCGTGACGGCCGATGACCTCGCCCTCGGTGGTCTTGATCTCGCCGGGTTGGGCGGGCAGGTACTGGCGCAGGAAATCGGTGAAGCGACGCTCGCCGATGAAGCAGATACCTGTGGAGTCTTTCTTGCGGGCAGTGGCCAGGCCGTGCCTCTCGGCAATGGCGCGCACTTGCGGCTTTTCCAGTTCGCCAACGGGGAACAGCGTGCGGGCGATCTGTTCGCCGCCGACGGCATGCAGGAAGTAGCTCTGGTCCTTGTTGGGGTCCAGGCCCTTGAGCAGTTCGCTGCGCCCGTCGAGGTCACGGCGGCGCACGTAATGGCCGGTGGCGATCAGGTCAGCGCCCAGGCTCAGGGCGTAGTCGAGGAACGCCTTGAACTTGATTTCCCGGTTGCAGAGGATGTCCGGGTTGGGCGTGCGGCCAGCCTTGTATTCTTCCAGGAAGTGTTCGAAGACGTTGTCCCAGTATTCGGCGGCGAAGTTGGCGGTGTGCAGCTTGATGCCGATACGGTCGCACACGGCCTGGGCGTCGGCCAGATCTTCCTTGGCGGTGCAGTATTCGGTGCCGTCGTCTTCTTCCCAGTTCTTCATGAACAGGCCTTCCACCTGATAACCCTGCTCCAGCAGCAGGACGGCGGAAACGGAAGAGTCCACGCCGCCGGACATGCCGACGATGACGCGTGGTTTATCTGTGTTCGCAAGGGTGGAATCGGGCATGGGGTATTCGACAGCTATGGTGAAAAGGACGCGATTCTATCAGGCCAGCGCTTTGTCGTCTCACGCCTTGTCGCGCAGCAGCTCGAGACTGAAGCGTTCGCCGTGCAGGTAGTCATCCACACAGCGCAGTACCAGTTCGCTGCGCCAGCGTGGGCGTTGCTCCAGCAGTTCATCGCGGGTCAGCCAGCGTGGGCCGATGATCCCATCGTCAAGTCGGGCCTCCGGGTGATGGCGCAAGGCCTTGGCGGCAAAGCAGATGCGCTGGTAGGTCACGCCGTTGCTCGGGGCGGTGTACAGGTAAATGCCGACCACGCCGGTGAGTTCGACGTCCCAGCCGGTCTCTTCGAGGGTTTCGCGCACGGCGGCACGCTGCAGGCTTTCGTTCGGGTCCAGGTGGCCAGCGGGCTGGTTGAGGACCGCTTGGCCGTTCTGCAGTTCCTCGACGAACAGGAAGCGTCCCTGGTCTTCGACAAGGGTGGCGACAGTTACATGGGCATGCCAGGTCATGGAGGAAGCCTTATGGAAATGATGAGCACTATATGGCGCCGCCAGTGGCCAGTTGCAAGAGCGGGGCGCACTGGCGCGTCAAAGCCAATGCCGGGCCGTTCGGAATATGGGTCCTGAAACGAAAAACCCCAGCCAGAGGGCCGGGGTCTTCGTGTTGCAGCGTTTCGCCTTACAGCGCAGCGATGGCCGCGTTGAGGGTGGCGCTAGGGCGCATGGCCTTGCTGGCCAGTTCCGGCTTGGCGAAGTAGTAGCCGCCGATTTCCACCGGCTTGCCTTGCACCGCGCCCAGCTCGGCAACGATCTTCTCTTCGTTGTCGGTCAGGGTCTTGGCCAGCGGGGCGAACTGCGCCTTGAGGGCCGCATCTTCGTCCTGGGCAGCCAGGGCCTGGGCCCAGAACAGGGTCAGGTAGAAGTGGCTGCCACGGTTGTCGATACCACCAACCTTGCGCGATGGCGACTTGTTACGGTCGAGGAACTCGCCGGTGGCCTGGTCCAGGGTCTTGGACAGTACCAGGGCCTTCGGATTGTTGTAGGCGTGACCCAGGTGCTCCAGGGAGGCGGCCAGGGCCAGGAATTCGCCCAGCGAGTCCCAGCGCAGGAAGTTCTCTTCGACGAACTGCTGCACGTGCTTGGGTGCCGAACCGCCAGCGCCGGTTTCGAACAGGCCACCGCCGTTCATCAGCGGCACGATGGACAGCATCTTGGCGCTGGTGCCCAGTTCCATGATCGGGAACAGGTCGGTCAGGTAGTCGCGCAGCACGTTACCGGTGGCCGAGATGGTGTCCTTGCCGGCGCGGGTGCGCTCCAGGGTGGCCTTCATGGCGTCGACAGGCTTGAGGATCTGGATGTCCAGGCCCGAGGTATCGTGGTCGCCCAGGTATTTCTTGACCTTGTCGATCACCAGTGCGTCGTGGCCACGAGCGGAGTCCAGCCAGAAGATGACCGGGGTGTTGCTGGCGCGGGAACGGTTGACGGCCAGCTTGACCCAGTCCTGGATCGGGGCGTCTTTGGTCTGGCACATGCGGAAGATATCGCCTGTCTCGACGTTCTGCTCCAGCAGGACTTCACCCTTGCTGTTGGTGACGCGGACCACGCCGTCGGCCTTGGCCTGGAAGGTCTTGTCGTGAGAGCCGTATTCTTCGGCCTTCTGCGCCATCAGGCCGACGTTCGGTACGCTGCCCATGGTGGTTGGGTCAAAGGCGCCGTGCTTCTTGCAGTCTTCGATCACGGCCTGGTAGATGGTCGCGTAGCAGCGATCCGGGATCACGGCCTTGGCATCGTGCAGTTGGCCATCGGTGCCCCACATCTTGCCCGAGTCACGGATCATGGCTGGCATCGAGGCGTCGACGATCACGTCGCTCGGCACGTGCAGGTTGGTGATGCCCTTGTCGGAGTTGACCATCGCCAGTTGTGGGCGAGCGGCGTAGACGGCCTGGATGTCAGCCTTGATTTCTTCCTGCTTGGCAGCTGGCAGGTTGCCCAGGCGGTTGTACAGGTCGCCGATGCCGTTGTTCAGGTCGAAGCCGATTTCCTTGAGCACGTCGGCGTGCTTGGTCAGGGCGTCCTGATAGAACTCCTCGACGATCTGGCCGAAGATGATCGGGTCGGAGATTTTCATCATGGTGGCTTTCAGGTGCACCGAGAACAGCACGCCTTGCTGCTTGGCATCGGCGATTTCGGCGGCGATGAAGCTGCGCAGGGCTTTCTTGCTCAGCACCGAGCTGTCGATGATCTCACCCGCCTTGACGGCAGTTTTCTCTTTCAGGACGGTGGCGGTACCGTCCTTGGCGATCATTTCGATCTTCAGGGTATCGTCGGCGGCGATCAGCGCGCCTTTCTCGCTACCGTAGAAATCGCCACCGCTCATGTGGGCGACATGGGCCTTGGAGTCGGCAGTCCAGACACCCATCTTGTGCGGGTGCTTGCGCGCGTAGTTCTTGACCGACAGCGGGGCGCGGCGGTCGGAGTTGCCTTCACGCAGAACCGGGTTCACAGCGCTGCCCTTGACCTTGTCGTAGCGCGCGCGGGCGTCTTTCTCGGCGTCGGTGGCAGGGTTTTCCGGGTAGTCTGGAATGGCGTAGCCCTGGTCCTGCAGCTCTTTGATGGTTGCCTTCAGCTGAGGAACCGAGGCGCTGATGTTAGGCAGCTTGATGATGTTGGCTTCTGGCGTGGTGGCCAGTTTGCCCAGCTCGGCAAGATGATCCGGGATGCGCTGGTCGGCGTTCAGCGACTCAGGGAAGCTGGCCAGCACGCGACCTGCCAGGGAAATGTCACGGGTCTCGACGTCGATGTCGGAGGAGGCCGTGAACGCTTCGATGATAGGCAGGAGGGAGTAGGTGGCGAGGGCCGGAGCTTCGTCGGTGAAGGTGTAGATGATCTTCGAGCGGTTGGACATTCGTATTAACTCTCTGTTTTGCTGAGCATGCACAAGATCCCGAGGTGCGCCGGGCGGGCGCTTTACCCGCGTCAGTGTCGCGGGCCGGGGCGGGATTGATTCGCGGTGATGGTGGGTGCATCAGTCGAGCGTCAAGCAATTGGGCACCATGCGGCCCAACGCAATTGGGGCGGGCGTCGCGTATTCGCATGCCTCGGCCCCTCTGACCGGAGTCTCATGACTCTGCAGTCACGCCGGAGTATACCAAACCCTGAAACGCAAGCATTAATGCTATGCGGCGATTTGGCGCATGCCAATACCTTCATGGTTGAAAGCAAGCGCGCTGGATCAACGCTTGCGGCGATTTTTGCAAAAGTTCCCCGATGCCGTCCAACGCCTGGGTTTGTGAGGCCGCGCCGACCTGACTAGGCTCAATGGCGGTCAGGCTGTCCAGGCATACACGCATTGGAGCTCAGCATGAAATACACGAAGATAACCCCGCCCGGGTTCGGCGAGCGGATCACCGCCAACCCGGATCACAGCCTCAAGGTTCCCGATCAACCCATCATTCCTTATATAGAAGGCGACGGCATCGGTGTGGATATCACGCCGGTCATGTGCAAGGTCGTGGATGCCGCCGTGGCCAAGGCCTACGGCGGACAGCGACGGATCGCCTGGATGGAGGTCTACGCCGGCGAGAAGGCCACCCGCATCTACGATCCCGACAGCTGGCTGCCGAGCGAGACGCTGGAGGCGCTGAGGCATCACCTGGTATCCATCAAGGGCCCGTTGACCACCCCGGTCGGCGGCGGCATCCGCTCGTTGAACGTCGCCCTGCGCCAGCAGCTCGACCTTTATGTGTGCCTGCGTCCGGTGCGCTGGTTCACCGGGGTGCCGAGCCCGATGAAGGCGCCGGAAGCGGTGGATATGGTGATCTTTCGCGAAAACGCCGAGGACATCTACGCGGGCATCGAATGGCCGGCGGGGTCGGCGCAGGCCGGGCGGGTGATCCGTTTTCTGAAGCAAGACATGGGCGTCACCTCGCTGCGCTTCGAGGAGGATTGCGGCATCGGTATCAAGCCTGTCTCACGCGAGGGTACCCGCCGCCTGGTACGCAAGGCGCTGCGCTACGTGGTGGAGGAGGATCGTCGCTCGCTGACCATCGTCCACAAGGGCAACATCATGAAGTTCACCGAAGGAGCCTTCAAGGAATGGGCTTATGAGCTGGCGGTCGAGGAGTTCGGCGCTGCCCTGCTGGACGGCGGGCCGTGGATGCGCTTCGTCAACCCGAAGACGGGCAGGGAGGTGGTGGTCAAGGATGTAATCGCCGATGCCATGTTGCAGCAGGTGCTTTTGCGTCCGGCGGATTACGACGTGATTGCCACCCTCAACCTCAATGGGGATTACCTCTCTGATGCGCTGGCGGCGCAGGTGGGGGGTATTGGCATTGCCCCGGGCGCCAATCTGTCGGATCAGGTGGCGATGTTCGAAGCGACCCATGGCACGGCGCCGCGTTATGCGGGCAAGAATCAGGTCAATCCAGGGTCATTGATTCTCTCGGCGGAAATGCTGCTGCGTCACCTCGGATGGGGGGAAGCGGCCCGGCGGGTGTTGCAGGGGGTGGAGGGGGCGATTGCCGCGAAAACCGTTACCTATGATTTCGCACGCTTGATGCCTGACGCACGGCAGGTGTCCTGCTCTGGCTTCGGTGAAGAGGTGATCGCGAGGATGTAGCGAGGAGGGTCTTCCGAACGGCCGGTTCGAACTGCTGAACCGGCTTGCCATCTATATCATGGCTGGCGTTTGTGGTGGTTCGCCTCAGGCTGGCACATTGGAGGTCTTGGGGGACACTGCGCCTGACGTCTCAGCTGCCTTGGCGGCAGTCACCGCAGCAGGCGAAATGTTGACGGCGTGCAGACCCTTGGGCCCTTGGATAATCTCGAAGTTGACCGGCTGGCCTGCTTTGAGCGTCTTGTAACCATCCATTTGAATAGCTGAATAATGTGCGAACAGATCTTCATCCCGGCCGTCGGCAAGGATAAATCCATAGCCTTTTGCATTATTGAACCACTTGACTTTACCACTGAACATAGCCATATCCCTCTGCAAAGGACTCCGTCTGGAGTATCATCCACCTCAATCCGCCATACCTGAAAAAAATTTTGGTTGACTGCGCGGACCCTTTTTACCCAATGTGGGCTCTATTGTTTGTAACACCGTTTAGCTGATAGTCAAGGTCATGCGGCAGTACGTTTTACAACGCCGATCTGACACCGGCCATTGGCTATTAGTTCAACCAGCCCCCTTTTCGAAACGAACGTTTTCCCATGCATGCAATCAGCGAGATTCGACTAACATTCAATCAGGACGAGCAGCGTCCCCATGAGGATGACGCAGCCGGAGTGGCAGTGCAGGAAGCGCGGCCGAGTCTGCAGGCGCCGCCGATGTACAAGGTGGTGTTGTTCAACGATGACTACACGCCAATGGATTTCGTTGTCGAAGTGCTGGAGGTGTTCTTCAACCTGAATCGCGAGCTGGCTACCAAGATCATGCTGACCGTTCATACTGAAGGCCGGGCGGTATGTGGGTTATATACCCGTGATATCGCCGAAACCAAAGCCATGCAGGTCAATCAGTACGCCAGGGAAAGTCAGCATCCGTTACTCTGTGAGATCGAGAAGGACGGTTAAACGCCGACCACTTGGGTATGAGGTGAAGCTATGTTAAACCGTGAGCTCGAAGTCACCCTTAATCTGGCCTTCAAGGAGGCGCGCTCCAAGCGTCATGAGTTCATGACTGTCGAGCACCTTCTCCTGGCCTTGCTGGACAACGAAGCCGCCGCCACCGTCCTGCGTGCGTGCGGTGCCAACCTCGATAAGCTCAAACACGATTTGCAAGAGTTCATCGACTCCACCACGCCGCTGATCCCCGTACACGACGAGGATCGCGAGACCCAGCCGACCCTCGGCTTCCAGCGCGTTCTGCAGCGCGCTGTCTTCCATGTGCAGAGTTCCGGAAAGCGTGAAGTGACCGGTGCCAACGTGCTGGTCGCCATCTTCAGTGAACAGGAAAGCCAGGCTGTGTTTCTGCTCAAGCAGCAGAGCGTGGCCCGGATCGATGTCGTCAACTACATCGCTCATGGAATCTCCAAGGTTCCGGGGCATGGCGAACACTCTTCCGAAGGTGAGCAAGATATGCAGGACGACGAGGGCGGTGAGGCTTCTTCCTCGGGCAATCCTCTGGATGCCTATGCCAGCAACCTGAACGAACAGGCGCGCCAGGGGCGTATCGACCCGCTGGTCGGTCGTGAGCAGGAAGTCGAGCGTGTGGCGCAGATTCTCGCCCGTCGTCGCAAGAACAACCCGCTGCTGGTCGGTGAGGCTGGGGTGGGCAAGACCGCCATCGCCGAAGGTCTGGCCAAGCGTATCGTCGACAACCAGGTGCCGGACCTGCTGGCTGGCAGCGTGGTGTACTCCCTGGACCTTGGCGCGCTGCTGGCCGGCACCAAGTACCGCGGTGACTTCGAGAAGCGTTTCAAGGCGCTGCTCAACGAGCTGCGCAAGCGGCCGCATGCCATCCTGTTCATCGACGAGATTCACACCATCATCGGTGCCGGTGCCGCCTCGGGTGGCGTCATGGATGCCTCCAACCTGCTCAAGCCGCTGCTGTCTTCCGGTGAGATCCGCTGTATAGGTTCCACCACCTTCCAGGAATTCCGCGGCATCTTCGAGAAGGACCGTGCCCTGGCGCGGCGCTTCCAGAAGGTCGACGTGTCCGAGCCTTCCGTGGAAGACACCATTGGCATCCTCAAGGGGCTCAAGGGGCGTTTCGAGCAGCACCACGCCATCGAATACAGCGACGAGGCGCTACGCGCCGCCGCCGAACTGGCTTCGCGCTACATCAATGACCGGCACATGCCCGACAAGGCCATCGACGTCATTGACGAGGCGGGCGCCTACCAGCGTCTGCAACCCGTCGAACAGCGCGTCAAGCGCATCGAGGTGGCGCAGGTCGAGGACATCGTTGCCAAGATCGCGCGTATTCCGCCCAAGCACGTCAACAGCTCCGACAAAGAGCTGCTGCGCAATCTGGAGCGCGACCTCAAGCTCACCGTGTTCGGGCAGGATGCGGCCATCGACTCGCTGGCTACCGCCATCAAGCTTTCTCGCGCCGGGCTCAAGTCGCCAGACAAGCCAGTCGGCTCGTTCCTGTTCGCCGGGCCTACCGGTGTCGGCAAGACCGAGGCGGCGCGGCAATTGGCCAAGGCGCTGGGCGTCGAGCTGGTGCGCTTCGACATGTCCGAGTACATGGAACGGCATACCGTCTCGCGGCTGATCGGTGCGCCTCCGGGCTACGTCGGTTTCGACCAGGGCGGCCTGTTGACCGAGGCCATCACCAAGCAGCCGCACTGCGTACTGCTGCTCGATGAAATCGAGAAGGCGCACCCCGAGGTCTTCAACCTGCTGCTGCAGGTCATGGACCACGGCACCCTGACCGACAACAACGGGCGCAAGGCGGACTTTCGCAATGTGATCCTGATCATGACCACCAACGCTGGCGCGGAAACCGCCTCGCGGGCTTCCATTGGCTTCACCCAGCAGGATCACTCCTCGGATGCCATGGAAGTGATCAAGAAGAGCTTCACGCCGGAGTTCCGCAACCGTCTGGATACCATCATCCAGTTCGGTCGCCTCAGCCACGAAGTCATCAAGAGCGTGGTGGACAAGTTCCTCACCGAACTGCAGGCGCAACTGGAAGACAAGCGCGTGTTGCTCGAAGTGTCCGATGCGGCACGCAGCTGGCTGGCCCAGGGCGGTTACGATGCGGCGATGGGCGCGCGGCCGATGGCGCGGCTCATCCAGGATCGCATCAAGCGGCCGTTGGCCGAGGAGATCCTGTTCGGCGAGCTGTCCGAGCATGGCGGTGTGGTGCATATCGATGTCAAGGATGGCGAGATCACCTTCGACTTCGAAACCACGGCGGAAATGGCCTGACCGTCTGCCCGTCCCGCAAGGGACGGGTAGCGATCCTGCAGAAACGACAAAGCCCGGCATTGCCGGGCTTTGTCGTTTGAAGCTTACGCGATCAGCGAGCGCGGTAGGTGATACGCCCTTTGCTCAGGTCGTAGGGCGTCAGTTCAACGCGCACCTTGTCACCGGTCAGAATACGGATGTAGTTCTTGCGCATCTTGCCGGAGATATGCGCGGTTACGACGTGCCCATTTTCCAACTCCACGCGAAACATGGTGTTGGGCAGGGTGTCGACGACAGTGCCTTCCATTTCGAAGCTGTCTTCTTTCGACATGCAGTAAAGCCCTCGGGTATCAAATGAGTGGCCCGGTGCAAGTGGCGCCAGGCAAAAGCGGCGTGCATTGTGCCCGAAAAAGGCCTGTCAAGCCAAGGACTTCAATACAGAGTGACCCATCTTTGATTGGTCAGCAGTTCGATGGGTCGATATTGGGTCTTGTAGTTCATCTTCTTGCAGTTCTTTATCCAGTAGCCAAGATAGACCGCGTGAAGATGCAGGCGCGCGGTTTCCGCAACCTGCCAGAGAATCGCATAGCGCCCGAGGCTGCGCCGCTCTTCGTCGGGATCATAGAAGGTGTACACCGCTGAAAGTCCGTTGGGCAGCAGGTCGGTGACCGCAACGGCCATCAGGCGGCCTTCGGCGCGGAACTCGTAGAAGCGCGAGAAGGGCAGGTCGCGCACTAGGAAGGTGGTGAACTGATCGCGGCTGGGCGGGTACATGTCGCCGTCGGCATGGCGTTGCTCGATGTAGCGCTGGTAGAGGTCGAAATACTCCTGGGTGAATACCGGCTTGACGCTGCGCACTTCCAGGTCGGCGTTGCGCTTGATGATGCGCTTCTGCTGCCGGGTGGGCACGAACAGGTCGACGGGGATGCGAGCCGGTATGCAGGCGCTGCAGTTCTGGCAGTGCGGTCGGTAGAGGTGATCGCCACTGCGGCGAAAGCCCATGTCCGAAAGATCGGCATAGACCTGCACGTCCATGGGCTGGCTGGGATCGAGGAACAGCGTAGTGGCCTGTTCTTCGGGCAGGTAGCTGCAGGAGTGGGGTTGAGTGGCATAAAACTTGAGCCGCGCCAGCTCTGTCATGATTGCCCCCGTTTACATAAGCCGATAGACAAGAGTGTAAGCCAGCCTGTCAAACTCGCCTAGGCAACCAGTCGGCGTTATTTTCGGCATCGATGTAACGGTTCAGGTAATCGGCGAATGCCGCGCGGCTGATGGGGCCGGCTCCGAGGCTGTGCAGGTGGTCGGTCGGCATCTGGCAGTCGATCAGTACGAAGCCCCAGGCCGCGAGGTGCTCCACCAGCGTGGCGAAGCCAACCTTGGATGCGTTGTCGGCGCGGCTGAACATGGATTCGCCGAAGAACAGTCGGCCCATGGCCAGGCCGTAGAGTCCGCCGATCAGTTCGTCGCCCCGCCACACCTCAACGCTGTGGGCATGTCCGCGGCGGTGCAGCTCGCGATAGGCATCTTGCATGCCATTGGTGATCCAGGTGCCCTGGGCATAGCTGCGTGGCGCAGCGCAGGCGCCGATCACTGCGTCGAAGTCCTGGTCGAAGGTCACTCGGTAGCGTTGCTGGCGCAGCAGCTTGGCCAGGCTGCGTGAGACATGCAGCTGTTCGGGCAGCAGCACCGTGCGTGGGTCGGGCGACCACCAGAGGATCGGCTGGCCATCCTGAAACCACGGAAAGCAGCCGTGGCGATAAGCCTGCACCAGACGCTGCGCAGACAGGTCGCCGCCAGCGGCCAGCAGCCCGTTGGGTTCACGCAGTGCCTTGTGCAGCGGTGGAAATTCCAGACTGTCGCGTCTTAGCCAGGTCAGCATGGGGCGAGATTTCTCGGTAGGGGAGGGCAGATGTGCAACTCTGTATGCCAGGTATGGTCAGAGCCAGGTTGACGTGAGTTTATCCTGACCTATGTCGTGGATGAATCCTGCTTCATAAGCCTTTGTCACGAAAGAGAATGCGTGCTCAAATTGAGCCTCGTCGGCGATGCTTGAAGACCCAGCTGCTGCGCGCCAGACTTGTAGCGCGCTGCGCCATGTCCGCAGGCGGCCAAGGGCGTACAATGCCCCCGTTGCGCGTTATGATTCAAGTCACGCGTCCGATGCTGTCGCCTGGCTTGAGCCAGGCGCTGCCGTTCGCGTCGGGTCGCCGTCGTACTGGTCGTTAAATGAGATGTTCGCGCTGTTGCGCAGGAATTAGAGCGTTTTGAAGAAATCCACTCCAGCACCCGCACCTGCGGCTGTCCCCCTCTGGCGACAGCAGCTGCACTATCGACTCAAGGAAGGGGCACTGATCGCCTTCGGCTTCCTGTGCCTGTACCTGATCATGGCCCTGCTGACCTATGACCAGAGCGATCCGGGCTGGAGCCACACCAGCAGCAACGGCGCCCAGGTGCAGAATGCCGCCGGCCGCGCCGGTGCCTTCAGTGCCGACATCCTGTTCATGGTCCTGGGCTACTTTGCCTATATCTTCCCGCTGTTACTGGGCATCAAGGCCTGGCAGGTGTTCCGCCAGCGTCACGAGCCCTGGCAATGGAGCGGCTGGCTGTTCTCCTGGCGCCTGATCGGCCTGGTGTTCCTGGTATTGGCCGGTGCCGCGCTGGCGCATATCCACTTCCATTTCGCCGCCGGCTTTCCCGGTTCGGCGGGCGGTGTGCTGGGCGAGGTGCTCGGCGACCTGGCCAAACGCGCACTGAACATCCAGGGCAGCACCTTGCTGTTCATCGCCTTGTTCCTGTTTGGCCTCACCGTGTTCACCGACCTTTCCTGGTTCAAGGTCATGGACGTCACCGGCAAGATCACCCTGGATCTTTTCGAGTTGCTGCAAGGCGCCGTGAGCCGCTGGTGGGTGGCGCGGGTCGAGCGTCGCAACATGGTGGTCAAGCTGCGCGAAGTCGACCTGCAACTCGAAGACGAACGCCACGAGCCCAAGGCCTCTGCGCGCCGCGAGCCGGCCCTGGGTGCCCGTGACAAGGTCTTCGAACGCGAACAGCCACCGGTCGCCAAGCCTGCGCCTGCCGCACCGGTTGCCGCGCCAGCCGCCAAGCCCGTCGCGGAGCCGCGCGACAAGACCGCTCCGGCGATCATTCCACCGACCCCGGCCAAGGCTCCGGAGCCGAGCAACCGGGTGATGAAGGAAAAGCAGGCGCCGCTGTTCGTCGACAGCGCCGTGGAAGGCACCTTGCCGCCTTTGTCGATCCTCGACCCGGTGGAAAAGAAAGCCCTCAGCTATTCGCCGGAATCCCTCGATGCAGTGGGCAAGCTGCTGGAAATCAAGCTCAAGGAGTTCGGCGTCGAAGTGACGGTGGACTCCATCCATCCCGGCCCGGTGATTACCCGCTACGAGATCCAGCCGGCGGCCGGCGTGAAGGTCAGCCGTATCGCCAACCTGGCCAAGGACCTGGCGCGTTCGCTGGCGGTGACCAGTGTGCGGGTGGTCGAGGTGATCCCCGGCAAGACCACCGTGGGTATCGAGATTCCCAACGAAGACCGGCAGATCGTGCGTTTCTCGGAAGTGCTTTCCACGCCCGAGTACGACAGCGCCAAGTCGCCGGTCACCCTGGCCCTGGGCCATGACATCGGTGGCCGACCGGTCATCACCGACCTGGCCAAGATGCCGCACCTGCTGGTGGCCGGTACCACCGGTTCCGGTAAGTCGGTGGGGGTCAACGCCATGATCCTGTCGATCCTGTTCAAGTCCAAGCCCGAAGATGCGCGGCTGATCATGATCGACCCGAAGATGCTCGAACTGTCGATCTACGAAGGCATTCCGCACCTGCTGTGCCCGGTGGTCACCGACATGAAGGACGCCGCTAATGCGCTGCGCTGGAGCGTCGCCGAGATGGAGCGGCGCTACAAGCTGATGGCGGCCATGGGCGTGCGTAACCTGGCCGGCTTCAACCGCAAGATCAAGGACGCCGAAGAGGCCGGTACACCGGTCAGCGACCCGTTGTACCGCCGTGAAAGCATCCACGACGAGGCGCCGTTGCTCAGCACCCTGCCGACCATCGTGGTGGTGGTCGACGAATTCGCCGACATGATGATGATCGTCGGCAAGAAGGTCGAAGAACTCATCGCGCGGATCGCCCAGAAGGCGCGGGCCGCCGGGATCCACCTGATCCTCGCTACCCAGCGTCCATCGGTGGACGTGATCACCGGTCTGATCAAGGCCAACATCCCGACCCGCATGGCGTTCCAGGTGTCGAGCAAGATCGACTCGCGGACCATCATCGACCAGGGCGGCGCCGAACAGCTGCTCGGTCACGGTGACATGCTCTACATGCCGCCGGGCACCAGCCTGCCGATCCGCGTCCATGGTGCCTTCGTCTCCGATGACGAGGTGCATCGCGTGGTTGAGGCCTGGAAAATGCGCGGCACCCCCGACTACAACGACGACATCCTCTCCGGTGTCGAAGAGGCCGGCAGCGGCTTCGAGGGTGGCGGCGGCGGAGGCGACGGCGATGACAGCGAGAGCGACGCCCTGTATGACGAGGCGGTCAATTTCGTGCTGGAGAGCCGTCGGGCATCGATTTCAGCTGTGCAGCGCAAGCTCAAGATCGGCTATAACCGCGCGGCGCGGATGATCGAGGCCATGGAAATGGCCGGTGTGGTCACCCCCATGAACTCCAACGGCTCGCGTGAAGTGATCGCCCCGGCGCCGATGCGCGATTGATCCCTGGGTTTCAATGGCGATGCCGTGTATCGTGCATCGCCGCCCTTACAGCGAATTCAAAGAGGACCCCCATGCGTCTTATCCGCATGTTTCTCGCCACTGCTCTGACTCTTTCCGCCGTGACCGCCCATGCCGATGGCAAGGACGTGGCGCGCCTGACCCAACTGCTGGAAAAATCCCAGACTCTCAGCGGGCGTTTCTCGCAGATGACCCTCGACGGCGGCGGCACCCAGTTGCAGGAAGCCCAGGGCAGCATGATTCTGCAGCGTCCCGGCCAGTTCAACTGGCATACCGACCCACCCCAGGAACAACTGATGGTCTCCGACGGCAAGAAGGTCACCCTCTGGGACCCGGACCTGCAGCAGGTGACCATCAAGACGCTCGACCAGCGCCTGACCCAGACCCCGGCGTTGCTGTTGTCCGGCGACGTGTCGAAGATCAGTGAAAGCTTCGACATCACCTCCAAGGAGGCCGGTGGTGTAGTCGACTTCGTGCTCAAGCCCAAGACCAAGGACAGCCTGTTCGATAACCTGCGCCTGTCGTTCCGTAATGGCCTGATCAACGACATGCAACTAGTGGACAACGTCGGCCAGCGCACCAATATCCTGTTCACCGGCGTCAAGGCCAACGAACCGGTGCCCGCCGGCAAGTTCCAGTTCCAGATTCCCAAGGGCGCCGACGTCATTCAGGAATAACACCGCGGATCATGGACCTGTTCAGTCGTGAACCCATCGCCCAGCCCCTGGCCGCACGCTTGCGCGCCACCAACCTGGACGAGTACGTGGGCCAGGAACATGTCCTGGCCCACGGCAAGCCGTTGCGTGAGGCGCTGGAGCAGGGCGCCCTGCATTCGATGATCTTCTGGGGGCCGCCCGGGGTGGGCAAGACCACCCTGGCCAGGCTGCTGGCCAAGGTTTCCGATGCGCATTTCGAGACCGTCTCGGCGGTGCTGGCGGGTGTCAAGGAAATCCGCCAGGCCGTCGAAGTGGCCAAGCAGCAGGCGGCGCAGTACGGTCGGCGCACCATTCTGTTCGTCGACGAGGTCCATCGCTTCAACAAGTCCCAGCAGGACGCCTTCCTGCCGTATGTCGAAGACGGCACGCTGATCTTCATTGGCGCAACCACCGAGAATCCCTCCTTCGAGCTGAACAACGCGCTGCTGTCACGCGCCCGCGTCTATGTGCTCAAGAGCCTGGACGAAGCGGCCCTGCGCAAGCTGGTGCAGCGTGCCCTGACCGAAGAGCGGGGCTTGGGCGGGCGGCATCTGAGCCTGTCCGATGAAGGCTTCGCCACGCTCATGGCTGCCGCCGACGGGGACGGTCGGCGCATGCTCAACCTGCTGGAGAATGCCGCCGACCTGGCCGAAGATGGCAGCGAGATCGGCACTGAAATGCTCAACAGCCTGTTGGGCGACAGCCGCCGACGCTTCGACAAGGGCGGCGAGGCCTTTTACGACCAGATTTCCGCCCTGCACAAGTCGATCCGTGGTTCCAATCCCGATGCCGCGCTGTACTGGTTCGCGCGCATGATCGACGGCGGTTGTGACCCTTTGTACCTGGCGCGCCGGGTGGTGCGCATGGCCAGCGAGGACATCGGCAACGCCGATCCGCGTGCCTTGCCTCTGTGCATGTCGGCCTGGGATGTGCAGGAACGCCTGGGCAGCCCGGAAGGCGAGCTGGCGGTGGCGCAGGCCATCGTCTACCTGGCTTGCGCGCCGAAGAGCAACGCCGTGTACATGGCCTTCAAGGCGGCCATGGCCGATGCCGCCGCGAACGGTTCGCTGGAGGTGCCGCTGCACCTGCGCAACGCACCCACCAAGCTGATGAAGCAACTGGGCTATGGCGAGGAGTACCGCTACGCCCATGACGAACCGGACGCTTACGCCGCCGGTGAGGACTACTTCCCCGAAGACCTCGAGCCGCGCCAGTACTACCAACCGGTGCCCCGCGGGCTGGAAATGAAGATCGGCGAAAAGCTTCGTCATCTGGGGGCGCTGGATGCCGCCAGCCCTCGGCAGCGGAGAAAATCATGATTCAGACCATTCTGGCGGTGTCGATTGCCGGCATCGCTGGTACATTACTGCGTTTCGCGACCGGCAACTGGGTCAACGCCCGCTGGCCGCAGCACTTCTACACGGCGACCCTGGCGGTGAACATCGTCGGTTGCCTGATCATCGGCGTGCTGTATGGCCTGTTCCTGATCCGTCCGGAAGTGCCGGTCGAGGTGCGCGCCGGCCTGATCGTCGGTTTCGTAGGTGGTCTGACGACCTTTTCATCCTTTTCACTGGATACGCTGCGCCTGCTGGAAAGCGGGCAGGTCCCGCTGGCCCTGGGCTATGCCGGCATCAGCGTGTTCGGCGGCCTGCTCGCAACCTGGGTAGGCCTGACATTGACCCGACTTTGATAGACGAGAGAACGATATGCTCGATTCCAAACTGTTACGGACGCAACTTCAGGACGTAGCGGATCGCCTGGCCTCCCGTGGTTTCACCCTGGACGTGGCGCGCATCGAAGCGCTGGAAGCTCAGCGCAAGGTGGTCCAGACCCGCACCGAACAGCTGCAGGCCGAGCGTAACGCCCGTTCCAAGTCCATCGGCCAGGCCAAGCAGCGCGGCGAAGACATCGCGCCGCTGATGGCTGACGTCGAGCGCATGGGCAATGAGCTGTCCGCCGGCAAGGTCGAGCTGGACAACATCCAGGCCGAGCTGGACGGCATTCTGCTGACCATTCCCAACCTGCCCGACGCTTCCGTGCCGGTCGGGGAAGACGAAGACGGCAACGTCGAAGTGCGCCGCTGGGGCACGCCGGCCAGCTTCGACTTCCCGGTCCAGGACCACGTGACCCTGGGCGAGAAGTTCGGCTGGCTGGACTTCGAGACCGCCGCCAAGCTGTCTGGCGCGCGTTTCGCATTGCTGCGTGGCCCCATCGCCCGTCTGCACCGCGCCCTGGCGCAGTTCATGATCAACCTGCACATCAACGAGCACGGCTACGAGGAAACCTACACCCCGTACCTGGTGCAGGCACCGGCCCTGCAGGGCACCGGCCAGTTGCCCAAGTTCGAAGAAGATCTGTTCAAGATCGGCCGCGATGGCGAAGCCGACCTGTACCTGATCCCCACCGCCGAAGTGTCGCTGACCAACATCGTCTCCGGGCAGATTCTCGACGCCAAGCAACTCCCGCTGAAGTTCGTTGCCCACACCCCGTGCTTCCGTAGCGAAGCCGGTGCTTCGGGGCGTGACACCCGCGGCATGATCCGCCAGCACCAGTTCGACAAGGTCGAGATGGTCAAGGTAGTGGCGCCGCACGAGTCGATGAACGAGCTGGAATCGCTGACCGCCAATGCCGAGCGCGTCCTGCAACTGCTGGAGCTGCCGTACCGGGTCCTGGCGCTGTGCACTGGCGACATGGGCTTCAGCGCAGTGAAGACCTACGACCTGGAAGTCTGGGTCCCCAGCCAGGACAAATACCGCGAAATTTCCTCCTGCTCGAACTGCGGCGATTTCCAGGCGCGACGCATGCAGGCGCGCTGGCGCAACCCGGAAACCGGCAAGCCGGAACTGGTCCATACCCTCAACGGTTCGGGCCTGGCAGTTGGTCGTACCCTGGTCGCGGTGCTGGAGAACTACCAGCAGGCCGACGGTTCGATTCGCGTACCGGAAGTGCTCAAACCCTACATGGGCGGCCTTGAGGTCATCGGCTAAATGGAATTCCTGCCACTGTTCCATAACCTGCGTGGCAGCTGGGTCCTGGTGGTGGGCGGCGGCGAGATCGCCTTGCGCAAGTCGCGCCTGCTGGCCGACGCAGGTGCGCTGTTGCGGGTCGTTGCTCCGCAGGTCGAAGCCCAGTTGCAAGAGCTGGTCGCAGGCAGTGGCGGGGAAATCCGCCCGCGCGGCTACCAGGAGACCGACCTGGACGATTGTGTACTGGTCATCGCCGCAACCGACGACGAGCCGCTCAACGCCCAGGTGTCCGCCGACGCCCGGCGTCGCGGCATGCCGGTCAACGTGGTGGACGCGCCGGCGCTGTGCAGCGTGATCTTCCCGGCCATCGTCGACCGCTCGCCGCTGGTCATCGCGGTGTCCAGCGGCGGCGATGCGCCGGTGCTGGCGCGGCTGATCCGCGCCAAGCTGGAAACCTGGATCCCCTCCACCTATGGGCAACTGGCTGGCCTGGCGGCGCGCTTTCGCCATCGGGTCAAGCAGCTGTACCCGGATGTGCAGCAACGTCGCGCGTTCTGGGAAGAGGTGTTCCAGGGGCCGATCGCTGATCGGCAGCTGGCCGGGCAGGGGGCCGAAGCCGAACGCCTGTTGCAGGCCAAGGTGGATGGCGAGCCGCCCCACGCGCCGGGCGAGGTTTACCTGGTCGGTGCCGGCCCTGGCGACCCGGACCTGCTGACCTTCCGCGCCCTGCGCTTGATGCAGCAGGCTGATGTGGTGCTCTACGACCGCCTGGTGGCGCCAGCGATTCTAGAGCTGTGCCGTCGCGATGCCGAGCGCGTCTATGTGGGCAAGCGGCGTGCCGACCATGCCGTGCCGCAGGATCAGATCAACCAGCAATTGGTCGACCTGGCCCGCCAGGGCAAGCGCGTCGTGCGCCTCAAGGGTGGCGACCCGTTCATCTTCGGCCGTGGTGGCGAAGAGATCGAAGAACTGGCAGCGCATGGCATTCCGTTCCAGGTCGTGCCGGGCATCACCGCCGCCAGTGGCTGTGCAGCCTACGCCGGCATTCCCCTGACTCATCGTGACTATGCGCAGTCAGTGCGCTTCATCACGGGACACCTGAAGAACAACACCAGCGACCTGCCCTGGAGCGACCTGGTTGCCCCGGCGCAGACGCTGGTGTTCTACATGGGCCTGGTGGGCTTGCCGACCATCTGCGAACAGCTGATCGCCCACGGGCGTGCCGCTGACACCCCGGCGGCACTGGTGCAGCAGGGCACCACGACCAACCAGCGGGTGTTTACCGGCACCCTGGCCAACCTGCCGCAACTGGTCGCCGAGCACGAAGTGCATGCGCCGACCCTGGTGATTGTTGGCGAGGTGGTAGTGCTGCGCGAAAAACTGGCGTGGTTCGAAGGCGCTCAGGCTGATCTGCCAGCCCTGTAGCCTGTCTGGCAGGACCGCCCATCCAAGCCCTGGAAGCGAGGCCGCTCGCTCCCAGGGCTTTTTTCATTGCCAGATGCCTTTGCCTGGCAGGCGTTCACGGTCGTGGGCCTGGGTGAAATCCTGCTGCGGTCCTTTGGGCACCACGCCGGTCGGGTTGATGGTGCGGTGGCTGCCATAGTAGTGGTGCTTGATGTGCTGGAAGTCCACGGTCTGCGCCACGCCCGGCCACTGGTACAGCTCCCGCAACCAATGGCTCAGGTTCGGGTAGTCACTGATGCGCCGCAGGTTGCACTTGAAGTGGCCGTGGTAAACCGCGTCGAAGCGGATCAGCGTGGTGAACAGGCGAATGTCAGCCTCGGTCAGGTATTCCCCGCTCAGGTAGCGTTGCGTGCCCAGTAGCTGTTCCAACTCGTCGAGCTTGGCGAACAGCTGGTCGAACGCTTCTTCGTAGGCGCCCTGCGAGGTGGCGAAGCCGGCGCGATACACACCGTTGTTGACGTTCGGGTAGATCTGCTCGTTGAGCGCGTCGATCTGCGTGCGCAGTGGCTCAGGGTAGAGGTCCAGGGGGTTGCCGGTCAGGCCGTCGAACGCGGAGTTGAACATGCGGATGATCTCCGCCGACTCGTTGCTGACGATGCGCTGGGTCTTTTTGTCCCACAGCACCGGCACCGTGACCCGCCCGGTGTAATGCGGGTCGTCCCGAGTGTAGCGCTGGTGCATGAACTGCAGGTTGTCGAGGGCGTCGCCGGACGAGCCGGTGGCGGTATCGAAGGTCCAGCCGTTCTCCAGCATCAGCCAACTGACCACCGACACGTCGATGAGCTTTTCCAGGCCCTTGAGCTGGCGCACGATCAGCGTGCGATGCGCCCAGGGGCAGGCCAGCGAAACATACAGGTGGTAGCGCCCGGCTTCGGCAGCGAAACCGCCCTGTCCGGAAGGCCCCGGCGCGCCGTCGGCGGTCACCCAGCTGCGGCGCTGCGCGCTCTCGCGCTGGAATGCGCCGTCTTTGGTTTCATACCACTGGTCGTGCCAGCGCCCTTCGATCAGCAAGCCCATGATGGTCTCCGTTTCCATAGTGGTTCATTGGAGACCAGTCTAAAGGCCATGGTTCGAACTAAAAGTGCAAATACTGGCCGCTATCTATCGAATCAGGCGATAGATAGGGCATTGCGGTCGCGCCTGTCCCAGAACTGCCGGGCCTGCTCGAATGCTGCGTCCCGCTCGACACCCAGGCCGCGCAAGGCCAGCGCCATGGTCGCCAGCAGTGCCAGGCTGCCGTAACTGTCTTCGACTTCACCACGCCAGAACGCTACCAGGTGGGCAGGTTCCAGACTGGCGGGCTTGACGTGGCGCCGTTCGGCCAGCGCCGGCCACTCTTCGTCCCAGTCCGCCCCGGCCGTGGTGCCATACAGGTGGCTGATGGTGTCGGGGTTGACCTCGATTTCGCCGCCGTCGCCCTTGATGACGATGGCGTGGTCACCCAGCAGCCGGCTCGCTTCGCGATGCACGGCCTGGTAGCCGGGGTGGAAGATGCTTTGCAGACCGCAGCGTGCCTGGAGCGGGTTGAGCACCCGGGCCAGGGAGTGGATCGGCGAACGCAGGCCGAGCGTGTTGCGCAGGTCGATCATGCGCTGCAGCGGTGGTGCCCAGTCGCTCAGGGGGATGAACGCCAGATGGCGCTGCTGCATGGCGGCCTGCACCGCACCCCAACCACGGCACAGGGGAATGTCCAGTAGCTCCAGCAACTGCTCGGTGTACAGTCGCCCGGCGGTGTGTGCGCCGCCGCCATGCAGCAGCACACGCACGCCGTTGTCGGCCAGGCAGCGGGCCGCCAGCAGGTACCAGGGCAGATGGCGTTTCTTGCCGGCATAGGTGGGCCAGTCGATGTCGACGTCAATGGCTGGGGCGTTCAGGCGCTGGCGCACGGCCTCGGTGAAACCGGCCAGTTCCTCCGGGCTTTCTTCCTTGTGACGCAGCAGCATCAGGAAGGCGCCGAGCTGTGCCTCTTCGACCTGTTCGTCGAGCAGCATGCCCATGGCTTCACGGGCTTCTTCGCGGGTCAGGCCACGGGCGCCGCGCTTGCCCTTGCCAAGAATGCGCACGAACTGCGCAAAGGGATGCTCGGCGGGCGTTTCGGTGACGAGGGGGCGGTGGTCGGTCATATGCAGTTGGTCGGCTTGGGCAGGCCTGCCAGGCGCGCAGCCAGCTTGGCGGGGCGGCCGTTGAACAGGCGGTTGAGATACTGGCTGTTGCCCTTTTCCGGGCCCAGCTTGAGGGCAGCGTACTTGATCAGCGGGCGGGTGGCGGGCGAGAGCTGGAATTCGGCGTAGAAGTCGCGCAGCAACTGCAGCACTTCCACGTGCTCGTCGGCGAAGGCGATGTCTTCTTCGGCGGCCAGGGCGCGTGCCACCTCCAGTGACCAGTCGTCGAGGTTCTCCAGAAAACCGTCCTGGTCCAGCGGGACCTGGCGGCCGGCAACGGTAAGCGCATTCATAGCCAGGTGTTCACCTTGTCGAAGCGGATGGACAACGCGACGAAGCCGGGATAATCCACCGCGCGGGCCGTGGCGGGCAAGGCAAGGCCTCGCGCGGCGCGGTCTTCTTCGAGGATGAACAGTCGTTCGCCCAGCGCCAGCAGTACGGCATCGGGCTGGCTCAGGGCATAGGTGGCGTCGCCGCACAGCAGCACGGCGTCTGCTTCGCCCAGCACGCGCAGGCAACTGGCCAGGCGGCTGTCGGCGAAGGGGGAGTGGGATACAACGTGCAAGGTCGCCATCAGATCGTAATCACCTGGTCGTAACGGGCAATGAGCGCGGCGATGTCGGCACCACTGGCCAGCGGCTCGATGGCCTCGTCCAGCGTTGCGGCACAAATGCCGCGTTGCTGCAGGCTGTGGCCGCAGGCATACAGCTCTTCGACACCGAACATCGGCAGGGCCTTGAGATTGGCGGTGACGTCCTTCTGCTGCACGGCGCCGGCTGTCTGGCCGGCCTGCAGTTGGAACACGCCATCGTCGAGAAACAGCAGGGCGACCGGCAGGTCGAAGGCGCCGGCGGCCAGGACGATGTCCAGCGCTTCACGCGCTCCGGGGCCTGACCAGGGCGCCTGGCGGCTGATGATCAACAGGGATTTGCTCACCTTACGGCCCTCCGAAGCAGACCACCCGGTCTGCTGCCTGTACGGCATCATGCAATTGCCCCAGCCCGGACAGCTCCCAGCCGGGCATCAGGTTGCCGGCCTGGCGCTGGTAGCGCGTGGCTTCCTGGTCGTTGATCACGCCGCGGCGCAGACCGGCAGCGATGCACACCACGCCATCCAGCGCGTTGTGGGTGATGAAGTCATGCCACTGGCGTGGCAGGTCCTGTTCGTCCTGAGGCGTCACGACGGTGCTGGCAGCGTTGTAGACGCCATCCTGGTAGAAGAACAGCCGTACGATCTGGTGCCCGCCGTCCAGCACCGCCTGGGCGAACAGCAGGGCGCGGCGCGACGAGGGATCATGCGGCGCGGAAAAAACGGAAATGGCGAACTTCATGGCGGGCCCGGTGGTTGTCACAGGCCGCCATGATAAAGAATTCGAGGCCCTGCGTGTGAGAACCGGCGCGGCGCTGCGGGCTTGCCTGGCGCACCGGCTGGCACCGCAGCGCGGCTGAAGCGCTCCCTGTCCTGGCGAGGGAGCGGTAGGACCGGCTTCAGCCAGGATTGGCCTATGCGCCCTCTACGGGCATCTGCAACAGCGCAGCGCCCAGGCATTTGCCGTGGGCGTCCAGGGCCAGGGAGCGGGTGACGCCGCCGCGCAGCAGGCCGGGCAAGACGAAATTCAGCGCGTGCAGCTGTGGCAGTTCATAGCGCTGCACCGGCCCGGCGCTGGCGTCGCGAAGATGAGCGAACCAGGCCTCGACCCGCTCGGCGGTCAACGCCTTTTCCAGGGTCGGATAGTCCTCGGCCTTGAAGGCGATCACCGAGATGTTCGACGTATCGCCCTTGTCACCGGTTCGGGTGTGGGCGAGCTGATGCAAGATGACAGTCATGGGCTTACCTGCAGATCGACATGGGCAATGGCCTGCTCGCGTGGCAGATACAGGCTGGCCACGGCCAGCACCTCGCGCACCTGGCGCGTGGCACCGCCACCGCCCGCCGGGCCGTTGGTGTAAAGGGTCTCGACCTCATTGGCGAGGGCCTGGGCCAGTTCGCGGGTCGCGCAACGCCCGGTGACGCGCAGACGCACCTCCCAGGGTTCGGCCGTCTGGCCGAACGTGCTGCCGTGCAACGAGTCGACGCCCAGCAGTTCGCAACGCAGCTCTTGCACCTGCACCCCGCTCAGCGCCAGGCGCTGCTCGACGATCTGCCCGGCCAGGCGCGCCCGAGCCACGGCATTGGGGCCGCCATAGGACATCTGTCCTTCGCCGATCCAGCCATCGCGATAACCGACCGTCACTTTCAGGTGTTCAGGGCGCTCGCGACCATTGGCGCCACTGACCGCGATACGGTCAGCAGCGACCGGGGTGAAGGTGACCGCGGAAAAGTCGGCGGTGACATCCGGGGTGAGGTAGCGGCGCGGGTCATGCACTTCATACAGCAACTGTTCGGTACAAGTCGCCACGTCGATGCGCCCACCGCTACCGGCCACCTTGGTGATCTGCGCATGACCGTCGCGGTCGATCTCGGCGAGGGGAAAGCCCAGGCGGGCCAGGTCAGGCACGTCCTTGACCCCAGGGTCGGCGAAATAGCCGCCGCTGACCTGCCCGGCGCACTCGAGCAGGTGGCCGGTCAGCGTGCCGCGTCCGCGCCGCAGCCAGTCATCGGCGGCCCAGCCAAAGGCATGCGCCTGCGCAGCGAGAAACAGCGATGGGTCGGCCACGCGGCCGGTGATGATCACATCGGCATCCAGCTCCAGGGCCTGGACGATACCTTCGATGCCCAGGTAGGCATTGGCCGAAACCAGGCGCTCGCCCAGCTCGGCCACCTTCAGACCGTTGTCCAGCGTCCACGCGGGGTGGGCGCGCAGGGTGGCGAGCACGTCGTCGCCCTCCACGGCGGCGACCTTCAGGCCATGCAGGCCCAGTTCGCTGGCGATTTCCAGCACCTTGCGCATGGCCCCACGGGGGTTGGCCGCGCCCATGTTGGTGATGATGCGCAGGCGTCGGCCGCCCTGGCGCAGGTAGGGCAGAACGGCGCGCATGCGGGTGGCCAGCAGCGGGTCGTAGCCGGCCAGCGGGTCGGCCAGGCGAGCCTGCTGGGCCAGCGCGATGGTGCGCTCGGCCAGGCATTCGAAGATCAGGTAGTCAAGCTCGCCGTGGCGGGCCAGCTCCACGGCAGGTTCGAGGCGGTCACCGGAGTAGCCGGCCCCGGCGCCGATACGCAATGGGGTCATGTTCAGAACACTCCAAATGCCAGTGCTGCGAGGGTCATCAGCACCGAGGCGGCAAACAGGAAGGGCAAGGTAAAGCGCTGGTGGTCGGCGAGCTCCAGCTTGCACAGACCGACCAGCAGGAAGGTCGCGGGTGTCAGCGGGCTGACGGGAAAACCGGTGGTGTGTACGCCCAGCAGCGAAGCCTGCGCCACTTGCACCGGGTCCACACCCAGCGAACGGCCGACTTCAGCGATCACCGGCATGACGCCGAAGTAGAACGAATCAGGATCGAACAGCAGGCTCAGCGGCATCGAGATGAAACCCACCACGGCCGGAATCAGGCTGCCGTGCCCCGGCGGAATCTGCTGCACGGCCACTTCGGCCATGGCCTTGAGCATGCCGGTGCCCTGCATGATGCCGGTGAACACCCCGGCGGCCAGGAGAATGCTCGCCATGGTCAGCGCGGTCTTGGCGTGAGCGTCGATGCGCTGGCGTTGCTGATCCACATTGGGGTAGTTCAGGCACAGCGCCGCCACGGTGCCGAGCATGAACATCACCACCGGGTCGACCCAGCCGGCAATCATCACCGCCATCACCACGATGGACAGCGTCAGGTTCAGCCAGAACTTGCCTGGCTGGCGCAGGCTCTGCTCTTCCGGCGTCAATACGCGCTGCGGTGCAGCGGCCTGGCTGCCAGCGGTCAGGCCCAGACGCTTCTCCTCGCGCCAGCCCAGCCACCAGGCACTGGCGAAGACGAAGGTCAGGCCCACCAGTTGCACCGGGATCAGCGGCTGGAACAGATCGGCGACGGGAACGTGCAAGGCCGCCGACGAACGCAGCACCGGGCCGGTCCAGGGCAGGAAATTCACCCCGGCGGCCATAGCCGCCACGCAGGCCAGTATGCGCCGGTCGATGCCCAGCCGCGTATACAGCGGCAGCATCGCCGGGACCGTGACCAGAAAGGTCACTGCCCCGGAGCCGTCCAGGTGCACCAGCAAAGCGAGCAGGGCGGTGCCGCAGACGATCCGGGTCGGGCGCGTGCCCACGGCGCGCAGGATGCGGTCGATGATCGGGTCGAGCATGCCGGCGTCGGTCATCACCCCGAAGAACAGGATGGCGAAGATGAACATGCCCACCACCGGTGCCACGTTCTTGATACCGGTGAGAATGAAACCGCTGGTCTGCAGACCGAAGCCGGCCAGCAAGGCGGCGGCCACGGGTAGCGCGATCAGCGCCACCAGGGGGGAGAGACGCTTGCTCATCACGGCGACGAGCAGGCAGAGAATCGTGATGACGCCGTAAAGCGCAAGCATGGGGACACTCCGGATTGTTTTTGTTGTTGTGCCGAGTATCGGGAACGGGCGAATTGCCTGTAAATTGCAATTACCTGGTGGTCACATTCGAAAAAATTAAATGAAGAATGCCCTGCAGCACATTCGTGCCTTTCTTGCCGTGGTGCATCGTGGCAATTTCGCCCGCGCCGCCGACGACCTGCACCTTTCGCCCTCGGCGCTGACCGTGCAGATTCGCCAGCTCGAAGGCTGGCTGGGCATCAGCCTGCTGGAGCGCAGCCCGCGCCACGTCGAGCTGACCGCCGCCGGCCGCGAAGCGCTGCCGGCCATGGAAAAGCTGCTGCTGGATTTCGCCAACATCGTCAACGCCGGGCAGGGGCTGGCTGCGCTGCGCCGCGGGGTGGTGAGTGTCGCCGCGCTGCCTTCGCTGTGCTCCAGTGCTCTGCCTGAATGCCTGGCGGTGTTCCGCGGCGAGTTTCCCGGCATCGAAGTGCGCCTGCGCGACGTCGTGGCTGATCGTATCTGCGAGCTGGTGCGTGATGGCGATGTCGACTTCGGGCTCGGAGTGCGACCGCGTATGGTCCATGGGCTGGATTTCCAGACGCTGATGCAGGACCGCCTGTGCCTGTTCGTGCCCATCGGCCACCCGCTGGCCGATGGCACCCTGACGCTGGCCGACCTCGACGACCAGCCGATGATATTGACGGGGCGTGACAGCAGCGTGCGGGTGCAGATCGAGCAGGTGTTTCAGCTCGGTGGCTTGGCGTTGCGCCCGGTGCTGGAGGCCAACTACATGTCGACGGTGCTTGCCCTGGTGCGCAACGGCCTGGGAATCGCCTTGCTGCCCGAGTCCGCTGACGATGGCGACCCGCGCCTGGTACGGCGGCACCTGAGCGAACCGGGTCTGGCGCGCGAGCTTGGGGTGATCACCCGCCAGGGCTACGGGTTGTCGCCAGCGGCCTTGCGTCTGGTGGAATGCCTGGAGGAACTGTCGAACGCCGAGCCTGTGCCAGACAAGACAAGGCCCTGAATGTCCAGGACCTTTTACCGGCTGTTTTCAATCGCTCGCTGATCAGGTCTTGAAGCGACCGACCAGCGTTTGCAGGTGCGTCCCGAGGCGCGCCAGCTCGACGCTCGAAGCGGCCGTTTCATCACTGGCGGCAGAGGTCTGTTCGGACAGCTGGCGCACATTCAGCACGCTGCGATTGATCTCGTCAGCCACCGCGCTCTGTTGTTCGGAGGCGGTGGCAATCTGCAGGTTCATCGATTCAATGGTGGCCACCGAACGGGTAATGCTCAGCAGCGAGGTGCCGGTGCGACGCGTCAGCTCGACGCTGTTGCCGGTCAGCGCGCGGCTCTTGTCGAGAGCTTCGGCGACCTGCTCGGTGCGCCGGTGCAGGCTGCTGATCAGCGCCTCGATCTCCTCGGTGGACATCTGCGTGCGTTGCGCCAGGCTGCGCACTTCATCGGCGACCACGGCAAAACCGCGCCCGGCCTCACCGGCCCGGGCCGCTTCGATGGCGGCGTTGAGGGCCAACAGGTTGGTCTGCTGGGCAACCGACTTGATCACATCCAGAACGCTGCCGATCTTGTCGCTTTCCTGCTTCAGCTCGGCCATGGCTGCCGTGGAGTTGCCGACCTCGGCATCCAGGTGGGTGATCTGCTCGATCGCCTGGTTCACCACTGCGTCGCTTTCGCGGGCGGCGTGTCCAGCGTTGACTGCCGCGCTCGAAGCCTGTTCGGCACTGCGCGCCACCTCCTGCACGGTCGTGGCCATCTCGTTCATGGCCGTGGCCACCTGATCGGTCTCGAGTTTCTGGCTGTTCACCCCGGCGCTGGTCTGCTTGGTCACGGCTGACAATTGTTCGGCGGCACTGGCGATCTGCACGACACCGTCGCGCAGGCCGCCAATCAGCTCGCGCAAGCTAACGGTCATGCGTTGCATGCTGGTCTGCAGCAGGCCCAGCTCATCGCGGCGTGATACACGTATGTCCTGGCTGAGATTGCCCTCAGCGACCCGTTCGGCAATCTGCAGTACCTCTTTCAAGGGCGTGACGATCAGGCGACTGATCAGCCACGAAGCCAGGATGCCGAACAGCAAGGCCAGCACGGTAGCGCCCAGCAGGCGTTCGTTGGCTGTCTTGAGTTCGTCGTCGCGCTTCTGGGACTGGCTTTCCAGCAAGTGACCGGTGCTGGCGAACACATTCTGGATGTCGGTATCCAGCGCCGCTTTGGCCTGGTTGTACTGCGCGTCGTTGTGTTCCTGGGTGGCACGCACGAAGTCCTGGAAATGACTGCGGTAACTGCGCAAGGCCGTGGCTGCTTCAGTGGCGGCACGCTGATTGGCTGGGTCTGCAAAGACTTTGCCCAATGTGGCGATGCCCGCATCGAGGTCATCCAGTATCTTGGTAACCTTGGCTGCACGCCCCTCGTCCGGGGTGATGGTATAGCTCAGCCGGGCAATCCGCAGGTCGCGCACGGTTTCGTTGATCTTGCCGATGTTGCTTAACCGGGTGCTGCGTTCACCCAGATCGCGCAAACCCTTCCAGCCCACCGCCGCAATCATCAGCGTCAGCAATAAAACCAGGGTGAACCCCAGAGCCAGCTTGGCCCTGACACTGATATCTCCCAACACGCTCTCAACTGAATTGAACATAGGCGTTACTCAAGGACTGGACTCAACTATCGGTAGGCACAATGAATCCTCAGCGGGTTGCAGAAGAGTCGCTGTGCCCGTTAAAAAAGTTGTCTGATGTCTTCGGCTGGCAGGAGCATCTTTCAGAGAAAAGCGCCGCGAAATGGGCGTTTGCCGTGTTTGAAGATGCGCACGCTTTGGGCCGTTCGTAACGATCGACCGGCCCTGCAGTTTCTGAACCAGCGAATAGTGCGGTTAACGCTAAAAGAATGCAGGGGTAAAAAACTATTTTTGTTCTGGATTTGATGTGGCGCACATTACGACCGCCACGTTCGGCCTGCCGTGGCGGCTTAGACAATAGTTTTTCCGTCTTAAAGGGCTGTGACAAACGCAAGACAACTAGCCAGCCCTTCGCTTGGCGAGATTTAGAACGTCGTGCATGCAATAAGCGCTTGGGGCTGTTGCGCGATGGCAGACGCTTTTGCTCGCAAGCTGGATCACCCATTTCGAAAGCCGGCCTGAGCCGCGCGCACGACCGGAGCCTGTCAAGGTGGCCATGAGCCTCATCCGGCGCTTGGCGAGGCCGGCCTGAAACCTGACCTGAGACGAGCACAAGGGCAGGGCGGGCAGACGCAAAAAAGCCCCGGAATACGGGGCTTTTCTGTCTGAATATGGCGGAGGCATAGAGATTCGAACTCTAGGACCTGTTACAGTCGGCAGTTTTCAAGACTGCTGCCTTAAACCACTCGGCCATACCTCCACTTTCGTTGCGGGCGCCATCATACCGGAATGTAACAAGCTGTCAAACACTGGGGCTGGAGCGGCTCGAAGGCTCTGTTATGATCTTTGCAACTTGTCATTTCAACAAGCTATCAACTGTGAGGAGCTTCGCCATGCGCGAACAGGATTACCTACTTAAAACCGGCGTGCAGGAAGCCGACCAGCTCGAGGTGAGTCGTGTCCTGCGCAATACCTACGGCCTCCTGGCCCTGACCCTGGCCTTCAGCGGTGTGATGGCCTTCGTCGCGCAGCAGATGCGCGTCGGCTACCCGAACATCTTCGTCGTGCTCATCGGCTTCTATGGGCTGTTCTTCCTGACCGCCAAGCTGCGCGACTCGGTCTGGGGTCTGGTGTCCACTTTCGCCCTGACCGGCTTCATGGGCTTCATCCTCGGCCCGATCCTCAACCGCTACCTGCAGATGAGCGGCGGCGCCGAAGTGGTCAGCTCGGCCTTCGCCATGACCGCCCTGGTGTTCGGTGGTCTGTCGGCCTACGTGCTGACCACCCGCAAGGACATGAGCTTCCTGAGTGGCTTCATCACCGCCGGTTTCTTCGTCCTGATGGGCGCCGTGCTGGCCGGTCTGTTCTTCAACATCAGTGGCCTGCAACTGGCGATCAGCGCCGGCTTCGTGCTGTTCTCCTCGGCCTGCATCCTGTTCCAGACCAGCGCCATCATCCATGGCGGTGAGCGGAACTACATCATGGCCACCATCAGCCTGTACGTGTCGATCTACAACCTGTTCGTCAGCCTGTTGCAGATCTTCGGCATCATGGGCCGCGACGACTGATCGCCGCGCTCCTGAAGTCAAAACAAAGCCCGCGTCAGCGGGCTTTGTCGTTTTCAGCGGTTGAAACGTTCAAGGCTGAAGGCCGACAGGTCGAGGTCGCTGTGGCCACGCAGGCAACGCTGCGCCAGCGCTTCGCCGAGCGCTGCCGAATGCTTGAAGCCATGGCCCGAGCAAGCCGACACCACGGTCACACGCGGCATGCTCGGGTGCTCGTCGACGATGAAGTGGTAGTCGGGTGTCACCGTATAGGCGCAGACCGAGGTCTTCACGGCGCGGCTGCCCACGCCGTCGATGCGCCCGGCGACCTGAGTGCGGTACATAGTTTCAACCTGATCGTCGTTGACCTGCCGGTCGAGTGCGTCCGGGTCGCAGGCCTGCTGGTACTGCTCGGTGGCGATCTTCATGCTGGCCTCGCCGGGCAGGGGCGGGAAACCGTAGTTGACGTCGATGAAGCCGGGGCCGTGGGTGAGGATGAAGCTGGGTGAGGCCGGGGCGAAGCGTTCGGGTGAGGTCACTTCGAACCAGTAGAGCGTCTGCCGGCAAACCCGCAGCAGGCTGTCGAACGGCGCGCCGAGCAGTTTCGCCGACCACATCCCGGCACTGACGATCACCCGGTCGGCCAGAATTTCGCCCCGGTCGGTGCTGATCTTCACCCGATCGTCCATCTGTACCAGACCGGTTACCCGTTCATTGCAGCGCAAGGTTGCCCCTTGGCTGCGCGCCAGTTGCAGTTGCGCGGCAATGCAGCGTTCCGGGCGCAGATAGCCACCCTCTGGCTCGAAGTAACCCACGGCGTTGTCCTGCACCGGCGCGAATTGCGCAAAGCGCTGGCGGATCTGCGCCGCATCCAGCACTTCGTGCCGGATACCGTAGGCGCGGGCCAGGGCGATGGTGCGCTGGGTGAAGTCCTCCGGGTCTTGCGGATCATGGCGTTGGCTAGAGGTCATGACCAGCACGCCGCACTGCTCGAACAGCGCTTCGCCGGTGCGCGCTTCCAGCTCGCGCCAGATCGTTTGGGAGCGTCGCACCAGCGGCAGGTACTGCGGGCCTTCGCCGTTGGACAAACGCGTGATACGGGTGTCGCCATGGCTGGAGCCCTGGTCATGGGGCGGGTTGTAACGGTCGATGCCTACGGCCTTCACGCCAGACTGGCTCAACTGATAAAGCGCGGCGGCGCCCATGGCACCGAGGCCGATGACGGCGACTGGGTAATGCGTCTGCATGCGATATCCGTTTTGGCAAATGGCCCATTGCACCGGCGTGGCGTCTGAAAAGCAAGGCGCTTGCCCCTCAGGCGTGGACCGAAGGGGGGTTGCATTCGGCTGTCATTTAAGGTGCGGAAAAATGACAAAAGTTTTCCACGAAAAGCGTGGGTATGTCTGTGGGTAACTCTGTGAATGTCCCGTTTTTACTAGGCCTTATGGGTGTGGTTAATTTATGAGCAGCAAGCGGCGTGGTGGGTTTTCAACCTGTTTGAGGGGTATGCAAGCGGGATGAAAAGCGTGATGCAACTGGCAAATTGGCATTGTTTTACGAAAAAATTTCGTGGGTCTGCAGGTCCTGAAGACTGCGGCAAGAAAAAAGGCGCGACCCTTGCGGGGCGCGCCTTTTGCGTGAATCGAGGGCTATCAGGCGATAGCGCCATCGCTCCACTCACCATTGACCAGGCGACGCAGGCCCAGCGGGTTGGCGTTCTGCAGCGCGGGCGGCAGCAGGGCGTCGGCATGGTTCTGGTAGCACACCGGGCGCAGGAAGCGGTCGATGGCCAGGGTGCCGACGGACGTGCCACGGGCGTCGGAGGTGGCCGGATACGGGCCGCCATGCACCATGGCGTCGCAGACTTCCACACCGGTCGGGTAGCCGTTGACCAGGATGCGACCGACTTTGTCTTCCAGCAGCGGCAGCAGCCACTGGTAGCCTTGCAGATCGCCCGGCTCGCCGATCAGCGTGGCGGTCAGTTGGCCGCGCAGGGCCAGCAGGGCCTCCTTGAGCTGGGCGTCGTCGGCCACTTCGATGGCGATGGTGGTCGGGCCGAAGACTTCTTCCTGCAGCAGTTCGTCGCCATTGAGCAGCAGGCTGACGTCAGCCTTGAACAACTGCGCCTGGGCCTGCTTGCCTTCCTGTGGCTTGCCAGCCAGGTGCGTGACACCCGCGTGGCTCAGCAGGTGCTCGACGCCCTTGCTGTAGCTGCGCAGGCCGCCGGCATTGAGCATGGTCTGCGGGTTCTGGCCACCGATCTGCTCGGCCAGTTGCTCCAGGAAGGCCGAGAAGGCCGGGGAGCGCAGGCCGATGACCACGCCAGGATTGGTGCAGAACTGTCCGGCGCCCATGACCACCGAGGCGGCCAGTTCCTTGGCTACGGTTTCGCCGCGGGCATCCAGGGCCTGAGGCAGGACGATGACCGGGTTGATGCTGGACATCTCGGCGAACACCGGGATCGGTTGCGGGCGCTCGGCGGCCATCTTGCACAGCGCGTTGCCGCCATTGAGCGAGCCGGTGAAGCCCACGGCCTGGATCGCCGGGTGCTTGACCAGGCCTTCGCCGACGCCGTTGCCGAAGATCATGTTGAACACGCCCTTGGGCATGCCGGTGCGCTCGGCGGCGCGGACGATGGCCTGGCCGACCAGGTCGGCGGTGGCCATGTGGCCGCTGTGCGCCTTGAATACCACTGGGCAGCCGGCAGCCAGGGCCGCTGCGGTGTCACCGCCGGCGGTGGAGAAGGCCAGCGGGAAGTTGCTGGCGCCGAATACGGCGACCGGGCCGACGCCGATACGGTACTGGCGCAGGTCGACGCGCGGCAGCGGCTTGCGGTCTGGCAGCGGCAGGTCGATGCGCGCGCCCAGGTAGTCGCCGCGGCGCAGAATCTGTGCGAACAGGCGCATCTGACCGCTGGTACGACCGCGTTCACCCTGGATACGGGCCTGGGGCAGGGCGGTTTCCTGGCAGACGATGGCCACGAAGTCGTCGCCCAGTTGGTCCAGCTCATCGGCGATGGCATCGAGGAATTCGGCACGACGCGCCGGGCTCAGCTGACGGAATTCCGGGAAGGCGGCCTTGGCGGCCTGCGCCGCAGCGTCGATCTCGCTGTCGGTGGCCTGCACGAAGCTGTAGGGCAGGGCTTCGCCGGTGGTCGCGTCCAGGCTCTGGTGCTGGCTCTGACCTTGGGCGCTGCGCGCGCCGCCGATGAAGTTGTGGCCGAGAATGGTGGGCATCGGTATCTCCTGTTGTTATGACCTGGGGTGCGGCAGGTGCAGCACCCTATGGGTTGCCGAGTAGCGGTTGGAGTAGGGAGGAGCAGGCAGGCCGCGACCGGTGCTGCTTCAGCTTCTGTACGAAAATTCGCTGCACTGGGCACAGGTTGAGAAAAACAGGGTCAGAGGCAGACGAATGTCCACAACGCTGCCGCCGACTGCCTGTGTACCGGCCTGTGCCCCAGGCAACGGGTACCGAATAAAGTCAGCAGACATCGTACAACCATGCTCGTGCGCTGCGCAACTGCCGCACGGTGTTAACCTGCGGCCACCTTCATATTCGGAGAGTATTGATGTCCTACGTCTGGCTGGTGCCTTCGGTCGTTCTCGCGCTCGTCGCTGTGCTGCGGGTGCGTGGTCATTTCAGACGGGGCCGGGACCTGCGCCGTGAGCGCGTGATACGTGATTACGTGTTTCCCGGCGGCTTGTTCGACGCACTGCGCGTGCACCACCCGCACCTGACGATCAAGGAGTGTCAACTGGTTGCCCAAGGTCTGCGGCAATTCTTCCTGGCTTACCACAAGAGCGGTTATCGCTATGTGTCGATGCCTTCCCAGGTGGTCGACGACCTGTGGCACGAGTTCATCCTGCATACGCGGGCCTACGATGAGTTTTGCCGCCAGGCCTTTGGCCGCTTCTTCCATCACACCCCGGCGGCCGCCCTGGGCGAGCAGGCGGCGGCGAAGAGCGACGCGGGCCTGCGGCGTACCTGGTGGTACGCCTGCAGCGAAGAGAAGATCAACCCGAAACGGGCGCTGCGCCTGCCCCTGTTGTTCGCTCTGGATGCCAAGCTGGTGATTGCCTCGGGCTTCGTCTATGCCCTGGACTGTGAGGGCATGCGCCGCGCCACTGAGCAGCAGGGCGCGGCGGTGGTGCACTGTGGCAGCGACCTGTTCTGTTCCGACCCGGGTCTGGGCAGCGATGGCAGCGATGGCAGCGGTTCCGGTTGCGGCGGTGGCAGCGATGGTCACCACGGCAGTTCGGGGGGTGATGGCGGCGGTGATGGTGGTGGCGCAGACAGCAGTGGCTGTGGTGGGGGCGGTTGCGGTGGCGGGTGTGGCGGAGGCGGCGGCGACTGAGCCGCCCGCCACCGTACCGGCAGCCCAGGACTCAGTGACAGCCCAGACGGTTGACCAGTTGCATCAAAGCCTGCACCGCCAGCCCGGCGTCGGCTGCGCTGATCGACTCTGCCGGGTTGTGGCTGATTCCACCCTTGCAGCGCACGAACAGCATACCCACAGGCCAGTGGTCGGCCATGGCGATGGCGTCATGCCCGGCGCCGCTGGGCAGTGACAACGAACGCCCCTGCACGGCCAGCAAGACCTCTTCGAGGCTCTGCTGAATGCTTTTGTCACAGGGCGTGGCAGGAATCGAATAGTAGGTCTGTGCGCTGAAACGCAGCCCGCGCTGCGCCGCAATCGTCCCGGCCTGGTCGAGCAACTGTTGCAGCAGCGCGTCCAGTGCCACGTCCTCGGGGCCACGGATGTCCAGGGTCAGGGTCACTTCGCCAGGAATCACGTTCACCGCACCGGGGTGGCACTGCACGGTGCCCACGGTGGCGACCAGCTGCGGACCGGCCGCGCGTGTGCCGGCCTCGATGGCAGCCATCCATTGCACCGCCCCCGCCAGGGCGTCCTGGCGATGGCCCATGGGCACCGTCCCGGCATGTCCGGCCTGGCCCTTGAACGAGCAGTTCAGCCGTCGGGCGCCGTTGATCGCCGTCACTACCCCAAGGGCCAGATTCTCGCCTTCCAGGCATGGCCCTTGTTCGATGTGCAGTTCCAGGTAGGCGGCAATCTCGTGCCTGGCCCGTGCGGCTTCGCCGACTTTCAGCGGGTCCAGGCCGAAGTCGAGCATGGCCTGGGCGACGCTGATGCCGTCGGCATCGGTTTCGTCCAGCCAGTGCGCCGGCCAGGTGCCGCTCAGGCCACGGCTGCCGAGCAGGGTGATGCCGAAGCGCGTGCCTTCTTCGTCGGCGAAACCGACGATCTCGATGGCGTGGTCCAGGCGCCGCTGCTGGTCATGCAGATGCTGCACGACCTCGATGGCGGTGATGACCCCGAGCATGCCGTCGTAGCGCCCGGCATCACGTACGGTGTCCAGATGCGACCCGAGCAGCAGGGCGGACGCCCCAGCCCTGCGGCCTTCGTAGCGACCGCAGATATTGCCGACGCTGTCCTGCCAGACCCGCATGCCGGCCGCCTGCATCCATTCGCCAACCAGGGCATTGGCCTGGCGATGTTGGGGCGACAGGTAGACGCGGGTCAGCGCGCCGGGCGTGGCGCTCAGTGTGGCCAGTTCGTCGCAGCGGGCCATGACACGGGCCGCAGCCTGCGCGCTGCAGGCCGCGCCCATTTCCATGAGGCTCATGACTGCACGCTGGCGTAGTGATCCCAGGCGGCCTGCATCGCGGTGCCTTGCGTGGTGCGCAGGCCCAGGCGGTTGAGCACGGCTTCCAGGGCGCAGAGGGTCTGCATCACGCAATCCTTGCGGGCGTTGTAGCCCATGGTGCCGATGCGCCAGATCTTGCCGGCCAGCGGGCCGAACGAAGTGCCGATCTCGATGCCGAAATCCTGTAGCAGCAGCTGGCGTACCTGCTCGCCGTGTACGCCCTCGGGAATCACCACGCCCAGCACGTTGTTCATCTTGTGTTCGAGGTTGCCGAAGGTCTGCAGGCCCATGCCCTGGATGCCCTTGAGCAGCGCGTCGCCGTGCAGCTTGTGGCGGGCGATGGCGCTGTCCAGGCCTTCTTCGAGCAGTATCCGGGCGCACTCGCGGGCGCCGAACAGCGCCGAGGTGGCCTCGGTGTGGTGGTTGAGGCGTTCGGGGCCCCAGTAGTCGAGGATCATCCCCAGGTCGAAGTAGTTGGAGTAGATCATCTCGTCTTCGCCGTCGCGATGCGCGTCGGTGCGGATGCCGGCTTCGACGCAGGCGCGGCGCCGGATCACCTGCTCCATGCGCTCGCTGAGGGTGATCGGCGCCGTACCCGACGGCCCGCCCAGGCACTTCTGCAACCCGGCGGACACCGCATCCAGGCCCCAGCCGTCGCTGTCCAGCAGGTTGCCGCCCAAGGAGGCGGTGGCATCGGTGTAGAACAGCACGTCATGGCGACGGCAGATCTCGCCCAGTTCCGCCAGCGGTTGCAGCATGGTGGTCGAGGTGTCGCCCTGCACGGTGAGCAGCAGGCGCGGCTTGACGCGCTTGATCGCGTCTTCGACCTGGCCGGGCTCGAACACCTCGCCCCAGGGCGCTTCCAGGGTGTGCACCTCGGCGCGGCAGCGTCGGGCAATCTCGCACAGCAGGTGGCCGAAGCGGCCGAACACCGGTACCAGCACCTTGTCGCCGGGGCGGATCGCCGAGACCAGAATGGCCTCGATGCCGGCCCGCGAGGTGCCGTCGACCAATAGCGTCCAGCGGTTATCGGTACGGAACACGCCGCGATACAGCGCCATGACCTCGTTCATGTAGCCGGTCATGGCCGGGTCGTACTGGCCGATCAACTGGCTGGACATGGCGCGCAGCACGCGCGGGTCGGCATTGATCGGCCCGGGGCCCATCAGCAGGCGCTGTGGCGGGTTGACCGGCTGGTAGCTGGAAATGTTCATCGGCAGGAAACTTCCGTTGGTCATTATCGAAGACTCAGTTCAGCCCGCGAACGGACGAGATGAACTGCTTGAGTTCGGCGGTCTGCGGGTTGGCGAACAGCTCGCGGCTGTCGCCCTGTTCCCAGACGCGGCCCTGGTGCATGAACACCACGCGGTCACCCACTTCGCGGGCGAAGTTCATTTCGTGGGTGACCAGGATCAGGGTCATGCCTTCGGCGGCCAGTTGCTCCAGGACCTTGAGCACTTCGCCGACCAGTTCCGGGTCCAGCGCCGAGGTGATTTCGTCGCACAGCAGCACCTTGGGCGACATGGCCAGGGCGCGGGCGATGGCCACGCGCTGCTGCTGGCCGCCGGAGAGGTTGGCAGGGTAGTAGTCCATGCGGTCCGCCAGGCCGACCTTCTCCAGCATGCGTGCGGCCAGTTCGCGGCATTCGGCCTCGCTTTTCTTCAAGACCCGGCGCGGCGCCAGCATGACGTTCTCGCGGGCGGTCATGTGCGGGAACAGGTTGAAGTTCTGGAACACCATGCCCACCGAGCGGCTGATCTCCCGGGCCTGCGAGTCGCGGTCGGTGACGGTCATGCCGGCCAGCTTGATGCTGCCGTTCTGGTAACCCTCCAGGCCATTGATGCAGCGCAGCAGGGTGCTCTTGCCCGAGCCGCTGCGGCCGATGATCGACACCACTTCGCCGATCTCGATGTCCAGGTCCACGCCTTTGAGGACGTGGTTGTCGCCGTAGTACTTCTGTACCTGATCAATGGTGATGAGCGGCATTGAATTTCTTCTCCAGGAACTGGCTGTAGCGCGACAGCGGGTAGCACATCAGGAAGTAGCCCAGGGCTACCAGCCCGAACACCTTGAAGGGCGCGTAGGTCACGTTGTTGAGGATGGTGCCGGCCTTGGTCAGCTCGACGAAACCGATGATCGAGGCCAGCGCCGTGCCCTTGATGACCTGCACGGCGAAGCCCACGGTGGGGGCGATGCCGATGCGCAGCGCCTGGGGCAGGATCACCCGGTACAGGGTCTGGCCGAAGTCCAGGCCCAGGCAGCGGCAGGCTTCCCACTGGCCACGCGGCAGGGCGCGGATGCTGCCGTGCCAGATATCCACCAGAAAGGCACTGGTGTAGAAGGTCAGCGCCAGCGAGGCGGCGGTCCATGGCGGGACGTCGATGCCCAGCAGGGCGACGCCGAAGAATGCCAGGAACAGCTGCATCAGCAGCGGCGTGCCCTGGAACAGCTCGGTGTAGGCGCGGATCAGCCTGTGCAGCCAGGTGTGTCGCGACAGGCGCATCATCACCAGGGGAATGGCGACCAGGGTGCCGCCGACGAACGCGGTCATGGACAGCAGGACGGTCCAGCGTGCGGCGAGCAGCAGGTTACGCAGGATGTCCCAGTCGCTGAAGGTGGTCATCATGGCTGGTCTCCAAAGCATTTGCGGCCGATGGCCAGCAGCGCCTGGCGCATGGCGATGGACAGCGCCAGGTACATCAGGGCGGTGACCAGGTACACCTCGAAACTGAGGAAGGTGCGCGACTGGATCAGGCTGGCGGCGAAGGTCAGTTCTTCATAGGACACCTGGGACACTACCGAAGAACCGAGCATGACGATGATGCACTGGCTGACCAGGGCCGGATAAATGCGCTTCATGGCCGGTGGCAGTACCACGCGGATGAAGGTCTGGCTGCGGGTCAGGCCCAGCACCCGGCCGGCTTCCCACTGGCCACGCGGAGTGACCTGGATACCGGCGCGGATGATCTCGGTGCTGTAGGCGCCGAGGTTGATCAGCATGGCCAGCAGTGCGGCCTCACCGGCGCTCAGCTTGAGTCCCAGGTTGGGCAGGCCGAAGACGATGAAGAACAGTTGCACCACGAAGGGCGTGTTGCGGATCAGCTCGACGTAGGCGCCCCACAGGCGGCTGGCCAGCGAAGGCCGGCCGCTGCGCAAGGCAGCACCGAGAATGCCCAGGGACACCCCGCCCACGGTGGCCAGCACCGTGAGCTGGAGGGTCACCCACAGGCCGGCGAGCAGCTCCGGCCAGTAGGGCAGCAGGGCGGGGAAGTTCAGCTGTGCAAGCATGGCGAAGCCCTTAAGCGCCCAGGTTTTCAGGCAGTGGCGCTTTCAGCCACTCTTCGGAGAGCTTGTTCAGGGTGCCGTCCTGCCTAGCCTCGTCGATGATCGCGTTGACCTTGTCCTTCAGCGCCGCTTCGTTCTTGCGCAGGCCGATGAAGCACGGCGAATCCTTGAGCATGAACTTGGCCACCGGAGCGCGCTCGGCGTTCTGCCGGGCGATGGCGGCGACCACCAGGTTGCCGGTGGCAACGTACTGCACCTGGCCGGACAGGTAGGCCGACAGCGTGGTGTTGTTGTCTTCGTAGCGCTTGACCTGAGCGCCGCCCGGGGCGATTTCAGTGAGCACCATGTCCTCCACCGCGCCACGGGTCACGCCGATCGACTGCCCGGCCAGGCCGGCGGCATCCTTGAGGCTGGCATCCTTGGCACCGAACACACCGAGGAAGAACGGCGCGTAGGCCTTGCTGAAGTCGATCACCTGTTCACGCTCGGCGTTCTTGCCCAGGCTGGAAATCACCAGGTCGACCTTGTCGGTCTGCAGGTAGGGCACACGGTTGGCGCTGGTGACCGGCACCAGTTGCAACTTTAGTTTCATCTGCTTGGCCAGATGGCGGGCCATGTCGATGTCATAGCCTTGTGGCTGCAGATCGGTGCCGACCGAGCCGAATGGCGGGAAGTCCTGAGGGACGGCGATGCGGATGACACCGCGCTTCTCGATGTCCTGCAGCTGGTCGGCCAGCGCTGCGCCCGCCTGGGTCAGCAACAGAGCGCCTGCCAGTACCGCCATCAGTTTCTTCTTCATCTTTGACACCCCTGTTGATCAGCGTAATGAAACAAAAGATTCGTTAATCGTGATTCTGCAACGAGTGTGCCAATGACCTTTCGCCGTGCGTCGGTCACCCGGCGGGTGCTTGAAACCAGTCGCAATGCCTTGAAAATCAGGCTCTGCAAAGCGGCTCAGGTGCTTTGGGTGGGGGGCTCCGGCGGTGGGCATGCGTCGGAACGGGCAGAAAGGACGCGGGCGAAAAAGGCGCTTTGGTGAGTTTGCGTGCGCCAAATTGGTGCGTTAGCGCTGTTCCAGCTCATCCAGCTCGCCATACAGGGTGGCGATCTGCTGGATGCGCTGGCGCCCGTCGCCGAGCTGCTCGTGCAGCACCGCATTGACCAGCAGGTTGATCAGGCTGTTGGCGCTGGCGTAGCTGTCGAAGGCCGAGACGCTGTCCAGCGGGGTGCAGAGGTGCCAGCGCGCCCGTTCGATCACTGCCTGGGCCTGCGGTTCACAGATCACCAGGGTGGGAATCTGCCGCGCCTGCAGGCTGTCCAGCAGAGGCTTGAGCAGGCGTGGGCGACGGCGGAAGCCCAGTACCACCACCAGGTCGTCGGTGCCGGCATCGACCAGTTCCTCGGCCAGGGTCTGGCCCGGTTGCGGCAACACCTGCACGGCACTGCGGATCTGCAGCAGCTGCTGGCGCAGGTGCAGGGCCACCGGGTAGGCGTTGCGCATGCCCACCACCCAGACCCGGCGGCTGTGGCCCAGCGCTTGCACCACTTCGGTGAACTGCCGGGCATCGATGGCATTCACCCATTGGCTGAGGTTGGCCATTTCCTGCTTGTAGTGCCGCGCCAGCAGGGTGTTGCCCTGCACCGCATCGCGGTTGTCGGCCACCGGCATGCCGGTCTGGCGCAGGGTGCGCAGCTCTTCGCGCATGTCCTTGTACTTCTCGTAGCCCAGGCGCTTGAACAGGCGGCTGACGGTGGCTTTGGAAACCCCGGTCAGGCGCGCCAGCTCGGCGCTGTTGTAGCTCACCAGGTCGTCGTAATGGTCAAGCATGAACTCGGCCAGGCGCTGTTCCTGGGGCGTGAGTTGCGAGTAGTGGCTGCGCAGGCGTTCGTCTAACTGATTCACAGAGGCACCTTGTAACTTTTGTTTCATTCGGTCGATGATATAGCAATCACGCGCTTGCCTGCACTGTCCGTTTCGCGACGGCATGCCAGGCGGCGGTCTTGCAGCCCGCGTTGCAGAAGCCGTGCTTCTGGCGCCCCAAGGAGTTCACCATGACACAGGTCACGCCCGACTGGGCCGCTTACGTCGAGCAGATGGAACAGGTGCTGGGCCTGCAGCTCGATGAGGCCCGCCGCCAGGAACTGCTCACCCAGTTCAGCCGTATAGCCGCCATGGCCGAGCCGCTGATGGACTACCCGTTGGATGACCGGCTGGAAGTGGCGGGGGTGTACCGAGCATGAATCCAGCCTCCCTGACCATTGGCCAGCTGCGTACGGCATTGCGTAACGGCGAACTCAGCGCCCGCGGCATCGCCGAACACAGCCTGGCGGCCATCGCCCGCCACGACCCGGCGATCAACGCCTGGACCCAGGTGACCGCCGAGCGCATGCTGCGCGAGGCCGACCAGCAGGACCTGCTGCGCCGCCAGGGAGCCGCCTTGCCAGCGCTGGCTGGCGTGCCCTATGCGGTGAAGAACCTGTTTGACGTAGAGGGCTTTGCCACCCTGGCCGGTGCCAAGCTGTTCCAGCAGCGTCCACCGGCCACGCGCGATGCCTGGGCGGTGCGCCAGCTGACGGCCAGTGGTGGCCTGCTGGCTGGGCTGCTCAACATGGACGCCTATGCCTATGGCTTCACCACGGAAAACACTCACTTCGGCGCCACCCGCAACCCCCATGACCTGACGCGCATTGCCGGTGGTTCGTCCGGTGGTTCGGCGGCGGCGGTGGCGGCCGGGCTGGTGCATTTCTCGCTGGGCAGCGACACCAATGGTTCGATCCGCGTGCCAGCCTCGCTGTGCGGGATCTTCGGCCTCAAGCCGACCTTCGGCCGCCTGTCGCGCAGCGGCACCCACCCCTTCGTCGGCAGCCTCGACCACATCGGCCCGCTGGCGCGCTGCAGCGCAGACCTGGCGCAGGTCTATGACGCGCTGCTGGGTCACGACCCGGACGACGGTTTTCAGGCCGACAGGCCGGTCGAGCCGTTGACCGGCAGCCTGGCGCGTGGCGCCGACGGCTTGCGCTGCGCGGTACTGGGCGGGTACTTCCAGCAATGGTGCGATGACACGGCCAAGGAGGCGGTGGCGCGGGTCGCCAGAGCGCTGGGCAGCGAGCGGGAGATCACCCTGGCCGAAGCCAGCCTGGCGCGCAGCGCGGCGTTCATCATCAGCGCCAGCGAGGGCGGCAACGCCTACCTGCCAGCGCTGCGCAGTGCGCCGCAGGACTTCGAGCCGCTGTCGCGCGAGCGTCTGCTGGCCGGGGCCATGATTCCTTCGGCCTGGTACGTGCAGGCGCAGCGCTTTCGCCGGCATTTCCAGCGCCAGGTGTTGCCGCTGTTCGACGAGGTGGATGTGCTGATCGCCCCGGCCACGCCGACGTCGGCGACCCTCATCGGCCAGGAAACCATGAACATCGGTGGTGCCGAACTGCCGACCCGCGCCAGCATGGGCATGCTGGCCCAGCCGATTTCCTTCCTTGGCCTGCCGGTGGTCAGTGTGCCGTTGCGCGGCGCCAATGGCCTGCCGATCGGGGTGCAGCTGATCGCCGCGCCGTTCAACGAACAGGCCTGCCTGCGCGTGGCGCATGAGCTGGAGCAGCGGGGCGTGACCCAGGTCGCGGCCATCAATCAGGAGTGAGGCGATGAACCTGCAAGCCATTGACCGCCCAGAGGTGCTGGCCGAAGTCAGCGCCGCGTTCCAGCGCTACGAACAGGCGCTGGTGGGCAACGACATCGAGGTGCTCGACGAGCTGTTCTGGCACGACCCGCGCACCGTGCGCCTGGGCGCCGGGGAAAACCTCTATGGCATCGAGGCGATTCGTGCCTTCCGCGCTGCACGGCCCGCCGCCGGCCTGGCCAGAACCCTGCGCAACACGGTGATCACCACCTATGGCGAGGACTTTGCCGTGTGCAGCACCGAGTTCACCCGCGCGGGCAGCGAACGCATCGGCCGCCAGCAGCAGACCTGGGCGCGGCTCGATGGTCGCTGGCGCATCGTCGCCGCGCAGGTCAGCCTCATGAGCTGATTCGCCCCATTGACCCTGCCGGCGCGGCTTCAGCGAACAGCATTGCTCTTCAACCTGACTACAGGACACCCCATGCTCAATACCACCCAGGCCGCCCGTGGAATCGCGGTGGCGCCTCACAGCCTGGCCGCACAGTCGGCGCTGGCCATTCTGCGCAGCGGCGGTAATGCCATCGAGGCGATGGTCGCGGCGGCGGCGACCATCGCCGTGGTCTACCCGCACATGAACGGCCTGGGCGGCGACGGCTTCTGGCTGATCGTGCCCAAGCACGGCGCGCCGCTGGCCATCGACGCCAGCGGCCCTGCCGGCAGCCTGGCCAGCCTGGCGCGTTACCAGGGCCAGGCGCGCATTCCGACCCGCGGCGCGGCAGCGGCGCTGACCGTGGCCGGCACCGTCGGCGGCTGGCAGGAGGCGCTGGCGATCAGTGCCGAGCGCGGCGGCCGCCTGCCGTTGGCCGAGCTGCTTGCCGACGCCATTCACTACGCCCGCGCCGGCGCACCGGTCACGCCGTCGCAACAGGCTGCCACCCAGGCCAAGCTCGGCGAGCTGCAAGCAGTGCCGGGGTTTGCCGACACCTACCTGGTCGATGGTCAGGTCCCGGCAGCCGGCAGCCTGTTCCGCCAGCCGCGTCTGGCGGCCACCTTGCAGCGTTTGAGCGAGCATGGCCTGGACGATTTCTATCGTGGTGAACTGGCCGCCAGCATCGCGGCCGACCTGGCGCAGCTCGGTGCGCCGGTCACCGCCGATGACCTGGCCGCCTACCGCGCACAGCGCGTACGTCCGCTGGAGCTGGCGCACGCTGCCGGCAGTGTCTACAACCTGCCGGCACCGACCCAGGGCCTGGTTTCGCAACTGATCCTCGGCATTGCCGAGCGTGCCGGCCTGGCACAGCAGCCGGTGGATGAGGCGCAGTACGTGCACACCTTGGTGGAAGCGACCAAGCTGGCCTTCAAGGTTCGCGATGCGCATATCACCGACCCGGCCGACATGCGCGTCGACCCGCTGACCTTCCTGGCGCCGCACTACTTGGAGCAGCAGGCGGCGCTTATCGATCCGCAGCAGGCCATGCCCTGGGGTGCCGGCAAGGGGCCGGGCGACACGGTGTGGATGGGCGTCATCGATCAGGACGGCCTGGCGGTGTCATTCATCCAGAGCATCTACCACGAGTTCGGCAGCGGTGTGGTGCTGCCAGGCAGTGGCCTGGTGTGGCAGAACCGCGGCGCCTCGTTCAGCCTCGACCCCGGCCACCTGTTGGCCCTGCGTCCCGGCAAGAAGCCCTTCCACACCCTCAACCCGGCGGCTGCGCGTCTCAAGGACGGGCGCACCATGGTCTACGGCACCATGGGGGGTGACGGCCAGCCGCAGACCCAGGCCGCCGTGTTCAGCCGCTATGCCGTGTTCGGCCAGCCCTTGCAGCAGGCGGTCACCGCGCCGCGCTGGCTGCTTGGGCGCACCTGGGGCGACAGCAGCGATTCATTGAAGGTGGAGGGGCGCTTCGAGCCGGCGGTGCTCGCCGCGCTGCAAGCGCTTGGCCACGAGGTGGAGGTGCTGGCGCCGTTCAGCGAAACCATGGGCCACGCCGCCGCGGCGGTACGCTGGCCCGATGGCAGCTTAGAAGGCGCCTTCGACCCGCGCGGCAATGGCGCCGCAGCCGGGTACTGAGGGCCGGCGAAGTGCTCAAGCCAACTGGCGAGCCTTGGCGGTGTCGCGCAGGAAGGCCAGCAGGGCGAGGCCGGGCAGGGCGGTGCCAGCGACCAGGATAGCGGTCCAGCCGCCGTGTTCGAACAGCAGGCTGGCCACGGCCGAGCCGATGGCGCCGCCGATGAAGATGCTGGTCATGTACAGCGCATTGAGGCGGCTGCGGCTGGCGGCGTCCAGGGCGTAGACGGCACGCTGGCCGAGCACCATGTTGACCTGCACGCAGAAGTCCAGCAGCACGCCGGTGACGGCCAGGCCGACCACACCGGCGCCGATGGGGCTCAGCGCCGGCAAAAAGCACAGCGCCGCCAAGGCCAGCACTGTCAGGCTGGCCTGGCGGGTGTGGCCGGCATCGGCCAGGCGCCCGGCCACCGGCGCGGCCAGCGCACCAATGGCGCCGACCAGGGCGAACAGCGCGATCTGGCTTTGCGACAGGCCATGGTGGCGCGCCAGCTCCAGCGGTACGGCGGTCCAGAACAGGCTGAAAGTGGCGAACATGCACGCCTGGTAGAAGGCGCGCTGGCGCAACACCGGTTGCTGGCGCAGCAACTGCCACAGCGAAGCCAGCAACGCCGGGTAGGAGGCGCGGTGCTCGGGCTGGCGACTGGGGATGGTGGTGGCCAGCATCACGCAGATGGCGAGCATCACCCCGGCGGCACAGGCGAATACCGCACGCCAGCCGAAGTGGTCGGCGATCAGACTGGCCAGCGGCCTGGCCAACAGGATGCCCAGCAACAGGCCGCTCATGATGCTGCCCACCACTCGCCCGCGCGTGGCTTCCGGCGCCAGGTGTGCGGCCAGCGGAATGAGGATCTGCACCGATACCGAACTGAAACCCACCAGCAGCGACAGCACCAGGAACAGGTTGGGCTGCTCGACCAGTGCCGCGCCGGCCAGGCTCAGCACTGCCAGCAGCGCGGTGGCGATCATCAGCCGACGGTTTTCCAGCAGGTCGCCCAGTGGCACCAGGAAGAACAGGCCCAGCGCGTAGCCGATCTGGGTCAGCGACACGATCAGGCTGGCCAGGGTGCTGGATAGGCCGAGGTCCGGCGCGATCAGTTCGATGATCGGTTGGGCGTAATAGATATTGGCGACGATGGCGCCGCAGCAGAAAGCGAACAGCAGTACCAGGCCGGGAGTCAGGGCTGCAGGTGTGTGGCGTGAAGTCATCGGGCGGTCCATGGCGTTTGGCTGGCCGGCCAGGCACAGGGCTGGGGCTGGCGGCGGGTGGAGGGGATGATGGCGTGCAGGCTACCGGCTTTCGCCGGCAGGCAGAACTGCCGGCGAATCGATACTGGCTATGCCTGCCGGTGATGGCGCTCAGGCCAGGGCGGTTTTCGTCGGGCAGTCCAGCACCAGGCTGGCACCGCCTTCGGCAGCGGCATCGATGCTCAGGCGGAAACCGTGCAGCTCGACGATGGCCGCCACCAGCGACAGGCCCAGGCCGAAGCCTTGCGGGTTGTCGTGTTCGCTGCGGTGAAAGCGCTGGAACACCGCTTCGCGTTCGGCCGCCGGAATGCCGGGGCCTGAGTCGCGCACCTGGATGCGCGCGTGGCCTTCCCAGGTGCCGGCGTGCAGCACCACGTTGCCACCCGCCGGGGTGAACTTGATGGCGTTGTCCAGCAGGTTGGCCAGTGCCTCGAACAGCAACGCACGGTCGCCGGTCACCGCGGGCAACGGCTCGTCCAGGGTCAGGTGCAGGCTGATCTCGCCCTCTTCGGCCAGCGGCAGGTAGAAGTCATGCAGCTCCTGCAGCAACGGCGCCAGCTGCAGTTCGACGAACGCCGAGCGGCGTCGCTGGTCCTGCAGTTCGGAGATACGCAGCAGGCCGCGAAAGCGCGCCATCAGACCGTCGGCCTCGGCAATCACTTGGGCGATTTCCGGGCCGTGCGGCGAGTCCGGCGCCTCCTGCTGGATGCGATACAGACGGGCGCGCAGTCTGGTCAGTGGCGTGCGCAGGTCATGGGCAATGTTGTCGCACACGCCTTTGACTTCGTTCATCAGGCGTTCGATCTGGCCCAGCATGTCGTTGACGATCAGCGCCAGCATGTCCAGTTCATCGCGACGCGTGGAGACCGGCAGACGCTTGCTCATGTCGCCGCTGACGATGGCCTCGGCGCTGGCCTGCAGGGCATGGATGCGTCGCAACGGGCGACGGCGCAAGAGGTACCAGCCGGCCACGCCGGGAATGATGGTTAGCGACAGGCCCCAGAGCAGGGCATGCAGAATCAGGGTCGAGACGGCGAACAGCGAACCGTTGTCACGCACGATGATCAGCCAGTTGCCGGCGCGGGTGCGGGTGGCCACGGCGGCGCAGCTGCTGCGTGGCAGGTTCGGGTCGGTGGAAACGATGCAACTGCCCAGTTCGTGGATCTGTCCGTCCAGCGGCAGGTTGGCCGGCACCTGGCGAATCGGCCCGAACAGGGGGCGCAGGCGCGCGTCGAACAGGCCGAAGGCATCCACCGCCGGTTTGTCGAAGGCCATGCTGGCCACCAGCGCTTCGACCAGGTCCTGGCCTTCGAAGCGGGCGAACAATTGCTGACGCTGCATCAGCGAGTGGCGGGCCATCTGGTCGAGGTAGCCCTTGACCTCCCAGTACAGCACCCCCAGCAGGATGCTGCTCCAGGCCACGAACAGCGTACTGTAGAGCGCCAGCAGACGGCTGCTGGATGAGCGCCAGCCCTTAGGCAGGTTCGCTAATGACATACCCCGTGCCCCTTACCGTACGGATCAGCGGCGCGGTGCCCGGTGGGTCGATCTTCTTGCGCAGCCGGCCGATGTGCACGTCGATCAGGTTGGTGCCGGGGTCGAAGTGATAGCCCCAGACTTCCTGGAAGATCATCATCCGGGTGATGACCTGGCCATGGTTGCGCATGAGGAATTCCAGCAGCTTGTACTCGGTGGGCAGCAGGGTCAGCACGCGGTCGCCGCGGCGCGCTTCGCGGCTCATAAGGTCCAGCTCCAGGTCGGCGACCACCAGTTGGCTCTTCTGCTCGGCCGGGCTGTTGCGGCGCAGCAGCACCTCGACCCGGGCCGCCATCTCGTCGGAGGCGAATGGCTTGGACAGGTAATCGTCGCCACCGGCGCGCAGGCCGCGCACACGCTCGTCGACGTCGGACAACGCACTGATCATCAGGATCGGTGTGCTGATGCCCTGGGCGCGCAGGCGCGTGACGATGGTCAGGCCGTCGACCTGCGGCAGCATGCGGTCGAGGGTGATCAGGTCGTAGTCACCGCTGACGGCCTTGTCCAGGCCATCACGGCCGTTGTCCACCCAGTCCACGTCCAGCCCGTGGCTGCTGAGTTCCGCGACGATTTCCCTTGCGGTGACGGCGTCGTCTTCGATTGCCAGGATTCGGGTCATCTTGCCTGCCTGCAGTCTCGGAGAAAGCCTTATCTTGCCTGCGCGAACCTGAAAATTTCCTGAAAGAAAGTTCATGATGGCCCCTTGCCCGGCGCTGGCGTGCTTCTGCGCCTGGCGGGCAAAGGCCGGGCGCGGTCAGTCTTGGCGGCTGCGGCGCAGTTCTTCGAGCAGCTTGTGTTTGTCGCGTTCGCGTTTGGCGGTCATGTCTTTCTCGCCGCGGATCTGCGCGTGGCTGAGCAGAGCGAAGATGAAGCTGCCGCCGATGATGTTGCCAGCCAGGGTAGGGGCGGCGAAGTGCAGCCAGAAGTCCGACCAGCTCGCCTCGCCGGCAAAGACCAGGTAGGAGACCTCCACCGAACCGACCACGATATGGGTGAAGTCGCCCAGCGCCATCAGGTAGGTGATGACCACGATGATCGCGATCTTGGCGCTTTCCATCGAGGCGATCATCCACACCATGGTGGCGATCATCCAGCCGGAGACGATGCCCTTGGCGAGCATCTGCCCCGCTTCGTTCTCCATCACCTTGCGGCCGATGTCGAGGAAAGCCATGTCGGTCTGCGCGTCGAAGATCGGCAGGCGCAGCATCACCCAGGCCACCAGCAGGGTGCCGCACAGGTTACCGAACAGCACCACGCCCCAGAGCCGCAACAGGCGCCCGAAGTTGCCCAGGGTGAGTTTGCTCATCACCGGCAGCACTGCGGTGAGGGTGTTCTCGGTGAACAATTGCTGGCGCGCCAGGATCACCGCCAGAAAACCTGCCGAGTAGCCCAGGCTGGCGATCACGTGGCTGGCGTCGCTGTCGCCCAGCCGTGAACGGAACAGCCCCATGGCCATCAGCGACAGGCCCATGGTCAAACCGGCCGCCAGGGCCGACCACCACAAGGCGGCGACGCTGCGCTCCAGCTCATGGTCGCCCTGCACACGGATGGTCTCGTGCAGCACCACCGCGCGCGGCGGCAGCTTTTCATCGATCTCGCGCTCTTCTTCGGCTGACAGGCCGGGGGTCTTGCCGTCTGCTTGCTCTTGCATAGCCACTACCTTCATGAGAAATGCGACGGGGGCCCGTCTGTCTGTTGTGTCAGACCGATGGCCCCTGCAGTCGTTCGCCGCTCATGAAGTGGCCATTCAGGCCGGCAATGCGTCGCTGTGCAGGCGCTCGACACCCAGCTCGCGCATGGCCTGCCAGGCCGCCTGCAGCGAGCCGTTTAGGTCGATGGCGCGACAGGCATCTTCGATCACCGCCGTGGCGAAGCCGGCACGCGCCGCGTCCTGCGCCGACCAGGCTACGCAGAAGTCCAGCGCCAGGCCCACCACATAGAGGCTTTCGATACCGTGTTCACGCAGGTAGCCGGCCAGGCCGGTCGGCGTCTGGCGGTCTGCTTCGAGAAATGCCGAATAGCTGTCGATCTGCGCGTTGCAGCCCTTGCGCAGCACCAGTTGGGCATGTGGCAGGTGCAGGTCGTGGTGCAACTGCGCGCCGTGGCTGTCCTGCACGCAGTGGGTCGGCCAGAGGTTCTGCGCGCCGTAGGGCAGGCTGATCGACTCGAACGGCACGCGGCCGGGGTGGCTGGCGGCGAAGGACACGTGCCCGGCCGGGTGCCAGTCCTGAGTGACGATCACCCGGGCGAAGCGCTGGCCGAGCTGGTTGATCAGCGGCACCAAAGCATCGCCGTCGGCCACGGCCAGGGCGCCGCCGGGCATGAAGTCATATTGCATGTCGATCACCAGCAGCGCGCTGCGCCGGTCGCTGGGGGCGTGAAGGCGGGGCATTGAGGCTCTCCGGTCGAAGGATGATGGCCATTGTGCGCGTGTGGCGGAGCAAAGGCGACTGCTCCGCTGGCACGGTTGAGAGTTACATTTGGGAATAAGTTTCAATTGTAGTTACAACTCGGTACTATCCGCCGCGCTAAAAAAACGGGCCGCCATGAGCCCGCTGTTCATCAAGGGGATAAAACTACACATGCGTCGCACTCTGGTTTCTCTGTGTGCCCTGCAGGCGGCACTCAGCCCGCTGGCCTGGGCCGATCAGGCCATGGCTGACAAGCCGGGCATCGAACTGCAGGTCATCGACATCAACGCCGCTGGCGACAGTGAACAGGCCTCCGGCCCGGTGCAGGGCTACAAGGCGACCCGTTCGGCCAGTGCCACACGTACTGATACCTCGATTCATGAAACCCCGCAGTCGATCAGTGTGGTGACCCGCGAGGCCGTGGAAGACCTTGGCGCTACGCGCCTGCAGGAAGCCCTGGATTACGCCGGCGGTGTCGGTCGTGCCAACAACTTCGGGGGGCAGGGTCTGACCAGCCTGACCGTGCGCGGTTTCACCACCAGCGAGTTCTACCGCAACGGTTTCCCGATCAACCGTGGCTATCCGAGCATGCCCGACGCCAACACCATCGAGCGCCTGGAAGTGCTGCGCGGCCCGGCTGCCACCCTGTATGGCCGTGGCGACCCGGGCGGCACCTTCAACGTGGTGTCCAAGCAGCCGTCGCGCGAAGCCTCGGTGACCCTGGGCAGCCAGCTCAACGACCAGGGCATGACGCGTGGCACCCTGGACGCCACCGGCCCGCTGGACGAAGAAGGTCGCCTGGCCTACCGCCTGAACGTGCTGGGCGAGGGCGGCGAGACCTTCCGCGACCATGTCGAAACCGAGCGTTATGCGGTGAGCCCGGTGCTGAACTGGGAAGTCAACGACAGTACGCGGATCACCTTCGAAGGTGACTTCATGCGCAACAACGCGCCGCTGGACCGTGGCCTGACCCGCTACCCGGCGCAGATCGGCACGGCCTCGCCAGACACCTTCTGGGGCGAGAAGGACGTCGGCAAGCTGCACACCGACAGCAACATGGCGCAGCTGCGTTTCGAGCACGACCTGAATGCCGACTGGACCCTTGGTGGCGGCGTGCAGATGCTCGACGGCACCATGAAGGGCAATGGTGTCGAAGCCAACGGCATCGCCGCCGATGGCCGCACCCTGGGTCGCAACTTCAACTGGCGCAAGCTGGACTGGACCGATGTCGATGTGCAGCTCAATCTCACCGGCCACTTCAATGCGGGCGGCTTCGACCACTTGCTGCTGGCCGGTGTGGAATACGAAGACTACGACTACAAGTCGATCATCCTGCGTTCCAGCGGCGCGGTGAGCGCCTATCCGATCGACATTTTCAACCCGGTCTATGGCCAGCCACGTCCGGCACTGACCCGCACCACCACTCACGACAAGGAAAACCTCAAGACCTGGGCGGCGTTCCTGCAGGACCAGGTGAGCCTCACCGAGCGCTTGAAGCTGCTGGCTGGCGCACGCATCGAGCGTTTCGAGCACCAGTACGATGCCTACATCACCGGCGTGCGATCCTGGGAAAAGAGCGACAGTGCCGTCACGCCGCGTCTTGGCCTGACCTACGACCTCACTGACGAACTGGCGCTGTATGCCAGCGCTTCGCGGTCGTTCAAGCCCAACAGCGGTGCCTCTCGCCTGGGTGGCGGTTTCGATCCGGAAGAGGGCAAGGCCTATGAGGTGGGGGCCAAGTGGCGGACCCTGGATGACCAACTGAGCGTGGAAGCGGCGATCTACCAGATCGACAAGAAGAACGTGCTGACCACCGACCCGGTCGACTCGACCTTCAGCGTGGCCGCCGGCCAAGTGCGCAGCCGCGGCTTCGACCTGAACCTGGTGGGTAACATCACCCCGGCGTGGAAGGTAATGGGCAGCTACGCCTATGTCGATGCACAGGTGACCAAAGACAACACCCTGCGCGACGGCACGCGCTTGCTCAATATCCCGCGTGAAAGCGCCAGCCTGCTGAGCATCTACGAGTTCCAGGACGGCCCGCTGCGCGGCCTGGGCCTGGGCGGCGGTGCCCGCTACGTGGCCGAACGCGCCGGACAGACCGCCAACGTGCCGAACTTCAGCATGGACAGCTACACCGTGTATGACGCGCTGTCGTACTACAAGGTCAACGACAAGCTGCGCCTGAACCTGGACGTGAAGAACCTGTTCGACAAGGAATATGAAGAGGGGGCGTTCGGTAACGTCTACGCCTACCCAGGCGCCCCGCGTACCGTGCAGGTGGGCTTCACTTACAAGCTCTGAAGCCTGCTTGTGGCTTTAGCCGCAATACGGGTCAGTTAGGCCAGGTAAGAGCGGCCTCAGCCGCGAAGCGACCGCCTGTTCACAACAGATGCAGTGAATTTTCTGGCGCTTTTGCGGCTAAAGCCGCTGCCACCGGGCCACATGCCGCTTAAGCGAACAATATTGGCTTTAGCCGCGAAGACCGCATCACGGTCTCTACGGCTGAGGCCGACCCTACCGGGCCAGGCCGCGCCCGGTTGAGCGGTTCTTCACCGCTCAGGCAAAGACGCGGATCGGCTGGCCGGCGTGCCAGGCCTGGATGTCCTCGATCATCTGCCCGTAGAAGGTCCGGTAATTGTTGCGTGTCACGTAGCCGATGTGTGGCGTGGCCAGCACGTTGTCCAGCGTGCGCAGCGGGTGCTCGGCCGGCAGTGGCTCCTGGTCGAACACATCCAGTGCTGCACCGGCGATGCGCCGCTCGCGCAAGGCCTGCACCAGGGCCGCTTCGTCGATGATCGGCCCACGCGAGGTGTTGACCAGCTGCGCGGTGGGTTTCATCCAGCCCAGCGCCTGGGCATCCACCAGCCCGCGGCTGCGTTCGCCCAGCACCAGATGCACCGACAGCACGTCGGCCTGTTCGAACAGTGCCTGCTTGTCGACCCGCTCGACCCCCACTTCGGCAGCCGCCTCAGCCGTAAGGTTAGGGCTCCAGGCGATCACCCGCATGCCGAACGCCTGTCCATAGCGCGCCACCCACTTGCCGATGCTGCCCAGCCCCAGCAGCGCCAGGGTCTTGCCGTACAGGTCGCCGCCGATGCCCACCTGCCAGCCCCCGCCACGCAGCGAGTTGGCCTCTGGCACCAGGTTGCGGGTCAGGCCCATGATCAGCGCCCAGGTCAGCTCCGGCGCGGCATTCTTGTAGCTGTCGGTGCCGCACACCTCGACGCCCAGCGCCCGCGCAGCGGCCACATCCAAGGCGGCGTTGCGCATGCCGCCGGTGACCAGCAGCCGGAGGTCGGGCAGACGTTCCAGCAGGGCACGGTCGAATGCCGTGCGCTCGCGCATCACGCAGATCACCTGGAAGCCTTGCAGGCGGGCGGCAAGGGTTTCGGTGTCGGCGGGGTAATCATGCAGAAAGGTCACCTGGCCGATGGGGTCGAGCACCGACCAGTCCACCACACCGCTGGCCACGTTCTGCCAATCGTCCAGCACCGCAATCTTGAGCAGGGTCATCTTCGAGGGTCTCCGGGCTTGTGTGGCTTCGCACATTACCCCTGAAACGCTCAACCAAACAGCCCGGCGGCAAGATTGATGGTCAGGCCGAGGATTGCCGTGTTGAACACGAAGCCCAGCAGGCAGTGGGCAAGCACCACACGGCGCATGGCGCGGGTCATGACCCCGACGTCGGAGGTCTGCACTGCCACGTTCAGGGTGAAGGAGAAGTACAGGAAGTCCCAGTAGTCCGGGTGACGTTCACCATCGGGAAAATTCAGCGCCGGCTGCTCGCCACCACAGGTGTAGAACAGCCGCGCGTAGTGCAGGCTGAAGATCACGCCGGTGAGCAGCCAGGAGCCGGCGATGGTCAGGACAGTAAAACCGTAGCGCAGGGCGGGGTTGGCCGGGTGCGCGTCGCTGTGATTGGCCAGCTCGACGACGATCGCCGCGACGCTGGCCAGCGCCCCCAGGCAGACCGTAAGTAATACCACCCCGGCGTTCTCATCCTCCATGACCGCCACCCTCCTGACATCGGCGGCGCTGCTGCGCGCGGTGCGCGCGAGTATCAAGGCGAGAAACAGCCACACCGCCACGTTCCAGCCCACCAGGCCTTGCTGGATAGGGCTCAACTGTGGGGCGACGGCCACGGTAAGAAGGCCCGCCAGCAGGCCGACGGTGGCTGAGGCGGTGAGGCGCGGGTGGGTATGGACGACATGCGGCATGGCCGGATTCTCTGATGGCAGGCGCTCAATACAGCACAAATAGCTCGGCGCCGGTAGATCACGGCTCATGGGCGGAGGGTTGCAGCGGCTTCAGCGGCGAATACGGCGACATCTTCACTGCATATGCAGCGGCTTTGCGCGATCTTCGCGGCTGAAGCCCTACATGCCCGGGCTTCAGATGAATTTGACGCCAGGCCTGGCGCGCTCGTCGACGCTCAATTCAAAGACGTCCGGTCGGGAATAGTGCCCGGTCACGTCGAAGTCGTATCGCGCCCGGGCCAGCTCTGCGGTATCGATCTCGGCCACCAGCAGGCCGCGCTCGCCCACCAGCGGCCCGGCCAGCACCTCACCCAGCGGGCCGACGATCACGCTGCCGCCGTTGATCAATGGCCGCTCGGCCGGCCAGTTCTCCACCTCGGTGCCCAGTTGCTGCGGCGAGTCCTGCACCTGACAGGCGCTGACCACGAAGCAGCGACCTTCGCAGGCGATATGGCGCATGCTGGATTGCCACATGTCGCGCTCGTCGACAGTCGGCGCGCACCAGATCTCGACGCCTTTGGCGTACATGGCGGTGCGTAGCAGCGGCATGTAGTTCTCCCAGCAGATCGCCGTGCCCAGGCGCCCGGCGCTGCCTTCCACCACCGGCAGGGTCGAGCCGTCGCCCTGGGCCCAGATCAGCCGTTCGGTGCCGGTGGGCATCAACTTGCGATGCTTGGCCACCAGACCATCCTGGGCCGTGAAGAACAGCGCGGTGCAGTACAGGCTGTGGCCGCTGCGTTCGATCACACCGACCACCAGGTCGGCACCGGTGCGAGCGGACAAGGCCGCCAGTTCGTCGGTTTCGGCGCCCGGCACGTCGATGGCGTTGGCGTGGTAGCGGGCGAAGGCTTCGCGGCCTTCGGGCAGACGGTAGCCCAGCTGGGTGCCGAAGCGCTCGCCCTTGGGATAGCCGCCCAGCAGGGCCTCGGGCATCACCACCAGGCGTGCGCCGGCGTCGACGATGGCTTGTTCCCAGCTCAGGATCTGCGCCAGGGTTTCGGCCTTGCCGCCGGGCAAGGAACCGATCTGCAAGGCGGCAACGATGGATCTGGACATGACGACTCTCCGCAATGACAAGTGAATGGCGCCATTCTCAAACCTGCCGCGCTATGAATAAATACGCGCTCATTGCTAACTGATATGAGTGCCATGAATATCGAGTCCGTCGACCTCAACCTGCTCAAGGTCTTCGAGGCCCTGTTCGAAGAGGGCAGCGCCAGCCGCGCCGCCTTGCGCCTGGGGCTTACCCAGTCGGCGGTCAGTGCGGCCTTGCGGCGCCTGCGCGAGGTGTATGGCGATACCTTGTTCGTGCGCACCGGACGTGGCCTGGCGCCGACCTTGCAGGCCAACCAGCTGCGCCCGCTGATCGCCGAGGCGCTGGCGCGCTGTCGGCAGAGCCTGACGCTGCTGGATCCCCATCGTGCAGACTTCCTGGGCCGCAGCGTCACTCTGGGGCTGTCGGATGATTTCGAGATCGCCCATGGACGGCGGCTGATTGCGGCGGTGCAGGCGTTGGCGCCCGGCTTGCGGCTGATCTTCCGCCAGACCCATAGCCAGATCGTCGCCACGGACCTGCTGGAGCGGCGTATCGATCTGGCGATCACCGCCGGTGGCTGCAATGCGCGGTTGCTCGGGCGCGAGGTGCTGGGGGAGGGCGGTTATGCCTGCCTGGTGGACCCTGCCAGCCTGCAGGCCGGGCAGCACGCACTGGACCTCGATGAGTTCGTGGCTCGTGAGCATCTGCTGGTATCGTCGGCGGGCTTCATCGGCATTGTTGATGAGGCGCTGGCCGCCCAGGGGCTGCGGCGCCGCGTGGCGGCTTCCACCACGCATTTCGCGGCACTGCCGTGGTTGTTGCGCGGCACCTCATGCGTTTCGACCATCCCGGCGCATGCCGCCGAGGCGATCGCCGCTGCCGCCGGGCTGCGGGCACTGCCATGCCCGCTGGCGCTGCCGCGCTACCCGGTGGAACTGGGCTGGCGCACGGTAACCCCGGGGGACCCGGCGGTGGCGCGGGTGCGTGAAGCGATTGCTGCATGCCTGCAGCCCTGAGGCTTCATTGCGGCCACTTCTCCAGCAGCATGGCGACGAACTTCTCCGCTGCCGGCGACAGCGAAGCGCCACGTCGGTAGACCAGGCCCAGCGAGCGGTTCACCACCGGTTCTTCCAGCGGCACGCTGACCAGGGTCGGGTGGTCGGCGGCCGGCATCGCCAGGCTGGGCATCACCGACACACCCAGGCCGGCTTCCACCAGGCCCAGGGATGTAGACAGGTGTTGGACCTCGTAGAACCACTTGGGACGCCAGCTCAGCCCGGCCAGGGCGTGGTCAAGGATCATCCGGTTGCCGCTGAGCCGGCCTACACCGATCAATCGGTAGTCGCTCAGCTCCGACCAGGTCACCGAGGTGCGCCCGGCCAGTTCATGGTCACGGCGACAGGCGAGCACGAACGGCTCGTTGACCAGCGGCATGAAGTCGATGTCCGGGTGCTGGCCGCTCATCATGTTGATGCCGAAGTCGGCCTCGCCACGCAGTACGGCCTCCAGCCCGTCATTGGCACTGAGGTCGAGCAGGCGGATGCGGATCTTCGGGTACTGCTCGTTGTACAGGCGTATCACCGACGGCAGGAAATAGAACGCGGCAGTGGGGATGCAGGCGAGGGTGACTTGGCCGGTCTGCCGCTCGGCCAGTTCGCGAATACTCAGAATCGAGTCTTCCAGGTCGTCGAGCAGGCGCCTGGCCTTGGGCAGAAAATCGCGTCCCACACTGGTCAGGCTCACCCGGCGGGTGGTGCGTTCCAGCAACGGGGTGCCCAAGCCTTCTTCCAGCTTCTTGATGCGTCGAGTCAGGGCAGGTTGGGAGACATGCAATACGTCCGCAGCTTCGTGGAAGCTGCCCAGTTCGGCGATTTTCACGAAAGATCTTATATCTTGTAGCTCATATTCCACGATGATGCTCCGTTGCGCGTTGCATTGTTATTGATAATTCGTGCGCAATAATGGCTACGATCTTTGCATTGGATTGATTTTTCAACTGCTGGCACTCTTGCCCCTAGAACATCAATAACACCGATTGATTAACAAGAGTCAGCAGTCATGCAACCAATTCCCTGCGTGCTCATGCGCGGCGGTACCTCCAAGGGACCGTTCTTTCTTGCCAAGGACCTGCCTTCCCAGCCAGAAGAGCGCGATGAGATGCTGATCAGTCTCATGGGTTCCGGCCATGAACTTGAGATCGATGGCATCGGCGGCGGCAGTCCGCAAACCAGCAAGGTTGCCATCATCAGCCCCTCCACGCATCCAGAAGCCGATGTCGATTACCTCTTCGTGCAGGTGATGGTCAACGAGCGTCGTGTCGATACAGCCCCCAACTGCGGCAACATGCTCTGCGCCGTCGGCCCGTTCGCGGTCGAACAGGGCCTGGTCACGGCCGATGACGGCAAGACCCTGGTGCGCATTCGCAACGTCAACACCGGTACCTTGGTGAATTCGCTGGTCGACACGCCCAACGGCGTCGTCAACTACGAAGGCACGGCCTCGGTCGATGGCGTTCCTGGTACTTCTGCACCGGTGCACCTGACGTTCCTCGATGCGGTCGGCAGCAAGACCGGCAAACTTTTCCCCACCGGCAAGGTGCGTGACGTCTTCGACGGTATCGAAGTGACCTGCATCGACATGGCTATGCCCATGATGCTCGTGGAAGCCGAGAAACTTGGCAAGACCGGCGGCGAAACCCCGGCGGAGCTGGACGCCGACACCGAGTTGCTCAAGCGCCTGGAAAACCTGCGCCTGCAGGCCGGCCTGGCAATGGGCCTGGGCGATGTCAGCGAGAAAGTGATTCCCAAACCCGTATTGATTTCTCGTCCTCGGCACGGCGGCACGCTGCAGGTGCGATACTTCATGCCACACAACTGTCACCGCTCACTGGCGATCACCGGGTCCATCGGCCTGGCTACCGCCTGTGTCAGTGCCGGCAGCGTGGCCGCCGAGCTGCTCGGCGAGTCGGCCCTGGCGCTGAGCCAGGTTCGATTGGAGCACCCCAGTGGGGGTATCGATGTGGCCTTGAGCCGCAGCGGCCCGGAGGGCACTTTGCAGGCATCGGTGGTGCGCACCGCCCGGCGTCTGTTTTCAGGATTCGTCTACGTTCCAACCCCGCAACGGCTGGCCGGCTGACCCGGTTCGTCCGTTGACCCAGCGCATCCGCACAATTTCAACAATGGGTGATGCCTCATGAGACTCATCAAATCGCTGTACTTCCAGATCATCTGCGCCGTCATCCTCGGCGTACTGGTCGGTCACTTCTGGGCGCAACAGGCCGTTGCGCTGAAACCCCTGGGCGACGCATTCATCAAGCTGATCAAGATGATGATTGCACCCGTGGTGTTCTGCACCATCGTCACCGGCATTGCCGGCATGACCGACAAGAGCACCCTCGGGCGTCTGATGAGCAAGACGCTCCTGCTGTTCCTGGTGCTGACGGTGATCAGCCTGGCGATCGGCCTGGCCGCCGTGTACGTGTTCAAGCCCGGCGTGGGCATGAACATCGACCCGGCAACCCTGAGTACCGCCGGCCTGGCGCAGTACACCGCTTCGGCGGCCAAGCTGAGCGTGGTCGACTTCTTCATGCACATCATCCCGGACACCTTCATCGGTGCCTTCAACAAGGGTGAAGTGCTGCCGGTGCTGTTCATCGCCGTACTCAGCGGCTTCGCCCTGTCGGCGCTGGGCGAGAAGGGCCGTCCAGTACTGACCGTGCTGGAATCAGCTTCGCAGATGGTGTTCAAGATCTTCGGCTACCTGATGCGCTTTGCGCCGGTCGGTGCTTTCGGTGCCCTGGCCTTCACCGTGGGCCAGTACGGGATCACCTCCCTGGGCTCGCTGGCCAAGCTGATCATGACCCTGTATGTCGCCTGTGCCTTCTTCGTCTTCGTGGTGCTCGGTGGCCTGTGCCGCATCTACGGCTTCAGCCTGTGGAAGCTGCTGCGCTACTTCCGTGAAGAGTTCCTGGTCGTGCTGGGCACCTCGTCCACCGAGCCGGTGCTGCCGCGCATGCTGGAAAAACTCCAGGGCCTGGGTTGCAAGAAAGGCGTCGTTGGCCTGGTGCTGCCGACCGGCTACTCGTTCAACCTGGACGGCACCGCCATCTACCTGTCGCTGGCCGCCATCTTCATCGCCCAGGCCTGCAACATCGACCTGACCGTCGGTCAGACCCTGACCATGCTGGCAATCATGCTGCTGTCGTCCAAGGGCGCGGCAGGCGTCACCGGCAGCGGTTTCGTGGCCCTGGCTTCGACCCTGACCGTGATCCATGACATTCCGCTGGCCGGCCTGGCCCTGCTGATCGGTATCGACCGCTTCATGTCCGAAGCGCGTGCGCTGACCAGCCTGGCGAGCAACGCTGTCGCCACCGTCGCCATCGCCCTCTCCGAAGGCGCCTGCGACCGCGAGACCCTGCAGCGTGCGCTCGATGGCAAGCCTGCAGCGCCGGTCGATGTACCGCAGCAATGGGTCACCGACAAGCCCCAGCAAATCAGCTGATACCTCGCTTCACCCCCAAAGGACTTCATGCAGTATCTCGCCTGGCGCCTCACGGCGCCGGGCGGGCAGGGAGGCCGTGTCTCTGAACATTGGCCGCGCCGACATAACAACAAGAGAAAAACAACATGCTCGCATTACTTGGCCTGGCCATGGTCGTGGTATTCACCTACCTGATCATGAGCAAGCGTCTCTCTCCGATCGTCGCTCTCACTGTGGTCCCTATCGTCTTCGCCATCATCGGCGGCTTTGCGCCGACCACCGGCAAGATGATGCTCGACGGCCTGAAAATGGTCGCTCCCTCGGCAGCGCTGCTGCTGTTCGCCATTCTGTTCTTCGGCCTGATGATCGACGCTGGCCTGTTCGACCCGCTGATCCGCAAGATCCTCAAGCGCGTCAAGGGCGACCCGATGCGCATTGCCATCGGCACCGCGCTGCTGTCGCTGCTGGTAGCCCTGGACGGTGACGGCACCACCACCTACATGATCACCTGCGCCGCGATGTTGCCGCTTTACAAGCGCATCGGCATGAACCCGATGATCCTGGCGACCATCTCCATGCTGTCGCTGAGCATCATGAGCGGCATGAGCCCCTGGGGCGGTCCGGCCACCCGCGCCATCGCCGCGCTGGGCCTGGACGCCACCGAGTACTTCATTCCGATGCTGCCGACCATGATCGGTGGTGCGGCCTGGGTGGTGTTCACCGCTTTCCTGCTGGGCCGCGCCGAGCGCAAGCGCATCGGCATCATCCAGCTGGAGTCCGGCGGCACCAAGTGCTACATCGAGGAAATCCTCGAGAACACCCCCTACAAGCGTCCGCGCCTGGCCTACGTCAACCTGGTGCTGGTGATCATCGTGATGACCGCCCTGGTGCTGGGCGTGATGCACGCCGCGATTTTGTTCATGATCGGCTTTGTCGCGGCGCTGATGATCAACTACCCCAAGCTGGAAGAGCAGAAGGAGCGCATCCTGTCGCACTCCGGCAACGCCATGACCGTGGTGCTGCTGGTGTTCGCCGCCGGTATCTTCGCCGGCATCTTCTCCGGCACCAAGATGGTCGACGCCATGGCCCAGACGCTGGTGGCCTGGATTCCTGATGCCTGGGGTCACTGGTTCCCGCTGGTGGTCGCATTGACCAGCATGCCGATGACCTTCGTGCTGTCCAACGACGCCTACTACTTCGGCGTGGTACCGATTCTTGCCAACGCAGCCGCCGCCTACGGCATCTCGCCGCTGGAAATCGCCCGCGCCTCGGTACTTGGCCAGCCGGTTCACCTGATGAGCCCGTTGGTGGCCTCGACCCTGCTGCTGGTGGGCATGGTCGACCGCGACATCGGTGACTTTCAGAAAGCCACCGTCAAATGGGCGGTGCTGACCTCGCTGGTAATCACCGTGCTGGCACTGCTGACCGGCGCCATCTCGTTCTTCGCCTGAGGGCGAACCTGGGCCGCCGGGGGGAGCTGGCGGCCCAATCCCCACCCTGCATAACAATAAAGAAGAGTACCTGGATCATGACCAAAGTCATTACCCGTGCGGCTGCCTGCGGCCTGCTGTTTGCCAGCCTGCCGGATGCCGGCGCCGCCGGTTTCATCGAAGACAGCAAACTCAAGCTGCAACTGCGCAACGTTTATTTCAACGAGAACTTCCGCGACGAGCAGGGCCTCAGCGCCCGTGCCGCAGCTACGGCCAAAAGCGAGCGTACCGAATGGGCGCAGGGCTTCCTGCTCGACTACCAGTCCGGCTTCACTCAGGGCACGGTAGGGTTCGGCCTCGATGCCATGGGCCTGCTGGGCGTGAAGCTGGATTCCGGCCGTGGCCGCAGCGGCACGGGTTTGCTGCCAGTGCACGATGATGGTCGCGCCGCCGACGAATTCTCCAGCTTCGGCGCCACGGCCAAGGCGCGGTTCGCCAAGACCACGCTCAAATACGGCACCCTGCTGCCGAAGAACCCGGTACTGGTCTACAACGACGCGCGCCTGCTGCCGCAGACCTACGAGGGCACACAGATTGTCAGTAACGACATCGAGGGGCTGACCCTGACCGGTGGCTTGCTCGATCGCCAGAAATTGCGCGACTCTTCCGACAGCAACGGCGTCACCCCGGATGGCTACAGCGGCGGCGAGTCGGGTGACTTCCGTTACTTCGGCGGCGAATACAAGCTCACCAAGTCGCTGCGCCTGAGCTACTTCAACGGTGAGTTGGAAAACTTCTACCAACAGCATTTCTTCGGCGTGCAGCACGACCTGCCGTTGGCCGGCGGCGTAGTGACCAGCGACCTGCGGGTATTCGACAGCCGTGATGTCGGCCATGCCTGGAAGGGCCAGATCGACAACCGCATGTACAGCGGCCAGTTGGCTTACAGCCATTCCGGGCACACCGTCGGTGCCGGTTACCAGAAACTCAGCGGCGATGCCGGCCTGCCGTTCGTCAACGGCGCTACCGTTTATTCGTTCAGTAACGTGGGGATTGGCAAGTTCATCCAGGAAGACGAGAAAACCTGGATGGTCAGCTACGCCTACGACTTCGGCACGCTCGGTGTGAAAGGCCTGAACTTCTCCACCCGCTACCTGAGCGGTGACAACGGCAAGTCCGGCGCGGCTGGTCAAGCCGAGTGGGAACGCGATATGGAACTGGCGTACGTGATACCCGATGGCTCGTTCAAGGGCCTGGGCGTGAAGCTGCGCAACTACGTGTACCGCTCCGACTTCTCCCGCGGCCGCGACAGCAACCGTATCTACTTCACTTACGACATCGCCCTCTGGTAATACCTCCCTCCACGCGCGGGGCCTGCAAGGCCCCGCCGTGCCTCAGCGCCAACGCCTGATCAATACCGCCCTGAGCCGGGCGGTACTCCTTAGACCCCTAGCCCCACCAGATACCTTCTCTGTACTGCACCGTGGGCGGCAGTACCGTGCGCAGAAAGGCCAGGTATTGCTCGAATAGCTCTTTATTGGGGAGGCGGGCTTCGAAACCGCATTGTTCTTCATCGACGTGGACGGCGATGATGAGGAAATAACGGTCGATGGTGACGTGGTTGTACTCGTGCCACGGCAGGCTGGTTTCGTATTCTCTGGGAGGCGGCTCCCAGCTACTCAGTCGCAAAGCCGTTAGGATCAGACCCCCTGCGCCTAGAATAAATATTATTGATTCCGTATAAGCGGCGACTGCAAGCAGTACAAGAAGTCCGGCGGCGGCAACGCATTTATATACTAAGCCTTCGTGCTTGAAGTAACGAGGGCGGTAATCCAGCTCTCCCTTTTCAGGGTGAATTTTGTAGTTGAAGTCGGTGCGCTTTAATGCGTCTGACAGAATGCCAAGGCTGGTGAGAATTGCTCCAGATATAAAGATGGCGTAAGTGATGAAAAAGTCTGTGTACAGATCTCGAAAAATAAATATTGTGAATGCCGGCCATATGGTGAACGCAATTGGCCAGATCCAGATTAATGCACGAGGAAGGTTTATTCTCTTCACAGACCAACTGTAAAGAGCACGGGGTATGGTTGGTAAAACCTGAGCTTCATGAGGTACTTCGAATGCGTCCGGCGTTGGCTTGTCTAAGATCATTACTGTCTGGGGCCTTTAATTTATGACGGGTGGGCGCTCGGCTTCAGCCCCACCAGATGCCTTCCCGGTATTGCGCCGTGGGCGGCAGTACTGTGCGCAGAAAGGCCAGGTATTGCTCGAATACCCCTTTATCGGGGAGGCGGGCTACGAAGCCGCATTGTTCTTCATCGACGTGGACGGCGATGATGAGGAAATAACGGTCGATGGTGACATGCTGATAGTTGTACCAAGGAAGGCTGGTTTCGTGTACAGCAGGTGGGGGCTCCCAGCTCAACAGTCGTAAGGCAGCGATGATTACCATCGCCACAGGGCCGAGAAGCACGGCAGAGCCAAGGAAAACGGCTAACCCCAGCAATCCGACAATGACGATCAGCGCCATTCCTTTCAAAAAGTCTTCCATATAGCGGGGGACGTACAGCTGATAATTCACCTCCGCGCGTTCGAGATGAATGCGGTAGTGAAAATGTGATTTTCTGAAGATGCTCGCTAGAAGAAGAACCCAGAGACCGGTAAATAGGCTGGCTGATATTATCCCAAAGCTTAGGTCGTCGATCATGTAATATGCTAGAGCACTCCAAGATGCGAAGCAAATAAATATTAAGATCGGGAAAAGCCAGAAACCGTTTCGTGGGAGATTTATTTTTTTTGCTTTCCAGTTTAGTGATCCGGGTGGCTTGCATTTTAGGCGAGGTTTTTGTGATGGTTGCATTTCGGGTTGCGTCTTGGTGTGTGTTATTAGATGGTTTTATACGCCTGAAAAAAACTAGCGGAGCAATATTGATTTATCTTCGCTTGGTCGCTTCTTTTGTCGAACCAAGAGGTTGGTCTCCTCAAGTCCGTTGTTTGTTTCATCCGCATACGGTTTAAGGCTTACTTGAAAAAGATAGCCTTTATCCTCGCTGTCGCTCCTGAGTACTGACTCGGGATACCAAATTTGGAACTCTATATATTGAGCGCGGGGGTGCAAGGGAATCCAAACCTGCCAGATAACGGGGGCGTCATCCGCCAGCGGTAAAGGTGTTTGAAAGGGTGGGTTCATAGGCGGCCGTTTGTTATCAACTTTCTGCCATACAGAGAGAGGTTGGCATGAGCCATTTGTGATCACCGTATCGGTGAGCTCATCAACTTTTTGTAAATACACCACCCGATACCGATTCATGGTGCTGATGATATGTATCGGGACCCTATGACTTCGTAGCCCGTTAGGTAAAAGTATCTGTATCCAAGCACCGTTCTGATCTGCTTTCACGACGTCGATTCGACCGTGTTGTTCATGATTTACTTCGTCGAAGGTCAGCTTGACCAGAATCTGAGGGCACAGCAAGGCTTCTTCTAGTGAGCGGGCTTCTTCCAGTTGCTCTATTAAAGAGTTGCCAAAACGATTTTCAGACCCGTAAGACCAGTAGCAGCGTCTCAACCAGTTACCGATATTATCCTGCTTCAGATGGTTTATTATCATGCTGATGGTGAGATAGATCAGTCCGAGGGTTAATAGGTAAATAGTCATCATCCCACCCATTGCCATGAGTCCGGCAGATGCCCCAATGGCGCCGCGTAGAAGCATGGTTATGCTCTGGAAGCTGGCCAAGGCTCCCATTACCGCTACCGTGAGGAACTTTATTTTTAAAAGGTTTTTTTCGGTAGATGTTTTTGCGTTGGAAATGTCATTTAAGATTTCTTTCATTTCTAAGGCTGCTGCGGCGGCGCCGAAGGCGCCCGAGATGAACAGTCTCAACCGAAAACTTTTTACAGCAGCGGCCCACTCGGGGCGTCCCTGTCTTTTCCAAAAAGCCGCTGAACGACTAAGTGCTGAAATCGTTTGGCCCTCGCTCGTGACCAGTGAAGCTTTTCTTACGATTTCCCAAGGTGCAGCTACATAAATAGCTGCCCATAGATTCAGGCCATAACCCAGGTTGTAGCCGATTTTGATCAGGTCCGACTGGCTGATCTCGCCATCTCTACCGGCATCGTTCAGAACCACAAACACATTGATCAGATTGATCACGACCACGGTCCAGCCGATGCCTGCTGTTATATTCAGGCGGCCTGCCCACTGCCGAGTTCGCTGAGCCCACTTGTCCAGGCTTTGTTCAGCCTGGCGAGTGAAGTCGATGATCTGTTTGCGGTACTGCTCAGCGTAGCGTTGCTCTCGATAATCCACCGTAAACGGGATGTTCATTTCGTGAATGCGCAGTTGCGTTGTGTGGGCGCTGATCTGTCGCCCCAGATTGTGTCGTTCCTGGCGGTTGACGGTGTAGTGCCAGCGGTTCTTCAGCGTTTGCAGCTGTTGGGTCAGTGAGCGTTGCTGGTGCTTCCATTCCTTGAGTTTGGCGGCGATATCCCGGTCGATGGCCAGTTGGGCGCTGGCGGGGTCGAGAATCTGGTTCAGCAACAGGTGACGAAGCAGCGCGCGCATGTTTTTCGTGTCATGCAGCGCGCTAGTGCCTTGGGTGGCCAGGCTCGTTTGCAACATGCCCTGCATGAATTGCCCGGTGGTGCGTTTACCAAGAGTCACCATGGCCTCAAGCGTCCTGCGAGGAATGTCGTGCAGCGCCTTGACCCAAGGAACCTCGGCAAAGTCGCGGTGGTTGAAGGCGCTGTTGAGTTCGCCGACGCGGGTGGCCAGGCTGGTGAGGTCGCCGAAGCCTTGGAGCAGCCGGTTGGCCTCGCTATCCAGGGCTTCCTTGACGGCCGGGGAAAAACCGTAGCTGTGCAGCCCAAAGAGAGTAGTGGCGTGATGTTCCTGTTCTTGAAGCCACTTGGCGGTTTCTTCGTCCTGAGCGCAGATCGCCTGCAGCTCTGCGAAGGTGCTCGCCAGGTACATGAGTGTGTTGGGGTTGAGTGTGTCGATGAACAGCGCCAGGGCCTCGGTGCCGATATGCAAGTGCCATCGCTTGATGTCCTCGCGAGTGTCTCCAATACGTTGCAGCAAGCGTTGTTGTCGCGGCAGTTGGTCCAGCAGGTAGCGGCGGGCTGCCTCAAGGTCTACTTCCTTTCGCCATTTCTTGCGCTTGAGCCAGGCTTCGACGTCCTGCTCCTCAGGCGCCTTGCCGTAGCGGGCCAAAACATCCTTGCGCGCATCATCGCTGGGAAGGTGTATTCCGGTCGCAGCGAGTCCGCCGCGCACTGTCTCGCTTTCTCTTCTGGCGTCATCTTCCTTTTCGCGTTCTGCCAGATACGCCTCGGCATCGCGCAGATACTCATGGGTCAGGCGCAGATCCCCCTTGGCTTTCTCCGGTAGCTTGTCTCCTTCGACGCCCGGATCTGCCCCGCACAGCTCGGTCACGTAACCGGCAATGGTGATCCGGTGTGCATGTTCGGTTTCCCAGACCTGGTATTCGGCGATTTCGGCGGCCATTTGCGCCGCCAGGTCGCGGGCCACGGCCAGTGGGTCGTCCAGTGCGATGAGTAGCGCGCTGTCCTTGTCGGGCACGCTGCCCAGCCAATGCACGTCGGCTCCGAGGGGGACCCAGCTCGGTTTGTCGGGCTCTTCCGGTGTCGGCGGCGGTTCGCTGCTGGGCAGCGAGGTGTCGTCGAAACGCTGGTCTTCATGGACACTGCCGGCATCGATATCGGCCACCACACGGGCCAGTTCGCGCAAGGGCCGCGTGTGCGGTTCGTTCAGGGTCTGGCAGTAGCTGGCCAGGTCCAGGCGTTTCATCCAGACCGTGCGACTGCCGGTGTGCGAGCGCATGTGTTCGCACAGGCGCCAGGTCCACTGCACCGGGGCATAGGCGATGTGCAGCACATGCCGGCGCGGGTAGAGCAGGAAGGGTCTGGCTTCGCCGGCGCCGTTGCGTTCATCGAGGCCAAGGTGGGCCTGGGTCCAGACGATGCGTGCCAGGCTCGCGTCGTGGGCCGAGTAGGTGTACTCGTGGAAGGTGCCGGCGGTTTCGTCGAATACGTAGACAAAACCGTCGGCCAGTTGCCGAAGCGTGTACTGGCGGCTTTGCAGAAGCGGCAGGCTGGCCCAGCGACCCTCTCTGGGCAAGGGTTTCAGGGCGCTCGGATTGGCATCGTAACGCGAGCGGTCCAGTGCATAGCGCATGGGCACGATGGCGACGTCCGGGCCTTTGAACGGGCAAAGGCTGGTGCCGCTGGCCGGGGTCTTGTCGAATTCGGTGGCGAGGCGCTGGCGGCGCGTGCCGTGTTTTTCGGTCATGGCTGATGTTCCTGGGTCTGACGGCGGCAGCCGACGAGGGATGAGCGCCTGAACCAAGATTCGTGCCGTTGAGTAATTTCTTTTCTATTTCAGTTGGTTAGTTTGACTTTTGCGGCGCGACGGCCTTCATGGTGGCCGCGGACCGAGCAAACCGTTGCGCATCGCCGTGCAATGGCTTGCGCGGGCACCGGAGGTTGCAGCCGCCAAGGGGAGAGGTGCGACGAGGACGGTATTTTGCGCGAAGGTGACTGCGCAGATCCTGCGCATCATGGTTGATGGCTGGCAGCGCGGAGAGAATGAAAAAACGGCGCGCAAGGGGGCTGCGCGCCGGTGGCCCATCAGGGCGAGGGGTACCGCTTGAAGAGGGCTTAGCGCACCAGGCACGGCTGCTTGTTGTTGAAGCTCCAGCCGGGAATCAGGAACTGCATGGCCACGGCATCGTCACGGGCGTTCAGGCCCATGTTCTTGTACAGCTCGTGGGCCTTGTTCAACTGGTCCATGTCCAGCTCCACGCCCAGGCCCGGCTTGTTCGGCACCGCGACCTTGCCGTCGACGATCCTGAACGGTTCCTTGGTCAGGCGCTGGCCGTCCTGCCAGATCCAGTGGGTGTCCAGTGCGGTGATCTCGCCGGGGGCGGCGGCGCCGACATGGGTGAACATGGCCAGGGAAATGTCGAAGTGGTTGTTGGAATGCGAACCCCAGGTCAGGCCCCACTCGTTGCACATTTGCGCCACCCGCACCGAGCCCTGCATGGTCCAGAAGTGCGGGTCGGCCAACGGGATGTCCACCGACTGCAGCTGAATGGCGTGGCCCATCTGCCGCCAGTCGGTAGCGATCATGTTGGTGGCGGTGCGCAGGCCGGTGGCGCGGCGGAACTCGGCCATCACCTCGCGGCCGGAATAACCGTTCTCGGCGCCGCAGGGGTCTTCGGCATAGGCCAATACGTTGTGCTGGTCGCGGCACAGGCGAATGGCTTCCTTCAATGACCAGGCGCCGTTGGGGTCGAGGGTGATGCGCGCATCGGGAAAGCGCTCGGCCAGAGCGGTGACCGCTTCGATCTCTTCGTCGCCGCGCAGCACGCCGCCCTTGAGCTTGAAGTCCTTGAAGCCGTAGCGGGCATGGGCTGCCTCGGCGAGGCGCACCACGGCCTCTGGGGTCAGGGCCTTTTCATGGCGCACGCGGAACCAGTCGTTTTCCGCATCCGGCTCGCGGCGGTAGGGCAGGTTGGTCTGGTCCTGGTCGCCCACGTAGAACAGGTAGCCGAGCATCTCCACGGCATCGCGCTGCTGGCCTTCGCCGAGCAGGGCTGCCACCGGCACCTCCAGGTGCTGGCCAAGCAGGTCGAGCAGGGCGGCTTCCAGGGCGGTGACCGCATGAATGGTGATGCGCAGGTCGAAGGTTTGCAGGCCGCGGCCGCCGGCGTCGCGTTCGGCAAAGGCCTTGCGCACGTCGTTGAGGATCTTCTGGTAGGTGCCGATGCCGTTGCCGACCACCAGCGTGCGGGCGTCTTCCAGGGTTTGGCGGATCGCTTCGCCGCCGGGGACTTCGCCCACGCCGGTGTGTCCGGCGCTGTCCTTGAGGATCAGGATGTTGCGGGTGAAGTAGGGGCCATGCGCGCCGCTGAGGTTGAGCAGCATGTCGTCATGGCCGGCTACGGGCACTACTTGCAGGCTGGTGATGACGGGGGTGCTGCCGGAAGTCTGAATGGTCATGTTCGGTTCCTTTGTTCTTGTCAGCGTTCAGCGGCTCAGTGGCTGGGTGAGGTCTTGATGTCGGCCACCGGCGTGGCGCCTGGCTTGGGTGTGTTGCGTGCCGCGAAGACGATGACCGCGGCGAAGATCGAGGTGAAGGTCAGGCCATAAAGACCGCCCTGGATGGAGCCGGTGTGCTGTTCCAGAAAGCCGAAGGTGGTGGGTGCGACGAAACCACCGAGGTTGCCCACCGAGTTGATCAGGGCGATGACCGCTGCGGCGATGCGGGCGTCCAGGTAGGCCTGCGGGATTGGCCAGAACAGCGACGAGGCGGACTTGAAGCCCAGCGCCGCGAAGCAGATGGCCACGAAGGCGAAGATCGGCCCGCCGGTGGTGGACATGAACATGCCGGCCGCAGCCACCAGCAGTGCGGCGGCGACCCAGGCCTGCTGGCGCTTCCATTTGCCGGCCAGGCTGGCGAAGGCGTACATGCCGATGATCGACAGCAGCCACGGAATGGAGTTGAACATACCGACTTCGAAATCGCTCAGGCTACCCATCTTCTTGATGATGCTCGGCAGCCAGAAGGTCGCGGCGTAGATGGTCAACTGGATCAGGAAATAGATCAGGCAGAACAGCAGGATCTGGCTGTCCTTGAGCAGTTGCCCCAGTGAAGGCTTGATCGGCGTGGCGGCTTCACGGGCCTGTTGCTCGGCGTCGATGGCGGCGACCAGGGCGTCCTGTTCGGCGCGGCTCAGCCATTTGGCGTCATGCGGCTTGGAGTCCAGCCAGAACCACACGAAGAAGCACAACACCACCGAGAACATGCCTTCGATGAAGTACATCCATTGCCAGCCCTTCATGCCCAGGCCGCTGATCTGCAGCAGCAGGCCGGACAGCGGGCCGGAGATCAGCGAGGCGATGGCCGAGCCGCTGAGGAAGATGGCGATGGCCTTGCCGCGCTCCACGCCAGGCAGCCAGCGCGTGAAGTAGTAGATCACCCCAGGAAAGAAGCCCGCTTCGGCGACACCCAGCAGAAAGCGCAGGATGTAGAAGTGGGTTTCGTTCTGGATGAAGGCCATGCAGGCGGCCACGATGCCCCAGGTCAGCATGATGCGGGTCAGCCAGACGCGAGCGCCGACTTTCTGCAGGAGGATATTGGAAGGGACTTCGAACAGCGCATAGCCGATGAAGAACAGGCCGGCGCCCAGGCCGTAGGCGGCAGCGCCGATGCCCAGGTCGGTTTCCATGTGCGAACGTACGAAGCCGATGTTCACCCGATCGATGTAGTTGACGATGAACATGATGACGAATAGCGGCAGGACGTGACGCTTGACCTTGGAAATGGCCGACTGCAGGGTCGGGTCCAGGGTGCTGTTCATCCTGGGGGTGGATGTACTCACTGGGTTTTCTCCCACTCGTTGTTTTTATGCGGGTCATGGGCGAGTCGATGCTTGCCTTGTTGGTCATCATACAAGCAAAGGTTATTGCTGCAAGAGGGAAGTGCAGGGGGAGTGCGCGCAAAAGGGCATGGGTGCGGTTTTTAAAATAGTGTTTTTTGCTGATTTTAAGCGCTATAACCAGCAGTCATTCGGATTTTTAAGGGTTTTATGAGGTGTTGTAAAAAGCCTTTGAGATGCGCTTTTTATCGGCCGAGCGGTGACGGGTGAAAAGATTGATGAGGTAACTTGTCTAACAAGTTAGACGAGTCAGACCGGACATGTGCAGGCCTTCGAATGACGCTGCGATGCTATGATGCGGCGCATCCTCGTTGGCCGGGCCGGTGTGAAAGCCTTTTTCGCCGGGCAGGTCACCGAGAAAAAATACAACTTCCAGCCGGAACGCCTGCATGCAAGAAACGCCCGCTGCCGCACCCAAGCGCCGCTCCCACAGCCTGGCCACCGACCTGGTGACGGAACTCAGCCAGCGCATCCTGCTGGGCAAGATCGCACCGGGGCAAAAGCTGCCTTCGGAAAACGAGATCGTTCGCGAATATGGGGTCAGCCGCACCGTAGTGCGTGAGGCCATCTCCAAGCTGCAGGCCTCCGGGCTGGTGGTCACCCATCATGGCAAGGGCACCTTCGTGCTGCCGCGTGAGGACCAGACCGGGCTGCGCCTGAAGGTCGAGACCGCGTCACGGGTGCGCGACATCATCGAACTGCGCATTGGCCTGGAAACCCAGGCCGTGGCCCTGGCTGCGCTACGCCGTACCGACGAGCAGCTGGCGGCGATGCGCCAGGCGCTGGATGACTACCAGGACCTGCTGGCCAAGGACGACAGCTGCGTGGAGGCCGACAAGCGCTTTCACATGCTCATCGCCGAAGCCACCGGCAACCCGTATTTCCTGGAAATCATGCAGCACCTGGGCAGTGCAATGATCCCGCGTACGCGTATCGCCAACAGCGAGCGCGCTGGCAGCAATCTCGTCCCACACGGCTATCTGGCCAACCTCGAACATGAAGCGCTGCTCAGTGCCATCCGCCGCAAGGACCCCGATGCCGCACGGGCGGCGATGTGGACTCACCTGAGCAACAGCCGCGAACGCCTGGTGCCTCTGGAATAGCCGCCAGCGAGCGGTTTCGATTGCTGGGGCCTCGATCACTGCGCGTCTGCCGCCAGAACCTCCAGCATCACTTGCGTCTGCCATGGGTAATAGGGGTTGAAGGTCAGCCGGGTGTGGACTTTGCCCGGCTCGCGATAACCCCAGTCCGAATACCACACCGGCTCACCCGCCAGGCAACGGGCCATGTCCTGTGGCGTCTGGCCGTTCCAGCAGATTCGCTGGCTGCCTTGCGCGCCGTACAGCGGGTTTTCCGGCGAGAACAACAGGCCCATGTGGGAAAACTGGCTGATCCGCAGCTGTGGCAGGTGATCGTCCCGCACCAGCACCCGTGGGCTGCGTGCCGCCGGTGCCGGGTTGCTGCCGTACCACAGCAGGCGGCTGGCCGGGTGGCTGAAGCGCTGGTTGAAGGTGTCCAGCACAAAGGCGGTGTCCAATACCGAGTCGTGTTCGGTGATCGCCACGAACACCGGTTTGTTGTACGGCGCCTGTTCCAGGCGCTGGCGCGCCAGCAGGCTGCTGCGATGGAACTGCGCGAAGCCATTGGTGGGCACATTGAGGTAGCGCACGGGCGTTTGCATCGGTCGCCCGTTTTCATGAGGCTTGGCCAGCCACGGGCGTGCCCAGCTGATCCACGGGGTCAGCCACACGTATTCGCTGTCGGACCGAAACGCCGGGGAAAACAGCACAAGCCCGGCGATTTCTTCATGCTCGTAGGCGTAGTCCAGCACCAGGTTGGCGCCAGTGGAGAAACCGCCGAGATAGATGCGTGGCACCTCGCGGGTCAGCTGCGCGGCCTGTTCGCGTACCACTTGCTGCCATTGTTCGAGGGTCACTTCGAGCATGTCCTCGGGGCGGGTGCCATGGCCTGGCAGCAACACGCTACGCACCAGATAACCCTGGTCGGCGAGGCTCTGGCCAATGTCATGGAACGACCACGGCGAATCACCCAGGCCATGCACCAGCAGGATGCCGCCCCGCGGGGTGCCCGTCGGGCGCCACTGCTGCGGGGCATTCCAGGCCAGCTCCGTGGCGTGGTCGGGGGTCTGGAAGTCGCGCGTGTCGCGTAGCAACTGCAGGGTGGTCTGGCGATAGCGTTCAAAGGCCGTGTCGGAAGAGGGCTCGTCGGCCTGGCTGACGCAAGCTTGCAGGGGTAGGGCGCACAACAGGGTCAGGAAGCGGCGGATCAACGGCGTGCACCTTGAGGGCGGGAAGGGCGAAGCATGCACTGTGCCACGGCCTTAGCCCCGGGCTCCAGTTTCAGGCACACTGCCGGCTTCGATAAATTCAACAAAACCCATTCGTCGGGAGTCTGCCATGTTCGCCCTCGATCGCGCCCTGGCCCAGGATATCGTCGACCGTGCCATGGCGATCCTGCCACACAACGTCAATGTCATGGACTATCTGGGCATCATCATCGGCAGTGGTGATGCGCAGCGCCTGAGCAGTTGCCATGCCGGTGCCCAGCAGGTGCTGGCGACCCGGCAAGTGGTGGAGATCGACGCCGGCGCCGCCAGCCGCCTGGGCGGCGTCAAACCAGGCGTCAACCTGCCGCTGATGCTCGACCATCAACTGGTGGGGGTGCTGGGCATCACCGGCGATCCGGAGCAGGTGCGGGTCTATGGCGAGCTGGTGAAGATGACCGCCGAAATGCTCATGGAACAGCGCCGCCAGCAGGCCGATCTGCAATGGCGCCAGCAGCGCAGCGACGAACTGCTGGCGCGTTTGCTGTGGGGCGACTGTCCCGACAGCCTGGCCGAAGAAGCGCGGCAGGTGGGCCTGCAACCGCAGCTGCCGCGTCAGGCGCTGCTGCTGCAGGCCAGCGAGCCGCTGAGCATGGAGCACCCGCTGATCGCCCGGTTGCGTGCACGCTGTCCCGACAGCTGGTGCATCCTGCGTGGGCCCGACCTGGTGTTCTGGTGCCGGCCCAGCCAGCGTGGCCAGGCAGACCTGCACTGGCTGGAACAGGGCTGGCCGCTGCTGCGCATCGGCGTGGCGGAGCCGGCGCAGGACCTGGCCGAGCTGCGCCAGTGTTGTGCGGCGCTGCGCGACCTGCTCGATTACGCGGCCCAGCGCTGCCCCGCACAGCGCCTGCTGTCGCTGCACGAGCTGCGCCTGCCGGTGCTGTTCTGGCGTCACCGCGATGACTGGCTGGCGCGTGACATCGCCGCACCGATGCAGCCGCTGCACGAACATCCGCAATTGCTGGAAACCCTCGACCGCTGGCTGCAGCACAGTGGCGAAAGCCAGGTGTGCGCCGAAGCCCTGGGCATTCATCGCAACAGCCTGCGTTACCGCCTGGAAAAGATCGCTGAACTGACCGGCTGCGATCCCTACCGCACCGCCGACCTGCTGCAGCTTTATCTGGGGCGCCAGGTGCGGGGACTGTGCAAATGAGCGGCATTGTGCAAATGAACGGCGCCTGACGGAGAAGGTTGTGCGCCAGCCCGGCGTAAAGCCGGGTTGCGGATGCGAAGATGCCGGCACAAGAACAGGAGTTGCCTCATGAACATCGTCATTGCCCCCGACTCTTTCAAGGACAGCCTCAGCGCCCAGGCCGTCGCCCAGGCGATCGCCAGTGGTCTGCAAGAGGTCTGGCCTGACGCCGAGCTGCGCATCTGCCCCATGGCCGATGGCGGTGAAGGCACCATCGAATCCGTCCTCGAGGCCTGCCACGGCCAATTGCGCCAGGCGCGTGTGTCCGGGCCGCTGGGACAACCGGTAGAGGCGCACTGGGGCTGGCTGGCTGACAACCGTACGGCAATCATCGAGATGGCCACCGCCAGTGGCTTGCAACTGCTGGAGACGGTACAGCGTGACGCGCGAGTGACCACCACCTATGGCACCGGCGAGCTGATTGCCCAGGCCCTGGATGCCGGGGCAAGGCGAGTGATTCTGGCGATTGGCGGCAGTGCCACCAACGACGCTGGCAGCGGCATGCTGACGGCGCTCGGTGCGCGTTTCCTCGATGCCTGCGACGAGCCCCTGCCACCTGGCGGGCTGGCGCTGGCGCAACTGGCGCGTGTGGACCTGACCGGGCTGGATCCGCGACTGGCCGAGGTGCGCTTCGAGATTGCCGCCGACGTCGACAATCCGCTGTGTGGTCCGCAAGGCGCCTCACACATTTTCGGTCCGCAAAAGGGCGCCACACCCGAGCAGGTGCTGGCGCTGGATGCCGCGCTGGGGCATTTCGCCGATCACTGCGCGGCCGTGCTGGAGCGTGACCTGCGTGACAGCCCCGGCAGCGGTGCGGCCGGTGGCATGGGTTTCGCGGCCAAGGCTTTCCTGGGGGCCAGTTTTCGGGCGGGTGTCGAAGTGGTCGCCGAGTTGACCGGCCTGGAACGCGCGCTGCAGGGGGCCGACCTGGTCATCACCGGTGAGGGGCGTTTCGATGCCCAGACCCTGCGAGGCAAGACGCCGCTGGGCGTGGCGCGATTCGCGGGTCGCCAAGGCGTCCCCGTGGTGGTACTGGCCGGTACGCTGGGCGAGGGCTATGAACAGTTGTATCAACAGGGCATCAGCGCGGCCTTCGCCCTGGTCGATGGGCCGATGACGCTGGAGCATGCCTGCCGATACGCCGCCGGCTTGTTGCATGATCGTGCGCGCGATCTGGCCATGTTCTGGCAGTTGGCCGCTCAGCGACGCCGCTGACGGGGTTTCTGGCGTCTGCCCGGCGAGCCGACGGGGGAGATCGATCGGATGGCATTTGCGACTCAAGATGTATGACGAGAGGCCGATAAGCCGGTGATGTCGTCTGACGACTGCGCGCCGTTTCCTCTCTCATAACAAAGAGTCGTAGCCATGAACCTACGCAATATGACCATCGCCCGCCGTGCGGGCTTGGGTTTTGCCCTCATTTCTCTGCTTGTTGCATTGCTAGGCTGGTTCGCACTGGTACAGATGCACACCATTCGCCAGAGTGAAGTGGCGGTGGAAACCAACTGGGTACCCAGCATGCGAGTGGTCGCTGATATCCGCGAAATCATGCTGCGCATCCGCACTATCTCGCTGCGCATGGCCCTGGACCCGGATCCTGCCAACGTGGGCACCTACAAAGGCCAGATGGACACCCGCCTGAAAGATCTGGACGGCAAGATGCAGGTGCTCGACAAATTCGTCGACACCCCTGAAGAAAAGACCCTGGCCGACCAGTTCCGCACCACGCTGGCGCAGTACCGTGATGGCCTGGCGCGCTCCTTCGATCTGGCCGCGCAGAAGGACATGGCTGGCCTGAACAAGTTGTTGCTGGTGGACATGAAGACCATCGTCGACGGTTCGGGCAAGCAACTGGCCGACCTGAGCGATTTCTATAACAAGCAGATCGATGCCGAAGGCATGGCGGCCGAAGCGCAATACGACAATTCCAGCCATGTGGTGCTGATATTCGTGGTCATCGCCGCCCTGGCCACCATCGGCCTGGCGCTGTGGTTGACGCGCAGCATCGTGCGCCCGCTGGAAAACGCCGTGCGGGCGGCAGAGCATGTGGCCGAGGGCGACCTGACGCGTACCATTCACGTCGAGGGCGAAGACGAAGTGACCCGTCTGCAGCGCGCCTTGCAGCAGATGCAGAACAACCTGCGCTCGGCCATGACCCACATCAGCAGCTCGGCCACCCAGCTGGCCTCGGCGGCCACCGAGCTGAACTCGGTGACCGAAGACAGCTATCGCGGTTTGCACCAGCAGAATGCCGAGATCGACCAGGCGGCCACGGCGGTCAACGAAATGACCTCGGCGGTGGAAGAGGTGGCGCGCAATGCCGTGTCGACTTCCGATGCCTCCAACCACTCCAGCGCCTCGGCCAAGGCCGGGCAGCAGCGGGTGATGGAGACGGTGCAGTCGATCCAGTCGCTGACCGACAACGTGCAGAGCACCGCCACCCTGGTGCAGAACCTCGCCGATCAGTCGCAGGACATCGGCAAGGTCCTGGATGTGATCCGCGCCATCGCCGAGCAGACCAACCTGCTGGCCCTCAACGCGGCCATCGAAGCGGCGCGCGCGGGCGAGTCTGGCCGTGGCTTCGCGGTAGTGGCCGACGAAGTGCGTGCCCTGGCGCATCGCACCCAGCAGTCGACCCTGGAGATCGATGCCATGGTCAGTGCCATGCGCAACGGCTCGGCCCAGGCCTTGACCTCCATGCTCGCCAGCCGCGAGCAGGCCGGGTCGACGCTGCAGATGGCCCAGGGCGCCGGTGAGTCGCTCAGTGAAATCACCCAGTCGATCAACCAGATCTCCGAACGCAACCTGGTGATCGCCAGTGCGGCGGAAGAGCAGGCGCAGGTGGCGCGAGAAGTGGACCGCAACATCGTCAACATCCGCGACCTGTCGATGCAGTCGACCCAGGGCGCCAATCAGATCAGCGCCTCGAGCAACGAGCTGTCGCGCCTGGCCGGCGACCTCAGCCAGGTGGTGGCGCGCTTCAAAGTGTAACGCCCGTCGTGACATTTCTGGCCCTTGCTGCCGACCGGCCAGCGCGCGCATGATGCGCTCGGTCGGTCAGGCATCCTTCCCGCAGCCTGACCTTTCGGTTGAGGAGGGCCAGAGCGTCATGGACAAGCATCTCACCCCGCACGTCTTCAGCAGTTGGCTGCACAATCCCACGCATCGTCAGTGGCTGGCCCTTGAGGCCAATCGCCTGCTTGGCTTTGCCAAGGCCGCACGCCTGGAACAGGGCTTCGGTGACCTGGACGGCTACGGTCGGCTCAAGGTCGGCGCCTGCGCCCAGACCCTCAACACCGCTCGCCTGGTGCATTGCTTCTCCCTCGCGCATATTCAGGGCATTCCCGGTTTTGCTGAACTCATCGATCACGGTCTGGCGGCGCTGCAAGGCCCGTTGCGCGATGCGCAGCACGATGGCTGGTTCGATGCACCGCTGGAGGAGGGTGGCAGCAGCGACAAGCAGGCTTACCTGCACGCTTTCGTCGCCCTGGCCGCCAGCTCGGCCACGGTGGCGGGACGCCCCGGCGCGGCGGCGTTGCTGGAGCGTGCGCAGGCCGTGTTGCTCGAGCGCTTCTGGAGCGAAGAGGAAGGCGCCCTGCGCGAGGCGTTCTCCCAAGACTGGCGGCATGAAGAGCATTACCGCGGCGCCAACAGCAACATGCACGGCACCGAAGCATTTCTGGCTCTGGCCGACGTCACCGGCGACGCTCGCTGGCTGGATCGCGCCCAGCGCATCGTCGAGCGGGTGATCCATCAGCAGGCGGCGGCCAACGATTTCCAGGTCATCGAGCATTTCAGCCGCAGTTGGGAGCCGCTGCCAGACTACAACCGCGACAACCCCGCCGACCCGTTTCGCCCGTATGGCACCACCCCCGGCCACGGTTTCGAATGGGCACGCCTGCTGTTGCATCTGGAAGCGGCGCTGCTGCGGGTACGTTGCAACGCGCCGGGCTGGCTGGCCAAGGACGCCCGGCACTTGTTCGACAGTGCCTGTCGTCATGCCTGGGAGGTCGATGGCGCCCCTGGCATCGTCTATACCCTGGACGACCAGCGCCGCCCGGTGATTCGCCAGCGCCTGCACTGGACCCACTGCGAGGCCATCGCCGCTGCCGCTGCCCTGTTGCAGCACAGCGGCGAAGAAGTCTTCGAGCAGTGGTATCGGCGTTTCTGGGAGTTCAGCGAAGCCCGTCTGATCGACCGGGAGCACGGCAGTTGGCACCACGAACTCGATGAGCATAACCGGCCGGCGGGGATCATCTGGGATGGCAAGCCGGATCTTTACCACGCCTACCAGGCGGTGCTGTTGCCCATGCTGCCCCTGGCGCCCAGCTTGGCCACGGCGCTGGCGCAACAGGGCGCGGTGCATTGAGGCATGGGGCGAGAGCGGTTTTGTTGGCGCGTAAGTAGCTGCAGCCGCGAATAGGCTGGCAAGACCAGGGCATCAGCTGCGCCGTTCACTCCAGCGCATCACCTGGCGGGCGAGGAAGCTCCCGGTGAAAATCACGCCAAACAGGCGCAGGGTCTGCATGGCCAGGACGAAGCCGACGTCGGAATGGGTGTCGATGGCGATGATCGCCATACTGTCCAGGCCGCCAGGGCTGGTGGCCAGGTACACCGACAGGTAGTCCTTGCCCATTGCCAGCGAGATCAGCCAGGCCGAAACCGCGCACATCAGGATCAGCAGCAGCGAAGCCAGGGCCATCATCGGCAAGTGCCGCCAGACATACAGCACGGTCTGGCGGTCGAAGCGCAGACCCACGTAGCAGCCCACTGCGCCGTAGGCGAAGGGGATCAGCCAGCTCGGCAGACTGATTTCCAGCACGCCGGACAGCTGTAACACCGTGCCCAGCAGCAGCGGCACCAGCAGGGCCCCGGCGGGCAGGCGCAAGCCCAAAAACACACCGGTACCGATGACCGCAAGACTGAGGCCCACGTTGCTCAGGTCCAGGCTGGCCGCGTGGTTGGTGCTGGCATGCCCCGTGGCACCGCCCACCGAAGCCCCCAGCCAGTGGCTGACCAGCGCGCCGAACATCACCACCAGCACGACTCGCACGTACTGCATGGTGGCCACCACGCGGGGGTCTGCGCCGTAGTCTTCGGCCATGCCCACCATCGCCGATGCTGCGCCAGGCGAGGTGCCCAAGGCCGCAGTGTGGCTGGGAATGCCGGCGTAGCGCACCAGGACCACGCCGACCAGGGCGCTCAGCATCACGGTCAAGACGGTACCCAGCAGCATGACGTGCCATTCCTGCAAGGCCATGAGCAATACGCTCAGGCTCATGGCGTGGGCGATCATCATGCCGACCGTGCCTTGGCCCAGCTGAAAGAGGATCTTCGGCAAGCGAATGGTGGCGCCGGCGACGCCAAAGGCGATGGCCACCAGCATGGGGCCGAGAAATAGCGCGGCAGGCAGGTGCAGGGCGCTGAACAGTTGGCCGACCAGGCCGGCGCAGAGAATCAGACAGGCCCATTGGGCCAGAGCGGGGAAGGGGGTCGAAGCGAGTGGTAAAGCGCGCGGCAAGGCAATTCTCCCAGGCGAGTGACGCGAAGCCTTGATGACGGTTCGCATGGGGGAATTATCCGGGCTTGAAATCATCAAGTCTATTTTCTAATAATCATGAATCAATAACTAATGTTGATCGATTATGGACCTGCGCGACCTCACCTATTTCGAAACCATCGCCGAGCTGGGCCACCTGGGGCGCGCGGCGCAAAAGCTCAATCGCAGCCAGCCGGCCCTGACCAAGAGCATCCAGCGTCTGGAAGAGTCGTTCGGCACCCGGCTGTTCCAGCGCGACGGTCGACGCATCAAGCTCACCCCGGTGGGTGAACTGCTCAAGGCGCGCGGCAAGGAGCTGCAGCAGAGCATCGCGCAGACCCAGCGCGAGGTGCGCGACTTCGCCAGCGGGCTGGTGGGCAACATCCGCCTGGGGTGCGCGGCGACCATGGCCGAGCACCTGCTGCCCAAGCTGACCCAGGCGCTGATGCAGCGCGCTCCCGATCTGACCTTCAAGCTGGTGATCGGCCAGGACGACCTGCAGCGCGAGGCGCTCAACCAGGGGCAGGTCGACATGATCATCTGTTCGCTGATCCCCGACAGTGAGCAGTTCAGCAGTTTCCCGTTGTTCGACGACGAACTGGTGGTGATCGCCAGTGAGCATCACCCGGTGTTCGACAGCGCCCTGCAGATGCGCGACCTGTGCGATTACCGCTGGGTGCTGCCGCCGATCGGTGTGTCGTCACGCAAATGGCTGGATGCGACCTTCGCCGCCCACAGCTTGCCGTTGCCGGTGGTGCAGATCGAGGCCAACTCGATTTCCCTGCTGCCGGGCCTGATCGCCCAGAGCAACCTGCTGAGTTTCATCGCCCGGGAAAGCGTGGAGTTCGGCCAGAGCATGAAACACCTGCGCGTGGTGCCGGTGCCCGAAGTGACCATGAAGCGCACCGTCGGCGTCACGGTGCGCAAGGGGGCTTATCAGTCCCCGGCCGCCCAGGACATGCTGGCAATGCTGCGCGATCATGGCCGGGATTTCTTGAGCTGGTCTTGAGTGCGCCCCACCGCGCGCCGCACAAAAGGGGATTTTGCTGTTATAACAACCGCTTGAAACGTTTCAGACAGGAGCACGATCAAGATGCATCACGCTGACCTCGCCATGGATAGCCCGTTTTTGAACCCGGCCTTGATCCGCTTCGAGCTGCATTTCGGCGGCGACCGCTCGCCGCTCAACGACGCCGACGCCGATGAAGACCCGGAAGCCGAAGTCTACCTAGACCCTGACTTGCTGGGCCTGGACGACTTCGCCGACGCCGACAAGCTCGACCCCGGTTATACCGGCGACATCGGTTCCGCCTCGCTCAACTGAGTGCGCCGTTACGTGCCAGGTAGCGGGCCAGTGCCTCGGCGGCCAGCTCCACGCTGGAGCTGACCCCGGCCCAGCTACAGGCCAGCATCAGGTTGCGCGGCAGGCCGAAATTCTCCACCTCGAACCCCTGCGCGTCTAAGCCCTGCTCATCGTGCGGCACTTGCTCGCGCAGCGGCACCAGCGGCTTGCAGTAGGCCCACACCGGTTTTTCCAGGGCCACCGCCATGCCCACCTCGAAAGCGGTGCCGGAGTCCGGTTCCAGACCACGAAAGGCGTTGAGGTTGGCCAGCACCGCCGTGCAGCGCTGCAGCATGCCGATATTCTGCTGGCAGATCAGCCGCGCCGTCTCGCCGGGCGGCAGTCCCGGTTCCACTTGGTTATCGAATGGATACAGACCCTGCATGCCGTGCGCGGCGCACAGGTCCTTGAGGTAGCGGCCGTGCTCGATGGCATTGGCGCGAAACACATCGAAACCGGCCAGGTAGATCAGCGGTGCAGGCATGATGGCGTTCCTCGTGGCAGTGCAGGGCACAGCATGGCAGGTCGGCCTGACGACCGCCACTGATCGGGCTGGACGGCCAGCGGCTGCAATCTGTACGGATAGCCAGTATCCTTGCCGGGTCTTCGATTCGCCCGGCGCCTCCCGTGACTCCTCCACCGCTCGACAATCCGCTCTACTACCTGGTCAATTTCCACCAGGTGCTGGCCTGGATCAGCCAGCGCTACGACGACCTGCTCGATACCAAAGAGCGGCAGTTCATCCACGACTTCCGTGCGCTGCCGACGCCGGCCCAGGGCTTGCTGGTACGCATGGTGATGCGCAAGGGCAGCCTGTTCCGCGTCAGCAAGCTCAGCTACGCCGAGCTGGGTGATGCGCGACTGGCCGTGCAACCGCTGGTGGCGCTGGGCTGGGTCGACGATTGCCCGGCCCTGGACCTCGACGCGCTGTTCCAGGTGCTGCGCAAGGACGAACTGCTGCAGTGCTTCAAGGTCCATGGCATCAAGGCGAGCGAACGCAAGCCGCAGTGGTACGAGCGCCTGCTGCCGGCGTTCGCCGAGGCTCGGCCGCTGCGCGCCTGGCACCCCGACCTCGAAGAGCAGGTGCTGGCCCTGCGGGTGATGGAGCTGTGCGACCGCTTACGGCTGCTGTACTTCGGCAACCTGCACCAGGAGTGGTCGGAGTTCGTGCTTGCCGACCTGGGCATCTACCGTTACGAAAGCGTGGAGTTCGCCGCCGACTCACGCGCCATTGTCAGCCGCGCCGACATCGACGCCTGCGTGTGCCTGCATGCCTGCCGCGAAGCGCTTGAGGCGGGTGCCGAGCTGGCTGAACTGGCCGCCACGGCCCTGAACGTCACGACCGACAACCCCTGGCTGCGCATGCGCCGGGGCAAGTTGCTGTTTCTCATCGGCCAGCAGGCCGAACGCCTGCAGGACTGGCCGCTGGCCCTGCAGGTGTATCGCGACTGCGGTTACCCCGGCGCCCGTTCGCGGCGTGTCCGGGTACTGGAGCGCAGTGCCGACTACGCCGCGGCCATGGCGCTCTTGCAAGAGGCACGCAGCCTGCCGGAAAGCGATGCCGAAGTGCAGCACCTGCAGCGGGTACTGCCACGCCTGCAGCGCCAACTGGGGCTGGCGACCGAGCGCCGGGGCCGCGTGGCGGCACCGCAGCGCATCGACCTGTGCCTGCAGCCCGAACCGGGCCTGAGTGTCGAACAGCTGGTCAGCCTGCATCTGGCCGAAGAAGGCAGCGAGACCCATTACGTCGAGAACACCCTGGTCAATTCGCTGTTCGGCCTGTTGTGCTGGCCGGCGATCTTCGCGCCGTTACCGGGAGCGTTCTTTCATCCTTTCCATACCGGGCCCAGCGACCTGCACAGCCCCGACTTCCATACCCGACGCAAGCCATTGTTCGACGCCTGCCTGGCGCACCTTGATGATGGCAGCTGGCAAGCGCTGATTCGGGAGCGCTACGCCGCCAAGTACGGCCTGCAGTCACCCTTCGTGTTCTGGAACGCCTTGCCGCCCGAGCGTCTGGAACTGGCCCTGGCCTGCCTGCCGGCGGAGCATCTGCGCCGCTGGTTCATGCGCCTGCTGCAGGACATCAAGGCCAATCGCACCGGCATGCCAGACCTCATTCAGTTCTACCCGGCGCAACGCCGCTACCGGATGATCGAGGTCAAGGGCCCTGGAGACCGCCTGCAGGACAACCAACTGCGCTGGCTGGCCTTCTGCGCCGAGCACGGCATGCCCGTGGAGGTCTGTTACGTGCAATGGGCCAGCAGCGACCAGAACCTGGCGCAAAGCGCCTGAGCCGTTGCCCGCTGCATGGCGGCTCAGTCATCGACGTCGCGCTCGCGCGACCAGTTGCCACGCTTGCCTTCGCCCATACCCTTGTCATGCATCTTGCCGTCCGGCCTTCCGTTTGCCGCGTCGTCCCGGTCGGTGGCCGACGGCGGCATGCCGGGGGTGTCGTTGCCTTGGCCAGGGCGGGTCTGGTCGACATCCGGCTGGGTGCTGCCGTCGCTGCCCATGGTGCTGCCGCGGCCGGTGGGGGGTTGGGTGGGGCCGGTGTCGACGGCCAGCGCAGTGTTGCCGGCCAAGGCCAGAATCAGGGCCAGGGCCAAGGTGCTGTTACGGATCATGATCGCTTCTCCCAGGGGGTGGATGGTCCACATTGGGTCTCGGAGAGCGGCAGGCGTGCGCGGGCGGGAGATGGAAGGCAAGGGCAGGCGACCACTGGTGCGGACGCCTGCCGGGCGGCCGGGCAGGGGACTGCCCGGCATCGCGGATCAGTTGACCACAGGCTTGCCGGAAGGCGTGGTGGTCTGGGTCTTATCATGGTTCATGTTGTTGTGACCGTCATGGGTGGTCTTGCCCGGAACCTTGCCATGCTGGACATCGGTGCCACTTTCGCGAGGCTGGGTCTTGGTGCCTTGGGTGTTGGAGGTATTACGGTCAGTGGTCGGCGTGCCATCAGTGCCAGGCAGCTTGGTGGCGTTAGGGTTGACCGGGTTGGTAGGCCCGGTGGAGCCGGCCATGGCGGCGCCGGAGACGGCGGTGAGCAGGCCGGCGAGGGCGAGTGCGGTCAGTCGGGTCGTGCGCATGCTGATTACTCCTGTGAATGAGGCATACATGGATTGGTCATGAGCGATGATGCTTAGGTGCCATGCTCGCCGACGAACGGTGCTACCTCGAGCCGCTCGGTTCAATACCACCCCAAAATTTCCCCTCAATGTGTGTCGTCAATTGGTCATGAAAGGGTCATGCCGATGAAATGTCAGGCGGCGCGAAACCTCGGTTTTTGACAGTTCTGCTACAGAGATGGCGCGCTGCCATCCATGGGTATTGGCGCTTTGATATCAGCCTGCGTTGTGTCAGCGAAGCGCCCGTAAACCGGGAGCCAGAAGGGCTTTGTCAGGTTTTTTCCAGCCCTGGAAAACCCGCGAAAGCGGCTCGCGGGAGGGCGATTTCGGGTGTTTGTCATTAAACAGAAACATTTCCGGTTTTAAATCCGCCTCGGGCCTTCTCAAGTGGACCACCCCACAATTTCTCCTGGATCGAGGTATTCCCGTGACACTGCTGACTAAAAAACGCTTGTCTGTCCTGCTCGCTTCGCTGTGCCTGAGCGGCATGGCCCATGCGACCGACGTAACGGGCGCGGGTTCGAGTTTCGTTTTCCCGGTGATTTCCAAGTGGTCCCAGGACTACAGCAAGAACTCGCCGAACCGCATCAACTACCAGTCGATCGGTTCGGGCGGTGGTATCGCTCAGATCAAGGCAGGCACCGTTGATTTCGGCGCTTCCGATGCTCCGATGTCGGCCGAAGACCTGCAGGCCGGCGGCCTGGGTCAGTTCCCGAGCGTGATCGGCGGTATCGTGCCGATCGTCAACCTCGAAGGCGTGGAAAGCGGCAAGCTGAAGCTCGACGGTCCGGTACTGGCCAAGATCTTCCTGGGTGAAATCAAGAAGTGGAACGACCCGGCACTGGTTGCGCTGAACCCAGGCCTGAGCCTGCCAGCCACCGACATCACCGTGGTTCGTCGCTCCGACGGTTCGGGCACCACCTACAACTTCACCAACTACCTGAGCAAGGTCAGCCCCGAGTTCAACGAGAAGCTGAAGTTCGGCTCTACCGTTCAATGGCCAGTGGGCGTGGGCGGCAAGGGTAACGAAGGTGTCTCGGCCTACGTGAAGCAGATCAAGGGTTCGATCGGCTACGTCGAGCATTCCTACGCGACCACCAACAAGCTGGCCTACACCCAACTGAAGAACGCCGCCGGCAAGTTCATCGAGCCGACCGCCAAGGCCTTCGCCGCCGCTGCCGACACCGCCGACTGGGCGAGCGCCAAGGACTTCAATCTGATCATGACCAATGCTCCGGGCGAGGCTGCGTGGCCAATCACCGCCACCACCTGGATCATCATGTACAAGCAACCCAAGAACGAAGAGAAGAGCAAGGCTGCTTTCGACTTCTTCAAGTGGTCCCTGGAAAACGGCCAGTCGCAGGCCGAATCGCTGGAATACGTAGCTCTGCCGAAGTCGCTGGTCGACCGCGTCGAGACCTACTGGAAAGCTGAGTTCAAGTAACAGCGTTTCAAGCCTGTAGCTCACCCCCGTCATCAGCCAGGCAGGCCGGTGGCGGGGGCTTTCCCTTGCGAGTGGATCGAACATGACTGAAAACACCCAATATCTGTCCGCCGAGCTGAGCGCTGCCGATTCCGACAGCGAAAAGCGCGCCCAACGGGATCATCGTCACGATGTGTGGTTCCGGCGCGTCCTGCAGGCCTCGGGGATGCTGGTGCTGATACTGCTGGGCTGTATCGCGGCATCTACTCTGTGGGGTGGAAAACTGGCCTTCGAAACCTTCGGTTTCGGCTTTCTGACCAGCACCGACTGGAACGTCAACGAAGGCAAATTCGGCGCCCTGGTGCCTATCTACGGCACGCTGGTGACCTCCTTTCTGGCCTTGCTGATCGCCGTACCGGTGAGTTTCGGCATCGCCATCTTTCTGACCGAAGTCGCGCCGCCATGGTTGCGCATGCCCATTTCCTCGGCCATCGAGCTGCTGGCTGGCATTCCTTCGATCATCTACGGCATGTGGGGCCTATTCGTCTTCGGCCCGTTCATGGCCGCACACATTTCGCCATGGATCACCGAGCACCTCGGCAGCCTGCCGTTCGTAGGTGTGCTGTTCCAGGGCGCGCCGCTGGGTATCGGCATGCTGACTGCCGGTATCGTATTGGCGATCATGATCATCCCGTTCATCACCTCGGTGATGCAGGAAGTTTTCCGCACCGTACCGACGACCCTCAAGGAGTCGGCCTACGCGCTGGGCGGTACGACCTGGGAAGTGGTCTGGGACATCGTCCTGCCGTACACCCGTTCGGCGGTGGTCGGCGGTATCTTCCTCGGCCTGGGCCGCGCCTTGGGCGAGACCATGGCGGTGACCTTCGTACTGGGTAACGCCATCCAGTTCTCGCCGTCGCTGATGATGCCAAGCAGCTCGATCGCCTCGGTGATCGCCAACGAATTCAACGAGTCCTACACCGACCTGCACCGTTCGGCGCTGATCGCCCTGGGCTTCCTGCTGTTCGTCGTGACCTTCATCGTGCTGGCCCTGGCCCGCCTGATGCTGTCCCGCCTGTCGCGCAAGGAGGGCCTATGAGCGACGTGAAAGCCAACGCCAACCTGTACCGGGTTCGCGCGCTGAAAAACAACATCGCCATGGTGCTCAGCTGCGCTGCCACGGCATTCGGCCTGCTGTGGCTGGTGTGGATCCTGCTGACCACCATAGTCGAGGGTGTCAGTGCCCTGAACCTCGACCTGTTCACCGGCATCACTCCGCCACCCGGCGCCCAGGGCGGCCTGGCCAACGCCTTCTACGGCAGCATCCTGATGTCGCTGATCGGCCTGTTGATCGGCACCCCGATCGGTCTGATGGCCGGTGTCTGGCTCGCCGAGTTCGCCCGCTACTCCAAGCTGGGCAACGCGGTGCGCTTCATCAACGACATCCTGCTCTCGGCACCGTCCATCGTCCTCGGCCTGTTCGTCTACACCGTGGTGATCCTGCCGCTGAACGCCGTAAGTGGCCACACCATCGGCTTCTCGGCCATCGCCGGTGCCATTGCCCTGGCGCTGCTGGTGATCCCGGTCGTGGTGCGCACCACCGATGAAATGATGCAGCTGCAGCCCACCACCATGCGTGAGGCGGCCCTGGCCCTGGGTGTGCCGCAGTGGAAGCTGACCATGCAGATCGTCCTGCGCGCGGCCAAGGCCGGTATCGTCACCGGCATCCTGCTGGCCCTGGCGCGCATCACCGGTGAAACCGCGCCGCTGCTGTTCACCGCATTCGGCAACCAGTTCTGGAGCAGCGACTTGCTCAAGCCGATCGCCAGCGTTCCGGTGGTGGTCTTCCAGTACGCCATGAGCCCGTTCGAAGACTGGCACGCCCTGGCCTGGGCCGGCGCCCTGGTCATGACGCTGTTCGTACTGCTGCTGAGCCTGATGTCTCGCTTAATTCTTCTGCGCAATAAGGCGTCCTGATGAACAACCTTTCTCTCGCGAACGAAAAAATCAAGATTCAGGTCCGTGGCCTGGAGTTCTTCTACAACAGCCATCGCTCGCTGAAGTCGATCGACATGCTGATTCCCGAGAAGCGCATCACTTCGATCATCGGGCCGTCCGGCTGCGGCAAGTCGACTCTGCTGCGCGTGTTCAACCGCATCTACTCGATGTATCCCAAGCAGGAAGCGCGTGGCGAAGTGCTGCTCAATGGCGAGAACATCCTGGATTCGGGCTACTCGATGAACCGCCTGCGCAGCCACGTGGGCATGGTGTTCCAGAAGCCGGTGCCGTTCCCGATGTCGATCTACGACAACATCGCCTACGCCATCCGCCATCACGAGAAGCTCTCGCGCCGTGAGATGGAAGAGCGTGTCGAGCAGGCCCTGCGCGGTGCCGCGCTGTGGGACGAAGTGAAAGACAAGCTCAAGCAGAGCGCCACCGGCCTGTCCGGCGGTCAGCAGCAGCGTCTGTGCATCGCCCGCACCATCGCCCTGCGCCCGCAGGTGCTGCTGCTCGACGAGCCGACCTCGGCCCTCGACCCGATCTCCACCGGCCGGATCGAGCAACTGATCACCGAGCTGAAGGAGCAGTTCACCGTGATCATCGTGACCCACAACATGCAACAGGCCGCGCGCTGCTCGGACTACACCGCGTTCATGTTCCTGGGTGAGCTGATCGAGCACGGCGATACCGACACCATGTTCACCAAGCCGTCGAAGAGCCAGACCGAAGACTACATCACCGGTCGTTTCGGCTGATTGCCGCCACTTGGCAGGAGCATGACGGGAGCCACCCAGGTGGCTCCCGTTTTTTTCGCCTGCGCAAAAGGTGCGGCCAGCAACATTCGGGTGGGGCCGGCTCAAGCCGGGATCGGGCGGCTCGGTCTGGGCCGCTGTCTCCCGTCAGGGTTTGTCTCGCTGTTCACCCATGAACGCCTCGATCCGCTCGCGCAGCCAACGCTCGGCCGGGTCGCTGTCCATCACGCTCAACCAGGTCATCGACAGGTCCAGCCCGGGCGTCTCGAAGGGCAGGGGTTCGTCCTTGAGCAGGCCCATGCGGCTCATGGCCTCGGCGGCGTAGTCCGAGAGGTTGGCGATAAGGTCGGTGCCGGCCAGCAGCGCAGGCAGGGAGGTGAAGCGTGGTATCGACATCACCACCTGGCGCTTGCGGCCGATGGCCTCCAGCCATTCATCGGCGAAGCTGCTGACGCTGGCCACGTGGGACACCACCACGTGCGGGCGCGAGCAGTATTCGTCGAGGGTCATCGGCGTTTGCGCGGCGTCGGCGCGCACCACCCGTGGCTGGCAGTTGCGCAGGCGCTTGCGCTTGGCGTTGGCTGGCAGGTCGCGGGTCAGGCACACGCCCACGGTGATTTCCCCGGACATCAGCAGGTCGGAGATATTCCAGTAATCGGCATGCTTGACCACCAGCACGATACCCGGCGCCTCCTCGCGCAGGGCGCGCATCATGGCCGGCAGCAGGCTGAACTCCACGTCGTCGGACAGCCCGATACGGAAGGTCAGGGTGCTCACCGCCGGGTCGAACTCGCGGGTCAGGCTCAGCGCGGTGGACATCGCGTCCAGGGCCGGGGTCAGGTGGCGGAGAATCTCGTGGGCCCGCGCCGTGGGTTCCATGCGATGCCCCACGCGCACGAACAGTGGATCGTCGAGCAGATTGCGCAGCCGGTTCAGCGCTGCACTGATGGTCGGCTGGCCGAGAAACAGCTTTTCCGCCGCTCGGGTGACGTTGCGTTCCTGCATCAGGGTCTCGAACACCACCATCAGGTTGATGTCCGCCTTGCGCAGCTCGTTACGATTCATCGGCAAATTCCTTGATTCCGGCCCCCAGGTGCCGGCCGATGGGCGCCAGTCTAAAAAGTGCCATCACCCGGCGTCCAGCCTGTTGCCGTCGCCCGCCAAAACTTTTTGCAATGCATTTTCACCTTGCGAGCGTAATTGTCGTGCGCTTCGGTGGTCTGTGTTCGGTACGCTGCCTGGCTCGGCTCAGCGCTGCCGTCGCTCTGGCACGAGGCTTCGCGCCGACCCCAACAAGGAAAAGGAGCTATTCGCATGCAGGTTGCAAAGATCGCCACCCTGGCATTGTCCATCGCCTTGCCGGGCCTGGCCCAGGCCGCCACGCCGAGCTACGGCGAGCGTCTGGAGGGCTTTGCCTATCCCTATCCGCTCAAGTCGTTCGCCTTCGAGTCGCAGAACCAGAAACTGGAAATGGGCTACATGGACGTCGCACCCAACGGCAAGGCCAACGGGCGCACGGCAGTGCTGATGCACGGCAAGAACTTCTGCGGCGCCACCTGGGTGGCGACCATCAAGACCCTCAGCGAAGCCGGCTACCGGGTCATTGCCCCGGACCAGATCGGTTTCTGCACCTCCAGCAAGCCCGCGCATTACCAGTACAGCTTCCAGCAACTGGCGCTCAACACCCATGCGCTGCTCGACAGCCTGGGCGTCGACAAGGTGTCGCTGGTCGGCCATTCCACCGGCGGCATGCTCGCCACCCGTTTCGCCCTGATGTACCCGCAGCAGACTGACAAGCTGGTGATGGTCAACCCCATCGGCCTGGAGGACTGGAAAGCCGAAGGCGTACCGTACCGCAGCGTTGACCAGTGGTACCAGCGGGAGCTGAAGGTGAGCGCCGAGGGCATCCGCCAGTACGAACAGAAGACCTATTACGACGGGCGCTGGAAGTCCGAGTACGACCAGTGGGTGAACATGCTCGCCGGCCTGTTCAACGGCCCCGGCAAGCAGGCCGTGGCGTGGAATTCGGCGTTGATCTACGACATGATCTTCACCCAGCCGGTGTTTTACGAGTTCCCCAACCTCAAAGTGCCGACCCTGCTGATGATCGGCGACCGCGACACCACCGCCATTGGCAGCGACATCGCCCCGCCTGAGGTCAAGGCACGTATCGGTCAGTACGCGCAATTGGGCAAGGACACCGCCAAGCGCATTCCGGGTGCCGAGCTGGTCGAGTTCCAGGGCCTGGGTCACGCGCCGCAGATGGAAGAGCCTGAGCGCTTTCACAAGGCGTTGCTGGAGGGCCTGCAGTTGAAGTGACAGCAGCTGGGAGATCTGACCTGGGACCTTGAGGAGCGGCTCCAATGCCTGGCCGACGGGTGTTGCACGTAGACCCAAAACCGACCAAGACTCGCCGTATCGAAACAGCCGCACATCAACACCCGGCGAATCTTGGTATGGTGATCTTACCGTGCCATGCCATAAGGAAATCTCATGAGCTTGTCCCTGCTGAGTCGCTACGCGTTCTTCGTCGGCTGCGTGCTTTTCACCCTGGCAACCCTGCCATTCGCCCATCAGCATGAATGGCTGTGGCCATTGACCCTGGTGTTCGGGCTGCTCAGCCTGCTGGGTGTTTTCGACCTGCTGCAATCGCGCCATGCCGTGCGCCGCAACTACCCCATTCTGGGCAACATCCGCTACCTGATCGAAGGCATTCGCCCGGAAATTCGCCAGTACTTGCTGGAAGCCGACGGTGAAGCCTTGCCCTTTTCCCGAGCCCAGCGCGCCCTAGTGTATTCCCGGGCCAAGAACGAGCCTTCGGACAAGCCGTTCGGCACCTTGATGAACGTCTACCAGACCGGCTACGAGTTCATCAGCCACTCCATGCGCCCCGCGCCGCTGTCGGACCCGGCCAGCTTTCGGGTAGAGATCGGCGGGCCGCAATGCACGCAACCCTACTCGGCTTCGGTGTTCAACATCTCGGCGATGAGCTTCGGTTCGCTTAGCGCCAACGCCATCCGCGCCCTGAACAGGGGCGCCAAACTGGGCCAGTTCTCCCACGACACGGGGGAGGGCAGCATCAGCCCTTACCACCGGGAGCATGGCGGGGACCTGGTCTGGGAGCTGGGTAGCGGCTATTTCGGCTGTCGCACCGACGACGGCCATTTCGACGCCCAGAAGTTCGCCCGGCAGGCCAGCGACCCACAGGTGAAGATGATCGAGATCAAGCTCAGCCAGGGTGCCAAGCCCGGCCATGGCGGCATCCTGCCCAAGCACAAGGTCACCCAGGAAATCGCCAGCACCCGAGGCGTGCCGATGGGCGAAGACTGCATCTCGCCTTCCAGCCACAGCGCCTTCTCCACACCGCTGGGACTGATGCACTTCATCGCCCAGCTGCGCGAGTTGTCCGGCGGCAAGCCTGTCGGGTTCAAGCTGTGCCTGGGCCACCCGTGGGAATTCATGGGCATCGCCAAAGCCATGCTGGAAACCGGAATACTGCCTGACTTCATCGTCATCGATGGTGCGGAAGGTGGCACCGGTGCGGCACCGGTGGAGTTCACCGACCACCTTGGTGTACCGATGCGCGAGGGCCTGTTGTTCGTGCACAACACTCTGGTGGGCATCAACCTGCGCGACAAGATCAAGCTGGGCGCCAGTGGCAAGATCATCAGCGCTTTCGATATCGCCAGTGTCCTGGCCATCGGCGCAGACTGGGGTAATGCTGCCCGTGGCTTCATGTTCGCCATCGGCTGCATCCAGTCGCAGTCTTGCCATACCAACAAATGTCCGACCGGCGTCGCCACCCAGGACCCACTGCGCCAGCGCGCCCTGGTGGTCGAAGACAAGGCCACCCGCGTCTACAACTTCCACCGCAGCACCTTGCATGCCCTGGCCGAAATGCTCGCCGCCGCCGGCCTGAGCCACCCCTCGCAACTCACCGCCCGCCACCTGGTGCGGCGTATGTCCGCCACCGAAGTGAAACTGTTCTCCCAGCTGCACGTGTTCCTCAAGCCAGGCGAACTGCTCAGCGGCGATGTGGCCGGAGAGTTCTACGCCCGCATGTGGCGTGCGGCACGGTCCGACAGCTTCGACCCGATGCCGGCGGATGAAACGGCGATGGAGCCGACGGTGATTGGGCAGGCGAGGGCGTAACAGGCAGGGTATGTCGCTGGGCGGCGCTGCAGGCGACGAAAGTCGCCTTTGAGGCTTCTGATGATTCTGTCGTTAAACGGTGCCGGCTAGGTGTTTTGAGGTTGGCGGATGTCGATCACTGCTTTCGGCCAGACGCTGACCTTTCCAGGAATGTAAGTTATAACTCGCTGCGGTCTCCGTTCATGGAGACCCGAAGCCTTGTAGGCTCCCGTTTCACCCCTCAAGACATTGCATCGATCAAGGACGTCTCATGAGTATCCTGCGTTTTACCTTGTTTAGCTTGTTTCTCAGCGTGGCTGGCTTTGCGCACGCACAGGACGCACCGGATTACGGCGGCGTTCCCGATAAGCTGATACAGAAAGTCGGAGAGAAAGACTTCAAAGGAATGTTCAAGGTCATGTTCAGCGCCGCAAAGAATGAACAAAAGTCAGATACGGAAATGCTGGATGGCTTCTCCAAGCAGCTTGAAGAGCAGCTCGAGGACGCGGGAGATTTTTTGGATGCTGATTTGTACAAAGAAGAGCGCTTCGGGCAGCGTGTGAGCATTCTTAATTACGTAGTGAATTACTCCAGCAAGCCTGTGGGGGTCACCATCAAGATGTATAAAACGCGCATCGGTTGGGTCGCACTCAACGTGATGGTCAAAAGTGATTTCGACAAGTTCCTCAACGAAATGCGCGGTTTGCCGGCCAGTAAATGACTGTGAAAAGCGCCGGGCCTTCAAGTATCAAGTGATTGCTGAAAGCGCTAGCCATTACGGGAATTCTGGGTATTCGCTGGATCGGTGGGGGCGGCTTTAGCCGCAATACTGGTCAGTTAGACCGGGTAGGAGCGGCTTCAGCCGCGAGGCGACGGCATGTTCACAGCAGATGCAGTGAATTTCCTGGCGCTTTCGCGGCCAAAGCCGCCCCCACCGAGCCCCGTGACGCTTAACCGAACAGTATTGTCTGTAGGCTGTTTCACTATTCATCGAAAGGCAGTGCTGTATCCGAGCCTCTTCGCACTTCAAACACATTCAGGGTCATGGCCACCAGCGTGTAGTAGCCGTATACGCCGACCAGTTCGACCATTCCTTGTTCACCGAACAAGGTCACGCCTTGCTGGTAAAGATCGGCAGGGACGCGGCGGGTTTCGTAAAGCGCTTTGCCAATGTCATAAACACACTGTTCATCCTGCTGCTCGAACGTGGGTGTCTTCTGCTGCCTGAGTGCTTCCAGTACTGCATCAGAAAGCCCCGCGCCTTTGGCAATAGGTTCATGGATTTGCCACTCGGCTTGCGAACGCCACCAGGCTGCCGTGGTAAGAATCGCCAACTCGCTCAAGCGCAGTTCGAGCCCGGTACCGTACCGGCAGAATGCACCCAGCCGCTGTGCATGATCGGCCAGCGACGGGCTGTGAATCCACGCCAGGAAAGGACCATCGAGATTGCCCCGTGGCCCCTTGAGAATCTCGGCCAGCACCCTTTGCTGATCATCCGTCATGGCGCTGCTCGGTAAAGGGCTCAACCGGGAAGTGATGTCCATGCTTATCTCTCTTGCAGGTTGGAAAGGTCGGTCACAATGGCGCGGGCTAGCTTCTCGGCAATCTCGTCGATGTTCAAGCTTCGCGAAGCTGTTTCAGGATCTTCACCCGCTCACCCCGGCCACCCGCCTCAACGCCCAAAACTGTCCCGGTAGAACGACGGTGCCAGGCCGACCGTTTTTCGGAAGGCCACCCGGAAGCTCTCCACCGAGGCGAAGCCGCAGCGTTCGGCAATCTGCTCGGTATTGAGGGTGCTGCTTTCGAGCAGCGAGCGAGCCTGGGCCATGCGTGAATGTTGCAGCCAGGCTTTGGGCGTCATGCCGGTCGCTTCGCTGAAGCGGCGTAGAAAGGTGCGCTCGCTCATCAAGGCTTTTGCTGCCATGTCGCGAATGGTCAGCGGCTCGCTCAGATGTTCACGCGCCCAGTCGAGTACCGCCGCCAGGTCGTGCCGGGGTGTTGGCGCGACCGGTGCTGGAATGAACTGCGCCTGTCCCCCGGCACGCAGTGGCGCCATCACCAGGCGCCGAGCGACGGTGTTGGAGATATGTGCACCGAAGTCCCGTTCGACCAGGTGCAGACAGGCGTCGATACCGGCGGCGCTGCCTGCCGATGTGATGATCTGGCCGTTGTCGACGTAGAGCACCGCTGCATCCACTTCTATTGCCGGGAAGCGTGCTGCGAGTTCTTCACAGTAGCGCCAGTGAGTGGTTGCTCGCTTGCCATCGAGCAGCCCGGCGGTGGCCAACACGAAAACACCGGAGCAGATCGACAGCAGCCGCGCGCCACGCGCATGCGCTTTGCGCAGTTCAGCCAGCAATGCCAGGGGAGGAGGCTCGTTACGGTTGCGCCAGCCTGGAATGATGATGGTGCGTGCCGCTTCAAGCGCTTCATGGCCAGCGTCGGCGGTCACCGCAAAACCGCCGAGCGCGCGCATGGGACCCTGGTCGGCCGCCACCACGGCGTGTTGATACCAGGCAAAGTCGAACTCTGGGCGTGGCAGCGCGAAGATCTCGATGGCAATGCCGAACTCGAAAGTACACAGGCCGTCGTAGGCCAGAATGGCGACCAAACCGGGGGCATCATGCATTTGGCGGAAAGTTACCAGTGGCTGTCGAGTTCGCCACTGTAGCGCAGTCACTCACGCGCCTAAAGTGGCCCAACCCCATTTGCGAGAAACAGCGCCATGTCCAGCCTGATCACCCAAACCCCAGCCGCCAGTGCCAATGAGGCCCTTGCCCATTTCAGCAATCGCCTGCGCTTTGAAACCGATTGCTCGGACGTCTACCACAGCCAGCAGGCTGGCGAGATCGACTATGTACTGGTGGATGTACGCGGCGCTGCCGCTTTCGCTGCAGGACATGTGCCCGGTGCGCTGAGCCTGCCGACCAAGACCATCACCGCCGAACGTTTGGCGGCGTTTCCTGCCGATACCCTGTTTGTCGTCTACTGTGCCGGGCCCCACTGCAACGGTGTTCACCGGGCCGCCGTTCGGCTGGCCCGGTTGGGTTACGCGGTCAAGGAAATGATCGGTGGCGTCACGGGCTGGCTGGATGAAGGCTTCACGCTTGCCAATGATGACGGCGGGCCGCGCGCATCCACTCCGATTTCTTGCGCGTGCTGAGCGTAGGCTCGGCTGCCAACGCTGATGGCGTCATGCACTGATCCTCCAGATACGCGCCTTGGCGGCATTCGAGGGGTATCTGGATGGGGTCAGCGTGGATGAGCCGACCTTGCCAGCGCAATCACCCTAAGGCGCCTCATACCGCTCGTAATCCAGCGCAATCCCATCGTTGGCCGGATAGCTGACGTACACCACGATGTCGTCGCTGGTGGCCACCAGGGCGTAGGGCCATTTGCCGTTGGCTTTGCGCAGTTCCTGGTACAGCGAGAGGAAATAGCTTTTCGTCAGCCCGGTGGGGTCGTAGGGCACCTGCCCGGTGAAGATGGGGTAGTGGTCCTGGTTGCACAGCTGTACGCGTTCCAGCTTGACCTGGTTCTTCTCCAGCACGGCGCGGGCTGGGTGGTGCCAGGTCGCCAGGTCGACATCGTGACAGTCTGCCGTTTTGCGCTGGTAAAGCTCGGTATCCTGCAGCGCCGGCAGGGCCATTGCCAGGGAAGGCAGAGCCAGTAAAACCACTAGAAGTAAACGCATCGCCTGAGCGCTCTCGGACCTTGGGGCGAGGAGTGTAGAGGTTTGTGGGTCGAGGCGGCTATCACTGCCGGCTCGGCCGAGGCTGATGGGCTGTAGCATAAGGGCGGGCGGCCCTGAAACGATCTGTAAGTCGCTCCAGGGCCGGCATTGTGCCTGCCGATGTCATTCCTTGCTCAGATCGACCAGCGGCGTCTGCCGCACTTCGGTTTCCCGCCCGCCCTGAATCTCGCTCACCTGCTTCAGGGCCTTGTCCACCGCCGGCTTGTCAGCCAACAGGCTGTACTGGATGCGGAACTGCTTGTGTTCCTTCGGCGCGATGGTCGGCACCAGGTTCAGCGGGCGCTGGTAACGGCGGTTGTAGGAGAAGCTGGTGCCGGGCTCCAGCCCGGTGACGTAGCCCTGGCCCTGGGTGTCGGTGTTTTTCCACAGCGAGAACACCGGCAGGGTCTGGGTGTTGAAACCGACCGAGACGCCCAGGCTGCCGGCCTTGTTGTGCAGTACGGTCAGGGTGTCGCCCTTGGCGTCGGCATAGGGCACCACGTTGTAGACCGTTTCGTCGTAGTCCTTGGTGGGCGCGCGATAGGTTTGCCAATCGACCAGGTCGCCCTTGGCCTTGTCGTTGAACGGCGACACCTGTTTCACCGGTGCGGCGAACCGCGCGCCTTGCTCCAGGAACGGCGTGCTGAAGTTGCTGTGATACAGCGCCTGGTATTCCTTCGGATAATCGCCGTTGTTGGTCAGGGTGTCGTTGAGGGCGAAGGTCACGCTGCCGGGCTCGGTGACCAGCTCGGTGGCAACGGAGAAGTCGACCTTCTTGAATGCCTGCTCTTTCAGCTCTCCACGCAGGGTGATGGCGTAGGGCGGTTTTTCATCGATGTGCAGGGTGACCTTGCTGGCTGGAATGTTCGCGGCCCGGCCATGCAGGGTCAGCAGTTCGCCGTTGTCCATGCCGGGGTGGCCGACCCATTCGTAGCCACAGCGGGTGACCAGCTCGTTGAAGCCTTCCAGCCAGCCCAGGCCACCGCGGCCATTGAGCTCGATGAAGGCCGGGTTGACCACTTCCTTGACCGGCGAATCCCAGCCCATGCGCACATCGCCAACCGAAGCCTGCAAGACGTTCATGCCGCGCGTCGGCACCACGGAAAGCTTCAGGGTGCCGTTGTCGATGTCGACGATGCTGACGCCTTCCTGCCGCCCGCCGTGCAGGGTGCGCAGGGTGACACTGAAAGGTTTGTCGGTTTTCACGCCGAGTTGTTCGCTGGTGATCTGCCACGGCTGGGCGGCCTTGTCGGTGTCGAGCAGAACGTAATCCCAGGCCATGGCGTGGGAGGCAGCGGACAGTGCGCCGAGTGTAACGAAAAACTTGATAGGGGTCATGACAGCAGCCTTTCTTGGAGTTGTGCCATTTTTATAGACCTGAAGAAACGTTTCAGCAAGCTTAATCGGCGCTTTCCCACCGCAGAATCCGGCACGATGTTGGCGACTGGCCAAAGGTCGTGATTCGCCCCGCGTGGCAATCCGCGCTACCATCGGGCGCAGACCTCATTGATCGCCAGGCCACCTGGCGGCGCTGTTCCACCTTATTGTTGACTGCCCGATTCCATGCCTGAAACTCCCTCATCCGAGTCGCGCCTGCGTGCTCGTCTGTTCGCTTTTTTGCGTGCCTTCTGGCCCGCGCCTCATGCCATCGACAGCCTTGAACGCCTGCGTGCCAGTGGGGGTGCGGCGCTGGGGATCCTCCTGGTCGGGCTCGGCGCGGCGTTCTGGCTCAATGGTCAGGCCGCCCACCAGCACGGTCTGCTGGCCCTGGCGCTGGTGGCGCCGCTGGGCGCCAGTGCGGTACTGGTGTTCGCCGTGCCGTCCAGCCCGCTGGCCCAGCCGTGGTCGGTGGTGGGCGGCAATACGTTGTCGGCGCTGGTGGGTATTGCCTGTTGCAAATGGATTCCCGACGCCGGCCTGGCGGCGGCGCTGGCGGTGGGGCTGTCGATTGCGCTGATGCTGTTCATGCGCTGCCTGCACCCGCCGGGCGGGGCTTCGGCGCTGCTGATGGTGCTGATCGGTTGCGAGCGCTTCGAGTTCGCGTTCAGCCCGGTGCTGGTGGACTCATTGCTGATGGTGGCCGTCGGGCTGGTCTACAACAACCTGACCGGGCGCAGCTGGCCGCACTTGCCGCTGCCGACCAAGGCGGCGCCCACCCACCTGCAGCGCAGTGACCTGGACGCGGTGCTGGCGCGCTACAACCAGATTCTCGATATCAGCCGCGATGATCTGGAAACGCTTCTGGAGCAGGTCGAGGCGCTGAACTTCCAGCGCAGCGTCGGCGAGCTGCGTTGCCGTGACGTGATGACCCGCAACCCGTTGACGGTGCGTCAGGAAACCTCCCTGCGCGAGGCCTGGGCGTTGATGCGTGAGCACCGCATCAAGGCGCTGCCGGTCACCGATCGCCAGCAGCACCTGCTGGGCATCCTCACCGTGGCCGACTTCATGGGCCAGATCGACCTCGACGTACACGATGGCATCGCCTGGCGGCTGCGCACCCTGGTGCGTCCGAAGAAAGCCGCCGAGGTGCGTACGGTGGGGCAGATCATGACCCGCACCGTGCGCGTATCGAGCAGCGACCGACTGCTGCTGGACCTGGTGCCGGTGTTCTCGGACAACGGCCACCGGCATATTCCGATCATCGACGACACCCAGCGCCTGGTCGGCATCATCACCCAGTCGGACCTGATCCGCGCCCTGTATCGCGCGGTGCGGGGCTGAACGGCAGCGCTTCACGCTGGCGCCGCGCCCGGCCCAGGCGCAGGCCGACCCAGGCCCACAGCAGCGACAGCGCGGCGCCGCACAGCATGGCCAGGGCCGGGTGTTCGCCGAGCAGGTCCAGGCCACGCTTGAGCCAGCCGCTGAGCGCATCGCCGCCGCGATAGACCACCGTGTCGATGAAGTTCTTGGCCTTGTACTTCTGCTCGGCGCCGACTACGCTGTAGAGCATCTCGCGACCAGGGCGCACCAGCGCGTATTCGCCGGCGCGGCGCAGCACCATCACCAGCGCGAACACGCCGAACACCGGCGCCACGGCCAGCAGCACGAAGCCGACGGTCAGGGCCAGGGGCACGGCGGTGAGCAGCAGGCCGACACCGAGCTTGCTGGCGATACGTCCGGTGAGAAACAGCTGGGTGAAGATCGCCAGGGCCTGCACCACGGTATCCAGCAGGCCGAACACCTGGGTTTGGGTAATGCGCTCGGGAAAGCGTTCGGCGACGATGCGCGCCTGCTCGAAGTACAGGAAGGTGCTGACGCTGGCCAGCAGAATCACGAACAGCGCGATGCCCAGCAGAAAAGGCGTGCGCAGCACCGCCGTGGCGCCGGCCAGTGGGTTGCCGCCCAGCGGCTGGCGGTGTTGCTCGACGGCCTCGGCGTCGGGCGCCTTGGTTTCACGCCAGCGCAGCAGGCCCAACGCACAAGCCAGGCTGCCGGCCAACAGCAGGGCCGAGAGCACCAGCAGGCCGGCATGTCCCAGGTACACCACCAACAGCGTTCCGCTTAGCGGGCCGAGCAGGCCACCCAGGCTGGCGCCGCCGGCGATCAGCGCGAACAGCCGCTTGGCCTGGGCGTTGCTGAACACATCGGCGAGCACACTCCAGGCCAGGGAAATGCTCATCAGGTTGAAGACCGACAGCCACACATAGAACACCCGACCGGTCCACAGGTTGTCCGGGTTCACAGCCAGGGCCGCTGCGAAGCCCAGCAGGTTGGCGACGAAAAAGCCGAATACCGCACTCAGCAACCGTGCGCGGTCGAGCCGCGAAGCCAGCCAACCAAACATCGGCAGCGCGGACAGGGTGGCGACGAAGGTAGCGCTGAACAGCCATTGCAGGTTGTCGACGCCACCCGCCACGCCCATCACTTCGCGTACCGGGCGCAGCATGAAGTAGCCGGTGAACAGCAGCACGAACACGCCCAGGCCGAGCAGGACCGGGCGCTCCTCTCCAGGCCGCAGGTCGAAGAGCCGGCGAAGGCGGGTCAATGAAGGCAGCGGTGATGGGCTGAGCAAGGGTGACTCCCGTGACCGACGAGGGTGGTTGGCCTGCGCGGCGGCTGGGCACCCATGGTCGGCTGCGGCGGGACGGCGGTGCAGTGCGCCGCCGCGCCGCGGGAGTGCTCAGGTCAACAGTTGGGCGAATGCCTGGTCGGCTTCCAGCACCGCCGGCAACTGCTTGAACAGCGTATCCAGGTCGATGCCGTCGAACAGCGGGCCGCTCACCGCCGCCATGGCCTCGGGAGTGGCTCCACCGTGCTCCTGCAGCGCCTCGCAGACGACGATGGCCTGGGCGATGATGCGCGGCAACGGGGCATTCTCCGGAGCCTGCATCGGCCGCGCCTGGAAGGCGATGGCCTGCTGGATCACGTTCGGCAGATGCCAGCGTCGCGCCAGTTCCGCGCCCACTTCAGGGTAGCCGAAGCCCAGGTGCAGGGTTTCGTTGGCCGCACGGCCCGAGGCGCCGGAGCGACTGGCGTTGTTCAGCCGTTCGGCCACTGCAGGGGCGCCGGTCTGGATCAGCAGTTCACCGATGTTGTGCATCACCCCGCAGGTGAAGGCGATTTCCGCATCCACGCCGGTCTGTTTGGCCAGCAGCCGGGCAATGCCGGCCACCTCGAAGCTCTTGAGCCAGAAGTCCTTGAGGTCGAAGTTGGGGACCGCCTTGAACGCACCCGTCACCGCCGATGCCATCACCAGTGTGCGCAGGGTGTTGAAGCCCAGGCGCATGGCTGCGTCTTCGATGCTCGAAGAGTCCCGCGAGCCCCTGAAGCGCGCCGAGTTGGCCAGGCGCAGGATCTTGGCGGAGATTACCGGGTCCTTTTCGATGTTGCGGGCGATGCTCTCCAGGCTCGAAGAAGGGTTGTCGAATTGCAGCATCAGGTCCTGGGCGACCTTGGGGATGCTGGGCAGGCTTTGCAGATCGGCGAATACGTGTTCAATGTCCATGGGCGCATCCTCATGACTTCGGGGATGATTGCAACGATAGTCAGTATTTGCTCACTTGCACGCTTTGCCGATCAGTTTGGGAAACAGTCCGCACTATCTCGGTTATCGAATTTCGTCTGCGCCTGTCGGGTATCTGACCAACTGTCATGAAAAAAACCAGGTCATGTGATATCAAGTAGCCGTTATTTTGGCCGTCACAGTTTGTTGTAGCGGATCGATTATCCCGTCGACCGGCCTCCCGGCTGTGAGTGGCGCTTTAGAGCGGTCGCAACAGGCCGCCGATAAGGCCTTGCGTGCAACAGGGCTTATCGGACGACATGTGATACAGCTTCGCGTATTCACCGATAAAGTTTCGAAATTGGATCACTTAATGAGAAGTCTGGGTTTCAGCAAGAAAATCCTGCTGGCGGCTGCGTTGACCGTGGGCGTGGCATTTACCGTGTTCATCGTCGCCAATGATTACCGGCAACGGCAGACATTGAAGAGCAATGTGCTCAACGAACTTCAACAACTGGGCACCCTGACCACGCAGAACATCCAGGTGTGGCTGGAAGGCCGCAGCCAGTTGCTGCAATCCATGGCCCAGCAGGTCGCGCTGGATGGCCAGGACGTCCCGGCGTTGCGCCGCGCCATCGACCTGCCAGCCTACACCGAGAACTTCCAGCTGAGCTACTTCGGCGCCAGTAGCGGGCTGATGTTCTCCATCCCGACCGGTAATCGCCCGGCCGACTACGACCCGCGTGCGCGCGGCTGGTACAAGGCCGCGCAGACCGCCGGCAAGACCGTGGTCACCGACCCCTACATCGCCAGCTCCAGCGGCAAGCTGGTGGTCACCGTCGCCACGCCGGTCAACCGCCAGGGGCAACTGGTTGGCGTGGCCGGGGCGGACATCAGCCTGGAGGCCATCAGCAAGACCATCAACTCGCTGAATTTCGGCGGGCACGGTTATGCATTCATCGTCAACGCCGAAGGCCGGGTACTGGTGCACCCGGACGCCAGCCGCTTGCTCAAGCCGCTGAGCGAGCTGTACCCGCAGGACACCCCCAAGGTCGCGCCCGGTGTGAGTGAAGTCGAGACCGGCGGGCGTGGCGAGATCATCGCCTTTACCCCGGTGGAAGGGCCGACCGCCAGCCGCTGGTATGTGGCCCTGGTGCTGGAACAGAACGCTGCCTACGCGATGCTCGGTGAGTTCCGCAGCTCGGCGATCACGGCGATGCTGGTGGTGGTGCTGGCAGTGATCCTCATTCTCGGCCTGCTGATCCGCGTGCTGATGCAACCGCTGCACCGCATGAGCGGCGCCATGCGTGACATCGCCGCAGGTGAAGGCGACCTGACCCAGCGCCTGTCGGTCAACTCCCAGGACGAGTTCGGTGAGCTGGCCGGCTCGTTCAACCAGTTCGTCGAGCGTATCCATGCCTCGATCCGCGAAGTGGCGTCCACCGCTGCCCAGTTGGGCGCGGCTGCAGGCCAGGTGGTGGAGGTGTCGCATGCGTCGATGGGCCAGTCGGACGAGCAGTCGCATCGCACCGAAAGCGTGGCGGCAGCCATCAACGAATTGGGCGCCACAGCCCAGGAAATCGCCCGCAACGCCGCGCAGACCTCGCAGAAGTCGGCAGATGCCAGCCAGATGGCGGGCGACGGTCGCCAGGTGATGCAAGAGTCGATCAGCGCCATGAACGCGCTGTCGGGCAAGATCAGCGAATCCTGCGCGCACATCGAGGCGCTCAACGGCAAGACCGCCAACATCGGGCAGATTCTCGAAGTCATCACCGGCATCTCGCAGCAGACCAACCTGCTGGCGCTCAACGCCGCCATCGAGGCTGCGCGGGCCGGTGAGGCGGGGCGCGGCTTCGCGGTGGTGGCCGACGAAGTGCGCAACCTGGCGCACCGCACCCAGGAGTCGGCGCAGCAAGTGCAGGGCATGATCGACGAGCTGCAGGGCGGGGCCAAGGATGCGGTGACGACCATGCTCGCCAGCCAGCAGCACAGCGAGACCAGCGTGGCCATCACCAATCGTGCCGGTGAGCGACTGGGCGCGGTAACCCAGCATATCGACGAGATCAACGGCATGAACCAGTCGGTGGCGGCGGCCACCGAAGAGCAGACCGCCGTGGTCGAGTCGATCAACCTGGACATCACCCAGATCAACACCCTTAACCAGCAGGGCGTGGCCAACCTCAAGGTCACCCTGCAGGCCTGCCAGTCGCTGGAGCAGCAGACGCGCCGCCTGCAGCAACTGGTGGGTTCGTTCAGAATCTGAGTGGCCACGGCAGCCGGGGCGTACCCCGGCCGCCATGATGTTCCGGGAGGTGCTGCTGGCCGACTGTTATCGATTTGCCATGGTCGGTACACTGCGCTGCAATATTCAGGCTGCAGGGTGTCAGTCGGCGCAGGTCGTGCGCCGCCGCAGCCTCGCCCCCCCGGTCGCCTGCTGGCCGGAGCGTTCTTACCGGAGTGATTGCATGTTGCACCGTCTCGGGCGCCAGCTGGCGTCTGTCGTCGTCCTGGTCTTTTGCCTGCTGGCCGTTGCTCGGGCGCAGGACCCCGTCCTGCATTTCGGCATCCTCTCCACCGAGGCCTGTGAGAACCTGCGGATCATCTGGCAGCCGTTGCTCGACGACATGGGCCAGCAGATCGGCCAGCCGGTGCAACCGGTGTTCGCCGACGGCTACGCGGAGTTGATCGACGGTCTGCGCCAGGGGCGCATCGACATCGCCTGGCTGGGCAACAAGGCGGCACTGGCAGCGGTGGATGGCGCAGGCGCCGAGATCTTCGCCCAGACCTCCATGGACAACGGCCTGCCGGGCTATTACGGGCTGTTGATCGTGCGTGACGACAGCCCGATCCACACCGTCAGCGACCTGCTGCGCCTGGCCCCGCAGCTGACCTTCGGCAACGGTGACTTCAACTCCACTTCGGGTTATCTGGTGACCGGCTACTACCTGTTTGCCCGCCAGCACGTCGACCCGGCCACGGCCTTCAAGCGCACCCTCAACCAGAGCCATGAAGCCAATGCCCTGGGCGTGGCCAGCGGTGAACTGGATGCCGCCACCTTCAACACCGACAACTGGGACCGCCTGGCCTTGGTGAACCCACAGGCGTTGGCGCGCCTGAAGGTGGTCTGGAAGTCACAGATGATTCCTTCCGACCCCATTCTGTGGCGCACATCGCTGCCGGCCCCGCTCAAGGCCAAGGTGCGCAGTTTCCTCCTCGGGTATGGCAAGACCGAGCGGGAAGTGCAGGTGCTCAAGGGGCTGCAACAGAATCGCTTCGTGGCCTCGAACGACGATCAGCTATTGCCGATCCGTCAGTTGCTGTTATTCAAGGAACGCACCGACGTGGCGGCCAGTCAGTTGAGCGTGGAGCAGAAGACCGCGCGCTTCAGAGAGATCGACGCCCAGCTGGGCCGCCTGCAGGACCGTATCAAGCCGCTCGAAGGGCCGCGTTGAGCACGGCAGCACTACAGATTCTGCTGCGCAGTCAGTACCATGCGCCGCTTCAGTCGCAACCCCGCCACGAGGACAGAACATGCCTGGCAGGCTGATCTATCTCATCGGACCTTCTGGCTCTGGCAAGGACAGTTTGCTGGACGCCGCACGTGACAGCCTCGCCGCGCGGGGCTGCAAGGTGGTGCGCCGGGTCATCACCCGTTCTGCCGAAGCGGTGGGCGAGGCCGCCGAGGCGGTCAGCGTCGAGCGCTTCCTGGCCCTGCAGGCGCAAGGGGCCTTCGCCCTCAGCTGGCAGGCCAACGGCCTGTACTACGGCATTCCGGCGCAGATCGATGACTGGCTTGAGGCCGGGCATGACGTACTGGTCAACGGGTCGCGTGGCCACTTGCCGGCCACCCGACAGCGTTATCCGGCGTTGCTGGCGATCCTGCTGAGCGTCGATCAGGATGTGCTGCGCCAGCGCCTGCTGGCCCGCAGCCGCGAAACCCCCGCCGAAATCGAGGCGCGCCTGGCGCGCAATGCACGCTTTGCCGCCGAGCTGCTGGCCGAGGCCCCCGACGTGCGCCTGCTGGACAACTCCGGCGCCTTGCAGGACAGCGTGCGGCAACTGCTCGCCTGGCTGGAGCACCCCGCGACCTTCTAGCCGAGCTGATTTTCAGCCGCGGACAGCGCCTAACCCGCCAGCCACATCCAGAGTGGCAGGGTCACGGCCGAGAACAGCGTCGTCAGGGCAATCGCCGAGCTGGTCTTCTGGCTGTCTTCCAGGGTGGTGGCGAAGGCCAGCACGTTCACGCCGCTGGGGCCGGCGGCCATCAGCACCAGCACGCTGCGCGGCATGCCGTCGATACCCAGCACATGGCAGGCCAGCCAGGCCATCACCGGCATCACCAGCAGCTTGGCCACGGCGATGCTCAGCGCTTCGGCGCTGGGTGTCAGCCGGTAGCTCGACAGGTTGGCGCCGAGCACCAGCAAGGCGCAGGGCAGGGCTGCCTGGGCCAGCCAGGTGGCCAGTTGCTCGGCCCACGACGGCAGCGGCAACCCGGACAGGTTCACCGCCATGCCCGCCAGCAGGCCGATGATGATCGGGTTGGCCAGGCTGGCCACCAGGCTGCGCACATTGAAGCGAGCGCTGCCGGTGAAGGTTTCGTAGACCGAGTGGAAGCTGAACAGCAGCAGGCTGTGCACCGAGACCACGGTGAACAGCAACAACAGGCCGGGCGGGCCGAACAGGGTGCTGACCATGGGGATGCCGATCAGCAGGTTGTTGGAAAAGCTCGCCGTCAGCCCGAAAGGCACCGGGCGCCCGCTCCAGCGGTGGGTCAGCGCGTTGACCAGGATGAACACCAGCAACGCGGGTACGAAGTAGGCCGCCAGCACGCCGAGGTCCAGGCCGTCATGCAGCGGCGACTTGAGCATGCCGGTGAACAGCACCATCGGCATGAACAGCTTGAACGCCAGGGTACTCAGCGCCTTGGCGTTTTCCCCGGCGATGACCTGGCGGCGGCCCAGGCCATAGCCCAGCACGATCAGTAGAAAGATGGGCAGGATGGCTTGGATGACGGCCACGGCGGGTCCTTTTACGGCGGTTTCGAAACGACGGCCGCGCAGTATGCCGGGTTGCACTGGCCTGCGCACGTGTCTGGCCCCGCGTTTCGCCCTCGCAGGTTTTGCGTGACGTCGATGTAACCATTGATGTTATATTGTTGCAAAATTAGCGAGCAGGGGCCGGACGTCTCCTTCCGGCCTGACCGAGATCCAGAGCATGAACACCTACCTTCCCGATGTAGCCCTGACCGAGACCTCCGCAGCCTTGATCCCGCTGGACTGGGTCGGCATGCAGGGCATTCAGTTGCCCTTGCTGATGGATGAGCCGGGGCAGAAATACCCGCTGCTGGCCCAGGCCGATGTGCAGGTCGACCTGGCCGACCCCAGCGTCAAGGGCATTCATATGTCGCGCCTGTACCGGCTGCTCGATGGCTTTGCCGAACACCAGCCGGTGTTGCCGCATACCCTCTATGCGCTGCTGGAGGCGATGGTGGTCAGCCACGCCGATTGCCTGTCCAGCAGCGCACGGCTGCAGTTGCGCTTCGATCTGCCATGCCGCCGGCCAGCCCTGGTGACCGCCGGGTTGAGTGGCTGGAAAGCCTACCCGGTGCAAGTCGATGCGGTATGGCAAGGGGGCCGTCTGCAGCTGGATGTGGCAGTGGATGTCACGTACTCGTCCACCTGCCCGTGCTCGGCGGCCTTGTCGCGGCACCTGCTCGAAGCGGCCTTTCGCCGGCGCTTCGTCGGGCACAGTGCCGTGGACCCTGAACAGGTGGCGGTGTGGTTGCGCGAGCACGGTTCGTACGCCACGCCGCACAGCCAGCGCAGCGTGGCACGGGTTCAGGTGCGCCTGCCGGAACAGGCTGCCAGCCTGCACCTGATGGAACTGATCGACCTTACCGAACAGGCCCTGGGCACGCCGGTGCAGACTTCGGTCAAGCGCGCTGACGAACAGGCTTTCGCCCGTCTCAACGGCCAGAACCTGATGTACGTCGAGGATGCGGCACGCAAGATCCAGCGCGCCTTGCAGGACCGCTTCGCCGCCTCCAGCGTCAGCGTCCAGCACCTGGAAAGCCTGCATCCCCACGACGCCGTGGCCTCTACCTCCAATTACCTGATCTGAGGGGCAGTGCATGATCCGCAAGAATCCGTCCGGCCATCTGCCGGTCATCGCCGAGTCGGCGTACATCGACAAGACCGCGATCATCTGCGGCAAGGTGATCATCCAGGACAACGTGTTCGTCGGCCCCTATGCGGTGATCCGCGCCGACGAAGTGGACGCCAGTGGCGACATGCAGCCCATCGTCATCGGCGCCAACTCCAACATTCAGGATGGCGTGGTGATCCACTCCAAGTCCGGCGCCGCAGTGACCATCGGCCAGTACAGCTCGATTGCCCATCGCTCCATCGTGCATGGCCCCTGCGAAGTCGGCGACCGGGTATTCATCGGCTTCAACAGCGTGCTGTTCAACTGCAAGGTCGGCCACGGCAGCGTGATTCGCCACAACTCGGTGGTCGATGGTCGCGACCTGCCGGAGAGCTTCTACGTGCCGTCCACCACGCGCATCGGCCCGGCCACCGACCTGAGCCAGTTCCCGCCGGTCAGCGTCTCGGCCTCGGAGTTCTCCGAAGATGTAGCGCGTACCAACATCGACCTGGTGCGCGGCTACAAGGCCCTGCAGAACGAGTTCTAAGGGGCCGTGATGACTGAACAGGAACTCCTGGCCCAGCCGGCCGAGTGCTACATGGACGACGCCCAGCAGGGCTACTTCCGCGAACTGCTGCTGCGCCAGCGCCATGAGCTGCAGGAGCGTATCGCCGGGGAATTCGACGACTTGCGCGAGTACGAGCCGGTCAGCGACCTGGCCGATATCGGCGCCGCCGAAGAGCAGCGGCACTGGCAACTGCGTGTGCTGGAGCGCGAAAAGAAGCTGCTCGACAAGATCGACGCCGCGCTGGAGCGCCTGGCGCGTGGCGAGTTTGGCTGGTGCGCCGAAACCGGCGAGGCCATCGGCCTCAAGCGCCTGTTGCTGCGGCCCACGGCCAGCCTGTGCATCGAGGCCAAGGAGCGCCAGGAACTGCGCGAGCGACACCTTCGCGACCATTGATTTGCGTGGAGGCCAGGACCCACACCGCTCGCTCCAACAAAAGCCCAGGAACGCATGACTGGCTGACCCCTGTTGGGCTCAAGGCCCCCCTTACCACCACCTATTCGAACAACGGACCCTGTTTTTCCATGACCATTGCCGTTCAACCTCGACCCGCTTCGCGGCTGCGCTCGATCGACGCCCTGCGCGGGCTGATCATTCTGTTCATGCTGCTCGACCACGTGCGCGAGACCTTTCTCATGCATCACCAGGTGACCGACCCGATGGATGTCACCGCCACCGCGCCGGCGCTGTTCTTCAACCGGACCCTGGCACATCTGTGTGCGCCGCTGTTCGTGTTCCTTACCGGACTGTCGGCGTTTCTGTATGGCGAGAAGCACAGCGGGCGCCGCGACGTATCGGCCTTCCTGTTCAAGCGCGGTCTGTTCCTGGTGGTGCTGGAGTGGACGCTGGTCAACTTCGCCTGGACCTTTCAGTTTCCGTTCGCGGTCGTCTACCTGCAGGTGATCTGGGTGATCGGCCTGAGCATGATCGCCCTGGCCGCGCTGGTGTACTTGCCGCGCCCGGCGCTGGTGGCGCTCGGGGTGGTGATCGTCGCCGGGCACAACCTGCTCGACGGCGTGCATTTCGGTGTCGAGTCGGCCATGCATGTGCCTTGGGCGGTGCTGCATGATCGCGGCTGGCTGCAGCTCGCCGAAGGCGTGCGCCTGCGCACCTCCTACCCGCTGCTGCCGTGGATCGGCATCATCGCCCTGGGTTACGCCGCCGGCCCCTGGTTCGCCAGCCAGGCCGATGCCGCGATTCGCCGCACCCGCCTGCTGAGCGCCGGCGCTGGCCTGCTGGCGTTGTTTCTGGTGCTGCGCCTGCTCAATGGTTATGGCGAAAAGTCCTGGGCCGTGGGGGAGAGCGGGGTGCAAACACTGATGAGCTTCTTCAACGTCACCAAGTACCCGCCGTCGCTACTGTTCACTTGCCTGACCCTGGGCACCGGCCTGCTGTTGCTGGCCGCCTTCGAGCGCTGGCAGCAGCGCGGCTGGGTCAAACCGCTGGTGACCTTTGGTGCGGCGCCGATGTTCTTCTACCTGTTGCACCTTTACGTGCTGAAGATTCTCTACCTGAGCGCCGTGGCGATCTGGGGGCTGAACCAAGGCCAGTACTTCGGTTTCGACAGCGTAGCGGCGGTGTGGCTGGCCAGCGCGGCACTGGCAGCGTTGCTGTTCCCGGCGGTGCGCTGGTTTGCCGAATTGAAGGCGCGGCGCCGTGACATTGCCTGGTTGAAATATTTCTGAGTCCACCATTCATCGCCGACACGGCACTTCCCGGTCGGCGACCTCTCCCATGCTTGCAGGCGTTCTGCATCCAAGACGGGAGAGATGTGATGGAAATCGACGAAAACGCACCCGGCAATATTTCCCAGTGCCCGGCGACCCGTACCACCGACAACGAAACCGGTTTCGACTCCAACACTCAGGTAGAGAACGAACCCATGCGGCCCGTGCGTCCTCAGGTGGATGAACGCCCGGCGCCGGTTCCGGAGCGTGCTTCCTGAGTGAAATGTCGGTAACACCCTGGCAAATACTGCCAGGGCTCTGCCGGGGATGGCCCTCTACGCTGTGAACTCCCGATGCCCAGGAGTACCCGCCATGGATGGAGCCGCATTCCCCGTCGTTCAGCCTGCCAGCGTGCATCAGGTGCACGTCCTGACCACCTTGACCGCACCCAGTACCACGCCTTTCCAGGACTTCCACCTCGGGCGGCTGCTGGTGCATGAGCTGCGTGCCGCCCAGGAACACGACCTGGCCGACAGCCTGGCCTGGGTGGTGCTGCCCGACCGGCTGCACTGGCTGGTGGCCCTGCGCGGGGCTTCGGCAGCGCGGCTGGTGCAACGTATCAAGGCCCGCAGCGCGCGGGCTATCAACCGTGCCTTGGGCAGCTGTCGGCCCATCTGGCAGGCCGGTTACCACGACCTTCCCGTACAGCACGAGGGCGACCTGCTGACGCTGGCCCGGCAGATCGTCGCCTACCCTCGGCGTGCCGGGTTGGTGCGTCGCTCGCGGGACTATCCGCTGTGGGATGCCATCTGGGTCTGACCCGCAGCGTGGGGCTGCCAAAGGCAGGCATCGACGAACCTTTCGTCACTTTCCATGTGGGCACAAGAACATTTTTCCAATGCTTGCTTGACGAGGGAGAACGATCGTTCTACCTTAGTCTTCAAGGAGAAACCAATGACAGACACCCGAGCAAAAATCCTGACCACCGCCGAGCAACTTATTTATCAACATGGGATTCATGCCACCGGCATGGACTTGCTGGTAAAAACCTCGGGTGTCGCGCGCAAAAGCATCTATCGCTATTTCGCGACCAAAGATGAAGTGGCCGCCGCCGCGTTGATTGAGCGCGATATACGCTGGATGCAGTGGTTCAGAACGGCATGCGACCAAGCAGATACACCGCAAGATCGTATTCTCGGCATGTTTACGGTACTTAAAGGCTGGTTCGAATCAGACGGATTTCGCGGCTGCGCATTCATCAATACAGCCGGTGAAGTCGGCGACCCCGAAGACCCTGTTCGGCAGATTGCGAAGTTGCACAAGCAAAAGTTGCTGGATTATGTACTTGAGTTGACCGAGGCATTGCAGGTCGAGCACCCGCAGGCCTTGGCCCGGCAGTTGCTGGTGCTGATCGAGGGCGCCATCACCACCGCCAGAGTGATGGGTGACTACAGCGCCGCCGACAGCGCAAAGGAAGTGGCGCATTTGTTGTTGAAACAGGCCCTGCCATAAGGGTCTGGGCTTGTGTAAGAAACGCGTGATGATGTTGCAACTATCCGATTGATCTGGAGGCATTCCCCTGTCCGACGCTCGCGGTCACTAGTTCGAGTTTGGCCATCTTGGCGACCTCGAATAAGTTTGTTAACTGGCTTCAAACTGTTTGAAGTGCCTGGTGCCGCGTGCGTGGCATGCAGGGTACAGCAATACGCTTTACGTTTACTTCTGTTCAAACAGCCCTTGATGTAAGGGCTTGTGCAATACCCAAACTTAACTTGCGAAATCATTCAATTATCTTGGAGGCACTGCCATGTCCAACGAACAACCTCGCCCGCCACTTCCTCCGTTCACTCGCGAGTCGGCAATCGAAAAGGTTCGCCTCGCCGAAGACGGCTGGAATACCCGCAACCCGGAGAAAATCGCGCTCGCCTATACCCTCGACACGAAGTGGCGTAACCGCGCGGAGTTCGCCAACAACCGGCAAGAGGCTCAGGACTTCCTCACGCGTAAATGGAAGAAAGAGCTGGACTACCGTCTGATCAAGGAACTCTGGGCGTTCACCGACAACCGCATCGCCGTGCGCTATGCCTATGAGTGGCATGACGACTCGGGTAACTGGTTCCGTTCCTACGGCAACGAAAACTGGGAATTCGAGGCCGATGGCCTGATGCACCGCCGCTTCGCCTGCATCAACGACATGCCGATCAAGGAAAGCGAGCGCAAGTTCCACTGGCCGCTGGGACGTCGCCCCGATGAACATCCTGGCCTGACTGAACTGGGTCTGTAACAGGATCTGCCAACGTTCCTTGATGTGACCAAGCACCTTCATCAGGAAGGTGAGGCGTGAAGCCATCGGCCTTGAGTAAAACCAAGGTCGGAAAAACGCTCCTTGTGCTCCAGCCCTGCTGATTCACCACATCGCCTGATAGGGCGTGGGTGAATCAGCAGGGCTGGAGCGTTTTTTTGCGCCCCCTGTAAAGCTCGCTCTGCCTGCGTTGAACGCTGCCCGAGTGCGCGCCGGAATTACCCTGCGACACCTTTGAGAACGCTGGAGCCTGCTTGCGAAGGCCGCGTCATGTTCATGGCAGAAGCGCTGGCTTTGCCGGCCGCTTCGCGAGCAAGCTCGCTTCCACGGTCGCAAAGCGCTTGATCGAACAGTTAGACCGGGTAATTGGATGGACTCGCCCCCGCCGAGGCGTCTATGCGCCACGGTGGCATCCTATAGATGTCAGCGACAGCGAGGGCGAGACCATGAGCAAGAATACTTCCAAAAAGACCGCTTTGC
>NZ_CAJYVE010000041.1 GCF_913777995.1 uncultured Pseudomonas sp. | reverse complement strand
CTGTGGCAAACCAGTCGGGCTGGACCGCGGCAAACTGCCGGATCAGCGGCAACAGGGCGGCGTCGGCGATGCTCGGGTGTTCGGCCAACAGGTAGGGGCGGTCTTGCAGCAGGTGCTCCAGATGCTCCAGCCAGGGGAGCGTCGCGTCGCGGTAGTCGTGCTGTGACTGCTGGGGATACCGCTCGGCATACTTGTACAGGTTCACTTGGGCCTTGAAGGTGGTGTCGTTCACGGCGATCAGTGCATCGGCTTGCTGCGCCGCTTCGGGCGAGCTCGACAGGCGCCAGTCTTGCGGGTCGTTCTGCGCCAGTGCCCAGCGCATGATATCCAGGCTTTCATCGATTACCTGATCGCCGGTGTCCAGCACCGGGACGGTGCCCTTGGGTGACAGTGCCAGCAGGGCGGCCGGTTTGTGCTTCATGGCCACCTCCTGCACGGTCACCTCGCAGCCGGCATAGCGCAACGCAAGCCGGGCACGCATGGCCCACGGGCAGCGGCGAAACGAATAGAGGATCAACCGCACACCTCAACGTCACTCAAGCCGTTGCCCAGGCGCCGGACTTGAATCTGCACCGGTATGCGTTCATGCATTTCCTGCACGTGGGAAATCACAGCCACCTTGCGACCTTGGGCCTGCAAGCCGTCCAACGCATCCATGGCCAGTTGCAAGGACTCAGGATCGAGGCTGCCGAAGCCTTCGTCGATGAACAGCGACTCGATGCGCAGGGTGCTCGAGGCCATGGAGGCCAAGCCCAGGGCCAGCGCCAGGGACACCAGGAAGGTTTCGCCGCCGGACAGCGAATGCACCGAGCGCAGCTCGTCGCCCATCTCGGTGTCCATCACCAGCAGGCCCAGCAGGCTGCCACCCCGCTTGAGCCGATAACGGCGTACCAACTGGCGCAGCTGTGCATTGGCATGCAGCACCAGCAGGTCGAGGTTGTAGGCTTGGGCGATCTTGCGGAAGCGGTCGCCTTCGGCGGAGCCGATCAGCTCGGCCAGCCGGCCCCAGCGCTGACGCTCGGCGCTGGCCTGCTCGATGCGGGCCTGCAGCTCGGCGCTGGCGGCCTGACGGCGCTGGTCTTCACTGACCTGGGCGCGCAGGTCGGCGCACTGCTGGTCCAGCGCCGCGCATCGCTCGTGTACCTGTTGCATGGCCTGCTCCAGCGCCGTGGCATCGGGCAGGTCGGGATGCCGGGCATGCTGCTGAGCCAGGCGTTGTTCGCGCTCCTGCAGCAGCACGCGGCTTTGCTCCAGAGCCTTGTCGCTGGCCTGCAAGCGCTGGCGCAGGTCTTCGAGGTGGGCGTCGTCGAATTCCAGCAGGCGCTGCAGCGTCGTGTCGTCCAGCTCCGTGTGCTGGGCGCGCCAGGCGTTCAACTGTTCGCTGAGCCCGGCCTGCTCCTCCTGCAGAGCCTGGTGCTGCTGTTCACTGGCCTTGAGTTCGGCGGCCAGCTGGATGGCTCGCGCCTGGTGTTCCTGCAGGGCCTGGGCGGCTTGTGCCTGTGCACTGCGGGCCCGCTCCACGGCCTGTTCGAGGGCTTGCTGCCAGTGCTCGGCGCTGGCTTGCTGGCCGAGCAGGGCGCTGAGCGCCGAACGCGTGGCCTGCTGCTGCTCGTCCAGCTGCTGTACCTGCTGCTGCAGCTGGGTATGGCGTTGTGTGAGGCTGTCCTGGGCCTGCTGCTGTTTTTCGAGGGCCTTCTGCCGTTGCTCTCGCTCCTGCTCTTCATCGCGCTGCTGCTCCAGCAGGGCCTGGCGCTCGGCAACCTGCTGCTGCAGGCGCATCACCGTGGCCGAGGTGTCGTCATGCAGCGCCTGCAGGGTCTCGGCGGGCAGTAACGATGCCAGTGCTCCCAGCGCTTCGTCGAGACGCGTGCGGTCAGCGCCGAGCTGACGCTGCTGGTCGTCCAGCAGCTGCCGGGCCTGCTGGCTGGCCTGCTCGGCTTCCTGGCGCTGGCGTTGCAGGCTGGCGGCATGGCGTTGCAGATCGAGCAGGGCCTGCTGGCGTTGTTCATCCTTAGCGACGATCTGTTCCAACTGCTGGTGCTGACGTTCCAGCCAGTCCGCGCGCTGTTCGGCGCCGACCTGCAGCAGCGTATTGGCCTGTGCATGCTGGTGCAGGCTGTCGTCCAGCGCCTGCAGCTGGCCTTGCACCTGCTCCTGCTGGCCCAGCAGGTCCTTCATGCGCGCGGTCAATACCCCGTACTGCTCACGCAGCTGGCTGCGGCGCTCCTTGAAGCGCTCTACGGCCTGTTCGGCCTGGGCCAGTTCGTTGTCGTCGAACTCCGCCAGGCCCTGCAGCAGGGCTTCGGGCTGATGCCAGGGGTGTTCGACGCTGCCACACACCGGGCAGGGCTGGTCGTCCTGCAGCTGGTTGCGCAGGGTTTCCACGCTGGCACTACGCGCCAGGCGCTGGCGCTCCAGCAGCTCGCGGGTGACGCTGAAAGCCTGTTCGGCCTGCTTGAGCTGTTCATTCAGCGCGCTTCCGGCGCTGGCCAGCTGCTCACGCTCCTCTGCCGCGCTACGCAACTGCTCGCCCAGGCTCTGGTGCTGCCGCTGCAGATCCTGATGGTTGCTCCACAGCCGCTTGAGGTCCTCGATCACACGGCACTGGCGGCGGTTGTCCTGCAGCAGTTCGCCGAGCAATTGCAACTGTTCGGGCACTGCCTCGACTTCGCAGTCGGCTTCGCGGTACAGCAACTGCAGGGCTTCACTGCGTTCGGCCAGGCGTTCGGCAGCGCGATGAGCGGCCTGCTCCAGGGCAGGTAGTTCCTGCTGGCCATGGCGCCAGCGGTTGGCGGCCTGAATCAGCGACTGGAAACGGTCCTCCCAGGCACTCCAGCCCTGGACCAGGGCCGCCAGCGAGACGCTGAGCTGCAGGCGTTCGGCGACCGTGGTCAGGCGCTGGTCGGCCTGCTGCTGGCGCTCCTGCAGGTCTTCAAGGCCCTGCCGGGCCTCTTGGATTTGCTGCTCGCTCTGCTGGCAAGTCGCCTGGAGGTCTTGCAGGGCCTTGGCCTGGTGCCTCAGGGTGTTCTGCAGCTCGAACGCCTGCTGCAGCGGCCCGCGTGCCTCCCCAGCCTGTTGCTGAGCGGCGAGCAAAGCGGCCTGGGCAGCGTCGCTGTCGGCCTGCAGGCGTTGACGCAGTTCGTCCATGTGCTGTTGTTCAGCACGTTGCTGAGCGATCGAACGGGCCAGCGGCGACAGCTGCGTGGTCAGCGTCGCCTGGCGGGCGAAGCGATGCCGCTGCGGCCCGAGGCGCTCGAGCTGTTCCAGGGTATGGCGCTCGCCAGCCAGTTGCTGGCCGTGCTGCTCGGCGCTGTGCAGCTGTTCGCGCGCGGCCTGGGCTTCATCTTCCAGGCGGCTTTGCTCCAGGAGCGCCTGCTGCTGCTGTTCCAGCGTCTTCAATTGGGCGTGCTGGGTTTTCAGCTGCGCCTGGGCCTGGGCCAGTTGCTGGTCCAGTTCGGTGCGCGCCTCGGCGGTCAGGGGGGCGATGCCGGTGGCCTGCAGGCTCAGCTCTTCGAGGGCCTTGCGGGCCTCGTTGGCCTTGAGAAAGGCACGCTTGCCCAACTGGCTGTAGATCGCCGTGTTGGTGAGCTTTTCCAGCAGTTCGCTGCGTTCCTTGTCGTCGGCCTTGAGGAAGGCGCTGAACTCGCTCTGCGCCAGCATCACGGCGCGGGTGAACTGTTCGAAGTTCAGGCCCAGGCGCTGCTCGATCAGTTGCTCGAATTCACGCTTGCTCTGGTTGCTCAGCAGCTGTCCGCTGTCCAGGTCGGTGAGGATCTGCCGGCTGGCCTGCAGCTTCTTGCTGGCGTTGTCGCGGGCCCGGTTGGTTTCCCAGCGGGCTCGATAACGGCGCTGGTCGATGCCGACAAAGTCCACCTCGGCGTAGCCGCTGCCAGTGCCACGACGCAGCAGCGTGCGCGGGTCGCTGGTGGTGATCTCGCCGTCGACGTCCGGCACCTTGGACTGACCGACCCGGCTGAGCCGTGGCACGGCCCCGAACAGTGCCAGGCACAGGGCGTCGAGCAGGGTGCTTTTGCCCGCGCCGGTGGGGCCGGTGATGGCGAACAGCCCGGCGCTGGCCAGCGGCTCGGCGGTGAAGTCCACTTCGAAGGGACCGGCCAGCGAGGCCAGGTTCTTGAGGCGAATGGCGAGGATCTTCATGCCTGCTCCTCCTGCACTTCCCGCAGCAGCGTGGCGAAGTCGTCCAGGGTCTGGGTGTCGACCTCGTTGCCGTAGTTGTCCAGCCAGGCGCGACGGAACAGTTCCTGAGGCGTCAGTTGTTCGAGGGCGATCAGCTCAGCGTCGCTGCCTTCCGGGGCGCCTGCCTGGCCGGCGTACTCGGCGGCGATGCGCACCAGGCGTACCGCCTTGCCCTGCAGCGCCGCCTCGATGCGGCTGCGCAGGTCCGGCTGCGGCTGGTCGAGGAGCACCCGCACCTCCAGCCAGGGCTGACGTTCCGGTTCGTCGAGCAGGTCGACGTTCGGCAGGGCCTGCAACTGCTCCAGCAAGGCGTCGAGGGGCGCCGGGCCCAGGCGCTGCAAGGGCACGGCACGGGGGATCAGCAGCGGTTCGACGCTGACCAGTCGCTCCCCGTCGCAGGTGATTTCCAGAATCTGGTGCTTGTAGCCGATTTCCGAGAATGACAGCGGAATCGGCGAGCCGCTGTAGCGGATCCGCGTTTCGCCGTTGACCTGCTGCGGCTTGTGCAGGTGCCCGAGGGCCACGTAGGTGATCTGTTCGCCGAACAGGCTGGCTGGCAGGGCTTCGGCGTTGCCGATGATCAGGCTGCGCTCGGAGTCTTCGGAGACGCTGCCGCCGGCCATGTGCGCGTGGCTGATGGCGATCAGCGCCTGACCCGCATCGCGTCTGGCTTGCGCGGCCTCGATCAGTTGCCGGTGCACCTGGGCAATGCCCTGCAGGTAGTCGTCGCCCAATTGGGCACCGGTGACTTCCGCCGGGCGCAGGAACGGCAGGGCCAGGCACCAGGCGCGTACCTCGCCGCTGGTGTCGGGCAGCGGCACCAGCAGACGCTCGGTGTCCAGCGTGCCGTCATCCAGCCACAGCACCCGGCCCAGGGCGTGGGTGTGCAGGCGGCGCATCAGCGGGGCGGGCAGCTCGATGCGTGAGCCGGAGTCGTGGTTGCCAGCGATCATCACGATGGTCAGCGCTGGCTGTTGTTCGTGCGCGTCGACGATGAACTCGTAGAGGCGCTCCTGGGCTTTTACCGGCGGGTTGACCGTGTCGAAGATGTCGCCGGCGATCAGCAGTACATCGGGGCGTCGCTCGGCCAGGCGGGCCAGCAGCCAGGCCAGGAAGGCCTGATGCTCGAAGTCGCGTTCCTGGCCATGCAGGTGCTGGCCCAGATGCCAGTCGGAGGTGTGGAACAGACGCATGGCATTACCTTGTCGATCATACGGAGCGGTCGCGCCGCCCAGCGCTTGGGGCGGCGCGACCGACATTCATTTCGGGTACAGCGGCGGCAGCCCGGCATCGCCGCCGGAATTCTCGGCGTGCTCGACGGTCGGCAGGCTGCGGATCGCCCGCCACAGTTCGTCGCCCAGCCACAGCTGGCCCGTCTCGCTGTACAGCGCGCCATTGAGGCCATCCAGGGCGTCGGACAGCGGTACGAAACGCGCCGCCATGTCCGCCAGGGTCTCGGGTTGCTGGCGCGCCCAGGCGTCGAGGGCCTGGCGGGTGGCCTGTGGGTCGTTGGCCAGGCAGGCGCGCTTGAGGTCGTCCAGTACGCTGCGCGGGCTGGGGCCGGCCTGCGCTGCACGTGCCACGGCCGGCAGGCCGCGGGCCCGCCACCAGAGCCACAGGCCCAGCAGGGTGGTGCAGGCAAAGAACAGCGTGCTCAGCTGCCAGAGCCACAGCCAGGCAGGCAGCAGGCCCTGCTCGCCGCCTACCGGCGTATCCACCGCCAGCCCGGGATTGGCACTCACCTCCAGGGTGCGCGCCGGCAGGCTGCTGTGTTCGATGTGGTCTTCGCGGGTATTCCACCAGGTCAGTTCCACGGCCGGCAGGTCGATGCTGCCGGGACGGTTGGGCACCAGGGCTTCGCTTTCCTTGCGGCTGCCGGTCAACCCGCGCTCGCCGGGCTGGTTGCTCAGTTGCGGCTGGTCCGGGTAGCGCCGCAGGCCGAGCAGGTCCTGTTCGGGCAGCGGCGGCAACTGCGAGGCGGACAGCCCCTCGACCTTGAGGGTCAGGGTGCGGGTCACCGAATCGCCGGCCTGCAGGTGGGTGGTGTCGGGGTTCCAGCTTTCTTCGAGATTCACCGCGCTGGCCGGCAGCCACGGGCGGTCGGCGGGCCATACGTCAGGACGCGGCTTGACCTGCAGGCTGATCTCCGCCGAGCTGACCTGCAATGCCTTGCCCGGTTGCGGACCATAGGGGTTGAGTGCCTGCTGCTGGCCGGGGCCGGCGGCACTGTTGGTCTGCACCTGGGTGGCGCTGAACACCAGCGCGGGAATCTTCAGCCGTCCGCTCTGCTGCGGGTAGATGGCGTAGCGGGTCTCGATCACCCCATGGCGGATGCCGTTGATGAGCTTTTCGTAGGTGAGTGGCGTATCGCCGAGCTTCTCGATGCGCGCATCGGGCAGTTGCAGCGGGCTCAGGCTGCTGTCGTCGAACAGTGATACCGAATGGTAGATGCGCAGGGTCAGCACGGCCTGCGCCTGGACGTAGACGGTGTCTTTGTCGAGGCTGGCCTCGATGAACACCGGCGCCAGCTCGTTGCCGGTTTCCTGGGCATTGCCGGGCAGCACCTGGAGGATCACCGGCTGGCTGCGTGAGTCGCCCAGTTGTACCGGGGGAATCTCGACGCTGCCGGTATGCCGGGGCAACAGGGTGATCAGCCAGCGGGTGTTGGCCTGGCTGGTGCCGTCCAGGGTGGTAAGGCTGTTGACCTGGCGCGTGTCGCGGACCTCGAAGGCCTGGTCCAGGACGCTCAGGTCGGGCTTGCCGAACTGGGTGACGTCGTGGGTTTCCAGGGTCAGCTCCACCGTTTCGCCGGCATTCAGGCGGGTGCGGTCGACCTGGGCGGTCAGTTCTGCCGCCTGGCTGGAGGACAGGGCCAGCCACAGCAGCAGGCCGGTCAACGAAGAAGAGGCGCGGCTCATCGGCTGTTTTCCTGGTGTTGCTGTTCGAAACGGAACTTGCGGCGCAGCAGTTCACCCGGATCGTCGGGAATCTGCCGCAGCCAGTGTTCCAGGGCCTGGCGCCGCTCGCCGTCGAGCGGCGCATCGGGCATCGGCACCGGCGGACGCGTGGTGTCGTCGGCGGCGTCCAGGGCATCGCTGTCGGCCGGTCTGCCTTCGGCCTTGGCCGCCGCCTCGCTGTCATCCTGCGTGGCGCTGTCGGTCTGCGCCGGGTCCTGCTGCCGCGCGGCGTCCTGCTGCTGTGCTGCCGATTCTGGTGGTGGCTCGTTGTCTTCGCTCGGGGCGGGTTGCTGGTCCTTGTCCTGGGACGGCTGCCGCTGTTCCAGGGCCTGGCGCACCAGTGTCTGGTTGATCTGTGCGGCCGCGAAGTCCGGCTGGCGTTCCAGGGCCTGGTCATAGGCGTCCAGTGCGGCTTCCAGTTCACCGGCCATGGCCAGGGCGTTGCCTCGGTTGTAGTGGTCGGTGGCCGTCTCGCCCTTGGCGAAGTAATCGGCGGCGCCGGAATAGTCGCCGGCGTCGAACAGTGCGATGGCTTTCCAGCGCGGGTCCTCGAAGTGCTGGGCTGCCTCGGCCGGGCGCTGCTGTTGCAGCAGACGCTGGCCCTGCTGGTCGGGGCGCAGCCACAGGTCCTGGAAATCGAAGGCCATGGCCGGGCGTGGCAGCAGGCAGCACAGGGCCAGGGCGAAGACCCAGCCGCGGCGTGCCGCGCAGGCTGCCAGCAGAAGCAGCGGCAGCAGCAGCCAGTAACCCTGGTCGGCGCGCCGGTCGAGATGCACCAGGCGCCCGTCGCGGTTCATCTGTTGCGGGCCGTCGAGCAGACCCAGGTCGCGCAGGTCTTCCAGGTCAGGACGTGCCTGGCGATAGCGGCCGCCGGTTTCGGCGGCGAAATCCCGCAGTCCGGCGCTGTCCAGGCGGGCCACCAGAATCGCACCGTTTTCGTCGCGCAGCAGGCCGCCGTTCTCCAGGGTCACCGGTGCGCCCTCGGCGGTGCCGATGCCCAGAATGCTCAACGCCGGCGCCTGGCCGCGCAGTTGCGCGAGAATGCCCTGGCGTTCCTGGGCATTGAGGTCCGAGGCAATGAGCAGGATCCGGCCCTGGCCGAGATCGGCCTGGCGCAGCAGGGCCAGGGCCTTGCCGATGCCCAGGTCGGCGCGCTGGCCGACGCTGGGCATGATCGATGGGCGGATCGCTTCCAGCAGGTTCTGGCTGGTGCCCAGGTCATCGGACAGCGGCACCAGGGTATGTGCACTGCCGGAATAGACCACGATGGCGGTCTGTGCTTCGCTGCGCGCCTGCAGCAGGTCGCGCAGCTTGCGGCGGGCGTATTCCAGACGGCTGGGCTGGGTGTCGGCGGCGAGCATCTGTGGGGTCAGTTCCAGCACCACCACCAGTGGGTCGACGGGTTTCTGCCCGGTCTGTTCGATGCGCTGCCAGCTGGGGCCGAGCAGGGCCAGGACCGCGAGCAGCCAGGCCAGCCCCAGCACCAGCCAGGGCTGCTTGCTGCCGCGCCCGCTGCCGCCGTTGAGCAGGACATGGTGAAAGGCCGGCGGCAGCAGCATCTGCCAGCGCCCGGCGCGCTTCTGGCGGTGCCAGAGCTTCCACAGCAGCCAGGCCAGCAGCGGCACGGCGAGCAGCCACAGGGGGCGTAGCCAGTGCGGCCAGAGCGCGCTCATGGTCGGCCTCCCGGACGCTTCAGGCGCAGCCGCAGGGCAGCCGCGGCCTGGCCCAGGCGGCTGCGCAGGCGCTGCACGGCGTTGTTCGGCCACAGCTCGACGATCACCCACAGCATGCTCAGCAGCACCGCCACGGCCAGAGGCCAGGCATACAGCGGGTGGGCGGGGCGTGCCTGGGTCGGCTGCTGGGCGACGGGCTCCAGGGCGTCGAGGGTGGTGCGGATACGTTCGAGCTGGTCGCCGTCGCGGGCGCGGAAGTATTTCCCGCCCGTGAGCTGGGCGATGCGCTGCAGGGTCGGCTCGTCGAGGTCCAGGCTGGGGTTCAGCCCGAGCAGGCTCTGGATGCCGCCGTTGTCAGGGTCGGCGCCGATGCCGATGGGGTAGATGCGCACGCCCTCGTCGGCGGCCAGGCGTGCGGCGGTCACCGGGTCGATTTGCCCGCCATTGTTGGCGCCGTCGGTAACCAGCACCAACACCCGGCTTTCGGCGGGGCGCTGGCGCAGGCGCTTGAGCGCCAGGCCGATGGCATCGCCGATGGCGGTGTTCTTGCCGGCAATGCCAATGCGCGCTTCATCCAGCCAGACCCGCACGGTGTGCCGGTCGAAGGTCAGGGGTGCCTGCACGAAGGCCTGGCTGCCGAACAGGATCAGGCCGACCCGGTCGCCTTCACGGTGTTCGAGGAAGTCGCCGAGCAGTTGCTGCACCAGCGCCAGACGGCTGACATCCTCGCCCTGCCACTGCATGTCGGGGTAATCCATGGAGCCGGAAACGTCCACCGCTACCAGCAGGTCGCGGCCACTGGCGGCGATGGGCAGCGGCTCGCCCAGCCATTGTGGGCGCGCCGCCGCCGCCAGCAGCAGCAGCCAGATCAGCAGCAATGGCGCGCGCAGGCGCCAGGCCGGCAGGTTGGCCCTGGCGCGACGGCCTTTCAGGCTTTCCAGTTCGCTGATGAAACTGACCCGCAGCGCCGCTTCGCCGTTGTCGGCGGGCGGCAGCAGCACGCGCATCAACCAGGGCAGCGGCAGCAGGGTGAAGACCCAGGGCCAGGCGAACTCAAACATGCTTGCGGATCCAGGTTTCGACGGACTGGGTCAGGCCATTGATGGCCTTGTCGTCAAGCTTGCATTCGGGTTTGTAGGCGCCTTCGACCAGTACCATCCAGCGGGTCAGGCCGGCGGCCGGGCAGCGGTTGTCGAGAAACGCCAGCCACTGGCGGCCGTTGAGGGTATGGCTCTGGCTTTGTGGGTACTGGTTGCGGCACAGGCGCTTGAGCAGGCCGTTGATCTGCTGCAGCCAGGCGCCGGCCGGTGCCGCGTCATAGGGTTTGGGCAGGCTGGCCAGTTCGGCGAGCGCAGCCACCCGCAGCGGGTCCAATGGCTGTTCGGCGCGTGGCAGTGGCGAGCGGCTGCGCCATACCCGGTACAGGCGCGACAGGCCCCAGGCGGCCAGCGGCAGCAGGGCGAGCAACAGCCACCAGCCTGGCGCGGGCGGCCACCAGCCGGGCAGCGGCGGGGAGATCAGCGGTTGCAGCTGGTCGAGAGGATTCATGGCTGTTTCACCGGCCGCCGGGCGTTGAGAAATTCCCGCAATTGCTCGACCAGGTCGGTCTGCGTGCTCAGCGGCATCAGCAGGACGCGCAGCTTCTGCGCCAGGCGTTCCCAGCGTGCGCAGCGGGCTTCGCCCTGGGCGCGGTAGTTGCGGCGCAGGTCGGCATCCAGGGTGTCAAGCTCCAGCTGTGCACCGCGCTCGGCGAAGCGCAGCAGGCCGGCAGCGGGCAGGGCGCGGTCCAGCGGGTCGGAAAGTGGCAGCAACAGCAGATCGCAATGCCGTGACAGCAGGCTCAATTGTTGTTCGGCGCCCTCGCTCAGGGCTCGCTCGTCGCACAGCACGATCACCAGGCTGCCAGGGCGCAGCACCTCCCGCGCCCGGCGCAAGGCCGTACCGAAGGCATCGCGCTCGGCGGCGAGTTCGGTATGCAGCGACTGGTTGACCCGTGCCAGGCGGTTGAGCAGTTGCAGCAGGCTCTGCTTGCTGCGTCGCGGCTTGATCTCGTAGTGCTCGTGGTCGCCGAACACCAGGCCGCCGACCCGGTCGTTGTGCTCCAGCGCCGCCCAGCCGAGCAGGGCAGCGGCCTGGGCCGCCAGGACCGACTTGAACATCAGCCCGGAGCCGAAGAACAGCCGTCGGCTTTGCTCGACCATGATGAAGATCGGCCGTTCGCGCTCTTCGTGAAACAGCTTGGTGTGGGGTTCCTGGGTGCGTGCGGTGACCCGCCAGTCGATGTTGCGTACGTCGTCGCCCGCCTGGTAGACCCGCACCTGGTCGAAGTCCACGCCGCGCCCGCGCAGCTTGGAGTGGTGCAGGCCGATCAGCGGGCTGCGCCGGGTCGGGGTCGAGAACAGCTGCACCTCGCGCACGCGATGGCGCATCTCGATCAGCTCGTGCAGGCTGACCCGGATACCCGGCTGGATGACGGAAGAAGACGGCATGGTCTCAGGCGACAGCCACGACGTCGAGGATGCGCTGGGTCACGCGGTCCTGGTCGATGCCGGCTGCCTCGGCCTCGAACGACAGGATGATGCGATGGCGCAGCACGTCGAACAGCACCGCCTGGATGTCCTCGGGGCTGACGAAGTCACGCCCGGCCAGCCAGGCATGGGCCCTGGCGCAGCGGTCGAGGGCGATCGAGCCGCGCGGGCTGGCGCCATAGCCGATCCACTCGGCCAGTTCCGGGTCGAACTTGGCCGGGGTGCGGGTGGCCATGACCAACTGCACCAGGTATTCCTCCACCGCATCGGCCATGTACAGGCCGAGGATTTCCTTGCGTGCAGCGAAGATCGCCTGCTGGCTGACCCGTCGCTCCGGCTTGGTTTCACCATTGAGCGCCTCGCCACGGGCCTGCTGGAGGATCTTGCGTTCCACGGCGGCATCCGGGAAACCGATCTTGACGTGCATCAGGAAGCGATCGAGCTGCGCCTCGGGCAGCGGGTAGGTGCCTTCCTGCTCGATGGGGTTCTGGGTGGCCATCACCAGGAACAGTGGCGACAGGTCGTAGGTGCTGCGCCCGACGCTGACCTGGCGTTCGGCCATGGCTTCGAGCAGCGCCGACTGCACCTTGGCCGGCGCGCGGTTGATTTCGTCGGCCAGGACCAGGTTGTGAAAGATCGGACCCTGCTGGAATACGAAACTGCCGGTTTCGGGGCGGTAGATCTCGGTGCCGGTGATGTCGGCCGGCAGCAGGTCGGGGGTGAACTGGATACGGTGGAACTGTGCCTCGATACCCTCGGCCAGTTCCTTGATGGCCTTGGTCTTGGCCAGCCCTGGTGCACCTTCGACCAGCATGTGACCGTCGGCGAGCAGGGCGATCAGCAGCCGGTCGATCAGCTTGTCCTGACCGAGGATCTGGGTTGAAAGAAAGCTTCGCAGCGCGATCAGCGCTTCACGATGTTCCATCGGTGAGGATTCCTGGCAAGGTGATACCGGTCTGGCGAATGACGGCCAGGGGGGGCGAGCGGGTGAGGCGTGCCTGAGCGACGCTCGCTGGCCTGCACGACAGAACCCTGGCTGGGGGCGTTACTTTAATCCATCCGGGGCCTGATCGACTAATGGCGCCGGGGCTTTTTTGGCATGTCGCTTCTCGGGAGCTGCGCCGCTCGCACCCTGGGGCCGGCTAGAAGGGCTGCACCCGGTAGAGTTGTGCCGCGTTGTGCCACAGCAACCTGGGCAGCGCCGCTTCACCCAGCACCTCGCTGAGCGTGTCGAGGTCACGCTGCACAGCGGCTGTCGTGCTGTCCGCCGATGGCAGGCCGCTGCCGAACATCAGCGCCTGCGGGTTGGCGCTGTACAGGTCGTCGAGCAGGGCCGTGCAGCTGGCGTTGAGACGCCCGATGCCGAAGAGCTTGATGCGCGCGCCGCGTTCGACCAGGCGCAGCAGGCTGGGCAGGCAGCCGCGTGCCAGTACGCGAAGGTCCAGGCACAGGGCCGGCAACTGCGCCAGGCTCTCTTCGAAGTCGGCCAGTTCACGTGGATCGAGGGTGACTTCGGCGTGCCACCCGGTGTGCTGGTGAACGCGTCGGGCCAGTGCCAGGCACTGCTCGGGCGCTACGCTGGCGCCGCGCTTGAGGGTCAGGCGCAGGCCGCGCACGCCGAAACCGTTGAGGGTGTCCAGCTCACTGTTACCGACGTTCAGCGGCAGTCGAGCGACCCCGACGTACCCTGGGCCGAGCCGGCGCAGGGCGTCGAGCAGGTGACCCTGGCGCCAGCCCTGGGCAGGCGTTGCCACCACGGCACCACCGGTGAAACCCAGCGGTGTCACCCTGGCGCGATAGTCGTCGCAGGTGAAGGCTGCCGGCAGGGGGGCGCAGGAGGCCTGCAGCGCAAAGTGCGGGTCGAAGATGTGGCAGTGGGCGTCGAAGCGGTAGGGGGGCATGGCGATCTCCTGGCAGGCAGTGCCCCATGACTTTACCCTTACGCTTCAGGTGATCTGGCTGACATATGTACCGACACCCGCCAGGATGATGCGCAGCGTGCTGTCGACTTCGGCGAGGTCGTCGGCATCGGTGGCGTGGCGGATTTCTACAGGTTCCGGCCCGGTCAGGCTGGCCGCGTCGCCCGGCTCCAGTTCGATCAGCAGGCGTGCCGGCTCCAGGGTCACCCTGAGGCTGCCGACCGCCAGGCTGCGCTCGTCGCCGACACTGACTTCCACCTGGGCTTCGTCAGGGAAACGGCTCAGCGAGAACAGCTCGCCGTTGTCGCCATGACAGCACAGCATGGCCATGTCGTCGTATTCGTCGTCGCAGGGGTTGGCGATGAGCCAAGGCGTGTTGATGAGCATGTCGAAATCCTGATCGAGGCGGCAAGGTCGGTAATTGTGCCAGTCCCTAATGAACTTTTCCTAACGTCGCCATGGTGTTTTCCGGCTGCTGCCGTGGCCCTTGGCCCGTTACCTGTCTGCTAGTCGATGACCGAATATGTCGCAGCCTTGTAAGCCCTGTATGGACCGCTGTCGTTAAGCTGACCGGCGACAAACGGTCGCATGCCCTGCCTGACAGGCCCGGCGCGCTTTCTGACGCAGTTCTCGGAAATGGCATTGAAACACCTCGGTCCCCTGAGCATCGCCCGTTTACTTCTACACTCGATCCTGTCGACCCACGGATCGTGGCAAAAAGCCCGTCTCCTTCTAAAAAAGCCAAAGCGGAGTAACATCGATGGCGTTCTTCACCGCAGCCAGCAAGGCCGACTTCCAGCATCAACTGCAAGCGGCCCTGGCGCAGCACATCAGCGAACAGGCACTGCCACAAGTGGCGCTGTTCGCCGAGCAATTCTTCGGCATCATTTCCCTTGACGAATTGACCCAGCGTCGCCTTTCCGACCTGGCGGGCTGCACCCTTTCAGCCTGGCGGCTGCTCGAACGCTTCGAACACGACAAACCCCAGGTACGGGTCTACAACCCCGATTACGAGCGCCACGGCTGGCAGTCCACCCACACGGTGGTCGAGGTGCTGCATCACGACCTGCCCTTTCTGGTCGACTCGGTACGCACCGAGCTGAACCGCCGCAGCTATAGCATCCACACCCTGCAGACCACCGTCCTGAGCGTGCGACGCGGCGCCCAGGGCGAATTGCTGGAAGTGCTGCCCAAGGGCACCATCGGCGAGGGCGTGCTGCAGGAATCGCTGATGTACCTGGAGATCGACCGTAGTTCCAATGCCAGTGAGCTGAGCGCTCTGGCGCGCGAACTGGAGCAGGTGCTCGGCGAAGTGCGCGTAGCCGTCGAGGACTTCGAGCCGATGAAGGCACGGGTCCACGATGTCCTGGCGGCCATCGACGCCGGCGCGCATGGCATCGACCCGGAGGAGGTCGACGAGGTCAAGATCTTCCTGCAGTGGTTGCTGGACAACCATTTCACCTTCCTGGGCTACGAAGAGTTCCAGGTGCGCCTGGAAGCCGACGGCGGCCACATCGAGTACGATCCTTCGTCGTTCCTTGGCCTGACCAAACTGTTGCGCGTGGGGCTCAGCAGCGAAGACCTGCATATCGAAGACTACGCGGTGAAGTACCTGCAGGAGCCCACCCTGCTGTCGTTCGCCAAGGCTGCACTGCCCAGCCGTGTACACCGCCCGGCCTATCCCGACTACGTGTCGATCCGCCTGATCGACGCGGCGGGCAAGGTGGTCAAGGAGTGTCGTTTCATGGGGCTGTACACCTCGTCGGTGTATGGCGAGAACGTGCACCGCATTCCCTATATCCGTCGCAAGGTCGCGGAGATCGAGCGCCGCTCCGGCTTCGACGCCAAGGCCCACCTGGGCAAGGAGTTGGCCCAGGTCATCGAAGTGCTGCCGCGTGACGACCTGTTCCAGACCCCGGTCGACGAGCTGTTCGGCACCGTGATGTCCATCGTGCAGATCCAGGAACGCAACAAGATTCGCGTGTTCCTGCGCAAGGACCCGTACGGGCGCTTCTGCTACTGCCTGGCCTATGTCCCGCGCGACGTGTACTCCACCGAAGTGCGGCAGAAGATCCAGCAGGTGCTGATGGATCGCCTCAAGGCCAGTGACTGCGAATTCTGGACCTTCTTCTCCGAGTCGGTGCTGGCCCGCGTGCAGCTGATCCTGCGCGTCGATCCGAAGATCACCCTGGATATCGACCCCGTGCAGCTGGAGAACGAGGTCATCCAGGCCTGCCGTTCCTGGAAGGACGACTACGCCAGCCTGGTCATCGAAAGCTTCGGCGAGGCCCAGGGCACCAACGTGCTGGAAGACTTCCCGAAAGGTTTCCCGGCCGGCTACCGCGAGCGCTTCGCCGCGCATTCGGCGGTAGTCGACATGCAGCACGTGCTGAGCCTGTCGGAGAGCAACCCGCTGGTGATGAGCTTCTACCAGCCACTCGCCGGCCGCCGCCAGCAGCTGCACTGCAAGCTATATCACGCCGATACCCCGCTGGCGCTGTCCGATGTGCTGCCGATCCTGGAGAACCTCGGCCTGCGCGTGCTCGGCGAATTCCCTTATCGCCTGCAGCATGTCGATGGCCGTGAGTTCTGGATCCACGACTTCGCCTTCACCTACGCCGAAGGCCTGGACCTCGACATCCAGCAGCTCAACGACGTCTTGCAGGACGCTTTCGTGCACATCGTGCGCGGTGATGCCGAGAACGACGCCTTCAACCGCCTGGTGCTGACTGCCGGCTTGCCGTGGCGCGACGTGGCTCTGCTGCGTGCCTATGCGCGCTACCTCAAGCAGATCCGCCTGGGCTTCGACCTGGGCTACATCGCCAGCACCCTGAACAACCACACCGAGATCGCCCGCGAGCTGACCCGGCTGTTCAAGACCCGCTTCTACCTGGCGCGCAAGCTGGCCAGCGAAGACCTCGATGACAAGCAACTGCGCCTGGAGCAGGCGATCCTCACCGCCCTGGACGACGTCCAGGTGCTCAACGAAGACCGCATCCTGCGTCGCTACCTGGACCTCATCAAGGCCACCCTGCGCACCAACTTCTACCAGACCGACGCCAATGGCCAGAACAAGAGCTACTTCAGCTTCAAGTTCAACCCGCGCCTGATTCCCGAACTGCCAAAGCCGGTGCCGAAATTCGAGATTTTCGTCTATTCGCCGCGCGTCGAGGGCGTGCACCTGCGCTTTGGCAACGTGGCTCGCGGCGGCCTGCGCTGGTCGGACCGCGAGGAAGACTTCCGCACCGAGGTGCTGGGCCTGGTCAAGGCGCAGCAGGTGAAGAACTCGGTGATCGTGCCGGTGGGTGCCAAGGGTGGTTTCGTACCGCGCCGTCTGCCGGCTTCCGGCAGCCGTGACGAAGTGCAGGCCGAGGCCATCGCCTGCTACCGCATCTTCATCTCCGGCCTGCTGGACATCACCGACAACCTCAAGGAAGGCGCGCTGGTGCCGCCGGCCAACGTGGTACGTCACGACGATGATGACCCGTACCTGGTGGTCGCAGCCGACAAGGGCACCGCGACCTTCTCCGACATCGCCAACGGCATCGCCCTGGACTACGGCTTCTGGCTGGGTGACGCGTTCGCTTCGGGCGGTTCGGCCGGCTATGACCACAAGAAGATGGGCATCACCGCCAAGGGTGCCTGGGTGGGCGTGCAGCGGCATTTCCGTGAGCGCGATATCAACGTGCAGCAGGACAGCATCACCGTGATCGGCATTGGCGACATGGCCGGTGACGTGTTCGGCAACGGCCTGCTGATGTCCGACAAGCTGCAACTGGTGGCGGCCTTCAACCACCTGCATATCTTCATCGACCCGAATCCGGACCCGGCTAGCAGCTTCGCCGAGCGCCAGCGCCTGTTCGACCTGCCGCGCTCGGCCTGGACCGACTACGACGCCAGCCTGATCTCCGCCGGTGGCGGGGTGTTCCCGCGCAGTGCCAAGAGCATCACCATTACCGAGCAGATGAAGGCACGCTTCGACATCAAGGCCGACAAGCTGACCCCGACCGAGCTGATGAATGCGTTGCTCAAGGCACCGGTGGACCTGCTGTGGAACGGCGGTATCGGCACCTATGTGAAGTCCAGCGAAGAGAGCCACGCCGACGTCGGCGACAAGGCCAACGACGCGCTGCGCGTCAATGGCAACGAGTTGCGCTGCAAGGTGGTGGGCGAGGGTGGCAACCTGGGCATGACCCAGCTGGGCCGTGTCGAGTTCGGCCTGCATGGCGGGGCGACCAACACCGACTTCATCGACAACGCTGGTGGCGTGGACTGCTCCGACCATGAGGTCAACATCAAGATCCTCATCAACGAAGTGGTGCAGGCCGGTGACATGACCCAGAAGCAGCGCAACCAGCTGCTCGAGAGCATGACCGACGAAGTCGGCCACCTGGTGCTGGGCAACAACTACAAGCAGACCCAGGCGCTGTCGCTGGCGGCGCGGCGTGCCTATGATCGCATCGCCGAGTACAAGCGCCTGATGGGTGACCTGGAGGCGCGCGGCAAGCTCGACCGGGTGATCGAATTCCTGCCTTCGGAAGAGCAGATCGCCGAGCGCGTCGCCGCCGGCCATGGCCTGACCCGTGCCGAGCTGTCGGTGCTGATCTCCTACAGCAAGATCGACCTCAAGGAAGCGCTGCTGGAATCCCGCGTGCCGGATGACGACTACCTGGCGCGTGACATGGAGACCGCGTTCCCGTCGTCGCTGGGCGCGCAGTATTCCGCCGCCATGCGCAACCATCGCCTCAAGCGCGAGATCGTCAGCACCCAGATCGCCAACGATCTGGTCAACCACATGGGCATCACCTTCGTGCAGCGCCTGAAGGAGTCCACCGGCATGAGCGCTGCGGCGGTCGCCGGAGCCTATGTGATCGTGCGGGACATCTTCCACCTGCCGCACTGGTTCCGTCAGATCGAGGCACTGGACTACAAGGTGCCGGCCGAGATCCAGCTGACCCTGATGGACGAGCTGATGCGCCTGGGCCGTCGCGCCACGCGCTGGTTCCTGCGCAGCCGCCGCAACGAACTGGATGCCGCCCGTGATGTGGCGCACTTCGGTCCGCATATCGCGGCGCTGGGCCTGAAGCTCGACGAACTGCTCGAAGGCCGCACCCGTGCCGTCTGGCAGGAGCGCTACGAGGCCTATGTGGAGTCGGGCGTGCCTGAGCTGCTGGCGCGCATGGTGGCCGGTACCACGCACCTCTACACCCTGTTGCCGATCATCGAGGCTTCCGACGTGACCGGCCACAACGCCGCCGACGTGGCGAAGACCTTCTTTGCGGTGGGCAGCGCCCTGGAAATCACCTGGTACCTGCAGCAGATCAGCAGCCTGCCGGTGGAGAGCAACTGGCAGGCCTTGGCCCGCGAGGCGTTCCGCGACGACATCGACTGGCAGCAGCGGGCGATCACCATCTCCGTGCTGCAGATGCAGGACGGGCCGGAGGATCTGGAAGCGCGCCTGGCTCTGTGGCTGGAGCAGCACGCGGCGATGGTTGAGCGCTGGCGCGCCATGCTCGTGGAGTTGCGTGCCGCTACGGGTACCGACTACGCGATGTACGCGGTGGCCAACCGTGAGCTGCTGGACCTGGCCATGAGCGGGCAGGCCGCGACCGTGTGAGGCGCTTGGCATAAGCCGCTTGTAGAGAGCTTGTGCCCCGGGGGCTGGCCGCGGCGTGTGCCGCGACCAGCTTGCGGTCCTGCCGGGCTCTCTGGGCGCCACAAAGTTGTTCGCAAGACAAAAAGAAACCCCGCACTTGGCGGGGTTTCTTTTTTACAGCGCTACAGCCAGGTCAGGGCATCAGGCCTGGACGACCGGGATGTTGGCGGTGGCCGCCGCGTCGCGGAACTCGGCGATCTGGTCGAAGCTCAGGTAGCGGTAGACGTCGGCAGCCATGCTGTCGATGTCCTTGGCGTACTGCATGTACTCCTCGACGGTCGGCAGCTTGCCGATGATCGAAGCCACGGCAGCCAGCTCGGCCGAAGCCAGGTAGACGTTGGTGGCGTCGCCCAGGCGGTTCGGGAAGTTACGGGTCGAGGTGGAAACCACGGTCGAACCGGTCTGTACGCGAGCCTGGTTACCCATACACAGCGAGCAGCCTGGCATTTCCATGCGCGCGCCAGCCTTGCCGTAGATGCCGTAGTAGCCTTCTTCGGTCAGCTGGTGAGCGTCCATCTTGGTTGGCGGAGCCAGCCACAGACGGGTCGGAATACCGCCCTTGACCTTGTCCAGCAGCTTGCCGGCAGCGCGGAAGTGACCGATGTTGGTCATGCACGAACCGATGAACACTTCGTCGATCTTGTCGCCCGCCACGGTGGACAGCAGGCGAGCGTCGTCCGGGTCGTTCGGCGCGCAGAGCACAGGCTCCTTGACGTCGGCCAGGTCGATCTCGATGACGGCAGCGTATTCGGCGTCCTTGTCGGCTTCCAGCAGCTCTGGCTTGGCCAGCCAGGCTTCCATCGCCTGGGCGCGGCGCTCCATGGTGCGGGCATCGCCGTAGCCTTCGCTGATCATCCAGCGCAGCAGGGTGATGTTGGACTTCAGGTACTCGGCGATGGAGGCTTCCGGCAGCTTGATGGTGCAACCGGCAGCCGAACGCTCGGCCGAGGCGTCGGACAGTTCGAAGGCTTGCTCGACGGTCAGTTCGTTGAGGCCTTCGATCTCCAGGATGCGGCCGGAGAAGATGTTCTTCTTGCCTTTCTTCTCTACGGTCAGCAGGCCTTGCTGGATGGCGTAGTAAGGAATGGCGTGTACCAGGTCGCGCAGGGTGATGCCAGGCTGCATCTTGCCTTTGAAGCGCACCAGGACCGACTCCGGCATGTCCAGCGGCATGACGCCGGTGGCCGCGGCGAAGGCGACCAGGCCGGAACCGGCCGGGAAGGAGATGCCGATCGGGAAGCGGGTGTGCGAGTCGCCGCCGGTGCCGACGGTGTCAGGCAGCAGCATGCGGTTCAGCCAGCTGTGGATGATACCGTCGCCAGGACGCAGCGACACGCCGCCACGGGTGCGGATGAAATCCGGCAGGGTGTGGTGGGTGGTGACGTCGATCGGCTTAGGATAAGCCGCGGTGTGGCAGAACGACTGCATGACCAGGTCGGCGGAGAAGCCCAGGCACGCCAGGTCTTTCAGCTCGTCGCGGGTCATCGGGCCAGTGGTGTCCTGGGAGCCGACGGTGGTCATCTTCGGTTCGCAGTAGGTGCCAGGGCGCACGCCTTTGCCTTCCGGCAGGCCGCAGGCCTTGCCGACCATCTTCTGCGCCAGGGTGAAGCCCTTGCCGCTGTCGACCGGTGCTTCAGGCAGGGCGAACAGGTCGGTTGGGCCCAGGCCCAGCTCGGCACGCGCCTTCTCGGTCAGGCCACGGCCGACGATCAGCGGGATACGGCCGCCAGCGCGGACTTCGTCGAGCAGCACCGGGGTCTTCAGTTCGAAGGTGGTGATGACTTCGTCGGAACCGTGCTTGCAGACCTTGCCGGCGTGCGGGTAGACGTCGATCACGTCACCCATGGCCAGGTTGGTGCAGTCGAATTCGATCGGCAGGGCGCCGGCGTCTTCCATGGTGTTGTAGAAGATCGGGGCGATCTTGGTGCCGAAGCAGAAACCACCCGCGCGCTTGTTCGGCACGTAAGGGATGTCGTCGCCGAAGAACCACAGCACGGAGTTGGTCGCGGATTTACGCGAGGAACCGGTACCGACCACGTCACCGACGTAGGCGACCGGGAAGCCTTTGGCCTTGACCGCTTCGATCTGCTTCAGGGGACCAACGGAACCCGGCTGCTCAGGCTCGATGCCGTCGCGGGCCATTTTCAGCATGGCCAGGGCGTGCAGCGGGATGTCGGGACGCGACCAGGCATCCGGGGCTGGGGACAGGTCGTCGGTGTTGGTTTCGCCAGGCACCTTGAATACGGCCAGGCTGTACTTCTCGGCGATGGCTGGCTTCTTGGTGAACCACTCGCCGGCGGCCCAGGATTCCAGGACGGCCTTGGCATGCGCGTTACCGGCCTTGGCTTTCTCAGCCACGTCGTGGAAGGCATCGAACATCAGCAGGGTGAACTTGAGTTGTTCGGCGGCGACGGCGCCCAGTTCGGCGTCGTCGAGCAGCTCGACCAGGGTGGCGATGTTGTAGCCGCCCTGCATGGTGCCCAGCAGTTCGGTGGCGCGCTTGCGGTCGATCAGGGGAGAGGAGGCTTCGCCCTTGGTGATGGCGGACAGGAAACCGGCCTTGACGTAGGCGGCTTCGTCGACTCCTGGTGGAACGCGGTTGGTGATCAGGTCAACGAGGAAAGCTTCTTCGCCAGCCGGTGGGTTCTTCAGCAGCTCGACCAGGCCTGCGGTTTGTTCGGCGTTCAGCGGCTGGGGCACGATGCCCTGGGCGGCACGCTCTTCGGTGTGTTTACGGTAGGCTTCAAGCACAGTATTACCCTCATCAGTGGTCCCAAATGGGTGTCCGGGACGCTCATCCAGAAATTGTCCATTACTCTGTATGCCGATGCTCGGTCGAGCATCCTGGCCAAGAGTAGTGGCAATTCCTTACGAAGCTGTTTTCAAAGTTTTACGCCTGCAGGACGGCTGGGTGGGACGGTCGGTGGCCATTCTTGATGAGGGAACGGCCGTGCCGACACCGGACTGCGGGATAACTTGACTGTGCTCGTGACGCTTTGAAAACAGCTTCTGACGGACATTGGCGCCTTACAAGGCCCGGTGATTCTACGGCAAAACTTTCTCGAAGGTAAGCGCGAGCGCGGCGGCCATCGCTGCCGCCTTGCCGCTGCAAAGCGCCGCGCAGCCAGGGCAAAGGCCCGGCTGGCGCGGCCTGGCAGCATCAGGGGGCTTAGCCCTGCAGGTCGAGGGGTGACCCTCATTAGACAAAGGGCTAACATGGCGGCTCGTTCTACCAGCCGCAGCCCGCCATGCCCGATCAGATCATCAAGACGCCCTGCGTCGGCCTTTGCTCCACCGTGTTCGGTGACCGCGTGTGCCGGGGCTGCAAGCGTTTCCATCATGAAATCGTCAACTGGAACAGTTACGGCGAGGATGAGAAGCGCGCGGTCTGGCTGCGCCTGGAACAATTGCTGGTGCAGGTGATGACCGCCAAGGTCGAGGTGTTCGACCCCGAAAAGCTGCGCTGGCAGCTGACCCAGCGCAAGATCCGCTTCGTCGCCCACCAGTCCGAGTACTGCTGGGCCTATCAGCTCATCGCCCGCGGTGCGCGGGTCATCAGCAATGTCGAGGCCTACGGCTTCGTGCTGTTGCCGGAATTCCGCGACTGGCTGCTGCCCGACCTGCGCGATGCCATCGACCGCGAGTTCTTCCTGCTTTCCGACGCGCACTACGAGCGCTACATCGCCCCTTCCTTCCTGCGTGACGCACTGGGCGCCTGAAGGCGTTGCCTTCAGCCTTGGAACAAGGCTTCCAGGTGCTCGATGATGGCCTCGGTCTTGAGCACCAGCACATCGCTTTCCAGTGTGTCGAGCACCACCTCGGCGGTATTGCCCACCAGGGCGCCAGCGATGCCGGTGCGCGCCACGGTGCCGATCACCGTGACCGCTGCCTGCAACTGGTGCGCGGTATGCGGAATCAGCACGTCGGCCGGGCCTTCGGTGACGTGCAGGTGGGCATCGGGGATGTCGAAGCGCTGCTGGAAGGCTCGGCACTGCTCGCGATAGTGCGCTTCGATGGCGCTGCCAGGCTGGTAGGCCGGGTCTGCGGCCGAGAGAGTCGGTGCCGGGTGGGCGGCGATGACGTGCAGGTCGCCGCGCGCCAGCATGGCCAGGCCATAGCCGTGATCAATGATGGCTTCGTGCAAGGCCTGATGCTGGCTTTCCGCGTTGTCGACATCCACGGCGGCGAGCATCACCGCGCCGGCCCAGGGCTGGTCGTGTTTGACCATCAGCACCGGGCTGGGACAGTAGCGCAGCAGCTTCCAGTCGTCGGGGGTAAGCAGCGCCTTCTTCAGCGGGTTGTCAGGGTAATGCTGCTTGATGACCAGCCCACAGCCTTCGGCCTGCTGGGCCTTGATGACGGTTCGATGCAGCGAGCCGTGCCAGTCCTGGGCGGCACTGACGCTGAAACCCTGTTCCTGCAGGTTGATTCGTGACTCGGCCAGCCAGGGGCCGTGGTCGTGGCGCTGATCGCAGACCAGCAGGTGCAGGTGGGCGTGAGTAACTCCGGCGATCAGGCGTGCCCGCTTGAAGGCGAGGTGGTCGTGGCTACCTGGGTCGACGACCACCAGAATGCTGCGGATCGATTGCATGATGCGCGCTCCACACACGGGCTGACCTGCTCACTATAGTCGCTGGGCGCGCTGAGGGCCTGATGTGGATCAGCGAATCAGGCTCGCCGCATGCAGAGGTGGCTCGTATAATGCCCGGCTTTGCCCAGCCGTTGCCGTGAGCCTATGTACCCGATCCCTGAAATCGAAGCCTTCCTGTTGTGCCGTACGCCCGATGCCTGGGTGCAGGCGGCGCTGCGCAACCTGGACATTCTGCTGATCGACCACGCCAACAACGAGAAGAAGGCCGCCGGCGCGGCGTTCCAGTTCATGTTCCAGTACAACGACAAGTTCGACCTGCAGGCTAAGATGTCGCGCCTGGCGCGCGAAGAGCTGCGGCATTTCGAACAGGTCATCAGCCTGATCCGCAAGCGTGGCATCCCCATGGCCAATGTCAGTTCGGCGCGCTACGCCGGTGCCCTGCGCAAATGCGTGCGCAATCACAATCCCTTCCGGCTCACCGATGCGTTGATCGTCGGTGGCATCGTCGAGGCGCGTTCCTGCGAGCGTTTCGCCGCCTTGGTGCCGCACCTGGATGAAGAGCTGGGCAAGTTCTACGCGAGCCTGCTCAAGTCTGAGGCGCGGCATTTCCAGGATTACCTCAAGCTGGCCTACCTGTACGGCGACAAGGCTGACGTGGATGCCAAGATCGAAGAAATCCGCCTGGTCGAGAAGGAGTTGATCGAAAGCCCCGACGAGGACTTTCGCTTCCACAGCGGCGTACCGCTGGCAGCCTGACGCCCGCACTGCACGCGCCGGACCGCCCTTGTGGCGGTCTTTTTTTGCCTTGATTGAAAGCAAGCTAACTAATGTTTTGACATTTGCTGTCATGGCAGTAATATCGTGTAACAACTGCCTAAGCAGCTATCTGGGTGATCCTTTGAAACATTTCTCGCCGGACAACTTCGAATCCAGCCTCATGGGCATGCTGATCGGGCGTACCAATGCCCTGAAGGACCGCACACTCGACAAATACCTGCTGCCCTACGACGTGACGTTCGCGCAGTACAAGGTGTTGATCGTCATCGCGCAGTTCGCCTCCGATACGCCGGTGGAAATGTGTCGTCACCTCAGCCTTGATAGCGGTTCGATGACCCGCATGCTCGACCGCCTGGAACAGAAAGGCCTGATTTTGCGCAATCGCTCCGATGCCGACCGACGCCAGGTCAAGGTGGTGCTCACCGACAAGGGGCAGAGTCTCGCTGACCTGCTGCCGAGCATCGGGGCCGATGTCATGAATGACCTGTTCGCCCCGCTGGAGCGCGAGGAGGTCGAGTCTTTGCAGCGCATTCTCACCAAGGTGCTGGTGGCGGCCGACGACCCGATCATCCTCACGCGTCTGAGCTTCAAGTCGAAGGTGGCGCCATGAGCCCTCTGTTCCTGTTGCGACGTGCCGTACCCCTGGCTATTGCCATCGGCCTGGCCGGCTGCGCCAGCTCTGCCGGGCTGCACCCGCAGGCCGAGCGCATGCCGGCGCAGAACCTGGAGGCCGCCAGCAGCCTGCGCGACATTCCTCTTTCGGCAGCGGCCTGGCCGCGTGATGACTGGTGGAAGAGCCTGGGTGATGCCCAGCTCGACCGCTTGATCGACCAGGCCCTGCGCGACAGTCCGGACATGCAGGTGGCCAGCGCCAGGGCGCACCAGGCCATGGCCGAGGCCGATGCCGCCGATGCCGCGCGCATGCCCAGCCTGGATGCCAGTGCTGCGGTCACCCGCTCGCGCCTGGCGCGTGACCAGGACCCGCTGGGGCAGGGCAACCGCTACAGCACGGTGCGTAACCTGGGGCTGAACTTCAACTACAGCTTCGATCTGTGGGGCGGTCAGCGTGCCGCCTGGGAAGCCGCACTGGGCCAGGCTCGGGCTGCCGAGGTGGATCGCCAGGCGGCGCGGCTGACCCTGGCCACCGATGTGGCCCGCGCCTACAGCCAGCTGGCGCAAGCCCATGTGATGCGCGACTTGGCCACCGAAGACCTGCAGCGCACCCGGCAGATGCTCGACCTGGGCCAGAAACGCCTGAGCTCGGGCATCGACAGCCAGTATCAGTTCCAGCAGAGCCAGAGCCTGGAAGCCGGTGCCCGGCAGGCCCTGCTGGACGCCGAGAGCCAGTTGCGCAGCGCGCAGATCGCCCTGGCGGTGCTGCTTGGCAAGGGCCCCGATGAAGGCAGCCGCCTGGCGCGCCCGCAAGTGCTGCAGCCAGCGGTCGCTCAGCTGCCGTCGTCGCTGCCCGCCGAGCTGCTCGGTCGGCGCCCTGACGTCGTCGCGGCGCGCTGGCGCGTGGAGGCGGCCGGCAAGGGCATCGAGGCGAGCAAGACGCGCTTCTACCCCAACCTCAACCTCAGTGCCGCCGCCGGCACCGAGTCGCTGCTGGGCGATGCGCTGTTCGGCAGCGCCAGCCGGTTCTTCAACATTCGCCCGACCGTGTCGCTGCCGTTGTTCGATGGCGGTCGCCTGCGCGCCGACCTCGACGCCCGGGATGCCGACTACGAGCTGGCCGTGGCGCAATACAACAAGGTGCTGGTCGCCGCCCTCGGCGAGGTTGCCGACGGGGTCGGCCAGTTGCGCGATATCGACGGCCAGGTGCAGGCGCGCCGCGAAGCCACCGACATCGTGCGGCGTTCCTTCGATACCGCGACCCAGCGCTATGCCGCCGGCATCGGCAACTATCTGGACGTGCTCAGCGTCGAGCAGCAGCTGCTGCAGTCGCAACGTCAACTGGCGGATCTGGATGCCCGGCGCATCGATCTGTCGATCCGCCTGATGCAGGCCCTTGGCGGCGGCTTCATCGCCGATGCCCAGGCTGCTCAGGTGCCACCTGTTTCTCTGCAAAGGTAATCGCCATGGCCGACGCCACTTCTGCTTCTTCATCCACCGCCGTGACCAAGGACCAGCCCTCCGGCAAGCGCAAGGTCATGCTCCTGGGCCTGGCCGCCGTGGTGATCGCCGCCGGCCTGGGGGCCTGGGCCTGGCATGAACTCTATGGCCGCTGGGGCGAGAGCACCGACGATGCCTACGTCAACGGCAACGTGGTGGAAATCACGCCGCAGACCACTGGCACGGTGATCAGCATCGGTGCCGACGATGGCGATCTGGTGCGCGAAGGCCAGGTGTTGCTGAAGTTCGACCCTGCCGATGCCGAGGTCAGTCTGCAGAACGCCGAAGCCAACCTGGCCCGGGTGGTGCGCCAGGTACGTGGCCTGTACAGCAACGTCGACGGTATGAAGGCGCAACTGGCGGCGCAGCGTGCGGCGCTGCAGAAGGCCCAGGACAATTACAACCGGCGCCGTAACCTGGCGGCCAGCGGGGCGATTTCCCAGGAGGAGCTGTCCCACGCCAAGGATGATCTGGTCAGCGCGCAGAGCGCCCTGAACAATGTCCAGCAGCAACTGGCCAGCAGCGTGGCGCTGGTGGATGACACGGTGGTTTCCTCGCACCCGGACGTCAAGGCCGCCGCTGCGCAAGTACGCCAGGCCTGGCTGGCCAAGGCGCGTACCACCCTGGTCGCACCAGTAAGCGGCTACGTCGCCAAGCGCAACGTGCAACTGGGCCAGCGTATCCAGCCGGGTGTCGCGACCATGGCGGTGATTCCCCTCGACCAGTTGTGGATCGACGCCAACTTCAAGGAAACCCAACTGGGCAAGATGCGCATCGGTCAGCCGGTAGAGATTCATGCCGACCTGTACGGCAGCGACGTGACCTACAGCGGCACCGTCGACAGCCTCGGCGCCGGCACCGGCAGTGCATTCGCCCTGTTGCCGGCGCAGAACGCCACCGGCAACTGGATCAAGATCGTCCAGCGCGTGCCGGTGCGGATCCACATCAACCCGCAGGAACTGGCCGACCACCCGCTGCGCATCGGCCTGTCGACCACCGTGGACGTCGACCTGCACGACCAGAGCGGTCCGGTGCTCGCCCAGCAGCCGCCGCGCCAGCCGAGCTTCAGCACGGCCGTGTATGACCAGCAGCTGGCCGAGGCCGATACGCTGATCAATCGCCTGATCCACGAAAACAGCGCCGGCACCGCCAAGGCCACCGCGCAGCGCTGATCCGCCCATGTGCATGCCCCGGCCCGCTGGCCGGGGCGCCGTTTCCGTGTCCAGGACCCCGCCATGAGCCAGAACGCTCCCGCTTCATTCACACCGCCGAGCCTGCTGCTGTCGACCATCGGCCTGTCGCTGGCGACCTTCATGCAGGTGCTCGATACCACCATCGCCAACGTGGCCCTGCCGACCATCTCCGGCAACCTGGGGGTCAGCTCCGAGCAGGGCACCTGGGTCATCACCTCGTTCGCGGTGAGCAACGCCATCGCCTTGCCGCTGACCGGCTGGCTGAGCCGCCGCTTCGGCGAGGTCAAGCTGTTCATCTGGGCCACGCTGCTGTTCGTGCTGGCCTCGTTCCTGTGCGGCATCTCGCAGTCGATGCCGGAACTGGTGGGCTTTCGCGTGCTGCAAGGGGTGGTGGCCGGGCCGCTGTACCCCATGAGCCAGACCCTGCTGATCGCCATCTACCCGCCGGCCAAACGGGGTATGGCCCTGGCGCTGCTGGCGATGGTCACGGTGGTGGCGCCAATCGCCGGGCCGATTCTCGGTGGCTGGATCACCGACAGCTACAGCTGGCCGTGGATCTTCTTCATCAACGTGCCCATCGGTCTGTTCGCCGCCTTTGTGGTGCGCACTCAGATGGCCAAGCGCCCGGTCAGCACCAGCCGCCAGCCCATGGACTACATCGGCCTGATCACCCTGATCATCGGCGTGGGGGCGTTGCAGGTGGTGCTGGACAAGGGCAACGACATGGACTGGTTCGAATCGAACTTCATCATCGCCGGTTCGCTGATCTCGCTGGTGGCCCTGGCGGTGTTCGTGATCTGGGAAATGACCGACCGGCACCCGATCGTCAATCTGCGGCTGTTCGCGTACCGTAACTTCCGTATCGGTACCCTGGTGATGGTCTTCGGCTATGCGGGCTTCTTCGGCATCAACCTGATCCTGCCGCAGTGGCTGCAGACCCAGATGGGCTACACCGCGACCTGGGCGGGACTGGCTGCCGCGCCGATCGGCATCCTGCCGGTGGTGCTGTCGCCACTGGTGGGCAAGTATGCGCATCGCTTCGACCTGCGCCTGCTGGCCGGCCTGGCGTTCCTGGCCATGGGGCTGTCGTGCTTCATGCGTGCGGGGTTCAACAGCGACGTGGACTTCCAGCACGTGGCGATGGTGCAGCTGTTCATGGGGATCGGTGTGGCGCTGTTCTTCATGCCCACGCTCAGCATCCTGCTCTCGGACCTGCCGCCGCAGCAGATTCCCGACGGTTCAGGGCTGGCGACTTTCCTGCGTACCCTGGGCGGCAGCTTCGCCGCCTCGCTGACCACCTGGATCTGGATTCGCCGCGCCGACCAGCATCATGCCTATCTGAGCGAGAACATCAGCAATTTCGACCCGGTGACCCGCCAGACCCTGGATACCCTCGGCGGCGCCGGGCCGCAGGCCTATGCGCAAATGGAGCGCATGCTGAGCAGCCAGGCCTACATGATGTCCACGGTGGACTACTTCTACATGCTGGCGTGGATCTTCATGGGCCTGATCCTGCTGGTCTGGCTGGCCAAGCCGCCGTTCGCCGCCAAGGCCGCGCCGCCCGGTGGCGGCGGGCATTGAGTGGTCGCTGCGTCGGCTTATCCGGGCGGCGCCGTGGTGTGGCGATCGTCATCAGCGCCATACAGCAGCGAGTACAGAACGGGGATGAATCCCAGGGTCACCAGGGTGCCCAGGGCCAGACCTCCGATCATGCTGATGGCCATGCCGGTCCATAGTGCGCCACCGAACAGCATCAGCGGGATGAGCCCCAGGATGCAGGTCAGCTTGGTCATGATGATCGGCCGCAGGCGGTCCAGCGCTGCCTGCATGATGGCCTGGCGCAGCGGCTGGCCCGCAGCGGCTTCGACCTCGATGCGTTCGAGCAGCAGCACGGCGTTGTTGACGATGATGCCGGCCAGCGACAGCAGGCCGAAGGTCGCCATGAACCCGAATGGGTAGCCGCTCAGCCACAGCGCCAGGGCGACGCCGATGAGGATGAACGGAATGCTGGCGACGATGATCAGCACCTTGCGCCATGAATCGAACTGCCACACGAACAGCAGCAACATGGCGAATACCGCCAGGGGCAGGTAGCGCAACAAGGCGTCGTTGGCTGCTGCCGAGTCTTCGATCTCGCCACCCATTTCCAGGTGGTAGCCGCTGGGCAGCATCAGCTCGGCGAGGCGTGGTTCGAGGGCTTGCATCAGGCTGTCGGCGGTCATCCCGGGGTTGCGGCCACTGACGGTAATGGCGCGCTCCTGGTTGCGCCGTACCCGCACGCTGGCTTCCGAGGCCAGGCTGAGGCTGGCGACCGCCGACAGCGGCAGCGCTGCGCCACCTGCACTGGGGTAGACCGGCGTATCGGCCAGTTGCACGGCGCTGGCGGGGCGGGCGCGGGCGATGATCTCCAGGCTGTACTGGCCGTCGCGCAGCGGCGTCACGCTCACGCCCTGGTTGGCCAGGCGCAGGGCCTGGGCGATGTCCTGGGTGTCCACGCCGGCGCGGCGGGCCCTGTCCTGGTCGATGTTGACCTGGTAGCGCAGTACCCGCGGGCCCCAGTCATTCTGGATGTCGAGGGTCCCCGGCAGCGCCGCCAGCAGGTTGGCCATTCGCTCTCCCAGCTGGCGCAGGGTGGCGTCATCCGGGCCGCTGATCCGGTATACCGCCAGACCGCTTTCGGTGCTGCCCAGCGAGAAGCGCTTGGGCTGGGCGCGTACGTCGGGGTACTCGCTCAGCAGGTGATCACGGACCCGGTCCATGACCTGTTGCAGGTCCGCCCCCGGTCGGGTGGTGATGGTGAAGTACGCCACCTCCGGGCCGGGCAGCGGCGGGTTGAGGCCCAGCACGATGCGCGGGCCGCCTTCGGCGACATAGCCGATGCTTTCTCTGATGTCGGGGTCCTTGCCCAACCAGTCACTGAGCGCCTGCATGCGCTGCATGCTGCGTTGCGCATGGGTGCCGGGCTCGAGCTGGATCGGCAGCTGGAACTGGTTGCGGTCTGACGGCGGCAGGAAGTCGTAGGGCAGGCTGAGCAGCTTCAGGCTGGCGGCGCCCAGCAGCACCAGCATGGTCAGGATGTACAGCGCGCGGTGGCGCAGCGCCACGGCCAGCAGCCGGGCATAGCCGCGGTGCAGTGTGCTTGCGCTGGTGGCGCTGGACGACTCGTGACCCGGCGCGCGGACCAGGCGCAGGCTCAACAGGGGTGTGACGGTCAGGCTCAACGCCCAGGAACCGAGCAGGGTCAGGGCCAGGACCACCGCCAGCGAACGCAGGTATTCATTGGTGCTGGTCTGGCCGAGGAAGAACGGCGAGAAGGCCAGGATGATCACCAGCGAAGAGGTCAGCAACGGTACGGCCAGGGTGCGGCCTGCCGCTTCACAGGCCTGGCGGCGCGGCTCGCCGGCACGCAGGCGCCGCTCGATGTCTTCGGCGATGACGATGCCATTGTCCACCAGCAGGCCCAGGGCCAGGATCAGCGCGGCGATCGACACCGTCTGCAACTCGATGCCCAGGGCGCGCATCAGAATCAGGCTGGCGAGCACGGTGAGCGGCACTATGGTGCCGACGATCAGCCCGATGCGCCAACCCAGGAACAGCATCACCACGCCCATGACGATGACCATGGTTTCCATCAGCACATGTTGCATGCGCTGCATGGCGTGATGCACCACGTCGGCCTGGAAGGTCACCCGATGCAGGCTGAAGCCAGTGGGCAGGCGCTCGCCCTGCGTACTCAGGGCGCTGTCCAGCGTCTTGCCGAAGTCCTCGACGTTGAGCCCGGGGTTCATCGAGATGCCCAGCACCAGCGCACGCTGGCCACGATAGAACGCCGCGCTCTGCGGCGGGTCCTGGGCCTGGATGGCGATCTTTGCCAAGGCGCCCAGGGGCAGGGTGGTGCCGTCAGGCAAACGCACCGGCAGGTCATGCAAGGTTTGCGGGTCGCGCACTTCACCGCTGAGCGACAGGCTCAGGCTCTGCGGGCCGCGCAGCAGGGTGCCGGCGCTGCTCAGGCCGTTCTGGTTGTGCAACTGGCGCAGGATCTCGGCGGGCGGCAGGCCCAGGCGCGCCAGGATGAGTGGATCGAAGTCCAGCGCAACCTGGTTTTGTTGCAGGCCGTACAGGGCGATACGTTGTACGCCCGGCAGGCGGTACAGCGCGCGGCGCAGGCGTTCGGCCTGTTCGTGCAGCTCGCTCAGTGAAAAGCCCGGTGCGGTGAGGGCGATGGAGGCCACGGCAACCTGGCCGAAGTCATCGTCGACCTGCGGCCCCTGAGTGCCCTCGGGCAAGCCGGGCGCGACTTCCGCGACCTTGTTGCGCACCCGCTGCCAGAGCGCCGGCAGATCGGCGACCTCGTCGCGGGCGGTGATCTGCACGATGGCCTGGCCGGGGCGCAGGGTGGTGGCCAGCGTCTTGAGTTCGGGCAGTTCGCGCAGTTTGTCCTCCAGCGGTCGGGCCAGCAGCGCTTCGACCCGGTCTGTGGGCAGGCCTGGCAAGGCGACACTGACCAAGGCGTCGCGGATGGTGACGTCAGGTTCTTCCTGGGATGGAAAACCGATGAAACTCTTGATGCCGCCAAGCAGGATTGCCAGCGCGAGGAACAGCACCAGCCGCGAGCGGGATAAAGCCAGGTGGGTGATGGACATGAATCAATCCCGAACGATGACAGTGGTGGGCTGGTAGCGCGTGACACGCTCGCCCGGCCTGAGGAATGCGGCGCCGGCCACCACGACCTGGTCGTAAGGCTGCAGGCCGGCACTGATCAGCGCCTGGTCGCCCTGCAGGGCGGCGACGCGCACGTTGCGCAGCACCACCTGGCTGGAGCCTTCCATGAACAGGTAAACCTGGGCGCTGCCGGCGTCCTGGCCGGGCAGCAGGGCGCTGCTGGCAACCGCCAGTGACGAGGCACCATCGGCGGGCAGTTGCACGTTCAGCACGCTGCCGCTGGGCAGTGTGGTCTGGCCATCCGGCAGCTCGAAGACGGCCTCCTGCAGCAAGCCGTTTTCGGCCACCGGTGACAGGCCGATCAGGCTCAATTCGACGTTGCCGCCGCCGGCCGCCAGCAAACCCTGTGCGCGGTCGCCGGGCTTGAGCCGCTGGGCGTAGCGGCTCGGTACCTGCACCACCACCTGGCGCGGGCCATTGCCCTGCAGGGTCAACAGCACTTCGCCGGCGGCGACCTGGCGCAGCGGTTGCGCGACCCTGCTCACCACCCGGCCGGCAAAGGGGGCGACCAGGCGCGTGAGGTTCAGCTCGCGGCCGGCCTGTGCGGCCTCGGCGTCGGTGACCTGCGCTTGCGTTCGCGCGGTTTGCAGCGCCGTGTCGCTGCGTTCGAGGTCCGCCGCCGAGGCATTGCCCTGGCTGAACAACTGCTGGGTGCGCTGGTGTTCATGCCGACGCTGGGTCAGGTCGATGGCGCTGGCGCGGCGCCGAGCTTCGGCCTGTGCCAGGCGCAGACGTGCCGCTTCGCCGTCCTGCTCGACCAGCACCTGGCCCGCCGCTACCTGTGCACCGACTTCCACGGTCATGCGCGTCACCCTGCCAGGCTGCTCGAACGCCAGCGCGCTGTTCTGCGCCTGGCGTATCACCCCTGGGAGCACTGGCGCCGCGCTGTCCAGGCTGTACGGCATGGCCAGCTTGACCGCGCGCGGTGGCGGGCTGCCGGGCGCGGCGCCCTGCGAACAGCCGCCCAGCGTGAGAAACGCAGCGAAGCCCAGCCCGGCCAGGCGGGCCCGGCGGGTGGGAGAGTGGCCAGACATGGCAGGACCTCCTGGGTCAGAAGCTGTAGGTCAGGGCGAGGGTGCCGGTCGCAGCGGTACTGCGCTGCAGCAGCGGGCTGTCGCGGACCTGATCGGTGTAATGCGTCACGGTCAGCGTGGCCAGCGAGCTCCAGTGCGTATCGAAGTTGTGCAGCCAGTTCAGCGCGGTGGAGTAGGCGTAGATCCCGGCATCGCTGCGCTCGATGGCAAAGCCGCTGTTCAGGCTTTGTTGCGGGGTGACACCGAACCAGGTCTGGTTGAAACGCTGGCTACCGGCGTGGGCATCCAGGTCCACGGCCAGGGTGTCGCTGTCGGTGTGCAGCGTGATGGCTTCCAGGCCCATGCGGTAGCGGTCGCCACGCTGTTCGCCGGCCACGCGCCATTCGCCTTCCAGGTTGAGGCTCAGCCAGGGCGTCAGGGCCTGGCTGAGGTTGAGGTCGAAGACCGTGGCGCCGTTGATTTCGCCCATGCCACGCAGGCGGTCGCTGCCGGGGCGGGAGTTGCTGTCACGATCGTCACGGCCGAAGTCGTAGTTGAACGCTCCGCTCAGGGTCAGACCCTGCGGCGATTGCCATTGCAGGCCAAGACCGCGGGTGGTGTCTGCGAACAGCACGCCGCGCTGCACGCTGACCAGCGGGACGACCTGCGGTCGATAGTCCTTCGAGCCCATGTAGCGGCTCGCGGCACCGGCTGCCAGGCCGACGCTGACATCGGTGTGGTCGCCCCACAGCGATGGCTCGGCGGCCTGGGCCAGGGGTAGCCCGGACAGCGCCGTGAGGCACAGGGCAAGCAGGGGGCGGGGGCTGGGTCGGTAGGTCATGGTGAGTTACCTTCAAGGTTGGCTTCAGGAAGTGCTACGGAGTCGTCGATGCCGTGCAGGGCGCGATACAGGCGCAGGTGGTTGTCGAACAGTGCCTGGCTGGCCTGGCTGAGGGCCTGGCTGGTCTGCAGGGTGTCCAGGCGTGCCTGCAGACGCGCCTGGAGGCTGCCGGCTCCGGCCTGCCATTGCTGCTCCTGGCGCTGACTGTGCCGCTGGGCCAGTTGCTGGCGGGCTTGCAGGTTCTGCCATTGCGCCAGCAGTTGGCGGCGTTGTTCGAGGCCGCTGGCCATGTCGCGGAAGGCGTTGATCAGCGTGCGCTGGTAGTCGGCGACGGCCATTTGCCTGGCCACTTGGGCGGCATCCAGATTGGCCTGGTTGCGGCCACCGTCGAACAGCGGCAACGACAGCGACGGGCTGAGCAGGCGCAGGCCGCTGCCGGAGCTGAACAGGTCATGCAGCGCCGGGCTGGCGACACCCAGGCCGGTACTCAGGCGAATGGACGGAAAGAACGCCGCCCGCGCCGCGCCGATACCGGCATCGGCGGCGCGCAGGCGCTGTTCGGCGGCACGCACGTCGAAGCGTTGCAGCAGGCGCTCGGAGGGCAGGTCGGCGAGTTCGCCGGGCAGCTCTGCTGGCGCCAGGGGGCTGGTCGCTGGCGGCATGGGCGAGGGCAGCAGCCGGTAGCCGGTGACCCAGGCCAGGGCCTGGTAAGCCTGGGTGCGCTGGCTCTGGCTGTCCTGCCAACGCTGCCGGGCTTGCAGCTCCTCGTTCTGTGCAGCGTCCAGTTCGGCGGCGGCAACGGCGCCCGCGGCGACCTGTGTCTGCAGGCTGGCGCGCAACTGCCGGCTGACCTCGGCGGCGTCGCTTGCGATCTGCAACGCTTCGTCCGCCTGCCGCGCCTGCAGGTAAAGGCGTGCCACCTCGGCCACCAGCGCGCCGCGTGCGGCCTGGCTGCCCAGGTCACTGGCCAGCAATTGGTGGCGGGCCTGCTCGCTGAGGCTGGCCAGGCGACCGAAAAAGTCCAGCTCGAAATCACTGACCCCCAGCGTGGCGGTGGCCAGGTCTTGTTTGTAGCGTTCATCCAGGACCGGGTCGTTGAAGCGTTGGTGCTGGCGCTGCACCTGCAGGCCCAGGACCGGCCAGCGCTCGGCCTGGCTCAGGCCGAAACGACTGCGCGCCTGCTCGACCTTCAACTGGGCGATCCGGTAGTCTCGATTGCCGGCCAGGGCCTGACTGACCAGTTCCGCCAGCAAGGGTTCGTGGCTCAGCTCGCCGAGCAGGCGACGTTCGTCGTCCTGCAGTGCCACGCCCGGGCCGATGCTGGTCGGTGTGGCGGTGGTCGCGTCGAGCCGGGCGGGCAAGGGCGAGGCCGGCGGCTGATAGGCCGGGGTCAGCGAACAGCCCGGCAGGGCCAGCAGGCTGGTGATGAGCAACGCGCTGAGGAAGTTGAAGGGACGGGCTGTCATGATCCTGCCGACCGGGGCTGTTATGGTTGGCGGCAGCTTATGCAGGCAATATCAAGATTCCTTCGGGGAATTGTTCAGATTTGGTCAAGAGTGCAGACGTGAGCGATAAACGAATACTGATCGTCGAAGACGACTGTGACAGTGCCAGTGTGCTGGAGGCCTACCTGCTGCGTGATGGCTTCGTCGTGGCCCTGGCGGCCGACGGGCGTGCCGGCCTGGAGCAGTTCCAGCAGTGGCGGCCCGACCTGGTGCTGCTGGACATGATGCTGCCGCGCCTGAACGGCACCGAGGTGCTGGCGCAGATCCGCCGCGCCGGGCAGACACCGGTGATCATGGTCACCGCCGTCGGCGACGAGCCGGAGAAGCTCGGTGCCTTGCGCTACGGCGCCGACGATTACGTGGTCAAGCCCTACAACCCCAAGGAAGTGGTCGCGCGGGTGCACGCGGTGCTGCGCCGCAGTGCCCCGGCCCCTCAAGAGGAACGCTGGCTGCGCCACGGACGCCTGGCGGTGGACCTGGAAAGCGTGCGCGCCGGGGTGGAGGGCGCTGACGGCGCCCTGTGCCCACTGGACCTGACGCCCACCGAATATGCCTTGCTCAGCATTCTCATGAGCACCCCGCACAAGGCCTTTACCCGTGAAGAGTTGCTCGAACGCTGCCTGCCGGAGAGCGACGCGTTGGGGCGGGTGGTGGATACCCATCTGCACAATCTGCGGCGCAAGCTGGAAGCCGCCGGGATCATGGGCGTGCCGGTGACCGTGCGCGCCGTCGGCTATCGCTTCACATGAGCCGCAGGGGCGTGCGATGAAACCTCAACGGCCGTTGTGGCAGTGGGTCGGCTGGCGCATGAGCCTGCTGGCGATTGGCGCGGTGGTGCTGATCGCCGGCTGCATGTATCTGTACTTCCTGTGGGGCGACTGGTACATCATGCGCAACGTCCCGGAGGCGGCGCGCAGCGAGCTGCTGGAGCTACGCGCCGCGCCGCAAGCCAATCAGCAGCGGCTCTGGGAGCTGTTCAGCCGCTACTACCCCGTAGAGAGTTTTCTGCCGGGCATCGCCAGCCGTGACTGGTGGGTGCTGCTGGGCCTGGTGCTGGCGGCCGTGCCGCTGATCCTCCTGGCGGGGTTTCGCCTGTCACGACCTCTGTCGGGGCAGGTTTCGGCGATTGCCGCCGCGGCCCGCCAGGTCGCCGCCGGGGACCTGGAGACGCGCTTCGACGTGGCGGCCACGGCGCCGGATGAAGTGCGTTGCCTGGCCCAGGACCTCAATCGGCTGACCACCCGCCTGCAGCAGTACGAGATCGACGTGCGCGATTCGAGCGCGATCCTCGCTCATGAGCTGCGTACCCCCCTCAACGCGGCTTCGGTGAGGGTGCAAGGCATTCTCGACGAGGTGTTTCCCGCCGACACCCGGCAACTGGAAATGGTCAAGCGCCAGCTCGACCTGCTGGGCACTCTGGTCGGCGACCTGCATACCCTGTCGTTGGCGCGCGCCGGCCAGTTGGCCCTGGAGCAGCGCGAATTCATCCTGGCGGCACTGGTCGAAGAGCGTCTGGCCTGGTTCGCACCGCAGTTGCAGGCCGAAGGCGTGAACCTGCGCCTGGCGCTGCTGCCCGGCCAGCAACTGTGGGCCGACCGCGAACGGGTCGGCCAGTTGCTCAACATCGTGCTGGAGAACTTCCTGCGCTATGCGGCGGCGGGCGGCGAGCTGGAGATCGTGCAGACCCAGCAGGACGAGCGGATGGTCCTGGCCTTTCTCGACCGTGGCCCCGGAATTGCCGAAGAGGACCTGGAAAAGGTGTTCAACCGCTTCTGGCGCGCCGACAGCTCGCGGGCCCGGCATCTGGGCGGCAGCGGCCTGGGGCTGTCCATTGCCCGGGCGATCTGCGAAGCGCATCAGGGACGGATCGAGGCGCAGTGCCGGCCCGGTGGTGGAGCGGTGATTCGTATCGAACTGCCGGTGAGCTGCGCGGCAGGTGCATAGCCTTGCCGCCAGGCTTCAGTGCGCTTGGGCGCCCGGCACTTCGTACCAGCCCAGGAACAGGTCCAGCGCCGACTCCACCACCTGGTGCTGCTTTTCGGCGCTCAGCAGCTCGGCATTGAGGGTCACCTGCGGCCAGAAGGCGAAGGATTTGAGCAGGGCGTGGATCTGTGTGGCGGCGAATTCCGGGTCCAGCGGCTTGAGGCGGCCGTCCTGCTGGGCGGCGCGAATCCACACGGTGAAGGCTTCTTCGCGTTCGTTGAGGCGGTTGACCCAGGTCTGCGCACGGTCTGGCGAATGGATGGTGGCGCCGAAGGCGACCCGCGCCAGGTCGAGGAAGTGCGGGTCGTTGAGAGTCGCCATCTTGCCCAGCAGCAGTTCGCGCAGTTGTTCACGCAGGCCGCGATCACTGTGGTAGGCGGCGTCCGGGGCAGGGGCGGCGCAGCTCCACAGGCGGCGCAGGATCTCGGCGAACAGCTCCTCCTTGCTGGGGAAATGGTTGTACACGGTACGCTTGGAGACTTCCGCGCGTGCCGCGATGCGGTCCATGCTGGTGACTTCGAACCCGCGGTCGCGAAACTCGGCGATGGCCGCCAGGACGATGGCTTCGCGTTTATGGTCGGTCAGGCGCATGGGGGTGGTCATAGGGTTCCGCTTCAAACGTGCGTTTAGAGAAAATTACACTCGGCAGTTTACTTGTCTCGAGTATTCCTGCAAGCTTAAAACTACACCGTGTAGTGTAATTGTCATGTTCGCAGTTCTCGACTGACAAACCTTGCACGCCAGACTTCTCCCTCTGCTTCCAGGAGTCAGCGCACCATGGCCAGGATCGACCACAACCCGCCTGCCTCAACCTTGCCCGTCTTGCCTCGCGAGAATGGCCGCTACCGCAATCACGCACCGATGCAGCCGCTGAGTCTGGCCCGGACCTTGCGGGTGTTCTGGGATCAGGTGTTCAACAAGCCGTCCGGCACTCGGCCCGCCGGGCGAATTCCGGTGCAGCCGCTGTCTCGCCAGCAACTGCTGGCCGCCCCGGACAATACCGTGTATCGCCTCGGCCACTCCACGGTATTGCTCAAGCTGCGCAACCGCTTCTGGCTGACCGACCCGGTGTTCGCCGAGCGCGCCTCGCCGGTGCAGTGGGCCGGCCCGGAGCGTTTTCACCAGCCACCGATCAGCCTGGCCGAGCTGCCACCGCTGGAAGCGGTGATCCTCTCGCACAACCATTACGACCATCTTGACCGCATGAGCATCCGCGCTCTGCAGGACAAGACCGCGCATTTCCTCGCGCCTCTGGGCGTGGGTGACACCCTGGTGGAATGGGGCGTACCGGCGCACAAGGTCCGCCAGCTGGACTGGTGGCAGTCCACCGAAGTGGCGGGCATCGAGTTCGTCGCCACGCCTTCGCAGCACTTCTCTGGCCGTACGCTGTGGGACGGCAACCGCAGCCTGTGGTGTTCCTGGAGCATTCTCGACGGTGAGCAGCGGATCTTCTTCAGCGGCGACAGCGGTTATTTCGACGGCTTCCGCCTGATCGGCGAACGCCTCGGGCCATTCGACCTGACGCTGATGGAAACCGGGGCCTACAACGTGGAGTGGCCGATGGTGCACATGCAGCCGGAGCAGACCCTGCAGGCGCATCAGGATCTGCGCGGACGCTGGCTGCTGCCGATCCACAACGGCACCTTCGATCTGTCGATGCACCCCTGGTACGAACCCTTCGAGCGCATCCTGGCCCTGGCCTGGGAGCAAAACGTCAAGGTCACCACGCCGGTAATGGGCCAGCCGTTCTACCTGGACTACCCGTGCCGAGGCGAGACCTGGTGGCAGGCAGTCGACCAGGCGCAGCCGAGCCCTACGGCAGAGGCCAGGCCCCAGTGCCGCTGCAGTGCCCGGCGGCAGAGCGCCTGATCCTAATTTCTCGATAGCCCGCCCCGTTTTCTGGTTTGCCCGCCCGACGCGGCGTTCGGCCTAATGGGCTCCTGGATTCAAGAGGAGATCTGTTATGCACGACATGCGCATGAGCCGGGCCCAGGGTGTGTGGCTGCTGGCCTGTGTAGTGGCCGTGGCCCTGAACCTGCGGCCGTCGATGGCGGCGGTGGGACCGTTGCTGGGGGCCATCCGTGAAGAGGTAGCGCTGGATTTCGCTCAGGCGTCGCTGTTGACCATGCTGCCGGTCATGGCCATGGGCCTGGCGATGTTTTTCGGCCTGCGCCTGGCCGCATGGTTGGGCCTGTACCGCAGCATCAGCCTGTCGCTGTGGGTGATCGGCCTGGCGACGTTGGCGCGGCTGTTCGCCGATTCGACCGCTGCACTGATCGTCACGGCGGTGGCGGCGGGGCTGGGGATCGCCATGATCCAGGCCCTGATGCCGGTGCTGATCAAGACCCGCTTTCGCGCCAACGTTGCGCTGTGCATGGGCCTGTATGTCACGGCAATCATGGGCGGCGCGGCGCTGGCCGCGTCCCTGGCGCCCACCGTACAGGGCCTGAGCGGCGACTGGCGTGCGGGGCTGGCGGTGTGGAGTGGTCTGGCGGTCTTCGCGCTGCTGCTCTGGGCCGGCCAGCGCGCCAGGGTGCAGAACGCTGCCCAGGCGGGGCCGGCTGGCCCGCGGCCGTCCTTCGTGCGGCTGCCGCGCGCCTGGCTGCTGGGGATCTTCTTCGGCCTGGGCACGGCGGCCTATACCTGCGTGCTGGCCTGGCTGGCCCCCTATTACGTGGAGCTGGGCTGGAGTGGCCAGCAGGCCGGGCTGCTGCTCGGCTACCTGACGCTGATGGAGGTGGTGTCCGGCCTGGTGACCCCGGCCCTGGCCAACCGCAGCCGTGACCGGCGCTGGGTGTTGGCGGCGCTGCTGGGCCTGATCCTCTGTGGTTTCGCCGGGCTGATCTTCGCGCCGCTGGCCTATAGCCTGGTGTGGGCCAGTCTGCTCGGCCTGGGCATCGGTGGGCTGTTCCCGATGAGCCTGATCGTGTCGATGGACCACCTGGACGATGGTGTGCAGGCCGGTGCGCTGACCGCCTTCGTGCAGGGCATCGGCTATCTGATCGCCAGCCTGTCGCCGCTGCTGGCCGGGCTGCTGCGCGACCAGTTGGGCAACTTCAGCGCCGCCTGGCTGGGGCTGGGGTTGCTGGTTGCCGCGATGCTGCTGATGGTCGTGCGCTTCGACCCGCACGGCTATGCCCGGCACATGCAAGCGCGCTCGACTGGCCCGGCCGTGGATACCGGTCGCACTGCCTGAGCCGGCTTTGGTGGTATCGTGCCTGCGCCAGGCCGTTCCGGGCCTGGCTGCCTGGCGGTCAGGACCGCCGAGACTCGACCATGCTGCACAGCAACATCCTGCGCAAACTGGACATGCAGGACCTCATGGTCTTCCTGTCGATTCACGAGCAGCGCAACCTCACCCTGGTCTCCGAAGCCCTGCACGTCAGCCAGTCCACGGTCAGCTATTGCCTGAAGAAACTGCGCAGCCAGTTCGGCGACGAACTGTTCATCAGCACGCGCAGCGGCATGCTGCCGACGCGCAAGGCGCAGGCGATGCACGGCCATGTGCAGCAGATCCTGCATCAGGTCAACCTGTGCCACGACCTGCCGTGCTTCGACCCCCGGGAAGCGGCGCAGACCTTCAACCTCTGTGCGCCCGAGTACTTCGAGCTGCTGGTGCTGCCGCACCTGATGCGCGCGTTCCGCGATGCCGGGCTGGCAGTGACTGTGAATGTCCACAAACTCGATCGCGAACTGCCCGGCGAGGCCTTGCTCGACGGCCGCTTCGACCTGGCGATGTGCTTCGGCCCCGGCTTTCATCGGCTGATGAGCGGGCTGTGCAGCCAGGTGCTGATGGAAGACGACCTGGTCTGCGTGATGGACCGCTGCAGCCTGCCGGCGCAGTCGCACATGGACATCCAGGCCTACGCCGCACGGCAGCATGTCTACCCTACGCCATGGACCTCGGACAGCAACATGATCGATGGCTGGCTGCGCCAGCACGGCCTGGAGCGGCAGATCGTCGCCCGCACCAACAGCTATCGCGCGGCACTGCAACTGCTGCAAGGCACTGACCAGGTGCTGGCCCTGCCGCGCCGGGTGTTGGCCTTGCTGGGCCAGGAAACCTGGCTCGGCAGCTGCGAACTGCCGACCGCCCTGCATGGCTTCAGCATGGACATGATCTGGAGCGAGCGGGCCGATCATGACGAGGCCAACGGCTGGTTGCGCGAGCAGATCGTGAAGATCTGCGCGGCTCAAGGGTTGTTATAGGGCAATACAGGTCAGTTAGACCGGGTGGGCGGCTTCAGCCGCGAAGCGACCGCCTGTTCACAACAGATGCACTGAGTTTCTTGGCGCTTTCGCGGCTAAAGCCGTTCCCACCGGCCACATGGCTCAGCCGAACAGCCTTTCCAGGCAGGCGATGCGTTTGTGGCGGGAGCGCCGCGCCTCCAGCGCCTGCTCCAGGGTCACCTTGACGAAGCGCGCCTGCTGGTTGGGCTGCATCTGCCCGACCAGGTCGAGGTCGGCGCTGATCACCGTGCCGATCATCGCGTAGCCGCCACCGGACACCGCGTCGCGGTGCAGGATGATCGGTTCCAGTCCGGCCGGTACCTGGATCGAGCCGATGGGGTAGCAGCTGTCGACGATGTTCGACGGATCGGAACCGGCGCCGAACGGTTGCTCGCGCGGCTCGAAGCCCAGCGCGTTGGCGCCCTTGAAGCGATAGCCGATGCGGTCGGCCTCGGAACCCACGGTCCAGGGGTCGGCAAAGAAGTCGCGCGCTGCCTCGGGCGTCAGGCGGTGGTAGTAAAGCCCCGGTACCACGCGCAGGGTCACTTCGCCACCCAGGCTCTGGCGCAAGGCCATGGGCAGGCTGTTGCCCGCCCGGCCCCGGCCAGGGTCTTCACCCAGCGGCAGGCGGTCGCCAGCGGCCAGGCGCCGGCCCTCGAAGCCACCCAGCGAACCGAGGGTATAGGTCGAGCGGCTGCCGAGCATCGGCGGTACAGCAATGCCGCCGGCCACGGCCAGATAGGCGCGGGCGCCGGCACGCGGGAAATCGAAGCTCAACACCTGGCCGGCCTTGACCGCGAATGCGGTGTCCGGGTGCATGTCCTGACCGTCGAGCCGCGGGGTCATCTGCGCGCCGCACACCGCAACCAGCGCGTCGCGCTCGAACTGCAGCTCCGGGCCGAGCAGGGTGCACTCCAGGGCGGCGCAGTTGGCCGGGTTGCCGACCAGTTGGTTGGCGGCACGCAGGGCGTACTGGTCGAGTGCACCAGAGGGCGGAATGCCCAGGTGGTAGTAGCCTTCGCGGCCCAGGTCCTGCACCGAGGTGGCCAGGCCGGGTTTGAGTACCTTGATCATGGCTGTTGCTCCAGCAACGAGGTCGGGTAGCCGGCCGGGTCGGCCAGGAAGGCGTCCAGGGAGAATTCCACCGGACGGATGCGCAGGTCGAAGCGTCCCGCCTCGACCTCGGCCAGCGCCTGATCGTAGGCCGCACGGTCGATGGGCTTGAACTGCACGATGTCGCCGGGGCGGAAGAACACCATGTGCTCCTTGAGGTAGGCGAGCTTCTGTTCGGGGTCGTAGATGGGCGCCGGGGTTACGCCGAACATCTGGTAGCCGCCAGCGCCGCGCACCGAATAAATGCAGCCGAAGCAGCCACCATGGCCCAGGGTCTGCCTGGGCGTGTCGGTACGCGGGCGCAGGTACTTGGGCACTTGCAGCTGGCGTTCGCGTTCGACCATCTGGAACATGAACGGCAGCCCTGCCACGAAGCCGACCATCGACACGAACCACGGCGCGCCGCTGTGCGCGTCGATGAAGGCCTGTACGTCGGCCAGGCCGTTGATACGGGCGGCGTACTCCAGGTCGGTGGAGTCCGGGTCCTGGTGACGGTCGCGAAAGCGCATCAGCGTCTCGTGGGTCCAGGGGTCGTTGTAGAGCACCGGAATCTCGATGATTCGCGTCTGCAGGGTACGCTGCGCCACGGCGCCGGCCTCGGCGCCTTTCACGGCGTCGAGCAGCGCCTGCGGGGCGATGCGGTCGGGGTCGAAACGGATCTGGAACGAGGCGTTGGCCAGGCACACGTCCAGCACGCCGTCGAGTTCCAGGCGCTCCACGGCGCGGGTGATCGCCATGCCCTTGAAGAAGGCTTGCAGCGACATGCTTTCGCTGACTTCGGCGAACAGATGCTCGTCGGCACCGAAGCTGTAGCGGATCGGTTGGTGCGTGCTCATGGGCGTGGGTCCTTGTGGCGTCCAGGGGCGCCGTACGAGGCGGTGATGATGGGGGAGGCGGCCATCTCTGTTCCTCTTCGAAGGCGGATGTAAAGGCAGGCAAGGACTGCATTCGGTCCCGGCATCGAGTGTGCCGGGTGCCGGCCGGTTTCAGTGCGGCGTGCGCACCTGGATGCCGGCGTCGTCGAGGATCTGGCGGATCGCCTCGGCAAGGTCCAGGGCCCCCGGTGTATCGCTGTGCAGGCAGATCGAGTCGAAGGTCACCGCCAGGTCGTCGCCTTCGACGGTACGCACCAGGCCTTCCTGGCAGGCCCGCAGTACCCGCGCGGCGACCACCGATGGGTCATAGGCACGCACGTTGCGGGTGAAGACGATGGAACCGCTGAGGTCGTATTCGCGGTCGGCATAGAACTCGCGCACCACCGGCTGGCCGAGTTCCTCGGCAACGTGGCAGATCACTGAGTCGGGCAGGCAGTACAGCAGCAATTGCGGGGCCAGCTGGCGCAGGGTCTGCACCAGCAGGCGCGCCGCCTCTTCGTCGCGGGCCAGGTGCATGAACAGCGCGCCATGGGGTTTGATGTGCTGCAGCTCGACACCCTGCACACGCGCCATTTCGCGCAGGGCCCCAAGCTGATAGATGATGTCGTCGACCAGCTCCTGGGCCGGTGCGTTGATGTGCCGGCGGCCGAAGCCGACCAGGTCGCGGAAACCAGGGTGGGCACCGATGCCGACGCCCAGGGCCTTGGCCCGTTCCACGGTGCGGCGCATGGTGCCGGGGTCTCCCGCATGGAACCCGGTGGCGATGTTTGCCGAGCTGATCAGCGCCATCAGCTCATGATCGACGCCATCGCCGATGGTCCAGGGGCCGAAGCTTTCGCCCATGTCCGAATTGAAATCCACTGCCTTCATGAGCCTGCTCCTGCTGCTTGTGAGTGCACGCCCAGCACGTTAGATTCCGCGTTACCCCCTTGGGAAGATTTATTAATCGAGGGGTTGTCATCTAAAAAACAGAAGGGGTGGTGCCATGTCACTGACCTTGCGCCAGGTGCGCTACTTCGTGGCCACGGCAGAAATAGGCCAGATTTCCCAGGCTGCCCTGCATTTGAATATTTCGCAGTCGGCGGTGACTACGGCGATCAAGGAGCTGGAGGGCCTGCTCGGCGTGCAGTTGTTCCAGCGCTCGGCACAAGGCATGAGCCTGACCGACGCCGGTCGGCATTTTCTCAACCGCGCCTACGTGATCCTGCGCAGTGTCGACGACGCACTCAACAGTCCGTTGCCGGCGGCACGGGCCGCCGGGACCCTGCGCCTGGCGGCCAGCTACACGGTGATCGGTTACTTTCTGCCGCATCATCTGCAGCGCCTGGCGCAATGGCACCCGCAGATCGATATCCATGTCTTCGAGCAGGAGCGCGAAGCCATCGAGCGCGGCTTACTGGAGGGGCACTTCGACATGGCCGTGGTGCTGACCGCCAACCTGACCCACCCGGATATCGTCTCCGAAACGCTGTTCAACTCCGAGCGTCGCCTGTGGCTGCCGGCCCATCACCGCTTGTATGAGCGCCCGGCGGTCAGCCTGGCCGATATTGCTGCAGAACCCTACATCCTGCTGACGGTCGATGAGGCCGCGCAAACGGCCATGCGCTACTGGAACCAGGCCGGGCAACAGCCCAACGTGCGGGTGCGTACCAGTTCGGTGGAGGCGGTGCGCAGCATGGTCGCCAACGGCAGTGGCGTGGCCATTCTCTCTGACCTGGTGCACCGCCCCTGGTCACTGGAGGGCAAGCGCATCGAAACCATGACCGTCAGCGACGGCGTGCCGCCGATGAGTGTCGGGCTGGCCTGGCACCGCGAGCGTGAGCCCAGCCCGGCGATGCAGGCCCTGCGTCATTACTTCCGCGACGTGCTGCAGTCGGCGGCGTCGGTCGGGCCGCGCCGCTGATCGTAACGAACTCAGCGCTGGCCGCCGTCCGGGCGGGTGCCGGGACGCGGCTGCTCGCCCTGGCGGTTGAGGTCCTTGTTGCGCTCGCCGACCTTGCCGGCCTGGTCCGGCTTGTGCTCGAGGTCGTCGCGCTGCGACTGGTCCTGCCGGGGTTGCTGCTGCTTGCTCATGATCGTTCTCCGTAAAGGCTTGGACCTGGCTTTGGGCAGCAGGGCAGGGGCAAGATTCCCGCGAATCTACTCGCCGCCGTTGCCGCTCGGCGCACCGAACATGGCGGTCCAGTAGATGCCCGCATCGCTTTTCGGGTCGGCGGCGTAGGCGGCGCCCAGTTCACGGTAGGCCGGCGACATCAGCGTCGCGCAGTGCCCGGGGCTGGCCAGCCAGCCATCGACCACCTTGCGCGCGTTGTCCTGCCCGGCGGCGATGTTCTCGCCGATCTGCTGGGCGAGGTAGCCGGCCAGTTCGGCGCGGTCGCCCGGGGTGTCGCCATTGCGCCCCTTGTGATCGAAGAAATTGTTGTTGGCCATCGCCCGGCTGTGACTTTCGGCGGCGCCGGCCAGGCTGGTGTTCCAGGTCAGCGGCTGGGCGGCTTCGAACGACTGTGTGCCACACTGGCGGGCCTGGCCACGCGCGGTGTTGATGAAGCTCAGCAGTGCCTGGCCTTCGCTTTGCCAGTCGCGTAGGCGCGAGGTCAGCAGCGGGCGGGCCAGGACGATGCGCCAGTCGCGGTTCTCGCGGCTGATGCCGATGTCGACGAACTGCGGGTCGAGCACCACCTGGCAGAAGCTCTCCTGAATGGCCTGCATCGCGGCGGCGGCATCCCGGGGCCCGGACAAGGTGATGGCCTGTACGGTGACCATCGGGTAGGACGCGCGGGTCATGGCCTGCTGCAGGTCGGTGGTGTTGCTCACTGGCATCAGCAGACGCGGATCGCTGGCCAGCGGCGGCAGCTCGGCCGAGGCCTGCCCGCCACACGGCTGGGCCTGGCTGCGGTAGCTGTTGATCGACTCCAGTAGGCGGGTTTCTTCACTGGCCATAGCCAGCGCGCTGAACGACAGGCCCAGGTACAACGCCGCAAGCGGCACTACTTTGGATATCAAGCGCATGACTGTCTCCATTCAGCGGAATGCACATGATGCGCGATTTGCGTGGTCGCGGCGACCACTACACGACGGCTCCGGCCGGCCCGGGCCGCTGTGCATGGCAAGAGGATGCTGTCTGTCGCCGCCGCGCTTCGCGTTATCATCGTGGCCTCTGACAACGGATGACGCCATGCAACTCCCGGACCTCAATCTTTTGATCGCCCTCGACGCCTTGCTCGACGAAGGCAGCGTGGTCGGCGCCGCGCGGCGCATGCACCTGAGCCCGGCAGCCATGAGCCGTACGCTGAGCCGTATTCGCGAGGCGCTGGGCGACCCCGTCCTGGTGCGCGCCGGCCGCAATCTGGTGCCTACACCGCGGGCGCTGGCGGTGCAGGCCCAGGTGCGCGAGCTGGTCGAGCAGGCGGCGCAGGTGTTCCAGGCCCGCGATACGGTGGACATGAGCACCCTGGAGCGCTGTTTCAACATACGCTCCAACGACGTGTTCTTCGGCTCGTTCGGTGCCCGGCTGATGGACGCCCTGCGCGAAGGCGCGCCCGGTTGCACGCTGCGCTTCGTGCCCGAGGGCGTGGATGACGACGATGCACTGCGTGAGGGGCGCATCGACCTGTACATTGCCTCGCGGCGCAATTTCGGTCCGGAGACCAAGGTGCAGAAGCTGTTCACTTCGCGCTTCTGCGGGCTGGCGCGCGAGGGGCACCCGATCTTTGCCGGGCCGATCACGCCTGAGCGGTTGGCGGCCTATGACCATGTCAGCGTGTCGCGCCGCGGCCGCGCGCGGGGCCCGATCGACACGGCCCTCGGCGCCCTGGGCCTGCAACGGCGGGTAGCGCTGATCACCCCGCACTTTCATTCGGCGATCTTTGGCGTGGCCGACTCTGACCTGCTGCTGCCCTTGCCAGAGCCGGTGATCTGGGGCTTGCAGGCCATGGGCTTGCGCATGCACGCCTTCGACCTGCCGCTGGAACTGGAACCGGTGGAGGTGATACAGGCCTGGCACCCGCGCTTCGACAACGACCCGGCGCATCGCTGGCTGCGCCAGACCCTCAAGCGCATCTGCTCGCAGCACCAGCGCACCGCCTAGACGGCGAGGGGGGCGCGGCTAGGCGCAGCTTCAGCCGCGCAAGGCTCACCAGGGCTTTCCCGGCCTACCGGTTGAACTCTTTACCGGGTAGGCGCGGCTTCAGCGAGGCTCAGGCGGCTGTTGCCCATGGCCTGAGCCAAAGCCCCAGGGCCATCAGCAGGCCCGATCCGTAGAGCGTGCTCAGGCCCAGTTGCCAGGGTACCGATTGCAGCGGGTGCAGCAGCAACGCTGCCAGGGCCATCGCCAGTGCCGCCAGCGGCCAGTGGCTGCGCCACGGCGCGACCTGGAGTAACCCCTGGCGGCGCAGCAGCAGCACGCCGGTCAGCAGTGCGCCACCCAGCGCCGCCAGAGCGATGCCGTTGACTCCCAGCCACCACGGCAACACCGCGAGCAGCACGGCATTGCCCAGGCTACCCAGCAGCTCGCAGTGCAGGGGCAGGCGCGTATCGCCATCGGCATAGGCATAGCGGGCCAGCAAGGCGTTCCAGGCATTGAACAGCAAGGGCGTGGCGAACCACGCCAGCAGGGCTGGCAACGGTCCCTGGTGGGTCTGTTGCGGCAGCAGCAGGACCACCAGCGCTCCGGCGGCGCCGATCAGCCCGGCCACTGCCGGCAGGGTCAGCAGGGTGGCGCTGGCCAGCCCGCGACGCAGCAGCGCCAGACGCGCCTGGCCGGCGCTGCCGCTCATCAGGCCCAGCAACACCTGGTTGAGGCTCATCAGCGCGATCAACGGCAGGTTGATCAGCTTGCGCGCCAGGTTGATCCAGGTCACCGCGCCTTCACCCAGCAGCGAGGCGATCATGCGTTCCAGCAGCGCCAAGCCCTGGCTGGCCAGGTTGCTGCCCAGCAGCGGGCCGATACGCTGCAGCAGTTCCCTGACGGCACCCGCTTCGGTGTCTCGGCGCCACGGTCGCCAGCCCAGGCGATACAGGCTGGGCAGCAACACCGCCGGCATCAGCAGGCTGCCCAGCAGGCAGGCCCCGGCGAGCATGTCCGGCGTGGCGGCCTGGCGCATCAGCGCCAGGTACAACACCGGCGGCAGATTGAACAGCAGCGAACCCAGACCGGCGAGCACGAAGCGTGCATGGGCCTGCAGTGGCACGCAGAGCAGCGCGTGCAGGACGAAGCCGGGTGCACACCAGGCCAGCCAGTGCAGGCTGCCGGCTGCCTGGGCGTAGCCTGCGGCGTCCAGGCCCGGGCCGACCAGGCGCACCCAGACGCTGGCGCCCAGCGCCAGCAGCAGGCTGAGCAGTAGCGCACCGAGCAGCAGGCGTGGAGTCAGCGCCGCCAGCCAGCGGCGTCGCTGCAGGTCGTCGCGCTGCTGATAGAGCGGCAGGGCGGCGGCACTGAGCAGGCCGCCGGCCAGCGACATGCGCAACGCCTCGGGCAGGAACATCGACACCAGAAAGGCATCGCTCTGCGCCCCGGCGCCCCAGGCGGCGACCAGCAGCCATTCGCGGGCAAAGCCTGCGGCCAGGCCGGTGAGGGTGGCCAGGGTCAGCCACAACGTCGAACCGAGCATGGGCTGGGGTCAGTGGAACAAGGTGAACAGGCCCTTGCCGCCCACCTTGTAGTTCAGGTTGCGCGCGCGCTCGCCTTTGACCTCGGCATTCGGGCCGCTGACGATGCTGTAGGGCGCCACCGGCTTGGACACCACGCTGGCGCCACCGACCACTGCGCCTTCGCCGATGTCGGCGCCGAACGACAGCAGTGCCCGGCTGCAGATCCAGGCGTAGTCACCGATGAACACCGGCCCGCCCACCGCCCAGAACTCCGGGGCCTGCAGGTCGTGGCCGCCGGCGATGATCAGCACATGCGAGGCGATGGTCACGTGGTCACCGATGATCAGGCCGCCGCGCGCATCGAGCTGGCAGTGCCAGCCCACCGTGGTGTCGTCGCCGATGCGCAGGCTGTCGACGCCCAGCACCTCGGTATTGCGCCACACCGTAGAGCCCTTGCCGATCTTCGCGCCGCCCAGGCGCAGCCAGGCCAGGCGCAGGTGGTGGCTGGGAATCTTGCAGATCAGCATGTTGTACAGCTGCTCCCAGACCCGCAGCATGCGGTCGCGCAGGGTTGGCCAGTTGATGCCGTAGAGCGGGATCAGCGCACCGCGGATCTCGCTGGCCAGCAGGCGGTAGAAGCGCCGCGCCAGTGGATGCTCGATGCGTGGCTCGATGTTCAGATAGCTGATGAACGACAGCGTCTTGTCCTTGATACGGGTTTCGAAGCACACATCGTTGGCCAGCATCCATTCATAGGCCTGCTCCAGCTCCTCCAGGCTGACGCCCATTTTCTCGGCGTATTCGGGCAGGGCCTGTCGCAGGTTGTGCGAGTGCATCAGGCGATGTTTCATGGCTGTTTTTCCTGTGCGGGTCTGGCAATGCCGGACTTGAATGACTGAATGGCCTGGATGTGCAGGCGCCGGTTCTCATGCAGGCTGATGCCGACGAGCAGCCAGAACAGCGCGGTCAGAACCGGGGTGAAGCTGAAGTAGTGGTCGAACAGGCCGCTGAACAGCGCGGTCAGCACGCCACAGGTGCTGCCCAGGGCGATGGCGTTTTCGGCGCTGAGCACGATGCTGCCCTTGGGCGGGCGTACCTGTTTCCACCAGCTCAGGGTCACCGCGATGAACAGCAGCATGCCCGGCAGGCCCATCTTGTAGACGAAGTTCAGCCACAGGTTGGAGATGCCGAATTCGGTGTAGTTGGGCACCGGTGGGTCGACCTTGAAGCCGATACCGAACGGAAAGCTGGCCACTGCCTCGGGAAAGTGACTGTATTCCAGGAAGCGGATCGCGGTACTGACGTCGTCATCGGAGAACAGCCCCATGATCCGCTCCTGCAGGGGCGGATAGAGCAGCAGCAGGCCCACCCCGGCGAAGGCGCCGGCCAGCAGCAGGCGACCCAGATGCGGTATGCGCCGCCGGGCCATCCACAGCATGATCGCCATCAGGCTGAGCAGCGCGCCGCGCGAGCCGGTCAGCAGCAGGCCGACGGTGCCCAGGCCGGCGACCGCCAGTGCCAGGCTACGCGGCGCGCCGCTGCGGGTCATGCCGAAGCAGAATGCCAGTGGCAGGATCATCGCCAGGGCGCCGCCAGCCACGTTGGGGTGCATCCAGGGTGAACCCATGCGGTCGGCCAGGGCCAGCAGGCTGCTGTTGAGCACGTCCACGCCGCTGTAGCCGAGCACCCCGAGGATCGGGATCATCGCCGGGGCCGAGCGCTCGACGAGGAACACCGGGATCGACAGCAGCAACAGGCCCAGGGTGCCGAGCATGATGGCGGTGACCGCCTGTTCCAGGGTCTTGCGCTCGTTCAGCAGACGCGGCACCAGAAACAGGATCGACAGGTTGAACAGCCAGCGCACCCAGTTGATCGGCCCGTTGCCTTCGGCCACCACCGAGACCTGCCCGACGATGAACGGAAAGGCGCTGAACAGCATCAGGGCCAGCAGCAGGCGCTCGGTGCGCATCATCGGTGGGCGTTTCGGCTGGTCGAAGAACATCGCCTGGAACAGGTAGCTGGCCCAGGTCAGCATGATCATCGCTTCGGAAACCGTGGTACGCACGCCGATCTGGATGGTCGAGTAAGGAATGAAGGTGCCCAGCACGCAGAACAGCAGCAAGCCCAGCGCCGGGCGACGTACCACGGTGACGATCGACGCCATGCCTGCCAGTACCAGCAGGACCATCGACACCGGTGTCAGCCAGATCAACAGGCCGAACAGCAGGGCACAGAACAGTCCGATGGGCAGGACGAAGGGCATCAGCGCAGCTCCTCCAGAGCGGCGTGCACGCGGCGTTCGAACTCGGGGCGGTCATAGCGCAGCGACCATTCCCGCAAGTGTTGCGGGTCTTCGGCGCTGGCCGTGGACAGCACACCCATCAGGCGGATCAGCGCGTCGCCATCGTACGGCGAGAAGCGCGGGCTGTCCGGTGGGGTAATTTCGTCCAGCGAGCTGCCAGTGGCCACGGCCACCGGGGTGCCGACGCGCAGGGCTTCGATCACCGGCAGGCCGAAGCCCTCGGCGCGCGAGGGCTGCCAGAGGCGTTCGGCCTGGCGATACACCGCGTGCAGTTCGGGGTCGCTCAGGCCGCGCCGCACATGCAGGCCATCGAGCTGGCGCTGGTTAGGGTGCAGCACCTCGTCACTGCCGACCAGCACCAGGGCGGGGATGTGCGGGTAGCGTCGGCGTGCGGTCTGCCAGGCGTCGACGAACCAGACCATGTTCTTGCGCGGTTCGCGGGTGCCTACGCACAACCAGTAGCGCTCCGGCAGGGCCAGGGCACTGATGTCGGCCGGCTCGCCGGCAAAGCTGTCGACCCGCACCGGCACCACGCGCAGCTTCGCCGCCGCCCAGGGAAACACCCGGGTCGTTTCGTCGGCGCTGTACTGCGAAGGCAGCCAGACCCGGTCGGCGACCTTCAGCGAATGCTCGATGGACAACCGGTCGGTGTAGCGGTACAGGTGTGCCTTCAGGCGCGAGCCGTGGTGGTTTTCCTGGGTCAGCTGGAACAGGTCATGCAACTGCAGCACGTACTTGAGCCCTTCGGGCTTGCGCCCCAGCGGCAGGCCCATGTTGATGTTGGCGACGTACAGTTCGATACCGGCATCGCGCAGCGCGCCGGGCAGGAACAGCCCTTCGAACTTCAGGCGCTCGGGCAGGCGATGCACCGAGGCCAGCGGTGCCGACCAGCGCGGAGCATGAATGCGCCGACGTATCGGGTGGCCTTCAGGGGCGACGCCGAACAGCTGCAGGCTGGCGCCGGGAAAGCTGCGTAGCGCATCTTCCAGGGCGAAATTCTGGCGGCCGATGCCGGTGAACGGATAACCGACGGCGGCACGGTAGTCGAGTCCTATGCGCATGGGCGCACTCCTGGGGTAGGGGGCGTGAGGCGGATGTAGGTGGCTTCCAGCTGTGCGGCAGAGACCGCCCAGTCGTGACGCGCGCGGGCATAGGCGCGAGCGGCCTCGCCGAGCCCTGCCAGGCGCAGTGGGGCGTCGATGTGGTCGGTGATCAGCCTGGCCAGCTCGGCGGCGTCTTCACTGCCCAGATAATGAACCTCGTGCTCTACGGCCAGGCCGGAAACACCTTGCGCGGTGGTCACCACCGGCAGGCCGGCGGCCATGGCTTCGAGAATCTTCAGTTTCGAACCGCCGCCCTGGCGCAGCGGGGCGAAGAACATCGTCGAGCGTCGCTGCAGGGCGCGCAGGTCGGGCACGTAGCCGAGCCACTCGATACGCGGGTCGGGCCAGCGCTCGCGCCAGGATTCGGGCATGGCGTAACCGGCGATGGTCAGGCGCACCTGCGGCTTTGCGGCCCAGACCTTGGGCATTATTTCGTCCAGCGCCCAGGCCACGGCATCGACGTTGGGGGCGTACTCATAGTTGCCGATGAACAGCAACTGCTGGCCTTCGCGGTCTGGCTGCACGCTGGCGTAGTAGTCGCAATCGACGCTATTGACCACGATCGACACCGGCTTGCCACTCAGGCGCGAGAGGGCCTTGGCGTCGCTTTCGGTGACCGAGATCAGCTCGCCGGCCTGACGAAACACCCGGGCCTCCCAGCGCCGATAGCGCCAGCGGTCGTACAGGGTAAAGGGGGCGAGCAAGGCGGGCAGCTTGTCGTAGCTGGCAGCGCCGAGCGCCGATTCGACGTTGTGCTCGGTGAGGATGAACGGTTTGCCGCTGGCGGCCAGGGCGCGTTCGAACGGCTGAAAGGCGTAGGTGTGCTGGATCTGGATGATGTCCCAGTGTTCCTTGAGCAGCTCGGCGAAGGTGCGCTCCAGCTCCGGGGCGTAGCCATTCACGCTGGCCAGCATCGGCGCCGGCGCGAAGGCCACGGCCAGCAGGGTGCGCAGGCTGCGCAGCGGCCGCCGGGGCAGGACGATCAGGCGTTCCAGCCAGGGCTCCAGGGCCTGGCGGCCCTTTTCATCGAGTTCGGTCTTGGACTGCACCAGCAGGGTGATGCGATGACCGCGCGCGGCCAGGTTACGCAAAAGGTGATATTCGCGGGTCTTGCCACCACTGGTGGTGGGCCAGGGCAGGTAGGGCAGGGTCCAGAGAATGCGCATGCTCAGGGCTTCCATTCCAGAATCTGCAGCGTCGGCTTGAGCGCCAGGGTCACGCCCGCGGCGTTGGACAGGGTCGAGCGCGTGCCGTCCAGCGGGTCGTGCAGCACCGCTTCGCTGATGCGTGGAAAGGTCAGCGAGCGGCCTGCCGCGCTCCAGAACATCAGCAGGTTGCTGCCGTCCGGGCGCTTCCACGACACCGCGTACAGGTCCCGGGGCACGCTGCTCACCGCCGGCGGCTCGCTCGGCAGCAGGCGCGGGCCGGTGACGTTGAGGAAATTCTGCAGGGCCAGGTACACCGGCTTGGCGTTGCCCTGCAGGTCCACCAGCCCGTAGCCCTGGTCCCTGGGGGTGGCGCGCTCGTCCAGGTCGTTGAGGTTGAACAGGAAGATGCGCTGATAGTCCATGGTGCTCATCAGGGCCAGGCGCCGCAGGGTGTAGTCGGCCTGGCCGCGCTGGCCGATGATTTCCTGCATTTCCTTGGGCCCGGCATAGCTCGACCAGCCCCATTCGGTGGCCCATACCTGCCTGACCCCGGCGTCGTGGAGCATCTTGTTCATGGCATTGCCGCGTACCAGGAAGTCGCGGTCGGCTGGCGAGTCGCCTTCTGGGTATTCGGAGTAGGGGTGGTAGGCGGCGACGATGTCCTGCTGGCCCAGGCCGCCGTCCACCAGGCTCTGCAGCATGTAGCCGGGCTTGTCATGCAGTTGGCTGTAATAGGCCATGCCGGCGGTGGCCACCGGCTTGCCGGGCACGGCAGCACGGATGGCGTCGGCGGTGACCTTGAGCAGCCGGCCGTAGCCCTGCGGGTCGGCCTCGGGTCGCCAGACGATGTTGGGTTCGTTCCACACCTGCCAGGTGTTCACCTGAGGGTAGCGTTTGGCCAGGTCGGCCATGCGCGCCGCGAACTGCTCGAAGTCCTTGGGCGGGTATTGGTCGCGCCCCTCGACATTGGCCGCAGCGCTGCTGGCAAAAGGCGCCGAACCGACCAGATAGGCCAGCACTTGGTAGCCGCGACGGTTCATTTCCGCCATTGCAGCGTCCACGGGCTCGAGCTTCAGCTTGTCCTTTTCCGGTTCGATGAGCGGCCAGTGCAGGGTCAGGCGTATCCACGCCAGGCCCAGTTGGTCGAGGGCGTCCATCTGCCGCTGGTAGACCTCGGGACTGAAGTAGGCGAACTGTGCGTTGACCCCGAGAAAGTCCTTCCATACCACCTCGTGCGTACCCTTGAGCACGGTCTCGGCGGCGACCGGCGTGGCGCTGGCCAGCCCCAGGGTCAGCCAGGCGGCGCCCAGCCATGCGCTGTAACGGTGGTTTTTCATCGCATCACCTCGTCTGGCAGGCTTGGGTGAACATGTCGCGGAAACGTTCTGCGGTACGGCTCCACTGTCTGGCCTGGCCCAACTGCGCGGCACAGGCTGCCCACTGTTCGGCCTGTTGCGGCTCGCTGCAGATGCGTGCCAGGGTCTGGGTCAGCGCCGCGACGTCACCCTGTGGGTAGAGCGTGCCGTTGCCGTGGGAGACTTCCTCGGCAAACGAGCGGGCGTCGGAGGTGATCACCCCGCGCCCGCAGGCCACCGCCCAGGACAGCGCGCCGCTGGTGCCGCGCAGTTGGCCGAGAATCTTCAGCTTGCTCGACTCACGGTAGGGCAGGACCATCACGTGGTGTGCCTGGATGACCTGGGCAATCTGGTCGGCGGGCAGGTCGAGCTGCCAGTCGATCAGGTCGGTCAGGCCCAGCTGGCGCATGCGCTGGCGCAGCTCATCGAGGTAGCTGCCCTTGGCGCCGAAGGCCATTTCCGGTTCGCTGCCGCCGGCCAGGGTCAGGCGTACCCGCGAACGCAGTTGCGGATGGCTGACGAACAGCGCCGCCAGGGCGTCGAGCAGGTCTTCGATGCCCTTGCCCCGGTAGATGAAACCGAAATACAGCAGGCGCAACGGTTGCAGCGGCGGCAGCGGCGCAGGCGGGATTTCCAGGTTGCCATGGTTGATCACCACCATCTGCTCGTCGCGCAGGCCCATGCGCTGGCGCAGGCTCTGGCTGCCGGCCCGGGTCAGGGTCACCAGGCGCGTCATGCCACGCGCCAGTTGGCGCTCTTCACGCAGGCACAGCGGGTCGGCCAGCACCGTCGCGGCCTCCGGCGCCGGCGAAGGCAGACGGCTGGCCAGCGACAGCGGCCAGGGCAGTTTTTCCAGGCGCCAGACCAGCCGCTCGGGGTCGTGCACGGTGGCGGTCAGCGGCAAGTGCGCAAAGCGCTCGCGCAGAGCCTGCAGGGCACGAAACTCGGCAAGCCGCCCGCCACCCAGCTCGGCATGCACCAGGTCGATGCCGGTCCAGTCGTGGCTGGCCACCCGCTGTCGGGCCAGCGCCGGGTCGTTGCCAACGCCCTGCAACGGCGTGAGCACTTCCACGTCCAGCGCCTGCAGGGCGTTGCGCAGGTGGCCGGCGTAGTCGGCGATACCGTTCTGCTCCGGTGGTAGCGGGGCGACCAGGGCGATACGCATCAGCCGTGACTCCGAATACGCTTGAAGAATTTCAGTACTTTCTCGGGGACCTCGAAGCGGCGCCGGTTGATGATGATGCCGTCGACATGCTTGAACGCCGTGGTCAGGGTCGCCAAGGCGTCTTCGAGCATCGGTACGGTGGTCTGTTCGGCGCGCACCACCAGCACGATCAGGTCGGCTTCGCGCAGCAGCACGAAGGCTCTGTCATTGGCGTACAAGCCGGAGGCATCGATCATCGCGATCTCGCCGGGCAGCGCCGGGCCAGGACCCTCGGTACGCACGGTATGGCCATGCTCGCGGAGCATGTCGGCCAATTTGCTGATCACGAAGGTCACGCCCTCGCCCTTGTGCGCCGAGGTGAAGCCCAGCGCCAACCCTTCCTGCGCCACCTGCTCCAGCGGCAGGATGCCGTAAAGGCGGTGCAGGTTGGAGGTGAAGGCCGCCATACGCTCCTGGGCGCGTTCCAGGTCCGGCAGGCTGGTCCATACCGGCACACCGAAGCGGCTTTCGATCTTGTCGCCGTCATGGATGCGCTGGTCCAGCAGGTAGAAGAAGTACAGCGCCAGCAGACCCACCAGCAGGCTCAACGGTAGAGCGAGGATGATCATCAACACGCTTTTCGGGAAGACCCGGCTCGGGTTGAAGGTGGCTTCTTCGATCAGCGCGATGTTGCTGATCTGGCTGTTGTCCAGCTCGCGGTCGATGCGCGCTTTCTCCAGGCTGTCGGTGTACAGCGCATAGCTCTTCTCGGCGGCGTCCAGCTCGTTCTGCAGGCGCGACAGCTCAGGCTCGAGGCTCAATGCCAGTTGCCGGTCCTTTTCCAGTTGCAGCAGTTGTGCGTCCTGCTCGGCCAGTTGCGTCTGCAAGCGGGCGAAGCTGGCCTGCTGGTCGGCGTAGACGTTCTGCATGCGGTTGTAGATCGGGTTGGGGGTGATGCTTTCCGAACGCTGGATGGTCGCGTCCTGCTCCTTGAGCAGGCGCTTGAGGTTGTCGATTTCTTCGCTGATCGCACGCACCGGCGGCGCACTGTCCTTGAACGAGCGACGCATTTCCTGGCGCTCGACTTCCTTGCCGTTGATGCGGTTCTGCAGGTCCTGGCGGTTGGGGTTCAAGGCCAGTTCCCGGCCTGCCGACACGGTCTTGGGCTGGGTGGCCAACTGTTTCTTGAGGGTTTCCAGGCCCGCCTTGGTCGAGGCGATGGCGCGCACGGTATTGTTGCGCTCGGTCCGCAGGTCGTTGAGGCCCTGCGAGGTATCGGCCAGGCGCTGGGCGATGCTGACCGCGCCCAACTGGTTGAGGTAGGCCTGGATCTGTTTCTTGTAGGCCAGGATATTGCCTGCGGTTTCCTTCACCTCGGTATCGAAGAAGGTGTACAGGCTGATGCGTCCCAGGGTCTTGGTACGTTGCAGCTGGTATTCCTCGATCCAGTGGCGCAGTACGTCCTGGGCCACCGCTGGGTCGTCCCAGGTAAAGGTCAGCTCCATCACCGAAGAGCCAGGGTCATGCCGGACCTTGAAGCCCTTCTCCAGATTTTCGGCCAGGCGCTCGACCTGCGAACGGCGCTCCACCAGGCCGATCAGTTCCATGAACCGATGCCCGGTGTCGAGCACCGCGTACACCGAACTCTTGAGCAGGTTCTTTACGCTGGTGAGGAAACCGCCTTCCTGTTGCGCCTCGGACATCTTCGCCAGGTAGCGCTCGGCGACCGTGCGAGTGATCGGCCGACCGGTGAGCATGCGCTCTTCATCCAGCAGCGGGTCGCGCAGGGCGCTGGGCACCACGATGGCCTGGCGGTTGGACAGTTCGATCGGCACCGTGCTGCTGTCCCGACCGGGCTTGACCAGCAGCAGGGCGGTGGATTCGTAACGGTTGGGCAACAGGAACGCGCCGAGAACGACGATGACGAAGGTCACCATCACCGTGACCTGCACTTCGCGCTTGAAGATGAAGAACAGGCGCAGCAGGTCGCGAAAGGAACGGATGTTGATCATGTCTGATTCCCTGACGGTTAATTGTTGTTGCGCAACTCGTAGTTCAAGCCCAGGCCGATCGACTTCGCGAAGGGGATCAGCTGGTTGAAGTACAGGTTGACACCGTCGACCTTGTTACCGACCGAGGATTTGGGAACGAAGACCACATCGCCGCGCTGTAGCCACACCGGGCCGCGCGGGGCCTGGGCAGACGCCCACAGGAACTTGCTGTAGTCGAACAGGTAGGTCTTGTACAGACCGTTGTCTTCCAGGCGCAGCAGGGCAACCTGGCGGGCATCGGCATCCGGGGCCACGCCGCCGGCGCCGACGATGGCCTGGTCCAGGGTGGTGGCCACGCTCACTGGCAGCGACGCCGAATTGCGCACCGCGCCACCGACGAACACGGTGTTGCCCGGTGCCTGGGAGATGTTGATGGTCAGGGCGGTCTCGCGGTACACGTCCTCCAGGCGGGTCTGCAACTGTCGGGTCAGCTCCGGCACGGTCAGGCCGGCGGCCTGCACAGTGCCAATGTACGGATACGAGAAGGTCCCGTCGTTAAGCACCTGGAACAGCGTCAGCTCGTAGATCGAGTTGGCCGTGAACGCAGAGATGCTCGGTGATTCGCCGGTATTGCGTACGATGCGCAAGGTGTCGCCGGCGCGGATCTTTTGCGCCGGCAGCGGTTTGCCTTCCAGCTGCCGCCCGGCGGAGCGAGCGGCGTCGACCACGGCCTGGTCTTCAGGAAGCCCGACCCGGGCTGGGGTGTTGCATGCGCTCAGCAGCAGCAGGCTGGCCGCCAGCAGCACGCTCTTGATGAGCCCTGAACTTCTCTGTTGCATGAGTACAGCTCCCTGACGGGGAAAAACGATCATGCCGGCCTGAAAGGCCGATTCCATTTCTGCAACCCGGCTCCCGTGCCATGTGGCGCGGGAGCCGCTATCCAACCGCCAGGGTCAGGCCTTGCTGGCCTGGGCCGGCACTCGTCCGTAAATGTCGGTGAAGCGCACGATGTCGTCTTCACCCAGGTACTCGCCGCTCTGTACCTCGATCATCACCAGGTCGATAACTCCCGGGTTGACCAGGCGGTGGGTATGCCCAGGCTTGATGAAGGTCGACTCGTTGGTGTCGAGCATGAACTCACGGTCACCGTTGGTCACCTGCGCCATGCCGCTGACCACGATCCAGTGTTCGCTGCGGTGATGGTGCATCTGCAGTGACAGCGAGGCCTGGGGATGCACGACGATGCGCTTGATCTTGAAGCGCTTGCCTTCCTCCAGCACCGTGTAGGTGCCCCACGGGCGGGTCACGGTACGGTGCAGCCGGTAGGCTTCGTGGTCCTGGCGCTTGAGTTCCTGGGCGATCAGCTTGACGTCCTGGCTGCGCTCGCCATCGGCGACCAGCAGGGCATCGGGAGTGTCGATGATGATCAGGTTGTCCAGGCCCACTGCACCGACCAGACGCTTGGGCGAGTCGATGTAGCAGTTGTGCACGTCGTGCAGCACCGTCTGGCCGTTGCACTGGTTGCCGTTGCTGTCGGCGGGGGTCAGTTCGCGCAGGGCCTGCCACGAGCCGATATCGCTCCAGCCCAGCTGGCAGGGCACGACGGCGACCTTGGCCGAACGTTCCATCAGGGCATAGTCGATGGAGATGTCCGGCACCTGGGCGAACAGTTCGTTGTCCAGTTCCACCTGCAGTTCGTTGTTGCCTTCCTTGCTGGTGCTCCTGTCCAGGCAAGCACTGACCGCTTCCAACACATCGGGAGCGTGTGCCTGCAGCTCGGCCAGTACCACATCGGCGCGCAGGCAGAACATGCCGGCATTCCACAGATGCAGGCCGCCATCCACATAGGTCTGGGCGGTGGCCGCATCGGGTTTTTCGACGAAGCGCGCCACCTGGTAACCGTCGCCGTTCAGCGCCTGGCCCTTCTCGATGTAGCCGAAACCGGTTTCAGCCTTGTGCGGCAGGATGCCGAAGGTCACCAGCCAGCCCTGTTCGGCGAGCTGGCGGGCGCTGGCGACTGCGTTCTGGAACGCGTCCGTGTCGGCGATCAGGTGATCGGCCGGAAGGATCAGCAGCTGGGTATCGGCGCCGTACAGCCGCGCTACATGCAGGGCCGCAGCGGCAATCGCCGGCGCCGTGTTGCGCCCCATCGGTTCGAGGATGAAGTCCAGCTTCGTACGATTCTTGTTCAGGGTGCGGTAGTCATCCACCGTGCGGAAGTACACTTCGCGGTTGGTGACCGTGAGCAGGCGGCCTACGCCAGGCAGGCCGTTGGCGCGGTTGAAGGTCTTCTGGAGCAGGCTTTCACCGTCGGGAAGGCGCATGAACGGCTTGGGCATGGCTTCGCGAGAGACTGGCCAGAGTCGGGTGCCGGAACCGCCGGCGACGATGCAGGGGATGAGGGTGCTCATCAATAGACCTCTCGGTTGAGTAGCACTGCCGGAACAGTGCGCAGGAGGATGTAGAGATCGAACCAGACGGACCAGTTTTCTATGTACTCAAGATCGAGTTCGACGCGCTTCTCGATTTTTTCCACGGTGTCTGTCTCACCCCGGTAGCCCTTGATCTGCGCCAGCCCCGTGATACCCGGCTTGACGCGATGGCGTGAGGTGTACTCCTTCACCGCTTGCTCGAAGAGAATGCCGGCCGCTTTGGTCGCCGTGGCATGCGGACGCGGGCCAACCATCGACATGGTGCCGACCGCCACGTTGAACAGCTGTGGCAGCTCGTCCAGGCTGGTCTTGCGGATGAAGCGCCCGACCCGCGTGACCCTGGCGTCGTGGCGGGTGGTCTGTTTTTCCGCCGTGGCATCGGCTTGGTGCTGGTGCATGGAGCGGAACTTGAACACTTCGATGAGGCGATTGTTGTAGCCGTAGCGCTTCTGCCGGAACAGCACAGGTCCCTTCGAATCCAGCTTGATGGCCAGGGCGATCAGCAGCATCAGGGGCGACAGGGCCAGGATCGCCAGGGAGGACAGTACAATGTCTTCGGCGCGCTTGATGAACGGCGACCAGCCGTTGAGCGGCACGTCCGAGGCGTTGAACATCGGCAGTTTGGCGACTTCGGTGATGCGGTTATGGGTGTGCCGGAAGGCGATCATGTCTGGCACCAGCAGCACCGTGACTGGCAGGCGGCGCAATTCGCGGATGATGTAATCCATGCGGTTTTCCGCCGTCCAGGGCAGGGCGACCAGCACTTGGGTGATCTTGTCCTCGCGGATCAGTCGCTCCAGGTCGCCGGTGTTGCCCAGCAGCGGCAGGTTGGCGACCGTCTTGGGCATGCGGCCAATCCGGTCGTCGATGAAACCGATCACCCCGGAGCGGATATCCTGGTGCTCGACCAGATACTCGGCCAGGCGCAGACCGTTCTCGGTGGCACCGAGAATCACCGCCGTCTGCAGGAACACGCCCTTTTTCATCTGGCGCTTGAACATCAGCAGCATCGCAAGGCGCAGCACACACAGCAGACCCAGGGTGGCGAAGAACCAGATCAGCAGCTGTTCCGGTGTGAAGAATCTCAGGACGCCCATGAAGTACTGCAGCATCATCAGCAGGCCGAAGGCGGCGATCCAGGCGAAGAGGATCATGCGCAGGCGCAGCGAATTGCTGAACAGCGCCTCGGAGTACACCCCCAGGGCCTGGAAAATCAGCACGCTGAGCCCGCCATAGAGCAGGAGAACGCCGACCTGGCTCCGGTCGACCGCGTCGATGCCGGTCACCGGGTCCAACGCCAGCAATACCAGCCCGGGAAGGATGCAGGCCAGGCCATGAGCCAGACGAATGCCCAGCAGAAAATACTCCACCAGGCTGGTGCGGGTCAGAGAAAGGCTGTCAACGGGCTGCAACCGCATGCTGTTCGCTCACTGCTTCAAATCCATGTTTACGGGTTGCTCCATGCTCGCCTGGGACTCTGCCTTGAAGTGTCAGAAAAATACCGTTGTGTTTTTCTATCGCTAAGGTGTCGTTTTATTGACGTCGCGTGGGGTTTTTGACACAGGCTTGCCGAAGCCTCCTGCATCGTTGCCTTATCGGCATGTCAGATGAGTCCTTGATTCTATTCAGAAACAATCATGTCAGGATTTTTTGTCAGTAAAGCCCATGCAACAGAAAAGCGGGAGTACGGCGGCGAGGTTTTTTCACCGCGCGGATCGCTTCGGCGCGCCGTAATGGCTGTTTGCCTAGTGTCTGCGGGCGTCACGCAGCATCACCCTTGACGAAAAAAGTTTGCAAGCGACGAGCGATTTTCCTTCTGGCGGGGTCATAGCCTGAACCGGGCCGCCTGCGACAAGGGATGGCGAGCGAATGACGATAGGGGAGTGTCATGGCAAAACGCAGGGCGATTCTGATTCTTCATGGCAAGCAGTCGCTCAACGAGCAGGTACGCGAAGCGGTGCTGCGCAAACGCGAACAGGGCTGGGAGCTGGAGGTGCGCCTGACCTGGGAAGCCGGTGATGCGCAGCGCTTGGTGAGTGAGGCGCTGGCCGCCGGGCATCGGCAGATCGTCGCCGGCGGCGGCGACGGCAGCTTGCGGGATATCGCCGAGGCCCTGGCGATGAGCGAGGTCGGTGGCGAGCCGCCGAGCCTGGCCATTCTGCCGCTGGGCACGGCCAACGATTTCGCCCGGGCCGCCGGGGTTCCCCTGGAGGTCGACGAAGCGCTTGACCTGCTCGATGTGCCCCCGCGTGCCGTGGATCTCGGCGCCGCCGATGGCCGTTTGTTCCTGAACATGGCCACGGGCGGGTTTGGCAGCCAGGTGACCGCCAATACGTCGGAAGACCTCAAGAAAGTCCTGGGTGGCGCGGCGTACCTGTTTACCGGCCTGTCGCGTTTCAGCGAGCTGCATTCGGCGTATGGCGAGTTGAGCGGACCGGATTTTCACTGGAGCGGCGAACTGCTGGCGTTGGGCATCGGCAACGGCCGGCAGGCCGGCGGCGGGCATGTCTTGTGCCCCGGTGCGCTGGCCGATGACGGCTTGCTGGACATCAGTATCCTGCCTGCACCACAGGAGCTGGTGGGAACCCTGAAGGGGCTGCTGGCCGGCGGGCTGGGCATCGAGAACATGTTCGTGCGTGCCCGCCTGCCGTGGGTCGAGCTGAAGTCTGCGCAGGGGCTGGATATCAACCTCGATGGTGAGCCGCTGTCGTGCCAGCAGCTGCGTTTCGAGGCCAGGCCGGCGGCGCTGCGTCTGCATCTGCCGGCCAGTTCACCCTTGCTGGGTGGCAGTGAAACGCCCTGGCTCAGTCGTCCAGACTGATGATCCGCTCGCGCACGCAGTACAGCACCAGCCCGGCGATATCGTAGATCTGCAGACGTTTCATGATCTGCGCACGATGGGTTTCCACGGTCTTGACCGACAGGTCCAGGCCATTGGCGATTTCCCGGGTGGACTTGCCGCGCACGATCAGGCGCAGGATTTCCAGCTGGCGGGCGGTCAGGTTGTGCGGTCGTTGCGTTGCAGCGGTGGCGGCTTGAGTGCTGCCCAGGGCCTGGTTGATCACCGTGTGGGCGATGGCCGGGCTGATGTAACGCTCACCATTGACCAGGGCACGCAGTGCCTGTTCCAGCTCGATGAGCGAAGTGTCCTTGAGCAGGTAGCCGTGCGCGCCGCCCTTGAGGGCGCGCATGATCAGCTCCGGGTCGGTGTGCATCGACAGGATCAGCACCTTGCTCTGCGGGCGCACCAGCAGCAGTTGGCGCAGGGCGTCCAGGCCGTTGGTCTGCTTCATGGAGATGTCCAGCAGGATGATGTCTGGCTGCAGCCGCAACGCCAGGTCGCTCAGGGCTTTGCCATCGTCAGCCTCGCCGATCACGCTGAAGCCTGGTATCTCGGCGACCAGGGCGCGAATGCCGGCGCGGATCAGTGAGTGGTCGTCGATCAGAAGTAATGTGCAGGTCATGTTCAGGTCTTGTCAGGGCAGGCACGTTGCTGGCTGCGCGGTGGCCAGGGCAGCAGTACGCTGATTCGCGTGCCATGGCCTGGCGCCGTGTCCAGTTGCCAGGTGCCGCCTTGCAGGGTGGCGCGTTCGTGCATGCCGGCCAGGCCTCGCAGGCCCAGCTCCGCCGGGTTGCCCTGCAGCTCGAAGCCTTTGCCGTCATCGTGGATTTCCAGGCTCAGCCCCGCGGCCAGGCGCTTGATGCGCACCAGCAGGTTGCTGGCCTGGGCGTGGCGCAACATGTTGGTCACCGCCTCCTGGGTGATGCGGAAGGCGGCCACGGCCATGTCGTTGGGCAGGCCATTGAGCGACTGGTTGCACTCCAGGGTCCAGCAGACCCTGTTGTCGGCGAGATGACGTACCAGATGCATGCGCAGGCTGGCTTCCAGGCCCAGGCTGTGCAGTTGCCGCGGATTGAGAATGGCCGACAGGTCGCGGACCTTGTCCAAGGTTTCCTCGAGGGTTTCCCCCAATTGCCGACAGGGCTCTTGGCAATCGGCCGGCAGGCGGCGTTGCAGGTGGTCGAACTGCAGGCGCGCGGCGGTGAGCATCTGGCCGATGTCGTCATGCAGCTCGCGGCTCAGGCGTTGGCGTTCGCTTTCCTGAACCTGCAGCATGCATTCGGCCAGTTCCCGAGGTGCCAAGCGGATCACGCGTCGGCTCCGTTCGTGAATCAGCCAGACGCTGCCGATGCTCAGCAGGTTGACGGCCACGAAGGCCCATGCCGCTGCCTGGGCACTGATGAACAACGCCAGGTTGCAAAGGATCGAGACAAGACAGACTGCACCGAAAAGACGGCCTGTGTTGTCGTTCGACGGTTGGAGTGCAAGGCTGCGCAGTGATGCGGTGGATGAGTTCATCGACGTGCCATGGCTGATCATCAGGTGACTTCGACGGGTCGGTCGTCTATGGCCGGCACGCTCGTCGGTTCAATGCGCTGCTCATGAATTTCTACGGTCGCCAATCTTACCTGACGCCTTGCCTAAAGGAAGGTCACCCTGGGCGTTGGCCCGGCAGACCGGGCCACAGACCGGGTATGGCCGGTGCCGCCCAGCGCATTCCGACCGGCGAGGGAATCAGGGGTCGGTGGCGTGCTGGCTGATCGCTGGAGCCAGGCGCTCGAGCAGCTCCTGCTGTTCGCCGTCATCCATCGGCAGCTCGCCGGTGCCCGGGTCGATCAGCTCCAGTTGCCAGGCCAGCAGGGCGAGACAGGACCTGATGATCGAGCGCGCCTCGCCACCCAGGCAGCCGCCGTGTGCGGCGTCGAGGCAGCCATGCAGTTGTTCGGCAAGCGCTGCCATGGCCGGGGCCGACGCTTGTCGAGCGTGGTTTCCCAGACGCTGCAGGCTGTTCTGCAGGCCCAAAACGGCGTCTTCGTCGTCGCCGATCATTTCCAGGTGGGCGAGGCATTCCTCGCAACGGTTCAGCAGGGTCTGGGACTCGAACATGAACGAGTCGTATTGCAGTGGCCAGTCTTGGCTGTTCAGCATCCTTGATCTCCGTGCCTCATGGTTTGCTCAGGCAGAGTGCTCTCGGCGAATGCCAGACAGTTAATGTCGATTTCATGGGGAAGTCTGTAGGTCGCTTCCGAATATTTTCGGTACGACCTGAATGCTCTGACGGCAAGGCTGTTTAGTGGCCCACGAAGCTTGGAAAGTTGACAGAAGGTCGGAGATAGACGGTCCGCTCCGGCGATGCATTGCCGCCGGAGCGTGAAAGAAGGCCGCGTGGCCTGTGAGAGATTCAACCGCCTGACTCCATTCATGAAACGCGAATGGTGTCACAATAATAGCTATTGAATAGTGCGAATATCAGGTTGGCCCTGATACGGGCTCAGGGCTACCCCTAATACCGGTTTGCCGATACCTGATGAGATGCGCTGCGGGCGAGCGTTATATCTCGCCTGGACAGTTGGAAAGATGTCGCCAGTAAAGCATGATGTTACTGTGATATCAATGGCGGCCGGCGTGACGCAGATTAAGGTCTTGACGCCGGCGGCCGATATAACAAAAGGCAGACATCTCGTCATCACGCTTCAGGAGTTCTACTTAAATGGCCGGCATTCTCGACACAGTTGATCAGCGTACCCAGTTGGTGGGCGAGAACCGCCTGGAAATCCTCATGTTCCGCCTGGCCGGTCGTCAGTTGTTCGCGATCAACGTGTTCAAGGTCCAGGAAGTCCTGCAACTGCCCAAGCTGACGCTCATGCCGCAGCGGCACTCGTTCGTGTGTGGTGTGGTCAACCTGCGGGGCCAGACCCTGCCGGTGATCGACCTGTCCCAGGCCATCGGCATGCGCCCGCTGGTGCCGGGGCCGAACAGCACCATCATCGTCACCGAGTACAACCGTTCGGTGCAGGCGTTCCTGGTGGGCGGTGTGGACCGCATCATCAACATGAACTGGGACGCCATCATGCCACCGCCGACCAGCGCCGGTCGCCAGCATTATCTGACCGCGATCAGCAAGGTCGATGACCAGTTGGTGGAAATCATCGACGTCGAGAAGGTGCTTGCCGAGATCGTGCCTTACAACGCGCGGGTTTCTACGGAAAAGCTCAAGGATCCGATACTGGAGCACGCCAAGGGGTTGGAAATCCTGCTGGTCGACGACTCCAAGGTGGCGCTCAGTCAGCTGCGCGATACCCTGTCGCAGCTTGGCATCAAGCTGCACACCGCCAGCGATGGCCTCAAGGGCCTGAACATGCTCAAGGCCTGGGCCGACACCGGCGTGGACATGAACGAGAAACTGCTGATGGTCTTCACCGATGCGGAAATGCCCGAAATGGACGGCTACCGACTGACCACCGAGATCCGCAACGACCCGCGCCTGAAGGGGCTCTACGTGGTGCTGCATACGTCGCTGTCGGGCAGCTTCAACGAGTCGATGGTGAAGAAGGTCGGTTGCGACAATTTCCTTTCCAAGTTCCAGCCAGACAAGCTGGTGGATGTCGTTCGCGAGCGTTTGCAGATGGTGTTCGGCTGACGTCTGTGTAAGCTGTGGCCTGACTTTCTGTGGCACTCGAGGAAAACAGGCCATGTTGCAGCTCAGCGCGCTTTACCGTTACCCGCTCAAATCCTGCAAGCCGGAAATTCTGCAAAGCGCCATGCTCGATGCGCTGGGGCTTTCCGGCGACCGCCGCTGGATGCTGGTGGATGCGGTCACAGGGCGCTTCCTCACTCAGCGTGCCCTGCCGCACATGTCGCAGCTCTCCGTGCTGTGGAACGCCAGTGGCGGCATCACGCTGGCCGCTCCGGGTTTCCAACCGCTCGACGTCGCCGTGCCCGAAGACCATGCTGCCAACCTGCGCGGCGTGACCGTATGGCGCGACACCCTGATGGTGCCGGATGCCGGTGACGCGGCCGCCGAGTGGGCCAGTGCCTTCATCGGCAAGCCCACCCGCATGGTGCATGTGCCCGAGGCACGGGCGCGCTGGTTGCCCGACGGTTACGGCACGGTGCAGGACAAGGTCGGCTTCGCTGATGGCTTTCCGCTGTTGCTGATCGGCCAAGGCTCGCTGGATGACCTGTCGGCGCGCATCGGTCGCCCCCAGGAGATGCTGCGTTTTCGCCCCAACCTGGTGGTCAGCGGCGCCGAACCCTATGCCGAAGACGGCTGGAAGCGCATCCGCATCGGCGGTGTGGAGTTGCGCGTGCTCAAGGCCTGTTCGCGCTGCATCCTCACCACCATCGATCCAGCCACCGGCCAGCGCAGTGCCGACCGCGAGCCGCTCAATACGCTCAAGGGCTACCGCCTGAAAGACAACGAAATCCTGTTTGGCCAGAACCTGGTCAATGATGGGGAAGGGCGACTGGAAGTCGGGATGCCGGTCGAAGTGCTCGAGTAGCAGGTCCGGGCCAGCCGGGCGGGTGCGCAATGCGCCCGCCCGGATGAAACTCAGAGGTCGTCGAAGAAGCGCTCGTGCCAATCCACCAGTGGCTGGGGATTGTTGAGCTTCTGGCCGTAGATCACCGCGTAGGACAGCACGTTCTGCACGTATTGGCGGGTTTCGTCGAACGGAATGCTCTCGACCCAGACATCGAAGCCCAGGTGGTTGGCGCCCTTGAGCCATTGGCGCACGCGGCCGGCGCCAGCGTTGTAGGCCGCCGAGGCCAGGACGCGGTTGCCGTTGAACTGGCCGTGGACCTGGCTGAGGTAGGCCGCACCGAGCTGGATGTTGGTTTCCGGGTTGAATACCTGCTGTGGCGAGGCCAGTGGAATGCTGAACTTGCGCGCGGTTTCCTTGGCGGTCGCCGGCATCAGCTGCATCAGGCCACTGGCGCCCACGCCAGAGCGGGCGTCATCCATGAAGGCGCTTTCCTGCCGGGTAATGGCGAATACCCAACTCGAATGCAGGCCGCGGACCTTGGCTTCACGGACCAGGGTGTCGCGATAGGCCATGGGGAACCGGATGTCCAGGTCGTCCCAGTACTGCGCCTGGCTGATGGTACGGATTGCCGGAAAGTACCATTTCATGTCGTAGGCCAGCTTGGCCTGGGCGACCATCTCGTCGCGGTTGAAGTGACGGCTGACGTGATACCACTCGCGGCGGCCGTCGACGATTTCGCCACGGGCGTGGAATTCCAGGGCGCGGCGAATGCCCGGCGTGTTGCGTACCTTGTTGATGACCGCCTGGCTCAGCACCAGCGGCTTGTTGTTGAGCTGGTAGGCGCTCTGGGTACGGTCGGCGGCCAGGAAGCCGTAGAAGTCGCGCTCCTTGGCCACGTCCTTGTACAGGCTGGGGATCAGCGGGTTGCCCGGCTGCGCCAGTTCCAGGGCGCGTGCTTCCCAGTAGCGCCAGCGGTTGGTCTTGGCCAGGTCCGGTGGCAGGCGGCGCGCCAGGTCGTAGGCCTCCTGCCAGCGGCCCAGGCGCAGCAGCAGGCGCATGCGCCATTCACTGACCGTGTCGTCGCGCAGCTGCGGGTCATAGCGGGTCATGATTTCCAGCGCGCGGTCGTCGTAGCGACGTGCGAGGGTCAGGCCGATTTCCTTGGCGATCTCGACCTTTTCTTCATTGGAAAAGTGCAGGGTCGTCGCGTAGCCGTCGAGCATCGACAGCGCCTTTTGCGGATCCTGGCGGGCCAGACGCCGCAGGCCCAGGCCGACCACATCGGACATCGCTTCGTCGACCGGGCGGAATTGCGCCGGGTTGTTGAGCATTTCCGGCTTCTGAGCCACCTGTAGCAGCAGTTTGCCTTGGGGCGCCATGGAGTTGAGGCTGTTGACCAGGCTGGTGGCCAGGCTGTAGTTGCGCGCCTGGGCGGCCAGCTTGGCGCGCTGCCAGCGCTTCTGCTCGGTGAGCTGCCCGGCGGCGGCCCACTGGGCGAAAAAGGCGTCGCAGGAGTCGGGCAGGCTCTTGCTGGTCATCCACAGTTTTTCGGCGCTGGCGTAGGCTTCGGCACGCTGGCCGTTGTTGATCTGGTACTGGCCGTACAGGCAGTCCAGTTCGGTGAAGTTCATCTTCGGATCGTAGTAGCGGACGAAGGTCGCCCAGTCGCCGCGTTCGGCCAGCCAGCGCAGCCAGCGCAGTTTCATCCAGTTGGCCTGGGGCAGGTCGCCGTGCTCGGCGAGAAATTTCTCGATCTCGACGTTGCTGGCGCTCTTGAGGCGGGCGGTCAGTTCGTCGTATTCGAGGTAGGGCTGCAGGGGATAGTCGGCCAGTGCCGCGCTGTTGCGCAGGTACGGACCGGTATCGCCCTTGGCCAGGGCGCTCTTGGCTTCGTCGTAGAGTTTGCGCTGTTGGGTGATGTCCACCGCCTGGACCTGCGTGGCGGCGGTGACGGAGAGGAGCAGGCAGGATACAAGGCTGAGCAAACGACCGCGCATGAGACTTCCGGGCTGTTGAGTCGTGAAAATGCCGTTAGCTTAGCCTTTTGCCACCTTGGGTTGAAAGCGTTGCGGCGCTCTGCGACTCACCTGGAAATAATTGATCCCCGCCTGCCAGACCGTTTCACCGCCATGCCGGACAGCGCCGCCTCATCTCGGGTAGAATGCGCGCCCGGTTTTTGGAGAAGCTCATGACCCTGCTCAAATTCAGCGATGTGTCCCTCGCCTTCGGCGCCATGCCGTTGCTGGACAAGGTGTCCTGGCAGATCGCCCGCGGCGAACGCGTCTGCATCATCGGCCGTAACGGCACAGGCAAGTCCAGCATGTTGAAGCTCGTCAGGGGCGTGCAGAAGCCCGACGACGGCAGCATCTGGCGTGCGCCGGGGCTGAAGATCGGCGAACTGCCGCAAGAGTTGCCGCTGGCCGACGAACGTACGGTGTTCGATGTCGTGGCTGAGGGGCTGGACGGTGTCGGATCGCTGCTCGCCGAATATCACCACCTGGCGCAGAACTGCGTCACCGAGGACGACCTCACCCAACTGATGAATGTCCAGCAAGCGCTGGAAGCCCGTGATGGCTGGCGCCTGCAGCAGGTGGTGGAGAGCACCCTGAGCCGCCTGCAGCTGCCGGCCGACAAGACCCTGGCCGAGCTGTCCGGTGGCTGGCGCCGCCGCGTGCTGCTGGCCCAGGCGCTGGTCTGCGAGCCTGACCTGCTGCTGCTCGACGAGCCGACCAACCACCTGGACATCGGCGCCATCGCCTGGCTCGAAGAAGCGCTCAAGGATTTCCAGGGCGCGGTGCTGTTCATCACCCACGACCGGGCATTCCTGCAGAGCCTGGCGACGCGCATTCTGGAACTGGATCGCGGCGGCCTGATCGACTGGAACGGCGACTACGCCAGCTTCCTGGTGCACAAGGAAGCCATGCTGGCCGCCGAAGAAACCGCCAACGCGTTGTTCGACAAGCGCCTGGCCCAGGAAGAGGTGTGGATTCGCCAGGGCATCAAGGCCCGGCGGACCCGTAACGAAGGCCGGGTGCGGGCGCTCAAGGCGTTGCGCGTGGAGCGCAGCGAGCGCCGCGAGCGCACCGGCAAGGCGAACATCCAGATCGAAGCGGCCGACAAGTCCGGCAAGCAGGTCATCGTCCTGGAAAACGTGAGTTTCGCCCACCCTGGTGGCCCGCAGCTGGTCAAGGATTTCTCCATGGTCCTGCAGCGCGAGGACCGCATTGGCCTGCTGGGCGCCAACGGCACCGGCAAGACCACCCTGCTCAAGCTGATGCTGGGCGACCTGGAGCCCACCGAGGGCAAGGTGCAGACCGGTACGCGCCTGGAAGTGGCCTATTTCGACCAGTTGCGTCATCAGCTGGATGTAGAAAAGACCGTCATCGACAACATTTCCGAGGGCCGGGATTTCATCGAGATCGATGGTCAGAACCGCCACGTGTTGAGCTACCTGGGCGATTTCCTGTTCAGCCCGCAGCGTGCCCGGACGCCGGTCAAGGCGCTGTCTGGCGGCGAGCGGGCACGTCTGTTGCTGGCCAAGCTGTTCAGCAAGCCGGCCAACCTGCTGGTGCTCGACGAGCCAACCAACGATCTGGACGTGGAAACCCTCGAGCTGCTCGAAGAGGTGCTGTCGAACTACAAGGGTACGGTGCTGATGGTCAGCCACGACCGGGCCTTCCTGGACAACGTGGTGACCAGCACCCTGGTGTTCGAGGGCGAGGGCCGGGTTCGCGAATACGTCGGTGGCTACCAGGACTGGCTGCGTCAGGGCGGCTCGCCGCGCCTGCTTGGTGTTACCGACAGTAAATCGGGTAAGGCCGAGCTCAATAGCGCGGTGGTGGAAAAACCGGCGCAGGCACCTGCGCCGGCGCCTGCCGCAGCATCGGCGAAGAAAAAGCTCAGTTACAAGGAGCAGCGTGAGCTGGAAGCCTTGCCTGGGCAGATCGAAGAGGCAGAGACCCGCCTGGCGGCGCTGAGCGAGGAAATTGCCCAGCCAGCCTTCTACCAGCGACCCTCCACGGAGGTCACGGCGGTGTTGGCGCAGGTCGAGAAAATGCAGGCCGAGCTGGACGTGCTGCTGGAGCGCTGGGCGGAACTGGACGACTGATGGGCAAGCCCGCAGCGGCAAGCGTCGCTGCGGGCTTGTGAGTTACTCAGGTTTCTTCAGGCGTACCGCCAGCACGTCGCAGGGGGCGCCGTGCAGGACGTCGTTGGCGGTGGAGCCGAGCAGCAGCGCCAGGCCATGGCGGCCATGGCTGCCGACCACGATCAGGTCGCATTGCTTGTCCTTGGCCAGCTGGTGAATCTCCTGGCGCGGCTGACCGTAGACCAGGTGGCTTTCGCCGGCCTTGATGTCCGGGTACTTCTCCTTGAGGCGCTGGAGCTTTTCCTTGGCCTGGTCGATCTGTTGCTGTTGCAGTTGTGACAGGTCCATGGGGACATCGCCGCCAAAGGCCATGGCCATGGGTTCGACGATGTGCACCATCGACAAGGTCGCGCCGCTGCTCTCGGCCAGCAGGCGGGCACGCTTGATGACCGGATCGCATTCATCGGTCAGGTCTATGGCGACCAGAATGTGTTGATACGGCATGAGAGTATCCTCCGGAACAATGCGTCGTAGCCAGTATGGCCCTTTCGTGCCCGTCTGGGCAGGTCCTGTTGACGGCCGTTCATTAATGATTGTTGTAGGGCGGGGCAAGGAATATGACGGGCTGGATCATTCTGTCAATCATTTGTGTGATGCTCAGCCCGCTGGTGTGGATGCTGCCATCGCGCAAGCAGAGCGGAAGGATGGCCTTGCGCCTTGAGGCGCGGCGCCTGGGAATGGGCATGCAGCTGGCGCGGGCGCAGTGGCCGCACTGGCTGGACCCGCAGCCCCCGGCCAGTTGTGCGCAGTACCACCGGCAGCGCAGCTCCGGCCTTACGGCGGGCTGGGAATACTGGCAGAACGGTGCGGGCAACTGGGTCAATCGCTGGCGCGAGCCTTGTAACGACGAGTCGATGCTGGCCGTGCTGCGCAACCTGCCTGCCGATGTGTACAAGATCGAGGCTGACGGGCGGATGGTTTCGCTGTATTGGGGGGAGCGCGGTGACGCGCAAGTGTTGCAGCATATTAATGAAGCGCTTCAGGCGCTGGCGGCCCGCTGAACGGTGCCCATAAAAAAGCCCGATAGCGATATCGGGCCGGGGGTGGCCAGGCAGGCCGGTAATGCAGGGCGGGCGGCGCAACGCCGCCTGGCTGTCGAGCGAAGTGCTCGAAGACGATGAGCAGGACTCTAGCTGCTTTGCTCTGTTTTGTCGCTTTTTTTCCGACTGATTGTTCTGGTGAACCACGATGGTGCGCAGGCAGGGTGTGAAGTTTCGCCCATACTTCGCCCTGTTGTGCGTGGGCGTACGCCAATCAGACGCTCTGCAACGGGTTCAGGCGGTCCAGGCTGACCTATGGCCGAAGCACCCTATTCAACGGAGGGGGTGGTCAATTGACAATTGCCTGCTTTTCCATGAATGTGTGCGTACCCAAGTCAAACGGTTGTATGAATTGAGCGTTTGGTGTCAGATCAGTCTGACAGAATTCTGACTGCCACGTCGGCGGCGGGCCTGTGATTTGGCGTATTCAATGACGGCGACGTCGTGGTCTCGTCGGATGTTGGTAATGTCCGATGTGTATTGTTCAGCTTCCATATCGTGGAGATCAGTTGATGATTTACGAAGGTAAAGCCATCACGGTTAAGGCTCTTGAAGGTGGCATCGTCGAATTGAATTTCGATCTCAAGGGTGAGTCCGTCAACAAGTTCAACCGCCTCACCCTCGAGGAACTGCGTCAGGTGGTCGACACCCTCAAGGCCGACAGCTCGGTCAAGGGCGTGATCGTCACCAGTGGCAAGGACGTCTTCATCGTCGGCGCCGATATCACCGAGTTCGTCGACAATTTCAAACTGCCCGATGCCGAACTGGTAGCGGGCAACCTGCAGGCCAACCGCATTTTCAGTGATTTCGAAGACCTCGGCGTGCCCACCGTGGCGGCGATCAACGGCATCGCGCTTGGCGGTGGCCTGGAGATGTGCCTGGCGGCAGATTACCGCGTCATGGCCGCAGGCGCGAAGATCGGCCTGCCCGAAGTCAAGCTGGGCATCTACCCCGGCTTCGGCGGTACCGTCCGCCTGCCGCGCCTGATCGGCGCCGACAACGCCATCGAGTGGATCGCCTCCGGCAAGGAGAATGCGGCCGAGGACGCGTTGAAGGTCGGTGCTGTGGATGCCGTGGTCGCCCCCGACAAGCTGCAGGCCGCTGCACTGGACCTGGTGAAGCGGGCTATCTCTGGAGAATTCGACTTCAAGGCAAAGCGCCAGCCAAAGCTGGAGAAGCTCAAGCTCAACGCCATCGAACAGATGATGGCCTTCGAGACCGCCAAGGGCTTCGTCGCCGGTCAGGCCGGCCCCAATTATCCGGCGCCTGTCGAGGCCATCAAGACCATCCAGAAAGCCGCCAGTTTCGGTCGCGACAAGGCGCTGGAGATCGAGGCCGCCGGCTTCGTCAAGATGGCCAAGACCTCTGCGGCGCAGAGCCTCATTGGCCTGTTCCTCAACGACCAGGAACTCAAGCGCAAGGCCAAGGCCTACGACGCACAGGCTCGTGATGTGCACCAGGCCGCAGTGCTGGGTGCCGGCATCATGGGCGGCGGCATCGCCTACCAGTCCGCCGTCAAGGGTACGCCGATCCTGATGAAGGACATCCGCGAGGAGGCCGTGCAACTGGGCCTGAACGAGGCGTCCAAACTGCTGGGCAATCGTGTCGAGAAGGGGCGCCTGACCCCGGCGAAGATGGCCGAGGCGCTGAATGCCATCCGTCCGACCCTGTCCTATGGTGATTTCGGCCATGTCGACTTGGTGGTCGAGGCCGTAGTCGAAAATCCCAAGGTCAAGCAGGCGGTGCTTGCCGAAGTCGAGGAGCAGGTGGGCGAGAACACCATCCTGGCGTCCAACACCTCGACAATCTCCATCAGCCTGCTGGCCAAGGCCCTCAAGCGCCCGGAAAACTTCGTCGGCATGCACTTCTTCAACCCGGTGCACATGATGCCGCTGGTGGAAGTGATCCGTGGCGAGAAGTCCAGTGAAGAGGCCGTGGCCACGACCGTCGCCTACGCCAAGAAAATGGGCAAGAACCCGATCGTGGTCAACGATTGCCCGGGCTTTCTGGTCAACCGCGTACTGTTCCCTTACTTCGGCGGCTTCGCCAAGCTGGTCAGCGCCGGTGTGGACTTCGTGCGCATCGACAAGGTCATGGAGAAGTTCGGTTGGCCCATGGGCCCGGCTTATCTTATGGACGTGGTCGGTATCGACACCGGTCATCATGGTCGCGACGTCATGGCCGAAGGCTTTCCCGATCGCATGAAGGACGAGCGCCGCTCGGCCATCGATGCCCTGTATGAGGCCAAGCGTCTGGGCCAGAAGAACGGCAAGGGTTTCTACGCCTACGAGACCGACAAGAAGGGCAAGCCGAAGAAGGTTTTCGACCCGCAGGTTCTCGATGTGCTCAAGCCGATCATCTTCGAACAGCGCGAGCTGAGCGACGAAGACATCATCAACTGGATGATGGTCCCGCTGTGCCTGGAGACCGTGCGCTGCCTGGAAGATGGCATCGTCGAGACGGCGGCCGAAGCCGACATGGGTCTGATCTACGGCATCGGTTTCCCTCCGTTCCGGGGTGGTGCGCTGCGCTACATCGACTCCATTGGTGTAGCCGAATTCGTCGCCCTGGCCGATCGTTATGCCGAACTGGGTGCCCTGTATGAACCGACCGCGAAACTGCGTGAAATGGCCCGCAATGGCCAGAGTTTCTTCGGTCAAGCGCCAGTCAAGGAGTAAGCATCCATGAGTCTGAATCCAAGAGATGTCGTCATCGTCGACTTCGCTCGCACACCCATGGGGCGTTCCAAGGGTGGCATGCATCGCAACACTCGTGCCGAGGATCTCTCGGCGCACCTGATCAGCAAACTGCTGGAACGCAATGCCAAGGTCGATCCGGCCGAAGTCGAGGACGTCATCTGGGGCTGCGTCAACCAGACCCTGGAGCAGGGCTGGAACATCGCCCGCATGGCCTCGCTGATGACCCAGATCCCGCATACCTCGGCCGGGCAGACCGTCAGCCGCCTGTGCGGCTCGTCGATGAGTGCCCTGCATATCGCCGCCCAGGCGATCATGACCGGCAACGGCGATGTGTTCGTGGTCGGTGGCGTCGAGCACATGGGGCACGTGGGTATGATGCACGGCGTCGATCCCAACCCGCACATGTCGCTGTATGCGGCCAAGGCCTCGGGCATGATGGGCCTGACCGCCGAATTGCTGGGCAAGATGCACGGCATCACCCGCGAGCAGCAGGATGCTTTCGGCCTGCGTTCCCACCAGTTGGCCCACAAGGCCACCGAGGAAGGACGCTTCAAGGACGAGATCATCCCGATGCAGGGCTATGACGAGGACGGCTTCCTCAAGGTTTTCGCCCATGACGAGACCATCCGTCCGGAAACCACGCTGGAGGGCTTGGCTGCCCTGAAGCCGGCGTTCAATCCGAAGGGGGGTACCGTGACCGCCGGTACCAGCTCGCAGATCACTGACGGTGCGTCGTGCATGATCGTCATGTCGGCACAACGCGCCAAGGACCTCGGGCTCGAGCCGCTGGCGGTGATCCGTTCGATGGCGGTGGCAGGTGTAGACCCGGCCATCATGGGCTATGGACCGGTCCCGGCCACTCAGAAGGCACTCAAGCGTGCCGGCCTGTCGATCGCCGACATCGATTACTTCGAACTCAACGAAGCCTTTGCTGCACAGGCGCTGCCCGTGCTCAAGGATCTGAAAGTGCTCGACAAGATGGACGAGAAGGTTAACCTGCACGGCGGCGCCATCGCCCTGGGTCACCCCTTTGGCTGCTCGGGAGCACGTATCTCGGGTACCCTGCTCAACGTCATGAAGCAGCGTGGCGGGCGGCTGGGTGTGGCGACCATGTGCATTGGTCTGGGCCAAGGTATCGCCACCGTCTTCGAACGCGTCTGATCGGCTGCGCAGACAACGGCCGGGGCCTGATGCCCCGGCTTTTGCGTTTTTCGGCTACGGTTTTTTCGGTTAGGGTTCACCAGACCTGACTTTTTTCGAGGATTGCACTGTGGATTTGCAGCCAGGGCTTTATCGCCATTACAAGGGGCCGGAGTACCGGGTTTTCAGTGTCGCTCGTCACTCGGAAACCGAGGAGTGGGTGGTCTTCTACCAGGCGTTGTATGGCGATTACGGCATGTGGGTAAGGCCTCTGACAATGTTCCAGGAAACTGTCGAGGTTGACGGCGAGCGTGTGCCGCGCTTTGCTTTGGTCCGTGCCGAAGAAAGTCTTTTTTCTCGGCCATGAGGCGGGTCGCTGCCGTTGGCACTGCTTGACCTCACCTTTTAGCCACTATATATAGCGGTGCCTTTACAGGTTCGCGTCTGTCTTTCATTTATCGTTTTCAGGAATTTTCTGATCCATGGGCAAATCGCTGGTCATCGTGGAATCCCCGGCTAAGGCCAAGACCATCAACAAGTATTTGGGCAACCAGTACGTGGTGAAGTCGAGTATCGGCCATATCCGTGACCTGCCCACCAGCGGTTCGGCCAGCGCCAGCAAGGAGCCCGCGGCCAAGCGCGGCAAGGCTACCGCCAGCGAGGCACCGGCCCTGAGCCCCAAGGAAAAGGCCCGTCGCCAGCTGGTAGCGCGCATGGGCGTGGACCCGGAGCACGGCTGGAAAGCCAAGTACGAGATCCTGCCGGGCAAGGAAAAGGTCATCGAAGAGCTGCGCAAGCTGGCCAAGGATGCCGACACCATCTACCTGGCAACGGACTTGGACCGCGAGGGGGAGGCGATCGCCTGGCACCTGCGCGAGGCCATTGGTGGTGAAGACGAGCGCTTCAAGCGTGTGGTGTTCAACGAAATCACCAAGAAGGCCATCCAGGACGCCTTCTCCAAACCCGGCGAGCTGGATATTGCCCGGGTCAATGCCCAGCAGGCGCGCCGCTTCCTCGATCGCGTGGTGGGCTACATGGTGTCCCCATTGCTGTGGCAGAAGGTCGCACGAGGCCTGTCTGCCGGCCGTGTGCAATCGGTGGCGGTGAAACTGGTGGTCGAGCGTGAGCGCGAGATCCGCGCGTTCATCCCCGAGGAGTACTGGGAGGTCCACGCCGACCTGGGCACCGCCAAGGGCGCACAGGTACGTTTCGAGGTGGCGCGGGAGAAGGGCGAGGCCTTCAAGCCGCTCAACGAAGCCCAGGCCATGGCCGCGCTGAACAAGCTGAAGGCTTCCAGCTTCAGCATCGTGCGTCGTGAAGACAAGCCGACCAGCAGCAAGCCCTCGGCACCCTTCATTACCTCGACCCTGCAGCAGGCTGCCAGCAACCGTCTGGGCTTCGGGGTGAAGAAGACCATGATGATGGCCCAGCGTCTGTATGAGGCGGGTTACATCACCTACATGCGTACCGATTCGACCAACCTCTCTGCCGACGCCCTGGCGATGGCACGCAGCTACATCGAGAGCGAGTTCGGCAAGAAGTACCTGCCGGACAGCCCGAACCTCTACAGCAGCAAGGAAGGCGCCCAGGAGGCCCACGAAGCGATTCGCCCGTCGGATGTCAACACCCATCCAAGCAAGCTCTCCGGCATGGAGCGGGACGCCGAGCGTCTTTACGAGTTGATCTGGCGCCAGTTCGTGGCTTGCCAGATGCCGCCGGCCCAGTACCTGTCGACCACCGTCGCGGTGGCCGCTGGCGATTTCGAGCTGCGTGCCAAGGGCCGTATTCTGAAGTTCGATGGTTACACCAAGGTGCTGCCGCAGATCGCCAAGCCCGGTGATGATGGTGTGCTGCCAGACATGGCCGAAGGCGAAAAGCTCGATCTGCTCGCCCTCGACCCGAGCCAGCATTTCACCAAGCCCCCGGCGCGCTATTCCGAAGCCAGCCTGGTCAAGGAGATGGAAAAGCGTGGTATCGGCCGACCTTCCACCTACGCGGCGATCATCTCGACGATTCAGGATCGCGGTTACGTGACATTGCACAACCGTCGTTTCTACTCCGAGAAGATGGGTGACATCGTCACCGAGCGCCTGGCTGAAAGCTTCTCCAACCTGATGGACTACGGCTTCACTGCCGGCATGGAAGAAAATCTCGACGACGTGGCCCAGGGCGAGCGTGACTGGAAGAACGTGCTGGACGAGTTCTATGACGATTTCCGCACCAAGCTGCAGATCGCCGAGGCGCCGGAAGGCGGCATGCGCGCCAACCAGCCGGTGATGACCGACATCCCATGCAAGGTCTGCGGTCGCCCGATGCAGATCCGTACCGCCTCCACCGGCGTGTTCCTCGGCTGCTCGGGCTACAGCCTGCCACCCAAGGAGCGTTGCAAGGCCACCGTCAACCTCACGCCGGGTGACGAGATCGCCGAAGACGACGAGGGCGAGTCCGAATCCCGGGTGCTGCGCGGCAAGCATCGCTGCCCGATCTGCAGCACTGCGATGGATGCCTACCTGCTGGACGAGAAACACAAGCTGCACATCTGCGGCAACAACCCCGACTGCTCGGGGTATGAGATCGAAGAGGGCAGCTACCGCATCAAGGGCTATGAAGGCCCGAGCCTGGAGTGTGACAAGTGCGGCAGCGAGATGCAGCTCAAGACCGGTCGATTCGGCAAGTTCTTCGGTTGCACCAACCCTGAATGCAAGAACACCCGCAAGCTGCTGAAGAACGGCGATGCGGCGCCGCCGAAGATGGACCCGGTGAAGATGCCGGAGCTCAAGTGCGAGAAGGTCGACGACACCTACGTGTTGCGTGACGGTGCTTCAGGGCTGTTCCTGGCTGCCAGCCAGTTCCCCAAGAACCGCGAGACCCGAGCGCCGCTGGTGCTTGAGCTGCTGCCGCACAAGCAGGAAATCGATCCCAAGTATCACTTCCTGTGCGATGCGCCTGCCCAGGATCCGGATGGCCGTCCGTCGGTGGTGCGCTACAGCCGCAAGACCAAGGAGCAGTATGTGCAGACCGAGGTCGACGGCAAGCCGACCGGCTGGCGCGCGTTCTACGATGGTGGAACCTGGAAGGTCGAAGACAAGCGCTGAGGGCGACGCCCCTGCGTCGGCAGGGGCCAAGGCCGGTAATCGGTTTCATCGTTTCAGGGAGGCGCCAGCATGGCCCACGAGTTGTATACCCGAACCAACCAGAAGATTTTCTTCGCCGGTTTGGCCCTCGAGGCCTTGAGCAAGGCAGAGCAGGGTCAGGCACTGAATGCCCAGGCCCAGGTGCAGGCCAGTCGCGAAACCGTCCTGTTCCACCTCTACGGTGCGCTGCTGGGCTTGTGTCATGAAATCGCCGGTTACTACCGCCTGCCTCAGGCCGGGGCGCCTCGTGCCGAGACGCTGCTGGCGCCCGAGGTACTGGACAGCGTAGCGATTCCGGAACTGGCCGAACTGATCGAGCTGGCGCAGAACCGCCATACCTGGCTGGGCCAACTGCTCGATGCCCATGCCGACCTGTTCCGACCGCCACGTGCACCCAGCAAGCCCAAGGGCGATGTGACCCAGCCGATGATCCAGGCGGTGAATCTGGATGACGAGGAGCCTGAGCAGGGCTTGAGTCATGCGGAGCTGGAAAGCTGGCGGCAGTCGATCAAGTCACTGGCGGTGCGTTTTCGTCAGGGCATGAACGAGTTCTGAAAAGCGTGGGTGTATGCGGAGGGCCAGACTGTTACAATGTCCGCCTTTCGCGGAGAATTTGTACTGATGTCTACTTCTTTTCTTGAAATTGTCGAGCTTCCTGACGGGCGCATCGAACTGCGTCGCGCCGAGGATGAAGGCTCGTTGGTCACGCTCAACTTTTCTGAAGATGCCAAGGTGTTCCTGCAAGGTCAGCACGTGGAAGTGGCCAAGGCCATGCTGAGCGTCGGCGTGCAGATGGCGGGTCGCCTTGCCGAAGGCGTGCTGGAAAAGGAAGAGGAAGGTCCACGCGTCCTGCACTGAACCCAGCGCGCTGGTTCAGGCAGTTTCTCGACAGGGGCTTGTCCCGTCAATTCGGGTGAGTTGCCTGTGTCTTGCAATCAGAACGGTAACGCCTGCTGGTTACCGCTGATGGTTTCGCTTTCACCTTTCGCTGTCCACGTACCCCCGCGCGCAGGGTTCGATGGTGCTCAACCCAGCCTGACGTTAAGGCTTTGTGCTTCGCCGTCTCGTGCGGCCGCAGTCAGCTGCTGGCGTGCCGATGCGCTGAGTGGGCTGAGCCAGCTGACGACCGTATGGCTGCGCCCCAGGCGCAAGGCTTCCCGAGTCAGGTCCAGCGCGGTCTGGTTGCTGCGTGGCCGCAGGATCAGGATGCGTTCCCGGTTAAGCCCGGCATCACGCAGCCAGGTCTGTGTCACGTTGGCCGGTGGTGCAATGAGTGTCAGCCAGCGCGCGTCCTGCTCCTGGCTCAGTTCCCGGAGGATGGGCGCCAGCAGACCAAGGCAGTTTCCGGCCGCACCACGCAACGACAGCTCGCTGAACACTTCCGGCAACGGCTCGCGCATGGCCGGCGGCAGCTCCTGAAGGGGCGTGACCATGGGTTGGGCCAAGAACGCCTCGAACAACGGTAATTGGGTATTGGGGGCCGGATGGAACTGCATGACTGTCTCCTTAACGGCGGATGACGCCGACGCTCAAGCCTTCGATGACCAGTTCCTGTTCCTTGAGGTCGACCTCGATGGGGGCGAACTCAGGGTTTTCAGCAATCAGCCAGACCTTGCTGCCTTCACGTTTGAAGCGCTTAACCGTGACTTCGTCACCGATTCGGGCTACGACGATCTGGCCATTGCGTGCTTCACGCGTGGTGTGTACGGCCAGCAGGTCGCCGTCAAGAATGCCGACATCCTTCATGCTCATGCCATGCACGCGCAGCAGGTAGTCGGCGCTGGGATGGAAGAAGGTGGGATTGATGTTGCAGGACTCCTCGATATGCTGCTGGGCGAGGATGGGGGCTCCGGCGGCAACCCGACCGATGATTGGCAGGCTGCTGTCGTCGGGCTTGGCTTCGAAGCCAGGGATGCGAATGCCGCGCGAGGCGCCGGGGGTCATCTCGATGGCGCCCTTGCGGGCCAGGGCCTTGAGGTGTTCCTCGGCGGCGTTCGGAGACTTGAAGCCCAGTTCCTGGGCGATTTCCGCACGGGTAGGAGGATAGCCATTGTCTTCGAGGCAGCGTTTGATGAAGCCAAGGATTTCGGCCTGGCGTGGCGTCAGTTTGATCATTTCGTGCGCTCTGTCTTTTTATACAGTGACTGGGATTATATACAGTGGCTGCGTCTTGGCAATCGCCGATTTGATGCAGGTGCCGAACGGGCGCTGGTCGGGACAACTTGAACGCGTGACTGTTCAGCCACAAAATGAACCGCCCGCTTGACAAATGACAGGGCTGAAACGTATGTTTCAAACGATTGTTTTGTCAGGCAGAGAGCCATGGCCCAGTCGGAAACCGTAGAACGTATCCTTGATGCTGCCGAGCAGCTGTTCGCCGAAAAAGGCTTCGCCGAGACTTCCCTGCGGCTGATCACCAGCAAGGCGTCGGTGAACCTCGCAGCGGTCAACTACCATTTCGGTTCCAAGAAAGCCCTCATCCAGGCGGTCTTTTCCCGCTTCCTGGGGCCGTTCTGCGCCAGCCTTGAGCGCGAGCTGGAGCGTCGCCAGGGTCTTCCCGAGCACAAGCCGAGCCTTGAGGAACTGCTGGGTATCCTGGTCGAGCAGGCCATGGCCGTGCAGCCGCGCAGCGGCAACGACCTGTCCATCTTCATGCGCCTGTTGGGCCTGGCGTTCAGCCAGAGCCAGGGGCACTTGCGTCGTTACCTGGAAGACATGTACGGCAAGGTGTTCCGCCGCTACATGCAATTGGTCAACGAGGCCGCGCCGCAAATCCCCCCCATCGAGCTGTTCTGGCGCGTGCACTTCATGCTGGGCGCCGCGGCGTTCAGCATGTCCGGTATCAAGGCCCTGCGGGCGATTTCCGAGAATGACTTCGGGGTCAACACCTCCATCGAGCAGGTCATGCGCCTGATGGTGCCGTTCCTGGCCGCCGGCATGCGTGCCGAGAGTGGTGTGACCGAGCCTTCCATGGTGTCCGCGCAACTCAGACCCCGCAACAAGACACCCGCCGCGCTCGCCGCCAAGGCCTGAAGCCGCATTGCACCGGGCCGCAGGATCAAGCACCATGCCGGCTCGATCCAAGGCAAGGTGTTTTCTATGAGTTCTGGCCTGCAAGGCTCCCTGATGGTCGATGTCGCCGGTACCTGGCTGACCGCTGAAGACCGTCATCTACTGTGCCAGCCCGAAGTGGGCGGTCTGATTATCTTTGCCCGCAATATCGAGCACCCGCGTCAGGTCCGCGAGCTGAGCGCATCGATCCGCGCCATTCGCCCGGACCTGCTGCTGGCGGTGGACCAGGAAGGTGGGCGGGTGCAGCGCCTGCGCCAAGGCTTCGTGCGTCTGCCTGCCATGCGCTCGATCGCTGAACGCCCTGATGCCGAAGCCCTGGCTCGTCACTGCGGCTGGCTGATGGCGACCGAGGTACTGGCCGTGGGTCTCGACTTGAGTTTCGCGCCGGTGCTGGACCTGGACCACGGGCGCAGTGCCGTGGTCGGTACCCGTGCCTTCGAAGGTGATCCCGAATATGCCGCACGCCTGGCTGGCGCGTTCATCTGCGGCATGAACGAAGCGGGCATGGCCGCCACCGGCAAGCACTTCCCGGGGCACGGCTGGGCCGAAGCCGATTCGCACGTGGCCATTCCCACCGACGAGCGCAGCCTGGAGAGCATCCGTGCCCATGACCTGGTGCCTTTCGCGCGCCTGAGTCGTCAGCTGGCGGCGGTGATGCCGGCGCATGTCATCTACCCGCAGGTCGATGCCCAGCCTGCCGGTTTCTCACGGCGCTGGCTGCAGGAAATCCTGCGCGGCGAGCTGGGTTTTGACGGGGTGATTTTCAGTGACGACCTGTCGATGGCGGGTGCGCACGTGGCAGGCGACGCGGCCAGCCGCATCGAGGCGGCCCTGGGAGCCGGTTGTGACATGGGCCTGGTTTGCAACGACCGCGCCAGCGCCGAACTGGCCTTGAGTGCTGCGCAGCGCCTGAACGTCAGCCCTTCGCCACGGCTGGCGCGCATGCGTGGCCAGGCGCATGCCAGCACCGAATACCGCAGCCAGCCGCGCTGGCTGGCGGCCGTTCAGGCATTGCGCGCCGCACAACTGATCGACTGAGTCAGCCGTTCGCTACGGGCAGCCTGCGCTGCCCGTTGTGTGGAACCGCCGCGTGGCTCAGAGAATCCGGTACAGCAGGCGCTCGATCTTCACCCGGCTGACCCGACGCAGAAACTTGTGCACCCCTTCCGGGTAGTCCGCCAGCGTCTGCAGCTCTTCGTAGTGCCCCACGCGCCGGGTGTGCTGCATCAGGCTGGCCAGCTCTCGGGCTCTGGGCTCCAGCCACTCTCCCTTGGGGTCATCGATCAGCAGGCCGTTCTCCAGGTCCAGGTTGAAGGCTCGCGGGTTGAGGTTGTTACCGGTCAGCAGGGTATGGCGCTGATCGATCCACATGCCCTTTAGGTGGTAGGTATTGTCGCCGTGCTTCCACAAGTGCAGGTTCAGTCGTTGGCGGTCGATGGCCGCCTGATGCTTGCGGGCGAAGCGGCGCAGGCTGATTTCGTACAGGTATGGCAGCGCAGAAATGACCTTGAACGGTTCCTGGGGGGGAATGAAGAAGTCGTTGGCGGTCTTGTCTCCGACGATGATGTCGACCACCACGCCGCGCTTGATCGCACGATTGATTTCCCGGGTCACCGCCATCGGCAGGTTGAAGTACGGCGTACAGATGCTCAGGTGGCTCTGACTGCTGGCGATCAGCTCACAGATGGTGCGGTTCAGTGCATTGCGCGGGCCGACGCCCAGCAGGGGAATGATGCGCAGCTCGCCATTCTCGGCAACCCCCTGGGCGGTGTCGTAGGTGGCGCGTTTCAGTTGGCTGCGAAAGGCACGAATTTCACCCCGTAGGTTGCGTGAGCTGGGCGGTTGCGGCAGGTCGAGACGATGCACGGCTGGCGAGCCGATGATGTCGCGCTGCACCAACCCGACGAAGCTGTCGGCCAGCTCCGCGCTGTGGATCAGGTGATAGCGGTCGAGCCGGTATTTGTCGAGCTTGTGCAGGTACACGTTGTTGAGACTGGCGCCGGTGTACAGCACCTTGTCGTCGATCACGCTGCCCTTGAGGTGCAGCACGCCGAACAGTTCGCGAGTCTGTACCGGTACACCGTGGATCGGCACTTCGACGTCATGCTCCAGGTGCTGGCTCTGATACCACGCGCTGTTGCCTGGTTGCCGCCCGGCGCCGATCAGCCCGCGCTGGGCGCGGAACCAGTCCACCAGTACCTGCACGTCGAGTTCCGGACGCGCGGCCTTTGCGGCGTACAGGGCGTCGAGGATTTCCTGTCCGGCTTCGTCTTCCTGCAGGTAGAGGGCGATGATGTAGATGCGCCGGGTCGCCTGGGCGATCTGCTCCAGCAGGCAGCGCCGATAGTCGGCTGCCGAAGGGAGCAGGTTGATCGCGGTGTCGGGCAGGTTGAAACCGCGCAGCGTGGCAAGGGTCGAGCGTCGGAAGGGGGACTGCATAAGCCTCTCGATCGTTGAGCGATGACTGGCGAGCTTACACCAGATCGGACACGCCGGTAGGCCGACGTGTCCGGGCGCGGTCAGTAACCGTTGCTCTTGAGCAGGCTATCGATGTCCTGGCGGGCAGGGCGCTGATAGAACTTCAGCAGTTCGGCGGTACGGTTGGTGAAGAAGCCGTCGGCCCCGGCGGCACTGATGCTCTTGAAGTCCACGGCTTCATCGACAGTGTAGGGGTGGACGATCAGCCCCTTGGCATGGGTCAGCTCGTTCATCCAGGGCTTGACCAGATCCATGTAGCTTTGGTCACCGCCATTGGCCAATCGCGATGAAGGTCCGGTGCCGATGGCACCGTTGGCCTTGGCCCAGTCGATCCAGGCCTCGAACTCGGCCTTGGAACTGACCTCCTGGGCCGCGTAGTAGCTGGCCTTGTCCTTGAAGCCCGAGTCTTTGAACGGCACCGCCGACTTTGGCTTGATCGAACCTTCACCGACCCACAGCAACAGCACCTTGGGCACCTGCGGCATCTCCTTGTGCAGCAGTTGCAGGCTGGACTTGTCGAAGGTCTGCAGCACCACGCGGCCTGGCATGTGCGCGACGTTGACCTGTCCAGGCGCCGCCGCCGGGCGTTCACGCAGCCAGCCGCGACGCTGCAGAACCTCTTTCAGGTCTGCCTCGATGCCGGGAAACTGCTCAGGAACCTTGGTCTCGATATACAGGCCGGGCTTGTTGGCGCCGCCCTCGGCGATGTCCATCACTTCTTCGAGGGTCAGGATCTTCAACCCGGCGTAACGGTCACGGGCACGGCCCGGGTAAGCCTTGTTGAACCACGAGCCGGCGTCCAGCTGCTTGAGTTCGGCGAGGCTGAAGCTGCTCACCGGGTCGTGGGCGCGGGCCGGAAAGACCTCGTCGATGTTGGTGGTACGCTGCAGGTTGTCATCGTGCAGGGCGATCAGTACGCCGTCCTGGGTGCGTTGCAGGTCCAGCTCCAGATAGTCGGCACCCAGTTCCCGAGCAAGGATGAACGCCGGCAGTGTCTCCTCCGGGGCATCGAATGAGGCACCCCGGTGGGCGATGACCGCCGGCCAGGGAATGCCAGCCTTGGCAGCGAGGGCCTGGCCGGGCGCTTCACTGGCCAGTGCCGGAGCGGCGGCCAGCGTCGCGGCGATGGCGGCCAGGGCCAGACGACCGAAGAGTGGAGTGAGGCGGGGGGCGAATGCGGGCATGCTCGTAATTCCTTGTGCGAAAGTCGCCGCATGGTTTGCCGGATGGGCATGCAGCGGGTAATGGCGAAAAGCAATCCGTTTGGGCACTATTGGACCCGTTGCTGAACGATATGTGCCGCCAGTCTGGCCGGCAACTGCGTCGAGCGTGTGAACGTCCCCCTTTTCCAGGTACTGGCTGATGGAAAAAATCGCCTGCACGAATCTGGAGGGCTTCGTCGATATGCTCATGGATGCGATCTGCGTGGTGGACTCAGAGGGACGCTTTGTCTACGTCAACGCTGCATTCGAGAGAATCTTCGGCTATAGCCCCCAGGAACTGATCGGTATCCCCATGCTGCAGCTGGTCCACCCCGATGACCGCGCCAGAACCCTGGAGGCCGCGGCGCAAATCATGGGCGGTGAGCCCAAGCTGCATTTCGAGAATCGTTACCTGCACAAGCAGGGCAATGTCGTGGATGTCATGTGGTCGGCGCGCTGGTCCGAAGAGGATCGCCTGCGCATCGCCGTGGCCCGTGACGTCACAGCCCTCAAGCGCGCCAACGCGGTGCGCGCGACGCTGCTGGAGATCTCGGCAGCGGCCAGTATGGGCGATGACCTGCACGGGCTGTTCACGCGCATTCACCAACTGCTGAGCCAGCTGCTGAGTGTCCGCTGGCTGTCCATCGCCTTGCAGGACGCCGAACGTGGCACCCTGTCGTTCGCCTACCGCAGCGATGAATTGCAGTGTGCTGCGACCCAGTCGCTGGTCGATGAGGTGCTGAGCAGCGCCCAGCCGCGGGCGGGCAGTGACTGCCTGGCCGTACCCTTGCAGACCTCCAGCGGCATCATTGGCGCGCTGTTGATTTCCAGCGGCCGTGACGAGCCTGCCCAAGTCGCCCAGGACCTGGAGCTGCTGCAAATTGTCTCCAGCCATGTGGCGGCGGCCATCGACCGCAAGCAACTTTATGAGCGCCTGCAGGTCATGGCCCGCTACGACCAGCTCACCGGGCTGGCCAATCGGGTGCTGCTGCAGGAGCGTCTGAACCTGGCGGTTCGCCAGGCCGAGCGCTATGGCGACAAGCTGGCAGCCTTGTATCTGGATCTGGATCACTTCAAGCAGGTCAACGACACCCTGGGACATGCGGCGGGCGATGCCTTGCTGCAGGAAGTCGCACGGCGCCTGAGTGGCTGCGTGCGCGACAGCGATACCGTAGCGCGCATCGGCGGCGATGAGTTCGTGGTGCTGCTGGAGCGGGTACAGGGCGAGGCGGATGCCAGCCGCACGGCGCGGGCCATCGCTCGCGCGTTGCAGGCACCGGTGCGCCTTGGCGAGCACGACTGGACTATCTCGGCCAGTATCGGTATTGCCTGCTATCCGGACGACGCTGGCGATCTGGCGCAGCTGTTCCGGCACGCTGACCAGGCCATGTACCAGGTCAAAAGGCAGCGTCATACGCATTCATGAACTCGACAAGGCATGCAGCGAGGCGGTCACTCGGGTTAAGGTCGGGGTTTTTCCGGGCAAGAGCTGACAATCATGACAACCCTGCTGGTGCTGGTCGAAAACCTCAATGACTACCTGCCGATCCTCGAGGATGGCGGGTTCAGCCTGATCCGTGCGCAGACCCCCGAGCGCCGTGCGCAGGTCATCGCCGAACAGGGTGGGCAGATCGACGCGGTGGTCACCCGTGGCCCGCTGGGGCTGTTCGCCGAGGAAATGGATGCCATGCCGAACCTGCGGCTCATCTGCGTCAGCGGCGCCGGTTATGAAAAGGTCGATGTCGCCGCCGCCCAGGCGCGCGGCATCCTGGTCAGCAATGGCGCCGGAGTCAACGCGCCGACAGTCGCCGACCATGCCATGGCCCTGTTGCTGGCGATGGTGCGCGACATTCCGCAGGCCGATGCTTCGGTGCGCCGTAGCGAGTGGCGCAAGGTCATGTGCCCATCGTTTGCCGGCAAGCGCCTGGGCATCCTCGGGCTGGGCGCCGTGGGCCTGGAGATTGCCCGGCGCGCCGAAGCCTTCGGCATGCATATCGACTACCACAATCGTCGCCCGCGCCAGGACCTGGCGTATCGTTGGCAGCCGTCGGTGCGTGAACTGGCCGAGGCGGCGGACTTTCTGGTGCTCGCCACGCCCGGCGGCGCGGCTACCCATCATCTGGTGGATGCCGAGGTGTTGCAGGCGCTCGGTACGCAGGGCTACCTGGTCAACGTCGCCCGTGCTTCGGTGGTCGACACCCAAGCGCTGCTGGCCGCCTTGCAGGCCGGGCAGATCGCCGGTGCGGCGCTGGACGTCTTCGATGACGAACCCCAGGTGCCTGACGCCTTCAAGGCCCTCGCCAATGTGGTGCTGACACCCCATGTAGCCGGGCTTTCGCCCGAGGCGTCCGGAGACTCCGTACGCCTGGTACGCGACAACCTGCTGGCGTTTTTCGCTGGCCGACCGCTGCTGACCCCCGTGGCGGCCGAATGACAAGCCGCCCCGGGGCTACGGCATCACCGGCGGCGTATAGCTGAGGGTGGTGCCCAGGGCCCAGAGCAGCAACAGCACGATGGGCGCATGCACCAGCAGCTGCACGAAGGAAAACCCGATCAGGTCGCGAGCCTTGAGGCCCAGCACGCCAAGCAACGGCAGCATGTAGAAGGGGTTGATCAGGTTCGGCAGCGCCTCGGCGGCGTTGTAGATCTGTACCGCCCAGCCCAGGTGGTACTGCAGCTCGTTGGCCACTTGCATCACATAGGGTGCCTCGATGATCCACTTGCCGCCGCCGGAGGGGATGAAGAAGCCCAGGACGGCGGAATAGATGCCCATCAGCACGGCATAGGTATCGTGGGTGGCGATGCTGGTGAAGAACAGTGAGATGTGATGCGCCAGGGTCTGTGCATCACTCCCCTTGACCGTGGTCAGCAGTGCGGCGATCGAACCGTACAGCGGGAACTGGATCAGCACCCCGGTGGTGGTCGGCACGGCCCGCGCCACGGCGTCGAGGAAGCTGCGCGGCCGCCAGTGCAGCAGCGCGCCGAGCATGATGAACAGGAAGTTGTAGGTGTTCAGCCCGGAGATCGCGGTGATCGCCGGCTTGCTGCTGAACTCGTTGAGCAGCCAGCCGGCGCCCAGCACCACCAGCACGATGATCAGCAACGGGCTGTATTCCAGCCATTCGCCGGGGCGGGTGCGTGGCGCCAGTGGCGGCAGGTTGAAGGCCGGGTCGACGCCGCAGTCCTCGGCGCTGCGGGCACTGGACGGGCCCGGAGCCGTGGCGTAGGCGACGATCACCGACACCACCAGCAGCACCAGCAGAATGGCGCCGGACTGCCAGAGGAAAATGGTTTCGGTGAACGGAATCACCCCGGTGATGGCCAGGATCGACGGCGGCAGGCTGGCCGGGTTGGCCTGCAGCTGCGCCGCCGAGGAAGAAATGCCCAGTGCCCATACCGCCCCCAGCCCCAGGTAGGCTGCCGCACCGGCGGCGCGGTAATCCATCTTCAGGTCACTGCGCCGCGCCAGGGCGCGTACCAGCAGGCCCCCGAACACCAGCGACAGGCCCCAGTTGAGCAGCGAGGCGAGCATCGAGATGATCGCTACCCAGGCCACCGCCGAGCGGCCATTGGCGGGGATGCGTGCCAGGCGGTCGATCAGGCGCACGGCAGGCGGTGAACTGGCCACCACGTAGCCGCTGATGACCACGAAGGCCATCTGCAGGGTGAAGGGAATCAGGCTCCAGAAGCCATCGCCGAAGGCTTTGGCGGTATCGGCCGGCCTGGCACCCATGCCCAGCACGGCGAGGGTGACGATCAGTACCGCCAAGGCGGCGAACACCCAGGCGTCGGGGAACCAGCGCTCGGCCCAGGCCGAGCAGCGCAGGGCGAAACGGGCGGAACGGCTTTCCTGAAGGGAAGCGGACATGAGGGAACCTCGTTATTGTTTTTATAGGTGTGAAAAGGCCCCTGGTGAGGGGCCTTCGGGTTTCAGAAGGTCATCTCGATGACGTCGTCGGGCACCACCAGGCGCCCGGCAGTCTTGGCGACGATTTCCTCGATGCTGATACCGGGGGCGCGTTCGCGCAGGATGAACGCGCCGTCGGCGATCTCCAGATAGGCCAGGTCGGTCAGCACGCGGCGGATGCAACCGGCACCGGTCAGCGGTAGCTCACAGCGCTCCAGCAGCTTGGATTCGCCGTCCTTGGAAGCGTGGGTCATGGTGACGATGATGTTTTCCGCACCGGCCACCAGGTCCATGGCGCCGCCCATGCCCTTGACCAACTTGCCCGGAATCATCCAGGAGGCAATGTTGCCCTGCGCGTCCACCTCGAAGGCACCCAGCACGGTGAGGTCGACGTGCCCGCCGCGGATCATCGCGAAGGAGTCGGCGGAGTGGAAGATCGACGCGCCTTTCACGGCCGTGACGGTCTGCTTGCCGGCATTGATCATGTCGGCATCGAGGGTCGCTTCGGTGGGGAATTCACCCATGCCCAGCAAGCCGTTTTCCGATTGCAGCATCACCTGCATGCCGGCAGGGACATAGTTGGCGACCAGGGTCGGAATGCCGATGCCCAGGTTCACGTAGTAGCCGTCCTTGAGTTCGCGGGCGACCCGTTGAGCCATTTGTTCGCGGGAAAGTGCCATGCTCAGGCTCCTTTGAGGGTGCGCTTTTCGATGCGCTTCTCGAAACGGCCCTGGATCAGTCGGTCGACGTAGATGCCGGGGGTGTGGATGTGTGCCGGGTCCAGCTCGCCAGGGGCGACGATTTCCTCGACTTCGACCACCGTGATGCGTCCGGCCATGGCGACCAGCGGGTTGAAGTTCTGCGCGGTATGGCGGTAGATGACGTTGCCGTAATAGTCCGCCTTCCAGCCCTTGACCAGGGCGAAGTCGCCGCTGATGGCCTCTTCGAGGATGTAGTCGCGGCCATTGAATTGTCGGCTTTCCTTGCCCTCGGCCACTGGCGTACCGAAGCCGGTGGCGGTGTAGAAGGCTGGAATGCCGGCACCGCCTGCGCGAAGTTTTTCCGCCAGGGTGCCTTGTGGGGTGAGGTCGACTTTCAGCTCGCCACTGAGCAGTTGCTGCTCGAACAGCGCATTCTCGCCCACGTAGGAGGAGATCATCTTGCGGATCTGCCGGTCTTCCAGAAGGATCCCCAGGCCGAAACCGTCGACTCCGCAGTTGTTGGAAACCACGGTCAGGCCACGGGTGCCCATGCGGCGGATCTGTGCGATGAGGTTCTCGGGAATGCCGCACAGGCCGAAGCCGCCGCACAGCACGGTCATGTCGTCGTTCAGCCCGGCGAGGGCCTCCTCGTAGCTCGCTACTCGCTTGTCGAGTCCAGCCATGGTCAATGCCTCTTGTTGTTCTTGTGTTACAGACAGCCTAGCCGTCTGTTGCCATGCGAGACATCTTCAGTGTCGGCAGCTGATTTGTTAATTTTGTTTTTCTGATCTTTTCATAAGAAATCCAAATCAATGAACGTCAAGCAGCTTCGTGCTTTCGTCGCCGTGGCCGAGTGCCTGAGCTTCGCCCAGGCCGGTGAACGTCTGCACCTGTCCCAGCCGGCGCTGAGCCTGACCATCAAGTCGCTGGAGGAGTCGCTGGGCGGGCAGTTGCTGATGCGCAGCACTCGCAGCGTCAGCCTGACCCCTGAAGGCGAGGTGCTGTTGCCCAAGGCCCGGCAACTGCTGGCCGACTGGGACAACACCGAGGAATTGCTGCACCAGCATTTCACCTTGCAACTGGGCAAGGTGTCGCTGGCCGCCATGCCATCGTTCGCCAGCAGCCGCCTGCCGGCGGCGCTCCAGGTGTTTCGCCGACTGCATCCACGGGTCAACGTGGCGGTGCACGACGTGATCAACGAAGAGGTGCTGGAGATGGTTCGCCAGCGCCGCGTCGAGCTGGGAATCGGTTTCGAACCTGAGCCGGGCCACTCGCTGCACTTCACGCCGTTCTGTGTCGACCGCTTCGTCGCCGTGGTGCCCGCCGATTCACCACTGGCCGGGCGCCAGGTGCTGCAGTGGAGCGAACTGCTGGGCGAGGACTTCATTGCCCTGCAGCGTCCATCGGCGGTGCGCCTGCTGCTGGAGCAGTCGATCGCCGCGCAGCACGGCCGCCTGGCGGTAGCGTTCGAGAGCCATCAGCTGGCGACGGTGGGGCGCATGGTCGCCAGCGGCCTGGGCGTCAGTGCGGTGCCGGCGCTGTGCATTCAGCAGATGCAAGAGCTGGGCGCGTGCTGCATCGCCCTGGAAGGGCCGCGCATCGAGCGGCGCATCGGCCTGATGACCCTGGCCGGGCAGCAACTCTCGGTGGCCGCACAGGCGCTGCGCGAGGTGCTCATCGCCCATGCATCGATGGCCCGATAGTCACTATCGACTGGGGTGATTTTTTGGCGACCGGGGGGCGGGATTAACCTTTGTTCATTCCCGAATCGAACCTTCCAAGGAGGTCGCCATGAACCGTTTTACCGCGCTTGCCCTGTTGTTCAGCGTCGCCGTGCTCAGCGGCTGCTCCACTCATCACGCCGTCGAGCAACGCCCTTACTCCGCCGAGGAAAGCCGCCAGTTGGCCCTGGAAGACCTCAACCGTCGTGGTCTGTCGTTCGATGAGTACCAGGCCCGCAAGGCGCAGCTGCTCGCCGATCCGCAGCTCCAGCAGGTGCGTGCCTTCGACCGGAATGCCGAAGTGCGTGTCGATGCCAACGCCGTTGCCGATGATCGTCAGGGCTGAAACGCCCTGACAGTTTTCTGATCTGGCCCTTCATTAGAAACTGTACTGCTCGAACTTTCCTGTAACTGTCCGTGTGTTTGCGCCCGCCGGCTCGGTAACGTGAGTGGCTTATCTCACTGCCTGTCTGGACCGTCGCATGTCTTTGTCGCTCGATCTGCTCCTGGCTTTCGCCTTGTTCGCCCTGGTCACTTCCATCACGCCGGGTCCCAATAACATGATGCTGCTGGCTTCGGGCGTGAACTTCGGTTTTCGTCGTACGCTGCCGCACATGCTGGGCATCAGTAGCGGCTTCATGGTGCTGGTGCTAGCGGTGGGCTTCGGACTGGGTCAACTGTTCCAGAGCTGGCCGTTGCTCTACACCCTGCTGCGTTACGCAGGCGGCGCGTATTTGCTGTACCTGGCCTGGAAGATCGCGACCTCGGGGCCTGCCGGCGACAGCGGCGAGTCGCGCGGAGAACCCTTGGGGTTCTTTGCCGCCGCGCTGTTTCAGTGGGTCAACCCCAAGGCCTGGGTGATGGCCATCGGCGCGATCACCACCTATACCCCGATGCAGGATTACTTCACCAACGTGCTGGTGATCGCGGCGGTATTCGCCCTGATCAACCTGCCGGGTGTGGGGATCTGGGCGGGGTTTGGCAGCCTGCTGCGCAACGTGTTGCGCGACCCGCAGCGGGTGAGGCTATTCAATGCCGTGATGGCGCTGCTGCTGGTGCTGTCGCTGTATCCACTGGTGGTCCAGCACTGATTCCGTTGGAGCAAGCTTGCTCGCGAAGGCGGCGTCATGTTCACAGCAAACTCAGCGACCGGCACACAACATGCCACGACGAATTACGGTTTGCTGTACGTGGCGCAGGGTATCGGTTCGCTATTCGACGGCCCTGCGGCGGCGTGGCTGCACCCGTACACCGACAGCGGGTACCCGGTGTTCGGCATCGCCACTATCTTCGACGTGTTGACCGCGTTCCTGGCGGACTTCGTGCTCAAGCGCGCGGCATGCCTGGCTGCATCGTCATGCGCTGAAAACGGCATGAGTGTCCACGCCCGTCAGCCGATCAGTTGCGGAACGCCGCGCCGGTCTGTACCACGCTGGCCGAGCCCAGCAGCTGACTGATGAAGCGGCTCCAGCGGGTGATGTTGGCGGGACCGACGAACACCACATCCTGGGCCTTGAGTTCGAACTGTCGGGCCAGCAGGTAGGCAGTGGGCTTCTTGGCATTGAGGTGGTAGACCGTGGACGGTGCGTTGGCCTGGTTGTCCGCGCCACGGATCACATACACCGCATCGCCATCGGCGCTGTCGGGGCTCAGGCCCCCGGAATTGCCCAAGGCCTCAAGCAGCGTGACCTGGGTGGTGCCGAACGACAGTACCTGCGGGTTGCGCACCTCGCCGAGCACGTAGATGCGGTTCTTCGAATTGCTGTTCAGGTGCAGGTGATCGCCATCCTTGAGGAAGATCCGCCCCAGCTGCGAGTCCTTGCGGTTCAGCCCGTCGATGTCGATCAGGTAATCCCGGCCATCGCGGCGCAGGGTCAGGCTGGCCAGGTCGGCATCGGTGAGGTCGACGCCGGCGGTACTCACCGCCTGCACCAGGCTCAGGGGAATGTTGCTGATGGCCTGTTGGCCGGGGGTGCGGAACGAGCCGGAAAGCAGCACACGCTGACTGTTGTAGCGCAGCACCTTCACGTCCACCTTGACCTCGGTGTACTGCGGCGCCAGGCCCATGCGCAGTTGTTCACGAATCTGCCGCACGGTGCGGCCGCCGGCCTGGATACGGCCGACGTAGGGAAAATACAGCGTGCCGTCGCTCTGTACTTCGCGGGTGTTGGCGTCGAGCTGGTCCTGGGAGCCCGGCGCGGTCAGCTCGGGGTGTTCGAACACCGTCACCAGCAGCGTGTCGCCAGGCCCGACCCGGTACTCCGGGGTCTGGTAGTTCAACAGCTCGGGCGGCAGCGCCTTGCCATTGGCCTGGGCGACCTGCTGCTGTTGCTGCAGGGTCTGGGGGGTGATGTTCACCAGCCTGGCCTTGGGGCCGTCAGGGTCATTGGCCTCGACGTCTTCGAGGTCCATGTGTTGGCCAGGGGCGAAGGCACAGCCTTGCAGGAACAGCACGAACAGCAGTAAGGCGACGGGATTTCGATACATGGGGTGGTTTCCTTTCTGAGAGTACGCAGGGATGAGGCGGTGCGGGGTCAGAAGGCGTTCTTGTTGAGAAAGCCCTTGAACAGGGTCAGCAGGATGATTTTCAGGTCCAGCCACAGCGACCAGTGCTGGATGTATTGCAGGTCGAACTCGACCCGCTTGCGCATCTTGTCCAGAGTGTCGGTCTCGCCGCGCCAGCCGTTGACCTGGGCCCAGCCGGTGATGCCCGGCTTGACCTTGTGGCGCAGCATGTAGCCGCTCACCTGGCGGCGGTATTGCTCGTTGTGGGCGACGGCGTGCGGGCGTGGGCCGACGATGGACATGTCGCCGCGCAGCACGTTGAAGAACTGCGGCAGCTCGTCCAGCGAGGTGCGCCGCAGGAAACGCCCCAGCGGCGTGACGCGCGGATCCTGGCGCGTGGCCTGGCGCACCTGCGCACCGTTTTCCTGCACGGTCATGCTGCGGAATTTCCACACCATGATCGGCCGGCCGTCCAGGCCGTAGCGGCGCTGGCGAAACAGCACCGGACCGGGCGAAGTCAGCTTGATGGCCAGGCCGATGAGCAGCATCGGCGCGGCGATCAGTAGCAGGATCAGGCTTGCCAGCAGCACGTCCTCGACGCGCTTGACCAGGCTCCAGGCACCGTCCATGGGCGAGTCGAAGATGCTGATGGTCGGCAGCCCGTTGATGCTTTCGCTGCGTGCGTGCAGCAGCTCGAAGGTGAACACGTCGGGAATCAGGTACACCGAGGCAGTGGTGTCCGACAGCCCGGTGATCAGTTCCCGCAGGTGCGGCTCGGCCTGGGTGATGTAGACCTTGTCGATGCGTCCCTGACGAGCATCCTCGATAAGCTGCTCCAGGCCGCCGAGCACCTGCGGGCGCAAGCTGCGGGCGCCGAGGTCCATTTGCTGCGGCGTGGCATCGTAGAAGCCCAGCAGTTTCAGGCCCATCCACGGTGCGGCGCTGATCGAGCGCGCCAGGCTGGCGCCGACCGGGCCGGTGCCGACGATGGCCACCCGGCGGGTGTTGAAGCCACGCCGCCGCAAGGCATGCAGGGCCAGGCGGATCAGCACCCGGTAGCCGCACAGCAACGCCAGCACCAGGGCGAACCAGCCCATCTGGCACGGTGTCGGCAGATCGCGGCGGCCCAGCAGCAGGTAGTCGGCCGAGAGCAGGAGGACGAAGGTCAGGGCCCACCAGGTGAAGACCTTGACCAGCTCACCGCGAATGCGCTGACCGCGCCAGGAACCATACAGCTGATGAAACTCGCTCAGCCAGTGAAAGACCAGCACCGCGAAGAGAATCTGCAGCCAGATTTCCGTGGTGCTGAGCAGGCCCTGCTGCTGATGCTGCCAGTAGCCGACCAGCACGATGACCAGCAGGTCGAGCAGGCGATGGGCGACCGACAGGGCCGATTGATGGGCCTGGAGGATGCCGCGAACCGGAATGTCCATGGCAGGCCCTCCTAAAGCGACTCGGTGGACACGGCGCGTGGCACAGGCTCATCGCCAGGCAGCGCAGTCTGCCATTGCAGGGCGCTGCGTCGAGCCTGGCGAGCAGCGGCCAGCCGCGCTTCGACGAAGGCGCTGATCTGCTGCTCGAAGCGCTCGGCAGAGAACCGTTCGGCATTCAAGCGACAGGCGCAGGCGCTGATGCGCGAGCGTGCGGCTTCGAAGTCTTGTACGCCGGCGATCAGCGCGGCGACGTCCTGACGCGGGTAATGCACACCGGTGGGCGTCGGGTGTTCCAGGCCCAGCACGGTCTCCAGCGCGCCGCCCTTGCCGTAGGCAATCACCGGGGTGCCGCAGGCCTGGGCTTCCACCGGGCTGATGCCGAAGTCTTCCTCGGCGGCGAACACAAAGGCCCTGGCCGCGCGCAGGTGTTCGAGCAGCACCTCGGGCGGTTGGTAGCCGAGCAGGCTCACGTTGGGCGTGGCGAGCGCCTTGACCCTGGGCATCTCCGGGCCGTCGCCGATCACTACCAGGCGTTTGTCGGGCATTTTCGCGAAGGCTTCGACGATCAGCGGCAGACGCTTGTAGGGCACCATGCGCGAGGCGGTGAGGTAATAGTCCTGGCGCAGCCCCAGGGGCGTGAAATGCCGGGTGTCCACCGGTGGATGGATCACCGTGGCGCTGCGGCGATAGGCCTTTTCGATACGCGCGCCGATGAACGCCGAGTTGGCGACGAACTCGTCGACCCCGGCGGCGGTGCGCTGGTCCCACAGGCGCATGTAGTGCAGCAGCAGACGCGCCAGATGGCTCTTGAGGCCCTTTTGCAGCCCCGATTCGCGCAGGTACTGGTGCTGCATGTCCCAGGCATAGCGGATCGGCGAGTGCACGTAGCTCACGTGGAGTTGGCCCGGGCCGGTCAGCACACCCTTGGCCACCGCGTGGCTGCTACTGATCACCAGGTCGTAGTCGGACAGGTCCAGTTGTTCGATCGCCAGGGGCATCAACGGCAGGTAGCGCTGGTAATGCCGACGCGCGCCGGGCAACTTCTGGATGAAGCTGGTGGTGGCGACCTTGCCGCCGAGGTGAGCGCGGTCGTGGTCGGTGAGAAAGTCGATGACGGCGAACAGATCGGCCTGTGGCCAGACCTTGAGCAGCGAGGCGAGCACGCGTTCGGCGCCGGCATAGGTCACCAGCCAGTCGTGGACGATGGCGATTTTCATGGGGTTTCCTTGATGTAAAAGGTGCGCTACATCAGGCACGGACGGCAGGTGGCCAGGCGCGTGGCAGTGGGTTTCAGGGGTTCTGCACAGTGGCCTGCCCGGCGCCAACGGCGGGCAGGTGCTGCAGGTGACGGGCCAGGCGCTGGGCCGAATGGCGCCAGTCGAAGCGCGCCACGTTGGCCAGGCCTTTCTGCCGCAGGTAGTGCCGCAGTTCGGGTTCGGCCAGCATGCGCTGCATGGCGGCAGTCATCTGCGCGACGTCCAAGGGGTCGAAGTACAGCGCGCTGTCTTGCAGCACCTCGGGAATCGATGCGCTGCCCGAGGCGATAACTGGGCAGCCGCAGGCCTGGGCTTCCAGTGGTGGAATGCCGAAGCCTTCGTACAGCGACGGAAACACGAAGGCCGTGGCGCCCTGGTACTGGGCAATCAGTTCGCTGTCGTCGAGGCGCCCGAGAAAGCGGATGCGCGGGTCGCGGCAGGCCAGGCGCTGCAGGTCGGGATCGGCGAACAGGCTGCTGGCGGCGCCGACGATGTGCAATTGCAGCTGCGGATGCCCGCGCAGGGCCAGAAAGGCCTGGATCATGCGCTGGAAGTTCTTGTGCAGGTTCGGCGACGACACCGCCAGCAGGTAGGGTGTCGCACTGTTCACGGCGGCCGGACGAAAGCTCTCGTTGACCGCTGCCGGCAGCACCAGGATGCGCTCGCGGGGCAGGCCGTAGAAGCCGGCGATCTCGGCCCGGGAGAACTCGCTGCTGGTGATCAGCGTCCTGACCCGCGCCAGCAGCACCGGCATGATGCTGCGGTAGGCGGCGCGAAAGCGCCAGGTGTAGCTTTGCGGGTAGTGCACGTAGGTGATGTCGTGGTGGGTGGCGATCTGGTTGGCGTAGAACATCGGCCCGGTACTGCCCACCGAGAGCAGCAGCGGGCTGCCCTGGCGGCGCAGGAACAACGGCAGGTCCAGCTGTTCCCACAGGTGGCCCTTGCTGCGACCGATGCACTGTACCTGCAGGGCGCGGGCGGCAGCCTGGTTGCGGATGCCGTGAGGAGCGACGAACAGCAGGTCGTCGCGCAACGGGCGCAAGGCCAGGCAGAGCTGTTCGGCATAGCGTTGCACGCCGCTGGTGTCCTGGGTCAGGAAGCGGGCATTGATCACGATCATGACGGTGTCCATAGGTCGGAGTGAGCGTGCCGTCCGAGGCACGCGATGAAGGGGTTCACGCCGGGTTGGGCCGGGGCGCTGCCGGGCGTGTCTGCAGGGTGTGGGTGAACACCCGTTCGTAGCTGTCGAGCATCAGTTCCAGGTCCAGCAGGCCCGCCACGCTGCGCCGCGCCTGGGCGGCGAGGCGCGCCAGCAGGTCGGGTTGCTGGTGCAGCCGTAGCATGGCCAGGCCCAGGGAGTCCGGGTCGTCGGGGCTGCACAGCAGACCGTTGAGCGAGTCCTGAATGATCTCGGTAAGGCCGCCCATGCGGCTGGCGATCACCGGACGCGAATGCGCACAGGCTTCCACGGCGACCATGCCGAAGGGCTCGTTCCACATCGAGGGCACCAGCGCCACATCGATGCCGGCATAAAAGTCCCGGGGCTGCTGGTAGCCAACGAAGCGAATGCGCGGATCGTCGGCGGCCATTGCGCGAAAGCCTCGCTCGTCGTCTTCCTGGCCGCGCCCGGCGATGGCCAGGCTGGCATCGAATGGTAGGCGCTTGAACTGCTCGATCATCCAGCCGACCCCCTTGGGCTCGGACAGCGTGCCCAGGTAGCCGAAGCGCAACGGCGCTGGCGGGCCTGCCGGGCCGACCGGCTCCGGCATTGGCGCATAGGGGCTGGCGTTATAGATCACCTGGCTGTGCGCACCTTGAAAGTAGCCTTGGCCGAGCAGGCGTTCGAGCATGAAGCGGCTGACCCCCACCACCGCATCGACCTGCATGGAACGTTCGGCATGGCCCTGGCGAAAGCGACTGCACAACCCGCAAGGCTGCCGGCAGTCGCGGCCTTTCTTGAACATGGTGCTGCTCGGGCACAGCAGGTAAAGGTCGTGCAGCACCTGGACGATGGGCAAGTCGCAACGGCTGATTTCGTCCCAGGCCGACACCGACCAGCCGGTCAGGTTGTGGCACACCACCAGGTCGGGTTGTTCCAGTTCGATGACCCGACGCAGCGGGCGGCGCATGCCGGGGTTGTCGCGGTCGCGCAGGTGCCAGGCCAGGCGCGCCAGGCGGCTGCGTCGCCGTGGGCTGAAATGCCAGTAGAAGTTGTGCAGTCCGGCGCGGTAGACGCGCACCTGATTGACCTCTTCACGGTGCAGGCCGGCCCTGGCGCCGGTGGCTAGCACCACCACCTGATGGCCGCGGGCGCGCAGGCCTTCGACGGTACGCTGCAGGATGATTTCCGCACCGCCACCGATGTCCGGTGCGTACAGGCTGCTCAGGAACAGAAGCTTCATAGCGGGTAGGACCTGTGCAGGCCCAGCTGGCCCGACTCGCCGTCGGCGATGGCCTGCTCAAGCAGTTTCAGGCGCGCGGTAGCCTTGGAGCGCCGGGCGAACACGCGCAGCAGGCGCAGGAACAGCCAGCGGTTGAACTGGTACACCAGCGGTGACTCGGCCCAGATGTGCTTGTCGAACCAGGCCTGGTTGCGCGCCCCGTAGTAGGCGCGCAGGTCCGAGTCGCCGAGCAGGTAGTTCTCGTAGACGTTGCCGCTGCGTGCCTTGATGTTCCAGGAGTGCTCCAGGTCGTCGAGCAGGGCGTCGGGCACCAGGAACAGGCGCCCGCCGGTGGCGGTGATGCGCCAGGTGTATTCGTTGTCGTCGGCATACAGCTTCAGGGCTTCCAGCGGCAGGCCGATCTTGCGGTACAGGCTGTGATGGGCGAGCAGGCCACCGTAGGTGGCGAAGGGCAGCTGCACCAGTGCCGGCAGGCTGCCGTTCACCTGCGGGCGGCCCCAGGGCAGGCGGCGCCACAGCTTGTAGGGCAGGTGCGCGACATGAAAGCCGAGAAAGCTCGAACGGCGTTGCACGGCATAGCGCTGCGGCACACCGGCGGCAATGTCGGCCTGGTGAGTTGGACGAAAGCCCAGCACGGCGGTCTTGTCCAGGCCATGGACCTGGGCCAGGCGTTGCAGGCGCTCGTGCAGCGTGGCCACGGCATGCACGGTCGGGGCGTTGTCGTCGTCCATCAGCCACAGGAATTGCGCACCGCTTTCCAGTGCGGCCTGGATGCCCACCGCGTAGCCGTTGGCAGAGCCGGTATTGCGATCGAGCCTGATGACCCTGACCTGTTCGGGCCATTGCTCGGTCAGCTTGCCCAACGGGGCGGTCGAGGCGTTGCTGACCACCAGCACCTGGCCGATCAGCGGGCTTTGCAGCGAGCGGCTGATCAGCGTGTGCAGGTAGTCGTAGCGGTTACCGTAGGTGAGGGTTACCAGCGTCGTCTGCTTGGACATGGAAGGTTCCGTCGTAGGTCGAGAATGGCTCAGGCCCGCGCCGACGCCCGGCTCAGGTGGGCGAGGGGCAGGACCACCCGGTGCTGGCGTTGCAGCAGGTTGAGCAGGATCACTGCGCGTTCGGTGCCGTCCAGGGCCAGGAAGATGGCCTCCACCTCCGGCAGCCCGCCGTTGCGTACCAGCACCGGCTCGCCCTGGGCGAATACCTCACGCGCGGCCGGCGTGGCCAGGCGCTGGCGGATCTGTTCGATCAACAGGTCCTGCACGGGCGCGGGTGTACCACCGAAGGTCACGATCCGCGCCACGCCACGGGTCGAGCGGATCGGGTACCAGTTGTCCTGCAACTGGTCCATGCGAATGAACAGGTAGCCGGGAAACAGCGCTTCGCGCACGCCGGCCCGGGTGGTGATCGGCTGGTAGCATTCGAAGTGCTGGCGCTGCAGGTGTTCCAGGGCGCGGGCGTCCTGGCGGGGGCGTGTCTGGATCAGGTACCAGCGTGCTGGTGCGTTGCTCGCAGTCATGGCTTCACTCCACCGCCAGGTGGTTCGGAACCGAGGCGCGCTCGACGTCCATGCAGGGGTCGTTGGCGGCGCCGCCTTCGCTGACCGTGAAACTGCCGAGCAGCGCCTGGACCTGGGCGACGCTGTTGAACATCAGCACATCGATGATCGACAGGCTGGAGACGAACTCCGCGCCGAACTGCTGGTAGCTGACCGGGTTCATGCTGAAGAAACGCAGCAGCAGGCCATGGCGTGCGAAGCGGTCTCGGTCGTACAGCTCGAAGCCTCCGATGGGGTTGAGGAAGGTGCGGGCCGAGAACAGCTGGGCGATGTTGATGACGCGGTCCTGTTTGTCTGTGCAGGACTCCAGGCGCAGGTCCGAGCCGCGCAGGATCGGCGTGCTGATGCCCAGGTAGGCACACACTTCGCGCAGCGCGTTTTCCGCATACAGCGCCAGGTTGTGCTGCGGGAAACGCACCAGGCGCTCCAGCAGTGGCATTACCTGGGCGAAGCAGGGCGCCTTGCGGTAGCTCTGGGTGATGAGGTTGAGCAGCCGGTCGGCTTCGGCCTCGAAGAAGGTGTCTGCCAGGCGCCGTTGGCGGATCGGCAGTTCGAAGCGGTCCTTCTTGACCGGGAAGGTCAGCAGGCGGGGCGCGCCATCGCACAGGATGCGATTGCGGTTGACCCAGCCGGCACGGATGTACTGCAGGTCGTCACCGAGCACGAACACATCGGCGGCGGCGATGAGTTGGAAGTAGCCCAGGTAGGGGAACAGATACGGCTGCATCATTGCGATGGTCCTGGCCATGGTGAAGCTCCTTTTGCGAGTCGCGGGGTATCTGATTCCGGTTCACTGGCGAACGGGGTGGTAGCTGTAGCCATAGGTGGTGCAGTCGTACTCGGCGGTCGACGCCTTGCGCACCACGGCGTTGAAGATCGCGCCCTTGATGACGATGCCGTTCTGGTTGAGGCGGCGCTTGCAGGCCTCCAGCTCGCGGCTGGTGGTCAGGCCGAAGCGCGCCACCAGCAGACAGGTGGCGGCCTGCCGCCCGACCAGGGTGCCGTCGGTGACAGCGAGGATCGGCGGGGTGTCGATGATGATCAGGTCGTACAGCGCCGACAGCTCGCCCAGCGCCTTGCCGAAGTTGTCATGCATCAGCAGTTCCGACGGGTTGGGCGCAGCGAAGCCACAGGAGATGAAGTCCAGGTTGCGCACTTCGGTGCGGTTGATCACCTCGGTACAGGGCAGTCGCGCAGCGAGGGTGTCGGACAGCCCGTGGCGCGGTTGCAGGCCCAGCACCTTGTGCAGATAGCCACGGCGCATGTCGGCGTCGATCAGCAGCACGCGCTTGCCGGTCTGGGCGATGATCACCGCCAGGTTGGCCGAGACGAACGACTTGCCGGCACCGGGCAGCGGGCTGGTGATCATCAGCACGTTGTTGCGCGCTTCGAGCATCGCGAAGTGCAGGCTGGTACGCAGGCTGCGCAGCGATTCCAGGGCCAGTTCCTCCGGCGCCCGGGTGCTGAGCAGCCGTGATTCACGGGGCAGACCCGGCGCGGCGGTGAGTTTGTCCAGGCGTTCCTGCTGGCGCGAGAACGGCAGCGAGGCGTACACCGGCATGCCCAGGTGCTCGATCACCTCCGGGTTCTCGATGCCGCGGTAGAAGGCCTGGCGGATGAAAATGATGATCACCGCCAGCAGCGCGCCAGCCAGGGTGGCGATCAGCACCACCAGTTTCTTCATCGGCTTGACCGGCCTCTCGACGTTGGTGTCGGCGTTGTCGATGATCCGCACGTTGCCGATGCTGCCGGCGCGCAGGATGTCCTGTTCCTGGCTCTTGTTGAGCATCAGCGTGTAGGTCTGGCTGATGACCTGCATGTCGCGGGTCAGGCGCAACAGCTCCTGCTGCGACTGCGGCAGGCTGTCGATCTTCTTCAGTAGCAGCTGCTTCTGGCTGTCCAGTTGGCCGATCTGGCTCATCAGGCTGCGGTAGGTCGGGTGTTCGTGGGTGTACAGGCGTTCGAGCTCGACGCGCTTGAGCTTGAGTTCGGACAGCCGGTTGTCCAGGTCGACCACCTGGTCGAGTACCCCCTTGGTCTCGATGGACAGGTCGACCGAGCGCGCGCTGGTCTGGAATTTCTGCAGGGCCATTTCCGCCTCTTCCAGCTGCTTGCGCACCATGGGCAGTTGCGAGCGCAGGAACTCCAGGCGCTGCGCGGCTTCTGCCGAGCTGCGTTCGACGTTCTGGCGCACGTACAGGCGGCTGACTTCGTTGAGGATGCGGTTGGCCTTTTCCGGCTCGGGGTCTTGCAGCGAGAGGTAGATGATTCCCGAGTCCTTGCCGGCTTCGGTGATTTTCAGGCGGTCCTGCCAGAGCAAAGCGCTGCTCAGGGTGCGCTGGCGTGACAAGGTGAACTCGGTGCCGGGGCGGGCGTTGAGTTCGGCCACCTGGATGGTCACGCCATGCCCCTGGCTGCTACGCCGCACCACGCCGTTGAGCAGCAGGTTGCCGTCAGCGTCCAGCAACTGGTACTGGCCGGTCTTGCCGGCCACCAGCTTCAGCGGTTCGCCGAGCAGCGCCTCGGGCACGCTGAGCTGGAACACGTCGAGCTTTTCGCCGCCCCAGGCATAGCCGTCCAGGCCGAACCAGGGCTCGGCCAGTTGCCCGGGGTATTCAGGCTGGAAGCGCCGGAACAGCCAGGCGCCGATGACCGGCAGGCGATCAGGGCTGGCTTCGATGTTCAGGCGCAGGTCATCGACCACCTTGACCAGCAGTGCGCGGGACTTGATCAGCTCGATCTCGGTGGCCGCCGGCGAGGCCGACATCGGCTTGTTGTTGACTTCGGGGATGCCTTCGATGCCGATCTTGCGCGGCTCGATCTGGATCATCGCTGAGGCCTGGTAAATGGGCGTGGCAAGAATGCTGTAGAGCACGCCAATCACGAAACTCAGGCCGGTGAGCCAGAGGATCAGGCGCTTGTGGTCGAGCAACAGGTGCAGCAGGGTGGCCAGGTCGATCCGGCTGTCGTGAGGGGCGTCCAGCGAAGGACGATTCATGGCGTTCATCTATTTCGGATCTCCCGACTCAATGTAAGGAAGCCAGTCGCCGACACTGCGCCACAGCAGCTGGTAGGCCTGCTCGAAAGCCGCTCTGGGCTGGCGGTAGGGGTCGGCAACTTCGCTGGGGTGTTGCCATTGGCTGATCAGGAAGGCCTTGCCGCGTATTTCCGGGGCCAGGTGCAGCAGCCTGTCCAGGTGGGTACGTTCCATCGCCAGGACCAGTTGCGCCCGGCGCAGCATGGGCCGGTCGAGCTGTCGCGACTGGTGACCGGGCGACGGCACGCCGTGGTCGTGCAGCACCGCCTGGGCCAGCTCGTGCATGGGGGCGCCGGCCAAGGCGCGCAGGCCTGCCGAGCGAATACTGATACGGCTGCCCGCCAGGCGCTGGCGCAGGATGGCCTCGGCCATCGGGCTGCGGCAGATATTGCCCACGCAGACCACCAGTACGTCACTGAACATGGGCGCTCCTGCCAGGCAGGCGCAAACGCCGCCCCAGATTGACCAGCACGTTGACGGCGGTCTGCAGCAGCGCCTGGAACTTGTGTCGAGGTGACAGCGCGGCCAGTGACAGGCAGACGTTCTGCACCAGGAAATGCTCGTAGAGTGCCTGGTTGCCCAGGCGGTGGTAGTAGTTGGCCAGGCTGGAGCAGGTCTGCAGGCTCATGTGCAACTTGCGCTTGTCGCTGCGCATGGAAAAGATCCCGCCGGGGTGCAGGCGGTAGGCCGCCGGCTTGATCTGCTCCATGAACTTGCCCTTGCCGTAGGCACCCAGCAGCGACCACCAGCACAGGTCGTTGAGCGGGGCGACCTGGATCTGCAGTTCCGGCGGCATGCGTGTCAGCACGTTGCGAAAGCAGGTGGTCAGGGTCGAGATGGGGCGGGCCTTCTGCAGTTCCAGGGCGCTGGCATCGCGGCGCAGTTCGCCTTGCAACTGCACGCCGTACTGGCGCTTGTCGTCGAAGGCGATCGCGTCGTGATAGGTGATCACGTAGTCGGGGTTGCGCTCCAGAAAGTCCACCTGCAACTGCAATTTGCGCGGGTCGGTCCAGTAGTCATCGCCTTCGCAGAAGGCGATGTAGCGCCCCCGGGCTTCGAGGAACAGCGCCGGCACACAGGGTTTGCCCTGCCGAAACTGGTTCTGCTCGTGGTAGAAGGGCCGGATGATGTGCGGGTAGCGTTCGGCATAGCGCGCGATGATGCGCGCGGTGCCGTCGGTGGAGGCGTCGTCGTTGACCAGAATCTCGAAGGCGAAATCGGTCTGCTGTGCCAGGAAACCATCCAGCGTCTGGGCGATGAAGGCTTCCTGGTTGTAGGCCGGGCAGACGATGCTCAACAGCGGAGGCTGCGGCGATTCGGGGCGCGCGGGGCGGGCAAAGGCATCCATGGCTCAGGTACTCGGTTTGCTCAGGGTCAGGAGGATCTTGTGCACCAGCGGTCGGTCGCTGAGGGCGACCAGTGCCAGGGTGAGCAGGCCGCTGGCCGCCAGGGCCAGCAGCAGACCGGCGCGTCCGCCGCCGGCGATCAGCTCGAACAGCGGGGCGCTCAACGCCAGGCCCAGCGCAGTCATGGCGGTAATGCGCAGCAGGTCGCGCAGCCAGACGCCATGGATGCCCGGCGCCAGATGGCGGTGCACGATCAACGGCCACAGGGCCAGTGACACCAGGCGCAGTGCGGTCCAGGCCAGGGCGGCGCCGAGCACGCCCAGCGCAGCGACCGCCCAGATCATCACCGGCACGGTGATCAGCGCCGAGACCAGGCTGTAAACCACATGCAGGCGCATCTGCCCGTGGGCGTACTGCAGATAGAACTGGAATCCGCTGATGGCCATCACCGCACTGCCGACGGCGTACCAGCCCAGCACGGGCTGGCTCCAGCGTGCTGCAGCGATATCGCCGGTCCAAGCCAGGATCAGCGCTTCGCCGTGCAGGGCAATCACCCCCGCGAGCGGGAACAGCAAGGTGCAGACAAAGCGATGGGCGGCCAGGTAAAGGCCGTGCATGTCAGCCTCCCGACCTTCGGCAAGCAGCCGGGTGAGGCGCGGCAGCAAGGTCTGCACCAGCGGGTTGGTCAGGGTCAGCAGGCCGTTGGCGACCAGGGCAATCAGCGAGAAATAGCCGTATTCCGCGAGGGGCAGGCGCTCGGACAGCAGCACCTTGTCCAGCTGGGTAAGCACCACCCAGAGCACGGCGGTCAGTGACATGCCGGCGGCAAAGGGCAGGACCTGGCGCAACTGGGGCATGTCGAAGCAGGCCAGGCGTGCGGGCAGCTGCTGCCAGGCCCTGGTGGCGAACAGCAGGGTTTCGACCAGGCTGACCGCGACCTGGAACAGAAAGAAGTCGCGCACATCCTGGGAAAAATCGCTGACCAGCAACCAGGCGCCGAAGTAGCGCAGGCTGGCAATGGCCACATTCGCAGCGTTGAGCCAGGCGTGCTGTTCCAGGCCCTGCAGGCCGCTGCGGTAGAGGGTGGCGTATAGGCGCAGAGCGATTACCACACCCATCAGCGCGATGCATTCGCTGACGGTCTGCGCTGAAAGCTGCTGTACATTCAGCCACTGGTTGGCCATCCATGGGCTGGCCAGGTCCACGGCCATGACACAACCTGCGGCCAGGGGCAGAAACAGCCACTCGAACGAACGTAGCAGCCGACCCGTCGCCCGGTGCGCCATGGGGTCCGTGCTCTGCCGCGCCACGGCACGTACCAGGCTGGGCGACAACCCGGCATCGAGCAGCAGCAACCAGGCTTGCAGCACGGTGAAAAAGCCGATCAGGCCGTAGGCTTCGGCGCCCAGGTGTGCGAGGTAGAACGGCATGATCGCGATGCCGACGAGCATCACGTAGGCCTGCCCGACATAGTTGAGCGCCGTATTGCGAATCACCGACATGCGGATTACCCGATTTCGGCCATGGCCGAGCTGGCGGTGTGCGGGCTGCAGCTGTGCAGCAGCGTTTCGATGACCTGATCCTGGTCTTCGGGGTGCAGGCCGGGGTAGATCGGCAGGCACAGCACCCGGTCGCTGAGGGCCCGGGCGAATGGCTGGCCCTGCTGCGGTTGCAGGTATTCCAGGGTGTCGAGGCAGGGGTAGAAGTAGCGGCGCGGGTTGATGCCCTGGGCGTTGAGGGCGGCCCGGGCCTTGAGCAGCTGCGGCTCATCGCGCAGGGCGACCGGAAAGTAGCTGTGGTTGAGAAGGCTGTCGGCGGCGGGCTGTTGCAGGTCCAGATACTGGCCAAGGCGCGAGCGGTAGCGCCTGGCGATTTCGGCGCGTGCGTCGAGAATGTGGTCGAGGTCGTCGAGGATGCACAGGCCCATCGCTGCGCAGAACTCATTGAGCTTGGCGTTGATGCCGATGCTTTCGATGCGGTCGACGTCGGCGATGCCGAAGTTGCACAGCAGCTTGACGCGTTGCGCCAGTTCGTCGTCGTTGGTGACGATGGCGCCGCCTTCGATGGTGTGGAACAGCTTGGTGGCATGGAAGCTCAGGGTGCTGATATCGCCCCAGCGATATACGGAGCGCCCGGCATGGCGGACGGCGAAGGCGTGTGCGCCGTCATAGACCACCTTGAGGTTGCGTTGCCGGGCGATCGCCTCGATGGCTTCCACCGCGCAGGGGTTGCCGAACACATGGGTGGCGACAATGGCGCTGGTGTCGCTCTGGATGGCGCTTTCTATTTTCTGTGGCGAGAGGTTCCAGGTGTGCGGATCGATATCGGCGAACACCGGACGGATACCTTCCCATTGCAACGAACTGCTGGTGGCGACGAAGCTGAACGGTGTGGTCACTGCGCTGCCGCTCAGCCCCAGGGCTCGGTAGGCGATCTGCAACGCCAGTGTGCCGTTGTTGGTAAGGATCACGTGACGGACACCCAGGAAGTCGCGCAGGCGGGCTTCCAGTTCCATGACCAGCGGGCCGTGGTTGGTCAGCCAGCCGCGGCTGTAGATGCCTTCGACGTAGCGCTTGAATTGGTCGATGTCGCCCAGGTAAGTCTTGGTCACGTTAATCATCTGAACCTCCATGTCGGTCGTGGCAATGCGCAATGACGGCAGGCTCCGCCTGGTCGGGCGGCCGTGTCGGATTGGGCGATTGTTCGGGCACGCTACCGCCAGAAGACCAGGTCTCCGGCAGCAGGCTTGAACGACCAAGGCCATGGCAGGCGCGGCGGTCGGAAAGAACTGGGCAAAGCTACCGCCAGGCCGGAGGCATCCAGCCGGGTCAGAAGACGATGCGAGTCGACAGGCATCCAGCCGTGCGAGGCCGCACGGAGGAAACAACTAACGTCCAGAGGTACTTCGGTAGGGAGTCAAGGCGAGGATTCCGATGCAGTGCTCTGTGGCGCTGGCATACAAGCTGGGAATCTTCAGACAGACCTATATATTGAGGGTGTCTGGCCATCTGTCAAACTATTTCGTCAAATTCCTGTTAAATTTTTGATAAGTATCAGGAAGTAACGCTAAGTAATTGAATTAAAAAGCGTCGATATAAAGGCGTCATTCATATGTCGCCGCCTCGACAACTTTATGCCTGTCAGGACCTGACGGTTTTTTTCAGGTCCCTGACAACGGCGCGCAACGGCAGGCCGACGACGGTTGCCCCGTCCTGGCGGGTGTTCCATTATCTGCGGGCAATGAAATGAAACCGAATCAGCAGGAGAGGGAATGACTACACACACCAATGCCAACGGCGTGGTCGCGCAGCGGCTGGCGCGGGCCCGCGCGATCATGCAGCGCGAGGCTATCGATGCCTGGCTGGTTCCGTCCGCAGACCCACACCTCTCCGAGTACCTGCCTGGCTACTGGCAGGGACGCCAATGGCTATCGGGCTTCAACGGTTCGGTCGGGACGCTGGTCATCACCCAGGACTTTGCAGGCCTGTGGGCCGACAGCCGTTACTGGGAACAGGCCCTCAAGGAGCTGGCCGGCAGCGGTATCGAACTGGTCAAGCTGATGCCTGGCCAGCAGGGGCCACTGGAATGGCTGGCCGACCAGGCCGTGGCCGACACCGTGGTCGCCGTCGACGGTGCAGTGCTGGCCGTGGCGTCCTCGCGTACCTTGGCCAGCAAGCTCTACGAACGGGGCGCCCGGCTGCGTACCGATGTGGACCTGCTTCTCGAATTGTGGAAAGACCGGCCTGCCTTGCCGGCCAACCCGGTTTACGAGCACCTGCCACCGCAGGCATCGGTCGGGCGTGTGGAGAAGATCCGCCGAGTGCGTGAAACCATGGCCGAGCGCGGTGCGGATTGGCACTTCATCGCCACCCTCGACGACATCGCCTGGCTGTTCAACCTGCGGGGTTCGGATGTCTCCTATAACCCGGTGTTCATCGCCTTCGCGCTGATCGGTCCGCAAAGCGTCACGCTGTTCGTGGGCGGTGACAAGGTCAGCCGCTTCGTCCGCGAGAGCCTGGAGCGCGATGGCGTTTCACTGCTGGAGTACACCCAGATCGGTGCAGCCCTGCGCGAAGTGCCCGGTAGTGCACGCATGCTGGTCGACCCGGCGCGGGTAACCTGTGGCCTGCTCGATTATCTCGACAGCGAAGTCAGCCTGGTGGAAGGGTTGAATCCCAGCACCTTGTTCAAGTCGCGCAAGAGTGAGGAAGACACGCGACATATCCGTCGTGCGATGGAGCAGGATGGTGCGGCACTTTGCGAGTTTTTCGCTTGGCTCGATGGCGCTCTGGGCCGGGAGCCGGTCAGCGAGTTGACTATCGATGAGCAACTGGGCGAGGCGCGCAAGCGTCGGCCTGGCTATGTCTGCCCCAGCTTCGCGACCATCGCCGGGTTCAACGCCAATGGTGCCATGCCGCATTACCGTGCCACGGAGGCCGAGCATGCGCAGATCGAAGGTGATGGACTGTTGCTGATCGACTCGGGTGGTCAATACCTGGGGGGGACCACCGACATCACTCGCATGGTTCCGGTCGGGCAGCCTAGCCTGGAGCAGAAGCAGGATTGCAGCCGAGTGCTCAAAGGCGTGATTGCCTTGTCGCGTGCCCAGTTTCCCAAGGGCATTCTTTCGCCGTTGCTCGATGCCATTGCTCGGGCGCCGATCTGGGCCGATTCGGTTAACTATGGCCATGGCACCGGTCATGGAGTCGGCTATTTCCTGAACGTCCATGAAGGACCGCAGGTGATCGCCTATCAGGCGCCGACCACACCGCAGACGGCAATGCAGGCGGGCATGATCACTTCCATCGAGCCCGGAACCTACCGGCCTGGGCGCTGGGGCGTACGGATCGAGAACCTGGTGATCAATCAGGAAGCCGGGCAGAGCGAGTTTGGTGAGTTCCTGCGTTTCGAAACCCTGACCCTGTGCCCGATCGATACTCGCTGCCTGGACCTTGGCATGCTGACGGGAGAAGAGAAGGCCTGGCTCAATGCCTATCATGCGCAGGTCAGCGAGCGTCTGAGCCCGCTGTTGCAGGGGGCGGCCCTGGCCTGGTTGCAGGAAAGAACCGCCGCCGTGTGAGGCGGCGCGGGGTCAGAGGCGAGGTTTCTTGCAGATGATGATCATGCTCCGGCTGGTATAGCCTGCCGGGTTGATCCCGAAGGGGTAGTCGCCAGGGTCTTCGACGACGTCGCCAGACTTGGCGATCACCCGGTACTGGCTGGACTCACAGACGCTGACCGCCTGTTCGTAACACTTCTCCCATGAAGAGGAGAGCCCTGAGCAACTGATGTGAATGCCGCGTTTGGTCTGTTTGATCGGCGCGGATGTTGCGGTGCACCCCGCTACAGTCATCAGCGCCAGAAGCATGAAGATGTATTTCATCCCGTTCCTTAACCGGCCACGTCTTTGAATCGGCTCGAATATCTGGGTATGTGCCAGTGACCGGAACCTCGAAATGGTTCGGGCCGGGACATTTCCCAGACATTGCCCAACCATCGCCCATAAGCATGACAATTACCAGCGCCTTTTGCGCCTGCCAGTGTCAGGTCAGTCGGCCGGCACCCATTTGGGTTGCTCCGGGGTATTGGAAAAGGTCACGCCCATGGAGGCCAGAATGATTGCCCCGATGGCCATCCATTGCAGCAGGCTCAGCTGTTCCTGCAGGAACAGCAGGCCGGAGAGTGCGGCGAAGACGGGCTCCAGGCTTGCCAGTGTGCCGAAGGTACGTGCCGACATGCGGGTCAGCGCTACCATTTCCAGGCTGTAGGGCAGGGCGGTCGACAGCACTGCGACGCCGATCGCAGCGGGTATGAGTGATACATCCAGTAATGAAGAGCCTGCATGCGCAATGCCAAAAGGTGCAGCGAAGCAGGTGGCGACGATGACGCCGAGTGCGGCGGTCTGAACGCCATTGTGCTCGCCGGCTTTCTGCCCGAACACGATATAGGCGGCCCAGCAGGCGCCGGCACCCAGTGCATAGGCGGCGCCCACTGGGTCGAGGGATGTGCCGGTCTGGCTGCTCGGGATCAGCAATAAGAGCCCTGCTGCAGCCAGGCCGATCCAGATGAAGTCGATGGCCCTGCGCGAAGACAGCAGTGCGACGGTCAGTGGCCCGGTGAGTTCGAGCGCTACCGCAATCCCCAGGGGCACGCTGCGTAGCGACATATAGAAGAGCAGGTTCATGCCTCCCAGTGCCATGCCGTAGAAAACGATCATGCTCAGTGCGCGCGGGTTGAAGCGTGCTCGCCATGGGCGCAGGACCAGAATCATGATGAGGCTGGCGAATACCAGGCGCAGGGTCGTGGTGCCTTGTGCCCCTACTGCGGGGAAAAGACTCTTGGCCAGCGACGCTCCGGTCTGGATGGAGGCCATGGCGATCAACAGCAACCCCAGGGGAAAGAGAACGGGGGCAAGGCGGCGGGGTGAAGTCATGAGGGGCTCTGGATAGTACATATGAAGAATGACGGCTATGATGCGCAGCAATCACGTCTTTGCGCAATATAGTGCGCAGTAGATTAATTTCAGGTCGATTTGAAATTAACAGTTGACGGCCTTTCAGATGTCCTTATAATGCGCACCACTTCCAACGCGGAATGCACCGAAAACTCCTTGAGAATCAACGAGTTAAGGTGAAGCGAAAGAAGTGGTGCGAATCTT
>NZ_CAJYVE010000040.1 GCF_913777995.1 uncultured Pseudomonas sp. | reverse complement strand
TTCCAGGGGGCCGGCGCAATGGGCCGTCCCTGGCCCAGTGCGCCTAAGCCGGCTTCCCTGCCGGCTTACCCCCTTCCATGACACCTCCACTCGGCCTGCACCGAAGTCGCGTTTTGCGGCGTCTGTGAGAGCTGTGCTCGAAAAGCAAAAGCGACGCCAGATCGGATTGCTTTGGTCTAAAAGATCAGTATTGCGGCTAAAGCCGCTCCCGGCGTGAGCGGGGTGTGCCGCGCTTACTCCAGGTCGCGGCGCATGCCGATGTGCGGGATGCCATCTTCCAGATACACCTCGCCCACCGGGTTGAAGCCATAGCGGCTGTAGTAGCCCTGCAGATGGGCCTGGGCGGAAAGGTAGATGGGTTGATCCGGCCACTTGCGCTCGGCCTGTTCCAGGGCCTGCTCCATCAGTTCATGGCCCAGGCCTTTCTTGCGGATCGCCGGGGCGGTGACCACGCGGCCGATGGTCACGTCGCCATTCTGCTGGATCGGGTCCAGCAGGCGCAGGTAGGCGACCAGCTGGCCCTCCTGCATACCCAGCACATGACAGGTGTCTCCGATCAGGTCCAGGCCATCGACATCCTGATAGACGCACTGCTGTTCGACTACGAACACCTCGGCACGCAGGCGCAGAACCGCATACAGCTGTTCGAGGGTCAGGTCGGTATGGTGTTTGCAGATCCATTTGATAGACATGTCGCTGACTCGGAGATAAACCTTCGCGGATTCTAAACCCATCGCGCTGCATTCCCAATCAATCCCTCCCTGCGCGGCTCGGCTGTTTAAAGTCGTTGTGGACATAGGCAGGTGGCTGGGTGGATTGGTAGCATCCGTGAACCCGGCAGACGTTCCTGCAGTCTGCCGGTGAGTGGTTTGGAAGCCACCGACCAATTAGGGAATTGAGCATGCCTCGATGGATTCGGGCCATAGGGATGGTAGGACTGCTGTTGGCAGGGCCGGGCGAAGCGGCAGAGCGCCTGCGCCTGGTGGGTGATTCCTGGGCGCCTTTCACCGACGCCGGTTTGCTCAATGGTGGCCTGGCCACCGATATCGTCAGTACGGCACTGGCCAGGGCCGGCTATGCCTCTTCCTACGAACAGGTGCCCTGGGCCAGGGCGCTGCGCGGCGTGGCCGAGGGGCGCTACGATGTGCTGGTGAACGCCTGGTACACCGAAGAGCGCACCCGAATCGGCCAGTTTTCCGCCGAGTACCTGGTCAACCGCATCCTCTTCGTCAAGCGCCGGGACGCGCTGTTCAGCGAGTGGACCCCATCCATGCTGCACCGCCACGCTATTGGGGTGGTCAGGGGCTACGCCTATTCCCCGTCATTCGATGAGGACCCCAGCCTGCACAAGGTTCCGGTCGTGGACTTCTCCATGGCGGTGCGCATGCTGGCGGCGGGGCGCATCGATCTGACCCTGGAAGACGAATTCGTCGCCCGTCATCAGTTGGCCGTGGAAGATGCCTCGGTGCGTGACGCGCTGGAGTTCATGCCGATGCCCTTGGCCGAGAACAGTTTGCACATCCTCGTCAGCCTCAAGCACCCCGATCATGCGCGGATCGTCCAACGTTTCGACGCGGCGATTGCGGCGATGAAAGCCGATGGCAGCTACCAGGCCTTGTTGCGCCGCCATGGTTTTTGACGCAGTCCTGATGGCGGCTTTAGCCGCCAGGACATTCAGTGCATCTGCTGTGAACATGCGGATGCCTCGCGGCTGAAGCCGCCACCCCGCCAGCCATGCCGACCGGCATGGCCTTCAAGGGATCAGGCCTCTACAGCCGGCTCGCCCTGCTTGACCAGGTGCGCCGCCAGGGTGCGCAGCGGCGCCAGTTGCCGACAGATCAGCGCCAGCTGGGTCTGCACCAGGCGCTGGCTTTCTTCCATGTCATCGGGAATCTGCTCCAGCTCGGTGGCCAGGGCTTCCTCGTCGTCGCTCTGCACCGCCACGGGCTGGCGCTCGGCCAGGGCCTGGGCGATTTCTTCCAGGCTGGCCGCCACGGTCGCGCCGGCGCCGTCGATCAGGTGTTCGTGCACCGTGGGCGGCAGTTGCGTGTCGCGGTGCGCGCCCAGGCCGGACAAGTAGCTGAGCAAAGTGTGGGACAGCACCAGGAAGCGAAAGCCCACGTCGGCCTCTTTCCTGAAGTGACCGGGTTCCTTGAGCATGTTGGCCAGCGTGGTGGACAGCGCGGCGTCGGCGTTGTGGGCGTTGCGCCGCGCCAGGCGGTAGGCCAGGTCGTCGCTCTTGCCCTGGGCGTATTGCTGCATGATCTGCCGCAGGTACAGGCTGTTGCACGCCAGGGTGTTGGCCAGCACCTTGTTCAGCCGCCGACCCTGCCAGTCGGGCAGGAACAGCGCCACGGCCAGGCCGGCAATCAGGCTACCCAGCAGGGTATCGAACAGCCGCGGCAGCAGCAGGCCGTAGCCATCGCCAACCTGGTTGAAGCAGAACAGCACCATCACCGTGATCGCTGCCGTGGACAGGGTATAGCGGGTGGTGCGGTTGACGAAGAACACCACCCCCGCCAATACCGCACACATCGACTGCAGGATCGGGCTGGTGACCAGCCCGAACAGCGCCCAGCCGGCCACCAGGCCGATGGCCGTGCCGACGATCCGCTGACCGAGCTTGATGCGTGTGGCGCCATAGCTGGGCTGACAGACGAACACCGTGGTGAGGATGATCCAGTAGCCGTTGGCCGGGTGGATCAGGTGCACCATGGCATAGCCCACCGAGAGCGCCAGGGGCAGGCGCAAGGCGTGGCGGAACAGCAGTGAGGTGGGGGTCATCTGTGTACGCAGGCGGTTCCACACATCCTTGAGATTGCGCGGCGAGCGGTCCAGCAGGCTGCTGTCGCGGGCGTCGGCCACGGCGTCGGGGTTGCTGGCGTCGCTGATCAACCGGTCAAGGGTCTCCAGGTTGGCGGCCAGGGCACGCAGCGAGCGCAGCAGGCTGCGCCAGGCCGGGTTGCTCTGCAGGCGCAGGTGCTCCAGGGAGGCGCGCAGGTCTTCCATGGCTTCGGCGAAGTTGGCGTCGTAGATGAATGGCTGACGCATCTGGATGGATTCGGACAGCGCCTGACAGGCCGAGCCCTGCTGGCGCAGCAGACGCTGGCAGCGGAACAGCACGTCGCTGTGGAAGAAGGCCTCGGCCAGCGAGTTGTAGGGGTAGTGCGACGAGCTGGCGCGCTCGTGGATGTCCTGGGCGATGAAGTACAGCTTCAGGTAGCGGCTGACCTTGGAGCCGGGCCGACTGCTGCCGACCCGGTGCAGGATGATCTCCTTGGTGGCGTTGAGCGCTGCGACCACCTTGCCGTTCTGCTGGGCCAGCTCGATGCGTCGGGCCTCGACGTCCAGGGTGCGGATCGGCTCGAACAGGCTGGACTTGAGCTTCAGGTACAGGCCCAGCTCACGGAACAGCCGCGCCAGCGCCTGTTGCACCGGCTGGTTGGAGAACAGCAGCTGCCAGACCACCGACAGCAGCCCGTACCAGGCTGCACCGGCGACCAGCAGCATGGGCTCGTGCCAGAAATCCAGCACTTCGCCGCCGCGCTGGTCGACGCCGATCATGGTGTACACCGAGAGAATCAGCGTGCCGTAGGCAATCGCCCCGTAGCGCTCGCCCAAGGCGCCGAGCATGGTCAGGCAGAAGCTGGCCAGCGCCAGGGCCACGACGAACAGCCAGGGGTAGGGAAACAGCAGCTCCACGGCCAGTGCGGCAATGCTGAAGCACACCAGGGTCACCGCCAAGGCATTGAGGCGGCCTTGCCAGTTGTCGTCGGTCTCGGCCAGGGCGCTGGCGATAATGCCGAGGAACAGCGGAATCAGCAGGCCCATTTCGTTCTGGTACCAGCACAGCGCCATGCTGCCGGTCAGGGCGATGAACACCCGAATGCTGTAGGCGAACTTGTCCTGTGCCCACAGGCGGCGGAAGGTATGACTCAGGGATTTCGATGCCATGAATGCGCTGACGGCCTTTTTCGCAGGTGAACGGGCAGAAGCAGAGGATGTACAGCGCCCCGGTAACGCTGTACATCGGCATAGCAAGATTTGTTCCGCGCGTACAAGTTCCCGGGTGAACAGTCAGCGGGGCTGAGCGCAGTGTCGCTCACTAAGGCCAGGCAGGTAGCGGCTTTGGCCGCAATATTGTTCTATCAAGCGCTTTGTGGCTTTGTGGGAGCTTGCTCGCGAAAAACTGGCAACGTCGCTATCTGCTGTGAAGTTGACGCCGCCTTCGCGAGCAAGCTCGCTCCCACGGTCTAACTGACCGGTATCGGGGTTAGACGTACTGCGCGGCTGCGTAGCCAGAGGCCCAGGCCCACTGGAAGTTGAAGCCACCCAGGTGGCCCGTGACGTCCAGCACCTCGCCGATAAAGTACAACCCAGGCGACTTCAGCGACTCCATGGTCTTGGACGACACCTCGCGGGTGTCGATGCCGCCCAGGGTCACTTCGGCGGTGCGGTAACCCTCGGTACCGGCCGGCACCACCTGCCAGTCCGCCAGTTTTTCGGCGATGCTCGCCAGCTCGGCGTGGGTGTACTGCTTCATGGGCTTCGAGGTGAACCACTGCTCGGCCAGCAGGGTGGCCATTTTCTTGGTGAAGACTTCACCCAGCAGGGTCTTCAGCTCGCTGTTGGGGCGTTCGGCCTGTTGCTGCTTGAGCCATTCGTGGGCATCGCGGTCGGGCAGCAGGTTGATGTGCACCGTGTCGCCCGCCTGCCAGAACGAGGAGATCTGCAATATCGCCGGGCCGCTCAGCCCACGGTGGGTGAACAGGATGTTCTCGCGAAAGCTGGTGTCGTTGCAGCTCACCAGGCAGTCCACCGAAGTACCGGACAGCTCGCCACACAGCGTCTTGAGCTGGTCGGTGATGGTGAAGGGCACCAGCCCGGCGCGGGTTGGCAGCAAGCGATGGCCGAACTGCTGGCCGACCTGGTAGCCGAAACCGGTGGCGCCCAGGGTCGGGATCGACAGCCCGCCGGTGGCGATCACCAGCGAGGTACACGTCAGCGTGCCCAGGGTGGTCTGCAGGCGGTAGCCGCTGTCGGTCTTGTCGATCTGCTGCACCGAGGTGTCCATGTGCAGGCTGGCACCGGCCTTGTCGCACTCATCCAGCAGCATCTGCAGGATGTCGCTGGACTTGTTGTCGCAGAACAGTTGGCCGAGTTTCTTCTCGTGATACGGCACGCCGTTGCGCAGCACCAGGTCGATGAAGTCCCACTGGGTGTAGCGGGCCAGCGCCGATTTGCAGAAGTGCGGGTTCTGCGACAGGAAATTGGCCGGCTCGGTGTACATATTGGTGAAGTTGCAGCGCCCGCCACCGGACATGAGGATCTTCTTGCCCGGTTTATTGGCGTGGTCGATGACCATCACCCGGCGGCCGCGGGCAGCGGCAGTCAGGGCACACATCAGGCCGGCGGCGCCGGCGCCGATGATGACAACGTCTGTTGCGGGCACAGCGAATTCCTCTCGTGGGGAGCGATGCAGAAGTTTCCAAAACTGGCTGTGGGAGCGGCCCTGGTCGCGAAGAGGCCATTGAGAACAGGACGTCTCGGTGAGGCTTTCGCGAGCCAGCTCGCTCCCACAGGTTCAGCCTCTATGGCGGTTATCAGACAATCCGCACGCGCAGCGACTTGCCCTTGATCTTGCCCTTGTTCAGACGCTCCAGCGCCTGTTTGGCCACGTCACGCTCCACGGCCACGTAGGCCTGGAAGTCGAAGATCGCGATTTTGCCCACCTGCTTGCCTGGCAATCCTGCCTCGCCGGTCAACGCGCCGAGAATGTCGCCGGGGCGCAGCTTGTCCTTGCGCCCCGAGGCGATGCACAGGGTGGTCATCGGCGCGAGCAGCTTGGCGCCGCCCTTGCTGCTCAGCTCGTCGTACTGCTGCCAGTTCAACGCGCCGTCCTGCAGTTCTTCGATGGCTCGGGCGCGGTGGCTTTCCGCCGGCGACACCAGGCTGACCGCCAAGCCCTTCTCGCCGGCGCGACCGGTACGGCCAATGCGGTGGATGTGGTTTTCCGCATCACGCGCCAGCTCGACGTTGATCACCATGTCCAGCGCGTCGATGTCCAGGCCGCGTGCCGCCACGTCGGTGGCCACCAGCACCGAGGTGCTGCGGTTGGCGAACAGCGTCAGCACCTGGTCGCGGTCGCGCTGTTCCAGATCACCGTGCAGGGCGACCGCCGAGATGCCCTTGGCGCCCAAGTGGTCGACCACATCCTGGACCTGCTGCTTGGTGAAGCAGAACGCCACGCAGGACACCGGTTGGAAATGGTTGAGGACCCGCACCACGGCGTCCAGGCGCTGGTTGGGCGCGATTTCGTAGAAGATCTGCTCGATCTGCGTGTCGTCGTGCAGCGCTTCGACCTTGACCGTGGTCGGGTCGCGCAGGAAGGTCGACGCCAGTTGCTGGATGCCCTCGGGGTAGGTGGCCGAGAACAGCAGGGTCTGCCGGCGCTTGGGGGTCTGGCCGATGATGTCGGCGATGGAGTCGTAGAAGCCCATGTCGAGCATGCGGTCGGCTTCATCGAGCACCAGGGTGTTGAGGCCGTCGAGCTTCAGCGTGCCCTTGCTCAGGTGCTGCTGAATGCGCCCCGGTGTGCCGACGATGATGTGCGCTCCGTGCTCCAGAGAGCCGATCTGTGGGCCGAACGGCACGCCGCCGCACAGGGTCAGGACCTTGATGTTGTCCTCGGCACGCGCCAGGCGACGGATTTCCTTGGCCACCTGGTCGGCCAGCTCGCGAGTCGGGCACATCACCAGGGCCTGGCAACCGAAGAAGCGCGGGTTGATCGGATTCAGCAGGCCGATGCCGAAAGCGGCGGTCTTGCCACTGCCGGTCTTGGCCTGGGCGATCAGGTCCTTGCCCTTGAGAATCACCGGCAGGCTCTGTGCCTGGATCGGCGTCATGCTGGCGTAGCCCAGCGACTCCAGGTTGGCCAGCATGGCGGCGGAAAGGGGCAGGGTGTTGAAAGCGGTTTGGGTCACGACGGCGGGCCTGAGAAGCAAAATGCCGCGTAGTGTAGCAAATCGCCGGGGCGCTTAATGCCCCGGCCCGACAGGCAAGTACCCCGCCGCTTGCCTGCGGCCTGATTCGATCAGCCTCTGTTGCGCCTCAGTGCTCAGGCATGCGGGATGCTCTTGGCGGCCCGGGCCGGCAACTGCAGGAAAATTCCTGCCGCGAACACCGAGAGCACGCCGACGCTGAGGAAGGTCAACTGGAACGCGCCCAGCACGTCGGTGGTGCCGCTGCCGATATCGCTGCTGAAACCGCCCAGCAGCGCCGCCGCGCAGGCCACGCCCAGGCTCAGGGCCAACTGTGCGACCACCGACAGCAGGCTGTTGCCGCTGGCGGCGCTGGCGTCGTCCAGGTCGATCAGGGTCACGGTGTTCATCGCGGTGAATTGCAGCGAGTTCACCGCGCCCAGCAGGGCCAGCAGAACCAGCAACACCCAGTACGGTGTCTGTGCGTCGACCAGCGCCAGGCTGGCCAGCAGCAGGCCGAGCAGCAAGGTATTGCCGGTGAGAATGATGCGGTAGCCCAGGGCGTCGATCAGCCAGCGGGCGATGGTCTTGGCGAACATGCCGGCGGCGGCCAGGGGCAGCATGCTCATGCCGGCCTGCGACGGCGAGTAGCCCAGAGCGACCTGTAACAACAGCGGCATCAGGAAGGGCAGCGCTCCGCTGCCCAGGCGCGAGAACAGGTTGCCTAGAATGCCCACGGCGAAGGTGCGGGTACGGAACAGGTCGGGGGCGAACAGCGGTGCTTCCACGTGCCCGGCGCGCAGCCAGTAGGCGGCCAGGCAACCCATGCCGGCGAACAGCAGCAGGACCACGCGCAGGTGCGGCAGGTTCAGCTCGCCCAGGCCCTCCAGCGCGATGGTGATCAGCAGCATGGCCGCGCCGAACAGCATGAAACCCACGGTATCGAAGCGCGTCCGCCCGCCGCCGGGCAGGTCGGGAATGTAGTGCTTGACGGCGTAGCAGCCGAGGATGCCTACCGGAATGTTGAGCAGGAAGATCCAGTGCCAGCTGGCGATCTCGACCAGCCAGCCGCCCAGGGTCGGACCCAGCAGCGGGCCGAGCAGGCCGGGTACGGTGATGAAGCTCATGATCCGCACCAGCTCCGAACGCGGGTAGGCGCGCAGCACGATCAGCCGCCCGATGGGCAGCATCAGTGCACCGCCCAGGCCCTGGATGATGCGCGAGCCGACCAGCATGTTGAGGTTCCAGGAGATGGCGCACAGCAGCGAACCAAGGCTGAACAGCAGGATGGCGCTGAAAAAGATGCGCTTGATGCCGAAGCGGTCGGCGATCCATCCGGAGGCCGGGATCAGCAGGGCGATGGTCAGCATGTAGGCGATGATCACCGACTGCATGCGCAGCGGGTCTTCTTGCAGCGAGTGGGCCATGGACGGCAGGGCCGTGTTGAGGATGGTGCCGTCCAGGCTTTGCATGAAGAAGGCAATGGCAATCACCCAGGGCATCCAGCGCAGGGTCTTGTCGTCCAGCAGGGGCGTCGAAGTGGTCATCCGCGGCCTTTATTACAGCGTGAGGGTCAGTCGATTGATCAGGGCACCGGGCAGGTGGCTCGACGAGGTCTGGCGCTGCTCGTAGGTGCTGGTGGAGAGCATCAGCTCGCGTTCGCGGGTCAGGGCTTCGAGCTGCTCGCCCAGCAGGCTGTAGGCGCTGTCGTCGAAACGCATGGTGTTGACCGGTGCCTTGATCCGACCGTCCTCGACCCAGAAGGTTGCGAAACGGGTCATGCCGGTCAGGCGCGCCGCCGGCAGGTCGGAGAAGTTCAGGTACCAGAGGTTGCCGATGTACAGGCCGGTGCCCAGGCGTTGAAGAATCTCGCCTTGCTCCAGGTCGCCCGCCGCCAGGCTCAAGGCGCTGGGCCACTCGCCGGCATTGGCGCCGTTGGCCGCCAGCTGGTACTCGGCGGCGCTGCTGGAGTCCACCAGCCGCTCGCCGGCCTGCCCGGCGCGGATCAGTTGCAGGTCGCGGCGTGGGTAGCCCTCGCGGGAGAACGCCGTTGACAGCGACCCGCTGACCGCCTCGCTGAGGCTGAACGCCGGGTTGAAGCTTGCCTCGCCGTCATACAGGCGCTGCAACGGGCTGCGCTTGCTGGCGATGGCCTGGGCAGAGAAGCCACCCCAGGCCAGCATGCCGAGAATCTCGTCCATGGCCGCAGGAGCCAGGTAGGCCCGGTACTGGCCGGGGGGCAGGGTGATTGCGGGCAGGCCGAGGTAGTGCAGTTGCTCACGGGCCTGTTCGAACTGGCGGCTGAACACCGCGTCGTCCCAATGCAGACCGGCATAGTTGGCCTTCACCGCCTGGCCGTTGGCGTGGAACAGGCTCCAGTCGAAATTGAAGCTATTGGCCTGGTGCCAGCCCATGGCGCCCCACGAGCTGGCGAAGCCGCGATAGATCGGCCCGGCCGCATAGATGCCCACCAGGTCCAGGCCACGGGCCAGTTCGCCGATGCGCGACACCACGGTGGCGCTGTCGGGCAGCGCGGCGGTCTGCCAGCTCTCGCTGCTCCAGGCCTCGGTATTGGGCAGCAGGTAAGGGTCATCGGGTAACAGGGGCAGGGTGGCGCGCAACTGGCGCAGCCCGCCTTGCAGGCGCAGGCGGTCTTCGTCCGGGTCGTCCGCCAGGGTCAGGTTCAGATCGGCGTGTCGGGCACCGACGATCAGCTTGAGGCTGACACTGGCCTGCTGCACGTGCCCGGCCTGGCGCACCTGGCCGTGGTTGAAGCGAATGAAGTCCGAGGCTTCGGCGTCGTAGGCCAGGGTGAACTGCTCACCGTCTGCGACACCCGCCCGCAGCACCGCCACCAGGGCTTCGAATTGTTGCTGACGGTCCATCAGGCGTCTCCTCCGAATACGTCCACGGCGTCGAACACGCAGGCCGGCGAGGCGTGGCCGACCCGCACCACCTGGTTGGGTTCGCCCTTGCCGCAATTGGGCGTGCCGAGCACCTCGAAGGTACTGGCATCGCCCACTGCGCTCAGGCTGCGCCAGAACTGCGCGGAGACGGCGCGGTAGTTGGGGTTCTTGACCACGCCCTTGAGCTGGCCGTCTTCGATCAACTGGCCCCACTCGCAGCCGAACTGGAATTTGTTGCGTGCATCGTCGATGGACCAGGAGCGATTGGTGGCCATCAGGATGCCGCGTTCGATACCGGCCACCAGCTGCGCGAAGGAGCGCTCGCCCGGCTCGATGTTGAGGTTGGCCATGCGGTCGATGGGCGCGCGGTTCCAGTTGCAGGCCCGGCTATTGGCCACCCCGGGCAGGCCGCTACGGTATTGCGACAAGGCCCCGCCCAGCGGCCGTTGCAGCACGCCGTTGCGAATCAGGTACTGCTTGCTGGCCGGGCTGCCGTCGTCGTCGTGACTGTAGCTGGCCAGTTGCTCGGGAATCTCCGGATCGAAGGTCACGTTGAGCAGTGCCGAGCCGTACTGCAGGGTGCCGAAGTCTTCGGCTTTCACGAAGCTGGTGCCGGCGTAGTTGCGCTCGTCACCGAGAATGCGGTCCAGCTCCAGCGGGTGGCCGATGGATTCGTGGATCTGCAGGATCATCTGGTCGGGCATCAGCAGCAGGTCGCGTGGGCCGCTGGGCGTGTTGGGCGCCATGACCAGTTGCAGGGCCTCGTCGGCCACCCGCGGCGCGGCGCCGAGCAGGCCGCTGCGGCGGATGATTTCCGCGCCGCCCTGCTGGCCGAAGTTGCTGCCGCCCAGACTGCGGGTCTGGCTGTCGTGGCCGTCCCAGGCGGTGACGCTCAGGCCCGGATAGACGAAGCGCTGGGCCTGGCGCAGTTGTGCACCGGCGTTGTTGAGGTAGATCTGCTCGACGCTTTCCAGGCCCAGGCTGGCCTGCCAGTCGACCAGGCGTTCGTCGCGGGGTACGGCGGCAGACTCTTCCAGCAGCAGTTGCAAGGCTTCGCCAGGTGTCGGGAAGGGCTCGTCGAGGTGCGGCGACAGGTAGTCGGCCTGGGCGCTGACCACCGGGTAGTCGCGCAGATCCAGCAGGGCATGGCGGGCAAGATGGCGGGCCAGGGTTTCGGCGCGCTCCAGGGCGGCCTGCAGGCCATGTTGCGAGAGGTCGTGGGTGGCCGCATAGGCTTCCACGCCGTTCAGGCGCACCGTGAGCATGGCGCCCTGGTCTTCGCCCAGCGACAGCGGCTGGGCGACGTTGCGGCGTACCGACAACTGCTGCTGGGTACGCCGCACGTGGCGGATCGAGAAGAATGGCGCATCACTGCGCAGGGCAGCGAAACGCTGCTTGAGCGTGGCATGGAAGTCGAACATGCGGCCTGAAGCTCCTTGTGGGCTGTTGCCGAGCATAGCGCGCCAGCCCATGCCTGTGGGAGGGGCCTGAACCGCCAAAGGCTTCCCGGCTGAAGCCGGTCCCACAGGGTTGGCCGACCTATCGGGAGTAGGCTCAGGCGCCGGTCTTGCTCAGCTGCAGGTCCATGTACTCACAGGCGATGCGTTGCGCCTGGTCGGTGTCGAACGCGTCGCCAGACAGCGCACCACGCAGCCACAAGCCGTCGATCAGTGCGGCCAGGCCACGGGCGGCGCTGCGCGCCTGGTCGACCGGCATGGCGCGGCGGAACTGGCAGCACAGGTTGGAGTACAGGCGGTGGTCGTTGATGCGTTGCAGGCGGTGCAGCGAGGCGTGGTGCATGCTGGTCGCCCAGAAGGCCAGCCAGGTTTTCATGGCCGGGCCGTTGACCTGGCTGACGTCGAAGTTGCCTTCGATGATGACCCGCAGGTGAGCGCGCGGGCTGTCGTCGCTCAGTGCCCGGCGGCGTGCGGCGGTGTTCGCGCTCAGGGCGTTCATGAGGTGACGCATGGTCGCCTCGATCAGCCCGTTCTTGTCCTTGAAGTAATGGCTGATGATGCCGTTGGAAACCCCGGCCAGGCGCGCGATCAGGGCAATGCTGGCGTCACCCATGCCCACCTGATCGATGGCCGACAGGGTGGCCTGGATCAGTTGTTGGCGACGAATGGGTTGCATTCCGACCTTGGGCATGAAGCGCTGTCTCCTGACTTGCTGGAGGGACACGGGCTCGCAGTCTAGTTTTTTTTGACTGATCGATAAATCAATAAAGGCGGTGGGGACTGGAAAAAGTCACAAGTGGCGCAGGCCGGAGGGAGGGGCCGCCGGCCCGCAGCGGACATTGCGTCCGGCGAGCGCGGCGGCCCAGGGGCCACGGAATCAGCCGTGGTTCTTGCCAAGCAGGGCGTGGTACAGCTCGGTGTCACCGAGAATGCCTACCACTTTGCTACCGTCCTGCAGCACCAGCTTGTTGCCGGTGTGGTAGCGGATCTGCAGGGCGTCACGCATGCCGATGTTGGAGTCGACCACGGTCGGGCGACGCTCCAGCTGCGCGACATCCTGTCCAGGCTGCCAGTTCTGCACCGCGAGCGGCGCCTCGCCCTGGCGTACGCCCTTGATCACGTTGCCTTCGCCCAGGTCGATCCAGGAGTCGCCGCCCGGGTCCAGGCATACCGAGCCGTTGATGCGCTTGCAGTTGTCCAGGCTGCGCATCAGGCTGCGGCCGCAAAGCACGTTGAGCGGATTGGTGTGGGCCACGAAGTTGCGCACGTACTCGTCGGCCGGGTTGAGCACGATGTCTTCCGGCACGCTGTACTGGACGATGCGGCCATCCTTCATGATGGCGATGCGGCTGCCCAGCTTGAGCGCTTCGTCCAGGTCGTGGCTGACGAACACGATGGTCTTGCTCAGTTTCTTCTGCAGGCCCAGCAGTTCGTCCTGCAGGCCCTGGCGGATCAGCGGGTCGAGGGCCGAGAACGGCTCGTCCATCAGCAGGATGTCAGCGTCCATGGCCAGCGCACGGGCCAGGCCGACGCGCTGCTGCATGCCACCGGACAGCTCGTCGGGCTTCTTGTTGCGCCACTGGGTCAGCCCCACCAGCTCGAGTTTCTCGTCCACCAGCTTGCGCCGCTCCTTCTCGGGGCGGCCCTGCATTTCCAGGCCGAAGCTGATGTTCTCGCGCACCGTCAGCCAGGGCATCAGGGCGAACTTCTGGAACACCATGGCGATACGCTTGGTGCGCATCATTTTCAGCTCGGCCGCGGTGCAGTTGGCGATGTCGATCTTCGAGCCTTCGTGTTCGACGAACAGCGAACCGCGGCTCACGGTGTTCAGGCCGTTGATGCAGCGCAACAGGCTGGACTTGCCCGAGCCGGACAGGCCCATCAGTACGCAGATCTCGCCCTTGTTGATTTCCAGGTTGGCTTTTTCAACCCCGACGATCTGGCCCAGTTCCTTGAGGATTTCACCGCGTGTCTTGCCCTGGTCCAGGAGTCTGAGCGCGTCACGCGGGTCCTTGTGGAAGATGACGTCGACGTTTTCGAATTTGATGATGCTCATGCGTCGGGTCCTGCCTTGGGTTCTGGTTGTTTGCAGATACGGTCGAGCATGATTGCCAGCAGGACGATTGCCAGACCGGCTTCGAAACCGACAGCGATATCGGCGGTATTCAGTGCGTTGACCACGGGCTTGCCCAGGCCGTCGGCGCCCACCAGGGCGGCGATCACCACCATCGACAGCGAAAGCATGATGCATTGGGTGATACCGGCGGCGATGCTTGGCATCGCGTAGGGCAGTTCGATGCGGGTCAGCAGTTGCCGCTGCGACGAACCGAAGGCCTTGCCGGCATCGAGCAGTTCGGTGGGCACGTCACGAATGCCCAGGTAGGTGAGACGGATAGGCGCCGCGATGGCGAACACCACCGTGGAAATCAGGCCAGGTACCACACCGAGGCCGAACAGGGTCAGGGTGGGGATCAGGTACACGAAGGTCGGCACGGTCTGCATCAGGTCGAGCAGCGGACGCATCATCGTGTAGAACCAGGGCTTGTGGGCCGCGACGATGCCCAAGGGCACGCCGATGACCACGCACACAAGGGTCGCGAACAGTACCTGTGCGAGGGTTTCCAGGGTTTCCTGCCAGTAATGCAGATTGAGGATCAGCAGGAACGACAGGATGACGAAGACGGTCAGCCCCCACTTGCGCTGGATGAAGTGTGTCAATGCGGCGATCAGGCCGATCAGCACGTACGGGTTGAACCAGGCCAGGGAAAACGTGAGGCCGTGGATCATCATTTCCAGAAAGGAGGCGATGGCGTCGAAATAGCTGGCCCCATGGCGAATCAGCCAGTCGACGAAGGCGGCAATGTACTCGCCCAGGGGTAGCTTGTGGTCAGTCAACATGATATCGGGTGTCCGCTTGCGTGAAGATTGAAGGCGGCAGGCCCGGAGAGCCTGGTTTCCAGGGTATTACTGGGTGAGCTTGGCCTTGGCGGCGTCCAGCCCTGGCTTGCCGTCGACGGTGGTGACGCCGGCCAGCCAGGTGTCGAGCACCTGCGGGTTGCTCTTGAGCCATTGCCGCGCGGCGGCGTCTGGCTTCATCTTGTCGTCCAGGACCTTGCCCATGAGGGTGCTTTCCATTTCCAGGGTGAACGACAGATTCTTGAGCAGCTGCCCTACGTTGCTGCACTGCTCGGTATAGCCCTTGCGGGTGTTGGTGTAGATGGTCGCCTGGCCGAAGTTGGGGCCGAAGAACTCGTCGCCGCCGGTCAGGTACTTGATCTTGAAGCGGGTGTTCATCGGGTGCGGTTCCCAGCCGAGGAATACCACGTCGGTGCCGCGACGATTGGCCCGGTCGACCTGCGACAGCATGCCGGCCTCGCTGGACTCGACGACCTTGAAGCCGGCGGTCTTCAGGCCGAAGGCGTCCTTGTCGATCATGCTCTGGATCAGGCGGTTGCCGTCGTTGCCTGGCTCGATGCCGTAGATCTTGCCGTCCAGTTCCTTCTTGAACTTGGCGATGTCGGAGAAATCCTTGAGGCCCTTGTCATACAGCGCCTGGGGGACGGCGAGGGTGTACTTGGCGTTTTCCAGGTTGGCGCGCACGGTGTCGACGGTACCGGCCTCACGATAAGGCTTGATGTCGTTTTCCATGGTCGGCATCCAGTTGCCCAGGAACACGTCCATGTTCTTGCCTTCGGCCAGCGACTTGTAGGTCACCGGTACCGAGATCATGGTGGTCTTGGTCTTGTAGCCCAGCGATTCGAGCACGGCGCTGGTCACGGCGGTGGTGACGGTAATGTCGGTCCAGCCGACATCGGAGAAGTTGACGGTGTGGCACGCTTCGGGTTCTGCAGCATGAGCCAGCATCGGGGCACCGAGGATGGCGGCCAACAGCAACGACTTTGAACCTTTCATGGGGTGAGCTCCTGTGATCTTCTTCTCGTCGTCATTTTCCAGGGGAGCATGACGCGACTTTCTTGGGCCAGGCTTCGGAAGAAGCCCATCACGGTGCCTTGCGATCGAGTCGGGTCCGATCATCTACCAGCGAAAAAAAAACGCCTACTGGGTGCGTCGTAACCAGTGCAGGCGGGGTCGTATCCAGCGTGTGCGACGTCGTTTCCAGTCTCGTCGCCTCTGCCGGCCCGCCGCGAAGTACCTGAAAACGGCTGCAAGGCCCCGAATTATCGAGGGATGGCGCGCATGACGCTGTTGGGCAATGGCACGTCGGCGCGGGACGCTGTCGTGCGGCGGGAACATCTGAAGATAAACCGCGCGGTCGAGCGATCCTGAACGCTCGTGATGTGTCCGTGCGTCTGCCATCACTCCTGGGAAAAGTTCCAGCCTGGTTGAATCGGCGCCGCCGATGGCAGGCAGTCCTTGCCCGACTGTGGGTCAGCAAAATGCGGTAACGCATTCTTTTGGCGCAGCGTGCCGGCAGTGACACCGACCCTGGCCAGGCTGTTTCTTCCCCCTCCTTAGTGCTACCAAATTGCTCAACCGTTCAATAAAAAGTCCGATTTGTCGCATTTTGAACGCAGGGGTCGCTGTCGTAGTTACGCTCAGCGACGTCGTTTTCGGGTTTTTTGTCGCTCTCGGGAAACTTCAGGCATGGGAATTGCCCTGTATTTCGTACAGCCCTCCGTTGTGTAGGGCAATAAGAATGAGAGCCTGGACTTCAGGCCACCCACCGCTCATGTGTGAGGAGATTCCGTGATGACTTCGTTCAATGCCGGGGCAGCTGCCCAGAACCGCGCACCCCAGTCCATCGGCTTCCTGCTGCTCGATAATTTCACGTTGATCTCCCTGGCCTCGGCGGTGGAACCGCTGCGCATGGCCAACCAGCTGTCCGGTCGTGAGCTGTACCGCTGGACCACCATGAGCCTGGATGGTGGTCAGGTGTGGGCCAGCGATGGCCTGCAGATCACCCCGGATGCCGCGATGAACGACGCCCCGGCGCTCGACACCGTGATCGTCTGTGGTGGCGTGGGTATCCAGCGCACCGTGACCCGTGAGCACGTCGCCTGGCTGCAGTCGCAGGCTCGCCAGTCGCGTCGCCTGGGCGCCGTGTGCACCGGCAGCTGGGCGCTGGCCTGTGCCGGCCTGCTCGATGGTTTCGACTGCAGCGTGCACTGGGAATGTCTGGCGGCCATGCAGGAAGCTTTCCCGCGGGTGACCATGAGTACCCGTCTGTTCACCCTCGACCGCAACCGCTTCACCAGTTCGGGGGGCACCGCGCCACTGGACATGATGCTGCACCTGATCAGCCGTGATCATGGCCGCGAGCTGTCGGCGGCCATCTCGGAGATGTTCGTCTACGAGCGCATCCGCAACGAGCAGGACCACCAGCGCGTACCGCTCAAGCACATGCTCGGCACCAACCAGCCCAAGCTGCAGGAAATCGTCGCGCTGATGGAGGCCAACCTGGAGGAGCCGATCGACCTCGACGAACTGGCCGTGTACGTCTCGGTGTCGCGTCGTCAGCTCGAGCGCCTGTTCCAGAAGTACCTGCACTGCTCACCGTCGCGCTATTACCTCAAGCTGCGCCTGATCCGCGCGCGGCAACTGCTCAAGCAGACCCCCATGTCGATCATCGAGGTGGCTTCGGTATGCGGCTTCGTATCCACGCCGCACTTCTCCAAGTGTTACCGCGAGTACTTCGGCATTCCGCCGCGCGACGAGCGCGTGGGTTCCAATACCGCCCAGCAGGTGGCCATGATGCCGATTCCCCAGGCCATGGTGCTGTCGCCGCTGTCGGGGCCGATGTCTGCCCTCAATCAGGCGCGCAACGAGTCGACCTTCGCCAGCGTGCGGGTCTGACCTGCCGCGGAGTGCCCCGCCGCCGGGCGGCGAGCGGGGCGTGTGCTCAGGCGTGGCTCTGCTTGTAGGCCACCAGGGCCGGCAGCAGCTGCTGGTCGATGGCTTGGCGCACGGCGGGCAGGATGGTCGCGCTGCCGCCCAGCATGCTTTCCACCATGCGGCGCAGGGCGATGGCGCGTTCGGCGGTCAGGCCGCGCACGGCCTGCTCGCAGGCCTGTTCAGGCGTTGCGCCCGAAGGGGTTTCGAAGCCCAGTGCGCGGAGCTTGCCGATCAGGTCGTCCTGGTCAATCAGGTCTGCGTGCATCATGACGTTGTTCCTTCGCCGATCTAGAGGGATGACTGGATTCTGTAAGGCCTTTGCAGACCCGGCAAGTCTGGGTGTCGGCGATGGCAAGATTACCTAAGAACACGTCGTTTTCGGCTAACCACTGCTGCGGCCGTGGCCGCACACTGGGCTTGCCCGATGCGGTGCCAGTGGTTGGTCGCCCTCGGTCCGCGGAATTCGGGCCCCGGTTTTGTGACGGCTTTACCGGGCCTTTTCGCGCCTGCGGTTTGCTAGACTATGCAGCCTTCCAGGAGCTGCCATGAATTACCGCCACGCCTTCCATGCCGGCAACCATGCCGACGTCTTGAAACATATCGTGCTGACCCGCCTGATTGCGTTGATGTCGCGCAAGGAACAGCCGTTCGCCTACATCGATACCCATGCCGGCATTGGCCTTTATGACCTGCAGGGTGACGAAGCGACGCGTACCGGAGAATGGGTCGAGGGTATCGGCCGCCTGTGGGACGCGCCCGACCTGCCAGCGGCGGCGGCCGGTTACATGGAGGTGCTGCGCCACATGAACCGCAAGACCGGCGAGCTGCGCTACTACCCCGGTTCCCCGGAGCTGGCCAGGCGCCTGAGCCGTGAGCAGGACCGTGTGCTGCTCAACGAGAAGCACCCCGAAGACGGTGCGCTGCTCAAGGACAACATGAAATATGACCGCCGCGTTGCCGTGCATCTGGGTGAAGGCTGGCACGTGCCTCGGGCCTTGCTGCCGGTGGCCGAGAAGCGCGCGATCATGTTGATCGACCCGCCTTTCGAGCAGCTCGATGAACTCAAGCGTTGCAGCGTGGCGCTCAAGGAGGCCATCGGCCGCATGCGCCAGACCATGGCGGCCATCTGGTATCCGATCAAGGACCCGCGCCAGCTCAAGCGTTTCTACCAGGACCTGGCCGAGAGCGGCGCGCCGAAGCTGCTGCGTGTGGAACTGTATGTCCACCCGTTGGAGACCCCGGCCAGCCTCAACGGCTCCGGCCTGGCCATCGCCAGCCCGCCGTGGGGTCTGGAAGAAGAGCTGCGTGAGTTGTTGCCGTATCTTGCCGAGAAGCTGGGCCAGACCCAGGGCGGCTGGAAAATGGACTGGCTGATCGCCGAGTAACACCCGCCCGGGCCGGTAACATCCCGGCCAAAGCCAATACTGTTCGATTAAGCGCTTTGCGCTTGTGGGAGCGAGCTTGCTCGCGAAAAGCTGGCAAACTCGCTGAGTTTGCTGTGAACGCCGCCTTCGCGAGCAAGCTCGCTCCCACGGTCTAACTGAACTGTATTGCGGCTAAAGCCAATACAGTTCGATCAGACCGGGTAGGAGCGGCTTCAGCCGCGAAGCGAGCGCATGTTCACAACAGATGCGCTGAATTTCCTGGCGCTTTCGCGGCTAAAGCCGCTCCAATTACCGAGCCACATGACGGCTGGACCTGTGCCGGTCAGGCCGGCATGCACACGCCGGTGCCGCCGATGCCGCAATAGCCCTGCGGGTTCTTCGCCAGGTACTGCTGGTGATACGCCTCGGCGTAATAGAAGGTGGGCGCCTCGGCGATTTCGGTGGTGATCTCGCCCAGTCCGGCCTTGTCCAGCTCAGCCTGGTAGCGGGCCTTGCTGGCCAGTGCGGCTTCCAGTTGCTCCGGCTTGGTGCAGTAGATCGCCGAGCGGTACTGGGTGCCGATGTCGTTGCCCTGGCGCATGCCCGAGGTCGGGTTGTGCAGTTCCCAGAACATCTTCAGCAGCTCTTCGTAGCTGACCACCTCGGGTTCGTAGACCACCAGCACCACCTCGGTGTGGCCGGTCAGGCCCGAGCAGACTTCTTCGTAGGTAGGGTTGGGGGTGAAGCCACCCGCGTAGCCGACTGCAGTGCTGTGCACGCCTTCCTTCTGCCAGAAGCGGCGCTCGGCCCCCCAGAAGCAGCCCAGGCCGAAGAGGGCGAATTCCACGCTGCCGGGGAAGGGGCCGAGCAGGGGGTTGCCGTTGACGAAGTGCTGTTCCGGCACCTGCATCGGTGTCTCGCGGCCCGGCAAGGCTTGTTCGGCAGTCGGCAATACGTTCTTGTTCACCAGGATTTCCGAGCGCAGGGTCATGGGCAGATCCTCTCAAGAGCACAGGCCGCCAGACTGGCTGGCGGCGCACGCTGAAAAAAACGGACACACAGTGTGCCCCGGAACGGAGCGGCAGGAAAGACCCGGTCGGGAAAGACCCGGTCAGGAGAGATCTGTCAGGCCAGCGGCTTGTGCGGGTAACGGTGCAGCCGCTCGATCAGCTCTTCGCTGGGGATGGGCTTGTCGAACAGGTAGCCCTGGCCGACGTCACAGCGATGACGGCGCAGGAAAGTCAGCTGGGCGGCGGTCTCGATGCCTTCGGCGACCACCTTGAGTTTCAGGTTGTGGGCCATGGCGATCACCGCCGAGGTGATTTCCATGTCGCCTTCGTCATCCGGAATGTCACGAATGAAGCTGCGGTCGATTTTCAGCACGTCGATGGGGAATTTCTTCAGGTAGCTCAGCGACGAGTAACCGGTGCCGAAATCGTCCATGGCCAGCGACAGGCCAAGGCGCTTGAGCATGTCCAGTTGCAGGCGGGTTTCGTCAGTGGCTTCGAGCAGCAAGCCTTCGGTCAGTTCCAGCTCCAGCAGTGACGGGTCCAGCGCCTCTTCCTTGAGAATGGCGGCAATCGACGACACCAGCTCCGGGTCGGAGAACTGCTTGGGCGAGACGTTGATGGCCACCTGCAAAGGGCCGAAGCCGGCAGCGGTCAAGGCCTTGCTCATCTGGCAGGACTGACGCACCACCCACTTGCCGATCGGGATGATCAGGCCGGTTTCTTCGGCGACGCTGATGAACTGGTCCGGGCGGATCATGCCCTTTTCCGGGTGCTTCCAGCGCAACAGGGCTTCCAGGCCGGTGAGGCGCCCGGAGAGCAGGCACAGCTTGGGCTGGTAGAAGACTTCCAGTTCACTCTGGCTCAGCGCGCGACGCAGATTGTTCTCGACGAACAGCTTGTAGCTGGCCTCGGCGTTCAAGGCCTCGGTGAACACCTGCACCTGATGCTTGCCGTTGGCCTTGGCCTTGTGCAGCGCCAGGCCGGCGTTGCGCATCAGGGTCTGCGGATCACGGCCATGCAGGGGCGCGCAGGCCAGGCCCACGGAGCCGGTGACGCTGATCAGCTGGTTGTCGACGAACATCGGCTTGTCCAGGGTCATCAGCACCTGGTTGGCGATGCTCTGCCCGGCCTCGGGGCCGGTCTGGTCGAGCAGTACGGCGAATTCGTTACTGGCGAAGCGCGCCAGTACGTCGGACGGGCTCAAGGTGTTGCGCAGGCGGCGCGCCAGGCTGATCAGCAGCTTGTCGCCGGTCTGGTGGCCCAGGCTGTCGTTGATGCGCTTGAAGTTGTCGATGTCCACCAGCAGCAGGCTCATCGGCGTGTCGCTGTCACGCGCGAAGCGTTCGTCCAGATGGCGGATGAACGCCGGGCGGTTACCCAGGCTGGTCAGGTTGTCGGTATAGGCCAGGCGCTCGATGCGCTGCTGGGCCAGCTTGCTCTGGGTGACGTCTTCGTAGATGCCGATGTAATGGGTCAGCTCACGATTGTCGCCATAGACCTTGGAAATCGACAGCTGCCCCCAGTAGGGCTCCAGGTTCTTGCGCCGGCTCTTGAACTCGCCCTGCCAGCTGTTGCTGTTGGCCAGGCTGGACTGCGCATCGAACAGGTTGCTGAGGTTCTCCAGTGCCGGCAGCTCGGCCAGCTTGTGGCCGTGCACTTCTTCGGCGGAGTACTGGGTGATCGCCGTGAAGCTGGGGTTCACGTACTCGACCACGCCGTCGCAATTGACCAGCAGAAAGGCGTTGGCGCTCTGTTCCACGGCGCGCTGGAACAGATACAGGGCATTGGTGGCGGCGCGGCGGTTATGGTTGTTCAGCACCAGGGCGAACTGGTCGGCCAGCTCCCCGGCGAAGGCCACTTCATCCGGGAGCCACTGGCGCTGGCCGCCGGTGTGCTCCAGGCACAGCACGCCGATCAGTTGCCCGTCGATACGGATGCTGGCGTCGAGCAATGCAGTCGCACCGCGTGCCTGCATGTCGGTGCTCAGGTCCTGGATACGCGGGTCATGCAGGTCGCAGGCGTCGATCGCCCGGCTGTTGAGCAGGGCGTCGTGGTAGATCGGCGACAGGCTGATGTCGATCGGTGCCGGCAGGCGATGTTCGCCGCTTTCCCGGGCGTACTCGGTCACGGCGCTCAACAGATGGCCGTCGAGGTTCCAGATGCTGGCGCAGGCGATGTCGTAGATCTCGCAGGCACTGCGAGTGATCAGCCGCGCCGCTTCCTGCAGGGAGTTGGCCGAGTAGCGTTGGCGTGACAAGCGCAGGATCAGCTCCTGCTGGGCGCGGGCGCGCTCCAGCTGGGCAGCGTAGCTGTAAGGGCCGGGCCGCCGCTCGGGCAGGGCGGATGCATCGGTGTCGCCTGCTGGTGCGTCGAGAACCATGAAGTAGCCGCGCAGCAGGTGCCGGTTGTGCTGCTTGAAGGCTTCGCCAAGCTCCACCAGCGAGAGTGGGCCGTGGGCGGTGTGCAGGGTATAGCGGATCAGATAATGGGAAGAGCCGATCAGTTGCTGCTGGATGTCGTCGTGCAGCTGATAACGGGCTTCGGGTTCCATCAGGCTGGCGAAGGGCGAGCCGATCAGCGAGCACAGTTCTATCGCCGGCATGCCGAAGGTTTTTTCACAGCCTGGGTCCAGATAGAGCAGCGCCCAATTGGCTTCATTAAGCCGCTCGAAACGCAGCATGCCCAGGCGCGAAGGCACGGGCAATTGCGTCACTACCTCGGCTGCCGTTCTGCCGGCAGCATCGGTCTGGCTTTTCATGAACAAACTCGCTTCCCGGATTCTGATCGCGCGGGCAATGCGCTGGTTATTTTCAAGTCCGGCAAGGTTGCATCATGCCGCACTGCCTTACAAGAGAGCACGATGGCTTAGTGCTATAAAAGTAACCGGAATATATGTCCGTCGTTAGGTTGTCGGACATGTGTCGTCGATCAGGGTTCATGCTGACGGCCCTCAGATGCTCTATTTCGGCCTTGGTCGCTTCGATCTGTGATGCAGGGCAAAAAAAAGCCCCGCCATGGCGGGGTTGAGGTTCGAGCGTGGCAGCTCGCAATACGCAGGCCGGCCCCGCCATATGGGCGGGGCCGGTCGCTGTTACAGCAGGATGGTGCGGATGTCGGCCAGCAGTTCGCTCAGACGCTTGGTGAAGCGTGCAGCGGCGGCGCCGTTGATGACGCGGTGGTCATAGGACAGCGACAGCGGCAGCATCAGGCGTGGCTGGAAGGCCTTGCCATCCCAGACGGGCTGCATGGTGGCCTTGGAAACACCGAGGATTGCCACTTCCGGCGCGTTGACGATCGGCGTGAAGCCGGTGCCGCCAATGTGGCCGAGGCTGGAGATGGTGAAGCAGGCACCCTGCATGTCGTTGGCAGTGAGCTTCTTGTTGCGCGCCTTCTCGGCCAGCTCGGCTGCTTCGGCCGCCAGTTGCAGCAGGTTCTTCTGGTCGACGTTGCGGATCACCGGTACCAGCAGGCCGTCCGGCGTGTCCACGGCGAAGCCGATGTGCACGTATTTCTTGCGAATCACGGCCTTGCCGCTCGGCGCCAGCGAAGCGTTGAAGTCCGGCAGCTCCTTGAGCAGGTGGGCGATGGACTTGAGCAGCAGCGGCAGCACGGTCAGCTTCACGCCGGCTTTCTCGGCCACGGCTTTCTGCGCCACGCGGAAGGCTTCCAGGTCGGTGATGTCGGCCTGGTCGAACTGCGTCACGTGCGGGATGTTCAGCCAGCTGCGATGCAGGCCGGTAGCGCCCAGTTGCATCAGGCGGGTCATCGGCACTTCTTCGATTTCACCGAAGCGGCTGAAATCCACTTCCGGAATCGGCTGGATGCCAGCACCCCCGGTCGCACCGGCCGGTGCTTCCTTGGCTTTCTGCATCATGGCCTTGACGTAGGCCTGCACGTCTTCCTTCAGGATGCGACCGTGCGGACCGGTGGCGGCCACGGCGCTCAGCTCGACGCCGAATTCGCGGGCCAGTTGGCGAACCGCCGGGCCGGCGTGAACCTTGGCACCGTCCTTGGCTGGCGCGGCAGCCGGAGCTGGAGCCGGTGCTGCTTCGGCTTTCGGCGCGGCAGGGGCAGCGGCCGGAGCAGGCGCGGTTTCGGCCTTGGCCGGTGCCGCGGCGGGCGCTGGAGCGGCAGCCGGGGCGGCGCCCGCCACCTTCAGCTTGAGGATCAGGTCGCCGGTGCCGACTTCCTGTTCCAGCTTGACTTCGACGCTCTCGACCACGCCGGCGGCAGGCGATGGAATCTCCATGCTCGCCTTGTCGGACTCGAGGGTGATCAGCGACTGGTCGGCTTCGATGCTGTCGCCCGGCTTGACCAGGACTTCGATGATCTTGGCCTTGCCCGACGAGCCGATGTCCGGCACGTGGATGTCCTGCACGCTGGCAGCGGCAGGTGCGGCGGCCGGGGCCGCAGCAGGCGCTTCGGCAGCCGGGGCTGGCGCGGCGGCTGGGGCAGCGGCGGCGGGTTCTGCAGCGGGGGCGGCAGCGGCCTCGCCTTCGACTTCCAGCTCGAACAGTTCGTCGCCTTCTTTCAGGCGGTCGCCCAGCTTGACCTTCATGGCCTTGATGACGCCGGCCTTGGGAGCCGGGATCTCCATGCTCGCCTTGTCCGACTCCAGGGTCAGGATGCTCTGGTCGGCCTCGATGCGGTCGCCGACCTTGACCATCAACTCAATGACTTCACCTTCACCGTTGCCGATGTCGGGTACGCGAATTAGCTCACTCACTATGTCTCTCCTTCGGAGAACCTGTTGCGTTCAGTCTGTGTGGGCGCGGGCGGTTGAAGAAACAGCCTCGGGTGCTCATTTGCCAGGGGCAAATTCCGCACCGTCGGCTGTTTCAGGCACTGCGCCCGTGCGACGGACGAATCCGTGACAGACGCTTAGCAGTCCAGCGGGTTGCGTTTTTCCGGGTCGATGCCGAACTTGGCAATCGCCTCGGCCACTACCTTAGGCTCGATGTCGCCACGGTCGGCCAGCGCTTCCAGAGCGGCCAGCACGACGAAGTGACGGTCGACTTCGAAGAAGTGACGCAGTTTGCGACGGCTGTCGCTGCGGCCGAAACCGTCGGTGCCCAGGACCTTGAATTCCTTGGACGGTACCCACTGACGGATCTGCTCGGCGAACAGCTTCATGTAGTCGGTCGAAGCGATGACCGGACCCTTGCGGCCCGACAGGCACTGCTCGACGTAGGTCTGCTGAGGCTTCTGGCCGGGGTGCAGGCGGTTGAAGCGCTCGGCGGCCAGGCCGTCGCGGCGCAGTTCGTTGAAGCTGGTCACGCTCCATACGTCGGCACCGATGTTGTACTCGTCGCGCAGGATCTTCGCCGCTTCGCGGACTTCACGCAGGATGGTGCCCGAGCCCAGCAGCTGGACGTGGTGGGCGGCTTCCTTGGTGTCTTCCTCGAGCAGGTACATGCCCTTGATGATGCCGTCTTCGACGCCGGCCGGCATGGCAGGCTGGGTGTAGGCTTCGTTCATCACGGTGATGTAGTAGAAAATGTCCTGTTGCTCTTCGGTCATCTTCTTCATGCCGTCCTGGATGATCACCGCCAGCTCGTAGCCGTAGGTCGGATCGTAGGTGCGGCAGTTCGGCACGGTGGCCGCCAGGATATGGCTGTGGCCGTCTTCGTGCTGCAGGCCTTCGCCGTTCAGGGTGGTCCGGCCGGCGGTACCGCCGATCAGGAAGCCACGGGTACGGCTGTCGCCAGCGGCCCAGGCCAGGTCACCGATACGCTGGAAGCCGAACATCGAGTAGAAGATGTAGAACGGCAGCATCGGCTGGTTGTGGTTGCTGTACGACGTACCGGCAGCGATGAACGACGACATGGCGCCGGCTTCGTTGATGCCTTCCTCGAGGATCTGACCTTTCTTGTCCTCGCGGTAGAACATCACCTGGTCCTTGTCGACAGGCTCGTACAGCTGGCCGACGGAGGAGTAGATACCCAGCTGGCGGAACATGCCTTCCATACCGAAGGTACGGGCTTCGTCCGGGATGATCGGTACGATGCGGTGGCCGATTTCCTTGTCCTTGACCAGTTGCGCCAGGATGCGCACGAAGGCCATGGTGGTGGAGATCTCGCGGTCGCCCGAGCCGTCCAGGATCGCCTTCAGGGTGTCCAGTGGCGGAGTCGGGATGCTGAAGCTCTTGGCCCGACGCTGTGGCACGAAGCCGCCCAGCGCAGCGCGGCGCTCGGCCAGGTACTTGGCCTCGGCGCTGCCTTCTTCCGGACGGTAGAACGGCAGGTGCTCCAGCTCGGAGTCCTTGATCGGCACGTCGAAGCGGTCACGGAAGTGACGCAGGCTGTCGACATCGACCTTCTTGGTGTTGTGCGCGGTGTTCTTGGCTTCGCCGGCACCGGTACCGTAACCCTTGATGGTCTTGGCCAGGATGACGGTCGGCTGCTCTTTGTGGTTGACCGCCTGGTGGTAGGCCGCATAGACCTTGTACGGGTCGTGGCCGCCACGGTTGAGCTTCCAGATCTCTTCGTCGGACAGGTCTTCGACCATGGCCTTGAGTTCCGGGGTGTTGAAGAAGTGCTCACGGACGAATGCGCCGTCCTTGGCCTTGTAGTTCTGGTACTCGCCGTCGATGACTTCGTCCATGCGGCGCTGCAGGGCGCCGTCGGTGTCCTTGGCGAACAGTGGGTCCCAGAAGCGACCCCAGACGACCTTGTTGACGTTCCACTGGGCACCACGGAACACGCCTTCGAGTTCCTGGATGATCTTGCCGTTGCCGCGCACAGGGCCGTCGAGGCGCTGCAGGTTGCAGTTGATGACGAAGATCAGGTTGTCCAGCTTCTCGCGGCCGGCCAGGGCGATGGCGCCCAGGGATTCCGGCTCGTCGCACTCGCCGTCGCCCATGAAGCACCAGACTTTCTGCTTGCCGGCCGGGATGTAGCCGCGGCTTTCCAGGTACTTCATGAAGCGTGCCTGGTAGATCGCCTGGATAGGACCCAGACCCATGGATACGGTCGGGAACTGCCAGAAATCAGGCATCAGCCAAGGGTGCGGGTAGGACGACAGGCCCTTGCCGTCGACTTCCTGGCGGAAGTTGTTCATGTGTTCTTCGGTGATGCGGCCTTCCAGGAACGCGCGGGCATAGACGCCCGGCGAGGCGTGGCCCTGGAAGTAGATCAGGTCGCCGCCGTGCTCGTCGGTCGGGGCCTGGAAGAAGTAGTTGAAGCCGATGTCGTACAGCGTCGCACTGGAAGCGAAGCTGGAGATGTGGCCACCCAGATCCGGGTCGTTCAGGTTGGTCTTGACCACCATCGCCAGGGCGTTCCAGCGTACCAGCGAGCGAATGCGGCGTTCCATGAACAGGTCGCCAGGCATGCGTGCTTCGTGGGTAACGGGGATGGTGTTGCGGTACGGCGTGGTGATGGCGTACGGCAGCTGCGAACCACTGCGGGTGGCCAGTTCGCCCATACGGGTCATCAGGTAATGGGCACGGTCTTCGCCTTCTTTGTCGATAACCGATTCCAGGGCGTCCAGCCACTCCTGGGTTTCGACGGGATCAAGGTCTTGCATGGCTTGCTCCAGAGCGGAAAGGCTTCCAGAATCGGACGCCTGAGTTTGCGACTGGCCTTGTGGGCAGCCGACATAAATTCTTGGATGGCCGGCGGTTGTGCCGGCGGCGTGTAGTTTTACTACAAGTCGCCAACCTTTTCAGCCTCTTGAGTGATTAACTCAGTAGTAAAACTACAGAGAAACCGCCCAAATACCCGCGTCATGTTGTGAGACAGAAGGTTACCATCGGATTAAGGCGGAATATTTTGCTGCAAAATTGGTGATTTGTATCGCCATAAAGGGTTTTTTAGCAATTTATCGTCTTTGTTCGACAGCCTTGGCTGTCAGTATCCTCTTACATTAATGGCACATAGCCCGTAGCACGCCGATCAAGGATAGACCATGAGCCTACCTTCGCTGGCCGAAATTTCGGCCATTCTGCTGCCTTGCGCAAGTACTGCCGAACACGCCTTGCGCGCTTCGCTGGCCCACCTTGGCGCTGCTGCGCTGCAGGCATTCGAGGCCTGGCCGGCGCCGCGTCATGCCGATCTGGCGCGGGTCTGCGCGGCCAGCGACTTCGTCGTCGAGCAGATCACCCGTGACCCACAGATGCTTCTGGACATGGCCGAGGCCGGCGACCTCGAGCGCCGCTTCGCGCCTGGCGAGCTGCGTGCGCAACTGGCCGCGGCGCTGGCAACGGTGAGCAGCGAAGACGAGCTGGGCCGGGTGCTGCGCCGCCAGCGCAATCGCCAGCAGGTGCGCATCATCTGGCGCGATCTGACCCGCCAGGCCGACCTGGTGCAGACCTGCCGCGATCTGTCGGAGCTGGCCGACGCCAGTATCGACCTGGCCTATCACTGGCTCTACGAGCGTCATTGCCAGCAGTTCGGCGTGCCCACCGGTCGACGCAGCGGCCAGGCGCAGCACATGGTCATTCTTGGCATGGGCAAGCTGGGCGCGGTCGAGCTGAACCTTTCGTCGGATATCGACCTGATCTTCGCCTATCCCGAAGGCGGCGAGACCGTGGGCGCCAAGCGCCCGCTGGACAACCAGGAGTTTTTCATCCGCCTGGGCCAGCGGCTTATAAAGGCACTCGACCCGGTGACCGTCGACGGCTTCGTGTTCCGGGTCGACATGCGCCTGCGACCCTATGGCTCGTCCGGTGCGCTGGTGCTCAGCTTCAATGCCATGGAGCAGTACTACCAGGACCAGGGGCGCGACTGGGAGCGCTACGCGATGATCAAGGCTCGCGTGGTGGGCGGTGACCAGACGGCCGGCGAGCAGTTGCTGGAGATGCTGCGGCCCTTCGTGTACCGCCGCTACCTGGATTTCTCGGCCATCGAAGCGCTGCGCACCATGAAGCAGCTGATCCAGCAGGAAGTGCGCCGCAAGGGCATGGCCGACAACATCAAGCTGGGCGCCGGCGGCATCCGCGAGGTGGAATTCATCGCCCAGGCTTTCCAGTTGATTCACGGTGGACGCGACCTGAGCCTGCAGCAGCGGCCACTGCTCAAGGTGCTCGCCACCCTCGAAGGCCAGGGCTACCTGCCGGCGGCGGTGGTCGGCGAATTGCGCGAAGGCTACGAGTTCCTGCGTTACACCGAGCATGCCATCCAGGCCATCGCCGACCGCCAGACCCAGATGCTGCCGGACGACCCACTGGATCAGGCGCGCATCGCCTTCATGCTCGGCTTCGCCGACTGGGCGAGTTTTCATGAGCGGCTGATGCACTGGCGCGAACGGGTGTCCTGGCACTTCCGCCAGGTGATCGCCGACCCGGACGGCGAAGATGAGCAGGACACCGGCGAAACCATGGTCGGCGGCGAGTGGCTGCCGTTGTGGGATGAAGGCCAGGACGAAGAAGCCTCGTGCCGGCAGTTGCAGGAAGGCGGTTTCAAGGAGCCGGCGCGGGCCCTCAAGGCACTGGCCACGCTGCGTTCCGGGCCGCAGATGCGCACCATCCAGCGCATTGGACGTGAGCGCCTGGATGCATTCATTCCGCGCCTGCTGGCCCAGGCCGTGGAGCATGACGACCCCGACCTGGTGCTGGAGCGCGTACTGCCGCTGGTCGAGGCGGTGGCCCGCCGGTCGGCTTACCTGGTGTTGCTCACCGAAAACCCCGACGCATTGCGTCGCCTGCTGACCCTGTGCGCCGCCAGCCCGTGGATCGCCGAGCAGATCGCACGCTTCCCGCTGCTGCTCGACGAACTGCTCAACGAGGGCCGGCTGTTCAGCCCGCCGCTGGCGCCGGAACTGGCCGCCGAGCTGCACGAGCGTCTGGTGCGCATCCCCGAGGACGACCTGGAACAGCAGATGGAAGCTCTGCGCCACTTCAAGCTGGCCCACGGCTTGCGGGTGGCGGCGTCGGAGATCACTGGCAGCCTGCCACTGATGAAGGTCAGCGACTACCTGACCTGGCTGGCCGAGGCGATCCTTGAGCAGGTGCTGGCCCTGGCCTGGCGCTACAGCGTGGCGCGGCATGGTACGCCACGCCGGCCGGACGGCAGCCCGTGCGACCCGGCATTCATCATCGTTGGTTATGGCAAGGTGGGGGGCATCGAGCTGGGGCATGGCTCGGACCTCGACCTGGTGTTCATCCACGACGGTGACCCGCAGGCCGAGACCGACGGCGCCAAACCCATCGACGGCGCGCAGTTCTTCACCCGCCTGGGGCAGCGGATCATCCACTTGCTGACCGCGCAGACCAACTCTGGCCAGCTCTATGAAGTGGACATGCGCCTGCGACCGTCGGGCGCTTCGGGGCTGCTGGTCAGCTCGGTGGGTGCCTTCGCCCGCTATCAGGAGAGCGAGGCCTGGACCTGGGAGCATCAGGCCCTGGTGCGTGCCCGGGTACTGACCGGCAGTGCCGACGTGCAAGCGGCCTTCGAGCAGGTACGCGCCCAGGTGCTGGGCCGTCAGCGCGACCTGGCGCAGTTGCGGATCGAGGTCAGCGAGATGCGTGCCAAGATGCGCGACAACCTGGGCAGCAAGGCCAGTGCCGCCGGCACTGCTGCCAACGCCTTCGATGCGGCGTTGCCCTTCGATCTCAAGCAGGATGCCGGTGGTATCGTCGATATCGAATTTATGGTGCAATACGCGGCCCTGGCGTGGTCGCGGGATTACCCGCAGCTGCTGCGCTACACCGATAACATCCGCATTCTGGAAGGCCTCGAAGAGGCCGGGCTGTTGCCTGGCGCCGATGCCGCCCTGCTGCGTGAAGCCTACAAGGCCTACCGCTCGGCAGCGCACCGCCAGGCCCTGCAGAAGCAGGCCGGCGTGGTGGCCGGCGATCAGTTCCAGGAGCAGCGGCGCGAGGTCATGCGCATCTGGGCCGCCCTGGGACTCAGCTAGGCTTTGTACGAAAAGTCGGCGAGCGAAGGTCAGGCAAGGCAAAAACAGGCGAGGAAGCGGAGTTTACTGGAGTAAATGAGCATTCCGAGCCTGTTTTTAACGCAGCATGACCGAGCGCAGGCACTTTTCGTACAAAACCTAGACCCGGCTTGCGCAGGATGCCGCCGGGCGGTGGCCGCAGGGCCGCAACAGCGGGATTGGACATTTGAAACAGGGAGGCGGCAGGCTGGGTGAACGTGTCACGCAGCCTGGCCAGCCTCCCTGGCCGTTTTTGGATTGAGCATGAACATTCTGATCGTTGGACCTAGCTGGGTCGGTGACATGGTGATGGCGCAAACGCTGTTCCAGTGTCTCAAGCAGCGGCATCCCGAGTGCGCAATCGATGTACTGGCGCCGGAATGGAGCCGCCCGATCCTGGAACGCATGCCCGAGGTGCGCGCCGCGCTGAGCTTCCCGCTCGGCCACGGTGCCCTGGAGCTGGCCACCCGGCGGCGCATCGGCAAGTCGCTGGCCGGCCAGTACGACCAGGCGATCCTGCTGCCCAACTCGTTGAAGTCCGCGCTGGTGCCGTTCTTCGCCGGTATTCCACGGCGCACCGGCTGGCGCGGCGAGTTCCGCTATGGCTTGCTCAACGACGTGCGGTTGCTCGACAAGCAGCGCTACCCGCTGATGATCGAGCGTTTCATGGCCCTGGCCTACGACAAGGGAGCCGAGCTGCCCAAGCCGTACCCGCGCCCGAGCCTGAGCATTGACCCGGCAACCCGCGAGGCGGCCCTGGCACGCTTCGGTCTGAGCCTCGAACAGCCGGTGCTGGCGCTGTGCCCGGGCGCCGAGTTCGGTGAAGCCAAGCGCTGGCCTGCCGAACACTACGCCCAGGTGGCCGACACCTTGATCCGCCAGGGCTGGCAGGTCTGGCTGTTCGGCTCGAAGAAAGACCACCCGGTGGGCGAGAGCATCCGCCAGGAGCTGATCCCCGGCCTGCGTGAAGAAGTCACCAACCTGTGTGGCGAAACCTCGCTGGCCGAGGCCATCGACCTGCTGTCCTGTGCCGCCTCGGTGGTGTCCAACGATTCCGGCCTGATGCACGTCGCCGCCGCGCTGAACCGTCCCCTGGTGGCGGTATACGGTTCGACCTCGCCGGGCTTCACCCCACCGCTGGCCGATGACGTGGAAATCGTGCGCCTGGGGCTGGAATGCTCGCCGTGCTTCGACCGCACCTGCCGTTTCGGCCATTACAACTGCCTGCGCCTGCTGGAGCCTGCGGCGGTGACCGAGGCCCTCGGCCGCCTGGGCGGCACCCCGGTCGAGGTGCGCTGATCTTGCGGGTACTGCTGATCAAGACATCCTCGCTGGGCGACGTCATCCATGCCCTGCCAGCGCTCACCGATGCGGCGCGGGCGGTGCCGGGCATACGTTTCGACTGGGTGGTGGAAGAAGGCTTCGCGGAAATTCCGAGCTGGCACCCGGCGGTCGATGCGGTGATCCCGGTGGCCATACGGCGCTGGCGCAAGAACCTCTGGCAGACCTTCAAGAGCGGCGAGTGGCGTGCCTTCAAGCAGCGCCTGCGCCGCACGCACTATGACCTGGTCATCGATGCCCAGGGGCTGTTCAAGAGCGCCTGGCTGACCCGCTACGTGAATGCGCCGGTGGCCGGCCTGGACCCGCAGTCGGCCCGTGAGCCATTGGCCAGCCGCTTCTACGACGCCAACCGACGCTATCCGGTTGCCCGTGGGCAGCATGCGGTCGAGCGCCTGCGCCAGCTGTTCGCCCAGGCCCTGGGCTATTCGCTGCCGGCCGGCCTTGGCGACTACGGCCTCAAGCGCCTGGAGCCGCTGGACGACAGCCTGCAGGCGCCTTATGTGCTGTTCCTGCATGGCACCACCTGGGCCACCAAGCACTGGCCGGAGGCCTACTGGCGGCAACTGGCCGAGCGCATGGCCGAACGCGGTCTGCAGGTGCGCCTGCCGTGGGGCAACCCGGCGGAAAAGGCCCGCGCCGAGCGAATCGCCGAGGGCCTGGGCAATGCCGCCGTGCTGCCGCGCCTGAACCTGGCCGGCGTGGCGCGGGTGCTGGCCGGTGCCGAAGCCTGCGTAGCGGTAGACACCGGTATTGGCCACCTGGCCGCTGCCCTCGACGTGCCCACCGTGTCATTGTTCGGCCCGACCAACCCCGGGCTGACCGGTGCCTATGGCCAGTCGCAGGTGCACCTGGCCAGCGACTGGCCAGCCTGCGCGCCGTGCCTGCAGAAGAAATGCACTTACAAGCCGAGCCCCGACGAGCAGTCGCGGTTCGATTTCCAACGCGAGTGGCCGCCGTGCTTCACTCGTCTGAATCCCGAGCGGGTAGCGAGCCAGTTGGGCGCGCTGTTGCTGGCAAAGGAACCTGGCTGATGCAACTGGCTTTCGTACTCTACAAATACTTTCCGTTCGGTGGCCTGCAGCGCGACTTCATGCGCATTGCCCTGGAGTGCCAGCAGCGCGGCCACCAGATCCGTGTCTACACCCTGATCTGGGAAGGCGATGTGCCGCCCGGCTTCGAAGTGCTGGTGGCCCCGGTCAAGGCGCTGTTCAACCATCGGCGCAACGAAAAGCTCACCGCCTGGATGCAGGCGGACCTGGCCAGGCGCCCGGTGGACCGGCTGATCGGCTTCAACAAGATGCCCGGCCTGGATGTCTACTACGCCGCTGACGGCTGCTTCGAGGACAAGGCCCAGACCCTGCGCAATCCGCTGTACCGCAAGTGGGGCCGTTACCGGCACTTCGCCGAGTACGAGCGCGCGGTGTTCGCCCCCGAGGCCAGGACCCAGGTGCTGATGATCTCCGAGGTCCAGCAGCCGCTGTTCATCAAGCACTACGGTACGCCGCTGTCGCGCTTTCACCTCTTGCCGCCGGGTATTTCCCAGGACCGTCGCGCGCCGGCCGATGCGCCGCAGATCCGCCAGGCGTTCCGCGAGGAGTTCGGCCTGGGCGCCGACGAGCGCCTGCTGGTGCAGATCGGCTCGGGCTTCAAGACCAAGGGCGTGGACCGCAGCCTCAAGGCCCTGGCGGCCCTGCCGGCAGCACTGAAGAAGCGTACGCGGCTGTTCGTCATCGGCCAGGACGACCCCAAGGTGTTCCAGCTGCAGAGCAAGGCGCTGGGGCTGACCGAACAGGTCACCTTCATGAAGGGCCGCAGCGACATCCCGCGTTTCCTGCTCGGCGCCGACCTGCTGATCCACCCGGCCTACAACGAGAACACCGGCACGGTCCTGCTCGAAGCCCTGGTCGCCGGCTTGCCGGTGCTGGTCAGCGCGGTGTGCGGCTACGCCCACTACATTGCCGAGGCCGACTGTGGCCTGGTACTCGATGAGCCGTTCGAGCAGGCGCAGTTCAACCGCTACCTGGCGCAGATGCTCGAAGACGACGCAGCACGGGCGCAGTGGGGGCGCAACGGCCTGGCCTTCGCCGACAGCGCCGACCTGTACAGCATGCCGCAGCACGCGGCGGACGTGATCCTGGCGGAGCCTCAAGCATGAAGCTGTTCCTAGCCGAACCTTTCAAGAGCCTGTGGGCCGCACGCGATGCCTTCGCCGAGGTCGAGCAACTGCAGGGCCAGGTGTACCGCGAGCTGGAAGGGCGGCGCACGCTGCGCACCGAAGTCGACGGGCGCGGTTACTTCGTGAAGATCCACCGTGGCATCGGTTGGGGCGAAGTGGCCAAGAACCTGTTCAGCGCCAAGCTGCCGGTGCTGGGTGCCGGCCAGGAGTTCAAGGCCATCGAGCGCCTGCATCAGGCCGGTGTGCCGACCATGACCGCCGTGGCCTACGGCGAGCGCGGCAACAACCCGGCGGCGCAGCACTCGTTCATCATCACCGAGGAACTGGCGCCGACGCTGAGCCTGGAAGACCTGAGCCTGAACTGGCGCAACGCGCCGCCCGAGCCGCGCCTCAAGCGCGCGCTGATCGCCGAGGTGGCGCGCCTGGTCGGCACCATGCACCGCGCCGGGGTCAACCACCGCGACTGCTACATCTGCCATTTCCTGTTGCATACCGACCGCCCGGTGACGGCGGATGACTTCAGGCTCTCGGTGATCGACCTGCATCGCGCCCAGACCCGCCGCGCCATCACCCCGCGCTGGCGCAACAAGGACCTGGCGGCGCTGTATTTCTCGGCGCTGGACATCGGCCTGACGCGGCGCGACAAGCTGCGCTTCCTGCGCGGCTACTTCCGCCAGCCGCTGCGCCAGGTGCTGCAGCGTGAAGCGGCGCTGCTGCGCTGGCTGGAGAAAAAGGCCGACAAACTCTATGAACGCAAGCAACGTTACGGAGATGCACTCTGATGGCGGGCTGGAACCTGGCGCCGGAGTATGCGGCGCTGGCCGATGACTTCGGTTCCCTGGAGGCGGTATTCGCCCTGCAGGGCGAACGACTGACCCGCGACCCGCTGTCCGAGGTGATCCGCGTCGAACGTGACGGGGTCAGCTACTACGTCAAGCGCTACTTCGGCGCCGGCAAGGGCCTGCGCCGCTACCTTGGCCGACCACGGGTCAAATCCGAATGGCAGAACCTCAAGCGTTTCGCCAAGTGGGGGATTCCCACCGCCGACGTGGTGGCCTGGGGTCTGGAGCGCAACGGCGTCGCCTACGATCGTGGCGCGATGATCACCCGCGAGCTACCGCGCACCGAAGACCTGTGGGTCATGGCCCAGCGCAAGGACCCACGCCTCGACGACCCGGCCTGGGTCGAGCGCATCAGCCGCCAGCTGGCCGTGTACACGCGTACCCTGCACGATCACCACTTCACCCATAACGACCTGAAGTGGCGCAACCTGCTGGTCGACGACCAGGACCGCCTGTACCTGATCGACTGCCCCAACGGCGCGTTCTGGTGGGGCTTCCTGTTGCGCTATCGCATCACCAAGGACCTGGCCTGCCTGGACAAGGTCGCCAAATACCAGTTATCCGCCACTCAGCGTCTGCGCTTCTACCTGCAATACCGCCAGCGCTCGCACCTCAATGCCTCGGACAAGAAGCGCATCCGTCATGTGGTCAGTTTTTTCGAGGGGCGCGAATGAGCCTTTTCATTGCCAGCAACGAGCAGGCCCTGCTCGAGCGCCATGGATTGGCCGATTTCGAGGCGCTCTGGGCGCTGGATCTCGACGCGGTGGATGAACCCAATACCGGGCGCGGTGGCTGGAGCAGCGTCTACCGCCTGGAACTGGAAGGCCAGGGCTTCTACCTCAAGCGGCAGGCCAACTACCTGACCTACACCCTGCACCGGCCCTTCGGTGAACCGTCGTTCTCCCGCGAGTTTCGCAACATCAGCCGCTACCGCACACTGGGCATTCCGGCGTTGCAGGCGGTGTTCTATGGCGAGCGCAAGGTCAACGGCGAGCGTCGGGCGATCCTGATGACCCGGGCGCTGGACGGCTGGACCGATCTGGATGCCCTGCTGCTACGCTGGAGCGAGCTGGCCGAAGCCGCGCGCCTTGCGATTCTCCAGGCCTGTGGGCAACTGGCGCGCACGCTGCATGGGGCAGGGCAGATTCACGGTTGCTTCTACCCCAAGCACATCTTTCTTCAGGCCCAGGGCGAAGGCTATGCCGCGCAACTGATCGACCTGGAGAAGACCCGCCCGGCACTGTTCGGCCAGCGCGACCTGACCAAGGACCTGGAACCGCTGTTTCGTCGTGCGCCGCTCTGGGGCGAGGCCGAGCGGCGCGAGTTCCTGGCTGCTTATCTGCAGGCGCCGCCGCGCAGCGCGGCGGTCGATGCCTGGCTGCAGCGCCTGAGCCGACGCGGCAAACACAAGCAACGCCACTGACAGAGAACCGTTGATGCGTCTTTCCGAACTCCAGAACGCCGGACGCGCACCGGCACTGCCCTTGACCCTGAGCCTGGCCGACGCGGCCGGCCCTGCCGAACTGCAATTGCTCACCTTGCTGCGTGTGCTGCCAGGCCAGCGTTACGTCGGTGCCGGGGTGTGGCGCGGGCGGACGGTGCTGGCCAAGCTGCTGGTGGGCAGCAAGGCGTCGCGACACTTCCAGCGCGAGCTGGAGGGCGTGCGCGCCCTGGCGGCACAAGGCGTCACCACGCCGTTGCTGTTGGCTGACGGCCTGCAAGCGGGCGAGGGCGGCTGGCTGCTGTTCGAGTACCTGGAGAACGCGGCCAGCCTGGGCGATGCCTGGAAAGCGGTCGAGCACCTGCCTGCCCTGGCGGACCAACAGCAGGCGGTGCTCGCCGAGGCGCTGGGCGCCATCGCCGGCCTGCACCAGAAAGGCCTGTGGCAGCAGGACCTGCACTTGGACAACCTGCTGCGCCGCGACGACCAGCTGTACTGGATCGACGGGGCCGGCATCGGCGTGGAGCAGGCCGGTCAGCCGCTGTCGCGGCAAAAGGTGCTGGAAAACCTCGGCGTGTTCTTCGCCCAGTTGCCCAAGCGCTTCGAACCCTTCACCGAAGAGCTGCTGGTCTGGTACCTGCTGGCCAACGCCGAGCACGCGCTGCCACTGGAGGCCTTGCAGAAACAGATCGACAAGGTGCGCCAGTGGCGCCTGAAGGACTTCCTGGCCAAGACCTGCCGGGAATGCAGCCTGTTCAGCGTCGAGGACTCGGCGTCGCGCTTCCAGGCGGTGCGCCGTGACGAAGTGCAGAGCATGCCGGCGGTGCTCGACCGCGCCGATGAACTGCTCGATGCCGGGCACTTGTACAAGACCGGTGGTGCCGCCAGCGTGGCGCGGGTCGAGGTACAGGGCCGTCTGCTGGTCATCAAGCGCTACAACATCAAGAACTTCAGCCACTGGCTCAAGCGCTTCTGGCGCCCGAGCCGCGCCTGGCACTCCTGGCGCGAGGGCAACCGCCTGGCGTTCCTCGACATCGCCACGCCCAAGCCGCTGGCGGTGCGCGAGGAGCGGGTGCTGGGCCTGCGGCGTCGCGCCTACCTGGTCACCGAATACCTGGATGGGCCGGACCTGATCGCCAAGTGGGCCCCTTATGTGGCCAACGCCGAAGTGCCGGAGAACGAGCTGGTGGCCCTCGACGAACTGCTCGCCCAGCTGCGCCGCGAGCGCATCAGCCACGGTGACCTCAAGGGGCATAACCTGTTCTGGCATGACGGGCGTTGGGCATTGATCGATCTGGACGCGCTGTGCCAGCACGGCTCGGCGGCCAGTTTCGCACCTGCCTACGCCCGCGACCGCGCGCGGCTGTTGCGCAACTGGCCGGCCGGCAGCGCGCTGTACCGTCTGCTGGAGCAGCGCATTCCCGCTACAGCGGACGAACAGCATCCCGGCTGAAGCCACCCACACAGAGGTCAGCGCAGGCTAGCTGACCTGAGTCATGTTCATCCGCTCCAGGGCTCTGACCAGCGTGGGCAGGTCCTCGAATGGCTGCAGGTGAATGCGCCGCCAGCGTTGACGGTCGACGTACAGCCGCCCCTCGGCATTGCGCAGCACGGGGGTGCGCTCGATCTGATTGCGCCGCGAGCGATGAACGATGACCGAACCGCCGTCTTCGGCGCTCTCGATCGTGAACAGCCCAGGCCGGTACAGCTGGCGCTCCACCGGGCTGCCCTGGAAGTCGAGCAGCAGCTCGTCGCCGAGGTTGACCGGACCATGAGCGGTGGGCAGGCCAAGGGCGAAGTCGTTGCGCACGAAGGCCCGGTGCCCGCCCAGCTCGTCGCCCGCCAGGCGCCCTGGGTCGCCGGCAGGTCCGAAATGTTCCCCTGGCGGCAGGTCATACACCCTCAGGCTGATGCCCTGCTCCAGATCCGCCAGGCCGGGTATGCCGGTTTCGAAGCGGTTGGCGTGGGTTTCTCCGACCAGTGCGATCCAGTGATGCGCGCCTGCCAGTTCCTGATGCCGGCGCAGGGTGCGTGAAGCAAAGAAGTTCATCATCCGCAGCCGGTCGTGGCGGCTGCCGTTCTGCAGGGTTCTCAAGTAGTAGCTGGGCATGCAGTCCAGCGCCCGCACCTCGATACCGTGTTCGCGCGCCTTGACCACCAGTTGCTCGAATGTGTACACGCCCGCCGGGTCGGTGAAGAAACCTCGGTCCATCTGCTTGAGATAGTGCAGCAGGCGCTTACTCATCAGGCCCTTGTCGAAGAACAGGTCCAGGTCGAGCTGATGCATGTCGGTCTGCAGGTGTTCCAGGTACAGGGTCTTGACCTCGCGCCGTGCCAGGTGCGGCAGATTGTCGATGATGAACTGCTTGCTGGCGATGGAGCTGTGGTATTCGCCTATCACCAGGCCTGAGGTCTGTTCATACAGGCGGTCGATCAGCTCGGCGTGTGTGTCGAGTCCCGAAATATCGGGCAGTGTCGGTCGCGGTGGCAGGGGCATCTCGCTCAACGTGCGGGCATCGCGCTGCAGCCGGGCGCGTAGCGTGAAGAACAGTCGACGTGCCGGGCGCAGGCTGTCCTTGTCCAGGCTGTAGAGCGGGTGCAGGCCACGATGTTCGAAGAACGCCAGTTCGTGGGCTGCGTCCAGATGCTCGGTCGGCATCTGGTACAGCGGGTCGGCCAGGGAGCGTTGCAAGGCCGTCGGTTCGCCAGAGGTCGGCCAGTCGGCCGCCGCTGCACGTCGCCAGTGGCCAGCCTCGTCCAGCTCGAAGCCGTGCGGGCCCGGTTGGTCGAGCAGGGCGCGGCTCAGGGCGGGCGTCGGCCGTGCGGTGCTGGCCCGGTACTCCTGGCGACGCAGCAATTGCGCCAGGGCGAGATCCAGTTTTTCCGGCTTCTGGGCCGGCACGCTGGTTTCGCTGGCCGTGGTGGCGCGCCTGACCCTCGGGTTGGGCATCTCCAGGCGGAAGTCGCCCAGGCTGGCGGGCGGCTCGGCGGCGGCCTCCGGCAGGTCGCGCAGGATACGCACGGGCTGCTGAGCGGCGACATCTTCGACGCGAACGCTCACTGCGCCGTGCAGTTCGGCGATGCCCGGGACCCCGCGATGAGTGTTGGCGTGGCGCTGTTCGAGCAGTGCAACCCAGCGGCGTGCCGGAGCCTGCGCGGTGTCGGCGGCAATGATGCGTGAGCCGAAGAACACCGCCATCTTCTGCGCCGCTGTTGGGGCGTCTGCCGGCAGCGGCGCGGTGCTGTCGAGGAAGTCGTAGCTCACCGAAGAGTTCAACGGGCGGACTTCGATGCCGTGGCGGTGCGCGGCCTTGATCACGTGGTAGTAATCATGTTTGTGGTCCAGGCCATTGATCAGGGCGCCCTGGTTCAGGCTGTCGAGGTGCTCCTTGATCTCGGCCGAACCGCCCCGCGAGCGGCTGCCCAGCTTGTGGTACTTGCGCAGCTTGTCCACATGCAGGTCGGTGAACAGGTGTTCGAGGTAGAGAATTTCGACGTTCTGTTCGGCCAGGCGCGGCATGTGGTCGATCAGAAACTGCTTGCTGGCCACCGACTGCAGGCGCTCGCTGACCACCATGCCCTGGCTGCGATCGAACACCGCCTTGATCAGGTCGTCGGGCGTCATCGCTTCTTGCAGTGCCGGCAGGTCGGCCTTGGCCGCCAGGCTGGCCTGTTGGAAAAAGCTCTCGGCGTCCTTGCGCAGGGTTTCGCGCAGCCCGGCATAGACTTCGCGACCCTCCCTGAGCAGGGGCGCGAAGAACTCCGCCGACAGCGGCAGGCCAACATCCACGGGTGGCACCCAGTTGCGAATGGCAATGCCCATGACCTGCGGCTTCCACTGCTCGCCCAGTTCATAGGCCGTCGTCGCGGCAGACGAGGTTGACGCGGTTGTCGGCGTGGTCGGCTCGTTCTCGAGTCGTTCGAAGCGGTGCCCGCCACCGCCGCGTAGGCCCCGGATATCCACGACCTGCCACTGGCCGTCAGCATTCAGGCGCACCGGCTGCTTGCCATAGAAGGCGAAGGGGTTGGCCGGGTCGATGATCTGCCACAGGCGCTGGCCCGCGTCGTACTGCACCTCGTAGACGCGCCCGTCGAGGGGAATGTAGTGATGCCCGTCTATGCGTGTGACGCCGCGGGCGTGGCCGCTGGCGATCGCTTCGAAGCCATCCAGCGAGCGCTGGCTGGCATAGGCCGGGTTGGCCGGGGGCGTCGAGACCCCGGCCAGGCCTGGGTGCGGTTGGGCAACGCCCTTGCGGACACCCAGCAGCAGTTTCTGCGCGTCATGCGCCGCGTTGTCGAGGACCGGGCCGAGCGTCGCTTCGATGCGTGCCACCGTGGCGGCCTGGGCCTGCCTGAGCGAAGTCATCGCCGGATTGTGTCCGCCGCGGTCGGCCAATTCATGCAGCAAGCCACCGAAACCCTTGAGCCCGGCGCTGGCATCGCCGGCAGCGCCCAGGGCATTGAGCCAGGCGCCCAGCAGATGCAGGCTGGCTGCCTCGCGGTCGCCCTCGCTCAGCGCCTGCAGGGCGCGGGCACTGTCGCGCAAGGTCAGCAGGGCGCCGACAGCGAAGCTGGCAGGCGGGAAGGGCAGTGTTACCGCCATGGCCACCAGCTCGATGCTGTTCCAGACCAGGCGCGAAATCATGTCACTGCGCCCGCTGGTGCTGTCTTGCACATCGCGGATCTTGCGCAGCAGGACCTGGTCGAAGCAGGCCGCGCGCAGGTCTGTCAGCGGTTCGTCAGGCAGCGTCGGCGGCGTGGCCTGCGGTGTTTTCTTCAGGTCGATGAACCAGAACGCCAGGGTCCGGTTCATTGCCAGGCGGCAGCGGTCTTTGTAGTAGTCGCTCATCCCCGGCGCATGCAGGGTATTGTGGAACTGGCTGAGCGGGCGCCAGGCCAGACCATCCGGCGCGCCTGGCGTGTAGAGCAGGGCCTGCTCGGGCTGGCGGCTGTCGGCGGGACAGAAAACGAAGCAGCCCAGGGCGGTCTCGCGGCGCGCCAGGGGGATGTCAAATGCATTGATGACCTCCCCCAGGGCCGGGACGCCGGAGGCGATGAACGGGTTCTCGACGACGAAGTGCAGTGGGTAGACGGGGTAGCGCTGGCGGCTGTGCTCATCGGCTTCGTCCATGCGCGCGATGGATTCGCTCAGCCAGGTGAATTGCCGGGTGGAGACCTGCCGTTGCAGCAGGCTGAGCAGTGCCGCGTGGTGCATTTGCAGTTGGGTGATCGTCAGACTGAGCCGGCGCCGCTCGTTATAGCCGTCACTGTGCGGGGCGAGCAGGGTGCTTTGCAGGTGGGCGACCCAGGCGTCGCTCGCCCATGCCCCGCGCACGGAGCCGGCGACCTTTTCCGGGGTCAGCGGCGACAGGTCGACGCCTTGCGGGCCGGTGAAGGTCGCCTGGGTGTCGGCCGTGGCCGTCAGGAACCCCAGGGTGTCGTCGTAGCCATCGCGTAACAGGCGGGTGTAGCTCAAGGTTTCGCGGGGTGAGCTGACGATGATCTGGTCCGGGTCGACCGTGCCCTCGGGCAGCCCCAGCAGTGCATTGATCTTGCGGCTGGCCTGCTGGTGCACGAAGTGTTCGTACTCCGGCAGCTGGGTGTGTGGCAAGGCTCGGTATTGGCGCGTCAGCCCCTCGATCGCTTCTTCATGGGCCAGCAATGCCTGGCGCTGCTCCGGGCTGGCACGCAGGTACCAGTCCGGGGTGTGCTGCTGCTGTTCGGCCAGGCGTACGCGCACCTGTGCCGTGCTCATGGCGTAGAGCGCATCGTTGAAGCCCGGATGCTCGATGAAACCGAGAAAGTCCTGCGGGGGCTGGGGCTGTTCGCGCAATGCCAGCAACTGCTCGCGCAGGGCCTGGCGTTGCTGCGGCAGGGTCTGTTCGAGCAGGTAGTCGCAATGCGCTTGTGAAGCACTCCAGGCGACCAGCGCCTGGCGCACCTGGCGCTCGTTGCGGAACACCCGCAGCGGCTGCCCGTCGGGACTCTCGGGCGTCCACAGCAGCAGACGCGGCCCTTGCCCCTGGTTGTCTGGCAGGCTGATCAGCAGCAGGTCGGCCAGCACCTGCGTATTGTTCAAGCGCACCTGATGGACCGTGAACCGGGGGCTGCCCGGCTGACCCAGCAGCGCTTCACTGAACAGAAAGTCACTGGCCTGGATATGGCCCTGGTACAGCGCAGCGGTGGCCTGCACCAGCAATTTCTGACGCAGCACTTCGTCCATGGCGCTTTTCACTTGGGCATTGCCATACCGCTGGCGCTGCGCTTCACCGAAGCGGGCGCGCAGGTCGAGGCGTGCGACAGTCCCGGCCAGCCACGCGGGCGTCAGCAACGGGTAGGTGCTCTGCAGCGGCTGGTCATCCAGGCTCAGGCGGGTGGCGGTCTGGAAGCTGGAGTCGTTGTTCAGGTCGCCCTCGTAAAGCCCGTACAGCGCGAGGTCAGTGAGGCTGCGCCGCGTCTCGTAGGGCTCGCTGCCCAGTGGGCTCAGGCGTCGAGTGGTCGCGACCACGCGATCGGGGTCCAGGTCGTAACCCAGCTCGCTCTGGATGCAGGCGGTCAGCCGTGTGCGGGCAAAGGACGCGGCTGAGCCGCAGCCCTGCATCAGGTTGTCCAGGGCGATGCGGGCACGGTCGTAGGCCAGCAGTGCGTTCAGGTAACGCTGCTTTTCTTCGGGCGTCGCGTAGCGCAACCAGTGTGGAAGCTGTCGGGCCTGACGGCGCTGCGCCTGTTCCTGCTGACGTCGCCGCAGCATCGCCGCTGGACCCAGCAGCCCGGAGATGTGCAATGCGGCTTGCAGTTCCAGCTGCCAGGCCGGCAGGTCCTGTTCCTGAGTCGGGAATTGAGCGCATACGTGGCCCAGGTCCTGGCGTTGTTTGTCGAGCAACTGATCGATGGCGCATTGGAAAGGATCGCCGGCAACCGGCACCAGCAGCAGGTCTTCGGTGCTGAAGGGACGTGCATCCAGGTCGGGGTCGGCGTCGATCTGTTGCGTCAACTGCTGGTACTCGCGGCTTGTGCATTGCAGCAGCAGGCTGCGCAGGGCCTGGTCGTTCAGCCAGCCGCTCAACTCCTCGCGCAGTTGCGCTTCACTGACGAAGCCCTCGATACCATGCCCCGGCACGTACAGCAGGCAGGCGCCATCGGCGCGGCGAGCTAGCAGTGCGCCGTGCAGGGGCTGGCCAGCGCTGTCCTCGGCGGCCAGATAGATCAGCTGGGCATCCGGATGTTCGTCCGTGTGCCCGACGGCAGGCAGCAGGCAGTCCAGGTAGCCGGGGTGCAGGCTGCCGTCGGCGATCCTCAGCAGCGCTTCGTCGTGGATGTCATCGCGCAGTGCCTGCGCCTGTGCCTGGCGGCGTGCCGTGCCCTGGGCGTCGGGCGTTTTCCAGTAGCGGTGCAGGTGCTTGAGCAGGTCCTTGAGGTCCGGTTGGTCGCCAGCCGTCGGCCGGGGCAGTTCTTCAAACTGACGTAGCTGGCTGGCAGCGCGACCTTCGAGGCGTTCGACCAGGGCGGCCAGCCTGGCGGGAGATGTTTCAGTCAGGGTCATGAGGTGCAGTCTTCCTGTATGGGCACACATGGGGAGGGCGCGAAGCCCATTGATCGTTCAGGCAATCAATCCCGGTGTGCGGCCATGCGGGCGCTACATAGTTATTGCGTGGAGCATTCTGTCTCCTCCAGGCTGTCTCGATGAGGCTTCACGCCAAATTGATAGCTTATAAGCTATAATCCCGCGCTTTGGCCGACCCTCGCCGACCGTGCAGGGCACACATTTTTGCGGGCGCTCGGCGCCTGCATGCAGACTAAAGAGGCTAGACCCTAGTGGCATTGACGATCCTGGGCCTGTCCGGCGCCCTTAGCCATGACCCTTCCGCTGCCTTGTACATCGACGGCAAGCTGATTGCCGCGGCGGAAGAAGAGCGCTTCGTCCGCGACAAGCACGCAAAGAACCGCATGCCTTACGAGTCGGCGAAGTTCTGTCTGGAGCAGGCCGGCATCAAGCCTTCCGACGTTGACGTGGTGGCGATTCCCTTCGCGCCGATCAGCCTGTTCGGCAAGGCCCGCTGGCACTATGCCAAGCGTTACTGGTACGCCCCGGACCGCGCGCTCGACGCACTGTTGATGGGCAACCGCCGCTACAAGCGCTACCGCAGCAAGATCGTCTGGTGCCTGGAGCAACTGGGCTTCGACACCAAGAAGGTGAAGATCGAGCCGGTCGAGCACCACCTGGCCCACGCCGCCAGTGCCTACCATTGCTCGGGTTTCAAGGAAAAGACCGCGATCCTCGGCATCGACGGCAAGGGCGAATACGCCACCACCTTCTTCGGCTACGGCGAGAACGGCAGGATCCACAAGATCAAGGAGTTCTACGACCCGGACTCCCTGGGCGGCCTGTATGGTGCGATCACCGAGTTCCTCGGCTTCGAGATGCTCGACGGCGAGTTCAAGGTCATGGGCATGGCGCCGTACGGCGACGCCAGCAAGTACGACTTCTCGCGCCTGGCGAGCTTCGAGAACGGCGAGCTGGTGATCAACACCGAGCTGGCCAACGTCATCGGCCTGCGTCGCTATAAAGAGAAGGGCAAGGGCTTCTACTTCTCGCCCAAACTCATCGAGTGGCTGGGTCCCAAGCGTGAAGGTGACGTGGCCGACGAGCCATACATCCATTACGCCGCCAGCATGCAGGCACTGTTCGAGAAGCTGGCCTTGCAGATGATGGACCACTACCTGGGCGACATCCTCAAGGAAACCGGCAAGATCGCCTTCGCCGGCGGCTGCGCGCTGAACGTCAAGCTCAACCAGAAGATCATCGCCCGTCCCGAGGTCAAGGAACTGTTCGTGCAGCCGGCCTCCGGCGACGCCGGTACTGCCGTCGGTGCGGCGGCCTATGTGTCGCATGCCCGTGGCGTGCCGGTCGAGAAGATGGAACACGTATACCTCGGCCCTGCGTACAGCAACGAAGACGTGATCGCCGCCTGCGCGCGCCATCCGAACGCGCCGCAGTGGCGCAAGATCGACGACATGCCCGAGCGCATCGCGCGGATCATGGTCGACGGCAATCCGGTGGCCTGGTTCCAGGGCCGCATGGAGTTCGGCCCGCGGGCCCTGGGCGGTCGCTCGATCATCGGCTGCCCGAGCGTGCCGGGCGTGGCCGACCGCATCAACGAACAGATCAAGTTCCGTGAGCGCTGGAGACCCTTCTGCCCATCGATGCTCGACACCGTCGGCCCACAGATGATCAAGGTCGACCATCCGGCGCCGTTCATGACCTTCACCTTCGAGGTCGCCGAGGAGTGGAAGACCCGCGTGCCGGAAGTCGTCCACGAAGACGGCACGTCCCGTGCCCAGGTGCTCAAGCGCGAGTACAACCCGCGCTACTACGACATGATGAAGGCGCTGGAAAACCTCACCGGCAACGGCGTGTCGCTGAACACCTCGCTGAACCGCCGTGGCGAGCCGATGATCTGCTCGCCGACCGACGCGCTGAACATGTTCTACGGCTCTGACCTGCAATACCTGATCATGGAAGACATCCTGGTCGTCAAAGACGGTGTGGACCCGTATGAGCCACGTGGCTGAGCGGCACGTCCTGCAGTTCTGCCACGGCTATGATGGGCCGTTCCTGGACTGCGCACGCCAGTACGCCAGCCTGTTCGCCGGCCAGGGCTACCGGGTGACCACGGTGTTCCTCACCGGCGAGCACGACCCGGACGTGATCGCTGACTGCGGCTCGGACGAAGTGTTGTTCATGGAGTACAGCTCCAGCGCCATTCGTGGCCTGAAGCTGGGCGCCATCGCTGCCTTGCGCAATATCGCCGCCAGCCGGTCGTTCGAGTTCTGCATCGCGCATCGTTTCAAGCCGGTGTACATCGCCCTGCTGGCCACCCGCCTGCCGGTGATCGGCGTGCACCATGCCTTCGGCGACTACCAGCGCGGCAGCCGCCGGCTGTTCGCCAACCTGTTCCGCCAGCGCCTGAGCCTGCTCGGGGTGTCCGACGCGGTGCGCGACGACATGCGCAAGAGCCTGCCCAGGTGGTCGGCCGAGCGTATCGAGACGCTGTACAACCGTATCGATGTGGAGCAGCTGCAGGGCAGCCAGTTCAGTGCCGAAGACGCGCGCCGCGAGTTGCAACTGCCCGCCGATGCCTGGCTGGTCGGTAATGTCGGGCGTCTGCACCCGGACAAGGACCAGGCGACCTTGTTGCGTGGCTTCGCCCTGGCCCTGCCGCAGTTGCCGGCAGACAGCCGCCTGGTGATCCTCGGCAAGGGGCGCCTGGAGCAGTCGCTCAAGGACCTGGCCATGGAGCTGGGTATCGCCTCGCAGGTGCTGTTCCTCGGCCAGGTGCCCGAGGCACGGCGCTACTTCAAGGCGTTCGACCTGTTCGCCCTCAGCTCCGATCACGAGCCGTTCGGCATGGTGCTGCTGGAGGCCATGGTCGCCGGGGTGCCGGTGCTGGCCACCGCCTGCGGTGGCGCCAAGGAGGTGGTGGAAGGCGTCGGCGTGCTGTTCCCGCTCGGTGATGCCGAGCACCTGGCCCAGGCCCTGGTGCACCTGTCGAGGCTCGACGAGGCGCAGCGCCAGGACTGTGCAGAACAGATGCTGACGCGCCTGCGCGAACGCTTCTCCGATCATGCGGTGCGCAAGGTGTTCTGGCACCTGCCGCAGGTCAGCCGTCTGGTTGCGGGGTCCTGATGCTCAACCTGTTTCAGGGCTGGCGCGAACGCGGCTGGTCGCTCAGCGATGCACACACCTACCGACAAGCCTGGGAGCGCCATGGCGGCAGTGTGGCCACTCACCCCGACGTGGTGGCGCGGCTTTCCGAACTGGCCGGCATTCCGGTGCGCTACCTGAGCTGGGAGCAGGGCGGCCAGCTGCAGGGCGCCATTGCCACCTGGGGCCGTTGCCTGGCCCTGGACAAGAACGAACTCAAGCGGCGCGGCAGCAAAGGCTTGTTCGACCTCGGCAACGCCGAAATCATCCTGCCTCTGGCCGAAGGTGCCGAGGCCGCCGTGCGCCACACCGGACGCTACCTGTCGACGCTCAACCAGGGGCGGGTGGCGACCCTCAAGCCCCAGGCCGAGTCGCTGGCCATGGCCCGCGAGCCCGAAGACCTGTCCAAGAAATTCCGCTACAACCAGCGTCGTGAACTGCGTCTGCTCGAAGAGGCCGGTGGCACGGTACATGCGGTCAGCGAGTTCGACAGCGCCACCCTGGCGCGCATGTACTGCGAGCTGTTCGAGCGGCGCTGGGGCTTCGCGGCCACCGGTGCCGAGCGCATGGCCGAGGTGCTTGGCCTGTTGCGTGACTGGCTGATCGGCTCGGTGCTGTTCCTCGAAGGCCGTCCGATTGCCATTCAGCTGATCTACAGGGTCGAAGCGCCAGACTGGGTCAGCGTCGAGTACGTCAACGGTGGCGTAGACCCCGACACCAAGGCCTTCAGCCCTGGCAGCGTATTGAGCTTCATCAACACCCAGAGCGCCTGGGAAAGCGCCCGGGCCCTGAACAAACCGTTGCGCTTCTCGTTCGGCCGTGCCGACCGCGAGTACAAGGAACGTTGGTGCAACCCCGTACCGGTATTCCAGGTTTGAGCCGCAAGCAGCAGTTACTCCGGCGCCATCGGCGCAACAAGCGCATCGGCCTGCTGGTCGGCCTGCTCATGCTGCTCGCCTGTGGCGCGTGGCTGGGCTGGTGGCTGGTGCCGCTGCTGGCGCTGCTGGCCTGGGTCGCCCATGATGCCTGGTTCGCTGACCACCTGTTCTACGCCCCCGGCGAAGATTACCAATACCGCTTCAGCGCCGAGGCCGAAGTGCCGGGGGTGCGCCTGCACGGCGAGCGCCTGGCGGTCACGCTGCCGCAGCCGCTGCAGGGGGATGAAACGCTGATCCTGGCCGTGACGCTGCGCAGCCGCTGGTTGGGACGCTTTTTCGATCCGCAGGTGCAGCTGTCGGCTGGCGATGAAACCGATGTGCAGGCGTTCGAGCGTGGCGTCAATGGCCTGCGTTACCTGAATCTCACCGGGCTGGGCGGTGCGCTGGGCGAAGGTCGTCTGCAATTGCGCGGGCGCTTCTGTCGGCTGGTCGGCGAGCCGCGCCTGTGGGTGTTCGGCGCCAGTGATGCACGGCGCCAGCGGGTGATGGTCATCGCCCCGCATGCCGACGACGCCGAACTGGCAGCCTACGGCCTGTACAGTCAGGCCGACGAAGCCTGGATCGTCACCCTCACCGCCGGGGAAATCGAAGCCGAGCACTATCAGCGCATGGGCATGAGCCGCGCTGACGCGGCGCGCCTGAAAGGCCGCCTGCGCGCCTGGGACAGCATTGCCGTGCCGCGCTGGGCCGGTGTGCCCGAGCAGCGCTGCGTGCAACTGGGCTACTTCTGTTTGCAATTGCCGGCCATGCAGGCCGAGCCTGACCGGGCGGTGGCCTCGCGCGAAGCCGAGCTGGACGATACCCGGCTGTTCCGCCAGTTCAATGCCCTGGCGCTGCCGGGTGATGACGGCGTACCGAGCTGGAACAACCTGCTGGCCGACCTGCGCGCCCTGATCAGCGCGGCGCGCCCGGAGGTGCTGGTGATGCCCGACCCGCTCATCGACCCGCATCCCGACCATATCTGTGCCCAGGCTGCCGTGCGCGAGGCCTTGCAGGGCCTGGACTGGCAGCCTCGCACCATCCTCTGTTATGCCAACCACCTGCACGACAACGACCGTTGGCCGATGGGCGATGCGCATACCGGTGTGAGCCTGCCGCCGGTCTTCGAGGCCGAGCCGCTGCGCGAGCCCTACAGCCTGGTGCTGCCTGCCGAGGTGCGCCGCGACAAGGCCATGGCGCTGGGCATGATGCACGACCTGCAGCCGCCCATGCCGTTCAAGCGCCGCCTGCGTCGTGCCCTGCAAAAGAGGCTGGCCGGACGGCGTTGGCCGGCCGAGGGCGAAAACGAGTTTTTCCGCAAGGCTGTACGTCGACACGAGTTGTTCTGGCGCAGCGATATCTGATTCAGCTTGAGCAGGCAGCAGTACTGCAAGGAAACCGATGAAAGTCCTATTTCTGGTCCAGAAAGAACAACGCGCCATCCTCGACCGCCTGTACGACGGTGTCGCCGCGCATTGCGATTGCGAGTTGCGCTGGCTGAGTTCCGAAGAGCAGCGCGACCTGCGTGGCTACTTCCGCCGCGAGGTGGACGTCAGCCAGTACGACCGGATCCTGTTCTTCCTGCGCTTCAAGCAGGAGGTGCGCCAGGTGGCGTTCATCCGCAGCCTGCCGAACCTGGTGATCCTCGAGCACGACGCCTACCAGAACTACATCCCGTGCAAGTACACCGGCAAGTTCAGCGCCCATTACCGGCAACTGCCGTGGGCGCGGGTGATCAGCTCGGGCTTCATGGTCACCGAGCGCCTGCGCCAGGAAGGCTTCGATGCGGTGTTCGTGCCCAAAGGCTACGACCAGACCCTGCTACACGGCCAGGGCCGTGAGCGCGACATCGAGCTGGCGTTCGTCGGCAGCACCCGCAGCGTGGCCTACAGCGGCCGCAAGGCGTTTCTCGACGAGCTGGCCCAGGTCGAGCCCTTGCTGGTCACCCGCACCAAATCCGGCGAAGAGTACTGCGATACTCTCAACCGTATCCGCTTCTTCGTCAGTGCCGACGTAGGCATGGGCGAATACATGATCAAGAACTTCGAGGCCATGGCCTGCGGCTGCGTGCTGTTCGCCTACGACCAGGGCGCCGAGGAGAACCGCGCCCTGGGCTTCGAAGACATGCACAACATCGTGCTGTACCGCGACATCGACGAGTTGCGCGGCAAGCTGCAGCAGTTGCGTGAAGACCCGGCCAAGGCCGTGGAAATCTCGCGAAACGGGCAGACTTTGGCCGAGCAACGCTATACATTCCACGCCCTTGGCAAGGCCATCGTGGACGCCATGCAGGCGCCGCTGCGGCCACGCCCGGTGCCCGGCCTGCTGGACCGTGTCCGTGCCTGGCTCGGCGTGTAATGCCTCCGAACCTACAATAATTGGGAACCCAAGATGGTATTCAGCGAAAACAGCGATATCACGCTGGTCGTCACCAGCTGTGGCCGTTTCGACCTGTTGAAGCGCACCCTGGAAACCTTCGACCGTTTCAATACAGCGCCCATCCGTCATGTGCTGATCACCGAGGATTCCGGTGACGAGCAGGTCAGGGCCTGCATTCCCGAGCACTGGCGCGCGCACACTCGGTTCATCGTCAACAACCCCAAGCTCGGCCAGATGCGCTCGGTGGATGCCGCCTACGCGCTGATCGAAACCGAATGGGTGTTCCATTGCGAAGACGACTGGGACTTCTACCGTCCCGGCTTCATCGAAGAGTCCATGACCCTGCTGGTCAACGACCCGCAGGCTTTACAGGTGTGGCTGCGCAGCTTCAACCACGACCTGATGGTGCACAGTCCCTATGTGTTCCTGCACGAGCGCGAGGTGCTGCAGGGCATCCCGTTCTACAAGCTCGGTTCGCACAAGGAAGAGTGGCAGGGGTTCTCCTTCAACCCCGGCCTGCGCCGGCTCAAGGACTACCAGCAGCATGCGCCCTACGCCGATCACGGCGGCGAAAAGAAACTTTCGCGGGTCTATGCTGACGAAAATCGCTACGCCCTGATCCTGGAAAACGACGCGGTATTGCACACCGGCTTCGGCAGTCATGTGGTGGTTCCCCAGGAGCGCCTGGATAAACAACGCCGCAAGCGCCGCGAACGGGTCAAGCTGCTCGCCACGCTGGTTGCGGGCCTGCTAATAGGTTGGTTACTCAATCATGTCGCTTGAAGCTGCCCGCGTTCCGCTCAGCAAACTCCAGCTTTACTTCGGCTCTGTGCTGTCGGCTTTTCTGCTGAGCTTCCTGCTGTACGACTCGGCCAAGTTCACCAACAACCTGTTCTACGCCTGCATGGCGCTGCCGGGGCTGTTCTTCCTGCTCAAGAGCAAGGGCGGCGGGGTGTTCAGCCAGCCGCTGGGGCGTGTCTGGGCCGCTTTCATGCTGTGGTTCCTGGTGCCGGCGGTGTACGCCGGGGACTTCCAGTTCTACAAGCACATCGCCTACGTCAGTCTGTTCGTGTTCATCATTGCCGCGCTGGTGCCGGTGCGCCTGTTCAACGGCGGGCTGTTCGTGCGCGGTCTGTTCTGGGCGGTGTGCCTGTATCTCTACGCCAGCAGCCTGCACAGTTGGATGACCGGCCAGTTCGTCTTCGGCCAGCGCGTCGCGATCCTGCCGGGGCGGCTGAGCAACGTCATCTATGCCAGTGCCCTGCTGGTCTGTGCCCTGGCTCTGGCCCTGCCGCTGTGGGTTCGCCAGCGGCGCTGGATCGAAGCCTTTTGCGCGGTGCTGCTGACCCTGCTGGCCGCCGCCGTAGTGGTGCAGACCCGCACCGCGCTGGTGGGGATCGCCGTGGTGTTCGGCCTGTGGGCGTTGTGGATTCTCTACCGTTATCCGCGCCGTGGCAGCCTGGCGCTGGTCGGCGCGGTGCTGGTGGTCGTCACCGTCGTCTGGCTGTGCTGGGAAGACCAGTGGGTGCGCCTGCTGTTCGTGCGCGGCGACTCGTTCCGCATCGAGCTGTTCGAGATCATGACCGACGAGTGGCGGCATTGCGGCTGGCTGCTGGGCTGCGGCGTGGACTTCCAGACCACCCGGACGCTGACCGGTGGCATTCCGATCCAGCACCCGCACAACGTCTTCGTGGCCATGGGCCTGTACTTCGGGGCGGTGTCGCTGGTGCTGTTCGTCGCGGTGATGGGCCTGACCCTCTGGCAGGCCTGGCGCCAGCGTGACCCGTGGGGCTGCTACCTGCTGTGCGCGCTGGTGATGCTCAACTTCGACGGCAGCAAGCTGGTCGGCAACCCCGACGAGCTGTGGCTGCTGATCCTGCTGCCGGCGGCGATGATCCTGGCCCGCAAGGTACAGAAGAATGCTGGCATCGCGCCTGGCCGCGAAGCGCTGCCCGGCTGAGGGCGATACCGATCAGCCAATGGCCTGTTGCAGCTCCGCTTCGCTGCACAGGTCCTGGGCCTGCAGGTAGGCCTGGACGAACACCGGGTTGCCGTCGCCCAGCAGCCACTGGCGGTCTTGCGAATAACGCAGCATGTGCTTGAAGTTGCGCAGGCGCAGCGACTTGCGCAGCGGCTGGCGGAAGGTCTTCATGTCGGCGATGTCGATCAGCCCCAGCTCGCCCTCGGGCGTCAGCACCACGTTGCCCAGGTGCGCCGAGCGAAAATAGATGCCTTTGCCATGCAGTTCGGCGATGAAACGCCCGAGGCTGCCGCGCAGCTCGTCGTCACTGGCGGCGCTGTCCAGCAGCTGGCGCAGCGTACGACCGGGCAGCGGGTCGTAGTGCACCGCGTCACGCTGGATCGCCGCCACGCGGAACACGCTGCGCACCTGTGGGCAGGGGATGGCGCGCTGGGCGAGGGTCTGGCAGTTGTCAGCGAAGCGGGTGGCGTAGGGGTACCAGGCAGCAGAGCTGATCAAGCGTTTGCGGCGGAACAGCTTGAGCATCGAGCCGTCGGCCAGGCGCAGCACCTTGTCGCCCGTGCCATCGGCCTCCAGGACTTCGGCGTCCTGGACCAGGTCAAGGTAGCGGGCATGGTCAAGCGCTTGCATCGATACTCCGGATTCTGCGCCCGATAAAGGGCTGAAAGCCGGGTATGTTAACCCAGGCTGGCGGAAAACGGCTGCCTTGCGCGGCACGGCGTCGCGAACAGGCTCTGCCAGGCCGCTTCGCTGCACGGCCTCGCCCAGCCTTTTTTGTGGGCAACCACCAGCTGTCGTTCAGCCGGGCGCAATCAGTCGGTAAAAAGCCTTGTGATACAATCCGGCCTCTTTTTGACTCGACGGATTCCCATGTCAGCCAATGAATCGTCCGCGCCGTCCAGCGTGAAGATCTACCTGCGCCTGTTGTCCTACGTGCGTCCGTATGTGGGCATTTTCCTGCTCAGCATCGTCGGTTTCGTGATCTTCGCCTCTACCCAGCCCATGCTGGCCGGCATTCTCAAGTATTTCGTCGACGGCCTGACCAACCCTGAAGCCGTGCTGTTCCCCAATGTGCCCTGGCTCAAGGACCTGCAGCTGTTGCAGGCCGTGCCGTTGCTGATCGTATTGATCGCCGCCTGGCAGGGCCTGGGTTCGTTCCTGGGCAACTATTTTCTGGCCAAGGTCTCGTTGGGGCTGGTGCACGACCTGCGCGTCGAGCTGTTCAACAAGCTGATGGTGCTGCCCAACCGCTACTTCGATACGCACAACTCCGGGCACCTGATCTCGCGCATCACCTTCAACGTGACCATGGTCACCGGCGCCGCCACCGATGCCATCAAGGTGGTGATCCGCGAAGGCCTGACCGTGGTGTTCCTGTTCATCTACCTGCTGTGGATGAACTGGAAGCTGACCCTGGTGATGCTCGCCATCCTGCCGCTGATCGCGGTGATGGTCGGCAGTGCCAGCAAGAAATTCCGCAAGCAGAGCAAGAAGATCCAGGTGGCGATGGGCGATGTCACCCACGTGGCTTCGGAAACCATCCAGGGTTACCGGGTGGTGCGCAGCTTCGGCGGCGAAAAGTACGAGATGGAGCGCTTCGCCAAGGCCAGCGACAGCAACACCGAGAAACAGCTGCGCATGACCAAGACCGGCGCGGTCTACACCCCCATGCTGCAGCTGGTGATCTATACCGCCATGGCGGTACTGATGTTCCTGGTGCTGTTCCTGCGTGGCGAGGCCACCGCCGGTGACCTGGTGGCCTACATCACCGCCGCCGGTCTGCTGCCCAAGCCGATCCGCCAGCTGTCCGAAGTCAGCTCGACCATCCAGAAAGGCGTGGCCGGTGCGGAAAGCATCTTCGAACAGCTCGACGTGACCCCGGAAGTCGATACCGGCACCTACACGATCGAGCGTGTACAAGGTCGCCTGGAGGTGCAGAACCTCAGCTTCACCTACCCGGAAACCGACCGCCTGGTGCTCGACGACATCAGCTTTACCGCCGAGCCCGGCCAGATGGTCGCCCTGGTTGGCCGTTCCGGCAGCGGCAAGTCGACCCTGGCCAACCTGATTCCGCGCTTCTATGCCCACGAAACCGGGCAGATTCTCCTCGATGGCGTGGATATCAACGACTATCGCCTGACCAACCTGCGCCGCCACATCGCCCAGGTGAACCAGAACGTCACCCTGTTCAACGACAGCGTGGCCAACAACATCGCCTATGGCGACCTGGCCGGCGCCCCGCGCGCCGACATCGAGGCCGCTGCCGCCGCCGCCTATGCCAAGGAGTTCATCGACCGCCTGCCGGCCGGTTTCGATACCGAGGTGGGTGAGAACGGCGTGCTGCTGTCCGGTGGCCAGCGCCAGCGCCTGGCGATTGCCCGGGCACTGCTGAAGAACGCGCCGCTGCTGATCCTCGACGAAGCCACCTCGGCGCTGGACACCGAGTCGGAGCGGCACATCCAGGCGGCGCTGGACCAAGTGATGAAGGGCCGCACCACCCTGGTGATCGCCCACCGCCTGTCGACCATCGAGAAAGCCGACCTGATCCTGGTCATGGACGGCGGCCGCATCGTCGAGCGCGGGACCCATACCCAGCTGCTGGCGCAGAACGGCTACTACGCACGCCTGCACGCCATGGGCCTGGACGAGCCGGCGCCGGTCGGCGCGGTCTGATCGCCACTGGCTTCAGCCACGCCGTGGCCGCCTGGTCGCCAAGACCGGCTCAGGGTCGTTGATCTTTTCGCGGCCCATACCACGAAAGCCCTCGGTGGCGGGCGCAGCAGCGGTCTCAAAGCTGCTCACTCAGGTTCTTCCAGAGGGCTTCGAGCTCATCCGGCGAGCCGCTCGTGCTCGTCGCTCCTGCCGCCAGAAGCTGCTCCACCAGAGCCGTCGAAGCGCCAGCGTGGCCTTCGGCGCGGTGGGTCTTGTAGTTGAAGTCCAGGTCGATCCAGTGCTGCAGGCGCGGCGCATAGTCAGCCGGGTACTGAGCCTGTTCGACAGCTGGCAGGCCCTTGTAGTGGTCGAGCACCTCGCCGAAGAACTTGGTCAGCTTGCCAGTGCTGTTGTATTCGTTCATGGCCTTGGCGACGGCGATGCGTCGCCAGGCATACTCGCGCTCACTGTCGACTTTAAGCGCGGCGCGCCGTTCGTTGACGGTGAAGGCGCCGCTGTCGTCGTAGATGATCAGGGTCAGCTGATCGTCGGGCAGCGACTGAAAGGGGTTGCTGGCACCGGCATTGCCGCTGACCGCTTCGCTGGCCTGGCGGGCCAGGGCCAGGCGCTCGGGGTCGTCGGATTCCGGCTTCTCGTTGGCGTAGTTGGCCTTGTTGATTTCCCAGGATGCGCCGCCGATCTGCGCCAGGCGGCTGCTGGCCCAGGCGCCGAGGCTCTGGCGGTCCATGCTTGCATACCGCGCATCGGCGCGCTGGGCGGCCTCGGCCAGTTGCCTGCCCAGCGCCGTGAGGCTGCTGGTTGCGGTTGACGAGACGCGATTGCCGGCGCCGGTCTGGTTGCCTGCAGTGCTGATCGCTGAGGTGGCAGTAGCCTGGGAGCGCAGCTGAAGGGTGACCGAGTGGATGCCGATCATGATTTCTCCTTGAAGTCTGGTGGGTCCTTTGCCTTTTTAACGGCCGCAGTCATCAATTGTTGAGGGGCTTCGGCGCAGCCATCGCGTGGCCGCCAGGGTCATCCATCCGTGCCGACGGCATACGTCGGCTAACCAGCCTTGGCGGGTCAGCCCCCTGTGCTAAGATTCGCCCCCTGTTCCGTTCTGCCAAGAGTCGCTCCTATGAAGTTATCCATGCCGCGTTTCGATCAAGCGCCTGTCCTGGTGGTGGGCGATGTCATGCTCGACCGTTACTGGCATGGTGGCACCTCGCGCATTTCTCCCGAGGCGCCTGTGCCAGTGGTCAAGGTCGACCAGATCGAGGACCGTCCCGGCGGTGCAGCCAACGTGGCACTGAACATCGCCGCGCTGGGCGCCCCGGCGTCGCTGGTCGGGGTCACCGGCGAGGACGAAGCCGCCGACAGCCTGGCCAACAGCCTCAAGGCGGCTGGCGTGCAGGCGCGTTTCCAGCGCATTGCGCACCAGCCGACCATCGTCAAGCTGCGGGTCATGAGCCGCCACCAGCAGCTGCTGCGCATCGATTTCGAAGAACCCTTCGCCACCGATGCCCTGGCCCTGAGTGTCGAGGTCGACAACCTGCTCGATGGTGTCAAGGTGCTGGTGCTGTCCGACTACGGCAAGGGCGCGCTGAAGAACCATCAGGTGCTGATCAAGGCCGCCCGTGAGCGCGGTATCGCCGTGCTGGCCGACCCCAAGGGCAAGGACTTTTCCATCTACCGTGGTGCCAGCGTGATCACGCCTAACCTCAGCGAGTTCGAAGCCATCGTCGGCCATTGCCGCGACGAGAACGAGCTGGTGGCCAAGGGCGGGCAACTGATGCGCGAGCTGGACCTGGGTGCGTTGCTGGTGACCCGTGGCGAACACGGCATGACCCTGCTGCGTGCCGAGCACCCGGCGCTGCATCTGCCGGCCCGTGCCCGTGAGGTGTTCGACGTGACCGGCGCCGGCGATACGGTGATTTCCACCCTGGCCGCCGCCCTGGCCGCCGGTGAAGAGCTGCCGCATGCGGTCGGGCTGGCCAACCTGGCCGCCAGCATCGTGGTCGGCAAGCTGGGTACCGCCGCCATCAGCGCGCCCGAGCTGCGCCGCGCCATCCAGCGTGAAGAGGGCACCGAGCGTGGCGTGCTGGGGCTGGAGCAACTGCTGCTGGCGGTCGAGGATGCCCGCGCGCACAACGAGAAGATCGTCTTTACCAACGGCTGCTTCGACATCCTCCATGCGGGTCACGTGACCTATCTGGAGCAGGCCCGCGCCCAAGGTGATCGACTGATCGTGGCGATCAACGACGACGCCTCGGTGAGCCGCCTGAAAGGCCCCGGTCGGCCGATCAACAGCGTCGACCGGCGCATGGCCGTGCTGGCCGGCCTGGGCGCGGTGGACTGGGTGATCAGCTTCCCCGAGGGCACGCCAGAGAACCTGCTCAGCCACATCAAGCCCGACGTGCTGGTCAAGGGCGGCGACTACAGTGTCGACCAGGTGGTGGGTGCCGATATCGTCCGCGCCAACGGCGGTGAGGTGAAAGTGCTGGGCCTGGTGGAAAACAGCTCGACCACGGCGATCGTCGAGAAGATCCGCCAACAGTGATCAGCGTCTGTCGGCGCCGGGCTGCGGACTTTCCGTAGCCCGGCGCCGGGTCATTTCTGCAACCGTGAACGCGCGCGCTGCACCAGCTCGCGGGCCTTGCCGGTGAGGCGGGTCAGGCCGCTCTTCTTTGGCGGCGGGGTCATGCCTTGCTGGCGCAGCCAGTCCTTCCAGCGAATCCGCTCCTCGCTCACCACCCAGCCGTCCTGCCGGGCGAAGCTTTCTGCCAGGTACAACCCGCGGGTGTTGACCGCACACAGCTGGTCGCGACGCAGGGTGTACAGCTCTGGCAGTGGCTCACCGTTCTCCAGCGGCATCAGGTACAGGTCGGGCTTGCTGCGGTTCAGGCGCGCGACCAGGTGCTGATCTTCCAGGCTTTCATCGACATGGAACAGGCTCACCGGCCGCGCTTCACGGGGGATCTCCAGGCGCAGGTCGTAGATCAGCTGCAGTGAGGCCGTGGGCAGGTGCACATAGGCGCGGGGGCGTTCCAGCAGGGCCAGGTTGCCACAGCGCACCGGACGCGCCGCACCGGACAGCGGGCTGAGCAGGAACGGCATGGCTTCGCGGTAATGCAGCGCGGCGGCGTAGGGCGCCGGCAGCCAGGTGTCCTGGTAACGACCGCTGAGCCAGCCCTGCGGCGTTTCGATCAGGCATTCCTCGGCGACTTCCTGAATCGCCGTATGCAGCGGCAGGTTCAGTTCATGGGCCGGCACGTAGCCGGAAATCAGCTTGAGCACCACGTCGCCGCGGTCCTTGCGCTTCTGGCGTACCAGCACCCAGTAGTCGCGGTTCTGCCAGCTGAGGGTCAGGCGCACCGAGACGCCCAGGTTGGCCAGTTCCAGGGCGAAGCGTTCGGTGTCCGGCACCTCGACCTTGCGGCGCCGCTGCAGGGTCTGGGTGAAGTTGAGCGGCATGCCGATGCTTTCATAGCTCAAGCCCTCGGGGGTCGCTTCTACATAAAGTGACAGGGTCTTGAAGTTGGAGGGGTTCTTCCTGATCAGGGTTCGCGGCATATCGGCTCCTTCTCGCGTTGGGGTCGGCCGCCTGCAATCAGCGGCGAATGGCCGCTGCGGCGCTGGCCACGTTGTGCGCCAGATGCACCGGGTTGATGGTCCCGACGATGGCACTGGCGACTCCGGGGTGCCCAAACAATAGTTCAAAACTGGCGCGCACCGGGTCTACGCCGGGCTCCAGACAGATATGACCGCTGGCCAGGGCCTTTTTCACCAGAATCGCCTTGCCCAACGCCGCCGCCTCGTCCAGCACCGGTTTTTCGCCCTGCTCGTTGAGGTTGTAGGTGACCATCGCGCAGTCTCCGTCGCGCAGGGCCAGCACGCCACCCTCGACGGTTTTGCCAGAGAAGCCATAGCTGCGGATCTTGCCCTCGCGCTTGAGCGCGGCGAGGGTCGGGTAGACCTCGCTGTCGTTGAGGATCGCCAGGTCGTTACCGTCGGAATGCACCAGCACCATGTCGATGAAGTCGGTGTGCAGGCGCTTCAGGCTGCGCTCCACCGACATCCGTGTATGGGCGGCACTGAAGTCGTGATGCGACAGGCCGTTGTCGAACTCTTCGCCGACCTTGCTGACGATCACCCAGTCATGGCGCTGGCCGCGCAACAGTGGGCCAAGGCGCTCTTCGCTGATGCCGTAGGCCGGGGCGGTGTCGAGCAGGTTGATGCCCAACTCGCGGGCCTGGCGCAGCAGGGCGGCGGCCTGCTGGTCATCGGGAATGCTGAAGCCGCTGGGGTACTTGACCCCTTGGTCGCGGCCCAGCTTGACGGTCCCCAGGCCCAGCGGCGAGACGCTCAGGCCGGTGTTGCCCAGCGGGCGGTGCAGCTCGTGCAGGGTTGGCAGGCTCATGGCAGCAGTTGGTCCCAGACAGGTGTGGCCACGGGGGGCTTGGGCAGGTCGGCGGGCAGTGCAGCGTGGGTCGGCAGTACGCCGTCCCTGGCCAGCGCGGCGATGACCCGGTCGGCGAAATCCGGCGCCAGGGCCAGCTTGGTCGGCCAGCCGACCAGCAGCGGGCCCTGCACATCGAGGAAGGCGTTGTCCGGGCGCACCAGGCCGGATTGCTCGGGCTCGGCACGGTCGACCCGCAGGGTCGCCCATTGCGCCTGCTCCAGGTCGACCCAGGGCAGCAGGTTGTGCAGTTCCTGGCGTGCGGCGGCGATCTGCGCCGCCGGTTCGCGGGCCACACCGTCGGCCTCGGCGATGTCGCCACCCAGGTACCAGACGTTCTGGCCGTCGGCGGCCGGGTGGGTGGTGACGGTGATGCGCGGCTTGGGGCCACCGCCCAGGCAGTGGGCGAACAGCGGCTTCAGGCTCGGCCCCTTGACCAGCACCATGTGCAGCGGGCGGCGCTGCATCTTCGGTTGGGCGATACCGAGGGCCTGCAGCAGGTCGGCGGTGCCGGCACCGGCGCTGACCACTACGCGCTGGGCGCGAATTTCCCGCTCATCGACGCGCAGGCCGGCCAACTGGCCATTCTCCAGCAGCGGCTCGATGCGCTGGCCGGCCAGCAGGCTGTCACCGGCCAGTTGCGCCAGGCGCTGGATGAGGCTCGGTACGTCGACCACCAGCTCGGCCAGGCGGTAGACCTTGCCTTTGAATTTCGAGTGTTGCAGGGCAGGGGGCAGGTCATTCCCCTTCACCTGGTCGACGCGGCCGCGTACCGCCTTGCTGGCGAAGAAGCTGGTGAGGTTGCCGGCCAGGGTGCCCGGCGACCACAGGTAATGGGCCTCGGACAGCAGGTGCACGCCGGCCAGATCGATCTCGCCCTGGCCGGCCAGCGCTTCGCGCCAGCGCCGCGGCATGTCGGCAATGGCCTCCGAAGCGCCGGTCAGCGCCCCGTGCAGAGCGTATTTGGCACCGCCATGGATGATGCCCTGGGACTTGAGGCTCTGCCCGCCGCCCAGGTTGGCGTTTTCCACCAGCACCGTGGAAAACCCCTCGCGACGCAGGCGGGCGTTGAGCCAGAGACCGGCGACACCGCCGCCCACGATCAGGACGTCGGTGGAGATAACAGATGGCATGGGCACCTCATGGCGTAAACGATGCCGGCCATTATAAGGGTAATGAGCGCGGCTGAACCGCCCATCAGTGCCCGGCGGTTTTCGAGAACAGCTGGATCACCACCACACCCAGGACAATCAGGCCCATGCCCAGCATGGCGGGCAGGTCGAGTTTCTGGCCGTAGATGAACAGCGCCGCGATGCTCACCAGGACGATGCCCATCCCCGACCAGATGGCGTAGGTCACGCCCACCGGGATGCTGCGCACGACGATGATCAGCATCCAGAAGGCGATGGCGTAGCCGACGATGACCAGCAGCAAGGGCAGCGGCGTGCTCAAGCCCTTGACCGCTTTCATGGAGGTGGTGGCGATGACTTCGGCGCAGATGGCGATGGCCAGCAGGTAATAGGCATTCATGGTCGTACTCCGGTTGCGATGGGGCGATTCTAAGCCCGCCATGCATGGGGTAAAGTCATTACCCATCTGTTTTGGAGATAGGTTGATGGCCGGAGTCTGGAATCTGGAACACATGCGCCTGTTCGCCCGGGTGGCCGAGCGCCGCTCGTTTTCTGCCGTGGCGCGGGAGCAGGGCAAGGCGCAGTCGGCGATCAGCAATGCCATCGCGCTGCTGGAGGCCGACCTGGGTATCACCTTGTTCGAGCGCAGCAGTGGTCGCCAGCCACGCCTGACTTCCCAGGGCGAGGCGCTGCTGGAGGATGTCCGCGAGCTGTTGCGTCACTGCGAGCGCCTCGATGGCCGCGCCACGGCACTGATGCGCGGCCAGGAAGCCTTGCTGCGCATTGCCCAGGACGAGGCGATGCCCTACCAGCCGGTGATCGACAGCCTTGAGGAGCTGGCTGCGCAGTTTCCCTACCTGCAGGTGCAACTGGCCAACAGTGCCCAGGGCGATGTAGCGCGCAAGCTGGTGGAGCGTCGCGTCGACATCGGCCTGTTCTTCAACCATGAGCGGGTGCCCGACTGCCTGGAGCGCCGCTCGCTGGGTTCGGTGGAAATGGTCACGGTCTGCGCTGCCGGTCATCCGCTGGCCAGGGAGCGCCGGGTGAGCTGCGAGCATCTGGCGCGCCATCGGCAACTGCTGATCACCGCGCAGGAAAGTGACTACCCCGGCGGCGAGGCGCTCAGTTCCCAGGTCTGGCGGGCCGACAGCTTCTACGCCATGGCCGAATGGCTGATGCGCGGACTGGGTTGGGCCTGGTTGCCACGCCATGTGGTGCAGTACCCGACCTACCAGGCGCACATGGTCGAGCTGCCCAGCGAATGGCGCCCGCCAGCGCTGGTGGTGGAGCTGGCCTGGCGCCGCGACGAGCCTCTGGGCCCGGCTGCGCAATGGCTGGCCGAACGCTTTGCCGTGCACTTGCGGGCGATCGGCTGACGGGACGCTGCGTCTGACTCGTCTCGCGCCATCAGGTCGCTGCCCCAGGCACCGCCAGAAATACTGTTCGATTAGACCGGGCAGGAGCGGCTTTAGCCGCAATACTGATCTTTTAGACCAAAGCAATCCGATCTGGCGTCGCTTTTGCTTTTCAAGCATCGCCCTCACAGACGCCGCAAAACGCGACTTCGGTGCAGGCCGAGTGGAGGTGTCATGGAAGGGGGTAAGCCGG
>NZ_CAJYVE010000039.1 GCF_913777995.1 uncultured Pseudomonas sp. | reverse complement strand
TGTTCGCGGATGACGACACTAGGATAGGGACCACAACAACAAAAAAGCGAGGGAACGTCATGCCCGGTCCTGCTGCGGAATATGACTTCATCATCGTCGGCGCCGGTCCGGCCGGCTGCCTGCTGGCCAATCGACTGTCCGCCGATCCGGCCCATCGCGTGCTGCTGCTGGAAGCCGGCGGGCGCGACAACCATCCCTGGATCCACATCCCCGTAGGCTATCTGTTCTGCATCGGCAATCCGCGCACCGACTGGTGCTTCAAGACCGAGGTGGAAGCGGGCCTGGGGGGCCGCGCGCTCAATTATCCACGCGGGCGGGTGCTGGGTGGCTGCTCGTCCATCAATGGCATGATCTACATGCGTGGCCAGGCCCGCGACTACGACGGCTGGGCCGCCGCCGGCAATCCCGGCTGGGGCTGGCAGGACGTGCTGCCGCTGTTCAAGCGCATGGAGGATCACTGCGACGGCAATTCAGAGTTTCATGGCGCCGGGGGCGAATGGCGGGTCGAGCGGCAGCGCCTGCACTGGACGCTGCTCGACGCCTTTCGCGCGGCCGCCGGCGAAACCGGCATCGCGCCGGTGGAGGACTTCAACACCGGTGACAACGAAGGCTGCGGCTACTTCCAGGTCAATCAGCGCAATGGCGTGCGCTGGAATGCCGCCAAGGCCTTTCTCAAGCCCATCCGCCAGCGCGCCAATCTCGAGGTGCTGACCGGCGTCCAGGTCGAGCGGGTGCTGCTGGAGGAGGGCAGGGCACGGGCGGTGCTGGCGCGCCTGCCGGGCCAGGCCGAGCCCCAGCGCCTGGTGGCACGGCGGGAGATCGTGCTCTGCGCCGGCGCCATCGGCTCGCCGACCCTGTTGCAGCGCTCCGGCATAGGGCCGCGCGGTCTGCTCGAAGGCCTGGGCATCGGCGTCCGGCACCGCCTGGAAGGGGTGGGCGGCAATCTGCAGGATCACCTGCAACTGCGGCTGATCTACCGGGTGCACGGCGTGCCGACCCTCAACGCCCTGGCCGGCAGTCTCTGGGGCAAGCTGGGCATGGGCCTGGAATACCTCTGGAAACGCAGTGGCCCCCTGGCCATGGCGCCGAGTCAGCTGGGCGCCTTCGCCCGCTCCGATCCCGGGCAGCCCTCGGCCAATCTGCAGTATCACGTGCAGCCGCTGTCGCTGGAGCGCTTCGGCGAGCCGCTGCACGGCTTTCCCGCCTTTACCGCCTCGGTGTGCAACCTGCGTCCGGCCAGTCGTGGCCAGGTGGCCATCCGCAGCGCCGACCCGCTGGCCGCGCCGCTGATCCAGCCGCGGTATCTCAGCGCGCCGGAGGATCTCAGGGTGGCCGCCGACGCCATCCGCCTTACCCGGCGCATCGTCGCCGCCCCGGCCCTGGCCGCCTATCGACCCGAGGAATACCTGCCGGGACCGGCCTACCAGAGCGAGGAGGAATTGCAGCAGGCGGCCGGCGCCATAGGCACCACCATCTTCCATCCATCCGGCACCTGTCGCATGGGCCAGGACGCCGACGCCGTGGTCGATGCGCGCCTGCGGGTGCATGGCATTCCCGGGCTGCGGGTGGCCGACGCCTCCATCATGCCGACCCTGGTCTCGGGCAACAGCTGCTCGCCAACGCTGATGATCGCCGAGCAGGCGGCCACCTTCATGCTGGCCGAGGCGCGCGAGCAGGGCAGTCACGAGCTGCCCGCCGTGGTGGCCCGGGCCAGCGCGGTCTCGGCGGCCTAGCGGCGTCCCTCCGCTTTCACCGACGGCGGGCCCCCCGCCGTTTCCACCGTAGTAGCTGTCGCCCATAACAACAATCAGCCCGGCGATCCCGGGTCAGGAGAACGTGCGATGTCCGACTATGCCCAACCCCGGGTCCAACCCAGCGCGGCCAGCAGTCGCCGCGAAGAACGCAAGGTGATCTTCGCCTCGTCCCTGGGAACCGTCTTCGAGTGGTACGACTTCTTTCTCTATGGCGCCCTGGCGGCGGTGATCAGCAAGCAGTTCTTCGCCGGCGTCAACGACACCACCGCCTTCATCTTCGCCCTGCTGGCCTTTGCCGCCGGCTTCGTGGTGCGGCCCTTCGGCGCCCTGGTGTTCGGGCGCCTGGGCGACATGGTCGGCCGCAAGTACACCTTTCTCGCCACCATCATCCTCATGGGCATCGCCACCTTCGGCGTCGGCCTGCTGCCCACCTACGCCAGCATCGGCGTGGCCGCACCCATCATCCTGGTGGTGCTGCGCCTGCTGCAGGGCCTGGCCCTGGGCGGCGAATACGGCGGCGCCGCCACCTACATCGCCGAGCACGCGCCGCCCGGCAAGCGCGGCGCCCATACCAGCTGGCTGCAATCCACCGCGACCCTGGGGCTGTTGCTGTCGCTGGTGGTGATCCTGGTCTGCCGCTATCTGACCGGCGACCAGTTCGAGGTCTGGGGCTGGCGCCTGCCGTTCCTGCTGTCGATCTTCCTGCTGGCCATCTCCACCTGGATCCGCATGTCGATGCACGAATCGCCCGCCTTCGTGCGCATGAAGGCCGAAGGCAAGCAGAGCAAGGCGCCGATCCGCGATTCCTTCACCAACTGGAGCAATCTCAAGGTGGTGCTGATCGCGCTGTTCAGCATCAACGGCGGCCAGGCGGTGACCTTCTACCTGTCGCAGTTCTATGTGATGTTCTTTCTCACCCAGACCCTCAAGCTGGATCCGGTGCTGGCGAACAACCTGCTGATCATCAGCGTCATCCTCGGCGCGCCCTTCTTCGTCATCGCCGGCTGGCTGTCGGACAAGGTCGGGCGCAAGCCGATCCTGATGCTCGGCCTGCTGCTGGCCACGGTGCTCTACTTCCCGCTGTTCAAGGCCCTGACCCACTACGCCAATCCGCAGATCTACCAGGCCAGCCAGCAGGCGCCCATCGTGGTGACCGCCGACCCGGCCACCTGCACCTTCCAGTTCGATCCGGTGGGCAAGGCGCGTTTCGACAGTCCCTGCGATCGGGTCAAGACACTGCTGGCCAAGAGCGGTCTGCCCTACCTCAGCGTGGCCGCGGCGCCCGGCGATGCGGTGCAGGTCAGCGTCGGCGACAAGCTCATCGTCGGCTTCGACGAACCGGCCCTGCGCGCCGCGGTGCAGGCCGCCGGCTATCCGGCCAAGGCCGACTCGGCCCAGGTCAACAAGCCGATGGTGGTGGCGGTGATCTTCGCCCTGATCCTGATCGCCACCCTCTGCTACGGACCGCTGGCGGCGCTGATGGTGGAGCTGTTCCCCACGCGCATCCGCTACACCTCCATGTCGCTGCCGTACCACATCGGCAACGGCTGGTTCGGCGGCTTCCTGCCCACGGTGTCCTTCGCCCTGGTGGTCTATACCGGCGACATCTTCTACGGCCTCTGGTACCCGGTGCTGATCACCGGCGTCAGCCTGGTGGTGGGGCTGCTGTGCCTGCCGGAAACCCGCCATCGCGATCTCGACGCCGATTGAGGCGCGTGCGGGCGGCGCTGCCCGCCGCCCGCTGAGTTTCGCCGCCGATTGGGTTATACTCGCGAGCTTTTCCACAGCTTTTCTCGCGAGTGTTTCCCCCATGGAAATCAACCCGATCGTCACCAGCATCAAGGACCTCACCAGCCGTACCCAGACCATTCGGGGGTATCTTTGACTACGATCTGAAAAAGGATCGTCTGGTCGAAGTCGAGCGCGAGCTCGAGGATCCCGCTGTCTGGAACAAGCCCGAATACGCCCAGAATCTCGGCCGCGAGCGCGCCCAGCTGGCCCAGGTGGTCGGGACCCTGGACGAGCTGACCGGTGGCCTGGCCGATGCCAGCGACCTGCTGGAGATGGCCGCCGAAGAGGAAGACCAGGGCGCGGTCGATGACGTGGCGACCGAGGTGGAGCGCCTGCGCGGCATCCTCGAGAAGCTGGAATTCCGCCGCATGTTCAGCGGCGAGATGGACCCCAACAACTGCTACCTGGACATCCAGGCCGGCTCCGGCGGCACCGAGGCCCAGGACTGGGCCAACATGCTGCTGCGCATGTACCTGCGCTGGGCCGACCAGCACGGTTTCAGCGCCGAGATCGTCGAGTTGTCGGAAGGCGAGGTCGCCGGCATCAAGGGCGCCACGGTGCACATCAAGGGCGAATACGCCTTCGGCTGGCTGCGCACCGAGATCGGCGTGCACCGCCTGGTGCGCAAGAGTCCCTTCGACTCGGGCAACCGTCGCCACACCTCCTTCACCGCGGTGTTCGTCTCGCCCGAGATCGACGACAACATCGACATCGAGATCAACCCGTCCGATCTGCGCATCGACACCTACCGCTCCTCGGGTGCGGGTGGTCAGCACGTGAACACCACCGACTCCGCGGTGCGGATCACCCACGTGCCCACCAACACCGTGGTGGCCTGCCAGAACGAGCGTTCCCAGCACGCCAACAAGGACACCGCCATGAAGATGCTGCGGGCCAAGTTGTACGAGCTGGAGATGCAGAAGCGCACCGCCGCCTCCCAGGCGCTGGAGGACTCCAAGTCCGATATCGGCTGGGGCCACCAGATTCGCTCCTACGTCCTCGACGCCTCGCGGATCAAGGATCTGCGCACCGGCGTGGAACGCAGCGACTGCGACAAGGTGCTCGACGGCGATCTGGACGAATACCTCGAAGCCAGCCTCAAGCAGGGCATCTAACCAATCTATCTCTGTAGGAGCGGCCCATGGCCGCGATGGCCGCGACTCCCCCAGGCTGCGGCCAGGATCGCGGCCATGGGCCGCTCCTACGGCAAGCACTCCCCAGGTAAACAGCAGACATGAGCGAACAACCCCTAGACCCCCAAGCCCAGGAACAGGAAGACAACAAGCTGATCGCCCAGCGCAAGGAAAAGCTCTCCGCGCTGCGTGCCCAGCAGGCCATTCCCTTCCCCAACGACTTCCGCCGCGACAGCCTGGCCGGTGATCTGCAGCAGCAGTACGCCGACAAGACCAAGGAAGAGCTGGAAGCCGCGGGCATCAAGGTCAAGGTGGCCGGCCGCATCATGCTCAACCGCGGCGCCTTCATGGTGCTGCAGGACACCAGCGGGCGCATCCAGGTCTACGTCGACCGCAAGACCCTGCCGGCCGAGACCCTGGAAGCGGTCAAGACCTGGGACCTGGGCGACATCATCGCCACCGAAGGCACCCTGGCCCGCTCCGGCAAGGGCGATCTCTACGTCAACATGAGCGACGTGCGACTGCTGACCAAGTCGCTGCGACCGCTGCCCGACAAGCACCACGGCCTGACCGACACCGAGCTGCGCTATCGCCAGCGCTATGTCGACCTGATCGTCAACGAAGAGGTGCGCCAGACCTTCCGCGTACGCTCCCAGGTCATCGCCCACATCCGCCGCTTCCTCATGGAGCGGGGCTTCCTCGAAGTGGAAACCCCCATGCTGCAGACCATTCCCGGCGGTGCGGCGGCCAAGCCCTTCGAGACCCACCACAACGCCCTGGACATGGCCATGTTCCTGCGCATCGCGCCGGAGCTGTACCTCAAGCGCCTAGTGGTCGGTGGCTTCGAGAAGGTCTTCGAGATCAACCGCAACTTCCGTAACGAAGGCGTCTCGACCCGGCACAACCCCGAGTTCACCATGCTCGAGTTCTACCAGGCCTACGCCGACTACGAAGACAACATGGACCTCACCGAGGAACTGTTCCGCGAACTGGCGCAACTGGTCCTGGGCAGCACCGACGTGCCGTACGGCGACAAGGTGTTCCACTTCGGCGAGCCGTTCGCGCGCCTGTCGGTGTTCGACTCGATCCTCAAGTACAACCCGGACATCACCGCTGCCGACCTGCAGGACGTCGACAAGGCCCGTGCCATCGCCAAGCAGGCCGGTGCCAAGGTGCTGGGCCACGAGGGCCTGGGCAAGCTGCAGGTGATGATTTTCGAAGAGCTGGTCGAGCACAAGCTGGAGCAGCCGCACTTCATCACCGAATACCCGTTCGAGGTTTCGCCACTGGCGCGCCGCAACGACAAGAACCCCAACGTCACCGACCGCTTCGAGCTGTTCATCGGTGGCCGCGAGATCGCCAACGCCTACTCCGAGCTCAACGACGCCGAAGACCAGGCCGACCGCTTCATGGCCCAGGTGGCCGAGAAGGACGCCGGCGACGACGAAGCCATGCACTTCGACGCCGACTTCGTGCGCGCCCTGGAATACGGCATGCCGCCCACCGCAGGTGAAGGCATCGGTATCGACCGTCTGGTGATGCTGCTGACCAACTCGCCGTCGATCCGCGACGTGATTCTGTTCCCGCACATGCGTCCACAGGCCTGATCGTCCCTTTAGCCGCTCTGCCGCCCAGATTGGCTCGGTAGAAGCGGCTTCAGCCGCGCAAGCGCCAGGAAATTCACTGCATCTGTCGTGAACAGGCGGTCGCTTCGCGGCTTAAGCCGCTCCTACCCGGTCTAGCCGAACAGTAGGGGTTTCAGCGGTGAAGAAGCCGGCAGAGAGATCGCGACGTTTTGGCCGTTGAAGCGGTTGTTCATGGCTGTAGCGGCGCCTGCTCGGGGAGTGGCTACAGCCAACATTGTTGCGTCGGCCGGGAACTCTTCGCGGCAGACGTCGCTCCCACAGGTCGGCGAAGCGAATAAATTGGATCCGACCATGGAAGTGACGCCAGTAGAACCTGTGGTGAACGACACCACCCAAGGAGCGGCCAAGGTCGCCAGTGCCGTTGCCCAGAGCGTGCGCTATCAGGGCCGCAAGGCCAGTCGCCGGGGCAGCGAGCAACGCCGCCAGGCAATCCTCGATGCCGCCATGCGCATCGTCATCCGTGATGGCGTGCGCGGTGTGCGTCATCGTGCGGTGGCCGCCGAGGCTGACGTGCCGCTGTCGGCCACGACCTACTACTTCAAGGACATCGATGACCTGCTCAACGATGCCTTCGCGCAATACGTCGAACGCAGTGCGGTGTACCTGGCCCGCCTGTGGCAGAACACCGAAGTCATCCTGCGCGACATGCTGGCCCGCAACGATGGCAGCCCGGCCGGGCGCCAGTGCCTGACCCGCGATATCGCGCGGATGATCCAGGACTATATCGAGCACCAGTTGCAGACCCGCCGCGACCAGCTGATCGCCGAATACGCCTTCTATCTCGAGGCGTTGATCAACCCGCGTCTGGCGCTGCTGGTCGCCGACCACCAGCAGATTCTCTTTCGCGGCGCCTGCCAGTTCCTCCAGGTGCTGGGCTCGGCGCAGCCGCAGCAGGATGCCGAAGTGTTGACGGGCATGATCCGCCGGATGGAATATCAAGGCCTCTTGCAAGGCCTCACGGCGCAGGCGGCCAGCCAGCGCGAGGCGCTCCTGACCCGCCAGTTGCAGCAGTTCCTCGGTACGGCGGCGACGGACCCAGGCCAGGCTTGACCAACATCAGGATCGAGGAGTACCGGGTGGACGAGTACCAGCAGACCATTCGCGGGTTATCCGACCGCATCGTGACAGCACAGACGCCGATCCGCGTGCTTGATGCGGTGAAATGGGACGATGGGGTGCGCAAGACCTTCCTCGCCGCCAAAGGCAAGGAATTGCCTGCGGTGAACCGCGACTATTACCAGGGCCGCGCCCTGGGCTTCGATGCCAGTGCCCTCAAGCAGGAGTTCCAGGACATCGAACGCGACATCACCCGGCAACTGGGGCAGTTCAACCCGGTCGGGCAGATCATGCGCCGCATGTGCCGCGAATACCGCATGGTGGTGCGCATGCTCGAAGCCCGCGGCACGCCGGACTTCGGGCTGATTTCCCAGGAGCTCTATGGCGCGGCCTCCGATGCCTTCCATGCCGGCGACCCGACCCTGTCGGACCTGGGCATGATGCTTTCGGGCTACCTGAACAACATCGCCGGGCGTGGCGATCTCAAGGACGAGCCCAAGACCCTCACCGCCAAGGATGCCGTGGAGATCCTCCAGCGTCGCCTGAACCGCGTGTTCGGCGAAGCCGAGGCCACGGTGCGGGTCTTCGAGTCCGACGGCATCGTCGCCGATGCGGCAGCCGGTGCCGACTACATCAAGATCCGCTCCGATGCGATGTTCAACGAGCGAGACGTGCGTGCCCTGGAGGTGCATGAAGGGCTGGTGCACGTCGGCACCACCCTCAACGGTCTGAACCAGCCGATCTGCACCTTCCTGTCCAAGGGGCCGCCGTCCTCGACCGTGACCCAGGAAGGCCTGGCGATCCTCATGGAGGTCATCGCCTTCGCCTCCTACCCCAGCCGACTGCGCAAGCTCACCAACCGGACCCGCGCCATCCACATGGCGGAGGAGGGCGCCGACTTCCTGCAGGTGTTCGACTTCTACCGGGAGCAGGGCTTCAGCATGGCCGACAGCTACGGCAATGCCAGCCGGGTGTTCCGTGGTTCCAGCCCCGATGGCTTGCCCTTCACCAAGGACCTGTCGTACCTGAAGGGTTTCATCATGATCTACAACTACATCCAGCTGGCCGTGCGCAAGGGCAAGCTCGAACAGGTGCCCTTGCTGTTCTGCGGCAAGACCACCCTGGAAGACATGCGCACCCTGCGCCAACTTGTGGATGAAGGCCTGGTGGTCGCGCCGCGTTACCTGCCCGACCAGTTCCGCGACATGAACGCCCTGTCGGCGTGGATGTGCTTCTCCAACTTCCTGAACCATCTGAGCCTGGACAGGATCGAAGCAGACTACGCCAACATCCTCTGAGGCTCATCAAGGCCGCGAGCCTCGCAGCCCCACCACGAAGGACCGTCGTCTTGAAACTGATCGGCACCCTGATCCTCCTGCTCAGCCTCGGCGGTTGCAGTTCCATGCTGTTCTACCCGGAGAAGGGCCAGCCGTTCACCCCCGACAAGGCGCACATTGCCTGGCGCGACGTGTCGCTGAGCGCCGCCGACGGTACGCGCCTGCATGGCTGGTGGTTGCCGGCCAAGGCCGGGGTGCCGGTCAAGGGCACGGTGCTGCACCTGCATGGCAACGGCGGCAACCTGGCTTGGCACCTGGGCGGCAGCTGGTGGCTGCCGGAGCAGGGCTACCAGGTGCTGATGCTCGACTATCGCGGTTACGGCCTGTCTGCCGGTGAACCGAGCCTGCCGGCCATCTACCAGGACCTCGACGCCGCCTTCGCCTGGCTGGACGCTGCCCCTGAGGTGCAGGGGCACCCACGCATCGTGCTGGGCCAGAGCATCGGCGGTGCGCTGGCGGTGCACTATCTGGCGGCCCATCCCGAACAGCGCCGCCGTCTGCAAGCCCTGGTGCTCGACGGCGTGCCGGCCAGCTACCGCGACGTGGCGCGGCATACCCTGGGTACGTCATGGCTGACCTGGCCTTTCAAGCGCCCGCTGTCCTGGCTGATTCCCGACGCCGACAGCGCCGTGCATGGCATCGCCCAGCTCAAGGGCACGCCGATCCTGCTATTCCACAGCCTGGACGACGAGATCGTGCCGCTGGACAACGGCCTGACCCTGTACAAGGCTGCGCCCCTGCCACGGGTCCTGCAGCTGACCCGCGGCGGGCATGTGCAGACCTTCGCCGACCCGACGTTCCGCCAGGTGCTGCTGCGCTACCTCGAAGACCCCCGGCACTTCAACGGCCTGCGCCGCCTGGGCGAGATTCCCAATTACGACACCGGTACGCCGTAGCCGCACCGTCGCCCCACTGATCAGGATGGCCCATGCCCGAGACTTCCCCGCCCCGTTTTTCCGGCTTCGTGCGCGTGCGTGGCGCCCGCGAGCACAACCTCAAGAACGTCGACGTCGATGTACCGCGTGATGCGCTGGTGGTGTTCACCGGCGTGTCCGGTTCAGGCAAGTCCTCGCTGGCGTTCTCGACGCTGTACGCCGAGGCCCAGCGGCGCTATTTCGAGTCGGTGGCGCCCTATGCCCGGCGCCTGATCGACCAGGTCGGCGTGCCGGATGTCGACGCCATCGAGGGCTTGCCGCCGGCGGTGGCCTTGCAACAGCAGCGCGGCAGTCCCGGTGCGCGCTCTTCGGTGGGCAGCGTCACCACCCTGTCGAGCCTGATCCGCATGCTCTATTCGCGGGCCGGCACCTACCCGGCCGATCAGCCGATGCTGTACGCCGAAGACTTTTCGGCCAACACCCCGCAGGGCGCCTGCCCGCAGTGCCACGGCCTGGGGCGGGTGCACGAGGTCACCGAGGCCTCGATGGTGCCCGATCCGTCCTTGACCATTCGCCAGAAGGCCATCGCCGCCTGGCCGCCGGCCTGGCAAGGGCAGAACCTGCGCGACATTCTGGTGACCCTGGGCTATGACGTCGACATTCCCTGGCGTGACCTGCCCAGGAAACAGCGTGACTGGATTCTGTTCACCGAGGAAACCCCGACGGTGCCGGTGTACGCCGGTTTCACCCCGGCGCAGACCCGCGAAGCGCTCAAGCGCAAGCAGGAGCCGAGCTACCAGGGCACCTTCAGCGGTGCGCGGCGCTACCTGCTGCACACCTTCATGCATTCGCAGAGTGCGCAGATGCGCAAGCGTGTCGCCCAGTACATGCTCGCCAGCCCCTGCCCGTCGTGCGAAGGCAAGCGGCTCAAGCGTGAGGCGCTGAGCGTGACCTTCGCTGGCCTGGACATTGCCGAACTGCTAGGCCTGCCGCTGCGCCAGCTGACTGAACTGCTGCAGCAGGTGGCCAGCCGCGAGTGGCTCGAAGACGAAAACGCCGATGCGTCACTGGAAAAGCGCCTGGCCGCACAGCGCATCGCCAACGAGCTTCTGGAACGCATCACCACCCTGACCGATCTGGGCCTGGGCTACCTGGCCCTGGAGCGCAGCACGCCCACGCTGTCTTCCGGCGAGTTGCAGCGCCTGCGCCTGGCCACCCAGCTCAACTCCCAACTGTTCGGCGTCATCTATGTGCTCGACGAACCCTCCGCCGGCCTGCACCCGGCCGACAGCGAAGCCTTGCTCGATGCCCTGCAACGCCTCAAGGCCGCAGGCAACTCGGTGTACGTGGTGGAGCACGACCTGGACACCATGCGCCGCGCCGACTGGCTGGTGGATGTCGGCCCGGCGGCTGGCGAACAGGGCGGGCAGGTGCTGTACAGCGGTCCGCCGGCCGGTCTCGAGCAGGTCAGTGAATCACGCACCCGGCATTACCTGTTCGCTACGGAAAAGCCGACGCCACGGCTGCCACGCACGGCGCAGGGCTGGCTGCGTCTGGAAGGCATTACCCGCAACAACCTGGTCGAGCTGGAGGCTGCGTTTCCGCTGGGCTGCTTTACCTCGGTGACCGGCATTTCCGGCTCGGGCAAGTCCAGCCTGGTCAGCCATGCGTTGCTGGATCTGGTGGGTGCTCACCTGGGGCATGCCGAGGCGTCGCAAGAGACCGAGCAGGTGGGGCTCGAGGACGAGCCGCAGCCGCGTAGCGGCGGGCGGGTGAGTGCTGGGGTCGAGCAGCTCAAGCGTCTGGTCCAGGTGGATCAGAAACCCATTGGCCGCACGCCACGTTCCAACCTGGCGACCTACACCGGGCTGTTCGACCACGTACGCAAGCTGTTCGCCGCCACCTCACAGGCTCAGGCGCTGGGCTTCGACGCCGGGCAGTTTTCCTTCAACGTGGCCAAGGGACGTTGCGAGCAATGTGAGGGCGAGGGCTTCGTCAGCGTCGAACTGCTGTTCATGCCCAGCGTCTATGCCCCGTGCCCGACCTGCCATGGCGCACGCTACAACCCGCAGACGCTGCAGGTGGCCTGGAATGGCCTGAACATCGCCGAGGTCTTGCAGCTCACCGTCGAGCAGGCCTGTGAGGTGTTCGCCGAGCAGGCGCCGGTGCGCCGCTCACTGCAGGTGCTCAGCGAACTGGGCCTGGGCTACCTGCGCCTCGGGCAGCCGGCCACCGAGCTGTCTGGCGGTGAGGCGCAGCGCATCAAGCTGGCCACCGAGCTGCAACGCAGTGCTCGCGGTGCCACCCTCTACGTGCTCGACGAACCCACCAATGGCCTGCACCCGCAGGACATCGATCGGCTGATGCTGCAACTCAACCGCCTGGTGGATGCCGGACACAGCGTGGTGGTGGTCGAACACGACATGCGCGTGGTGGCGCAGAGTGACTGGGTAATCGACATCGGCCCCGGCGCGGCGGATGCCGGTGGTCGGGTGGTGGTCAGCGGCCTGCCGCAGGAGGTGGCCGCCTGCGCCGAGAGTCGCACGGCACCGTTCCTGGCGCGGGCGCTGCAAGGGCAGTGACGCGAGGGACTGCCGGTTCGAGAACTCAGCGCCAGCGCCCCCTTGCGCTGCCGTAGGCGCGGCTTCAGCCGCGAAGCGACCGCCTGTTCACAGTAGATAGACCGTGGGAGCGAGCTTGCTCGCGAAGGCGGCGTCATGCTCACAACAAATGGGGTGACCTACCGGCCATTTCGCGAGCAAGCTCGCTCCCACAACGGTATTGCTATCAGCCGGGAAACGTCCTGGCAGTCGAAGCTGCTCGCACCTGTGAGCGAGCAGCTGTGGGGCTGGGGCGATCAGAACCCGACGGTGGCCGACAACAGGTAGGTGCGTGGCGTCGACAGGGTCAGGCCCGGCTCGCTGTCGTCGGAGGCGCCGGCCGAGGCCCAGTAGGCCTTGTCCAGTACGTTCTCGACATTGGCGCGCAGGGTCACGTCCGTGCTGTTGATCTTGAAGGCATAGCGCGCGCCAAGGTCGAAGCGCTCCCAGCTGTCGATGGATTTGCTGTTGGCCTGGTCCAGGTACTGCGAGCTGGAGTAGATACCGCGTGCGGTAAGGGTCACGCCCTGCAGGCCCGGTACGTCCCATTCGCCGCCCAGGTTGACGTTGTACTTGGGCGTGGCCGGTGCACGGTTGCCGTCGTAGACACCGTTGACGGTGTCGGTCAGCTCGCTGTGGATGTACATCACCCCGCCGAGCAGGCGCACGCCCTGCAGGGGTTCGCCGAACACGTTCAGTTCCACGCCGGTGTTCTCGCGCTTGCCGCTGGGGCCGAAGACCCGCGTGGTGGCGTTGGTCTCGTAGGCCGGCTGCTTGACCCGGAACACACTGGCGGTGAAGGCCAGGTTGCCCAGGTCGTACTTGCTGCCCACCTCGATCTGGCGGCTGATGAAGGGCGCGAAGATCTGGTTTTCATTGATCGAGGTGGAAGGCGCCACCTTGCCCAGGCTCAGGCCTTCCATGTAGTTGGCATACAGCGACCACTGGTCGGTGACCTTGTAGACCACCCCGCCGGAGGGCGAGAACTTCTTCTCGTCGTAGGCGGTGGCGCCTTTGACGCCATCGCTCCAGTCATCCACCTGCACGCGCTGGAAGCGCCCGCCCAGGGTGACCAGCAGGCGGTCATCGAAGAAGCCCAGGGTGTCGGCCAGGCCCAGGCTGTCGAAGCGGTTCTCGGTGTAGTCCTTCGAATCCAGGCGCGTCGGCGCATTGGGCAAGGGCCGTTGCACCGGGTTGTAGATATTGCCGGCAGCGGTGGCATAGCGCGCCCCACCGTTGGTGAAGTCCATGTAGAAATGCGTGGCCGAGATGTTCAGCTCGTGGCTGACGGGACCTGTCTGCAACCACTTGCGCGCGCCCACAGTGGCGGTACGCACGCTTTCATCACGGGTGAAGTAGCGTGGCGAAATGGTGAAGTCGCCCGCGTTGTTGGTCACGCTCACGGCGTGGCGCATGAACTCATGGTTGCTTTCGCGCGCACCTACCGCGCCATAGACCATGAAGGAATCGCTGATGTCGTATTCGGCATTGAGGTCGCCGAAGGTGTCGTTGGTGCTCGCCCAGCTCCAGGCCTGGGCGTAGTTCTTGTGGATCGAGCTGGCGCTCGGCACCTGGGCGTTGGCGCCGACCTGGATACGCTCCTGCGGGGCATCGGTGTCGCGTTCGGTTCGGCCGATGTCCGCCGACACGCGCAGGCGCTCGCCACGGAAGTCCAGGCCCAGTACCGACAGCTCGCGGTCGACGTTCTGGTGATCCCACTCGGTGTCACCGGACTGCTTCACGCCGTTGAAGCGGATGCCGTATTCGTTGTTGTCACCGAAGCGCCGACCGACATCCACGGCGCCGCCGACCTGGCTGTCGGAAGCCACGCTGCCGGTGAACTCGGTGATCGGCTTGTCGGTGGCGCGCTTGGCTACCACGTTGACGCCACCGCCGATGCTGCCGCGCGGCGAAATGCCGTTGAGCAGTTGGTTGGTGCCCTTGAATACGTCGACCCGGTCGGCCATTTCCATGTCGATGGAATAGGTGGGCAGCACGCCGTACAGGCCGTTATAGGACACATCGGTGTTGAACAGGCTGAAGCCGCGGATGATGAACTGCTCGAAGCGTCCACCCGCCGGGTTGGTGGTGCGTACCGACGGGTCGCTGGCCACCAGGTCGCCCAAGGTGCGGGCTTGCTGGTTCTTGGCGGTTTCGCTGGTGTAGGTGGTGCTGCTCAGCGGGGTATCCATGAAGTCCCGCGAACCCAGCAGGCCCAGTGAGCCACGCCGCGCCACCTGGTTGCCGGCGTAGCGCTCGCCGTCGCCGTTGAACGACAGGATGCTGGTGCTGACGATGTCGGTGCTGCCCAGCTCCAGAGCGCCGCTGCGCTGCGGTACCGGCACCAGGGTGTAGCCGCCACCCACCGCCTGCAGCTGCAGGCCGCTGCCCTGCAACAGGCGCTGGAAGCCTTCCTCCACGCCATAGCTGCCCGACAGCCCGGCGCTGTGGCGGCCCTGAATCAGCGCCGGGTCCACCGACAGGCTGACCCCGGCCTGGCCGGCGAAACGGGTCAGCGCCGAGCCGAGGTCTCCGGCCGGTACCTCGAAGCTGCGTGTCTCGGCCAGGGCCAGCTCCGGCAGGGTGGCTGGCAGGCCGAGGGCCAGGCTCAGGTACAGGGTCGAGCGGGAGATCGAAGACGCCAGGAGCGAACGGCGGCGTGGCAGTGCAGGCATTGCGGTGCTCTCTTTTCTGGATGCTGTTAACCCTCATGACACGCCAGCGAGGAAAAGGGGACAGACCTGGCGGAAAAAATCTCACGATTGTCTGCGGTGCATTCGCAGGCTGCTGAGCCGCGCCGGAAAACGGGTACACTCGCCAGCTTTCCCGGCAGGATTTCGGAATTCGCCATGCGGTCTTCTTCCGTTGCTCGACGCCAGGCGCTGGTCCGCTGGCTGTATCTGGTGGCCGCCGCGCATCTGGGCGGTGGTGTGCTGTTGAGTTGGGCCGGCCACAGCGGCCTGTTCGACGCCTACCTGACCTCGCTGGAGCAGGCCTTCTGGGGTGGCCTGGCGCCGGCCCCGGCGCGGGCCCAGCAGACCTGGTGGCTGGCGCTGTTCGGCGCGACCCTGCAGGCCTACTCGCTGTACATGCTGGCGCTGGTGCACATCGGCAGCCGCCTGCGCCAGCCGCGGGTATGGGGCTGGCTGATCGCCGGCCTGCTGCTCTGGGCGCCGCAGGACATGCTCATCTCGCTGCAGGCCAGCCTCTGGTCGCACCTGTTGATCGACGCCCTGGCGCTGCTGGCCCTGTTGCCACCCCTGCTGTGGCTGTACCGTCATGACCGGAGTGGCGCATGAGCAAGCCGTTGCTGTACCTGCTGGCCGGCAACGGCAGCTGCGCGCGCTGGTGGGACGACGTGCTGCCGCACTTCCAGCATTACCAGGTGGTGCCGCTGGAGCTGCCAGGCTTCGGCGACAACCCCGAGCCGCCGTGCAGCGACCTGGCCGGTTACGCCCGCGCGCTGCTGGCCGCCACCCGGCGCGGCAGCGCGATCCTCGCCACCGGGGTGAGTGCCTTGCTGGTGCTGCACGCGCTGCAACGCCAGCCGGGGCATTTCTCGCGTAGCGTATTGTTGTCGCCGGTGGGTGCCTTTCTCTGGCAACGCCGCTTGCCGGCACTGATGTCGCCGTTGCCGGTGCGCAAGGCCATCCACTGGCTGCTGGCGCACCGCCCCACGTTGTTCGCCCGCAAGTTCTCCCGCCAGCGCTGGAGCGCCGCGCAGTATCGGCGCATGGGCGAGGGCTACGCGCGCTGCCGGGCCTTCGTGCCGTACTGGGACCTGCTGCGCGCCGACACCGCCTTGCCCTTGCTGGAGTGGATCGAAGACCCGCTGGAGCTGGTGTGGGGCGACCAGGACGGCCTGCTGGGCAGTGAGCAGGCGGCCGCCTGGTCGGCGATCCTCGCCCGCGCCGACCTGCGCATCAGCCTGCAGCCGGGGTGGGGGCATTACCCCTGGATCGACGATCCGGCCGGCTTCGCCGCCTGGCTGGAAGCGCGCGAGCCAGGTTTTATCGCCCACACCAAGGGCGGCCGACTGCACCTGGCGCAACTGGCCGGGCAGCCGGTGCCGATGGCGCTGAACCTGGAGCAGGCCGCCGACCCCAGGCTGCCTGCGCTGTTGGCCGATGCCCCACAAGCCTTGTGGGCGGTGCGCTCGTCCAGTTTCGGCGAAGACCAGGCCGATGCGGCCAATGCCGGGCTGAATACCACGTACCTGCGTGTACCGGGCGCCGAGGTCCATGCCCGGGTCGAGGACCTGCTGGGGGCCGGGGTCGAGCAGGTGGTGGTGCAGCGCTTCATCGAGCCTCGGGTGTCCGGCATCGGTTTCGTGCGCCATCTGGCCGTGGAGCTGGAATGGGTCGAGGGGCATCTGGCGGCCCTGGCCGATGGCCTGGTCAGCCCGCAGCGGGCGGTGCTGTCGCGCCTGGGCGAGGCCTGGAGCAGTGGCCAGTTCCCTACCGTGCACGGCCTGACCCAGGTCCGCCTGTGGGACTTCCTGCAGGGCGTGCTGCGGGTCTTCCACTATGTGCCGGGCGATGTGGAGTGGGCCTGGGACGGCCAGCAGCTGTGGCTGCTGCAGTATCGGCCGATCAGCGACTACGGCTGGCGCCGCCACCTCACGGCGGCCAACATCGCCGAGATCCTGCCGCCACAGCCCAGCCGCTTCGTCGAGTACGGCCAGCGCCGCGCTGCGGCGAGCATTCCGGCGATCATGGCGCGCTGGGATACCCGCGTGCTGCAGGACAACGAACCCTTCACGGCGGTGTACGACGGCGCCTCGTACATCAACAACGACCTGTTCCTGGCGCGTCTGGCCGACTGGGGCATTCCCTCCAGCCAATACGCTGGCGAGGTGGGCGGTGCCGCGCCACACCTGCCGCTGCGGCCATGGCGTGTGCTGCGCTCGCTGCCGGTGTTCCTGCGCATGCAACGCATCGCCAGGGGCCAGTTGCCGCATCTGGAGCGCCAACTGCGGCGCTTCGATCGTGAGCTGGCGCAACTGGTCGAGCAGGGCGCCAGCGGCCAGCAACTGGCTGACTGGTTCAGCCGTTTCTATGTGTTCGTGGTGCAGGGCAATCTGTGCATCGCCACCGCCCTGGCCAGCAGTGGCGGTGACCGTCTGGGCCGTCCGCCCACCGCCTACGGCAGCCTGGATGACTGCCCGCACCGCCTGCCGTGGGAAACCGACCCCGGCACGCCACGGCCGCCGCTGACCGATCTGCCGTTGCAGGCCTTTCCGACCTGGCCGCGTTTGATCCGCCTGGCGCATGCAGCGGGCCTGCCGGGTATGCGCGGCTACTACCTGCAGGTGCGCGAGTGGTACCGCGACAACCTGATGCGGGTGTTCTTTCGCCTGCACCACGCCATGCCCGAGGCCGAGCGCGGTCATTGGTTCGCGGCATATCCTCATGTGCGCAGCCGCGATGGCAGCTTCTGGCAGGATGGCCGCGAAGGTGACGAGCTGGCGGCCGGGTTCATGATCTACCCCGGTGAGGTGCGCGGCGTCCTCGGCCAGGACATCCTCCTGGAAGACAGCCTCGACCCCGGCCGGCATGCGCAGTACCAGGCCGCCCGGGGCGTGGTGGCGCGGATGGGCGGGCGGCTGTCGCATGGCTCGACCCTGCTGCGCGAGTTGCGCAAGCCGTCGGCGGTGCTGCCGCAGGTGGATGCCGGCTGGCTGGGCCGTGAAGTGATTCTGCGCGACGGCCAGTTGCAGCTGGCTTGAGCGCCTCGTCATTCAGCGCTAGGACCGGCCTCAGCCGCAATACTGTTCGGTCAAGTGCTTTGCGGCTTTGTTGGAGCTTGCTCGCGAAGAGGCTGGCAAACCTCATGCATCTGTTGTGAACGCGACGCAGCCATCGCGAGCAAGCTCGCTCCAACGGTCTAACTGAACTGTATTGCGGCGAAAGTCGCTCTTGCAGCAGCCTAGGTGCGGCTGCGCATCGCCAGGGTCGCCACGGCGCAGGCCAGCAGCGCCAGGCACGCCAGGTAGAAGGCGTCGCCATAGGCCATGAGGAACGCCTCGCGGCGGATGGTGCGGGCCAGTCCTTCCAGTTGTTCCTGGCCGGCCGGTAGCCAGCTGTGCAGCACGCTGCCCAGGCGTTCCTGCATGCCCGGTTCGAAGACGCTGACGGTTTCGTGGATGCGCGCCGAATGCAGGCGTTCGCGGCTGGCCACCCATTGCGTCAGCACGGCGGTGCCCACCGCGCCGCCTAAGTTGCGCAGCATGGAGAACACCGCCGAAGCCGAGCCGGCCTCGGCCTTGGCCAGCCCGGCCACCGCCAGCACCGACAGGGCGACCATGATGAACGGCTGGCCGATGCCACGAATCACCGTGGAGGGAATGATCACGTTGGCCGCACTGTCAGCGTCCAGGTGCACGGCCAGCCAGCAGCCGGCGGCCATGATCACGAAGCCCGTGGCGACCATGATCTTCGGGCTGCTCCAGCCCATCAGGCGCGGCATCAGCGGCGCCAGCAGCAGCTGCACGACGCCATAGGCGATCAGGCTGACGCCGATCTCGTGAGCGCTGTAGTGCTGCAGTTGCGACAGGTAGTTGGGTACCAGGAACACCAGGCCGAAGGTCGCCCCGCCGAACACGAACATCGCCGCGCTGGCCACGCCGAAGTTGTAGCGGCCCAGCAGGCGCAGGTTGATGAAGCTGCGCCCGCCCCATAGCTGGGTGGCGATGAACACCGCCAGGCCGATGGCCGAAGCCACGCTGGTCCAGAAAATGAACGGTGAGGCGAACCAGTCCTGGCGGCCGCCTTCCTCCAGTACGATCTGCAGGCCGCCCAGGCCGAGGATCATCGCCGCGATGCCCAGCCAGTCGCCACGCCGCAGCAGTGCCAGGTTCATCGGTCGCGCCTCGATCGACCAGGCGATGGCGGCCAGCAGGGCGATACCGGGGAACAGCTGCAGGTAGAAGATCCAGCGCCACGACCAGGCATCGGTCAGCCAGCCGCCGATCGAGGGGCCGGCGGCCTGGGCCACGCTGTTGGCCAGGCTGAACAGCGCCATGCCCATGGCCATGCGGCTGGCCGGCAGCTCGGTGATGATCAACTGGAACGACAGCGGGATGAGTACGGCACCGGCGGCGCCCTGAATGACCCGCAGGGTGATCATCACCGCCAGGTTCGGGGCCAGCGAGCAGGCCACCGAGGCAATCAGGAACACCAGGGCGCCCAGGCCCATGACCCGGCGCAGGGAGAACACCTGCACCAGCCAGGCGGTCAGCGGGATCATGACGATTTCCGCGACCAGGTAGGCGGTGGAGATCCACGAGCCTTCCTCGAAGGTGGCGCCCAGCGAGCCCTGGATCTGCGGCAGCGCGGCACTGGTGACATGCACGTTCATCCCCGCCATGAAACAGCCGAACAGCCCACCGAGCACCGCCACCCAGGCTTTGGCCGACACCCGCTCGGCGCTCATCGGTGCACCTCGCGCTGATGCGTGTCGACCGTGGCGATCACCGACATGCCCGGAAGAATCGGCTGCGACGTACCGGCGTCGAGACGAATGCGCACCGGGAAGCGCTGCACGATCTTGGTGAAGTTGCCGGTGGCGTTATCCGACGGCAGCAGGGCGAAGACGCTGCCCGAGGCCGGCGAGACGCTGCTGACCTGGCCATGCAGCGGCGTGTCGGGGTAGCTGTCGACCTGAATGCTCACCGGTTGGCCGGGGCGCATGTGTTGCAGCTGGGTTTCCTTGAAATTGGCCACCACGTAGGCCTGGTCCACCGGCACCACGGCCAGCAGCGGCTGACCGGGTACCAGGTACTGGCCCTCGCGCACGCGGCGCTGGCCGACCACGCCGGCGACCGGGGCGCGCACCTCGGTGTCGTGCAACGCTTGCTCGGCCAGTTGCAGGTCGGCCTCGGCAGCCTGGCGTGCCGCCTGGGCCTGGGCAATGTGGGCATCGGCCTGGGCGATCTGCGCCTGCAGCATGTCCAGGCGCCGCTGTTCGCCGGCCAGGCTCGCCTGCGCCGCCTGCCGCGCGCCACGGGCCTGGGCCGCGCTGGCCTGGGCGCTTTCCAGGCGTTGGGTGGTGGCGGCCTGGTCGCGTACCAGACCCTGGTAGCGGCGCAGGTCGAGGTCGCTGCGACGCTGCTCGGCCTCGCTGGCGGTGAGGGCCGCGCGCGCCTGGTCGATGGCCTGCCGCTGGTGCGCCACGGCGGCTTCGGCCACCTGCCGTTCGGCCTGGGCCGCCAACAGCGCGGCACGGGCCTCCTGCAAGCCGGCACTGGCACGTTGCTCATGCGCCTGGTAGTCATCCTGGCGAATGCGCAGCAGCACCTGGCCGGCCTGCACCGGCTGGTCGTCTTCGACCAGTACTTGCGCCACGTAACCGTTGACTCGCGCGCTGACCGCGACCCAGTCGGCGCGCACGTAGGCATCGTCGGTGCTCTCGAAGAAGCGCCCCCACAGCAGCCACCAGGCCCCCACGGCCAGCAGCGCCATAGCCCCCAGCAGGGCGCTGGCGGCCACTCGCTGGCGCTTGCGCCGTTGTGCGGCAAGGATCTGCGCCTGTTCGGCACGGGTCTGTTCGTCGATGGCGATGTTCATTACGGGTGTTCCTTGGGGGTCAATGAGTCCGGTGCCTGCCAGCCGCCGCCCAGCGCCTGGAACAGGGCGATCTCGCTGTGTGCCTGGCGCTGGCGGGCCTCGACCTGCTGGGCCTGGGCGGCGATCAGTTCACGTTGCGCGTCGAGTTGCTGCAGGCCGTCGAGACTGCCGGCGCGGTAGCCACGCTCGGCCAGTTCGAAGGCTTCGTGGCTCTGTTGCGCAGCCTGGTCCAGGGTCTGGGCGCGCTGGCGTTCGCCGGCATAACGGGCCAGGGCGCTGCGCACGTCCTTGAGCGCGCTCAGTACGCTGCTGCGCCATGCCGCCAGGCTGGCCTCGCGCTCGGCGTCGGCTGCGGCCAGGCGCGCGCGGTTGGCGGCCCGGTTGGGGAAGCGCCAACGGATCAGCGGCCCGACGCCGAAGCTCAGGGCGCGGCTGTCACCCAGACCGTCGAGGTGCTGGCTGGCGGTGTTCAGCGTCGCGCCCAGGCTGACTTGCGGGTACAGGTCGCCGCGCACCTGCTCGGCGCGCCAGTGCGCCGCCAGCCACTGGCGTTCGGCCTGGCGGATGTCGGGGCGGCGTTGCAGCAGGTGCCAGGCCTCGCCGCTGGGCAGTGCAGCGTTCAGGCTGGGCAGCTGCTGGCAAGGTTCGGCAGGGGCATTGGCCTGCCCGGTAAGCTGAGCCAGGCTGAATGCTGCCATCTGCTGGCGCGCCTGCAGCCACGGCAGCTCGGCACGCGTGCGGCTGGCCAACACCTGCAGGCGGTGGCTGTCGAGGGCGGTGGCTACCCCGCCCTGGTGCTGGCGTTCGGTGAGCCGCAGGCTGCTGGCGAGGTTGTCCAGCGACTGCTGCAACACCGCCTGCCGTGCCGTGAAACTGCACAGGTCGATATAGGCCTGGCTGGTCTGCGCGGCGATGCCCAGGCGCAATTGGTCGCGGGCGGCGGTCTGGGCTTCGACGCTGGCCTGGGCGGCAGCGATAGCGGCGTGCAGTTGCCCATACAGGTCCAGCTGCCAGGCCAGGTCGAAGCCGAGCGCGGTCTCCCAGTGATTGGCGGCATGGCCGTCGCGAGCCTCGGCCAGCACCTGGTCATCGCTGCTGCGCCCATACGGCACGCCGGCCTGCACCTCGGTGCTCGGCCACAGCGCGGCCTGTTGCTGGCGAACGCCAGCCATCAGTGCCTTGAGGTGCGCATCGGTCTGGGCCAGATCCTGATTGTGCTGCAGGGCGCGTTCTACCAGCTGGTCGAGCTGCGGGTCGCGGTACAGCGACCACCAGCGGTCGGGCAGTGGCTGGTGGTCGACGCCATCAGGCAGGACGCCCAGGCTCGTTTCGGCGGCTGAGAGGGGGGCCGTCGGCGGCGTCGGCGCCTGGGCCTGGCAGCCGCCGAGCACGAGCAGGGCGACGGATATGAACAACGGGGCGGGCACACGCATGGAGAGGACTTCGCAGGATCAATCGAGTCACTCAGGCTACCGTGCAGGGCGCGGCTGCTCGCTCGTGAAGCGGACAACCGCGCGTGCGATCGGGACAGTTCAGCCGGCGCGGGCCTGACAGTGGCGCGGGCTGTGGCCGAGCACACGCTTGAAGGTCGCGGCGAAGGCGCTGGGGCTCTGGTAGCCGTGCTCCAGCGCCACCTCGATGATCGGCACGCCGCGCAGCAGGCGCTGCTGGCTGAGGATCATCCGCGTACGGGTGCGCCATTCACCCAGCGACATGCCCAGCTCACGCTGAAAGCCACGCGCCAGGGTACGGGCACTCATGTTCAGGCGCTGCCCGCACTGTTCCAGGGTCATCTCGCGGGCCGGTTCGTCGAGCAGCTCGGTGCACAGGCGGCGCAGGCGCCGGTCGCGGGGCAGGGGGATGTAGGCGGGCACCTGGCGGGCCGCTTGCAGCTCCAGGTCGATGAGCGCCAGCAGGTGCTGCTGGCGCAAGGGGTCCACCGGCCGGATCGAAGCCGCCAGAATCAGTTCACGCAGCAGGGTGCTGACTTCGATGACCCGGCACTGGTTCGAGTGGTGCGTGGGGACCAGCAGCGTGCGCATGCTCACCGCACCGGTCATGCGCACCTCGTGGGCGACCCCGGCGGGTACCCACAGCGCATGGCCGGTGGGTATCACCCAGTCACCCTGTTCGGTGCCCACCAGCATCACCCCGGCACTGGCGTGGATCAGTTGCGCCTGGGCGTGGCAGTGGCTGGCGACCACGTCGCCATGCCGATAATCCTGGGTGAGTGTCTGCATGGGTTCCTCCGCTCGGGCTGCGTGGCAGTGTACGCAGCACCGGCGGAGAAAAGTTTGCTAAGCATGCTCGCGATTAACGTATTATTGGTGATTTATTGCCAATAATTTGTGCTTGTAACAAATTTTTCCTGTTCACTCGCTGACCAGATGCAGAAAGTGCATGTGCCGTTCGTACTGATCGAGAATGTCGCCAATCACGTCTTCCCTGGACCAGCCCATCACATCGTGGTCCTGGCCGCCCTCGCGCAGGTAGACCTCGGCACGGAAGTACTTGCGTTCGTCGCTCTGGCTGTCGCTGAGCACGAAGCTGGGCATGGCGTAGGCCTTGGGCACCACCTGGTAGAGGTACTCGGGGTTGTCCGTAGGGCCGACCGTCAGCCGCACGCTACCGTCCTCGCCGTCGTCCACCTGGCATTGATAGCCTTGGCGGCGCCATTCATCGGCCACCGACAGGCAGGCGGGTTTGGCCACTTCGCTGATGAAGCGCACCACATGGGCGCGGCGCGGAAACATCGCCAGGTTGCGCAGGCGGCGCTGCCAGCTGCCGGGGCCGCGTGAGGTGGATGGCGACAGGCTGTAATGACGCAGGCCACGCTTGGTGGCGTCGAGCTTCAGTGCCTTCATCAGGCCGCGCATGCTGCACAGCAGGGCGATGGTGAAGGGCAGGGCGCTGGCGATGGTCGCGGTCTGCAGGGCTTTCAGGCCGTCGGCCAGCAACAGCGCGATGGCCACGACACCCATGCTCGTGGCCCAGAAGATGCGCTGCCACACCGGGGTGCGGTCGTTACCGCCCGAGGCGAGCATGTCGACCACCATGGCGCCGGAGTCGGCCGAGGTGACGAAGAACACCACCACCATGATGATCGCCAGCACCGAAATGAAACTGGCGAACGGGAAGTGCTCAAGGAAAGCGAACAGCGCCAGGGCGGTGTCCTGGTTGATGGCGGCGGCCAGGTCGCTGACGCCTTGATCGAGGATCAGGTGAATCGCGGTGTTGCCGAATACCGTCATCCACAGCAGGGTGAACGCGGTGGGCACCAGCAGCACGCCGCTGACGAACTCGCGGATGGTTCGCCCGCGTGAGATACGCGCGATGAACAGCCCCACGAAGGGCGACCAGGCCAGCCACCAGCCCCAGTAGAACAGTGTCCAGCCGCCGATCCAGTCGGTGGGGTCATAGGCATAGAGGTTCAGGGTGCGGCTGACGATTTCGCTCAGGTAGCCACCGGTGTTCTGCACGAAGGTTTGCAGAATCAGCACGGTGGGACCGAGCAGCACGACCATCAGCATCAGCAGCGCCGCCAGACCGAGGTTGAGTTCCGACAGACGCCGCACGCCCTTGTCCAGGCCCGAGACCACCGACAAGGTGGCCAGAGCCGTGGTGCCGATGATCAGCATGATCTGCACGCCTGTGTTCACCGGGACCCCGAACATGGCATTCAGGCCGGTGTTGATCTGCGCCACTCCGAAACCCAGGGAAGTCGCCACGCCCAGCACGGTGCCGATGATCGCGAAGATGTCCACGGCATGGCCAATGGGGCCGTGAATGCGCTCGCCGATCAGCGGGTACAGCGCCGAGCGCAGGGTCAGGGGCAGGCCGTGGCGGTAGCTGAAGTAGGCCAGGATCAGCGCCACGATGGCGTAGATCGCCCAGGCATGCAGGCCCCAGTGGAAGAAGGTGATCTTCATCGCTTCGCGCGCCGCCTGGACGGTATTGCCGTCGCCGAAGGGCGGGTTGATGAAGTGCATCACAGGTTCTGCGACGCCGAAGAACATCAGGCCGATGCCCATGCCGGCGGAAAACAGCATGGCGAACCAGGTGGTGTTGCTGTAGTCGGGGGTACTGTGGTCCGGGCCGAGCTTGATGTCGCCGTAGCGGCTGACGCCGAGGAACACCACGGTGCCGAGGATCACTGCCACGGCGAGGATGTAGAACCAGCTCGCATTGGTGATGATCCAGCCCTGGATGAAGCCGAACAGGTCTTGGGCAGTGCTCTGGAGGGTGCTGGTGAACACCACCAATATCAGCAGCAGAACTGCAGAGGTCCAGAATACGGGCGGGTTGAGGGCCGACTTGATGGGTGGCTCGTTCTTGGTGCCCATGGGGGAGTTGTCTCCTGTAAAGCGGATTTCTGATGCATTCGGATCCTGATCACGTCCGCTGGTGTCTTGGCCAGGCGGGTGCGGGCACGCGGCGCAGGTCCGGCTGCGGCCCGATGATGCTCACGCGCGTAGTATTGGCAGCCTCATCAAAAAGCCCCGCGAGCACGCAGGCTGGCGGGGCTTCATAAGGCGCGAGTCAAGCGATCACTGCATGCTTGAACGTGGCGCTACCGGCTGGTTGTCGTTGGAAATGGTCACTTCCACACGACGGTTCATGGCACGACCGGAGTTGCTGGAATTGTCGGCCACCGGATATTCCTTGCCATAGCCCTGGGCGACGACGCGGGTCGGGTCGACGCCAGCGCGTACCAGTGCGGCGCGCACCGAGTCGGCGCGGCGCTCGGACAGTTGCTGGTTGTAGGAGGCCGAACCGGTGCTGTCGGTGTAGCCCTCGACGATCACCTTGCGGTCAGGGTTCTCCTGAAGGAACTGCGCCAGCTTGAAGATGTTGCCTTGTGCGCCGGGTTTCAGCTCCGCCTTGTTGTAGTCGAACAGCACGTCGCCGAAGGTCACCAGGGTGCCGCGCTCGGTCTGCTTGGCGTTGAGGCTTTCCTTCAGCTTGGCGATCTGCGCGTCACGGGCGTCCAGGCGCGCCTGGGCGCGGTCGGCGGAAGCTTTCTGCAGGTCAGCCTCGGCGGTACGCAGGGCGATGGTCTGCTTGGCGACTTCGATACGCTGGTTGGTCAGGTAGGCCAGCTGGTCGACTTTCTTGGCGTCTTCGCCATCACGGAAGGCCTTGTCGGCCTTGTCCAGCGAGTCGCTGGCATCCTTGGTTTCCAGTGCCGCGACCTTGCTGGCGTCAGGATTGCTCTGCAGCGCCGAGAAATTGGTGCGCGCCTGTTCCAGGCTTGGGTTGGGCTTGGTGGCGCAGGCCCCGAGGGCCACGCTAACAGCCAGCAGGGCAGGGATCATCACTTGTTTGCGCATGGTCTTGTCGTCCTTAAATCAATGTCGAATGCGTGAAAGGTGAAAGGGCCGGATTACTGGACCTGGCGCTGGCTTTCTTCACGGAGTTCGTTCACACCCTGGCGAGCGTCCTGTACGGCTTTCTGCGCCTTGGCAGCCTGAGCCTTGCGTTCGGCGACGCGCGCGTCCCACTCGGCCTGTTCAGCCAGGCGGCGGGCTTCGTCGTAGCGATGATCCTGCATGGCCACGTCAGCCTGACGCAGCTTGTCCTGGGCCGACTTCATTTCGACAGCGGCGTATTCGGTGCCGCCCGCGCTGACCGCGCTGTTCACCGCAGACTGGGTGACCGCATACTGCTCCGACGGCGGGTTACCGGCACAACCGGCGAGTACCAGGGCGCTACCCAGGGCCAACGCAGCCAGTTTGAGTCCACGCACGGGGGCGAACGTGGCTTTGGCAGTGAGGTTGTTCATGGTCATCAACTCCATTGTTTAACTCCAGGTTCTTGGTTTTCCATGACAGTTGCGGCCGGGAAGTGAGATGCCAGACGGCTTGCCTGCCACTCACGGTCTTTCCTGTAATGGCTATTGGCTGGGACCTGACGCTTTTTTGAATAGTTCAGAGAAATTTCCGTTCCGTTCAGCCAGTACTGCGGGCGCCGGTCAGCCAGGTGCAGGCCCTGTTGCAGGGCCGCTGGCAGCGCGGTGAGCGCGTGCCTCAATGGTCCTGAGCCTTGAGAATCCGCTGTTCGGCGGCCACGAACGCGGGGGTTCGCCCGGCGTCGTCGTACACCGGTTCGCCTTCTTCCACCCGAATCACTTCGGCACCTTTGACGTAGGGAATGGCGGCTTCGGCTTCTTGCAGGGCCGCGTGCAGCAGGCCTTCGGTGACGGTCGCTTCATCAAGCCCGTAGGCTTCGGCGAGGGCCTTGATCTTCACCTGATCGTGGCGGTACAGGCTGAGGGTGACCTGGCTGCGTTCCTGTGCCTGACGAGCGTGGTTTTCCCAGTCGTTGAGCAGGGCCTGGAAACTGTTCATGGTGCCTCCGGTTGCGGTGGGTTACGGTTTTTCGACTGCCCGCGCGCCGCAGTGTTCGCTGTCGGGTTTGGCAGCGTGGCGGTTTTCGTGCAGTGTGCGGGGTACAACAACAGACCGGAGGGTGAGGGATGGCCGATATAGATGCCCGCTTGCGGGAAGACGTCCACTTGTTGGGCGAGCTGTTGGGCAACACCATTCGCGAACAGCGCGGCGCCGAGTTCCTCGACACCATCGAACGCATCCGCAAGGCCGCCAAGGCCGGTCGGCGCGGCTCGGCCGAGGGCAGCGAACAGCTCAGCGCCAGTGTCGCCAGCCTCGACGAAGACGAACTGCTGCCGGTGGCCCGGGCCTTCAACCAGTTCCTCAACCTGGCCAACATCGCCGAGCAGTACCAGTTGCTGCGCCGACGTGACGACACCCAGCCACAACCCTTCGAAGCCCGGGTGCTGCCCGAGCTGCTCGAGCGCCTGCAGCGCGCCGGGCACGGCAGCGAGGCCCTGGCGCGGCAGATCGGCAAGCTGGACATCGAATTGGTGCTGACCGCGCACCCCACTGAAGTGGCGCGGCGCACGCTGATCCAGAAGTACGACGCCATTGCCGAACAGCTGGCCGCCCTCGACCACCGTGACCTGAACAGCCAGGAATACGAGCAGATCGTCACCCGCCTGCAGCGCCTGATCGCCGAGGCCTGGCACACCGAAGAGATCCGCCGCACCCGGCCGACCCCGGTGGACGAAGCCAAGTGGGGCTTCGCGGTGATCGAGCACTCGCTGTGGCAGGCGGTACCCAGTTACCTGCGCAAGGCCGACCAGGTGTTGCACGCCGCCACCGGTTTTCGGCTGCCGCTGGACGCCGCGCCGATCCGCTTCGCTTCGTGGATGGGCGGCGACCGCGATGGCAACCCCAACGTCACCGCCAAGGTCACCCGTGAAGTGCTGCTGCTGGCGCGCTGGATGGCCGCCGACCTGTACCTGCGCGATGTCGACAGCCTGGCCGCCGACCTGTCGATGCAGCAGGCCAGCGCCGAACTGCGTGCCAGGGTCGGTGACAGCGCCGAGCCGTACCGGGCCGAGCTCAAGCGTCTGCGTGAACGCCTGCGTGCCACGCGCAACTGGGCGCAGGCTTGCCTGGCGGCGCCCCAGCCGGCAGGTGAGGAGGTGCTGCACGACAATCGCGAGCTGCTCGAACCCTTGCAGGTCTGCTACCAGTCCCTGCACGAATGCGGCATGGGCGTGATCGCCGACGGGCCGCTGCTCGACTGCCTGCGCCGCGCGGTGACCTTCGGCCTGTTCCTGGTGCGCCTGGACGTGCGCCAGGATTCCGGCCGGCACTGCGCGGCGATGAGCGAAATCACCGACTACCTGGGTTTGGGACGTTACGAGGACTGGGACGAAGACGCGCGCATCGCCTTCCTGACCCGCGAGCTGGATAACCGCCGGCCCTTGCTGCCAGGCTACTTCCGCCCCTCGGCGGAAACCGCCGAAGTGCTGGCCACCTGCCGAGAAGTGGCAGCGGCACCGGCGGCCTCGCTGGGCTCTTATGTCATCTCCATGGCCGGTGCCGCTTCCGACGTACTGGCGGTGCAGCTGTTGCTCAAGGAGGCCGGGCTGCAGCGGCGCATGCGGGTGGTGCCGCTATTCGAAACCCTGGCCGACCTCGACAACGCCGGGCCGGTGATCGAGCGGTTGCTGGAACTGCCCGGTTACCGTGCCCGCCTGCAAGGTCCGCAGGAAGTGATGATCGGCTATTCCGACTCGGCCAAGGACGCCGGCACCACGGCGGCGGCCTGGGCGCAGTACCGGGCGCAGGAGAAACTGGTGGGCATCTGCCGTGAGCGCCAGGTGGAACTGCTGCTGTTCCACGGCCGCGGCGGCACGGTGGGGCGTGGCGGCGGGCCGGCGCATGCGGCCATCCTGTCGCAGCCACCGGGGTCGGTGGCGGGGCGCTTCCGCACCACCGAGCAGGGCGAGATGATCCGCTTCAAGTTCGGCCTGCCCGGCATCGCCGAGCAGAACCTCAACCTCTACCTGGCCGCCGTGCTGGAGGCGACCCTGCTGCCGCCGCCACCGCCGGAGCCGGCCTGGCGGCAGATGATGGACCGCCTCGCCGAGGACGGGGTGAAGGCCTACCGCACCGTGGTGCGCGAGCACCCGGAATTCGTCGAGTACTTCCGCCAGGCCACGCCAGAGCAGGAGCTGGGACGCCTGCCGCTGGGCAGTCGTCCGGCCAAGCGTCGTGAAGGCGGGGTGGAGAGCCTGCGGGCCATTCCATGGATCTTCGCCTGGACCCAGACGCGCCTGATGCTGCCCGCCTGGCTGGGCTGGGAGGCGGCATTGAGCAATGCGTTGGCGCGTGGCGAGGGCGAATTGCTGGCGCAGATGCGCGAGCAGTGGCCGTTCTTCCGCACCCGCATCGACATGCTGGAAATGGTCCTGGCCAAGGCCGACATCGACATCGCCCAGCTGTACGACGAGCGTCTGGTCGACCCGCAGTTGCATCATTTGGGGGCGCATTTACGCGACCTATTGTCGCAGGCCTGTCGGGTGGTGCTGGGGCTGACCGGGCAGGACCGGCTGCTGGCGCACAGCCCGGAAACCCTGGAGTTCATCAGCCTGCGCAATACCTACCTGGACCCCCTGCACCTGCTGCAGGCCGAGCTGCTGGCCCGTTCGCGCAGCCGCGAAGCGCGCCTGGACAGCCCACTGGAACTGGCCCTGCTGGTGTCGGTGGCGGGCATAGCCGCCGGCTTGCGCAATACCGGCTGATGGCGGCATGCCGGGTGTCGACATCGCGTCAGCGCTGTCGACAGCCCGCCCAGCCGACCACTGTAAGCCTTGGCGCAGCGGGCGTGGCTGCGACCTTGGGCGGCTTGTGCCGCCTTGGTCGGCTGTGTATCTTGATCAACCTTTTGGCCTTTGGCCGTAGTTCAGTTTTAGATTGGCCCAAGAGGCGAATCCGACGAATTCCATATAAAAAATTTGAGGAGCGTGACGATGCGCGTGATTCTGCTGGGAGCTCCGGGCGCCGGAAAAGGTACTCAGGCTAAGTTCATCACTGAAAAGTTCGGCATTCCCCAGGTTTCCACGGGCGACATGCTGCGCGCTGCCGTCAAGGCCGGTACCGAGCTGGGCCTGCAAGCCAAGAGCGTCATGGACGCCGGTGGCCTGGTATCCGATGACCTGATCATCGGCCTGATCAAGGACCGCCTGGCCCAGCCTGACTGCGCCAACGGCGTGCTGTTCGACGGCTTCCCGCGCACCATCGCCCAGGCCGAAGCGCTGGTCAGCGCCGGCCTGAGCATCGACCACGTGGTGGAAATCGCCGTGGACGACGAGGAAATCGTCAAACGTATCGCTGGCCGCCGCGTGCATGAGCCGTCCGGTCGTGTCTACCATGTGGTCTACAACCCGCCGAAGGTCGAAGGCCTGGACGATGTGACCGGCGAGCCGCTGGTACAGCGCAAGGACGACACTGAAGAAACCGTGCGTCATCGCCTGTCGGTCTACCATTCGCAGACCAAGCCGCTGGTGAACTTCTACAACAAGCTCAGCGCCGAGAAGGGCGAGCCGAAGTGCAGCCACATTCCGGGTGTCGGCAGCGTCGAGGAAATCACCGCCAAGGTGCTCGCCGCGCTGAGCTGATCGCCGCCCGTTTCATCCGACAAATGGCCCGCTTGCGGGCCATTTGTCTTTATACTGCGCCCCTTTTCCCCTTGTTCACTCACGACGGATACCCCGATGACCACCTTGCTGGCCCTGGATACTGCCACTGAAGCCTGCTCGGTCGCCCTGCTGCACGACGGCAAGGTGCTGAGCCACTATGAGGTGGCCCCGCGCCTGCATGCCCAGAAGCTGCTGCCGATGATTCAGGACCTGCTGGCCCAGGCGCAGTTGCCGCGCTCGGCGCTCGATGCCATTGCCTTCGGCCGTGGCCCGGGGGCTTTCACCGGTGTGCGCATTGCCATCGGCGTGGTCCAGGGGCTGGCCTTCGCCCTTGACCGTCCGGTGTTGCCGGTCTCCAACCTGGCCGCATTGGCCCAGCGTGCCCTGCGTGAGCAGGGCGCCAGCCAGGTGGCCGCAGCCATCGATGCACGCATGGACGAGGTCTACTGGGGTTGCTACCGCGCCAGCGAAGGGGAGATGCGCCTGGCTGGCCAGGAAGCCGTGCTGCCGCCCGAGCAAGTGGCGCTGCCCATCGATGCCGCAGGCCCGTGGTTCGGTGCCGGCACTGGCTGGGGTTATGCACCGCGCCTGCCGGTGTCGCTCAGCGGCTGTGATGCCAGCATGCTGCCCGACGCGCAGGATCTGCTGGCCCTGGCGACCTTTGCCTGGCACCGCGGCGAAGCAGTGGCGGCCGACGATGCGCAGCCGGTGTACCTGCGCGACAAGGTGGCGACACCCAAAGGCGCCTGACCAGGCGCTTCAAGAAAGCTGTAACGCGGGCGATACAAGGATATGCACGCCGCTGAACGGGCTGGGCGAGGGCTGATCGCTCTATCGATGAAGTCAACTAGCCATCTACCATTCATCGCCAAAGTCTATGGAAAAGTGACGCGTGCCGAATAACTTGCAATTTGTGTGGTCTAGTTAACGTTCGGGCGTTTGCCAAGGCGCCCATCTGTGACGTTAAATTGCCACTACAGACGCCGAGTAAGTATCGATGCGCATAGACGGTCCTTCATCACGCACGTATCCCATCAAGCGCAAGCCTCGCAAGAGCCCTGCGACGGTGGAGGGTACCTTCGAGGAAGTCGACAGCGATATCGAACTGCCTGTGCACGAGGCGCGAACGCCGCGTCGCGAAGCCGACGACCTGCCTACGCCCAATGTACCTGCACGCCAGCAGGACATGATCTTCCCCCGCTCGATGAGTTCTCGCGTGGCCACTGCGCTGGCCAGCTATCTGACCACCGCCAGTTTCGTGGATTGGGAACTGGAAGTGTCGGGGCTCGACCTGCACGTCTGACCTGTGTCCCGTCTACCTTATTTCCTCGGTTGCCCGTCATGGGGCGATAACGCCTGGCGCGAGTTCTTCTACCCGCCAGATGCCGCCAGCACCGATTTCCTGGGCCTGTACTGCCAGGTGTTCAATACGGTGGAAGGTAATACCACCCTATATGCCCGTCCGAATGCGGCCACCGTGCAGCGCTGGGCGCAGGTCATGCCGGCGGACTTTCGCTTCACGGCCAAGTTTCATCGCGATATCAGCCATGACGGCGACCTGCGCCTGCAACTGGACGCGGCGCGTGCCTTCGTGCAACTGCTGGCGCCGCTGGGCGAGCGAGTGACGCCGTTCTGGCTGCAACTGCCGGCCAGCTTCGGCCCGCAGCGCCTGGCAGAACTGGCGATGTTCATCGACGAAGTCCAGGTGCCCCTGGCGGTGGAGGTGCGTCACCTGGCGTTCTTCCAGAAAGGCGATGAAGAGCGGATGCTCAACCGTCTGCTGCTTGACCGAGGTGTCGAACGCATCTGCCTGGACTCCCGCTCGCTGTTCAGTTGCCTGTCCAGTGACCCGGCGGTGCTGCACGCGCAATCGAAAAAACCCAAGGTGCCGGTGCGCCCGGCCGCTCTGACTCAGGCACCGCAGGTGCGCTTCATTGGCCAACCGGCGCTGGACGCCAACGATCCCTGGTTGACCCCCTGGGTGGAGAAGGTCGCGACCTGGATCGAAGAGGGCCGCACGCCCTACGTGTACCTGCACACTCCGGACAACCACCGCGCGCCGGCGCTGGCCCAGCGCTTTCATGCGCGGCTGATGACGCGCCTGCCGGACCTGCCACCCCTGCCCGAGATCGATCGTGGCCCGCAGGTGGAGCAGTTGGGGCTTCTCTGAGGTCCATGATGATGAGCTGTGCTGTCGAGGCCCGTCATGCGACCTTTGCTGATCATCCTGTCATGTCTGTTGCTGCTGGGCGTGGCCGTATGGCGCGGCTGGCTTGACCTGCCTGCGCGCTGGAACCCCTGGGCGCCTCTGGATATCCAGGCCGCGCCCAACCTGCTGACTTCGTTCAAGCTCTGGCGTCTGCAGAATGACCCGGCGCTGTGTGACCAGACATTGGCCACTTCGGCGCTGCGCTACAGCCGTCAGGCGGACAGCCCGGCATCGGCGCGTTGCCCACTGACCAACGCTCTGCGCATCAGCGGCGGAGAAGTGGCGCTGAGCAGCAGCTTCCTTGCCAGCTGCCCGCTGGCGGTGGCCTATGCGCTGTTCGAGCATCACGGCCTGCAAGTGGCCGCGCAGGCGACCCTGGGCCAGCGGGTGGTGCGCATCGATCACCTGGGCAGTTTCGCCTGCCGTAACGTCTACAACCGCAGTGAGGGGCGGCTGAGCCAGCACGCCACGGCCAACGCCCTGGACATCGCGGCCTTCCGCCTGGCTGACGGTTCGCGTGTCGATCTGCTGCGCGACTGGGATGACACCGGCCCCAAGGGCCGTTTCCTGCGCGAGGTCCGGCAGGCCGCCTGCACGCATTTCAATACCGTGCTGGGGCCGGACTACAATGCGGCGCACCGTAATCACTTTCATCTGGACATGGGCATGTGGCGGGTCTGTCGCTGAAGCGCGAGCGGGTCAGGCGGCCTGGCGCAGGTTCTGCAGGATCAGTGGGCGGGCCCAGCCGTTGTCGAAGTCCAGGGCGCGCTGCTGCGCCACCAGGGTCGCCTCGTCATAAGGCTGCGCGGGCTTCTCGGCCAGATCCCATTCCAGCTCGGCGATCGGCAGGTGCAGCGGGCGACGTGCCGGGGCGGGGCCGGGCTCGCCTTTGAGGTCGTAGTCGTGGAATACCGTCGGGCGTACCCACTGGGTGTCGAATTCCAGGCCGCGCTGTTGTTCGATCAGCTCCAGGGCGCCGAACGGCTCCGCGGCCGGTGGCAGCAGGTCGAGTTCGAATTCGGCGATGGGCAGGAACAGGGGTTCGGGCGGCCGTACTTGAGTCTCGGTGACCGGGCAGGCGCGCTGTTCGACGATCTGCGCCAGGGCCTGTGCACCGGTGAGGGGTTCGCCGGTGGCCTGGTCGGTGACTTCGGGCAGTGCCGGTGCAGCCACCGGTTTGCCGTCGGCCAGTTGTTCGGCCATCGCCCGGGCGAACGCATCGGACCAGAGCTGGGTAACACCACCCAGGGCCTGGTTGTTGCGCAGGCTGAAGTCGCCGATGTGCGACAAGTAGCCGATGGATTGAACATTCTCTGACATGGCGATCAGTACTGACCTTGGCTCTGGCAAAATGCCTGACAAACAAGCTATCGGCCGGCCTGGCCGTTCTTTGAATTATTTTTCGAGTGTGTGGGTGCAATGAGCGATCAGCAAAATGGCTGCGTCATCCGGGTCGAAGCCCTGGATGCGCCGGGGCAGGAACGTAGCAGCTACTGGGCCGAGCGCCTGGGGTTGCCCATTGACGCCGAGACGGCCGAATTCGCCCTGCAGGTCGCAGCCGATGGCCTGCGCCTGCAGCAGTTGGGTAAGGATGCGCCGGGGCCGGTGCGGGTGGATTTCGTCGAAGGGGCCGCTGCGCACCGGCGGCTGTTCGGCGGCGGCAGCGGGCAGATGATCGCCAAGGCGGTCGGGCTGCAACCCGGTGTGCGGCCGCAGGTGCTCGACGCCACGGCCGGCCTGGGCAAGGATGCCTTCGTGCTGGCCAGCCTGGGTTGTCAGATGCAACTGATCGAGCGCCAGCCGATCATCGCCGCGCTGCTGGAGGATGGCCTGGCGCGGGCTTGCCTGGATGAGCAGGTGGCGGAGATCGCGCGGCGCATGCAGCTGCTGCATGGCAATGCCATCGAGGTGATGCGCGGCTGGCAGTACGAGCCGCCACAGGTCATCTACCTGGACCCCATGTTCCCCCATCGCGACAAGAGTGCCTTGGTGAAGAAGGAGATGCGCCTGTTCCGTCCCTTGGTGGGCGACGACCTTGACGCACCGGCGCTGCTGGAGGCCGCCCTGACCCTGGCCAGCCATCGGGTGGTGGTCAAGCGCCCGCGCAAGGCACCGCCTATCGAGGGTGCCAAGCCCGGCTATACCCTGGATGGTAAATCCAGCCGCTACGACATCTACCCCAAGAAAGCCCTGAAGCCCTGACGGGCAGGACGTCAGTTGCTGTGCGGGGGCTGCGCCTGACTGACGGTGTGATCGCCGTAGGCGCGCATGAACAGTTCGACCACCTCCTGCACATGCGCCTCGACCTGTGCTGGGGTTAGCGGTTCGCAGCAGCCGACCAGCAGGCGGAAGTGATCGATGCCCTTGATCAGGCTGAGGAAATGCCCGGCGGCGCTGCGCGGTGATGGGATGTGCAACTGACCGCTGGCGGCGGCGTGCACCATGAAGCGTTCCATGTCATCGAGGATGCGCTGCGGGCCGGCATCGAAGAACGTCTGCGACAACTGCCGGTCCTGGGTGCCCAGGGTGGCCATCAGGCGATGCAGTTGCAGCGATTCGGGGCTGTTGATCAGGTGCTCGAAGGCTCGGGCGATGGTCAGCAGCATGCTGCGCAGCGACAGGTCATCGCGGAATTCGAAGCAGGGAGCTGGCAACAGCTCCTCGCAGCTGGCCATCACCGCTTCGATGAACAACCGCTCCTTGTCGCTGAAATGGCTGTATACGGTGAGCTTGGATACGCCGGCCAGGCTGGCGACGGTGTCCATGCTGGTGCCTTGGTAACCATGTTGGATGAACAGGTTCTTCGCGGCGTCGAGGATGGCGCGGCGCTTTTCCGGGTCCTTGGGACGTCCAGGACCGGAGTGGGTGGCGTTATCAGGCATTTTTAATTTGTGTACTGGTGAGTTCGATAATTTTTAATATACTCGCCGGTACAAATATTCCAAGCACTCATCACGGACGAGTCCGCTGCCATCATGTCCCATCCCTTCCGTTTCCCGCTTGTGCTTCTCGGCCTGACTGCGCTGCTGAGCGGCTGTGGCCCGCAGGACCCTGCGCCGGCCGAGTCGCGTCCGGCCATGGTGGTTCAGCCACTGCCGTCGACGAAATCCCAGGACAGCTTTCCCGGTGAAGTACGGGCTCGGTTCGAGCCTGAGCTGGCTTTCCGTATCGCCGGCAAGGTCAATCGCCGGATGGTCGAGGAAGGGCAGCGGGTCAAGGCCAACCAGCCGCTGGCCGAGCTGGACCCGCAGGACGTGCGTCTGCAGCGTGAGGCGATGCGTGCCCAGGTGGCGGCCGCCGAGGCCAACCTGCAACTGGCCCGCAGTGAACGTGACCGCTACAAGACCCTGCTGGGTCGGCAGATGGTCAGCCAGTCGCAGTACGACAACGCGGAAAACCAGTTCCGTGCCGGTGAGGCGCGGCTCAAGCAGGCGCGCGCCGAGCTGACCGTGGCCGACAACCAGGCCGACTACACCGTGCTACGGGCGCCTCAGGATGGCGTGATCGCGCGGCGGCAGGTGGAGGTTGGCCAAGTGGTGGCGGCGGGACAGACGGTATTCACCCTGGCGGCCGACGGCGAGCGGGAAGTGGCCATCAGCCTGCCGGAATACAACTTCACTCGCTACCGCATCGGCCAGCCGGTCACCGTGGAACTCTGGAGCCAGCGCGACCAGCGCCTGCCGGGTCGTATCCGTGAACTGTCACCGGCCGCCGACCCGCGCTCGCGCACCTTTGCCGCCCGGGTGGCCTTCGACGCTGGCCGGGTCCCGGTGGAGTTGGGGCAGAGCGCGCGGGTGTACATCGCTGATGGTCAGGCCGTGGTGCTGTCGGTGCCGCTGTCGGCGGTCACCGCCGAGCAGGGTGTCAGCTATGTATGGCGGGTCGAGCCGGACAGCAGGCTCAAGCGCGTACCGGTAAGGCTCGGCCCGTGGGGTCAGGAAACGGTGCCGGTCCTCGAGGGCCTGAGTGCCAGTGACTGGGTGGTGGCGGCAGGGGTCCACGTGCTGCTTGAAGGCGAGCGCATCCGCCCGGTAGACCGCGACAATCGCGCGGTCAAGCTGACCGGCAAGGAGTGACGGGCGATGCACTTCAACCTTTCCGAATGGGCGTTGCGGCACCGCCAGGTGGTGCTGTACCTGATGATCGTCCTGGCCGTGGTCGGGGCCTTTTCGTACACCAAGCTGGGGCAGAGTGAAGACCCCCCGTTCACCTTCAAGGTCATGGTGGTGCGTACCCTGTGGCCGGGCGCCAGTGCCGAAGAGGTGGCGCGCCAGGTCACCGACCGGATCGAAAAGAAACTCATGGAGACCGGCGAATACGAGCGCATGACCTCGTTCTCGCGGCCGGGTGAATCGACGGTGATCTTCATGGCCCGCGACTCGCTGTTCTCTGCGTTTCTGCCCGAGCTGTGGTACCAGGTGCGCAAGAAGGTCGGCGATATTCGCCACACCTTGCCGGCCGGGGTACAGGGGCCGTTCTTCGATGACGAGTTCGGCACCACGTTCGGCAATATCTACGCGCTGACCGGCAAGGGCTTCGACTACGCGGTGCTCAAGGACTACGCCGAACGCATCCAGATCCGCCTGCAGCGGGTCAAGGACGTCGGCAAGGTCGAACTGCTCGGCATGCAGGACGAAAAGGTCTGGATCGAGCTGTCCAACGTCAAGCTCGCCACCCTGGGGGTGTCGATGCAGGCGGTGCAGCAGGCGCTGGAAGCGCAGAACGTGGTGGCGTCGGCGAGCTTCTTCGAGACCCCTCAGGAACGCATTCACCTGCGGGTCAGCGGGCGCTTCCTTTCCGTGGACGAGATTCGCGATTTCCCCATTCGGGTCGATGGCCGCACCTTGCGCATCGGCGACCTGGCCGACGTGCATCGCGGCTTCAACGAGCCGCCGGCGCCGGGCATGCGCTACATGGCTGAAGATGCCATTGGCGTGGCCGTGGCGATGAAGAGCGGCGGAGACATCCTGGTGCTGGGCAAGGCGCTGGAGGCCGAGTTCGCCCGCCTGCAGGCCAACCTGCCGGCGGGCATGGAGTTGCACAAAGTGTCTGACCAGCCGGCAGCGGTGAAGACCGGGGTCGGTGAGTTCGTCCAGGTGCTGGCTGAGGCGCTGGTGATCGTTCTGCTGGTGAGTTTCTTCTCGCTGGGCGTGCGCACCGGCATGGTCGTGGCCCTGGCGATTCCGCTGGTACTGGCGATGACCTTCGCCACCATGTACTACCTGGGCATCGGCCTGCACAAGATTTCCCTCGGCGCCCTGGTGCTGGCCCTGGGGCTGCTGGTGGACGACGCGATCATCGCCGTGGAGATGATGGCCATCAAGATGGAGCAGGGCTTCGACCGCCTCAAGGCGGCCAGCTTCGCCTGGACCAGCACGGCCTTCCCGATGCTCACTGGCACGCTGATCACGGCGGCAGGTTTCCTGCCCATCGCCACGGCGCAGTCGAGCACTGGCGAGTACACCCGCTCGATCTTCCAAGTGGTGACCATTGCGCTGCTGGCCTCGTGGGTCGCCGCCGTGATGTTCGTGCCCTGGCTGGGCGAGAAGCTGCTGCCGGACCTCGCGCGGCGGCATGCCGAGCGTCACGGGCAGGCTGAGCATGATCCCTACGCCACGCCGCTGTACCGCCGGGTGCGCGCCACCGTGGCCTGGTGCGTGCGGCGGCGCAAGACGGTACTGGTGGCCACCCTGGCGTTGTTCGTGCTGTCGGTGGCGATGTTCCGTTTCGTGCCGCAGCAGTTCTTCCCGGCCTCGGGCCGGCTGGAACTGATGGTCGACCTGAAGCTGGCCGAAGGCGCCTCGCTGCTCAACACCACCGAGCAGGTCAAGCGCCTGGAAGCGATGCTGCGCGAACACGACGGTATCGACAACTACGTAGCCTACGTGGGCACCGGCTCGCCGCGCTTCTACCTGCCCTTGGACCAGCAACTGCCGGCGGCGAGCTTCGCGCAGTTCGTGGTGCTGGCCAAGAGCATCGAAGACCGCGAGGCGCTGCGTACCTGGCTGATCAGCAACCTCAACGAACGCTTCCCGGCCCTGCGCTCGCGGGTCACGCGCCTGGAAAATGGCCCGCCGGTCGGCTACCCGATCCAGTTCCGCGTGACCGGCGAGCACATCGACGAAGTCCGCGCCCTGGCGCGTCAGGTGCAGGCCAAGGTGCGCGAGAACCCGTACGTGACCAACGTGCACCTGGACTGGGAAGAACCCAGCAAGGTCGTGCACCTGAACATCGACCAGGACCGTGCCCGGGCGCTGGGCGTGAGCAGTGCCGATGTGGCCAGGTTCCTGCAGTCTTCGCTCACCGGCGCGGCGGTCAGCCAGTTCCGCGAGGATGACGAACTGATCGATATCGTGCTGCGCGGCACCCGCAGTGAGCGTGAGCGCCTGCAGGACCTGGCCAGCCTGGCGGTGCCGACCGGCAATGGCACCAGTGTCGCGCTGTCGCAGGTCGCCACTCTGGAGTACGGCTTCGAGGAGGGCATCATCTGGCACCGCAATCGCCTGCCGACCGTCACGGTGCGTGCCGACATCTACGGCCCGCAGCAACCGGCCAGCCTGGTCAAGGAAATCCTCCCGAACCTGGCGGGCATCCGCAGCGAGCTGCCTGATGGTTATCTGCTGGAGGTCGGCGGCACAGTGGAAGATGCCGAGCGTGGGCAGAACTCGGTGAACGCCGGCGTGCCCTTGTTCATCGTCGTGGTGCTGACGCTGCTGATGATCCAACTGCGCAGCTTTTCGCGGATGTTCATGGTGTTCATCACCGCGCCGCTGGGGCTGATTGGCGTAACGCTGTTCCTGCTGGTGTTCAACCAACCGTTCGGCTTCGTCGCCATGCTGGGCACTATCGCCCTGTCGGGGATGATCATGCGCAACTCGGTGATTCTGGTCGATCAGATCGAGCAGGACATCGCGGCGGGGCATCAGGCCTGGGAAGCGATCGTCGAAGCCACGGTCAGGCGCTTCCGGCCCATCGTGCTCACCGCCCTGGCGGCGGTGCTGGCGATGATTCCGCTGTCGCGCAGCCTGTTCTTCGGCCCCATGGCGGTGGCGATCATGGGCGGTCTGATCGTCGCCACCGCCCTGACCCTGCTGTTCCTGCCGGCCTTGTATGCGGCGTGGTTCAGGGTCAGGAAGGAAGGCTGATGAGGCCTTGGGGGCGCCTCAAAGCGCCCCGAACACCTTCTTGGCCAGGCTGGTGGCCGCTGCCGCCGGGTTGGCGCGAATGCCTTCTTCCTGTTTGGCGATCATCTCGAACAGGCCGTTGAGCGCCTGTTCGGTCACGTAGTTCTCGACATTGGCGCTCTTGGCATCCACCACGCCCAGGGCGGCAGCCTGGCCGGCGAAGGCGTTGTACTTCTGTGCCACGCCGACCTTGTCGGTGGCTTGCTTGACGATCGGCAGGAACTTGGCTCGAATCGCCTCGCGGCTGCTCTTGTCCAGGTACTGGGTGGCGGAATCCTTGCCACCACTGAGAATCGCCTTGGCGTCGGAGACGCTCATCTTCTTCACGGCATCCACCAGCAGCGCCTGGGCCTGCGGCACGGCAGCCTCGGCAGCCTGGTTCATGCTGGTTTCCAACTGGTCGACCTGGGCGCCCATGCCGAACTGGCGCATTTTCTTCGCCACCTTGCCCAGGTTGCCCGGCAGCTCGATGCGCACGTCCTGGTTGTTGCTGAATCCGCCTGGCGTGCCCAGTTGCTTGACGGCGATCTGCGCGCCTTGGGTCAGGGCATCCTTGAGCCCGCCTGTGGCATCGGACTGAGAGAGGTCGTTCAGCGACAAGGCGAAGGCACTGGCCGACAGCAACAGGCCGGCGCACAGGCTGGCGAAGGTGAACGAGGGGCGAAACATGGCGGCTTCCTTCTGCGATACGGAATGGGGGCCGCGCCTGGCGGCGCGTTCGGGCAAGAGTATCAGGGTTGCGCCGGCTTGACCCGGATGCGCAGCGGCTGCGGGTCGCTGCCATTGAGCTTCACGGTATGGCGCTCGGTGCTGATGAACAGCAGCTGGCCATTGGCTTCGATCCGTGCACTGACGGCGTAGGAGTGGCCAGGCAAAACCTGGCGCGGATCGTATTCGAGCCGGAAGGGCAGCGGCACCTGGCCATTGATGGGGGTGTTCTGCTGCGCCAGGGACAGTGCCGAGGCATCGGCGCGGGAGACGTCCTGCAGGCTGACACTCAAGGTCGCCGCCGACGGCAGGGCGCTGCGCTGCAGATAGAAGACTTCGCCAGCGAGGCTGGCGGTGCGTGTGTCGGTGTTGCTGCAGGCAACCAGCAGGCTGCCCAGCAGGGTGATGGGAATAAGGCGGATGGCATTCATGCCGTGCTCTCCATGCACTGACCGCCCGCAGGGCGCGGGCAGCTTCACTTAGAAACTAGGTTTTGTACGAAAAGTCGGCGAGCGAAGGTCAGGCAAGGCAAAAATAGGCGAGGAAGCGCAGTTTACTGGAGTAAATGAGCATTCCGAGCCGGTTTTTAACGCAGCATGGCCGAGCGCAGGCACTTTTCGTACAAAACCTAGTCAGGCTTCGTCGTCACTGCCCTGCAAGGCGACCTGATGGATCGACAGGCGGATCTCGGCGGTCAGCACCCGCTTGGCCGCGCCTTCGGCCATTTCGCCCAGTAGTGGGTGGTAGCCGAGCTTGCCGTTGCCGTCCTTGCTCAGCACACCCTGGTCCAGCAGGGTCTGGATGAAGTGGCGGAACAGGCTCTTGTCGAAGAACTCCGGAGCATTGAGGCCATGCAGGATCGACAGGCGCTGGGCCATGACCGTGCACAGGTCTTCCAGTTCTTCGGCGCTGAGGCTGTGCTGGCCGCTGTTGAGCAGCAGGGCGGTGGCCATGTAGAAGCGTTGCAGGGTCTGGGCGATGGCCCGCGACAGGAGGGTCAGCTGCACGAACTCCCGTGAACTGGGTTCCGGGCGAATGTAGACGTCGTTCTCCTGGCGCAGCAGGCCCTGCTCGACGAAGGCCGCCAGCCACTGCTCGATGACCGCGTCCAGTTCGTCCAGCGACCAGCGGATGAACAGCTCGGACTGCAGGTAGGGGTACAGGGCACGGATGTAGCGGAAGATCAGCTCGCGGCTCATTCGCGACCAGCTCTGGAAGAAGCAGGCCAGCAGCGACGGCAGGGCGAAGATGTGCAGTACGTTGTTGCGGTAATAGGTCATCAGTACCGCGTTCTGCTCGTCCAGGTAGTAGATACGCCCCAGGGCGTCTTTCTGTTCGGCCAGCAGCTCCATGCTCTTGACGTGGGCGATCAGCGCCTTGCCGTCGCCCTCGGGCAGGGTGGTGTGCGCCGAATAGGGCACCTGGCGCAGCAGGTCGAGGAACAGGTCGAGGGTGCGTTCCAGGGCCAGGTCGTCCAGGGCCAGGCGCGGGGTGGACAGCAGCGCCAGGCCCACCAGGTTGACCGGGTTGACCGCCGCCGCCTCGTTGATGCGCTGGGCGACGCGCTCGGCCAGTTGGCTGGTGGCGGTGCTCAGCCATTGCGGGCGGTCCTGAGGGCCGATCGCCTGGCTGCGCCAGTCGGGCTGCTGCTGGTCGAGGAAGGCGGCCAGGTGGATGGGCTCGCCGAAGTTCACCGCCACTTCGCCGAAACGCTTCTTCAGGGCGCTGAACACCTTGAACAGGTCGAATACCGACTCTTTCTTCTTCGCCTTGCCACGCAGCTCACCCAGGTAGGTACGGCCTTCCAGCACGCGTTCGTAGCCGATGTACACCGGTACGAAGACCAGTGGCCTGCGCGAGTTGCGCAGGAAACTGCGCAGGGTGATGGCCAGCATGCCGGTCTTGGGCTGCAGCATGCGCCCGGTGCGCGAGCGGCCGCCCTCGACGAAGTACTCCACCGGGAAGCCTTTGCTGCACAGGGTGTTGAGGTATTCGTTGAACACCGCGCTGTAAAGCGGGTTGCCCTTGAAGCTGCGGCGCATGAAGAACGCCCCGCCGCGGCGCAGCAGGCCACCGACCACCGGCATGTTGAGGTTGATCCCGGCAGCGATGTGCGGTGGGGTCAGACCGTTGCGAAACAGCAGGTAGGAGAGCAGCAGGTAGTCGATGTGGCTGCGATGGCAGGGTACGTAGACCACCTCGTGGCCGGGCGCGACCTTCTGTACGTTGTCGATGTGGCTGACCTTGATGCCGTCGTAGATCTTGTTCCAGAACCAGCTGAGCACCACTTCCAGGAAGCGGATCACCGTGTAGGTGTAGTCGGAGGCGATCTCGTTGGCGTAACTCAGGGCCTGTTCCCGGGCTTTTTCCGGGGAGATATTGTCACGTTCGGCGGTTTCGCGAATGGCCTCGACCACCAGCGGGGCGCGCACCAGGTCCTTGACCAGGTTGCGGCGGTGCGAAACGTCAGGGCCGATCACGGAGCTGCGCACATGGCGGAAATGCACGCGCAACAGGCGCTGGGTCAGGCGCAGGGTCAGTGCCGGGCCCTTGTTCTGTGCCAGCAGGTCGCGCAGGTGGATGGGCGGGGAGAATTGCACGCGGGTCTTGCGCCCCAGGATCAGGATGGTGACCAGCCGCCGCAGGCGCCCGGTAACCGCCCAGCTGTCGGCGAACAGCAGTTTCCAGGCGCTGGATTCACGATCCGGCGACTGCCCCCAGAACACGCTGACCGGGATGATCTGCGCGTCTTCGCCCGGTTGCTCGCCGAGGCTGTCGATCAGCCGCTCCAGCACCGGCGGCGCACCGCGTTTGTCGTGGCGGCCCAGCCAGTCGGGCTCGGGAGTAAGGTAGAAGAAACCGGCCGGCTCCAGGTGGTCGCCCACCTGCACCTCCAGCACCGGGCGCGGCAGGCCGACCTTGGTGCACTCGCGGTCGACCACGGCCAGGTCACTCAGGGCCGGCGACTGCAGGGCGTAGAACACCGGTCTGCTGCGGTCCAGGTCCAGCTTCAGGGAAGACTGGTTGATGGTTTCCGAGCGAACCCAGAGGAACAGCACACGGCGCAGGGCACCGAATACGAGGCGGCGCAAGGGAGATCGGGTCATACGTAGTCTGCTGAGAGTGGGCGGGTCTGGCCGGGGCGACAGTGTGCCGTATCTGCCAGGTATCGGCAAAAGGACCGGTGTGGTTCATTGATGCGCGAAGCCGTGGGAAAGTTCGCCGCTTGATCCGGCCGCGTCAGCGGGCGGCCGGTGCTCAGGGCAAGGTGGGTCAGGATCAGGAGGTGCGCCAGACGATTTCCTGCTCGCCATCGGCGCTGACACGGATCCAGCGGTCGGCGTCGTCTTCGCCGTCGTCCTCGACCCAGGTGCCCGGTGCGCAGCGCACTTCCACGCCCAGGGCGGCGAAGGCGGCGCGGGCGCAGGCGATGTCGTCGTCCCATGGCGTCTGGTCACTTTCCAGGAACAGGCTGTTCCATTTGCCGACCGCCTTGGGCACCCAGGTGACCGGGATGTCGCCAGCGCTGCATTTCCAGGTCTGGCCTTTCTGCTTCCATTCGCTGCAAGGGCCCAGGGCGTTGCTCAGCCAGGCAGTAATGGCCTTGTGATCGACGTCTTCGTCCTTGAGGTAAATCTCGATATCGGGTTGACGCATGATGGCCTCGATTGAATGTTCAGCGCAGGACGAAATGATCGTAGCGCATGGAGACGGTGACCTTGAATGGCCCGGGATGCTCGATGAGCGCCGTGCGGCGCTCGGCGCTGGCGCGCCAGCCGTGCGGGGTCATGGCCAGCAGGTCGGCGCGCGATTGACCGTCGATCAGCTTGAGGGTGTAGGTCAGGGTCTCGCTATGGTCCAGCTGCATGCCTTCCGGGACCAGGGCCAGGTGCTTGTCGTCGGCATAGTCGCGGACCTCGTCGTAAAGCTTCTGGCGCATTTCCATCAGGTGGCCGCGGGTGGGGCCAACGCGCAGCAGGCCGCCGCCGGGCGTCAACAGGCGCTTGGCCTCCTGCCAGTCCAGCGGGCTGAACACGCTGGCAAGGAACTGGCAGCTGGCGTCGGGCAGCGGGATGCGCGCCATGCTCGCCACCAGCCAGGTCAGGCCAGGTTGGCGCCGACAGGCGCGCTTGACCGCCTCGCGGGAGATATCCAGGGCATAACCGTCGGCCTTGGGCAGCGCCTCGGCGATCTGCGCGGTGTAGTAACCCTCGCCGCAGCCGATGTCCAGCCAGCGCGCCGGGGCGCGTTCGGCGGCCAGCTCGGCGAGTCGGCGGGCCACCGGGGCGTAGTGCCCGGCGTCGAGGAAACGCCGCCGCGCTTCGACCATGGCCTGGTTGTCGCCCGGGTCGCGGCTGTTCTTGTGCTGCACTGGCAGCAGGTTCAGGTAGCCCTGGCGGGCGCGGTCGAAGCGGTGGTTGGCCGGGCAGGCCACACCGTTGTCGACAGGCGCCAGCGCAGCGCTGCAGATCGGGCAGGTCAGCATCAGGCGAGCAACTTCACCAGGGTCTGGTAGTAGATCTCGGTCAGCACGTCGAGGTCGCTGGCCAGGATGCGTTCGTTGACCTGGTGAATGGTCGCATTCACCGGGCCCAGCTCGACCACCTGGGTGCCCAGCGTGGCGATGAAGCGGCCATCGGAGGTGCCACCGCTGGTCGAGGCCTGGGTTTCGCGGCCGGTGACCTCGCGGATGCTCGCCGACACGGCGTCGAGCAGCGCGCCCGGCTCGGTGAGGAACGGCAGGCCCGACAGCGCCCAGTCGATATGCCAGTCCAGGCCGTGCTTGTCGAGGATATCCGCGACCCGCTGTTGCAGACCTTCCACCGTCGATTCGGTGGAGAAGCGGAAGTTGAACACCGCGACCAGCTCGCCAGGAATCACGTTGGTGGCGCCGGTGCCGGAATTGATGTTGGAAATCTGGAAGCTGGTCGGAGGGAAGAACGCGTTGCCTTCGTCCCAGTGCTCGGCAGCCAGCTCGGCCAGGGCCGGGGCGGCCAGGTGGATGGGATTCTTGGCCAGGTGCGGGTAGGCCACGTGGCCCTGTTTGCCGCGCACGTGCAACGTGGCGCCCAGCGAGCCACGGCGACCGTTCTTGACCACATCGCCGACCAGTGTGGTGCTCGACGGTTCGCCGACGATGCACCAGTCCAGACGCTCGTTGCGCGCCGCCAGGCGCTCGACCACCGCCTTGGTGCCGTGGTGCGCCGGGCCTTCTTCGTCACTGGTGATCAGAAAGGCGATCGAGCCCTTGTGGTCGGGGTAGTCGGCGACGAAACGCTCGGTGGCCACCACCATCGACGCCAGGCTGCCTTTCATGTCTGCTGCACCACGGCCACAGAGCATGCCCTGCTCGTCGATCAGCGCCTCGAAGGGGTCGTTCTGCCAGGCCTGCACCGGGCCGGTAGGCACTACGTCGGTATGACCGGCGAAGCACAGCACCGGGCCGTCGCCGTTGCCGTGGGTGGCCCAGAAGTTGTCGACGTCTTCGATGCGCATCGGTTCGAGCTTGAAACCGACCGCGCCCAGGCGTCGCATCATCACTGCCTGGCAATCGGCATCGAGCGGCGTGACCGACGGCCGACGGATCAGGTCGCAGGCCAGTTGGAGGGTGGGCGAGAGGTCGGCTGGGGCCGTCATGAACAGGACTCCGGTTGCTGGGCGGGGGCGAAAAGGCCGTTATCTTAAAGCAAAACGCCGCTGTTCGGGGTGCCAGCAGGACAGAAGCGCCATGGCCAGGGCGGCCAGGCAGGGCAGTGACTGCACCGCCAGCATGAGAGTCCACATCATCATGTCCGGGTCTTCCCAGCCACGCCGCAGCAGCAGCGCGCCGAGCAGCGCCCAGATGACCGCCAGCAGGCCCAGTTCTTCGCGGGCATGGCCGATGGCCCTGGCCAGGCCCGGTGCCCGGTCCTGTTTGGCCGTGCGCAGAAACGGCCGGTAGCGGGTGCACAGCCCCGCCAGCACCGCACGACCGATGGTCGGGTACAGGGCGACGCCGGCCAGGGTCGCCGCCAGGCCTTCACGACATGGCCGCGGACCATGGACTCGATACAGATAGGCCAGACGCACCAGGCGTACGCCGAACACCGCCACCGGCACGGCGCTGATCAACAGGGGCGGCGCCGCGACTGCCTGGGGCCAGAGAAGCATCGCCAGCGAGACGAGCACGGCTGCGCCCAGCAGCAGGGTGTTGCAGCCTTCCAGCAGCCAGGCGGCCCAACCGGCGAGGAAGTGATAGCGCTGCGCGGCACTCAGTTGCGTGCGATGGCCAAGGATCAAGGCGGCGGCGTGGTCACGGATGATCTGCATGGCGCCGTATACCCAGCGATAGCGCTGCTGCTTGAAAGCCAGGAAGGAGTCGGGGGTCAAGCCTCTGCCATAGCTGGCATTGCGATAGCCGCTATGGTAGCCGCGCTCCAGCAAGCGCAGGCCCAGTTCGGCATCTTCGCAAATGCATGCTGTGGACCAGCGCTGCGCGTCCAGGGCCGAGCGCCGGATCAGGGTCATGGTGCCGTGCTGGATGATTGCATCGTGCTCATTACGCAAGACCATGCCCAGGTTGAAGAAGCCCCGGTATTCGGCATGGCAGCATGTCTTGAACAGACTCTCCCGGCTGTCTCGGTAGTCCTGGGGCGACTGCACCAGTGCCACGGCAGGATCCTGCAGGTGCGGGACCATTTCATAAAGCCACTCTGCGAAGACCTGGTAATCCGCATCGATGACGGCGATGACCTGAACCTCGGGAGAGGTCTGGTCGAGCAGATGATTGAGTGCGCCAGCCTTGAAACCCGGCAGGTCATCGCTGTGGAGGAAGCGAAATCGCGGGCCTAGCCGGCGACAGTGCTCTTGCACCGGTCGCCAGGTGTCCGGATGCGGCGTGTTGTTGTCCAGCACCAGCACTTCGAAGTCCGGGTAGTGCAGGCTTGCCAGGCTGTCGAGGGTCTGGATGACCATGGCTGGGGGCTCATCATGGCACGCCAGATGGATAGCGACGGGCGGGCGCCAGGCCTGCGTGTCGCGGATCGGTCGGAACGATCTGGATTTTTCAGGCAGCCAGGCGCTTTCCAGGTTTTCCCGGCATTCTAGCCACAGGCTCGACAACGCCCAGCCCGCCCAGGCCAGGCTCATTGGCCACGCAAGCGCAGCTGCAAGCGCCTGTAATTGCCCGCGGCTGGTCAGCAGCAGGCTCAGATAGAGCGCACCGACCAATAGCAGCAGCCGGCGCCTGCCCAGCGAGTCGGGATGCGGCCCTCCCAGCCATTGTCTGAGACGGTTGCGCCAGTTGCCCTGATGGCGCACGGGACCGTGCTGCTGGATCTTCAGACGACGCTCGGCGCTGAACAGTCCCCAGCTACGACCGCTAAGCCCTTCGCTGGTCTTCCAGGGCTGGTCGAAGGCTTCGATGATGCAGTAGTCGTAGCCATGTTCTTCCAGGCTTCGGACCTGGCATCTAAGGCTGATGCTTTGTTCCTCGTGCGAGGTGAACAAACGCTTGCTGCCTTGGCCCTGGCTGGGCCAGCCAACTTCCGAGATCAGTAGAGGCTGGTCGGGAAACCACGTCTGCAGTTGTGCGGCCAGTTCGAGCACATGGGCTGCGGCCTGCTGGAAGTCCTTGGCTTCCCAGAATGGCAGAACGTGGGCCGCGATGAAGTCGACATGCCGCGCCAGTTCCGGATAGTCGCGCCACAAGTGCCATTGTTGCGAGGTGGAGATCGGGATTTTGACCTGCTCACGGACGTGCTGGAGACAATCGAGCAGGCGCCGGAGCGATAGGTCGTGGCGATACAGGGTCTCATTGCCGACCAGGATGCGCCGGACGCAGGGATAGCGTTTGGCCAGTTCGATGGCCTGGGTGATTTCATCCGCGTCGCGGGCGCTGTCTTCACTGATCCAGATGCCCAGCGTGACCTCAAGCCCCAGCTCCTCAGCGATCTCTGGGACGTAGCGTAGTGCGCCTTCGACCGAATAGGTCCTGATGTGCCGGGTCATCGAAGACAGCAACATCAGGTCTTCGCGTATCTGCGCCTTGTCCGGCTGGCTGGATGTATCGGGACTCTGCCCGGGGCGAAACGGCGCATAGCACAGGCCTCGAACGGACGATGGCCAGTCGGGGACGTGGAAGTCCTGCTGCCGACGCAGCAGCAGGCCGAGTAGAAACAGCCCGGGAAGCCCCAGGCAAAGCACGATCAGTAGTGTCATGGCGCGAGGCATCAGAGGAAGTGAATAAACCGTCGGGCGTCAGCATGCGGCCTGGTGTCATGCGTCGAACACTGGCAGAACTGCCTGCTTGCCAACATCGACGGATGGTCGCGGCGCTGACCAATTACCGCGCAGGGCGTATACTGCGCGCCGGTTTTCGAGGTCCCGCGCATGAGCACAGCAGATCCACGTTTCGCAGGTATCGCCCGGTTGTACGGCAACGAGGGGCTGGCGCGTCTGCGTGCCGCCCATGTGGCAGTCATCGGCATCGGCGGGGTGGGCTCCTGGGCGGCGGAAGCGCTGGCGCGCTCCGGGGTCGGCGAAATCTCGCTGTTCGACCTGGACGACGTCTGCGTCAGCAACACCAACCGCCAGCTGCATGCGCTGGAGGGCACCGTAGGGCGCGCCAAGGTCGAGGTCATGGCCGAACGCATCCGCGCCATCAATCCCGATTGCGTGGTGCATGCCGTGGCGGATTTCGTCACTCAGGACACCCTGGCCGAATACATCACTCAAGCGCTGGACTTCGTCGTCGATTGCATCGACAGCGTCAAGGCCAAGGCGGCGCTGATCGCCTGGTGCAAACGGCGCAAGATTCAACTGGTGACCACCGGCGGTGCCGGCGGGCAGATCGACCCGACGCAGATCCAGGTCTGCGACCTGAACCGCACCTTCAATGACCCGTTGGCCGCCAAGGTGCGCTCCACGCTGCGCCGCGACTACGGCTTCTCACGCACTCCGAACCGTCACTACAGCGTGCCCTGCGTGTTTTCCAGCGAGCAGTTGCGCTACCCGATGCCCGACGGCAGCGTGTGCCAGAGCAAGACCTTCGTCGGTGAGGGGGTGCGCCTGGACTGTGCCGGTGGTTTCGGCGCGGTGATGATGGTCACCGCGACCTTCGGCATGGTCGCGGCGAGCAAGGCGGTAGACAAGCTGGTAGCCGGTGCGCGGCGCCCGGCCGAGCGCCTGCGGGCGGCAGCCGATCAGGCCTGAGTCAGCTCGCGCATGCGCTGCAGTACGGCATTCAGGCCGTTGCTGCGCGACGGAGAAAGCTGACGGCCCAGGCCCAGGCTGTCGAACCACTGCGCCACGTCGACCTGCTGCAACTGCTCGGCCGGCAGGTCGTTGACCCGCACCAGCAGCAGCGCCAGCAGGCCGCGTAGCAGGCGCGCATCGCTGCTGGCGCGGAATTGCCAGCGCCCATCGTGACATTCGCCCAGCAGCCAGACCTGGCTTTCGCAACCGTGCACCCGATGCTGTTCCGTGCGCTGCGCCTCGCCGAGCGCTGGCAGGCGTTCGCCCCACTGCATCAGCAGGCGTGCGCGCTGTTCCCAGCCCGGTTGGCCAGCGAAAGCGTCGAGCGCCGCCTGGGCCTCAGGCGACAGGCTCATGCCAGCAGCTCCAGGGCCTGGTCCAGGGCGGCGAAGAAGCGCAGCAGGTCGTCCGAGTCGTTGTACAACCCCAGCGATACGCGGATGGCACCGGGCAGGCCGAGGCTCTTGAGCAGCGGCATCGCACAGTGATGGCCGGCGCGTACGGCGATACCTTGTTCGGTGAGCAGGTGGGCCAGGTCGGCGCTGTGGATGCCTTCGGCGACGAAGCTGACCAGCGCCAGCTCGGGTGCTCCGAGGATGCGGATGCGCTCGCGTTGCTGCAGGCCTTCGAGCAGGCGTTTGTGCAGGCGCGCTTCATGCTCGGCCAGTGCCTGGTTATCCAGGCTGTCGAGGTAGTCGAGGGTGGCACCCAGGCCGATGACGCTGGCGATCGGCGGCGTGCCGGCCTCGAAACCCAGTGGCGCGGCGCGGAACTGGGCCTGGTGGTAATCGGCGTCGAGGACCATCTCGCCACCGAACTGCCAGTGCGCCAGCTGTTCCAGCGCCCAATTGCGGGCGTAGAGAATGCCGAGGCCTTCCGGGCCGTACAGTTTGTGGCTGGAGAACACATAGAAATCGCAACCCAGCGCCTGCACGTCATGCCGGCCATGCACCACGCCCTGGGCGCCGTCGACCACGGTCAGTGCACCTTGCCCGCGGGCCAGGGCCAGCAGGCGTTGCAGCGGTTGCCAGGCGCCCAGCACATTGGAGAACTGGCTGACTGCCAGCAGACGGGTGCGCGGGCCGATCAGCGTCGCGGCAGCGTCGAGGTCGATCAGGCCGTGGCCATCCAGTGGCAGCACCACCAGCTTCAGGCCACGGCGCTGCGCCAGCTGCTGCCAGGGCAGCAGGTTGGCATGGTGCTCCAGGGCGCTGATGGCAATCTCGTCGCCAGCGACGAAGCGTGGCTCCAGGCCATAGGCCAGCAGGTTGAGCGCCGAGGTGGCGCCATGGGTGAAGATGATCTGGCCGCCGGCGTCGGCATTGAGCCAATGGGCGATCTTCTGCCGCGAGGCCTCGAATGCCTGGGTGGCATGCGCGCCCGGCAGGTGCTGGGCCCGATGCACGTTGGCGGCGCCGGTGGCGTAGTAACGGGTCAGGGCATCGAGCAATGCCTGGGGTTTCTGCGTGGTGGCGGCGCTGTCCAGATAGGTCTGGCCTTGCCGAAGCAGGGCGTCGATGGCTGGAAAGTCGGCGCGCCAGGGCGAAATGAGGGGCATGGGTCAGTCCGGTTCGGTCAGGCGGGTCCAGGCGGCAGCGCCCGGACCCGAACACGGCATCAGTTGTGGGCGTGCAGGGCTTCGTTCAGCTCGATGGCCGACTTGTGGGTCTTGCACTCCACGGCGCCGGTCTGCGAGTTGCGGCGGAACAGCAGGTCAGGCTGGCCGGCCAGGTCGCGGGCCTTGAGCGTGCGCACCAGTTGGTTGTTCTCGTCGAGCAGGGCCACCTTGGTGCCAGCGGTGATGTACAGGCCGGCTTCGACGGTATTGCGGTCACCCAGCGGGATGCCGATACCGGCGTTGGCGCCGATCAGGCAGCCTTCGCCCACGCTGATGACGATGTTGCCGCCGCCCGACAGGGTGCCCATGGTCGAGCAGCCACCGCCCAGGTCCGAGCCCTTGCCGACGAATACGCCCGCCGATACACGGCCTTCGATCATGCCAGGGCCTTCGGTGCCGCCGTTGAAATTGACGAAACCTTCGTGCATCACAGTGGTGCCTTCACCCACGTAGGCGCCCAGGCGCACACGGGCGCTGTCGGCGATACGCACACCGGCCGGCACCACGTAGTCGGTCATTTTCGGGAACTTGTCCACCGAGAAGACTTCCAGCAGTTCGCCTTTCAGGCGAGCTTCGAGCTGGCGCTCGCCCAGCTCGGCCAGGTCGACGGCGCCCTGGTTGGTCCAGGCCACGTTCGGCAGCAGCGGGAAGATACCGGCCAGGCTCAGGCCGTGTGGCTTGACCAGGCGGTGCGAGAGCAGGTGCAGCTTCAGGTAGGCTTCGGGGGTGGAGGTCAGGGCGGCGTCTTCGGCCAGCAGGGTGGCAACCAGCGGTTTGTGGCTTTCCGCCAGGCGGGTCAGCAGGGCAGCCTGGGCGGCGTCCACCGGCTTGACCGCTTCGGCCAGTTTCGCTGCCAGGTCGGTATTGAAGGCGATGGCCTGGTTACCACCGGTGTAGCCCAGCAGCGGCGCTACGGCGGCGACCAGCTCGGCCGATGGCTTGAGCAGGGGCAGGGCGTAGAAGACTTCCAGCCAGGCGCCCTGGCGGTTCTGGGTGCCGACACCGAAGGCCAGGCTGAATGGGGTAGTGGACATGCAGATTCCTCTTGAGTGATCGGGGGCGTCAGTGGCGCAAGGGCCTACTGCAACGCTGCCGCATAGAGTTCGGGCTTGAAGCCAATCAGGGTTCGCTCGCCGAGATCGAGCACCGGGCGCTTGATCATCGACGGTTGCGCCAGCATCAGCTCGATGGCCTTGGCCTGGTCGAGGTCGGCTTTCTGCGCCTCGTCGAGCTTGCGAAAGGTGGTGCCGGCGCGGTTCAGGATCACTTGCCAACCGTGTTCGTCGCACCAGCGGGTGAGGTGCTCACGGTCGATGCCCTGAGTCTTGTAGTCGTGGAAATCGTGGCTCACGGCGTGTTCTTCGAGCCAGGTACGGGCTTTCTTCATCGTGTCGCAGGCCTTGATGCCGTAGATGCGCACGCTGTTGCTGTCTTTGGCGGTTGTGGCCATTGCCGGTATTTCCCATGCATCGCTGAAAACAGCCGGTGATTATGCCATGGCAAACGCCACTGTGCCCGAGGCGCGTGGCGATCTGTCTGACAATCCGCACGGCGCACCACGGCAGCGCCTGTACCGTGGTGCGCGCAGGCTGTCAGCGTTGGACGAACGCACGGATCCGTTCGGCGGCCTCGATGCACTCGGCCAGCGGTGCGACCAGGGCCATGCGCACGCGGCCGGCGCCGGGGTTGAAGCCGTCGACGTCGCGCGACAGGTAGGAGCCCGGTACCACCGTAACGTGCTGTTCGGCATACAGGTCGCGGCAGAACGCAGCGTCGTCCTGGCCGACCGAAGGCCACAGGTAGAAGCTGCCGTCGGGGCGCTGCACGTCCATCACCGGGCCGAGGATGTCCAGCACGGCGTCGAACTTTTCGCGGTACAGGTCGCGGTTGGCACGTACGTGGGCCTCATCGTTCCAGGCGGCGATGCTGGCCAGCTGGGTCTGCACCGGCATGGCGCAGCCGTGGTAGGTGCGGTACAGCAGGAAGGCCTTGAGGATTTCGGCGTCGCCGGCCACGAAGCCGGAGCGCAGGCCGGGCAGGTTGGAGCGCTTGGACAGGCTGTGGAACACCACGCAGCGCTTGAAGTTCTGGCGGCCCAGTTCAGCGCAGGCGCTCAGCAGGCCCGGCGGCGGGCTCTGCTCGTCGAAGTACAGCTCGCTGTAGCATTCGTCGGCGGCGATCACGAAGTCGTACTGATCGGCCAGGGCGATCAGCTTTTTCAGGGTGGGCAGCGGTACCAGGGCACCGGTGGGGTTGCCCGGCGAGCACAGGAAGAGAATCTGGCAGCGTTGCCAGGTTTCCGGCGACACGGCGTCGAAGTCCGGGTTGAAGCCGTTTTCGCTCAGGCACGGCAGGTAGTGCGGCTGGGCGCCGGCGAGAAACGCCGCGCCTTCGTAGATCTGGTAGAAGGGGTTGGGGCTGACCACCAGGCCGTTGGCCTCGCGCTGCACCACGGTCTGGGTGAAGGCGAACAGCGCCTCGCGGGTGCCGTTGACCGGCAGGACGTGGCGGGCCGGGTCGATCCAGCCGGCCGGTACGCCGAAGCGCCGCTCGCACCAGTGACCGATGGCTTCGCGCAGCGCCGGCAGGCCCAGGGTGGTCGGGTACACGGCCATCTGGTCGAGGTTGTCGGCCAGGGCCTTGGCGACGAAGTCGGGCGACTTGTGCTTGGGCTCACCGATAGAGAGGGCGATAGGGCGCTTGTCCGGGTTGGGCGTCACGCTGCCGAGCAGGGCGCGCAGCTTTTCGAACGGGTAGGGCTGGAGCTGTTGCATCGCGTTGTTCATGAGGCAGGTCTCGAGGGTGCAGGGCGCCCGCCGCCGGGCGCCTTCGAATCAGGTCAGATACTCAGGCGGAAGCCGCCGTCCGGTTCGCTGTTGACGTTCAGTTGCTTGACGATGGCGTCCTGTAGTCGGGCGCACAGCTGCGGGTCGGAGAGCGGGTGGTTGTCGGCATCGGTGATGAAGAACACGTCTTCCACCCGCTCGCCCAGTGTGGCGATCTTGGCGTTCTGCAGCGACAGGTCGAATTCCAGGAAAATCTTGCCGACCCGCGCCAGCAGGCCCGGTCGATCCGGCGCCAGCAGCTCCAGCACGGTAACCGGGCGCTGGGCGTCGTTGTGGATGGTCACCTGCGGGGCGAAGGCGAAATGCTTGAGCTGCCGAGGCACGCGACGCTTGATGATGGTCGGGTAGTCGTCCGGGTTGCGCAGCGCTTCGGTCAGGCCCAGGCGGATCTCTTCGATGCGTTCTGGGTTGTTGCCGATCGAGCCGCCGTCGCTGTCCAGCACGATGTAGGTGTCGAGGGTGAAGCGGCTACTGGAGGTGATGATCCGCGCGTCATGGATGTTGAGGTTCAACTGGTCCATGGCCGCCACGGTCACGGCAAAGAAGTCGTGCTGGTCCGGGGCATAGATGAAGATCTGCGTGGCGCCTTCGAACTCGCGCTGGGTGGTTTCCTTGATCAGTACCAGCGGGCCGCCGTCGGCGGGTTGCTGGAGGATCGCGTCGCTGTGCCAGGCCACGTCGCCCGCCGTGTGACGCAGGAAGTAGTCGTCGCCCAGCCCGGACCACAGTTGCTCGACGTCGTCCGGGTCGGTGCCGTTGCGCACCAGAATGTCCAGGGCGGCGGTCTGCGTGCGGCGGATCTGCTCTTCACGGTCCACCGGGTTCTCCAGGCCGCGGCGCAGGGCACGCTTGGTCTCGGTGTAGAGCTGGCGCAGCAGGCTGGCGCGCCAGGAGTTCCACAGCGTCGGGTTGGTGGCGTTGATGTCGGCCACTGTCAGCACGTAGAGGTAGTCCAGGTGCACCTCGTCGCCGACGAACAGCGCGAAGTCGTGGATCACCTGCGGGTCGGAGAGGTCCTTGCGCTGCGCGGTGGTGGACATTACCAGGTGATGGCTGACCAGCCAGACGATCAGCCGGGTGTCCCAGGCCGGCAGCTGATGGCGGATGCCGAAGGCCTCGGCGTCCACGGCGCCGAGTTCCGAATGGTCGCCGCCGCGGCCCTTGCCGATGTCGTGGTACAGGCCGGCCAGGTAGATGAGTTCCGGCTTGGGCAGCCGCCCCATGATCTTGCTGGCCAGCGGGAATTTCTCCGAGACCTCGGTGTACTGCAGCTTGCGCAGGTGCTTGATGAGGTTGAGGGTGTGGGCGTCCACGGTATAGATGTGGAACAGGTCATGCTGCATCTGCCCGACGATGTGCCCGAATTCCGGCAGGTACAGGCCAAGGATGCCGTAGCGGTTCATGCGCCGCAGGTTGCGGTGGATACCGATCTCGCACTTGAACAGCTCGATGAACAGGCTGGTGTTGCGGATATCGTGGCGGAACTCGTCGTTGATCAGGTGGCGGTGTTCACGCAGCAGGCGAATGGTATTGGCCCGCACGCCCTTGATCTCGGGGTTCTGCGCCATCAGCACGAAAATCTCGATGATCGCGAACGGCGTGCGCTTGAACACGTTGGCGTGGGTGGCCTCGATGTAGCCGTCGTGCAGCTGGAAGCGCGAATTGAGCGGCTGGGTGCTGCCGTCGTCCTCGCTGAGGATGACTTCCTCGAAATGCTGGATGATCAGGTCGCTCAGCTGGGCGATGCTCATCACCACCCGGTAGTACTTCTGCATGAAGCTTTCGATCGCACGCTTGGACTCGGTGTCCTCGTAGCCGAGCAGGGCGGCAATGCTGCGCTGGTGGTCGAACAGCAGACGGTCTTCGGCGCGTCCGGCGAGCATATGCAGGGCATAGCGCACCTTCCAGAGGAATTCCTGCGAAGAGGCCAGCAGATTGTTTTCGGTTTCCAGCAGAAACCCTTCGCCGGCCAGGGCCTTGAGGTTGAGGGTGCCATATTGGCGGCGTGCCACCCAGAGGATGGTCTGGATGTCGCGCAGCCCGCCCGGCGAGCCCTTGACGTTGGGCTCCAGGTTGTACTCGGTGTCGTTGTACTTGTGGTGGCGAGCCTTCTGCTCGGCGCGTTTGGCCAGGAAGAAGTCCTTGCTCGGCCACATGTGCGCGGTGCTGGTGACATCCAGCATGCGCTGGCGCAGGTGTTCGGCTCCGGCGATGGTGCGGCTTTCCATCAGGTTGGTGATCACCGTCAGGTCGGCGCGGGCCTCGACTGCGCATTCACCCACCGAGCGCACGCTCTGGCCCACTTCCAGGCCGATGTCCCAGAGCAGGGTCAGGAAGCGTTCGATGGAGTCGCGGAAGGTCTCGTGGTCGTCGCCGCCCAGCAGGATCAGCAGGTCGATGTCCGAATAGGGGTGCAGTTCGCCGCGCCCGTAGCCGCCCACGGCGAGCAGGGCGATGTCGGCGTCGCCCTGCCAGTCGAACTGGCTCCAGGCCTGCTGGAGGATGTTGTCGACGAACCAGGCGCGGTCCTCGATCAGTCGGCGAATGTCTCGGCCGGCACGAAAACGCTGGTCCAGCACTTCTCCGGCCTGGCGGATGGCCTTCTTGAAAGCGGCGATTGGGCTGGCTTTCAGGGCCAGTTCCGCCTGGAACTGGCCGCGATCGAACAATTCGGGGTCCACCTGCGGCATGGGGCGCGCTTTCCTTCTGGGTTGAGGGCGAACGCCGACGATCAGCCGGCGTTGGTGCGGGCGATGGTGTCATCGCTGCGCAGGGTGAAGATTTCGTAGCCGTCGGCGGTGACCACCAGGGTGTGCTCCCACTGTGCCGAGAGCTTGCGGTCCTTGGTGATGGCGGTCCAGCCGTCGCCGAGGATCTTGGTCTCGGGGCGGCCCTGGTTGATCATCGGCTCGATGGTGAAGGTCATGCCTTCCTTGAGCTCCAGTCCGGTGCCGGCCTGGCCATAATGCAGGACCTGCGGCTCCTCGTGGAAGACCTTGCCGATGCCGTGGCCGCAGAACTCGCGTACCACGGAAAAGCCGTTCTTCTCGGCGTGCTTCTGGATCACTTCGCCGATATCGCCCAGACGTGCGCCGGGGCGCACCACCTCGATGCCTTTATAGAGGCACTCCTGGGTGACACGCGACAGGCGCTCGGCCCACTCCGGCACCTTGCCGACGTGGAACATCTTGCTGGTGTCGCCGTAATAGCCGTCCTTGATCACGGTGATGTCGATATTCAGGATGTCGCCGTTCTTCAGCGCCTTGTCCGCCGGAATGCCGTGGCACACCACATGGTTGATGGAGGTGCAGATCGACTTGGGGAAGCCCTTGTAGTTCAGCGGGGCAGGGATGGCCTGCTGGACGTTGACGATGTAGTCGTGGCAGATGCGGTCCAGTTCTTCGGTGGTGACGCCGGCCTTGACGTGCGGCTCGATCATCTCCAGGACTTCGGCGGCCAGGCGGCCGGCGATGCGCATCTTCTCGATGTCTTCGTGGTTCTTGATGCTGACGGTCATACGGGTCTCTCGGCACAGCCGCGCACGGCTCGAATACGGAAAACCGCGATTCTAACAGACAGCCGGGCGTGGAGTGACCCTTGCACGCCATGGTCGGGTGGGTGAAAGGTGCGGGCGAGCGATAGATGCGGGTTTCTCTTCGTGGCTTTGTGTGATATAAAGTGCGCCGCTTTGCAGGGCTCGGCCCTGGAGCACAAACCCACACACGTATCGACACGATGGCCTGGGTGCCTTTGGCGAATGCCTCTGGTTGGTCATTGGGATGCGTGGAGGCCTAACCCGACTTATCAAGGAACTATCATGTCCCAAGTCAATATGCGCGATATGCTGAAGGCCGGTGTGCACTTCGGCCACCAGACCCGTTACTGGAACCCGAAAATGGGCAAGTTCATTTTCGGTGCGCGCAACAAGATTCACATCATCAACCTGGAAAAAACCCTGCCGATGTTCAACGACGCCCTGTCGTTCGTAGAGCGTCTGGCCTCGGGCAAGAACAAGATCCTGTTCGTCGGCACCAAGCGTTCCGTCGGTAAGATCGTCGCTGAAGAAGCAGCACGTTGCGGTTCGCCGTACGTCGACCACCGCTGGCTGGGCGGCATGCTGACCAACTTCAAGACCATCCGTCAGTCGATCAAGCGTCTGCGCGAGCTGGAAACCCAGGCTGAAGACGGTACCTTCGCCAAGCTGACCAAGAAAGAAGCCCTGATGCGCACCCGCGACCTGGAAAAACTGGATCGCAGCCTGGGTGGTATCAAGGACATGGGCGGCCTGCCTGATGCTCTGTTCGTCATCGACGTCGAGCACGAGCGCATCGCTATCACCGAAGCGAACAAGCTGGGCATCCCGGTCATCGGCGTTGTCGACACCAACAGCAGCCCTGAAGGCGTTGACTACGTGATCCCAGGTAACGATGACGCCATCCGCGCCATCCAGCTGTACATGACTTCGATGGCTGACGCCGTCATCCGCGGCCGCAACAACGTTGCTGGCGGCACCGAAGTCTACGAAGAAGCTCCGGCTACCGCTGTAGAAGGCTGAGTAATCGACGCCAGGCGTTGACTCAGTACGCAAAAAGGGGGCTAGGCCCCCTTTTTGCCACCTCGGAAAACATCCGATGGCGCGGCCTTGTTGTCATCTGCTGCTGCCATCATGGATTTCCAAGAATTTGAACGCCCGTGTTCGGGTGGTGTGGCTAAGACCTATCCAAGAGGATTTTTGAAATGGCAGAAATTACTGCAGCGCTGGTCAAGGAACTGCGTGAGCGTACCGGCCAGGGCATGATGGAGTGCAAGAAGGCACTGGTTGCCGCTGGTGGCGATATCGAGAAGGCCATCGACGACATGCGTGCCTCGGGCGCCATCAAGGCTGCCAAGAAGGCTGGCAACATCGCTGCCGAAGGTTCCATCGCCGTGCGTGCCGAAGGTGGCCGCGCGCTGATCATCGAAGTCAACTCGCAGACCGACTTCCTGGCTCTGCAGGACGACTTCAAGGCGTTCGTCAAAGACAGCCTGAACGAAGCTTTCGAGCAGAACCTGACCGAAGCCGCTCCGCTGATCGCTTCCCGCGAGTCGGCTCGTGAAGCCCTGGTTGCCAAGTGCGGCGAGAACGTCAACATCCGTCGTCTGACTGCTGTTCAGGGTGAGACCATCGGTACCTACCTGCACGGTCACCGCATCGGCGTCGTAGTTGTCCTGAAGGGCGGCGACGAAGACCTGGCCAAGAAGATCGCCATGCACGTGGCCGCTTCCAACCCGGCTGTCGTACGTCCAGAAGACGTATCCGAAGAGCTGGTCGCCAAAGAGAAGGAAATCTTCCTGCAGCTGAACGCCGACAAGATCGCCGGCAAGCCAGAGAACATCGTCGAGAACATGGTCAAGGGCCGTATCGCCAAGTTCCTGAGCGAAGCCAGCCTGGTCGAGCAAGCCTTCGTCATGGATCCGGAAATCAAGGTCGGCGAGCTGGCCAAGAAAGCCGGTGCCGAAGTGGTTTCCTTCGTTCGCTACGAAGTCGGTGAAGGCATCGAGAAGAAAGAAGACGACTTCGCTGCCGAAGTTGCTGCTCAAGTGGCTGCTGCCAAGAAGCAATAAGACGGATTCGTTCTGTCGACCCGAAGAGGCTGCCCGCTTACGCGCGCAGCCTCTTTTTCAAAAAGCGACATGGGAATTTTTTCCCCGCAGGCGCAGTCTGCAAAACAGCTTTTCCTGGCGTCGCGTTAGTGCCGGGCTAAAGTTGACGCAGGCCTTGGGGCCTGCATGGATTCCATCATCACGTAATGCCGCAGGAGAGATTCGCAATGGCTCAGCAGAGCAGTGGTCACCAGGCTCGCTATAAACGCATTCTACTCAAGCTTAGCGGCGAGGCCCTGATGGGCTCCGAAGAGTTCGGCATCGATCCCAAGGTGCTCGATCGCATGGCGCTGGAAGTCGGTCAACTGGTCGGCATCGGCGTCCAGGTCGGCTTGGTGATCGGCGGCGGCAACCTGTTCCGCGGTGCGGCGCTCAGCGCGGCCGGCATGGACCGTGTCACCGGTGACCACATGGGTATGCTGGCCACGGTGATGAACGCCCTGGCGATGCGCGATGCCCTGGAGCGCGCCAATATCACCGCCATCGTGATGTCGTCCATCTCGATGACTGGCGTGACCGATCATTACGATCGTCGCAAGGCCATGCGCCACCTGAACTCCAAGGAAGTCGTCATCTTCGCGGCCGGTACCGGCAACCCGTTCTTCACTACCGATTCGGCAGCTTGCCTGCGTGCCATCGAGATCGATGCCGACGTCGTGCTCAAGGCCACCAAGGTCGATGGCGTCTACACCGCCGATCCGTTCAAGGATCCGAATGCCGAGAAGTTCGAGCGTCTGTCCTACGACGAGGTGCTGGATCGCAAGCTGGGTGTGATGGACCTGACGGCTATCTGCCTGTGCCGCGACCACAAGATGCCGTTGCGCGTCTTCAACATGAACAAGCCTGGCGCCCTGCTCAATATCGTGCAAGGTGGCGCTGAAGGAACCCTGATCGAGGAAGTTCAACAATGATCAACGACATCAAGAAAGATGCCCAGGAGCGCATGGGCAAGTCCATCGAGGCCCTGGGGCGCAACCTGGCTTCGATCCGTACCGGCCGTGCTCACCCGAGCATCCTCGACAGCATCAAGGTTCCGGCATGGGGCAGCGAGATGCCGCTGAACCAGGTCGCCGCGGTCACCGTGGAAGATGCTCGTACCCTGAAGATCGTCGCTCACGACAAGAACCTCAGTGCCGCCATCGAGAAGGCCATCCTGACCTCCGACCTGGGTCTGAACCCCAGCAGTGCCGGCACCACCATTCGCGTACCGATGCCAGCCCTGACCGAAGAGACCCGCAAGGGTTACACCAAGCAGGCGCGCGGCGTGGCCGAAGACGCCAAGGTAGCGGTGCGCAACGTGCGTCGTGATGCACTGGCCGACCTGAAGAAGCTCTCCAAGGACAAGGAAATCAGCGAAGACGAAGAGCGTCGCGCCGCCGATGAGCTGCAGAAGCTCACCGACAAGTTCGTGGCCGAAGTCGACAAGGCGCTGGAAGCCAAGGAAAAAGACCTGATGGCCGTCTGAGGTCGGGGCTTTTAATGGAAAATAACAAGCAGGCGGCACTGTCTTCGGTGCCGCGCCATGTCGCGATCATCATGGACGGTAACAATCGCTGGGCGAAGAAGCGCCTGTTGCCCGGTGTGGCCGGGCACAAGGCGGGCGTGGATGCCGTGCGTGCGGTGATCGAGGTGTGTGCCGAGGCCAGGGTCGAGGTGCTGACCCTGTTCGCCTTCTCCAGCGAGAACTGGCAGCGCCCGGCCGATGAGGTCGGTGCACTGATGGAGCTTTTTCTCAGCGCCTTGCGCCGGGAAACCAAGCGACTCAACGAGAACGACATCAGCCTGCGGATCATCGGTGATCGCACGCGCTTCCATCCGGAGCTGCAGGCGGCCATGCGCGAGGCCGAGCAGGCCACTTCCGGCAACAATCGTTTCGTCCTGCAGGTAGCAGCCAACTATGGCGGCCAATGGGATATCGCCCAGGCTGCGCAGCGTCTGGCTCGCGAAGTTCAGGCCGGTCATCTCAAGCCGGAAGACATTACCCCAGGTTTGCTGCAATCCTGTCTGGCGACCGGTGACCTGCCGTTGCCCGACCTGTGCATCCGTACTGGTGGCGAGCACCGTATCAGCAACTTCCTGCTCTGGCAGATGGCTTACGCCGAGTTGTACTTCTCCGACCTCTACTGGCCGGACTTCAAACACGACGCCATGCGCGCAGCGCTGGCCGATTTCGCTTCACGCCAACGTCGCTTCGGTCGAACCAGCGAACAGGTTGAAGCTGGAGCCCGTGCCTGATGCTCAAACAACGGATCATTACCGCCCTCATCCTCCTGCCGATCGCCCTGTGCGGATTCTTCCTGCTCAAGGGGGCGAATTTTGCCCTGTTCATCGGTCTGGTAGTCGTCCTTGGCGCCTGGGAATGGGCGCGCATGGCCGGGCTGGCCAGCCAGCCGATGCGCATCGCCTATGCCGCTGTGGTTGGCGTGCTGCTGTTCCTGCTTTACCTGCTGCCGGGGCTGGCGCCCTGGGTGCTGACGGCTGCCGTGCTTTGGTGGCTGTTGGCTACCTGGCTGGTGCTGACCTTTCCCGCGTCCAGCGAGCATTGGGCCAGCGCCTTGTGCAAGCTGGCCATCGGCCTGGTGATCCTGCTGCCGGCATGGCAGGGGCTGGTGCTGATCAAGCAGTGGCCGCTGGGCAACTGGTTGATCCTCTCGGTGATGATACTGGTCTGGGCAGCCGATATCGGCGCCTACTTCACCGGCAAGGCCATCGGCAAGCGCAAGCTGGCGCCGAAGGTCAGTCCTGGCAAGAGCTGGGAAGGCTTCTACGGTGGGCTGGCAGTTTGCCTGGTAATTACCTTCGTGGTCGGTGTGCTGCGCGGCTGGTCGCTGGGCGAGTTCATCGCCGGTCTGGCGGCGGCGGCCGTGGTGGTGGTGATTTCCGTGGTGGGCGATCTGACCGAGAGCATGTTCAAGCGTCAGGCCGGCCTCAAGGACAGCAGCAACCTGTTGCCAGGCCATGGTGGTGTTCTGGATCGTATCGACAGCCTGACGGCGGCCATCCCGGTGTTCGCTGTGCTGCTCTGGGCCGCTGACTGGGGTGTGATGTGAGCGAGGTGCAGCAGGTCACGGTGCTGGGGGCGACCGGTTCCATCGGTCTGAGCACCCTGGATGTCATCGCTCGCCACCCTTCGCTTTACCAGGTGTTCGCACTGACTGGCTTCAGCCGTCTCGATGCGTTGGCGCAACTGTGCATCGAGCATCGTCCGCGTTTCGCCGTCGTACCTGATGCACAGGCTGCCGCCAGCCTGCAGGCCACCCTGGCGGAGGCTGGTCTGACGACCCGGGTGCTGGCAGGGGAGGGCGGTCTTTGCGAAGTGGCGGCTCACCCGGAGGTCGATGCAGTCATGGCGGCCATCGTCGGCGCTGCGGGACTGCGTCCGACACTGGCTGCGGTGGAGGCTGGCAAGAAAGTGCTGCTGGCCAACAAGGAGGCCCTGGTGATGTCCGGGGCGCTGTTCATGCAGGCGGTGAAGCGTCACGGTGCCGTGCTGTTGCCTATCGATAGCGAGCACAACGCGATTTTTCAGTGCCTGCCTGGCGACTACGCTCGTGGCCTGCAGACTGTCGGCGTGCGACGCATTCTGCTGACGGCCTCGGGCGGGCCGTTCCGCCAGACCCCGCTGGGGCAATTGCAGGCGGTGACCCCCGAACAGGCCTGTGCTCATCCGGTGTGGTCGATGGGGCGCAAGATTTCCGTCGACTCGGCGACCATGATGAACAAGGGGCTTGAGCTTATCGAGGCCTGCTGGTTGTTCGATGCGCGGCCCGAGCAGGTCGAAGTGGTCATCCACCCTCAGAGCGTGATTCATTCGCTGGTGGATTACGTCGACGGCTCGGTGTTGGCTCAACTCGGTAATCCCGACATGCGCACACCTATCGCCAATGCGCTGGCCTGGCCGATGCGCATCGACTCGGGGGTGGCGCCGCTGGACCTGTTCCGTATCGGTCAGTTGAATTTCGAAGCGCCTGATGAACAACGCTTTCCATGCCTGCGCCTGGCGCGCCAGGCGGCGGAGGCCGGTGGCAGTGCTCCGGCGGTACTCAATGCGGTCAACGAAGTGGCTGTGGCGGCGTTTCTCGAAGGGCGTATCGGCTACCTGGATATCGCGGGTATGATCGAGAGCGTACTGGGTCAGGAGCCGGTGGTGCCGGTCGATGACCTGGAGGTCGTATTCGCCATGGATGCCAGGGCGCGAGTTCTGGCCGGGCAGTGGCTGGAACGCAACGGACGATAGATCCACGGACGGTTGGGGTGCTGTGCGGCATCAGGGGCAGGCGCCAGGCCTGCGATGATTGACACGCTGGCCGGCGAGCCGGTCCCCGGAGAATGAAGATGAGTGCTTTATATATGATCCTCGGGACCCTGGTGGCCCTGGGGGTGTTGGTAACCTTTCACGAGTTCGGTCACTTCTGGGTGGCGCGTCGCTGTGGCGTGAAGGTGCTGAGGTTTTCGGTAGGCTTCGGTACGCCGCTGGTCCGCTGGCATGACCGGCACGGTACCGAGTTCGTGGTTGCGGCCATTCCTCTGGGCGGCTACGTGAAGATGCTCGACGAGCGCGAAGGCCATGTGCCAGCTGAGCTGCTCGGGCAATCGTTCAATCGCAAGACGGTCGGTCAGCGCATTGCCATCGTCATCGCCGGCCCTGCGGCCAACTTCATCCTTGCCATCGTGTTTTTCTGGGCCGTGGCCATGCTCGGCAGCCAGCAGGTGCGTCCGGTCATCGGCAGTGTCGAGCCGGGCAGCATCGCGCAGCAGGCCGGCCTGACCGCAGGCGAGGAAATCGTCGCAGTCGACGGCAAGGCGACTACCGGCTGGTCGGCGGTGAATCTGCAACTGGTGCGCCGCCTCGGCGAAACCGGCACCGTGGAACTCAAGGTGCGTGACGAGGGGCCGAGCGCCGAGCTCTCCCGTCAGTTGGTGCTCAAGGACTGGCTAAAAGGGGCCGACGAGCCAGACCCTATCCGTTCTCTGGGTATCCAGCCGTGGCGCCCGGCCCTGGCGCCGGTGCTTGCCGAGCTGGATCCCAATGGCCCGGCGCAGGGCGCGGGACTGAAGACCGGCGATCGCCTGCTGGCACTCGATGGCCAGCCGGTCAGCGAATGGCAGCAGGTAGTCGACTGGGTGCGCGAGCGACCCGATGCGAAAGTAGAGCTGCGCGTCGAGCGCGACGGCGTGCAGTTGGACGTGCCGCTGACCCTCGCCGTACGTGGCGAGGGCAAGTCGGCTACCGGTTATCTGGGGGCTGGTGTGAAGGCTGGCGAATGGCCGGCGCAAATGCTTCGTGAAGTCAGCTACGGGCCCCTGGAGGCTGTGGCCGAAGGCTTCAAGCGCACCTGGAACATGAGTGTGCTGACCCTCGAATCGTTGAAGAAAATGCTCTTCGGGGAGCTCTCGGTAAAAAACTTGAGTGGACCGATAACCATTGCTAAAGTGGCGGGCGCTTCAGCCCAGTCGGGCGTGGGCGACTTCCTGAATTTCCTGGCCTATCTGAGCATAAGCCTGGGGGTTCTCAATTTGCTGCCCATCCCTGTACTGGATGGTGGGCATTTGCTGTTCTACCTGATCGAGTGGGCCCGTGGTCGGCCGCTGTCGGAAAGGGTACAGGGTTGGGGGGTTCAGATTGGTATCAGTCTGGTGGTGGGCGTGATGTTGCTCGCACTGGTCAACGATCTGGGTCGACTGTAAAGCTTCGCTCCGTAGCGAATCTGCCGCTTTACGCGGCAGTTTGTTTATTGCCAGTTGGAATAAAAGGACTTCATGAAACGTCTGCTGCTAACTGCGGCTCTTGCCGTACTGATGATTGCTGAAGTTCACGCCGAGTCCTTCACCATCTCCGATATCCGTGTCAATGGCCTGCAGCGGGTTTCCGCCGGCAGCGTCTTCGGCGCACTGCCATTGAACGTCGGTGAGCAGGCGGATGATGGCCGTCTGGTGGAAGCGACCCGTGCGCTGTTCAAGACCGGCTTTTTCCAGGACATCCAGCTGGGCCGTGATGGCAACGTGCTGGTTATCACTGTAGTCGAGCGTCCTTCGGTTGCCAGCATCGAGATCGAAGGCAACAAGGCGATCTCTACCGAAGACCTCATGAAGGGCCTGAAACAGTCCGGCCTGGCCGAAGGCGAGATCTTCCAGCGCGCCACCCTCGAAGGCGTGCGCAACGAGCTGCAGCGCCAGTACGTGGCCCAAGGCCGCTACTCTGCCGAAGTCGATGCCGAAGTCGTGCCCCAGCCGCGTAACCGCGTTGGCCTGAAGATCAACATCAACGAAGGCACCGTGGCGGCCATCCAGCACATCAACGTGGTGGGCAATACCGTATTCCCCGACCAGGACCTGATCGACCTGTTCGAACTCAAGACCACCAACTGGCTGTCGTTCTTCAAGAACGACGACAAGTACGCCCGCGAAAAACTCTCCGGTGACCTGGAGCGCCTGCGTTCCTACTACCTCGATCGCGGCTACATCAACATGGACATCGCCTCGACCCAGGTGTCCATCACGCCCGACAAGAAAAGCGTGTACATCACCGTCAACATCAACGAAGGCGAGAAGTACAGCGTCAAGTCGGTCAATCTCAGCGGCGACCTGAAGGTGCCGGAAGATCAGGTCAAGTCCCTGATGCTGGTGCAGCCTGGCCAGGTGTTCTCGCGCAAGGTGATGACCACCACCTCCGAGCTGATCACCCGGCGCCTGGGCAACGAAGGCTATACCTTCGCCAACGTCAACGGCGTGCCCAAGCCCAACGACGAAGATCACACCGTCGACATCACCTTCGTCGTCGATCCGGGCAAGCGTGCCTATGTGAACCGCATCAACTTCCGCGGCAACACCAAGTCCGCCGACGAAGTGCTGCGTCGCGAAATGCGCCAGATGGAAGGCGGCTGGGCCTCGACTTATTTGATCGACCAGTCTAAAACCCGTCTGGATCGCCTGGGCTTCTTCAAGGAAGTCAACGTCGAAACCCCGGCCGTGCCGGGTACCGATGACCAGGTAGACGTGAACTACGCGGTTGAAGAACAGGCTTCCGGCTCGATCACCGCCAGCGTCGGTTTCGCCCAGAGCGCCGGCCTGATCCTCGGTGGTTCGATCAGCCAGAACAACTTCCTCGGCACCGGTAACAAGGTCAGCATCGGCCTGACCCGCAGCGAATACCAAAGCCGCTACAACTTCAGCTACGTCGATCCATACTGGACACCGGATGGTGTCAGCCTGGGCTACAACGCCTTCTATCGCAGCACCAACTACGACGACCTCGACGTCGATGTGGCGAGCTACGCCGTAGACAGCCTGGGCGCCGGTGTCAGCCTCGGCTACCCGATCAGCGAGACCTCGCGCCTGACCTACGGCCTGAACGTCCAGCAGGACAAGATCAAGACCGGCAAGTACACCGTCGACGAGATCTTCGACTTCATCGACCGTGAAGGCACCAGCTTCCTGAACTTCAAGGCGTCCATCGGCTGGTCCGAGTCGACCCTGAACAAGGGCGTGCTGCCGACCCGTGGCCACTCCCAGAGTCTGGTGCTGGAATCGACCATTCCGGGCAGCGACCTGTCGTTCTTCAAACTCGACTACCGTGGCCAGTACTTCTATCCGATCAACGACACCTACACCCTGCGCCTGCACACCGAGCTGGGCTACGGTGACGGTTATGGCTCCACAGACGGCCTGCCGTTCTACGAGAACTACTACGCCGGTGGCTTCAACTCGGTGCGTGGCTTCAAGGACAGCACCCTCGGGCCGCGCAGTACGCCTAGTCGTGGTGCCGACGAGGGCGGCCGGCCGGGAACTATTCGTGACCCGGATCAGGATCCGCTGCCATTCGGTGGTAACGCCCTGGTGCAGGGTGGTGTGGAGCTGATGTTCCCGCTGCCGTTCATCAAGGACCAGCGCTCGCTGCGCACCTCGCTGTTCTGGGACGTGGGTAACGTCTTCGACACCAACTGCGACTCCAACCGTACGGTTCCAAGCACCGGGCAGAAAGTCGAGTGCCGCAATATCGACTTCTCCGGCATGGCCAGTTCCGTTGGCGTCGGCGTGACCTGGATCACCGCCTTGGGCCCGCTCAGCTTCGCCCTGGCGATGCCGATCAAGAAACCGGATGATCAAGCCGAAACCCAGGTCTTCCAATTCTCCCTGGGCCAGACCTTCTAAGGTCTGGTTCGCGAAACGATAACGAATTCTGTAGGAGTGTATCGTGCGTAAGTTGACCCAATTGGCCCTGCTGGCCACCGTTCTGGTTGCAACTCCGGCATTCGCCGACCTGAAGATTGCCGTGCTGAACTACCAGATGGCCCTGCTGGAGTCCGACGCAGCGAAGAAGTACGCCGTGGATGCCGAGAAGAAGTTCGGCCCGCAACTGACCAAGCTCAAGAGCCTGGAAACCAGCGCCAAGGGCATCCAGGACCGTCTGGTAAGCGGCGGTGACAAGATGGCCCAGCAGGAGCGCGAGCGCCTGGAGCTGGAATTCAAGCAGAAGGCCCGTGACTTCCAGTTCCAGTCCAAGGAACTGAACGAAGCCAAGGCTGTGGCTGACCGCGAAATGCTCAAGCAGCTCAAGCCCAAGCTGGACCAGGCCGTCGAAGAAGTGATCAAGAAAGGCGGTTATGACCTGGTGTTCGAGCGTGGCGCCGTCATCGACGTCAAGCCTCAGTACGACGTGACCCGCCAGGTCATCGAGCGTATGAACCAGCTGAAGTAACCATGAGCGCCCCCATCAAGCTCGGCCAGCTGGCCGAGTTCCTGGGCGCCACGCTGCGTGGCGACAAGGACAAGGACATCGACGGGCTGGCCACGCTGCAAGAGGCCGGCCCGACTCAGCTCAGCTTCCTGGCCAATCCCCAGTACCGCAAGTTCCTCACCGACACCCAGGCCGGTGCCGTGCTGCTCAAGCCGGCCGATGCCGAAGGCTACGCCGGTGACGCGCTGCTGATCGCCGACCCTTACCTGGCCTATGCGCGCATCTCGCACCTGTTCGATCCCAAGCCCAAGGCGGCGGCCGGTATCCACCCGACGGCCTGTGTGGCGGAAGATGCGCAGGTCGACCCTACGGCGAGTATCGGCCCGTACGTGGTGATCGAAAGCGCCGCGCGCATTGGTGCCGGTGTCACCCTGGGCGCGCATTGCTTCATCGGCGCGCGCAGTGTGATCGGCGAAGGCGGTTGGCTGGCGCCGCGCGTCACGCTGTACCACGACGTGCGCATCGGTCAGCGGGTGGTCATCCAGTCTGGCGCCGTTCTCGGTGGTGAAGGCTTCGGCTTCGCCAACGAAAAAGGCGTATGGCAGAAGATTGCCCAGATTGGTGGCGTGGTGATCGGTGATGACGTGGAGATCGGCGTGAATACCGCCATCGACCGCGGTGCGCTGGCCGACACCCGGATCGGCAATGGCGTGAAACTGGACAACCAGATCCAGATCGCCCACAACGTCCAGGTGGGAGACCACACGGCCATGGCCGCCTGTGTTGGCATCTCCGGCAGCACCCGTATCGGCAAGCACTGCATGCTGGCCGGCGGTGTCGGGCTGGTCGGCCATATCGATATCTGCGACGGTGTGTTCATCACTGGCATGACCATGGTGACCCATTCGATCACCGAGCCCGGCTCCTATTCGTCGGGTACGGCCATGCAGCCGGCTGCCGAATGGCGCAAGAGTGCCGCGCGCATCCGCAAGCTCGACGACATGGCGCGTCGGCTGCAGAAACTGGAAAAGATCGTCGAGACCGTGACCTGCGACGCCAATGCTTCATCTGATGGCTGATATCTTTTTCATATCAGGCGGGCCTGGCTGCTAGGCTGGCCCCTGATATTTGTAGAAGGGCGCCCTGAGAGCGCTCTCTTTCTTTACTACAGGCTTCCCCTCGAAATGATGGACATCAACGAAATTCGCGAATACCTGCCTCATCGTTACCCGTTCCTGTTGGTGGATCGTGTGGCGGAGCTGGATCTCGAGAACCAGAGCATTCGCGCCTACAAGAATGTCAGCGTCAACGAGCCCTTCTTCAATGGCCATTTCCCTCAGCACCCGATCATGCCGGGCGTGCTGATCATCGAGGCCATGGCCCAGGCGGCAGGTATCCTGGGTTTCAAGATGCTTGATGCCAAGCCATCCGATGGCACGCTCTACTACTTCGTGGGTTCGGACAAACTGCGTTTCCGCCAGCCGGTGGTGCCAGGCGACCAGTTGACCCTGGAAGCCAAGTTCGTCAGCCGCAAGCGGCAGATCTGGAAATTCGAATGCCAGGCTTCGGTCGATGGCAAGTCGGTCTGCTCGGCTGAAATCATCTGTGCGGAACGCGAACTATGAGTTTGATCGACCCTCGCGCCATCATCGATCCGACGGCCATCCTGGCTGACAACGTGGAGGTCGGCCCGTGGTCGATCATCGGACCTGGTGTGGAAATCGGCGAGGGTTCAGTGATCGGCCCCCACGTGATCGTGCGTGGCCCGACGCGTATCGGTCGGCACAACCGCATCTACCAATTCTCCTCGGTCGGTGAAGACACCCCTGACCTCAAGTACAAGGGTGAAGACACGCGCCTGGTGATCGGTGATCACAACGTGATCCGCGAAGGCGTGACCATTCACCGTGGCACCGTGCAGGATCGCGCCGAAACCACCCTGGGCGACCACAACCTGATCATGGCCTATGCCCACATCGGCCACGACAGCGTGATCGGCAACCACTGCATTCTGGTCAACAACACCGCGCTGGCCGGGCATGTGCACGTCGATGACTGGGCCATCCTGTCCGGCTACACCCTGGTCCACCAGTATTGCCACATCGGTGCCCACAGCTTCTCCGGCATGGGCACGGCCATCGGCAAGGACGTTCCAGCGTTCGTCACCGTGTTCGGCAACCCCGCCGAGGCGCGCAGCATGAACTTCGAAGGCATGCGCCGGCGTGGTTTCTCGGAAGAGGCCATTCACGCGCTGCGCAAGGCCTACAAGATCGTCTACCGCCAGGGGCTGACCGTCGAACAGGCGATCATCGGCCTGGCCGACCTCGCCGCCGCGCACCCTGAGGTGGCGATGTTCCTGCAGTCGATTCAGTCCTCGACCCGCGGCATCACGCGCTGACCATGAGCCAGGCATTGCGTATCGCTCTGGTCGCCGGCGAGGCGTCCGGTGATATCCTCGGCTCCGGCCTGATGCGCGCCATCAAGACGCGCTACCCCGACGCCACGTTCATTGGCGTCGGCGGGCCGCTGATGGAAGCCGAGGGCATGCAGTCCTATTTCCCCATGGAGCGTCTGTCGGTCATGGGCCTGGTGGAGGTGCTCGGGCGTCTGCGTGAGCTGCTCGCCAAGCGCAAGGAACTGATCAAGACCTTGATCGCCGAACGCCCTGATGTGTTCATCGGCATCGATGCGCCGGATTTCACCCTCAATATCGAACTGCAGCTCCGCCGTGTCGGGATCAAGACCGTGCATTATGTCAGCCCGTCGGTATGGGCCTGGCGCCAGAAGCGGGTGCTGAAGATCCGCGAAGGCTGCGACCTGATGCTGACCCTGCTGCCGTTCGAGGCGCGCTTCTACGAAGAACAGGGCGTGCCGGTACGCTTTGTCGGCCATCCGTTGGCCGACACCATTCCCCTAGAAGCCGACCGAGCCGCCGCCCGCGCCGAGCTGGGGCTGGGTGACGGGCCGCTGGTGGCCTTGATGCCGGGCAGTCGCGGTGGCGAAGTAGGGCGCCTTGGCGCGTTGTTCTTCGATACCGCACAGCGCCTGCTCGCCGAACGTCCTGACCTGCGCTTCGTGTTGCCTTGTGCCAGTGCTGCCAGGCGTGCGCAGATCGAGCAGCTGTTGCAGGGGCGAGACTTGCCGCTGACCCTGCTCGATGGCCGTTCGCACCTCGCCCTGTCCGCCTGCGACGCCGTGTTGATCGCTTCGGGCACGGCGACCCTCGAAGCCCTGCTGTACAAGCGTCCGATGGTCGTTGCCTACCGCCTGGCGCCGCTGACCTTCTGGATTCTCAAGCGCTTGGTGAAAAGTCCCTACGTGTCGTTGCCCAACCTGTTGGCCGGCCGCCTGCTGGTGCCTGAGCTGTTGCAGGACGACGCGACCCCAGAGGCGCTCGCCCGGCAGATGCTGCCGTTGATCGATGGCGGCCTCGGGCAGACCGAAGGCTTCGACCAGATCCACCGCACCTTGCGTCTCGACGCCTCGAACCAGGCGGCCCGCGCGGTGCTCGAGCTGGTCGGCCGTAACCCTGAACCCTGAACCTTGAGGGAGCGCAGCATGCAGATGGGCCTGGATTTCACCCTGGTCGAAGACCTGGTTGCCGGTGTCGACGAAGTCGGCCGCGGGCCTTTGTGTGGCCCGGTGGTCACGGCGGCGGTGATTCTCGACCCGGCGCGGCCGATTCTGGGTCTCAACGACTCGAAAAAGCTCACTGAGGCGCGCCGCGAGAAGCTGTTCGACGAAATTCGTGAAAAGGCCCTGGCCTGGTGCATCGCTCGTGCCGAGGTGGAGGAGATCGACCGCTTGAACATCCTGCATGCCACCATGCTGGCCATGCAGCGCGCCGTCGAGGGGCTGAGCGTCACGCCGAAACTGGCGCTGATCGACGGCAACCGCTGTCCGAAGCTGGCGGTGCCCAGTGCGCCGGTGGTGCAGGGTGACGCCAGGGTGCCAGCCATCGCGGCGGCGTCGATCCTGGCCAAGGTCAGTCGTGACCGGGAAATGGCCGAGCTGGAGCTGGTCTATCCCGGCTATGGCATGGGCGGGCACAAGGGCTACCCGACACCCGTTCATCTGGAAGCCCTGGCGCGTCTGGGCCCCACGCCGATCCATCGGCGCTCGTTCGCTCCGGTGCGTGCCGCTTGGGAGGCGCTGGCGGTGGCCGCACCGCTCAGTTCGGCCGGCTTGCTGCAGGACTGACGTTTCCCGCCGGGCTGGGTACAATCCCGACCTTCGTTTCACCTGTCCACGCGCTATAGGATCTTCATGTCGGCTTCTTTCGTTCATCTGCGCCTGCATACCGAATACTCGCTGGTAGACGGCCTGGTCCGGGTCAAGCCGCTGGTCAAGGCGCTGGCCGGCATGAACATGCCTGCCGTGGCGGTCACCGACCAGAGCAACATGTGCTCCCTGGTCAAGTTCTACAAGGCGGCGCAGGGCGCGGGCATCAAACCGATCTGTGGCGCCGACCTGTGGCTGGCCGGCAAGAGTGCCGATGCGCCGCTCAGCCGCCTGAGCCTGCTGGTGATGAATCCGCAAGGCTACCGCAACCTCACCGAGCTGATCTCCCGTGGTTTCACCGAAGGGCAGAGCAATGGCCAGATCGTTGTCCAGCGTGAGTGGGTGGCCCAGGCCAGCGAAGGCCTGATTGCGCTTTCCGCAGCCAAGGAGGGCGAGATCGGCATGGCGCTGCTCGCCGGGAACCCCGGTGAGGCCGACGAGCTGCTGCGCGAATGGATGGCTGTGTTCCCCGAGCGCTTCTACATCGAAGTGCAGCGCACCAATCGGGTCAACGACGAAGAGCATCTGCATGCCGCGGTAGCCCTGGCCGACCGTCATGGCGCGCCGCTGGTGGCGACCAACGATGTGCGCTTCCTGCGCCAGGAAGACTTCGAGGCCCACGAGACCCGCGTATGCATCGGTGAGGGCCGGGCCCTGGATGACCCGCGGCGCTCGCGCAACTACAGCGACCAGCAGTACCTCAAGAGCGCGGCGGAAATGGCCGAGCTGTTCAGCGACCTGCCCGAGGCGCTGGAAAACACCGTCGAGATCGCCAAACGCTGCAACATCGACGTCAAGCTGGGCACCTACTTCCTGCCCAACTTCCCGATTCCCGATGGCATGACCATCGACGAATATTTCCGCAAGGTGTCCTTCGACGGCCTGGAAGAGCGCCTTTCCGTGCTGCTGCCGCCGGATTCGGAGAATTACCTCGAACGCAAGCAGGTGTATATCGACCGGCTCAACTTCGAGCTGGACATCATCATCCAGATGGGCTTCCCCGGTTACTTCCTCATCGTGATGGACTTCATCCAGTGGGCCAAGAGCAACGGCGTGCCGGTCGGCCCGGGCCGGGGTTCGGGTGCCGGTTCGCTGGTGGCCTACGTGCAGAAGATCACCGACCTCGACCCGCTGGCCTACGACCTGCTGTTCGAGCGTTTCCTCAACCCGGAACGGGTCTCGATGCCCGACTTCGACGTCGACTTCTGCATGGACGGTCGTGACCGGGTCATCGACTACGTGGCCGAGAAGTACGGCCGTAATGCGGTCAGCCAGATCATCACTTTCGGTTCCATGGCGGCCAAGGCGGTGGTGCGTGACGTGGCGCGGGTGCAGGGCAAGTCCTATGGCCTGGCCGATCGTCTGTCGAAGATGATCCCCTTCGAAGTAGGCATGACCCTGGAGAAGGCCTACGAGCAGGAAGAGATCCTGCGCGACTTCCTCAAGAACGACGAGGAAGCGGCAGAAATCTGGGAGATGGCCCTCAAGCTCGAAGGCGTGGTGCGTAACGTCGGCAAGCACGCCGGTGGTGTGGTGATCGCGCCAACCAAGCTCACCGACTTCGCGCCGATCTATTGCGACGAGGCCGGTGATGGCCTGGTGACCCAGTTCGACAAGGATGACGTCGAGGCGGCGGGTCTGGTGAAGTTCGACTTCCTCGGCCTGCGGACCCTGACCATCATCGACTGGGCCCTGGAGACCATCAACCGCGACCGCCAGCGCGATGGCCAGGACCCGCTGGACATCGCCTTCATTCCGCTGGATGACAAGCCGACCTACGAGCTGCTGCAACGTGCCGAAACCACGGCGGTGTTCCAGCTCGAATCGCGGGGCATGAAGGAGCTGATCAAGAAGCTCAAGCCCGACTGCCTGGAAGACCTCATCGCACTGGTGGCGCTGTTCCGTCCCGGCCCGCTGCAATCGGGCATGGTCGACGACTTCATCAACCGCAAGCACGGTCGTGCCGAGCTGGCCTACCCGCACCCGGACTACCAGTACGAAGGCCTGCAACCGGTACTGGCACCGACCTACGGCATCATCCTGTACCAGGAACAGGTGATGCAGATCGCCCAGGTCATGGCCGGCTATACCCTCGGTGGTGCGGACATGCTGCGCCGCGCCATGGGCAAGAAGAAGCCCGAGGAAATGGCCAAGCAGCGCGGCAGCTTCATCGATGGCTGCAAGGCCAACAATATCGATGCCGACCTGGCGGGTAACATCTTCGACCTGGTGGAAAAGTTCGCCGGCTACGGCTTCAACAAATCCCACTCGGCCGCCTATGGCCTGGTCTCGTACCAGACCGCCTGGCTGAAGATGCACTACCCGGCGCCATTCATGGCGGCGGTGCTGTCGGCGGATATGCACAACACCGACAAGGTCGTGACCCTGATCGAGGAAGTGCGCAGCATGAAGCTGCGCCTCGATGCGCCAGACGTGAACATCTCCGAGTTCAAGTTCACGGTCAGCGACGATGGTCGGATCATCTACGGCCTGGGTGCGATCAAGGGCGTCGGCGAAGGCCCGGTGGAAGCCATCACCGAGGCGCGCAAGGATGGCCCGTTCAAGGACCTGTTCGACTTCTGCGCTCGGGTCGACCTCAAGCGCGTCAATAAACGTACCCTCGATGGCCTGATCCGCAGCGGCGCTCTGGACCGTCTGGGTCCTTACTTCGAGCTGGAGCCCAAGGCCTACCAGGCCAACATCGACCGCAACCGCTCGGTGCTGCTGGCCGCGCTCGAAGAGGCCATCCAGGCGGCCGAGCAGACCGCGCGCAGCCGTGACAGCGGTCACTCGGACCTGTTCGGCGGACTGTTCGAAGCCGAAGATGCCGATGTCTACGCCAACCACCGCAAGGCACGGGAAATCACGCTCAAGGAGCGTCTGCGCGGCGAGAAGGAAACCCTCGGTCTGTACCTTACCGGCCACCCCATCGACGAATACGAAGGCGAGATTCGCCGCTTCGCCCGGCAGCGCATCATCGATCTCAAGCCGGCTCGCGATACCCAGACAGTGGCTGGCCTGGTCATCGCCTTGCGGGTGATGAAGAACAAGAAGGGCGACAAGATGGGCTTCATCACCCTCGACGATCGCTCGGCACGCATCGAGGCCTCGCTGTTCGCCGAGGCCTTCCATTCGGCGCAGTCGCTGCTGCAGACCGATGCGATCGTGGTGGTCGAGGGCGAGGTGAGCCACGACGACTTTTCCGGCGGCCTGCGTCTGCGGGCCAAGCGTGTCATGAGTATCGAGGACGCGCGTACAGGCCTCGCCGAAAGCCTGCGCCTGACGGTGAATGCCCAGGCGCTCAAGGGCGACCGGCTGCGCTGGCTGGGCGACCTTTGCCGGCGCCATCGCGGCGCCTGCCCGATCACCCTGGACTACACCGGGCAGGACGCCAGAGCGGTTCTGCAATTTGGCGAAGAATGGCGAATCGATCCCGCAGACAACCTGATTCAGGCCCTGCGTGACCAGTTCGGCAGGGAGAACGTCTTTCTCCAGTATCGCTGAACGCAGACAACCTGAAACTTTAAACTCGACCTTAAAACGCTCCTTCCGTATGGTAGGGGGTTTTTACGGATCAACCGGCCGGCCTCTTGGCCGTCGACCCAAGACGGATGCCTATGAACCCGAACTTTCTCGATTTCGAACAGCCCATCGCTGACTTGCAAGCCAAGATCGAAGAGCTGCGCCTGGTCGGCAACGACAACTCGCTGAACATCAGCGAGGAGATCTCCCGCCTGCAGGACAAGAGCAAAACGCTCACCGAGAGCATCTTCGGCAACCTGACCAGCTGGCAGATCGCACGCATGGCGCGCCACCCGCGCCGTCCCTATACGCTGGACTACATCGAGCACATCTTCACCGAGTTCGACGAACTGCACGGTGACCGGCATTTCGCCGACGACGCCGCCATCGTCGGTGGTATTGCCCGCCTGGACGGCCAGCCAGTCATGGTGATCGGCCATCAGAAAGGCCGCGAAGTGCGCGAGAAGGTCCGTCGCAACTTCGGCATGCCGCGTCCTGAAGGCTACCGCAAGGCCTGCCGCCTGATGGAAATGGCCGAGCGCTTCAAGATGCCGATCATGACCTTCATCGACACCCCGGGCGCCTATCCGGGCATCGACGCCGAAGAGCGCAACCAGAGCGAAGCCATCGCCTGGAACCTGCGTGTCATGGCGCGCCTGAAGACGCCGATCATCGCCACCGTGATCGGTGAGGGCGGCTCCGGCGGTGCGTTGGCCATCGGCGTCTGCGACCAGCTGAACATGCTGCAGTACTCCACCTACGCGGTGATCTCGCCGGAAGGCTGCGCCTCGATCCTGTGGAAAACCGCCGAGAAAGCGCCGGATGCTGCCGAAGCCATGGGCATCACCGCCGACCGCCTCAAGGGCCTGGGCATCGTCGACAAGGTCATCAAGGAGCCGCTGGGCGGTGCGCACCGCGACCCGGCCGCCGCTTCGGCGACCATCCGCGAAGAACTGCTCAGCCAGCTGGACATGCTCAAGAAGTTCGATGCCGACGCGCTGCTGAAGCGCCGCTACGAGCGTCTGATGAGCTACGGCGTCTGATAGCGGATTGCCCGGCCATGCACATGGCCGGGCCTTGTCGTCATGAACGACACCGAGCTGCATGCGTTACTGGTCGGGGCGCTGTCCCCGGCCTTGCAGGCGCCCGCCCTGCATGTCGCCTTCTCCGGAGGGCTGGACTCCACCGTCCTGCTGCACCTGTTGGTCGAACAGCGTTCGCGGCGATCTCTTCCTCCCCTTCATGCGATTCATGTCCATCACGGTCTGCAACCGGCAGCTGATGCCTGGCCTGAGCATTGCCGTGCGTTCTGCGCCGCGCTTGGTGTGCCTCTGCATGTCGAGTACGTCACCGTGCACCCGCAGGCGAGCCTGGAGCAGGCGGCTCGGCAGGCGCGTTATGCGGCTTTTGCACGTCTGATCGGTGAGGGCGACTGCCTGCTCAGTGCCCAGCATCGTGACGATCAGGCCGAAACCTTGCTGTTTCGCTTGCTGCGTGGTGCCGGTGTGCGCGGGTTGTCGGCCATGTCGGCCAGCCGCGCGCTAGGGGGCGGCCAGCTGTTACGGCCACTGCTGGGCGTGGCGCGCGCAGACCTGGAAGGCTATGCGCAGCGGCACGGCCTGAACTGGGTCGAAGATCCCAGCAATCAGGATCTGCGCCACGCACGCAATTTCCTGCGTGGGCAGGTCATGCCGGTGTTGCGTTCGCGCTGGCCGCAAGCGAGCGCCAGCCTGGCGCGCAGTGCCGCGCACCTGAGTGAAGCGCAGCAGTTGCTCGATGAACTCGCGAGCGCCGACCTGGCCGCTGCCGCCCGTACCGACGCATTCCCCTGGTTGAGCGTGCCGGCCCTGGCCCTGGCGCCCTTGGCTGCCCTGTCGCCGGCCCGGCAGCGCAATGCCTTGCGCCATTGGCTGGCGGCCTTCAGCCGCTTGCCTGATACCGACCATTGGGCCGGATGGGAAGCGTTGCGCGATGCCGGCCCTGAGGCCCATCCGGTATGGGCGCTGGCCGATGGGCAGTTGCACCGCGCGGCGGGCCAGCTCTGGTGGTTGAGCGGTGACTGGCTGCGGCCTTCAGCGGCCAGCGTGGCTGGGCAGAGCGTGGATTGGCCGAATCCCGGGCAGCCCCTCAAACTGTCGGGCAATGGCCTGCTGTCGTTCATTGGACCCGCGCCAGTCGGTGCCTTCGAAGTGCGCTATCGGCAGGGCGGAGAATGCCTGGAAGTGCCTGGGCGCGGCAGGCGCGACCTCAAGCGCCTGTTCAACGAGCGAGGCGTGCCGGGCTTCGTGCGTAACCGTGTGCCGCTGCTTTTCCAGGGTGGGCAATTGCTCGCCGTGGCCAACATTCACGGGCTGGATGGCCTGGGTGTCGGGGGCGGGCGGTTGCGCTGGCAGCCGCCAGCAGGCGACCAATGTTTGTGATGAAGGGGGCTTTCCGGTAGACTACGCTCCCTTCTTGATACAGCTTGTGTCAGCTGATTCTCAGCGACGCAGGCTGCCGGTCTACCACCCGTATTTACTGGGCAATCTTAAAAGTGTGGCGCTATGGAAAGGACAGGCTTCTGGTCGGTCGTATTCAACGCAGCAGTTCGGGAGTGCATTGTGAATCCTGTCGGTAACCGGGGGCTTCGGCCTTCCTTCGCTTTCCCCGGCGGCTCTGACCGCTTTAACGCAGACTTCTAGGGTTTTTCATGACGCGCTACATCTTCGTCACGGGCGGTGTTGTTTCTTCATTGGGGAAAGGCATTGCCTCGGCTTCATTGGCGGCCATCCTGGAGGCGAGGGGGCTCAAGGTCACCATGCTCAAGCTGGATCCGTACATCAACGTGGACCCGGGCACCATGAGCCCCTTCCAGCACGGTGAAGTGTTCGTCACCCACGACGGCGCCGAGACCGACCTGGACCTGGGTCACTACGAGCGGTTCATCCGCACCACGATGACCCAGAACAACAACTTCACCACCGGCCGCGTGTACGAGCACGTACTGCGCAAGGAGCGCCGTGGTGATTACCTGGGCGCCACCATCCAGGTCATTCCGCACATCACCGACGAGATCAAGCGTCGCATCATCAAGGGTGCGGCGGATGCCGACGTGGCCCTGGTCGAGATCGGCGGCACCGTGGGTGACATCGAGTCGCAACCGTTCCTCGAAGCCATTCGCCAGCTGCGTGTGGAAGTCGGTTCCAAGCGCGCGATGCTGATGCACCTGACCCTGGTCCCGTACATCGCCACTGCTGGCGAGACCAAGACCAAGCCGACCCAGCACTCGGTCAAGGAGCTGCGCTCCATCGGCCTGCAGCCTGACGTGCTGATCTGCCGTTCCGACCATCCGGTTGACGTGTCCTCGCGCCGCAAGATCGCGCTGTTCACCAACGTCGAAGAGCGTGCGGTGATTTCCCTGGAAGACGTCGACACCATTTACAAGATCCCGGCCGTGCTGCATGCCCAGGGTCTGGATGACTTCGTCGTCGAGCGCTTCGGCCTGCAATGCGGTGGCGCCGACCTGTCCGAGTGGGAAAAGGTCGTCGATGCCAAGCTCAACCCCGAGCACGAAGTGACCATCGCCATGGTCGGCAAGTACATGGAACTGCTCGACGCCTACAAGTCGCTGATCGAGGCCATGAGCCACGCCGGTATCACCAACCGTACCAAGGTGAACCTGCGCTACATCGACTCCGAAGACATCGAGAACCAGGGCACGGGCCTGCTCGAAGGCGTGGACGCCATCCTGGTTCCCGGCGGCTTCGGCCTGCGTGGCGTGGAAGGCAAGATCACTGCCGTGCAGTACGCCCGTGAGAACAAGGTGCCATACCTGGGCATCTGCCTGGGCATGCAGGTGGCGGTCATCGAGTTCGCCCGTAACGTGCTGGGCTGGAAAGACGCCAACTCCACCGAGTTCGACCGCACCGGTGAGCATCCGGTGGTCGGCCTGATCACCGAGTGGTCCGATGCCACCGGCGCCGTGGAAACCCGCAGCGAAAGTTCCGATCTGGGCGGCACCATGCGCCTGGGCGCTCAGGAGTGCCTGCTCGAAGCCGGCTCTCAGGTTCACGCCTGCTACGCCAGCGACGTGATCGTCGAGCGTCATCGCCATCGTTACGAGGTCAACAACAACCTGCTGCCGCAACTGATCGAAGCCGGTCTGCGCGTTTCCGGCCGTTCCGGCGACGGCGCGCTGGTCGAAGTGGTCGAGGCACCGGATCATCCATGGTTCGTGGCCTGCCAGTTCCACCCTGAGTTCACCTCGACACCGCGTGACGGTCATCCGCTGTTCAGCGGCTTCGTCAAGGCGGCGCTGGCTCAACATCAGAAGAACGCCTGATTCGGGATATCAAATACATGGCTCAGAAAATCATTCGCGTCGGCTCCATCGAGATCGCCAACGACAAGCCCATGGTGCTGTTCGGCGGCATGAACGTCCTCGAATCCCGTGACCTGGCCATGCAGATCTGCGAAGAGTACGTGAGGGTTACCGAGAAGCTCGGTATCCCTTACGTGTTCAAGGCCAGCTTCGACAAGGCCAATCGGTCGTCGATCAACTCGTACCGTGGCCCCGGCCTGGAAGAGGGCATGCGCATCTTCGAAGAGATCAAGCGCACCTTCAACGTGCCGGTGATCACCGACGTGCACGAGCCGCACCAGGCCGCTCCAGTGGCCGAAGTCTGCGACATCATCCAGCTGCCGGCCTTCCTGTCGCGGCAGACCGACCTGGTGGTGGCGATGGCCAAGACCGGTGCAGTGATCAACATCAAGAAGGCCCAGTTCCTTGCCCCCCAGGAAATGAAACACATCCTGACCAAGTGCGAGGAAGCGGGTAACGAGCAGCTGATTCTCTGCGAGCGCGGTTCGAGCTTCGGCTACAACAACCTGGTGGTGGACATGCTCGGCTTCGGCATCATGAAGCAGTTCGAATACCCGGTGTTCTTCGACGTCACTCATGCACTGCAGATGCCAGGTGGTCGTGCGGATTCCGCCGGCGGCCGCCGTGCCCAGGTTCTGGAGCTGGCCAAGGCCGGTCTGTCCCAGGGCCTGGCCGGGTTGTTCCTCGAGGCCCATCCGGACCCCGACCAGGCCAAGTGCGACGGCCCGTGCGCGTTGCGCCTGAACAAGCTTGAGCCTTTCCTGTCTCAGCTGCAGGCGCTGGACCAGCTGGTGAAAAGTTTTGACCCCGTTGAAACCGCGTAACCTCGGTTTCCGTTAAAGTGCCGTGCCCGGTGGCCGCCTCTGCGCAGCCGCCGGTTCCACGCCCGGCCTGCCCGGCGTGATCGTTTTCAATGCTGCGTCGTTTCCGTCAATCCCGGAGTGTTTACAACAATGGCAAAAATCGTCGACATCAAAGGTCGTGAAGTTCTCGACTCCCGTGGCAACCCCACCGTCGAAGCGGATGTGCTTCTCGACAACGGCATCATCGGTACTGCTTGCGCGCCGTCCGGTGCCTCAACCGGTTCGCGCGAAGCGCTCGAGCTGCGTGATGGAGACAAGAGCCGTTACCTGGGCAAGGGCGTGCTGAAAGCCGTTGCCAACATCAACGGCCCGATCCGCGACCTGCTGCTGGGCAAGGACCCGATCGACCAGAAAGCCCTGGACCGCGCCATGATCGAACTGGACGGTACCGAGAACAAGGCCAAGCTGGGCGCCAACGCCATCCTCGCCGTGTCCCTGGCCGCTGCCAAGGCCGCCGCCCAGGACCAGGACCTGCCGCTGTACGCGCACATCGCCAACCTGAACGGCACTCCGGGCCAGTACTCCATGCCGGTGCCGATGATGAACATCATCAACGGCGGCGAGCATGCCGATAACAACGTCGATATCCAGGAGTTCATGGTGCAGCCAGTTGGCGCCAAGACCTTCTCCGACGGCCTGCGTATGGGCACCGAGATTTTCCACCACCTCAAGGCTGTGCTGAAGGCTCGTGGCCTGAACACTGCCGTGGGTGACGAAGGCGGCTTCGCCCCGAACCTGGCTTCCAACGAAGACGCCCTGGGCGCCATCGCCGAAGCGGTCGAGAAAGCCGGCTACAAGCTGGGCACCGACGTGACCCTGGCCCTGGACTGCGCGGCCAGCGAATTCTACGAAGACGGCAAGTACAACCTGTCGGGCGAAGGCAAGTCGTTCGATGCCGAAGGTTTCGCCGACTACCTGAAAGGCCTGACCGAGCGCTTCCCGATCATCTCCATCGAAGACGGTCTGGACGAGTCGGACTGGGCTGGCTGGAAGATCCTCACCGACAAGATCGGCACCAAGGTGCAGCTGGTCGGTGACGACCTGTTCGTGACCAACACCAAGATCCTCAAGGAAGGCATCGAGAAAGGTATCGGTAACTCGATCCTGATCAAGTTCAACCAGATCGGCTCGCTGACCGAAACCCTGGAAGCCATCCAGATGGCCAAGGCGGCTGGCTACACCGCAGTGATCTCGCACCGCTCCGGTGAAACCGAAGACTCGACCATCGCCGACCTGGCCGTTGGCACCGCCGCCGGTCAGATCAAGACCGGTTCGCTGTGCCGCTCCGACCGCGTCTCCAAGTACAACCAGCTGCTGCGTATCGAAGAGCAACTGGGCGCCAAGGCCGTTTATCGCGGCCGTGCGGAGTTTCGCGGCTGAGTCATAGGTGGTAAAACGGCAGGGCCTTCGCACGGGGTGCGCGGGCCAGTGCCGAGGCTGTACTGATTGAGCCTGGCCTTGGTCAGGCTCAATGCCGTTTCATTACCGGATAATTGATATCTCGATGCGCAGTCCCTATTGGTTGTTCCTCGTTCTGCTTCTGTTGCTGGCCGGCCTGCAGTACCGCCTTTGGGTGGGCAATGGCAGCCTGGCGCAAGTCGCCAGCCTGACCAAGCAGATTGCCGAACAGCGCGCTGAAAATGAAAACCTGCTGGAACGCAATCGGGTTCTCGACGCCGAGGTCACGGAACTCAAGAAGGGTCTGGAAACCGTCGAAGAGCGCGCCCGCCACGAGCTGGGCATGGTCAAGGACGGCGAAACCCTCTACCAATTGGCACGCTGAGCTGACGCGAAGGCCTCGATGCACGACTCTCTTCCTGCCTTCTGGGCAGTCATTCCCGCTGCGGGCGTTGGTGCCCGAATGGCGGCGGATCGTCCCAAGCAATACCTGATGCTGGGCGCTCTCACCATTCTCGAACACAGCCTGCTGTGTTTTCTCGACCATCCCCGACTCAAAGGGCTGGTGATCAGCCTGGCTGCCGAAGACCCCTATTGGCCGACCCTGCCTTGCGCGCTGGATTCACGCATCCAGCGCGTCGAAGGTGGCAAGGAACGCGCCGACTCGGTGCTCAATGCGCTACTGCACCTGCACGCTCAAGGTGCCAGCGACGACGACTGGGTCCTGGTGCACGACGCGGCACGCCCCAACCTGGCACGCAGTGACCTGGACAACCTGCTGGGTGAGCTGGCGCATGACCCGGTCGGTGGCCTGCTGGCGGTGCCGGCGCGCGACACCCTCAAGCGTGCCGATGCCCATGGGCGCGTATCGGAAACCGTGGATCGCAGCCTGATCTGGCAGGCCTATACACCGCAGATGTTTCGCCTGGGGACGCTGCACCGCGCCCTGGCCGACAGTCTGGTGGCCAACGCGGCGATCACCGATGAAGCCTCGGCCATCGAATGGGCCGGGCAAGCCCCGCGGCTGGTCGAAGGCCGCTCAGACAACATCAAGGTCACCCGCCCCGAAGACCTGGAATGGCTGCGCCAGCGCCGCTCCTTCGCTTAGTAGGCGCCGAGGTATTCCTTGCGCTGTGCCAGCCCTTGCTTGAGATAGTCCACCAGGTTGCGCACTTTCGGTGACAGATGCCGCTGCTGAGGGTACAGCGCCCACACGGCGGTGTTGGGGGGCTGGTGCGGCTCCAGCAATGACACCAAGGCACCACTTTGCAGGTGTTCGAGCACGTAGTAATCCGGTAGTTGGCACAGGCCCATGCCATTGAGCGCGGCGTCCAGCACCGCCTGGCCGCTGTTGCAGCGCCAGTTGCCGTGCACGCGTTGCGAGAATTCCCGCCCATTCTGCTGCAGCAGCCAGGTATCGCTGCTGCCGACCAGGCAGTTGTGCCGGTTGAGTTCCGACAGGCTGTGCGGGCGACCGTAGCGTTCCAGATAGGACGGGGAGGCGCACAGGTACATGCGCCGAGGCGCCAGGCGGGTGGCGACCAGGCGCGAGTCCTGCAGGCGGCCCAGGCGGATGGCCAGGTCCATGCCCTCCTGCAGCAGGTCCAGCGTGGTGTTCGACAGCTCGATATCGACCCGCAACTGTGGGTGCTTTTCCATGAAGCGGGTAACCAGCGGGGCAATGAAGCGCTCACCGTAGGCCACGGCGCAGGTCATGCGCAGCAGGCCCTTGGGCTCGCCAGTGAGATCACCGATGGCACGCAACGCTTCTTCGCGGCCGTCTTGCAGGCGTTGGCAATGCTGCAGGAAGGTCTGCCCGGCTTCGGTGAGTGCGACACGCCGAGTGCTGCGGTACAGCAGGCGGCTCTGCAGGCGCTCTTCCAGGCGGGCGATCTGCCGGCTGATGTGTGATGAGGAAACCCCCAGGCGCTGCGCGGCGGCAGTGAACTGCCCGCATTCGGCGACCGCGACGAACTCGTCGATGCCTTCCCAGCCATTGATGAACATCGATTATCCCTGTGTGGCAATAATGTTTTGCTTTGGCCCGATTATTCACCAGCCTGGGCTGTAATACACTCCTGAAATCGCTTTTCACCCATCAAGGAGTTTCCGCATGATCAAGTCACGTGCCGCTGTCGCCTTCGCGCCCAATGAACCCCTGCGCATCGTCGAGCTGGATGTGCAGCCGCCACGGGCCGGCGAGGTGCTGGTGCGCATCGTGGCCAGTGGTGTCTGCCACACCGACGCCTATACGCTGTCCGGTCAGGACTCCGAAGGCGTCTTCCCATGCGTGCTGGGCCATGAGGGCGGCGGTATCGTCGAGGCGGTGGGCGAGGGCGTCACCTCGCTGCAGGTCGGCGACCATGTCATTCCGCTGTATACCGCCGAATGCGGCAAGTGTAAGTTCTGCACTTCGGGCAAGACCAATCTCTGCCAGGCCGTACGCGCCACCCAGGGCAAGGGCCTGATGCCTGACGGCACCAGCCGCTTCAGCTACAACGGCGAGCCGGTCTACCACTACATGGGCTGCTCGACCTTCTCCGAGTACACCGTGCTGCCGGAAATCTCCCTGGCCAAGATCCCCAAGGAAGCGCCATTGGAAAAGGTCTGCCTGCTCGGTTGCGGCGTGACCACCGGCATCGGTGCGGTGCTCAACACCGCCAAGGTCAAGGAAGGCGACACCGTGGCGATCTTCGGTCTGGGCGGCATCGGCCTGGCGGCGATCATCGGCGCGAAGATGGCCAAGGCTTCGCGCATCATCGCCATCGACATCAACCCGGCCAAGTTCGACATCGCCCGTGAGCTGGGTGCCACCGATTTCGTCAATCCCAAGGACCATCAGCGTCCGATTCAGGAAGTCATCGTCGAGATGACCGATGGCGGCGTGGACTTCTCCTTTGAGTGTGTCGGCAACGTGCAACTGATGCGTGCTGCGCTGGAATGCTGCCACAAGGGCTGGGGCGAGTCGGTGATCATCGGTGTGGCAGGTGCCGGGCAGGAAATCTCCACCCGTCCGTTCCAACTGGTCACAGGCCGTGTATGGCGCGGCTCGGCATTCGGCGGCGTCAAGGGCCGTAGCGAACTGCCGTCCTATGTGCAGAAGTCGGAAACCGGCGAGATCCCGCTGGACAAGTTCATCACCCATACCATGGGCCTGGAGCAGATCAACGAAGCCTTCGAGCTGATGCACGAAGGCAAGAGCATCCGTTCGGTGGTGCATTTCTAAGGCGCCAGCCTCACGCCTCCAGTCACAAGATGAAAGCTCGGGTTTCGGTCGGCAGGGAGTTGCGGACTCGCCTGTCGCCCGTGGCCTGCAGCTGGGAGCCAATCGATGAGTTTGGAAAACATTTCCTGCCAGAAAAGCTTCGGCGGCTGGCACAAGCGTTACAAGCATCATTCCAGTGCACTGGGGTGCGACATGGTGTTCGCCGTGTACCTGCCGCCTCAGGCCGAGCAGGGCGGCAAGCTGCCGGTGCTGTACTGGCTGTCGGGGTTGACCTGCACCGACGAGAACTTCATGCAGAAGGCCGGTGCCCAGCGCATGGCCGCCGAGCTGGGGCTGATCATCGTCGCCCCGGACACCAGCCCGCGTGGCCCGGACGTGGCCGGTGACCCGGACGGTGCCTGGGACTTCGGCCTGGGTGCCGGTTTCTACCTTAACGCCACCGAGCAACCCTACGCTCGGCACTACCGGATGTACGACTACGTGGTCGATGAGCTGCCAGCTCTGATCGAGGTGCACTTCCCGGCGTCCCAGGCGCGGGGTATCAGCGGCCATTCGATGGGCGGGCATGGGGCGCTGGTCTGTGCGTTGCGCAACCCGGGGCGCTACCAGTCGGTCTCGGCGTTTTCGCCGATCTGTAACCCCGTGGACTGCCCGTGGGGGCAAAAGGCCTTTTCCCGCTACCTGGGGGAGGACCGTTCGCGCTGGCGCGAGTGGGATGCCAGCCTGTTGCTGGCCCAGGCGACCCAGAAGCTGCCGATTCTGGTCGACCAGGGCGACCGCGACGACTTCCTGGTCAATCAGCTCAAGCCAGAGGCGCTGGTACAGGCCGCCAGGGCGGCGGGGCATCCGCTGAACCTGCGCATGCAGCCTGGTTATGACCACAGCTACTACTTCATCGCCAGCTTCATCGAAGAACACCTGCGTCACCACGCGACAGCCTTGAAAGCCTACTGATACAGCGGCCCCAAGGCGCGCCAAAGCAGGTAGAATTCCGCCCTGACTTTTTTCAGGGCGTTTTTCTATGCGTATAGGTCATGGCTACGATGTGCATCGTTTCGCCGAAGGCGATTTCATTACCTTGGGCGGGGTGCGCATCGCGCATGGTTTCGGTCTGCTGGCCCATTCCGACGGCGATGTCCTGCTGCATGCCCTGAGTGATGCACTGCTGGGCGCGGCGGCGCTGGGCGACATCGGTCGGCACTTCCCTGATACCGACCCGCAGTTCAAGGGCGCCGACAGCCGCGTGCTGCTGCGCCACGTGCTCAAACTGGTGCAGGAGAAGGGCTGGAAGGTCGGCAACGTCGACGCCACCATCGTTGCCCAGGCACCCAAGATGGCCCCGCATATCCAGGCTATGCGCGAACTGATCGCCGAAGACCTGCAGGTGCAGCTCGACCAGGTCAACGTCAAGGCCACCACCACTGAAAAGCTCGGCTTCGTCGGTCGTGAGGAAGGCATCGCGGTGCATGCCGTCGCGCTGTTGCTGTCGGCATGAACGAACTGCAACTACTGGGCCCCCGGGCTCATGGCGCGGCACTGGGCACCGCGCAGCTCAAGGCGGTGGCCGAAGACTTCCAGGTTGATGAAGTGCTGGACATTCCGCTGTCCGGCGATGGCGAGCACCTTTGGCTGTGGGTCGAGAAGCGCGGCCTGAACACTGAAGAAGCCGCGCGACGACTGGCGCGTGCCGCCGGGGTGCCGTTGCGCACCGTCAGCTATGCCGGGCTCAAGGACCGCCAGGCACTGACTCGCCAATGGTTCAGCATTCAGCTGCCTGGCAAGGCCGACCCTGATTTGTCGGCTGCCGAGGACGCGACCCTGAGCATCCTGCGCAGCGTCCGCCACCGCCGCAAGCTGCAGCGCGGTGCGCATGCCGCCAATGGCTTCACCCTGCGCCTGACCCGTCTGCAGGCCGACCAGGCTGCCCTGCAGCTGCGCCTGGAAACCCTGGCGGCCCAAGGCGTGCCCAATTACTTCGGCACCCAGCGTTTCGGTCACCAAGGCGGCAATGTGGCGCAGGCCCAGGAGTTCGCCGCACGCCAGGCCCTGCCCGAGCAGCGCGCAGTGCGCTCCCGGCTGCTGTCCAGCGCACGCAGCTACCTGTTCAACCGGGTGCTGGCCCGGCGCGTTGCCGACGGCACCTGGAACCAGGCGCAGGTCGGCGATCTGCTGGCCTTCACCGGCAGCCGCAGTTTTTTCCCGGCCGGTGTCGAGGAGTGCCATGACCCGCGTCTGGCGATTCTCGACCTGCATCCCACCGGACCGCAATGGGGCGAAGGGCCATCACCCGCCGCAGGCACCAGTGCCGAGCTGGAGAATGCCGTGGCAGACGGCGAGGCGTCATTGCGCGACTGGCTGGTCAGGGCGGGAATGGAACACGAGCGTCGCATCCTGCGACTGCCCATTGGGCGTCTGACGTGGCATTATCCGGAGCCTGACATTCTGCAACTGGAATTCGTCCTTCCGCCCGGATGCTTCGCGACCGTCGTGGTCCGTGAACTCGTCGATCTGGTGCCGGTCGGGCTTACGGACAACCCATGCGTATTCTGATTTCTAACGATGACGGGGTCGCCGCACCCGGTCTGGCGGCGCTGTACGCGGCGCTGGCGGAGCATGCCGAGTGCGTGGTGATCGCCCCTGATCAGGACAGGAGCGGCGCCAGCAGCTCGCTGACCCTCGACCGCCCGCTGCATCCCCAGGTGCTGGGCAACGGGTTCATCAGTGTCAACGGTACTCCGACCGACTGCGTGCACCTGGGGCTCAATGGCCTGTTGCCGGAGCAGCCCGACATGGTCGTGTCGGGCATCAACCTGGGCGCCAATCTTGGCGACGACGTGCTTTACTCGGGGACGGTCGCCGCTGCGCTGGAAGGCCGCTTTCTGGAGCGGCCCAGCTTCGCCTTCTCGTTCCTTTCCCGGCAGACCGACAACCTGGCCACCGCGGCGCACTATGCGCGCCTGCTGGTCGAGGCCCATGAGCAGCTCGACCTGCCGCCGCGTACCGTAGTGAACGTCAATATCCCCAACCTGCCGCTGGACCGGGTGCGTGGCATTCAACTGACCCGCCTGGGGCATCGTGCCCGCGCTGCCGCACCGGTCAAGGTGGTGGACCCGCGTGGGCGTGCCGGCTACTGGATCGCCGCCGCAGGCGATGCCGAGGACGGCGGTGCGGGCACCGACTTCCACGCCGTGATGCAGGGCTACGTGTCGATCACCCCTTTACAGCTCGACCGGACCTACCGGGACGGTTTCGACAGCCTCAACACTTGGCTGGAGGGACTGCGCTGATGCCCCGCGAACAAGATGACCTGCTGCGCCGCGGAATCGGCATGACCTCGCAGCGTACCCGCGAGCGACTGATCCAGCGCCTTTACGAAGAAGGGCTGTCAAACACCCAGGTGCTGGAGGTGATCCGCCGTACGCCCCGGCACCTGTTCGTCGACGAAGCCCTGGCGCACCGCGCCTACGAAGACACTGCACTGCCGATCGGCCATAACCAGACCATTTCCCAGCCTTATATGGTGGCGCGCATGAGCGAGCTGCTGCTGGCGGCCGGCCCGCTCGACAAAGTGCTGGAGATCGGTACCGGCTCGGGCTACCAGACTGCCGTGCTGGCGCAGTTGGTCGAGCGCGTGTTTTCCGTCGAGCGTATCAAGGTCCTGCAGGACCGCGCCAAGGAGCGCCTGGTCGAGCTGAACCTGCGCAACGTGGTGTTTCGCTGGGGTGATGGCTGGGAGGGCTGGCAGGCGCTGGCGCCCTATAACGGCATCATCGTCACCGCAGTGGCGACCGATGTGCCCCAGGCCCTGCTGGACCAGCTGGCGCCCGGTGGGCGTATGGTGATCCCGGTCGGTTCCGGTGAGGTCCAGCAACTGATGCTCATCGTGCGTGAGGACGAGGGCTTCTCGCGTCACGTACTGGGTGCCGTGCGTTTCGTGCCGCTGCTCAATGGCCCGCTGGCTTGAGCGCTGCAGTGAATTCTGCACAGCCGCGCCGGTCTATCGAGCAGCCAGAAGCTGGCAGCGTGGCATTATCAGGCAGGCCCCGCGGCTTCAGGCCTCGTTTCATCTCAGACTAAAGGGCGGTTCTCGATTGTTTCTGCACAACTTGGCGTCTTTCAATTCAGTCACCGGTAAAGGGAGTGGCGGGTGAGTCTCAGGGGCATTCGGCAGCTTGGATCATCGATGACAGGCTTTCAGCATCTCGTTCTTGGCATTGCCTTCAGCGTCCTGCTGGCCGGCTGCGCCAGTTCGCCCTCCGGTGGCGTGCGCGTGGTGGACCGCAACGGCAACCAGGTCGCGCAGCGCCCGGCGGTTACCACCGGGCAGTACGTGGTCAAACGGGGCGATACGCTGTTTTCCATCGCCTTCCGCTATGGCTGGGACTGGAAAGCGCTGGCGGCCCGCAACCAGATTCCCGAGCCCTATACCATCCGTCCGGGGCAGACGATCCGTTTCGATGGCCGCTCCGAAGGTGCCCCCGTCGTGGCTGCTGCTACGAGTCGGCCGGTGCCCAGCACCTCGACCAGTTCGACCACGACCAGCAGTTCCGGCTCTGTAAAGACCACGGTCATTTCCAAACCGGTGGCTGTTACACCGGTGGTCATCCCGCCGGCTGCCAGCACACCGGCCGGCGCTGCAGAGCGTTCGCCGAGCGGCTGGGCATGGCCGGCTAGTGGCGTTTTGATAGGTAAATTTTCTTCAAACGGTAGTTTGAATAAAGGCATTGATATCGCGGGAGATTTGGGACAGCCTGTTTTAGCCGCGTCTGATGGTTCGGTTGTTTACGCCGGAAGTGGATTACGGGGCTACGGCGAACTGATAATCATCAAACACAGCGATACCTACGTCAGCGCCTACGGTCACAATCGCAGGCTATTGGTACGGGAAGGGCAACAGGTCAAGGCTGGGCAGACGATTGCCGAGATGGGGTCAACAGGAACTGACCGGGTGAAACTGCATTTCGAGATTCGCCGACAAGGTAAGCCTGTAGATCCACTGCAATTCCTGCCAAAGCGTTGAACATTGTCAGCCTGTTCCTGGCGTAGATAGGAACAGGCTCAAGTGTTGCCACGGAAATCAGGTGACACTGGAGCTTGAGGTCGAACTCACCAAAGGACTATAACAATGGCTCTTAGCAACGAAGCGCCGGAGTTTGACATCGATGATGAAGTGCTCCTCATGGAAGCCGGCATTGTCCTGGAGCAGGTGTCTGACGAGAAGCAGTCGTCCACTGCAGTCTCGGCTCGCGCCAAGGCCAAAACTTCCTCATCGCTCAAACAGCACAAGTACATCGACTACACCCGAGCGTTAGACGCTACCCAGCTTTACCTCAACGAAATAGGTTTCTCGCCGCTTCTGTCCCCGGAAGAAGAAGTCCACTTTGCGCGCTTGTCGCAGAAGGGCGACCCAGCCGGTCGCAAGCGGATGATCGAGAGCAACCTGCGGCTGGTGGTCAAGATCGCCAGGCGTTACGTCAATCGCGGCCTTTCGCTGCTCGACCTCATCGAAGAGGGCAACCTGGGGTTGATCCGTGCGGTCGAAAAATTCGACCCTGAACGAGGCTTCCGTTTCTCGACCTACGCGACCTGGTGGATTCGCCAGACCATCGAGCGCGCCATCATGAACCAGACCCGGACCATCCGGCTGCCGATTCATGTGGTCAAGGAACTGAACGTCTATCTGCGTGCGGCTCGTGAGCTGACCCAGAAGCTCGACCATGAGCCCTCTCCGGAGGAGATCGCCAACCTGCTCGAAAAGCCGGTCAGCGAGGTCAAGCGCATGCTGGGACTCAACGAGCGGGTATCTTCAGTGGATGTGTCCCTGGGGCCGGATTCCGACAAGACCCTGCTCGATACCCTGACCGACGATCGCCCAACTGACCCTTGCGAGCTGCTTCAGGATGACGACCTGTCCCAGAGCATCGACCAGTGGCTCTCCGAACTGACCGAAAAACAGCGGGAGGTGGTGATTCGCCGCTTCGGGCTGCGCGGTCATGAGAGCAGCACGCTGGAGGATGTAGGGCTGGAAATCGGCCTGACCCGCGAGCGGGTTCGGCAGATCCAGGTCGAAGGCCTCAAGCGCCTGCGCGAGATTCTCGAAAAGAACGGTCTCTCCAGCGAGTCCTTGTTCCAGTAAGCGTTGCAAGAGCCAAAGCCGATATCGATAGCCGTCTGTCGATATCGGCTTTTTTCATGCTGAGCACACATTGATGAACGTGTTCTTACAATTACATATATTTCGGGTTTAATTATTTTTAACTTTCCGTGTTCGGGTATCTGAATGTGTAAGCCATTGCTTACTTAAACTGTAAGCAAGTGTTGTTTGAGGCTGTAAATTCATTGCCTTGATATGTTGTAAATCTTTCTTATCGTTATGATTTTCAAGGATTTTTATCTTTTAATGCGCTTTTTTGGCGTTTTTGTCTCGACACGAGGGCATTGCGCCAAGGGGAAAAAACATTATTATCGGAACTGTGTCGACGGAGTGGCACGGGCCTACAAGGAAGCAGGCTTTCAAGGATCACGCAGGAGGCGTTTCATCAGGACGATGAAAGGGATCGAATGGATTAGGGAAAAAATGTGGGCGGTTATACCGCCCCTTTTTTTTGCCCATTGAAAATGGGGCTCTATAACACGAAAGGCCCACATGGGGCCTTTCGGATCAACGCTGCAGATCGGCGATCTTGCCAGTCTTGCCATCCCAATCTGCCGCGTCGGGCAGTGGGTCTTTGCGCTCGGTGATGTTGGGCCAGATTTCTGCCAGTTCGGCATTGAGTTCGATGAAGTTTTCCATGCCAGCCGGGATCTCGTCTTCGGAGAAAATGGCTTGGGCCGGGCACTCAGGCTCGCAGAGTGCGCAATCGATGCACTCATCCGGGTGAATCACCAGGAAATTCGGGCCTTCGTAGAAGCAGTCCACCGGACAGACTTCTACGCAGTCGGTGTACTTGCACTTGATGCAGTTGTCGGTGACGACGAAGGTCATTTCTAATTTTCTCCTCAGGCGGCGACAGCATCGCCATATCAGACAGGCATGCCGGGCTCGGCTATTACACCAAACCGTGCGAAAACACATCGTTCAAGGGCGGATGGGCAGCGTCGCGATTCATGCGCTCATCAGCCGGCGGGTAAACGGCCCAACAGGCGGGTTGGTCAGGCCCGCCTGCCGCTCGACCCCGGGTTTGCTGCGCTTTCACGCGGCTGGTGGTTCGTGCGATGGCTCGATCAGACTGATTGCTGAGAGCACCCGAAAACCGCGCCGGATTCTAACAGCTTGTTACGCTTGCCGTCACAGCCGTGTTTGCAATGAATACAGCAGATCCAGCGCCTGACGAGGTGTCAAGTCATCGGGTTTCAGCCGCCCCAGTTCTTCCAGCACCGGGTGCGGCAGGCTGGCGAACAGGTCGCTCTGCATCGGCGCTGCCGGCTTGCCGGGTTTGGCCTTGGGCTGCTCGTGAGGCAGGCTGGTGGTCTCCAGGCGCTGCAGATGCTCTTTGGCACGGTTGATGACCCGGCCCGGAACCCCGGCCAGTTGGGCCACGGCGAGGCCGTAGCTCTGGCTGGCGGGGCCGGGCAGCACGCGATGCAGGAACACGATTCGTTCGTTGTGCTCGGTGGCGTTCAGGTGCACGTTGGCGACCAGCGGTTCGCTTTCCGGCAGCACGGTCAGCTCGAAGTAATGCGTGGCGAACAGGGTGTAGGCGCGCAGCTGGGCGAGACATTCTGCCGCAGCCCAGGCCAGCGACAGGCCGTCGAAGGTGCTGGTACCGCGGCCTACTTCGTCCATCAGCACCAGGCTGCGGTCGGTGGCGTTGTGCAGGATGTTCGCCGTTTCGCTCATCTCCACCATGAAGGTCGAGCGGCCGCCGGCCAGGTCGTCACTGGAGCCGATGCGGGTGAAGATGCGGTCGACCAGCGACAGCTCGCAGCGGGCCGCGGGGACGAAACTACCGATGTGGGCCAGCAGCACGATCAGCGCCGTCTGGCGCATGTAGGTCGATTTACCGCCCATGTTCGGACCGGTGATGACCAGCATGCGGGTGTTGTCGTCCAGGGCCAGGTCGTTAGCCACGAAGGGGCTGGACAGCACCTGCTCAACCACCGGGTGGCGACCCTGCTCGATCTTCATGCACGGTTCGGCGACGAAGCTCGGGCAGTTCAGGTCGAGGTTCAGTGCCCGCTCGGCGAGGTTGCTCAGCACGTCCAGTTCGGCCAGTGCCGCAGCGGTGTCCTGCAGTGGTGCAAGGTGACCGATGAGGTCTTCGAGCAGCGCCTCGTAGAGCATCTTCTCCCGTGCCAGGGCGCGGCTCTTGGCCGACAGCGCCTTGTCTTCGAATTCTTTCAGCTCGGGGGTGATGAAACGCTCGGCACCCTTGAGGGTCTGGCGGCGGATGTAATCGGCCGGAGCCTGTTCGGCCTGTTTGGTCGGCAGCTCGATGTAGTAGCCGTGTACGCGGTTGTAGCCGACTTTCAGGTTGGCCAGGCCAGTACGGGCTTTCTCACGTGCCTCCAGGTCGATGAGGAACTGGCCGGCGTTCTCGCTCAGCGACTGCAGCTCGTCCAGTTCGGCATCGAAACCGGTCTTGAGTACGCCACCGTCGCGGATCACGGCGGGAGGATTGTCGATGATCGCCCGTTGCAGCAGGTCGGCCAGTTCAGGGTAGGTCCCGGCGGTACGCGCCAGCTGTTGCAGGTGTGGGGCTTCAAGGTCAGCCATGGCGTCCTGCAGTTGGGGCAGGGCAGTCAGTGCGTCGCGCAGGCGTGCCAAGTCTCGCGGGCGGGCGTTGCGCAGGCCGATACGCGCCAGGATACGCTCGATATCGCCAATGTCCTTGAGCTGCGGTTGCAGGCCTTCGAAGCGGTAGCGGTCCAGGAAGCAGCTGATGGCGCTCTGCCGAGCCTGAATGACCGGCAGGTCGCGCAGTGGACGATTCAGCCAGCGGATCAGCAAGCGCGTGCCCATCGCGGTCTGGCAGCGGTCCATGACCGACAGCAGAGTGTTGTCGCGGCCACCGGCCAGGTTGGTGTCCAGCTCCAGGTTGCGGCGGCTGGCGCCGTCGAGGATCACCGTGTCGTCCATGCGCTCGTGACGCAGGCTGCGCAGGTGCGGCAGGGCAGTACGCTGGGTCTCCTTGGCGTAGGCCAGCAGGCAGCCGGCGGCACCAATGGCCAGGGTCAGGGTTTCGCAGCCGAAGCCCTTCAGGTCCTGGGTGCCGAACTGCTGGCACAGGCTCTTGTGTGCCGAGTCGCGCTCGAAGTCCCACGGGGCCCGGCGCCGCGAACCACGGCGCTTCTCGGCCGGCAGGCCTTGCGGCCAGTCGTCGGGGATCAGCAGCTCCACCGGATTGATACGTTCCAGCTCGGCCAGCAGGTTTTCCCAGCCAACGATTTCCTGAACGCTGAACTGACCACTGGTGATGTCGAGCACTGCCAGGCCGAACAGGCGCTCGTCACCCAGCAGGGCGGCCAGCAGGTTGTCGCGGCGCTCGTCGAGCAGTGCTTCGTCACTCACCGTGCCCGGCGTGATGATACGCACCACCTGGCGCTCCACCGGACCCTTGCTGGTGGCCGGGTCGCCGATCTGCTCGCAGATCACCACCGACTCACCCAGCTTCACCAGCCGGGCGAGATAGCCTTCCAGCGAGTGAAAGGGGATGCCGCACATCGGGATGCTCTGCCCGGCGGACTGACCGCGGGCGGTGAGGGTGATGTCCAGCAACTTGGCGGCTTTCTTCGCGTCTTCGTAGAAAATCTCGTAGAAGTCGCCCATGCGGTAGAACATCAGCTGGTCTGGATGCTGGTTCTTGAGCTTCCAGTATTGCTGCATCATGGGGGTGTGGGCGGACAGGTCGGTAATGGCTTTGTTCATCAGTGGATCATGCTGGTTCGTTCGGTGGGTGAGGGCACTTTGCCGTCAGGTAGCGGCCGGCAAACAGGCGGGCCGGCCATGCGATGCGCGCAAGGTTACCACGCGTATCGGCTCGAATCATGAGCACACCTTTTGCGCTGCTGCTGGTCGGTCTGCGTGTGTAGACTTGCCGGCCAGAACTTCCCGGATAGATACAAGGAACGCCGCATGGATGACATTACCCGTCTCGCCGCGACGCTGGGCGAGCAGCTTCAACGTCTCGGGGCGCAGGTCAGCACGGCCGAGTCTTGCACCGGCGGTGGTATCGCTGAGGCGATCACTCGCATCGCTGGCAGTTCGGCCTGGTTCGAGGCCGGCTACGTGACCTACTCCAATGCTCAGAAGACGCGCCAACTGGCCGTCCCCGAGGAGCTGTTCGGCAGCGTCGGGGCGGTCAGCGAAGAGGTGGTGCGGGCCATGGCACAGGGTGCCCAGCGCGGCAGCGGTGCGCGCTTTGCGGTGGCCGTCAGTGGTGTGGCGGGCCCGGGTGGCGGTACGCCGCTCAAGCCGGTGGGCACCGTCTGGTTGTGCTGGGCGGTCGGCGCGCAGTCGATTGCCCGCTGCGAACATTTTGCCGGCGACCGTGACGCGGTCCGCCGACAGACGGTAAAGGCCGCGCTAGAGGGGCTGCTGGAGCTTTGTCAGGCAGAAATGCCGAAACAGGGGTAGGCGATCCCTCGGGGCTGTGGAATAATACTGTCTACTTATACAGTTGTCGTGGCCGCAAGGCCCTTTGAATTTGATTACGTGAGGACTTCAATGGACGAGAACAAGAAGAAAGCCTTGGCTGCGGCCTTGGGTCAGATCGAGCGTCAATTCGGTAAAGGTGCCGTAATGCGCATGGGTGACCACGAGCGCCAGGCTATTCCTTCCATCTCTACCGGCTCGCTCGGCCTGGATATCGCTCTTGGTATCGGCGGCCTGCCAAAGGGTCGTATCGTCGAGATCTACGGCCCGGAATCTTCTGGTAAAACCACCCTGACCCTGTCGGTGATCGCTCAGGCGCAGAAGCTGGGCGCCACCTGTGCCTTCGTCGACGCCGAGCACGCACTCGACCCCGAGTACGCCGGCAAGCTGGGCGTCAACGTCGACGACCTGCTGGTCTCGCAGCCGGACACCGGTGAGCAGGCCCTGGAAATCACCGACATGCTGGTGCGTTCCAACGCCATCGACGTGATCGTCGTCGACTCCGTGGCTGCGCTGGTACCCAAGGCCGAGATCGAAGGCGAGATGGGCGACATGCACGTCGGCCTGCAAGCGCGCCTGATGTCCCAGGCGCTGCGCAAGATCACCGGTAACATCAAGAACGCCAACTGCCTGGTGATCTTCATCAACCAGATCCGTATGAAGATCGGCGTGATGTTCGGTAGCCCGGAAACCACCACTGGTGGTAACGCGCTGAAGTTCTACGCTTCGGTACGTCTGGATATCCGCCGCACCGGCGCGGTGAAGGAAGGCGACGAAGTGGTCGGCAGCGAAACCCGCGTCAAGATCGTCAAGAACAAGGTCGCTCCACCGTTCCGTCAGGCCGAGTTCCAGATTCTCTACGGCAAGGGCATCTACCTCAATGGCGAGATCATCGATCTGGCCGTTGCTCATGGCTTCCTGGAGAAATCCGGCGCCTGGTACAGCTACCAGGGCAACAAGATCGGTCAGGGCAAGGCCAACTCTGCCAAGTTCCTGGCGGAGAACCCGGAAATCGCCGGCGCGTTGGAGAAGCAGATTCGCGACAAGCTGCTGACCACCGGACCAGGTGCGGCTGATAACCGCGGCATGGAATTCAGCGAGTCCGCTGATGACATGGCTGAAGCTGACGCCGATATCTGAATCTGTGCATGAAAACCGTGCTCGATACCTCTGTCGCTGTACGGCGCACCGCAATGGACCTGCTCGCTCGGCGCGAGCATGGTCGTGTCGAGCTGACGCGCAAACTGCGTCAGCGCGGCGCCCCGCCTGAACTCATCGAATCAGCTCTGGACCGTCTCACCGAAGAAGGGCTGCTCTCCGAAAGTCGCTATCTTGAAAGTTTCGTCTCGGCCCGCGCCCGTGCCGGTTATGGTCCATTGCGCATTCGCGAAGAGCTGAGTCAGCGAGGCCTGGCGCGTGGGGACATCGAGCAGGCTCTGCGCGAATGTGACGTCGATTGGCGGGAACGGCTCACCGATACCTGGCAGCGCAAGTTCGCCGGCAGGCGCCCCGCCGATGCTCGGGAAAGGGCGCAGCAGACACGTTTCCTTGGGTATCGCGGTTACCCGATGGAGATGATCGGTCGCCTGCTCAGTGGCCGTGGCGACGACGACTGACAGTGCTTCAATGGGCGCCTTGCGCGTGGCGTGAGCGTGCCGGGGCTGCCAGTGGTTCTACCCAGTTCTCGGGCAGGTTGATGAAGTCGATCAACTCCCGCAACCGTCCCTGCTGACGACCGGTGAAGCTGAATGTCAGGCGGGTGAGGGTGCTGAACTGTGCATCGTCCTGGTCGCTCTGATAGTCATGCTGCTGAAACCCTTCGCTCAGACATAGATCCCTGAAATCCCTGTCAATGCACTCTAGCGCCGCGTCGCTGAGCGGATGTCGCATGCGCAGCATGAAGGTCTTTTTCATCCAGCGGCTCGAATGGAAATTGCTGTAGAAGCGGTTGATTTCCTCTACAGCTTCCTCAGGGCTGTGGACCAGACGCATGAGCTTCATGTCGCTGGGCAGGATGTAGCGATTGTCTTCGAGCTGGGCCTTGATGAAGTCCAGCGCCCCTTGCCAGAAGCGACCCTCAGGGGTGTCGAGCAAGACCACCGGAACCAGTGGGCTCTTGCCGGTCTGGATCAGGGTCAGGACTTCCAGGGCCTCGTCCAGGGTGCCGAAGCCGCCAGGGCAGAGTACCAGGGCGTCGGCTTCCTTGACGAAGAACAGTTTGCGGGTGAAGAAGAAATGGAATGACAGCAGGTGATCGCTGCCGTCCACCACTGGGTTGGCATGCTGCTCGAAGGGCAGGGTGATGTTTAGGCCCAGGCTGTGATCGAATCCTGCGCCTTCATGGGTGGCGGCCATGATTCCGCCGCCTGCTCCGGTAATTGCCATCATGTCGGCTTCGGCCAACTGCCTGCCCAGCTCCCGGGCCATGGCGTAAAGCGGATGTTCGACCGGCGTACGCGCCGAGCCGAACACAGTGACCTTGCGCCGCCCCTTGAAGCGCTCCAGAACACGGAAGGCGTTATCCAGCTCTTGCAGGGTTTTCAGGACGATCTTGGCATTCCAGCGGTTGCGGTCGTCCTCGGCCATGCGCAATACGGTGAGCATCATGTCGCGATACAGCAGGACGTTGGGGCTGTCGGGGGCGACTTGCCTGACGTGAGCTTCGATCTGGCGCGTGAGGTCACGGCCATCTTCCTGAAAGTGCCGTGATAGCAGCTCGTTGGGTAAGTAAGGCATGAAGGTCTTCTCCTCGGGCAGGATTCGCACCGTTGTCCACCGGTGGCAGGCAGGTGCGGTGTCTGGTTGGCGAGGCCTGATCCGGCCGGCTGGCGGATCGTGCTCAATTGCGCCGGAACGCAAAGAATCTTCAGGTTTTATGAAGAGTTATAGCGTCAGCAGGCCATTAATGTCGATTCGATGATGTTTCGCTTCATGAATGACCGGGGGGGCTGCGATGGCCGGTGCAGCCGTGCGGTGCGACGAGGAGGGGTGATAGGAGGCGTGGATGTATGACCCCCGGCAATGGGCGGCGGGCCGGACTGCACGCAGTGCGGGCTAGAGCGTGCAGTCGGCGGGTCGCTTACTTCTTGGCCTTGGGCTGGGCGGTGCAATCGGCGTTGGTGAAGGTCTGGGTCACGATCGGGCGGTTGCTCTTGTATTCGCTGAACTGATACTTGAGCACCGCGCCTTTGGTCATCAACTGGCGGAAGCCGTTGTTATGGCACACGCTGTTGCCCAGCTGCGCGCGCACGGTGCCCGGGTTGGCACGCATCTGCTGGGCCTGGCCTTCACGCACGCTCAGGTGGTTGATCAGCTCGTTGCCGTTGACCGTGTAGCCCTGGTCGAGGATGTCTTCGTTGATGGCGCGCGGGGTGCCGACGCTGCTTTCCTTGGCCACTTTATCCAGCATCTGGCTGAGTTCGTACTCCTGCTTGGAGGCGGCCTGGGCAGCCAAAGGTGCAACGAGCAGCAGCGTGAGGGTTGGAACGATGAGGCGCAGCATTGAAGTCTCCTGATACGGTGGCTGGCGCTTTGACCAGCGTCTTTGATGTGCGTTCACAGCATGGCGCGGCAGTATAGGGGTTGTCGGCCCGATTCTCATTAGGCTGTGGTGTGGGAGCTGTTAAACTGCGCGGCCTTTCCACCTTGCCGGATTTCCGTTGTGCCGATGTCCTTCGCGTGCGAGTACCCGCCGTCATGAGCCATGCCGTTTCGCGCCTGCGTGACGAGCGCCTGGCTCGCAGTACCAAGCCATTCATCGCGCGGGGTTCCCGGGCGCCCCGTTGCCCGGATTGCCGGGTGATCTTCAGCTACTGTCTGTGTGCCTGGCGCCCCAAGGTTCAGGCCCGCTCGGCGATGTGCCTGTTGATGTACGACACTGAGCCCTTGAAGCCGACCAACACCGGCTGGCTGATCGCCGACGTCATCGAGGATACCCATGCGTTCGGCTGGTCGCGCATCGAGGTCGACGAAAGGCTCCTGGCGCTGCTGGATGACCCGCAGTGGCAGCCGTACCTGGTATTTCCGGGTGAGTTCGTGGCTCGTGAGAGGGTGGTGACGCGTGTCGAGCCGGCGCCGGGCAAGCGGCCGTTGTTCATTCTGCTGGACGCCACCTGGACCGAGGCGCGCAAGATGTTCCGCAAGAGCCCGTATCTGGAGCGCTTTCCGGTATTGAGCCTGGAGCCGGAACAGATTTCCCGCTATCGACTGCGGCGTTCACGGCGCGAGGACCACTTCTGCACCGCCGAAGTGGCCGCGCTGTGCCTGGAGCTGGCCCAGGACACCCAGGCCAGCGAGGTGCTGGATGCGTGGCTCGACGTGTTCAGCGCGCATTACCTGGGAGCCAAGTTCCAGCGGCCCATCGATCCGGAGGACGCTGCGCATACGACGGTCAAGAAGTATCGCTGAGTCGTGTGTGGCGCTGGAAGAAGGCTATCTGCCAGCTTTATGGCCAGTCTCTCCCTTGACCACCACCTTGGGGCTGGGCATGCTTGGCGCCGCCCCGAGGCGTGAGATTTCCTGGACGTGTTTTGCAGGCGCAATGGATATTTGCCGGCATCCTGCGGATGCCCCGTTGAGTGTTCGCACTCACTATAAGAACAGGACCCCACCATGACCTACGACATCCTCATCGCCGATGACCATCCCCTGTTCCGCAGCGCCCTGCATCAGGCGCTGAGCCTCGGGTTGGGGCCGCAGGTGCGGCTGGTCGAGGCCGAGAGCATCGCGCAGATCGAAGAGCGCCTGGTCGAGAAATCCGATTGGGATCTGGTACTGCTGGACCTGAACATGCCAGGCGCTTATGGGTTCTCGGGGTTGGTGCTGTTGCGCGGGCAGTATCCCCAGGTGCCGGTGGTGATGGTCTCGGCGCAGGAGGAGGCGGCGGTGGTGGTCAGGGCCAAGGAGTTCGGCGCCAGCGGCTTCATTCCCAAGTCCAGCCCACTGGAAACCATCCAGCAGGCGGTGCGGGCGGTACTCGACGGCGACGCATGGTGGCCTCCGCAGGCCGATGAGGCGGTCAGCGTGTCGGCTGAGGCGAAGGCGGCCAGTGCGGGACTCGCCAGTCTCACGCCGCAGCAGTTCCGGGTGCTGACCATGGTCTGCGAGGGGCTGCTGAACAAGCAGATCGCCTACGAGTTGAATGTCTCGGAGGCCACCATCAAGGCCCATGTCACGGCGATCTTCCGCAAGCTGGGCGTGCGCACGCGTACCCAGGCGGCCTTGCTGCTGCAACAACTGGAATCGGTGACCGCCAGTTGATCTCCATCGGGTTCACGTTTTTTTGACTGACGTGCCCTTAGTTTCCCTCATCCTTTCCGCATGGCAGTTTGCATATGTTGTCGCCTTTCAAGGGCCAGACCGGCTTCAAACGTGTTCTCAACGCCGCAGGCTATTCTCTCGACGGGCTGATGGCGGCCTTCAAGGGCGAGGCGGCGTTCCGCCAGCTGGTGCTGCTCAATGTGCTGTTGATCCCGCTGTCTTTCCTGCTCGACGTGAGCCGGGGCGAGCGCGCCTTGTTGATCGCCGTGTGCCTGCTGGCGCTGATCGTCGAATTGCTCAATTCGGCGGTGGAGGCGGCCATCGACCGGATTTCCCTGGACCTGCACCCGTTGTCGAAGAACGCCAAGGACATGGGCAGTGCCGCGCAGTTCGTGGCCTTGAGCATCATCGCGGTGGTGTGGGCGGTGGTGTTGCTGGGCTGATCTTGCGCTGTACCCTTGCCTGCCCGTAGGCGCTGCGTCAGCAGCGCACAGCCTCCAGGCTAAAGACAATATTGGTCAGTTAGGCCGGGTAGGAGCGGCTTCAGCCGCGAAGCGACCGCCTGTTCACAACAGATGCAGTGAATTTCCTCGCGCTTTCGCGGCTAAAGCCGCTCCCACCGGGCCACATGCCGCTTAAGCGAACAGTATTGAGGCTAAGGACAGCCCTGCCGGGTGAGCGGCCTCAGAGTGAGCGCTCAGTACAGGCTGGGCAGCACGATCTGATCGCTGCGTTGCACTCCGGCGGTGAAGTCCCGGCACATGTCGAGAAACTCGCGCATTGCCGAGGTCTGGTACTTCTGCTTGTGCCAGATGAAGTAGAACTGCCTTGCAAGGTCCAGCTCCGGCGTGTCCAGGGCCACCAGGCTACCGCGGCGAAACGCATCGCGCAGGGCCAGCCGCGAGATGCATCCGATACCCAGCCCCGACTCCACGGCACGCTTGATGGCTTCGGTGTGTTCCAGCTCCAGACGTACGTTCAGGCCGTTGCGGTGGTGGCGCAGGGCCTGGTCGAAGGTCAGCCGGGTGCCGGAACCCTGTTCACGGAGGATCCAGGCTTCCTGGGTGAGTTCCTTGAGCGTCGCCCGGCCCTGGCGTGCCAAAGGATGTTGGGGGGCACAAAACACCACCAGTTCATCTTCGACCCACGACTGCACCTCTATGTCCGGATGGCTGCAGTCACCCTCGATCAGACCCAGGTCAATCTCGTAGTGGGCAACCTGTTGCACGATGTGCGCGGTGTTCTGTACATGCAGTTTCACCTGGCTTTCCGGATGACGCTGCATGAAGCCGCCGATCAGCAGGGTCGCCAGGTAATTGCCGATGGTCAGGGTGGCGCCGACGGCCAGTGAGCCGAACCCGGACTTGCCATTGAGCAGGTCTTCGATTTCCTTGGCCTGGTCGAGCAGGGCGACGGCCTGCGGCAGCAGTTGCCGGCCAGTGGCGTTGAGGCTCAGGCGCTTGCCCGCGCGGTCGAACAGCTGGCAGCTGGACTGGCGCTCCAGCTCGGTGATCGAGGTACTGGCGGCCGATTGCGACAGCGACAGCATCACGGCGGCCTTGGAGACGCTTTCCTGTTGAGCGACGGCGACGAAAACCTGCAACTGACGTAGAGTGAATCGCATATCTATATAACCGATAACCCATATCTTGATAATTCAGTTAACAGATATTGTGTCTGCCACTAGAATGGCGCGCAATAGTGCCTGCTGCAGGCGCGGACGAATTTTTCCAGGAGTTTTCCCGTACATGAGCAACATGTATCACGAGCGTGTCCTGAGTGTTCACCATTGGAACGACACCCTCTTCAGCTTCAAGTGCACCCGGGACCCAGGCCTGCGTTTCGAGAACGGTCAGTTCGTGATGATCGGTCTGCAGCAGCCCAACGGGCGTCCGCTGATGCGTGCCTACTCGGTGGCCAGCCCGAACTGGGAAGAGCACCTGGAGTTCTTCAGCATCAAGGTCCCGGACGGCCCGCTGACCTCGCAGCTGCAGCACCTCAAGGAAGGCGACGAGATCCTCATCAGCAAGAAGCCCACCGGCACCCTGGTGCTGGATGACCTGCTGCCTGGCAAGCACCTCTACCTGCTGAGCACCGGCACCGGCCTGGCGCCGTTCATGAGCGTCATCCAGGACCCGGAAACCTACGAGCGTTTCGACAAGGTCGTGCTGGTTCATGGCGTGCGCTGGGTCAGCGAAGTGGCCTACCACGAGTTCATCACCGAGATCCTGCCCCAGAACGAATTCTTCGGCGATGCGGTGCGTGAAAAGCTGATCTACTACCCGACCGTCACCCGTGAGCCTTATCACAATCAGGGCCGTCTGACCGACCTGATGCGCAGTGGCAAGCTGTTCGAGGACATCGGCCTGCCGCCGATCAATCCGCAGGATGACCGCGCCATGCTGTGCGGCAGCCCGAGCATGCTGGATGAGACCAGCCAGGTGCTGGACAGCTTCGGTCTGAAGGTATCGCCACGCATGCGTGAGCCGGGCGACTACCTGATCGAGCGTGCCTTCGTCGAGAAGTAAGCAACGCTGCACGACAAACCCGCCGCCTCCCGGAGCCGGCGGGTTTTTTATGCGTCAAGCGAAAGTACCACTTCCAGTACGCAGATGACGCCCGGCTCAGGGTAGTGCCAGCGCACGTCCAGGTCCCAGAACTGAGCGCCATAGCGCCGCTCCGGCGGCGGGAGCTGATAGGCCGGACGCGGATCCTGGGCCAGGCATTGCTCGATCAGTGCCACCAACGGCTCGCCCAGGCGCTGCGCGTGGTGGTGGGCCTGTGCCAGGGCGCTGTCCTGCCATTGCACCGGGATCAGCACCGGTGCTGCGCTGGCCATCTGGTTGGTGGCTTCTGCAATGCTGTCGGCGTAAGGCACGTACGGTTTGATATCCAGTACCGGCGTGCCGTCCAGCAGGTCGATGCCCGACAGCCACAGGCGACCCGGTTCGACGTTCTCCAGGCGCACCACCGACTGGCCGATACCGTTGGGGCGATGCGTCGCGCGGGTGGCGAACACGCCCATGCTCTGGTTGCCGCCGAGGCGGGGCGGGCGCACCTTCAGCCGTGGGGTGTCTTCAAGGGCCTGGTGGAACAGGAACAGCAGCCAGACATGACTGACCTGCTCCAGGCCCTGCACAGCCTCGCCCTGGTCGAAGGGCGGGATCAGCTCAAGCACGCCACGTGCCGCCGGAGCCAGCCGTGGCTGGCGCGGGATGGCGAACTTCTCCTTGAAGCAGGAGCGCACGAAACCGACGGGCGAGACCTGAAAACTCATGGCTTGGCCGGGCGCAGGCGTTGGGCCAGGCCCTTGAGGAAGTTGCGCAGCAACTGGTCGCCGCATTCTCGGTAGTTGTGGTGGCCAACCTTGCGAAACAGCGCACTCAGCTCCGGTTTGGAGACTGGAAAGCCCGCCGCGTCGAGGATTTCGTGCAGGTCGTCTTCCTTGAGTTCGAAGGCCACGCGCAGCTTCTTGAGCACCAGGTTGTTGGTGACCGGCAGTTCGATGGGCGGCGCCAGGCGGCTCTCGTCCTTGCCGCGCTTGTAGTAGACCAGGCCGTCGAGCAAGTGCGCCATGACGGTGTCCGGGCAACGGGCGAAGCCTTCTTCTTCTTCGCGCTTGACCCAGGCGGCCACGTCGGCGCGGCTCACCGACTGGTCGGCGAGCTTGAGAATCTCGACGATCTTGGCGTCATTGGCCGCCAGGATGTAGCGCACACTGCGCAGGATGTCATTGTTGAGCATGATGGATGATCCATTGAAACGGGTTCAGAACTTTTCTCGGGCGGTCAGGTAGCGCCACTGGCCTTCGGGCAACTTGCCCATCGATACCGCACCGATACGGATACGCCGGCAGGCAACGATCTGCAGGCCGACAGCGCTGCAGAGTTGTGCGATGACCCCAGGTTGCGGATTTTTCATGGCCAGGCGCAGGCGGTTTTCACTCTGCCAGCTGGCCTTGACCGCCGGCAATTCGGTGCCTTTCCAGGTCACGCCATGGTTCAGGCGATTCAGGCCGTGGGCGACCAGGTCGCCACGCACTTCGACGACGTATTCCTGCTCGATCTTGCTGCGGTCATCGGTGAGCTTGCGCAGGGTTTTCCAGTCCTGGCTGAACACCACCATGCCGCTGGCATTGTCTTGCAGCGTAGAGATGGGCTTCTGGCGCAGGAAATGGCCCTTCAGCACGCGTTTGTCCGGCGTCAGGTCGCGGCACAGCGTGGCCGGGGTGATGGATTGCAAGGCGGCTTCCAGGCTGATACCGGCCGGTTTGTGGACGATCAGCGTCACCGGGTCTGGCGCACTGGCGGTGGCGCCGGCGCTGAGCTCGACGCGCTGGTCGCCGACCTTGAACTGGGGCTCTTCGACGACCTGACCGTCGACGGTGACCCAGCCGCCCTCGATGTACAGCTCGGCTTCACGGCGCGAGCAGCCGGTCAGCTCGATGAGGCGTCTGGAAAGGCGTAGGGGTTCTGACATGACTGATGGCCGTTGGGTAATAGGGGGTTTGCCGGCAGTGTAGCCGGGCGGCTCAGGCCGCTCGCCTGAACTTCAGGCGGGGCGGTCGAGAAGCATGCGCAGCATGGGGTAGGGCTGGCCCAGGCCGTCGAGCGGCGTGCGCCCGCTGATCCTGAAGCCTTGCTTCTGATAGAAGCCCAGCGCCTGCGGGTTCTGTTCGTTGACGTCCAGTTCACGGATGCCGTAGTGCTCGATGGCATGTTCCAGCAGTTGCCGGCCCAGGCCCTGGCCGCGGTGATCGGCGGCGACGAAGAGCATCTGCAGCTTGTCGTCGCTGACCCCGGCAAAGCCGGTGATCACCTGCTGTTCACGAGTACAGAACAGCGTCACGCCTTCCAGGTACTGTTCGAGCAGCAGCTTTCTGAGACGCACGATGTAGTCTTCCGGCAGGAAGTGATGCGTGGCGCGCACCGAGCTTTCCCACACCTCGACGATGCGGGGGAATTCACTCTTGTCGGGGGTATGGAAATCCATCTCGCATCCTCGATGTGCAGCATGTAAATGAAAAAGCCCTGCCAAGGGCAGGGCTGACGAAGCGATCCGGGCGCTTACAGCACTTCGGCCCAGAGGTCGTATTCGTCGGCGTCGGTGACGCGGCACAGAATCTTGTCGCCAGGCTTCACCGGGCTGTCGTCTTCCAGACCAATGTAGACGTTACCGTCGATTTCCGGCGCGTCGAAGAAGCAGCGACCGACCGCGCCGCGCTCGTCGACCTCGTCGATCAGCACTTCGATTTCCTTGCCGATCTTCATCTGCAGGCGTGCCGCGCTGATCGCCTGCTGGTGGGCCATGAAGCGGTCCCAGCGGTCCTGCTTGACGTCGTCAGGTACTTGCTCAACGTCCAGGTCGTTGGCTGGTGCGCCTTCCACCGGCGAGTACTGGAAGCAGCCGACGCGGTCCAGCTGGGCTTCGGTGAGCCAGTCCAGCAGGTATTGGAAGTCTTCCTCGGTTTCGCCCGGGAAGCCGACGATGAAGGTCGAACGGATGATCAGCTCAGGGCACTGCTCGCGCCAGTTCTTGATGCGTGCCAGGGTCTTGTCTTCGAAGGCCGGACGCTTCATCAGCTTGAGGACCTTCGGGCTGGCGTGCTGGAAGGGGATGTCCAGGTACGGCAGGATCTTGCCGGCGGCCATCAGCGGGATCAGCTCGTCGACGTGCGGGTAAGGGTACACGTAGTGCAGGCGTACCCAGACGCCCAGGGTGCTGAGCGCCTGACACAGTTCGGTCATGCGCGTCTTGACCGGCTGGCCGTTCCAGAAGCCGGTACGGTATTTGACGTCCACGCCGTAGGCGCTGGTGTCCTGGGAGATCACCAGCAGCTCCTTGACGCCGGCCTTGACCAGGCGCTGCGCCTCGTCCAACACGTCGCCCACCGGGCGGCTGACCAGCTTGCCGCGCATCGAAGGGATGATGCAGAAGCTGCAGCTGTGGTTGCAGCCTTCGGAAATCTTCAGGTAGGCGTAGTGGCGCGGGGTCAGCTTGATACCTTGTGGCGGCACCAGGTCGATCAGCGGGTTGTGCTCGTGGCTCGGCGGGACCACCTCGTGCACGGCGGTGACCACCTGCTCGTACTGCTGTGGGCCGGTGACCGACAGCACGCTGGGGTGCACGTTGCGGATTACGCTTTCGTCGACGCCCATGCAGCCGGTGACGATCACCTTGCCGTTCTCGGCAATGGCTTCGCCGATCACTTCCAGGGATTCGGCCTTGGCCGAGTCGATGAAGCCGCAGGTGTTCACCACCACGACGTCGGCGTCCTGGTAGGTGGGCACGACTTCGTAGCCTTCCATGCGCAGCTGGGTGAGGATGCGCTCGGAGTCGACGAGTGCCTTCGGGCAACCCAGGGAAACGAACCCGACCTTGGGCGTCGGCGTATTGGCGGTGGACATGGCAAACCTCGGCGTAAAGGGTGGCGCCTCGGCGTAGGGCACGGGCACCGACTGGGCGCTGGTCGCGCCTCTGGTCAAAAAGTGCGCAATTCTAGCGATCAGGCGCCGCGATGACCAGAGGCAGGAGAAGAAATAAGAGCACTGCTGCGCTATGCTTCGCCGCGTTGAGCACGGCGGATGTCAATAAACTGTGCAAACTCAATTGTTTCCTGTTGTTTAGTCCTGTTTGGACCTCTGGTTCCGGCTTTGGGGAGTTTTCGATGAGTCATGCAAGTAGTCAGGCTGGAACAGGGAGTGCCACCAAGCCTTTGAGCCTGCTGGTCGCCGCCGTGGGGGTGGTGTACGGCGACATTGGCACCAGCCCGCTGTATACCCTCAAGGAAGTGTTTCAGGGCGGCTATGGTGTGGAAGTCAATCACGACGCGATCCTGGGCGTGCTGTCGCTGATCTTCTGGTCGCTGATCTGGGTGGTATCGTTCAAATACATGGTGTTCATCCTGCGCGCCGACAACCAGGGCGAGGGCGGCATCATGGCGCTCACTGCACTGGCACGGCGCGCCTCGGCGAAGTTTCCCAAGCTGCAGATGGTCATGGTGGCCTTCGGGCTGTTCGGCGCCGCGCTGTTCTATGGTGACAGCATGATCACCCCGGCGGTGTCGGTGCTCTCGGCCATGGAAGGTCTGGAGCTGGCCTTCGAGGGCCTGGAGCGCTGGATCGTGCCCATGTCGCTGGTGGTACTGGTGGGGCTGTTCCTGATCCAGAAGCACGGTACCGCGCGTATCGGGGTATTGTTCGGCCCGGTGATGGTGACCTGGTTTCTGGTGCTGGGCGCGCTGGGCATCTACGGCATCATGCATACGCCCGAGGTGCTGCAGGCGGTCAATCCGGTCTGGGGTGTGCGCTTCTTCATCCTGCATCCCGGCATCGGCGTGGCGATCCTCGGGGCAGTGGTGCTGGCGCTGACCGGTGCCGAAGCGCTGTATGCCGACATGGGCCACTTCGGCCGCAAGCCGATTTCCCGCGCCTGGTTCCTGCTGGTGCTGCCGGCCCTGCTGCTCAACTACTTCGGGCAGGGTGCGCTGGTGCTGGAGCACCCCGATGCGGTGCGCAACCCGTTCTACCTGCTGGCACCGGGCTGGGCCCTGCTGCCGCTCATCGCACTGTCGACGCTGGCGACCATCATCGCTTCCCAGGCGGTGATTTCCGGGGCCTTCTCCATGACCCTGCAGGCCATCCAGTTGGGTTATATCCCGCGCATGTACATCCAGCACACCTCCAGCGACGCGCAGGGGCAGATCTACATTGGTGCGGTGAACTGGGCGCTGATGGTCGGGGTGATCCTGCTGGTAATCGGCTTCGAGTCGTCCGGTGCCCTGGCCTCGGCCTACGGCGTGGCCGTGACCGGTACCATGCTGTGCACCACCTTCCTGGTCTCCTCGGTGATGCTGCTGCTGTGGAAGTGGCCGCCGCTGCTGGCGGTGCCGCTGCTGATCTGCCTGTTGCTGGTCGATGGCCTGTTCTTCGCCGCCAACGTGCCGAAGATCGTCCAGGGCGGTGCCTTCCCGGTATTGGCCGGTGCGGTGCTGTTCATTCTCATGACCACCTGGAAGCGGGGCCGACAGTTGCTCTCCGAGCGTATCGACGAGGCGGGTCTGCCGCTGCCGATCTTCATCGGCAGCATTCGTGTGCAGCCGCCGCATCGCGTGCAGGGCACGGCCGTGTTCCTCACCGCGCGCTCGGACGCCGTGCCCCATGCATTGCTGCACAACATGCTGCACAACCAGGTGCTGCATGAGCAGGTGGTACTGCTGACGGTGGTCTACGAAGACTGCCCGCGAGTGCCGGCCAGCCAGCGCTTCGAAGTGGAAGCCTACGGCGAAGGGTTCTATCGGGTGATCCTGCACTTCGGCTTCATCGACGAGCCGGACGTGCCCCAGGCGCTGACCCTGTGCCACCTGCAGGACCTGGATTTCAGCCCGATGCGCACCACCTACTTCCTGAGCCGCGAGACGGTCATCCCGTCGAAGATGGTTGGCATGGCGCGCTGGCGCGAAGCGCTGTTCGCCTTCATGCTCAAGAACGCCAACGGCAACCTGCGTTTCTTCAAGCTGCCGTACAACCGGGTGATCGAGCTGGGTACCCAGGTAGAAATCTAGTTGTGAAAGGCATGAAAAAGCCCCGCACTGGCGGGGCTTTTTCATGTCGGTTCAATGGATCAGGGCTTGCCCTGCCACTGGTCGATCTTGTGCATCAGGCGCTTGGCCAGGGCCGGGTAGTTTTCGTCGAAGTGATGGCCGCCGGGCAGCTCCAGCACCTCGCCCACGGCAGTGGTGTCGGTGCAGCCGCTGTCCTTCTTCTCTTCGGCGCCGTATACGCAGAGCACCTTGTTGGCGGGCAGCTTGGCCATTTCCGGTCCGGTCTTGGCCTCGGTGCCGGCGTTGCCCAGCCAGCCATCGACGTGGATTTCGAAGTTGCCGCTGCGGGCGAAGGCCAGCAGGATGATGCCGTCGATACGCTCCTGGTCCTCGGGGGCCATGCGGTTGTAGATCGCCGGCAGGACGTCGGCACCGAAGGAGTAGCCGGCGAGAATGAAGCGCTTGGAGCCCCACTTCTGGCGATAGTGGTTCATCAGCTCGGTCAGGTCGGCCGCAGTCTGCTCGGGCGACTTGCGCTCCCAGTAGTAGCGCAGCACGTCGATACCCACCACTGGGTAGCCGACCTTGGCCATGTCGCCGGCCACCACTTTGTCGAGGTCACGCCAGCCGCCGTCGCCGGAAAGGAACAGGGTCACAGTGTCGCTGCTCTGGGCGGACGGCACTTCGACGGTCGGTACGCCAGAACCGCCGGTGTCATTCTCGCCGAGCAGCAGATGGCGCAGTTCGGTGTTCAGCACCTGCGGCAACGGAATGTCATAGTCGCTGATGCTGGTCTCTGCGTTGGGTTGGTCGCGCACGAATGCGGCGCTCGGATCGTCCGGTGCGTCGTTGAAGGCGGCCAGCCAGTGCCCGTGCGGGGCTTTCTGGGGCAGGGGGACGTCGCAGATCTGTGGCGGGGTTTCGCCTTCCTCGACCTCGGGAGGCGGGTTGGAAACGTGTTGCAGGGCGAAACCCACCGAAATGGCCTGGGCCTTGTCGTTATCCTGCGTGGCCAGCCAGCGCCACGCCAGGGTTGCGCCATGGCCGATGCCGCCCACCACCTGTGCCGGGCCGTCGAGCTTCTGCAGGGCGGCCTGGAAGACCTTTTCCTGCAACACGCAGTCATCGGCGGGCAACTCGACCTGAATCACGCTGGCGCCGGCGTCGGTACCCAGTGCCTGCAGCTGCTTGTCGCTAAGCTTGTCCTTGGTACTCACGGCCAGGGCGATGCGAGTCTTGACCCGGCTGGCCGGGGTTACCCGGGTAATCGCCGTGCCGTCTTCCAGGTTGGCATGTTCCAGGGTCGCAGGCGTCGGTGGGCGGTGCCAGAACCACGCACCCAGCGCTGCAATGAGAATAATCGCCAGCACCAGGAGTACGTAGCGCCACACACGTCGAATCATCAGCGTTTCACCAATCCAGTCAGGCCGCCTGCAATCAGGGCGGCGGTATCGGCCAGGGCCACCAGCGGATCGAGTCCGGCGGGCACGGCCATGTAGCGGGGCTCCCAGTCAGGCTGGAACTTGTCCTTGAAGCGGCGCAGGCCCTGGAAGTTGTAGAGCTGCTCGCCGCGACGGAAGACCATCGAGCCGAGCCGCTGGGTCAGCGGCGCGCCACGCCGCGGTTGCAGGCCCGACAACGGCACCATGCCCAGGCTGAAGCGGGCGTAGCCCTGGGCTTTGTAGTGCTGGATCAGGCCGATCATCATGAATTCCATGGTCGACTTCGGCGCGTCCGGGTGGGCGCGCATCAGGTCGAGACTAGCCAGTTCCAGGCCGGAGGTCTCCAGCAGGTTGGCGAAGGCCACCGGCTTGTCCTGGAAGCGAATGATCGCCACGCGGAAGTAGCGCAGGTATTCCGGAGTGAAGCGGCCCAGGGAAAAGCCTTTCTCGCGTACGTTCTTGCCGGTCAGCCAGGCGTCGGAGATGGCTTTCAGTTCCTCGAGCGGCGCCTGGCCGGCTTCGTGGATCTCCAGGCTCAGGCCGTCGCGGCTGCCGCGGTTCCAGGTGTAGCGCAGGTCTTTCATCTCCTTGCCCTTGGCGTCGATATCGAAGCGCCGCAGGTCGACCCGTGCTTCTTCACCCAGCTTGATCGCGGTCAGGCCGATGTCCATGTAGTAGGGCAGGTTCTCTGCGCGGACCTGGTAGAACACCGGGCGGGCATGGTGCACGTCGCACAGATCGCGGAACTGCCAGATCAGCTCGGCGCGCTGCTGCGCAGGGCCGACCGGGTCGTACAGCGCCACCAGGCTGCGTCCACGGTGCGAGTACATCAGGAAGGCGTTGTTGTCCGGGTGAAACAGAATGGCCTTGTCACCGGTCAGCGCCAGGCCGCCGTCCGGCTGGTTGGAAGCCTTGAGAATCTCGGCAGCCTTGTCCAGATCGGCCGCGTCGGGAAGCTTGATGCCTGGCCGGGCGGTGCGCAGCAGCCAAGTCAAGGACACTACCAACAGCAGTACCGCGCTGCCCAGGGCCGAGCGCAGGCCGCGCGGGGCATCGGCATCCAGGGTGAATTGCCACCACAACTGATGGCTGTAGGGCACGTCCTGATAGGCGAACAACAGCAGCCAGATCGACGCACCGACCACGCACATGCTGGCGATGACGTAGAGTGGCGAAAACGGCAGCTCCAGCAGGCGGCTGGGGCGGTAGAACGAGCGGCGGAAGGTGACCAGCAGTATGGCCGTGAGCACCAGCATGCAGGCCTCTTCCCAATCGAAGCCCTTGAGCATCGACAGCACGGCACCGACCAGCAGCAGGATCACCGTCAGCACCCAGGCCGCCGACAGGCGACGACGCAGGCCCTGGGCCAATAGCAGGCACAGCACGCCAACCAGGCTGGCACCGAAGTGCGAAGCGTCGATCAGACGGTGAGGAATCAGAAAGCCGACGTTTTCCAGGCGGGTGTCGATTTCTGGGGTGGCGCCGGAAAACAGCAGTACTACACCAGAAAGAAACACCAATAGGGCAAGGATCGGCGCGCCCAGCCCGGACGCCACCCGCAGGGCCTGGCGCGCGAACAACAGGCGCTTGGCTTCGGTGAACAGCAGCGTCAGACAGGCCAGCAGCAGCGGCAACACCACGTACATCAGGCGATACAGCAGCAGTGCGGCGGCCAGGGGCGCGGCGCCCAGTTCATTGGCGAACGCCGCCAGCAGCACGGCCTCGAACACCCCGACACCGCCCGGTACATGGCTGAGCACGCCGGCCGCCAGGGCCAGCAGGTAGACCAGAATGAAGGCGCCCAGCGGTGGTGCCTGGGGCAGCAGCAGGTACAACACCAGCGCGGCAGCGACCACGTCGAGCGCGGTGATGACCAGTTGCACCAGGGTCAGGCGCAGGCCGGGCAGGCGCAGTGATCGGCGTCCGGCACTGACCAGCAGCACATCGGGAACGTCCTGCTCCGGCAGGCGGCGCCGATACACTGCCACGGCGAGGATCAGGCTTACGGCCAGGACCGCGATGGCAACGCTTGCAAGTACGTCTACCGGCAGCTTTAGCGCCAGGGAGGCCCCCGGCAGGTTGCTCAGGGTGGCGATGGCCGCGAGGGGCGGCAGCGCACAGCCCAGCGACAGACTGGCGAATACGGTCATGCGGGCGATTTCGATCGCACCGATGCCGTTGCGCGAATAGAGACGGTAGCGCACCGAGCCGCCGGACAACATCGACAGACCCACGGCGTTACCGATGGCGAACGATGTGAAACCGCCCAGCAGCAGCGTCTTGGCCGGCAGCTTGACGCCAGCATAGCGGGCTGCGGAAAACTCGTAGCCCATCAGCACCACGTAACCGATAATCGCCGCCAGCAGGGCGCCACCCAGGGAAGGCAACGGCACGGCGTAGAGCGCATCGCGCAGGGCATAGAAGTCCATTTCGATGAGCATGTGACGGCAGGCGATCAGCGCCATGCCGAACAGCACCAGCATCACCCCCAGCCCGATGGCCTGGCGATATTTACTGAGCCGCTCCAGCCATCGGAGTCGCGCAGACTGTATGGGGTGATTAGCCGTCACGGCTTCGGAGGTATCAGACGAATTGTCGCGCATCATTCACGTCCTGGAGTGTGCGCGACAGGATTGAGGTCTACAGCCAAGTTACCGATCCCTACGCAAAAAGATGTCGAGATGTTAGCGCGTCAGCGGCTGACGAGCGAATAGCCAATGGAGCAGGGTTCAACTGTTCAGCCATGATTCAGAAAAAATGCTGGCCAGGCGACTGTTGGCAGCCGGCGCGAGGCTGGCGCGTCACGGTATACCGGATCAACGGTTACATCTGTTGAGACTAGTCATAAACGTATCGGCAGTGAAACGAAAATCTATCGTGGCCGATGCATTCGCCTGCCAGGCGATCATAGGGGGTTCTGTGTGTGCAGGCTAAACAGTTTTTTATCAATGACTTGCGTTCGGTTTTAAGCAAGGGGAGGAGGGCGTGACGACTTTTTTCCAGGCATGCAAAAAGGCCACTTTTTCAAGTGGCCTTTTCGTAAAGCTGGTTGCGGGAGCCGGATTTGAACCGACGACCTTCGGGTTATGAGCCCGACGAGCTACCAGGCTGCTCCATCCCGCGTCTGTGAGGCGGCATTCTACAGCCTAATGGCTGGTTGTCAAGCTTGAGTGCGAAAAAAACAGAGCGACCCCATTGGGCAGAGAATGCAGGCCAAAAAAAAGGCCACTCTTTCGAGTGGCCTTTCTTGAAACTGGTTGCGGGAGCCGGATTTGAACCGACGACCTTCGGGTTATGAGCCCGACGAGCTACCAGGCTGCTCCATCCCGCGCCTGTGGGTGGCAATTCTACAGAGCTGCTGAGGCGTGTCAACTGGTTTTTTTGAAAAATGCTTTTTCTTCAATTGTTTACCGGTTTTGCACGATGGCGTAGTGGATATTTGGCGGATCTTTTCCAGTAGACGTATGCAATCTGGCGTCTGTCAGGTGGTCATTTCCTCCGCCTCGCAGGTTTCGGCCCGCGCAGGGCAGTGAGATACTGGCGCGCCTCGTTCAGTGATCCTGCGGCATGGCCCAACGCAAAATCATCCATATCGATTGCGACTGCTTCTACGCGGCCATAGAAATGCGCGACCACCCGCATCTGGCCGGTATTCCCCTGGCGGTCGGCGGGTCGGCAGAGCGGCGCGGGGTCATCGCCACCTGCAATTACGAAGCACGCGCCTACGGGGTGCGCTCGGCCATGTCATCACGACATGCACTCAAGCTCTGTCCGGACCTGACTGTCGTCAAGCCAAGGATGGATGCCTATAAGGAAGCATCGCGGGAAATCCAGGCGATCTTTCGCGATTACACCGACCTGATCGAACCGCTTTCCCTGGATGAGGCCTACCTGGACGTTTCCGAGTCGCTGCGCTTTTCCGGAAGTGCCACGCGTATTGCCCAGGATATACGCCGGCGCGTCTCCAGCCAGCTGCATATCACGGTGTCGGCCGGGGTCGCGCCCAACAAGTTTCTGGCCAAGATCGCCAGCGACTGGAAAAAGCCCAATGGCCTGTTCGTCATTACCCCGGACCAGGTGGAGGATTTCGTCTCGGGCCTGCCGGTCAGCAAGCTGCATGGTGTAGGCAAGGTGACCGCGGACAAACTGGGGCGGCTCGGCATCATCAATTGCCAGGACCTGTTGGGTTGGCAGAAGTTGGCGCTGGTTCGTGAGTTCGGCAGTTTCGGCGAGCGACTATGGAATCTCGCACGGGGCATCGATGAGCGGCCGGTGCAGAGCGACAGCCGTCGACAGTCGGTAAGCGTGGAAAACACTTACGACACCGATCTGCCCGACCTGGCCAGCTGTCTGGCCAGGCTGCCGGAGCTTCTGGACTCGCTGGAAAAGCGTATGGCCCGCCTGGATGGCCAGTATCGGCCGGGAAAACCCTTCGTGAAGGTCAAGTTTCATGATTTTTCCCAGACCACTCTGGAACAGGCGGGGGCAGGCTGGGACCTTGCCAGTTATCAGCAGTTGCTGACCCAGGCCTTCGCCCGCGGCGGCAAGCCGGTAAGGCTATTGGGAGTGGGGGTGCGCCTGCATGACCTTCGCGGCGCACACGAGCAGCTGGAGCTGTTCAGCTAGCCTCAATCGTCCGCAGCGGTTGGCGCGACCAAGCGACCCGCGTCGCGGGCCAGCGACTTGATCAGTTCGTCCTGCAGCTGCGGGTCATTGCGGGTCAGTTCCAGCAGGCTCTGTTCCAGGTCGCTGGCCTGTTCGTCCAGCCCCAGTTCGGCGAGGCGCTTGACCCGGTGCACCCACTGGCTGACCTCGTCATCTTCCAGGTCGTCGTAGATCAGGTCGTGTGCTTCGAGCAGCTTGCCACGCAGGTTGCGGCTGATCGGCAGGCTCTCGCTGGCGTGGGCGTTGTCCTGCTCGTCTTCGGCGCTGATGTACAGGCGAGTGATATGGCGCAGATCCTGTTCGGCGAATGGGCTATCCAGCAGGTTCAGGCGCAGCACGCCATTGCGGTCGGTACTCAGCTCGTGGGTCGAGGCGCCGGCCTTGATGCTGACCGGGCGTTCGTTCCATGGCAGGGTGGATTTCTCGATGCGCTTGTCCTGCTGGACTTCGTCGATACCGGCCAGATTCTGTTCGGCGCGGCCGTGGGACGGTGCGTTCATGAACGGGTTGAGACCTGCCAGTCCATAGCTGATCCAGTCGTGGGTCACGCTGTCCGGCAGGTTGCCGAGGGTGAAGACGTTCACCACATTGGCGCCGACTCCGGCCACCACGGCGACCGCACCAAGCGGGATCTCGTAGATCTCCCGCCAGGGCTGGTAGGGGGTGTAACGGTCGTAATGACGTGTCACTTCGAACTCGGTGACTTCGAATGACTTGTGTTCGTTGATGCGGATGCGACGTTGTGGCAGCTCCAGCGTCTTGGGCTCGCCGACATCGATCTGCAGGGTGTGCTCGAGCAGCTTGCGCTCTACGCGCTCTTCGTGCTCGCTGCGTTGCGACATGTGATTGGCGCAACCGCTGACCAGCAGGCTGGTGCATAGCGCCGCGCTGCCGAGGCTCAGGGGGCTTCGCTTGAACATGGGCTCTCTGGATATCGTGGGTGCACAGGGCTGCTGTGGCGCATCCGCCCTGAGGCGGATGCGCCATCGGCTCAGCGCTTGATGCGGCCCTGGATGAACGACAGCAAGTCGGCGAGGGCGACGGCCTGTGGCTGCGACTCGGTCCGGCTCTTGTACTCGATATTACCGTCGGCCAGGCCACGGTCGCTGACCACGATGCGGTGCGGAATGCCGATCAGTTCCATGTCGGCAAACTTGTTGCCTGGGCTGGTCTTCTTGTCGCGGTCGTCGAGCAGCACCTCGAAGCCGGCGGCGGTGAGTTCGGCATACAGCTTGTCGGTCGCTTCGCGCACGGCGTCGGTCTCGTAGCGCAGTGGCACGAGGGCGATATGGAAGGGGGTCAGCGTGTCGTTCCAGATGATGCCGTTGTCGTCGTAGTTCTGCTCGATGGCGGCTGCCACTACGCGGGAAACACCGATGCCGTAGCAGCCCATGATCAGGTCGATCGGCTTGCCGTTCTCGCCCAGTACCTGGCACTTCATCGCCTCGCTGTACTTGGTGCCGAGCTGGAAGATGTGTCCGACTTCGATGCCGCGCTTGATTTCCAGCACGCCCTTGCCATCCGGACTTGGGTCGCCACTGACTACATTGCGCAGGTCGGCAACCTGTGGAACCGGCAGGTCGCGCTCCCAGTTGACGCCGAAGTAGTGCTTGTCGTCGATGTTGGCGCCCACGGCGAAGTCGCTCATCAGCTCTACGGAGCGGTCGATGATGCAAGGCAGTGGCAGGTTCAGCGGGCCCAGCGAGCCTGCACCGGCACCGATGGCGTCACGCAGCTCGGCTTCGCTGGCCATGGTCAACGGGCTGGCGACCTGCTCGAGCTTGGCGGCCTTGATTTCATTGAGTTCGTGATCGCCGCGCACGATCAGCGCGATCAGCTTGCCTTCTTCGGCGGCATGTACCACCAGGGTCTTGACGGTTTTCTCGATCGGCAGACCGAATCCTTCCACCAGCTGGGCGATGGTCTTGGCATTCGGGGTGTCGACCAGGCGCAGTTCTTCGGTCGCGGCCGGGCGGCTCTTTTCCTGTGGAAAGGCCTCGGCCTTCTCGATGTTGGCGGCGTAGTCCGAGCCGTTGCTGAATACGATATCGTCTTCGCCGGACTCGGCCAGGACGTGGAACTCGTGGGAGCCGGCACCGCCGATCGAACCGTTGTCGGCCTCGACGGGACGGAATTTCAGGCCCAGGCGGCTGAATACGTTGCTGTAGGCCTGGTGCATGCGGTCGTAGGTTTCCTGCAGCGAAGCCTGGTCGGCGTGGAAGGAGTAGGCGTCCTTCATCACGAACTCGCGACCGCGCATCAGGCCGAAACGAGGGCGAATCTCGTCACGGAACTTGGTCTGGATCTGGTACATGTTGATCGGCAGCTGCTTGTAGCTGTTCAGCTCGTTGCGTGCCAGGTCGGTGATGACTTCCTCGTGGGTCGGGCCCAGGCAGAAGTCCCGCGCGTGGCGGTCGACCAGGCGCATCAGCTCAGGACCGTACTGCTCCCAGCGGCCAGATTCCTGCCACAGCTCTGCGGGCTGGATGCCTGGCATGAGGATTTCCAGTGCGCCAGCGGCGTCCATCTCTTCGCGAACGATGGCTTCGACCTTGCGCAGCACGCGCAGGCCCATGGGCAGCCAGGTGTAGAGGCCCGAAGCCAGCTTGCGAATCATGCCGGCACGCAGCATCAGCTGATGGCTGACCACGACCGCATCGGAAGGGGTTTCTTTCTGTGTGGCGAGCAAAAATTGACTGGTGCGCATGATAAGCCGTGTCGGTTGCCTGGGACTGAAAAGACCCGGCATTGTACGGCGCTGTGCCAGGGGAGTACAGGGCGAGGCCTCTGCCAAGGCGCGGCTATACAAGGGCGGGTTGTATATAAAGAAGAAGCCCGGCAAGAGCCGGGCTTCGGTACAGCGTCGATCGAGGTCTGGATTACAGAACCGAGATCGGATAGTCGACGATCAGACGGAATTCGTCGATGTTGCCTTCGCCCTGGTCGGCGTTGGCACGGTGCCAGGATTGACGGATGCGGAACGACAGGTCCTTGGCAGGGCCCGACTGCAGCACGTACTTGGCTTCGACGTTGGTTTCGTGGTGCTTGCCGTCGGCGCCATACAGGCCAGTGTAGGTGCTGTTGGACGGGGTGTTGGTGCCGTCGATGTCCCAGCCCTTGACGTAACGGGTCATGAAGCTCAGGCCTGGTACGCCGTACGGTGCCATGTTCAGGTCGTAGCGAACCTGGGCGGATTTCTCGCCTGGACCGTTGAAGTCGGAGTACTGGATGGAGTTGTTCAGGAAGATCGAGTCGCCACCGCGGTTGTTGTTACCGGTACCGATGTAGTCGAACGGAGTGTCACCGTTGACCTTCTGGAAGGCCACGGTCACGGTGTGGGCTGCCAGGAAGGAGTAGGCCATGGAGCCGGAGAACGCGGTGTTGCTGATCGAACCGGCCTTGGCCGAACCTTCGTCAACAGTGCGATACAGGTTGGCGTCGAAGGCCAGGGACTGATCGCCGCCCAGTGGCAGGGCGTAGTTCACGTTGGCGTAGTACTGGTTCCAGACGTCTTCCAGCTTGGCGCCGTACAGGGCAACGCCCAGGCTGTCGGTGATGGCGTATTTGCCACCTACGAAATCGGCGGACTTGGCGGTAACACCGGCGTAGGTCGCCCAGATTTCACCGCTGCGGTTGGTTTCGTCCTGGCTGGTGGTCGAAGTGAAGTGACCGCCTTCCAGATCCAGGCCGGTGATCTCGCTGCTCTGCAGGCTGATACCGTTGGCGGTTTGTGGCAGCAGGCGGGAGCCGCCTACAGCGAAGACCGGGCTGGTAGGCTGCAGGTCGCCGACTTTCAATTCGGTCTTCGATACGCGGAATTTAACAGCGCCGCCGGCTTTGCCGTAGCTGTCCGAGTTGCGGCCCTGGCTGTCGGTCTGCAGGTTGCCGGAGCCGGAGTACTTGTCCTGGCCGTCCAGGTTGAAGCCCACATAGCCGTAGGCGTCAACGCCTACACCGATGGTGCCCTGGGTGTAACCGGAGCTGTAGTTGCCCCAGAAGCCTTGGGTCCAGTCCTTGTCGTCAACCGCGCCGTCTTTCTTGTTGCGGTTGTAGTAGTAGTTACGCGCTTTCAGGTTCAGCGAGCTGCCTTCAACGAAACCCTTGGCGTCTGCCTGGTCGCTGACGAACGGCGCAGCCGAAGCCAGTTGGGTGCTGGCTGCCGCCGCAACGGCCAATGCGATTGCGCTCCACTTCATCACTCTCATCGTGATTGCTCCTTTGGTTTTTAGAAGTTTCTCGCCGCCCCGTGCGAGTTGTGCTCCGGGGTGACTCTTTTCTTTTTTTGTATCGGCGAAACTGGACCCACGCCGATCGGGGGTACCGATCTGTATACGTCAATTTCGTCGAAAATGATACTTAAGTCGCTGAAAATGTCGCTTTTGTGCAAGAAGTGACTTTTCTGGGTTTCAGCGCTGAAGCAATTCTCCTGCCAGCCTGTCACTGTTGCTCCCAGTGTCCATGCGTTGGCGCGATGGTGATAAAGCAACAAGCGTGCACAAAGTTCCCGAAAATGAAAAAAAATTGTGAAAAACGCAGATTTCGGATTCAGATATCCGCATAACCTAATGTTTTAAAAGGATTATTTGTGTTTTTAAGGCTGTTTTGCCAGCGATTCGATTTTTTCGGGGGCTCACAGAGCATGCGTCAAAAAGTGTTACCGGTTCATGATCGGTGGCACGCATCGGACGGTATTTGGGTATGCCAGCTACACACTCGTGGTTCTTTTTGGTGCGTGCGTTCGTCGGTGTGCCTCAAATCAGTCCTTGCTGTCGTATTGCGACGGCGGAGAGGGGGCGAGTGCTCGCAGGGCTTCGTCGACGAGTGTCGCCAGGCAGGGCGCACTGACTCGTCTTGCCGGGTTTGTTATCCTTGTTGCCTGTCTTTCCTTCATTACCTGCGCTCATGGAGCTCCCCTCGTGTTCGTTCTTGATTCGCGCCTGCAGCAAGACACCCTGCCGCTGGGTGACTTTCCTCTTTGCCGTGTGCTGCTGAGCAATGATGCGCAGTACCCGTGGTTCATCCTGGTGCCGCGTCGTCCAGGTATCAGCGAAGTCTTCGAGCTGGATGTCGAAGACCAGGCCCAGTTGTGGCGTGAAACCACCGAGTTGGCGCGCCTTCTGAAGGTGGTGTTCGTCGCTGATAAACTCAACGTTGCGGCCCTGGGTAACGTCGTCAGTCAGTTGCACATGCATGTCATCGTGCGCAAGACCGACGATGGGGCGTGGCCTGCTCCGGTATGGGGCAAGTTGCCTGCACAGCCGTACTCGCCCGCTCAGGTGGCGGGCATCGTCGATCGACTTCGGGCAGCGATGCCTGCGGAGTTTCGTTTCGAGGAGGGCTTATGAGTCTTGAGTCGAGGGTTATGGAGCTGGAAAGCCGCCTGGCGTTTCAGGATGACACCATTCAGGCGCTCAATGACGTACTGGTGGGTCAGCAGCGTGTCATTGATCGCCTGCAGCAGCAGCTCATGCTGGTCGCCAAGCGGCAGGAAGAGATGAGCCATCGCATGGATGGTTTCGAAGATGATGTGCCGCCGCCGCATTACTGATCGTTGTGGCATGAAAAAGCCCCGCACTGGCGGGGCTTTTTCATTTCTGCGGTGCTCAGCGGCGCGGTGCGGCTGCTACTACGTCTTCGGCTTGCAGGCCCTTGTCGCGGTTCATTACCGAGAACTCCACGCGCTGGCCTTCCACCAAGACTCGATGGCCTTCGCCGCGAATGGCGCGGAAATGCACGAAGATGTCATCGCCCGAGTCACGGGAGATGAAGCCGAAGCCCTTCGAGGAGTTGAACCACTTCACCGTGCCTGTATCGCGCTGGCCCACTTCGTGGCTTTGCGGTACTGGTGCGGGCGAACGCTTGTAGAGGGTGGTGATCAAGTGCAGGAGGATTGCGAGCAGGGTGATGCCCAGTGCGAACAGTACGGCGGGCTGTTCGCCGACAGGTGGCAGTGGAACCAGTAGTGTCAAGGTCTGGGCGACGACGGCGAGGACCAGCAAAACGCTGACCAGGTTCTGCAGGCTGCGCCGCGGGCCTTTTTTCCAGTGCGGAATGACCGGCGCGAGCAGCAGGTTGAGCAGGCCGAAGAATGCCAGGTAAAGCGCATCGGGTTGCAGCAGGTAAGAAGAGAACGCTTCACTGCGCAGGCTGGGTATCAAGGACAGCAGCAAGGCGGCTGCCCCTGTTACCAGGTGGACGATTTTCAACATTTTATAAAGCTCGTATCAGAATGGAACACAAGGAAATAGCCGGCAGCGCGCGGTACGCTTCAAAAGAGAATGGAAGGCGTGATGCACGCGCGCTTTACCTGCCTATGGGTTACGCCGGCAGTGAACGTGCGAGATGCTGGCTGTAACGACACGCGGTGTATTTAACAGCAAAGGACGGGTCTACTCAAACGATGCCCGGGCGCTGCGGTCGTATCCGCCGTGGTGTTCGCTGCTGACGGAGTTGGGCGCGATCGGGCTATCGGTCGCGCTGGGTGGGGCAGGGATCCGGTTTTTCTATCGTGTCGATAGGGCTGCACCTGCCTCGGGCTCTGGTAGAGTGTGCTCCATCGAGTTCTTTTGAGCCTTATACAAGGAGATGAATCATGGCAATCGATATCGGTATCAGTGAAGAGGATCGCAAATCCATCGTCGACGGACTTTCCCATCTGTTGGCCGATACCTACGTGCTGTACCTCAAGACTCACAATTTTCACTGGAACGTCAGTGGTCCGATGTTCCGCACCCTGCACCTGATGTTCGAAGAGCAGTACAACGAGCTGGCATTGGCCGTGGACTCCATCGCCGAGCGTATTCGTGCGCTGGGCTTCCCGGCCCCAGGCACCTATTCGACCTACGCTCGTCTGTCGTCCATCAAGGAAGAAGAGGGTGTGCCTTCTGCCGAGGACATGATCAAGAGCCTGGTGCAGGGGCAGGAGGCGGTCGTGCGTACCGCTCGCAGTATCTTCCCGCTGCTCGACAAGGTCAGTGACGAGCCAACGGCCGATTTGCTGACCCAGCGCATGCAGGTTCATGAGAAGACCGCGTGGATGCTGCGTTCGATGCTGGAAGCCCGCTGATCTTCCGGCCTGGGGCGGCATCTCGCGATGCTGCCTTGGGTCGAGCCTGTTACAAGTTTATATATCTATTTATTGCTTTTCTCCGACTATCTTGGCGTAAGGCTGTATTACAGTCTTATTCCTTCTCATGTTGTTGTTATGTCCTACGTCGTTTGAGTGTCGGGCCTTCTGGATAAGTGCGTTGCTTTCGGGCTTTATAAAGGTGCATTTATTGTTTTCGAATGTTTCTTTCTGTTGTCTGAAATGCTTGTTCAGAGGTGGTGATTATCATGGTTCAAGGTTTGAAGCTTGAGGTCAGGGACGTTCCTTGCTCCGGCGCACTCCCTGGCGACCCGTTCATCGAGGGCTTCAGCATGGGGCTCGCGCAGCCTCATTCCAAATCGGTGAGGCTCAATGGTCTGGCAACATGTCTGCGTCTTGAGAATATCTACTGGAATATTCTCTCGGCCATTGCGCATTCAAAGAATTGCTCGATCAATGCGGTGTTATCCAATATCGATCGGGAAGTTCATTTGCGTTATGGCGGCGTCAAGAACTTCAGCGGGCTCATTCGCGTTGTCTGCGTTGCGCACCTTCTCAAGTCACAGGCTTCGTCTTGAACCTGTGAGAGATGTTCTGGAGTGGCGGTTTTCCTGCTGTGCCCCACTGGTGCGTACAGGTCAGCAGTGCAGCTCCGAACCCTCCGTATCCTCGCGGGTGGGTTCGGCGGCTGCGCGTGCTCAATTAACCCTATATACTGCTGCGTCTGCCAACAGGCATGCCTGCGCGTGGGCGGTCCGGCTTGAACTGCATGTCCCGGCTCTTGCACTATTGGGCCCACGCCAGGGAGGATCGAGCCTCCACTGAAATCGAATTACGGGAAGTGAATACACCATCATGATGCGCAGCCACTATTGCGGCCAACTGAACGAGAGTCTGGAAGGTCAGGAAGTTACCCTTTGCGGATGGGTCCATCGTCGTCGTGACCACGGAGGGGTTATTTTCCTCGATATCCGTGACCGTGAAGGTATGGCCCAGGTGGTATTCGACCCTGATCGCGCCGAGACCTTCGCTGCAGCCGATCGTGTGCGCAGCGAATACGTGGTCAAGGTGGTCGGCAAGGTGCGTGCCCGCCCGGCCGGTGCGGTAAACACCAACATCGCCTCCGGTGCCATCGAGATCCTCGGCTACGAGCTGCAGGTCCTGAACGAGGCCGAGACGCCGCCGTTCCCGCTCAACGAATACTCCGACGTCGGCGAGGAAACCCGCCTGCGCTACCGCTTCATCGACCTGCGTCGTCCGGAAATGGCCGAGAAACTGCGCCTGCGTTCGCGGATCACCAGCAGCATTCGCCGCTACCTCGACGAGAACGGTTTCCTGGACGTCGAGACGCCGATCCTGACTCGCGCCACGCCTGAGGGCGCCCGCGATTACCTGGTACCCAGCCGTACCCACCCCGGCAGCTTCTTCGCACTGCCGCAGTCGCCCCAGCTGTTCAAGCAACTGCTGATGGTCGCGGGCTTCGATCGCTACTACCAGATCGCCAAGTGCTTCCGTGACGAAGACCTGCGTGCCGACCGCCAGCCGGAATTCACCCAGATCGACATCGAAACCAGCTTCCTGGAAGAGGCAGACATCATCGGTCTGACCGAAAAGATGGTTCGTCAGCTGTTCAAGGAAGTGCTGGACGTCGAGTTCGGCGAATTCCCGCACATGCCGTTCGAAGAGGCCATGCGCCGCTACGGTTCGGACAAGCCAGACCTGCGTATTCCGCTGGAGTTGGTCGACGTCGCCGACCAGCTCACCGCTGTGGACTTCAAGGTGTTCAGTGGCCCGGCCAACGATCCTAAAGGCCGCGTTGCCGCCCTGCGTGTACCCGGTGCTGCCGGCATGGCACGCAGCCAGATCGACGACTACACCAAGTTCGTTGGCATCTACGGTGCCAAGGGCCTGGCCTACATCAAGGTCAACGAGCGCGCCAAGGGCGTCGAGGGCCTGCAGTCGCCGATCGTCAAGTTCATCCCTGAGGACAACCTCAATGTGATCCTGGATCGCGTGGGTGCGGTCGATGGCGACATCGTGTTCTTCGGTGCCGACAAGTTCAAGATCGTCAGCGAAGCGCTGGGTGCCCTGCGTATCCGCCTGGGCAATGACCTCAAGCTGCACACCTGTGAGTGGGCCCCAATGTGGGTCGTGGACTTCCCGATGTTCGAGGAAAACGACGACGGTTCTCTGTCGGCCCTGCACCACCCCTTCACCGCGCCTAAGTGCTCTCCCGAGGAGCTTGAGGCCAACCCTGGCCAGGCGCTGTCGCGTGCCTACGACATGGTGCTCAACGGTACCGAGCTGGGTGGTGGTTCGATCCGTATCCACCGCAAGGAAATGCAGCAGGCGGTATTCCGTATCCTGGGCATCTCCGAAGACGAGCAGCAGGAGAAGTTCGGCTTCCTGCTCGATGCGCTGAAATACGGCGCACCACCACACGGTGGCCTGGCCTTCGGTCTGGATCGCCTGGTAATGCTGATGACCGGCGCCCAGTCGATCCGTGAGGTCATCGCCTTCCCGAAAACCCAGAGTGCTGCGGACGTCATGACCCAGGCACCGGGTGTGGTGGATGCCAAGGCCTTGCGCGAGCTGCACATTCGCTTGCGCGAGCAGCAGAAGGCCGAGTAAGGCGCGGTGGGGCGTGTGCCACGCACACGCCCTGCAGGCCGCCCCTGTATCAGGCAGTCGATCTTCTCGCCCGTTTCGCGGGCGAGAAACCAGGGGCTGTTGACGTTGCAGCGCGTGTGTCGCGTTGCAAGGTCAACAGCCCCTTATGTATTTGCGAAAGAATCTGGAGCAAGAAATGGCAGGTCATTCCAAGTGGGCGAACATCAAGCACCGCAAAGAGCGTCAGGATGCCAAGAAGGGCAAGATCTTTACCAAGTGGATTCGTGAGCTGACCGTCGCAGCCCGCCAGGGCGGCGGCGACCCCGGATCCAACCCGCGCCTGCGTCTGGCGCTGGACAAGGCGCTGGGCGCCAACATGACTCGCGACACCATTGACCGCGCGATTGCCCGGGGCGTGGGCGCGACCGACGGTGACGATGTCGTTGAGCTGAGCTACGAAGGCTACGGCCCGGGCGGCGTGGCGGTGATGGTCGAGGCCATGACCGACAACCGCAACCGCACCGCCGCTGCGGTGCGCCATGCGTTCAGCAAATGTGGCGGTAACCTGGGCACCGACGGTTCGGTGGCCTACCTGTTCGATCGCAAGGGGCAGATCAGCTTCGCGGCAGGCACCGACGAAGATGCCCTGATGGAAGCGGCCATGGAGGCCGACGCCGACGATGTGGTGACCAACCCGGACGGTTCCATCGACGTGTTCACGTCCTTCGCCAGTTTCTATGCCGTGCGCAACGCGCTGGAGGCGGCTGGGTTCCAGGGCCACGACGCCGAGATCGTGCTATTGCCCAGCACCAGTGCGGTGCTGGACCTCGACGGTGCGCAGAAGGTGCTCAAGCTTATCGACATGCTAGAAGACCTCGATGACGTGCAGAACGTCTATTCGAACGCGGAAATTCCCGAAGACGTCATGGAACAGCTGAGCTGATCCACGTCTGGGCGGGGCCAGGGCACCGAAGGTGCGCCGCAGGAGTCTCGACTTCGCGGCGCGCCTTCGGTGTCTGTTTTCAGGTGGTATAGACAGCGGGGCCGGGCGGCAGGCGTTATGACTCTCATTCTAGGCATCGACCCCGGGTCGCGAATTACCGGCTATGGCGTCGTTCGCGATACGGGGCGAGGCTGCGTATACGTGGCCTCCGGTTGTATCCGTACCGGTGACGGCGAGCTGCATGAGCGTTTGCAGATCGTTTTTCGTGGCGTACGCGAGGTGATCCAGACCTACGGGCCGGTGACCATGGGCATCGAGAAAGTGTTCATGGCGCGCAATGCTGATTCGGCGCTGAAGCTGGGGCAGGCGCGGGGTGCCGCCATCGTCGCGGGTGCCGAGGAGAGTCTGGAGATCGCCGAATATACGGCTACGCAGGTCAAGCAGGCCGTGGCCGGCACCGGCGGGGCGAACAAGGAACAGGTGATGCTGATGGTCATGCATCTGCTCAAGCTCACCACCAAGCCCCAGGTCGACGCCTCGGACGCCCTGGCCATTGCGCTTTGTCATGCGCATACGCGTTCCAGTCTGGTGCCTCACGGCCTGGGTGCAGCGCGCAGTCGTCGGGGTCGGTTGCGGCTCTGATTGCATCATCCGCTCGCATTTTTTCACTTGCCTGCGGTTGGGAATGTGTCCATTTTTCGCCTGGGCGCGGGACGATATAGGATCTGATTAGGTGATTGGACGTTTACGTGGTGCTCTGGTTGAGAAGCAGCCGCCTAACCTGGTGCTGGATGTCAATGGCGTCGGCTACGAGCTGGAAGTGCCCATGACCACGCTGTACCGGTTGCCACATGTCGGTGAGGTGGTCACTTTGCACACCCACCTGGTGGTGCGCGAGGATGCGCACCTGCTCTATGGGTTCTTCGAAAAACGTGATCGGGAAATGTTTCGCGAGCTGATCCGTCTCAACGGCGTGGGCCCCAAGCTGGCCCTGGCGCTGATGTCGGGCCTGGAGGTCGACGAGCTGGTGCGTTGCGTGCAGGCCCAAGACACCTCGGCGCTGACCCGCGTTCCCGGTGTGGGCAAGAAAACTGCCGAGCGTCTGCTGGTCGAGCTCAAGGACCGCTTCAAGGCCTGGGAGGCCTTGCCGGGCGTCTTCACCCTGGTTTCCAATGGGCCCAGCCCGATCGAGCCGGTCGCCAGCGCCGAAAGCGACGCGATCAGTGCACTGGTCACGCTGGGCTACAAACCTCAGGAGGCGAGCAAGGCCGTCTCCGCCATCAAGGAAAAAGACTTGAGCAGTGCAGAGCTGATCCGCCGCGCCCTGAAGGGGATGGCCTAAGTGATAGAAGCCGACCGTCTCATCAGTGCCGGCAGCGGGCGTGATCGAGAAGAGCAGTTCGACCGCGCCATCAGGCCGCTCAGCCTGGCCGACTATATTGGCCAGCCGGCCGTGCGCGAGCAGATGGAGCTGTTCATCCAGGCGGCGCGTGGGCGCAGTGAATCTTTGGACCACACCCTGATCTTCGGCCCGCCCGGGCTGGGCAAGACCACCCTGGCGAACATCATCGCCCAGGAAATGAACGTCTCGATCAAGAGTACCTCCGGCCCGGTGCTGGAGCGGCCAGGTGACCTGGCGGCCATCCTCACCAACCTGGAGCCCAACGACGTCCTGTTCATCGACGAAATCCACCGTCTTTCACCCATCGTCGAAGAGGTGCTGTATCCGGCGATGGAGGATTTCCAGTTGGACATCATGATCGGCGAAGGGCCGGCGGCTCGTTCGATCAAGCTCGACCTGCCTCCCTTTACCCTGGTGGGCGCTACCACGCGCGCCGGGATGCTGACCAATCCGCTGCGTGACCGCTTCGGCATCGTGCAGCGCCTGGAGTTCTACAGCACCGCCGACCTGTCGACCATCGTGTCGCGCTCGGCTGGCATCCTGGGCCTGGCCATCGACCCGGAGGGCGCCTTCGAGATCGCCCGGCGCGCCCGCGGTACGCCGCGGATCGCCAACCGGTTGCTGCGTCGGGTACGTGACTTCGCGCAGGTGCGTGGTAACGGGCACATCACGCGTCAGGCGGCGGACAAGGCGCTCAACCTGCTGGATGTCGACGAGCATGGCTTCGACCATCAGGACCGGCGCCTGCTGCTGACCATGATTGAAAAGTTCGATGGCGGGCCCGTGGGTGTCGACAGCCTGGCTGCCGCAATTAGCGAGGAGCGCCACACCATCGAGGACGTGCTCGAACCCTACCTGATCCAGCAGGGGTACATCATGCGCACCCCGCGTGGACGAGTGGTCACCCGGCATGCCTACCTGCATTTCGGGCTGAATCTTCCCGGGCGTATGGGCGATTTGCCAGCGGTCGAGGAACCTGTTGATGATCGCGCCGACTAATGAGTGCCTGGCCGGCGCCGCCCCTGCAAGGGTGGGCCGGAATGGCCCTGGCGTCGAAAAGGCCGGGGGCGACAGGAAAAACCTTGAAAAACAGTTGCCTCACCCGATTGGCAACCCGAGGAGTAAGCACTAGAGTATGCGCGCGCAAAACGGGGTTCAGGCGTTCGCCCATCGCTGTCGCGTCTATTACGAAGACACCGATGCCGGCGGCGTCGTCTATTACGTCAATTACCTGAAATTCATGGAGCGGGCTCGCACCGAACAGCTGCGGCAACTGGGGTTCAACCAGTCCACGCTGGCCGATGAGAACCTGTTGTTCGTCGTGCATTCCAGTGAAGCGCGTTACCACAAACCCGCGCGCCTGGACGACGAACTGTCGATCAGTGCGCAAGTCATCGAATTGAACCGTGCCAGCCTGCGCTTTCGTCAGCAGGTGACCCGGGTCGCCGATGCGACGCTGCTCTGCGAAGGGCAGTTCCTGGTGGCGTGTGTCAGCGCCGACAGTTTCAGACCCCGCGCCATACCCGAAGCGCTGCGAACCGCGTTCGCCGAGCAGTCGTGTGGCACGGGCCAACATTCAGATTCAGAGCAGGAGATAGAACGTGGAAGCTGCTAACGTCGTCGACCATACCTCCATGTGGAGTTTGGTCAGCAATGCCAGCATCGTCGTGCAGTTGGTGATGCTGAGCCTGGTGGCGGCCTCGATCGCCTCGTGGGTCATGATTTTCCAGCGTAGCAACATGATTCGCGCGGGCCGTCGTGCCCTGGACAGCTTCGAGGAGCGTTTCTGGTCGGGTATCGATCTCTCCAAGCTCTACCGCCAGGCCGGCAGCAATCCGGACCCGGATTCGGGCGTGGAGCAGATCTTCCGTGCCGGCTTCAAGGAATTCTCCCGCCTGCGCCAGCAGCCCGGGGTCGACCCTGACGCGGTCATGGAAGGTGTGGCGCGTGCCATGCGCGTGGCCATCTCCCGCGAGGAAGAGAAGCTGGAAACCGGCCTGCCATTCCTGGCAACCGTCGGCTCCACCAGTCCCTACGTCGGCCTGTTCGGTACCGTATGGGGCATCATGAACTCCTTCCGTGGCCTGGCCACCGCGCAACAGGCCACCCTGGCCACCGTTGCACCGGGTATCGCCGAGGCTCTGATCGCCACGGCCATCGGCCTGTTCGCCGCGATCCCGGCCGTAATGGCCTACAACCGTTTCGCTGCGCGCACCGAGACTCTGATCGGCCGCTACTACACCTTCGCCGACGAGTTCCAGGCCATCCTGCACCGTAAAGTGCACACCAGCGAAGACTGAGCAGGTAATTCCCCATGGCTTTGATCGCTCGAGATCGTCGCAACAAACGCCGGCCGGTCGCCGAAATGAACGTGGTGCCCTACATCGACGTGATGTTGGTACTGCTGGTCATCTTCATGGTCACGGCTCCCATGATCAACCAGGGTGTGAAGGTCGATCTGCCCAAGGTCTCCAGTGAGGCCCTGCCGCAGGACAACAACAACCAGGTCCTGACCATTTCGATCAAGGCCGACAAGACCTATTACTGGAACCTTGGCAGCGAAGTCGATACCGACAAGCAGATGGACAAGGCGATGACCTTGCCGCAACTGACCAGTGCCGTGACCAAGATCGTCGCGGCCGGGCGTGATGCTGGCAAGCAGACCCAGGTGTTCATCCGCGGTGACAAGGCTGTCGACTATGGATCGGTCATGGTCACCATGGGCGGCCTGCAGAAAGCGGGTATCGCCAACGTCGGCCTGATTACCGAGGCACCCTGATGCAGCCAATTCGAGAGCCATCCGCCTCGGAAAGCTACTTCTGGCCCAGTGTCTGGGCAGTTGCCCTGCACATCCTGATCTTCGGCATGCTCTTTGTCAGTTTCGCCATGACACCTGAGCTGCCGGAGGCGAAGCCTGTCGTTCAGGCTACGCTGTACCAGCTCAAGTCCAAGAGCCAGGCCACTACCCAGACCAACCAGAAGATCGCTGGCGAGGCGAAGAAGAACGCTGCACGGCAGACCGAGACCGAGCAGCTGGAACAGAAAAAGATCGAGCAGCAGAAGCAGGAAGCTGTAAAGGCGGCGGAACAAAAGAAAGCCGAAGAAGCTCAAAAGGCCCAGGAACAGAAGGCTGCCGAAGAGGCCAAGAAGGCTGCCGAGCAGAAAGCTGCCGAACAGAAAGCCGAAGAGGCCCGCAAGGCGGCCGATGAAGCCAAAAAGGCGGCTGAGGCGAAAAAGGCCGAAGAGAAACAATTGGCTGATATAGCCAAGAAGAAGGCCGAAGAAGAAGCCAAGAAAAAAGCCGAGGAAGACGCCAAGAAGGCCGCCGCCGAGGAAGCCAAGAAAAAGGCAGCCGACGAGGCCAAGAAAAAGGCCGCCGAGGACGCCAAGAAAAAAGCCGCCGAAGACGCCAAGAAGAAGGCGGCTGCGGACGCTGCGGCGAAGAAGGCTCAGGAAGCGGCGCGCAAGGCCGCCGAGGACAAGAAGGCGCAGGCATTGGCCGACTTGCTTTCGGACAAGACCGAGCGTCAGCAGACCCTGGCCGACGAGGTGGGGGACCAGGTGGCGGGCAGCTTCGACGACCTGATTCGCATGCGTGCTTCGGAAGGCTGGGCGCGTCCGCCATCGGCTCGCAAAGGCATGGCTGTGGTTCTGCAGATCGGCATGCTGCCGGACGGTACGGTGACTTCGGTAACCGTCGCCAAGTCCAGCGGAGACGGTCCGTTCGACAGCTCTGCAGTCGCAGCGGTCAAGAATATTGGGCGTTTGACAGAAATGCAGGGTCTGAAGCCGGCTGAGTTCGCACCCTATCGTTCATTCAAGATGACATTCACACCAGAGGATCTAGCCTTGTGATTAACCTTCTTCGAGGACTGCTTTTGGTTCTTTGCTGCGCGGCAGGACTGGCCGTAGCGGAAGAAAAGAACATTCTGGTCACCAGCGGCAGTGACCGTGCCACGCCGATCGCTGTGGTTCCATTCGGCTGGCAGGGCGGTAACGTCCTGCCGGACGACATGGCCGAGATCATCGGCAATGACCTGCGCAACTCGGGCTACTACTCGCCGATTCCACGGCAGAACATGATCAGCCAGCCTGCCCAGGCCAGCGAAGTCATCTTCCGTGACTGGAAAGCGCTGGGTGCACAGTACGTCATGGTCGGCAACATCGTGCCGTCCGGTGGTCGTCTGCAGGTGTCCTACGCATTGTTCAACGTAGCCACCGAGCAGCAGGTGCTGACCGGGAACGTGTCGGGTACCACCGACCAGCTGCGTGACATGGCGCACTATATTTCCGACCAGTCGTTCGAAAAGCTCACCGGCATCAAGGGCGCGTTCTCTACCCGTATCCTTTATGTAACTGCCGAGCGTTTCTCGGAAAACAACACTCGCTACACCCTGCAGCGTTCGGACTACGACGGTGCCCGTGCGGTGACCCTGCTGCAGTCGCGTGAGCCGATCCTGTCGCCGCGCTTCGCGCCGGATGGCAAGCGCATCGCCTATGTCTCGTTCGAGCAGAAACGTCCGCGTATCTTCGTTCAGCACATTGATACCGGTCGTCGTGAGCAGATCACCAACTTCGAAGGCCTCAACGGTGCGCCGGCCTGGTCGCCCGATGGCAACAAACTGGCGTTCGTGCTCTCCAAGGATGGCAACCCGGAGATCTACGTGATCGACATGGCCAGCCGTCAGTTGACTCGCGTGACCAACGATCCGTCGATCGACACCGAGCCGTTCTTCGGTCGTGATGGTTCGACCATCTACTTCACCTCCGACCGTGGCGGCAAGCCACAGATCTACAAGACCAGCATCGGTGGCGGCGGCGCACAGCGCGTAACCTTCGTGGGTAACTATAATGCCAACCCGAAACTGTCGGCCGATGAAAAGACCCTGGTCATGATTCACCGTCAGGATGGTTTCACCAACTTCAAGGTCGCTGCGCAGGATCTGGCCCGTGGAAGTGTAAAAATTCTCACGGATAGCAACCTTGATGAGTCACCTACTGTTGCGCCCAACGGCACCATGGTAATCTACGCCACCCGCCAGCAGGGCCGGGGAGTCTTGATGCTCGTGTCCATTAACGGACGCGTGAGGCTCCCGCTTCCTACCGCTCAAGGCGAAGTCAGAGAACCGTCCTGGTCCCCTTACCTGAACTGACGCGGCGCAACACAAGTTTTTGCTTAACACACTGGGGTTCATTAGGAGTTTCAAGATGGAAATGCTGAAGTTTGGTAAGTTTGCTGCGCTGGCTCTGGCCATGGCTGTAGCAGTAGGTTGCTCCTCCAAAGGCGGCGACAACGCCGGTGCTGGTGGTGCAGTCGACCCTAACGCTGGCTACGGCGCCAACACTGGTGCTGTTGACGGCAGCCTGAGCGAAGAAGCTGCTCTGCGCGCAATCACCACCTTCTACTTCGAATACGACAGCTCGGACCTGAAGCCAGAAGCCATGCGCGCTCTGGACGTTCACGCCAAGGACCTGAAAGCCAACGGCGCTCGCGTCGTTCTGGAAGGCAACACCGACGAGCGCGGTACTCGTGAATACAACCTGGCTCTGGGCGAGCGTCGTGCGAAAGCCGTTCAGCGTTACCTGGTTCTGCAGGGCGTTTCCCCAGCTCAGCTGGAAGTCGTTTCCTACGGCGAAGAGCGTCCAGTTGCTACCGGCAACGACGAGCAGTCCTGGGCTCAGAACCGTCGCGTCGAACTGCGTAAGTAATTCGATATGACGTGCCGCCGTGCTCTAACCGTTTTGGCCCTCGCCCTGCCGCTCACTGCGTGGGGTGCGGTTCCTGTGGTCGGTGACAATACCGGCTCTGGTAGCAGTTATCCGCCATCGGGTTATGGCACGTCCGGCGCCTATGCCGGGGGAGGGGCTACGGCCCAGCCCTCGGCACAGGGTCAGCTGTTCATGCAGCTGCAGCAGATGCAGGAAGAAATCTCCCGTCTGCGTGGCATGCTCGAAGTCCAGCAGAACGATATCCAGCGCATGAAGCAGGAAGCTCTGGAGCGTTATCAGGACCTCGACCAACGTATCGTCAGTGGTGCAGCCGCTGCGAACAACAATTCCGCTCCTGCTGGCAACGCTCCAAGCGATGCCGGCAGTGCACCCTCGGCTTCGACCAGCCAGGCTCCAGCAGCCGGTACCGAACCTGCCGATCCGGCGAAGGAAAAGCTTTATTACGAAGCAGCCTTCGACCTGGTGAAAGCCAAGGATTTCGACAAGGCCAGTCAGGCCTTTGCCGCTTTCCTGCGCAAGTATCCCAACAGCAGTTATGCGGGCAATGCCCAGTACTGGCTGGGTGAAGTGAACCTGGCCAAAGGCGACCTCCAGGGCGCCGGCCAGGCCTTCGCCAAGGTCAGCCAGCTGTATCCGAAGCACGCCAAGGTGCCGGATTCGCTGTACAAGCTGGCCGATGTGGAGCGCCGTCTGGGTCATACCGACAAGGTCAAAGGTATCCTCCAGCAGGTCGTGTCGCAGTACCCGAACACCTCTGCTGCCCAGTTGGCCCAGCGCGATCTTCAGCGTCTCTGAAGTCGCGACCGTTGCCTGTTCGAGAAAGCCGCGCCTGTCGCGGCTTTTTTCGTTAGAATCGCCCACCCGAAATATCGGTCAACATTGATTTCGCTTCATTGCATCGCGCGCTCGCGGGTGCCTTGAAGTGCCTGACGGAGGCGGACGGCCTGTTTAGCTGTTACGCCCGTGGCCCCCATGCAAGACACATTACGCATCACCGAAATCTTTCACTCGCTGCAGGGTGAAACCCGAACGGCCGGCCTGCCCACGGTATTCGTGCGGCTCACTGGCTGCCCTCTCAGGTGCCAATACTGCGACAGCGCCTATGCGTTCAGTGGCGGCACGCTCATGACCCTGGACGCCATCGTCGAGAAAGTCGCCAGCTGGCGGCCTCGTTATGTATGCGTCACCGGTGGCGAGCCGCTGGCCCAGCCCAACGCCATTCCCTTGCTGCAGCGCCTGTGTGACGCTGGCTATGAGGTTTCGCTGGAAACCAGTGGGGCGCTGGACATCTCGGCGGTCGACACGCGGGTCAGTCGGGTCGTGGACCTCAAGACGCCGGGCTCCAAGGAAGTGGCGCGCAACCGCTACGAGAACATTGAGCTGCTGACCCGCAACGATCAGGTGAAGTTCGTGATCTGCTCCCGTGATGACTACGACTGGGCCGTGTCCAAGCTGATCCAGTACCAGCTGGATCAGCGCGCCGGTGAAGTGCTGTTTTCGGCGAGCCATCATGAACTGAAAGCCAGCGACCTGTCCGACTGGATCGTGGCAGACAACCTGCCGGTGCGGTTCCAGATGCAATTGCACAAGCTGCTCTGGAACGACGAACCAGGGCGCTGAGAGGAGAGAAATCATGAGCGACAAGAAAGCCGTCATCCTGCTGTCCGGTGGCCTGGATTCCGCCACGGTCGTGGCCATGGCCCAGGCCGAAGGCTATACCTGCTACACCATGAGCTTCGACTACGGCCAGCGTCACCGCGCGGAGCTCAACGCTGCCGCACAGGTGGCACGCAACCTGGGTGCTGCCGACCACAAGGTCATCGGCTTGAACCTCGACGGCATGGGCGGCTCGGCTCTTACCGACAGCACCATCGACGTACCCGAGGCGCCCACCGAGGGCATTCCGGTGACCTACGTGCCGGCGCGCAACACCGTGTTCCTGTCCCTGGCCCTGGGTTGGGCCGAAGTCCTGCAGGCCCAGGACATCTTCATCGGCGTCAACGCCGTGGACTACTCCGGCTACCCAGACTGCCGTCCCGAGTTCGTCGAGGCCTTCGAGCGTCTGGCCAACCTGGCCACCAAGGCTGGCGTGGAAGGGCAGGGCTTCAAGATCCGTGCGCCGCTGCAGAACCTCAGCAAGGCCGACATCATCAAGGCCGGTGTACAGCTGGGCGTGGATTACTCGCTGACAGTATCGTGCTACCAAGCCGACGATCAAGGCCGTGCCTGCGGCAAATGCGACAGCTGCCGCCTGCGCGCAGAAGGCTTTGCCGCCGCTGGTGTCGCCGACCCGACGCGATATTTTTAATTTTTTTTCAGGAAGGTGTTGAATTACTGAGAAAAATCAGTAATATACGGGCCATCCAACGGGTCGTTAGCTCAGTTGGTAGAGCAGTTGGCTTTTAACCAATTGGTCGTAGGTTCGAATCCTACACGACCCACCACCTTTTAAGGCGGAAAAGACATGGTCGGGGCTTTCGTAGCAGAAGGTCAGGTCATACAGCCGTCTGGAGCGAACCTTAAGGGCGCT
>NZ_CAJYVE010000038.1 GCF_913777995.1 uncultured Pseudomonas sp. | reverse complement strand
GTTGGCCAGAAGCCAGGCGCTTCCTCGAATAGGCCTGATACATAGATGCAACCGGGCAGCAGTGTTTAAAGCAAAGCGTGTTGACAGTGTGGGGCGAGTCCATACATAGGAGCGAGCTTGCTCGCGATGGCTGCGTCACGTTCACAGCAGATGCATGGGTTTTGCCGACCTGTTCGCGAGCAAGCTCCAACAAAAGCCGAAGGGTGTCCCACCAGTGCCTGCGTGGGCTCGCCGGGTTCAGTTGAGGCGGTAGCACTGCAATGCTTCGGCCAGGCAACTGACCGGCAAGTGCTCGCTATCGACCAGCATCTGCAAGGCACTGTAGGCCACCCAGTGTCGATCCAGGCGTTGCCCCGGCGCCAGGCTGTCTGCCCCCAGTGCCCGGAACGGCCCCGGCAGGTGTGCGCCGAGCTGCGCCGCAACGAACTGCGCATAACCGGTCACCGCCAGCACCGGCCTGCCGCCCTGTCCCAGACAGCCGAGCAGATGGCTGCGCTGCCCTGCCCTCTCGGCATCCCGAGCCAGGCGCGTATAGCTCGGGCAGCTCCACAGCTCACAGGCCACGCCCCAATCCTCTGCCAGCAGCCGCGCCGCCTCACGCACCTCATTCAGCATGCGCCCGGCACCGAGCAGGCGCAGCGGCGCGCTGGGCGCTGGCGGATTCACGCGGTAAAGCCCCAGCCAGGCTCCGTGCAGGTCTACATACGGGCCGGCGACGCTCGGGGTCTGGTCATGCAAGGTCAGGTAACAGAAACCCGGCCGCCCCTCCACGTACAACGACCGCAAGGCGCCGACCACGATTGCCAGCGCCTCTGCGCCACAGGCCGGGTCGAACGGCAAACACTGCCGGTTGCCCGCCAGCCACAGCGGCAACCACGGGTGCGCCCCCTTGGCCCAGCGCGACGGCGAAGACTCGATGTCATTGAACACGAGGCCCCGCTCACCGATCTGCCGACTCAACATCGACAGATGCGCGGAGGTCGGCGAACGGGTCAGGTAGAACAACGGCCGCTCAGCCTCTTCCGCCTCGGCGAACCACAACGGCCAGGCACTGATCGGCACCTGGCTTTGCGAGTCGGCGGGATGGTCGTTGATCACCCTCGGCCCGCGCCGAGCGGACAACCCCTGGAAACTTCGCAGCACCTCGCCGACTGCCGCCAACGGCGAACAGCGCTGCCCGGCGCCGTTGGTCAGGACCTCCTCGAAACGCTGGAGGCACGTTTCGACCAACTGACCGGTGGCCGGAACGGGCCGTTGAGGGTGCGTCTTCATTCCTTCGAACTCCTGTGACGATGGGCGCGGGAGGGTCAGGAATAAAGCAATCTGATTGCATATGCAATCAAATTTCTTCATCAGGAAAGTGTCGGGCACAAGATGACCGCGCCAATACGGATGGCGGTGAATGACAGGCGAACGAGTACCAGAGGGCGACGCGAAGAATGTTCGATTAAGAGATTCAGCAGCTCGGACGAGCTTGAGAGGGTGGCAACCCCACCAGCCACACCCCGGCACACGATGTTCCCGCTATGGCTGCTTCCTTCCGGACCTGACCAGGTTGACGGGTAATCATTGCGAGGGGACCGATGGGGTCACCATAAAGACGCCCGCTGCTAGCGGGCCGCGCCATTGTACCGGTCTGCGGCGAAGATACAACCTCTGATTGCGATTAAAAAATCAGGTCGCTCAAGGACTTGGCTCCAATGCCGGGTCAGCCGGGGCTGAGCCCCCTGCCCTCGATGCCGCTCAGACCTGCACCACCTCATCTGCCTTGCCGCCGGCGTCCTGGATCACCAGGTGGATGAAGTGCAGCTTGGCGATCACCGCCGGGGTGAGCACGAAGGGGTAGAAATCCGGCTGGCCCATGCTGCGTGACAGTTCGTTGAGCATACCGGCCAGTTCGATCCAGGCGTTGACAAAGGCCAGGAACGACGGCCCGCCGGGGTGCTGTGGGTCGAACAGTGCTTCTAGCCGAAACGGCTGGAACTCCAGGCCCTTGTCGCGGGCGCTCATGCCGAAGCCCAGTGCGGTGTCGACGGCATCGACCATGTGCAGGTAATGCGCCCAGGTTTCCGCCCAATCTTCCCAAGGGTGCATGGTGGCGTAGGCGCTCACGTAATGCGTCTGCCAGTCGGCGGGGGCGCCTTGCTGGTAGTGGCGCTCCAGCGCCTCGGCGTAGCTCGCCTGCTCGTCACCGAACAGCTGGCGGAACGACCACAGCCAGTGGCTGTTGGCAATCAGTTGGTCCCAGTAGTAGTGCCCCACTTCATGGCGGAAGTGGCCGAGCAAGGTTCGGTATGGCTCGCCCATCTGCACGCGTATCGCTTCGCGGTGGGCGTCGTCGGCTTCGCGGATGTCGAGGGTGATCAGGCCGTTGGCATGCCCGGTGGTCGGCCTGCGGCCTTCCTGGTCCACGCCGATGAAATCGAAGGCCAGGCCGCGCTGTTCGTCGACACTCTTGGGAATGACCCGCAGTCCCAGGCCGATCAGTTGAGCCACCAAGCGGCGCTTGGCGGTTTCTACCTTGCACCAGCGCTCGGGGTTCTCGGCAACGTTCAGGTCGGGAATGGTGCGGTTCAGCGCGCAGGCCACACAGAAGTCACCCATTTCATACACCGGCAGCAACCAGTTGCACGCCGCCGCCGTGCCCAGGTTGGCGCAGCGCCGGTACAGGGCATCGCCCGGTTCGCCGCTGATGCGCCAGGTGTCGGGCTGGCCGGCCGGCTCCAGCGCCACCACCCGCCCCTGCTCCGGCAGATAACCCAGCGCCGCCTCGCAGGCCAGGCACTGGGTATTGGGGAAAAATACCGGCTGCCCGCAACGGCACTGCCAGACCTTGCTGGCCCGGCGGCTGTCGCTGATGAAGGGCGCGGAGATACGCGAACTCAACTGTTCGAAGAAACGAAGCATGGTGGATTTCCCCCGCTGATGTGCATGACTAGATCATGCCCTTCAGCGCGGGTTCCGTTTATCAGCCGGCTGGCGTGCGCCCGGCGCGCGTCAGGCACTGATGCCATGGCCGGCGAGGAAATCCACGAAGGCGTCTTCGTCCATCACCCGGACACCCAGCTCGTTGGCCTTGGTCAGCTTGGAGCCGGCACCGGGTCCTGCGACCACCGTGTGGGTCTTGCCCGACACCGAGCCGGAGACCTTGGCGCCGAGGCTTTCCAGCTTGTCCTTGGCGATGTCGCGGCTCATGCGTTCCAGGGTCCCGGTGAGCACCCAGGTCTGGCCGGCCAGCGGCAGGCCTTCGGCGGTCTTGCGCTCGCTGTGCCAGTGCATACCGAAATCCTTGAGCTGCGCCTCGATGGCGCGGGCGCGGGCGGCGTTGTCCGGGCTGGCGAAGAACTCGCGCACGGCGTTGGCCTGCTTCTCCGGCAGCGCCTGGCGCATGTCCAACCAGTCGGCCTCGATCACTTTGTCCAGCGCACCAAAACGTTCGGCAAGCTTCAGCGCACCGCCCGGGCCGACGAAGGGAATGTGCAGTTTGTCGAGCAGCCCGTCGAGGGTGGCGCTGGCGGCGAACTCGGCGCTCACCTCGCCTTCGTCCTGCAGGACCAGACCGCGCTCACCGAGCAGGGCATCGATGACCTGGCGGTTGTGCTCGTCTTCGAAGAAGTTGTGGATCTCGTGCGCCACTTCCAGACCGATGTCCGGCAGGTAGGTTAGCACCTCGGGCAAGGCCCGCTGCACGCGCTGCAAGGCGCCCAGTGAGCGGGCCAGGACCTTGGCGGTTTCCTCGCCCACGTCGGGAATGCCCAGGGCGTAGATGAAGCGCGCCAGGCTCGGCTGGCGGCTGTCGGCGATGGCCTTGAGCAGCTTGTTGGTGGACACCTCGGCAAAGCCTTCCAGGTCGATGATCTGCTCGTACTGCAGGCCATAGAGGTCGGCCGGCGAGCCGATCAGTTGTTCGTCCACCAGTTGCTCGATGGTCTTGTCACCCAGGCCTTCGATGTCCATCGCGCGCCGCGACACATAGTGGATGATCGCCTGCTTGAGCTGCGCGGCACAGGCCAGGCGGCCGATGCAACGGTACACGGCTCCCTCGCTGAGGGTTTCCTTGCCCTTGCTGCGCTTGACCAGCTGGGTACGCTCGACGTGCGAGCCGCACACCGGGCATTGCTCGGGCACCTGCACCGGGCGCGCATTCTCGGGTCGGCGCTCGGTGACCACCTGGACAACCTGAGGAATCACGTCACCTGCGCGGCGGATGATCACCGTATCGCCGATCATCACGCCCAGGCGCGCCACTTCGTCCATGTTGTGCAGGGTGGCGTTGGACACCGTCACGCCGGCCACCTTGACCGGTTTAAGGCGCGCCACGGGGGTCACTGCGCCGGTACGCCCGACCTGGAACTCGACGTCGAGCAGTTCGGTGAGTTCTTCCAGGGCCGGGAACTTGTGGGCAATGGCCCAGCGCGGCTCGCGGGCACGGAAACCCAGCTCGCGCTGGGCGGCCAGGCTATTGACCTTGAACACCACGCCGTCGATTTCGTAAGGCAGACTCAAGCGCCGCTCACCGATATCACGGTAATAGTCCAGGCATTGCTCAACGCCATCAGCGAGTTTCAGTTCGCGGCTGATCGGCAAACCCCAGGTCTTGAGTTTTTCCAACACGCCTACATGCGTGTCGGAAATTTCTTCAGTTACTTGCCCCAAACCGTAACAGCAGAATTCCAGCGGGCGACTGGCGGTAATCTTCGAGTCCAGCTGGCGCAGGCTGCCGGCGGCGGCATTGCGCGGGTTGGCGAAGGTCTTGCCGCCGATTTCGGCCTGGCTGGCGTTGAGCTTCTCGAAGCCGGCCTTGGACATGAACACCTCACCGCGTACCTCCAGGGTCGCCGGCCAGCCCTTGCCCTGCAGCTTGAGCGGCACATTACGGATGGTGCGCACGTTGACGCTGATGTCTTCGCCGGTGGTGCCATCACCGCGCGTAGCACCGCGCACCAGGGCGCCGTCGCGGTACAGCAGGCTCACCGCCAGCCCGTCGAGCTTGGGTTCACAGCTGTACTGCACCTTGGCGCCCGCGCCGAACAGGTCACCAGCCGGCAGGTCGAGCCCCTCGCCGACGCGGCGGTCGAAATCACGCAGGTCACTTTCCTCGAAGGCGTTGCCCAGGCTGAGCATCGGCAGCTCGTGGCGTACCTGGGTGAAGGCAGTCAAGGCTGCGCTGCCGACCCGCTGGGTGGGCGAGTCCGGGGTCACCAGGTGCGGGTTGTCAGCTTCCAGGGCCTTGAGTTCGTGGAACAGGCGGTCGTACTCGGCATCCGGGATACTGGGTTCATCCAGCACGTGATAGCGATAGTTGTGCTGGTCCAGCTCGGTGCGCAATTCCAGGATTCGGGTTTCGACAGCCTTCATGGTGTTCTCTCAAGACAAAAAGCAAGAAAGCAGCCGAAGCTGCTCTCTACGAACAAGTTGATCCGGGCGGGCCGAGACATCACCCGCCCCCGCTCAGCGGCGCTGGGTCAGCGCGCGGCGCTCGAACTCGACGATGCGCTGGCGGTAGTGCTCGATGGTCTGGGCGGTCAGCACGCTGCGCTGGTCGTCCTTGAGCTCGCCGTTGAGTTCGTGGGCCAGCTTGCGTGCGGCAGCGACCATCACGTCGAACGCCTGCTTCGGATGCCGTGGACCTGGCAGGCCGAGGAAGAAGCTCACCGCACGGGTACTGAAGTGGTCGATGTCGTCGAGGTCGAACACCCCCGGCTTGACCGCATTGGCCATGGAGAACAGCACCTCGCCATTGCCGGCCATGCTCTCGTGGCGGTGGAAGATGTCCATCTCGCCGAAACGCAGGCCGCTTTCCAGGATGTTCTGCAGCAGCGCCGGGCCCTTGAAGCCGCTCTCGTCGCGGGAAATCACGCTGATCACCAGCACTTCCTCCAGCGGCGCCTGCTCCTTGTCCTCGGCGACGTTGCCATAACCGGACGAAGAGGTGCCACGCGCAGCCGGCTTGTCTTCGACCTCGTGCTCTTCGCGGGCCGACAGCGGTGCCGGGCTTTCGTCCAGGTCCAGGTCGCCCTGCTGCGGCTCGTCCTTGCGCTTCTTGTCGTTGTGGCGACGGCGCGGCTCACGCGCCTCGGCACTGACCGAAGGCAAGTCATGCTCGTCGAGTTGCGGTTCTTTCTGGGTTTCCAGCACGCGGGAGGGGCCGAGCAGCTCGGCGGACGACGCTTCGTCGTCGTCCGGCAGGTTGGAATAGCTGCGATCAAGCCTGAATTTCAATTTGCCCTTGCCGCCGCGCATACGCCGCCAGCCATCAAAGAGAATACCGGCGATGACGATAATGCCGATGACGATCAGCCATTCACGCAGACCGATTTCCATGTAATCCAGTGCCTCGAATGAGAAATTCTAAAAACAGGGGAGCAAACCCCTTTAAAACGTGGAGCCAAGTCTATGTTCTAACTGGCATTTTGCCCACGTCGAAATAAAAAAGTGGTCATTAAACTAGCACGACCTTCGGCAACTTAACACCGTCTGTACCACCTGTTGTGTTCTGAATCGTTATCTTGAGCACAACCGCACTAGCAAAAAGCCATTTCCGGCATCGGCCGACGGCCCTCAGGCGTCCACCATCGCCATGGCTTCCTCCACATCCACCGCCACCAGCCGCGAGCACCCCGGCTCGTGCATGGTCACGCCCATCAGTTGATCGGCCATTTCCATGGCGATCTTGTTGTGGGTGATGTAGATGAACTGCACGGTCTGCGACATCTCTTTCACCAGACGTGCATAGCGGCCCACGTTGGCGTCGTCCAGCGGCGCGTCGACTTCGTCGAGCATGCAGAACGGCGCCGGGTTGAGCTGGAAGATGGCGAACACCAGCGACAGGGCTGTCAGGGCTTTCTCGCCGCCAGACAGCAAATGAATGGTGCTGTTCTTCTTCCCGGGGGGGCGCGCCATGATCGTCACCCCTGTATCGAGTAGATCTTCGCCCGTCAGTTCCAAATAAGCCGAGCCACCACCGAAAACTTTTGGAAAAAGGGCCTGGATACCGCTGTTGATCTGATCGAAGGTGTCCTTGAAGCGGTTGCGGGTTTCCTTGTCGATCTTGCGAATGACGTTCTCCAGGGTATCCAGAGCCTCGACCAGGTCGGCGTTCTGGGCATCCAGGTAACGCTTGCGCTCCGACTGCTGCTGGAACTCGTCGATGGCCGCCAGGTTGATCGCCCCCAGGCGCTGGATACGCGCAGCGATGTTCTCCAGCTCATCCTCGGCCTGGCGCTCGGTGGCGCCGGGCTCCAGGGTCGCCAGCACACCGGCGAGGTCATAGCCGTCCTCGTGCAACTGATCCTGCAAGGCTTTGCGCCGCACGCTCAACGACTGCCAGTCCAGGCGCTGCTGCTCCAGCTGGCCACGCAACAGGGCAGCCTGCTGCTCGGCCTGGCTGCGGCGTTTCTCGACCTCGCGCAGTTCGCGGTCGGCGTCTTCCAGGGCGTTCTTGGCGGTGCGCATCTCGTCGTCCACCACCATGCGCCGCTCCAGCAGCTCTTCGAGCTTCAGGCGCAGTTCTTCGAGGGGCGCGGCGCCCTCCTCCAGGTTCAGGCTCAACTGCTCACGGCGCTCGCTGAGGCGCTCGGACTGCATGCGCAGACGCTCCAGTGCCTGATGGGTGGAACTGTGCTGCGCCTTGAGCGAGCCCAGACGCACAGCCAACTGGTGGCTGCGATCCTTGTGCTGGCGCGCCTCCTGACGGACCCGGTCGAGGCGCTCACGCAACTGGTCACGCTGGCCCTGCAGCACCTCGCGCTGCTCGGTGTCCTGGGCCATGGCATCCAGGGCGTCCTGCAGTTGCAGGCGCGACTCGCCGAGGTTCTCGTGCTCGACGCTGCGCTGTTCGGCCAGTTCGGCCAACTCTTCTTCCAGGCGCGTGCGGCGCAGGGTCAACTGCTCGGCCTTGGCACGTGCCGCCGACAGGCGCGCCTTGAGTTCACCCTGCTGGCGGTTTTCGTCCTGCAGGCGGCGGCGCAACTCCTCACGCTGTTGTTCGTGGCTGGACTGTTGCTCACGCAACACCTGCAGACGCTCCTCCAGCTCGGCCAGCGCCGACTCGCGTTCGTCGCGTTGCATGCCCAACTGCTGGATTTCCTGACCCCGCGCCAAGACGCCACTCTGCGCCTCGGCGGCGCGGCGCACACGCAGGAAGTCGCGCCCCAGCCAATAGCCGTCACGGCTGATCAGACTCTGCCCTGGCTGCAGCGAAGCACGGAGTGCCAGCGCCTGGTCGAGGTCGTCGACGGGCACGACCTGACCCAGCCAGGCCGACAGGTCGACCGCGCTGCGCACCTTGTCCAGCAGGCTGCCGGGCGCACCGGACGTGGCGTTGCCAGGGCTGACCAGACGCAGGTCGCCCTGGCTGAAACCGGCCAGATCGAGGCGGGCGAAATCATCCACCAGCACCGCCTGCAGGTCGGCGCCCAGCACGGTTTCCACCGCCAGTTCCCAACCCGGCTCCACCTCCAGCCCCTCGGCCAGTCGCGGACGTTGTACCAGCTGCTGCTCGCGCAACCAGTCGGCGGTGCCGCTGTCCGGGTCCAGGGCGGCCTGCTGCAAGGCTTCGAGGGAAGCCAGGCGACCATTGAGGCGTTGCAGTTCACCCTGCGCCTGCTGCTGCGCCTGCACGCTGCGCTGCAAGTCGTCGCGCAGCTGCTCCAGGCGCTCGCCGGCCTGTTCTTCGTTGATCTGCAGGTCTTCGAGGGTCAGCTCGCGAGCCGCCAGCTCCTCGTCCAGGGCCTGGATGGCCGCGTCTTCGGGGTCGGCGGCAAGCAGCTGCAGCTCTTCAGCCAGGCGCCGCTGGCGCTCGGCCAGGCGTTCCAGGCTCTGCTCCAGCTGCTGGATGCGCGCCTGCTGCACCTGCGCCTGGCGCTGCGGCTCGGCCGACTGCTGGTTGAAGCGGTCCCACTGTTCCTGCCAGGCATGCATCGCCGCCTCGGCGTCTTCCAGGGCGATGGCCGATTCCTCGGCAGCGGCGGCGGTGATTTCCTGCTCGGGTTCGAGCATCTGCAGCTCTTCGTCCAGGGTCGCCAGCAGCGTGGTGTCGTGCCCCAGGTGCGACTCGGTTTCCTGGCGCGCGCGCTCGGCTTCGCGCAAATCGTCCTGCAACTGGCGCAGCCGTTGCTGGCCGTGCTGGATGCTCTGTTCGACCCGGGCGATGTCACCGCCCACCGAATAGAAGCGCCCCTGTACCAGGTTGAAACGCTCCGACAGTTCATGATGGCCGTCGCGCAGGCGCTCGATGCCAGCGTCAGCGTTGCGCTGCTCGGCCACCAGCGCCTCGTAGGCCACTTCCTGGTCGCCGATCACCGCTTCGCGCTGGCGCACCTGGTCGTTGAGGGTCTGCCAGCGCAACGCCGAGAGCTGAGCCTTGAGCTGCCGCTCCTCGCCTTTGTACTGCTGGTACTTCTCGGCCGCCTGGGCCTGGCGGTGCAGGCGTTCGAGCTGGCGTTCGAGCTCTTCGCGCAGGTCGGTCAGGCGCGCCAGGTTCTCCTGGGTGCGGCGGATACGGTTCTCGGTCTCGCGGCGACGCTCCTTGTACTTGGAGATACCCGCGGCTTCCTCGATGAAGTTACGCAACTCCTCGGGCTTGGCCTCGATGAGCTTGGAAATCATTCCCTGCTCGATGATCGAGTAGCTGCGCGGCCCCAGGCCGGTGCCGAGGAAGATGTCGGTGATGTCCTTGCGCCGGCACTTCACGCCGTTGAGGTAATAGGTGTTCTGGCTTTCGCGGGTCACCTTGCGGCGGATGGAGATCTCTGCATACGCGGCGTACTCCCCCACCAGGGTGCCGGCGGAGTTGTCGAACACCAGTTCGATGCTCGCCTGGCTGACCGGCTTGCGGCTGGTCGAGCCGTTGAAGATGACGTCGGTCATCGATTCGCCGCGCAGGTTCTTCGCCGAGCTTTCGCCCATGACCCAGCGCACCGCGTCGATGATGTTGGATTTGCCGCAACCGTTGGGGCCGACCACGGCCGCCATGTTGCTGGGGAAGTTCACCGTGGTCGGGTCGACGAAGGACTTGAAGCCCGCCAGCTTGATGCACTTCAGGCGCATGGATTCAGACCGCCTGCAAGGCGGCCAGCACCAGCTGGCAGCTGCGCTGGCCGTATTCGGACAACACCTCGCGCACGCGCACCGGGTCGCGGTCGAGTACGGCCTGCAGCAGTTGCTCGAACAGCCGCAGGTAGTCGCTCATTTCGGCCTTGCGCTGCTCCAAAGCCAGGAAATAGTTGCGGCTCATGGCGGGCTGCAGATTCTCGACGGTTTCCTGCAGGTAAGGGTTGTCGGCGAACGGAAAGGCCGCACGCATGACGTTGAAGCTGTCTTCGACGAAGGCCTGCACGTTCTGGCTTTCGAAGCTGGCCTGCAGACGCTGCTGGATGACCAGGAAAGGCTGCAGGTCGGCGGGACTCTGCCAGCGTTCGGACACGGCGATACCCAGCAGGATGTACAACTCGCTCATCAGCTTGCACAGGCTGGTCACGTGGTGCGCGTTGAGCGCGGTGACCTGGGCGCCACGCCGGGGCAGAATCACCACCAGGTGGCGGCGCTGCAGAATCAGCAGCGCCTCGCGCACCGAACCGCGGCTGACGTTCAGGGCCTGGGTGACTTTCTGTTCCTGGATGCGCTCACCAGGCTTGAGTTCGCCGCGGATGATCCGCTCGGCCAAATGTTGGGCAATCTGCTCTGCCAGACTATCCAGCGCCTTGAACATCGTTTAATTCCTTGAGAATCCGGACCAGACCCCTGGGCTGAATGCCGGGGGAGCCGCCAGGCGTCGCCTGGAGCGGGCTTGACGTGCCCTGTCGTGCAAAGTTTCGATACAAGCGGCGCAGTGTATATCAAGCGCCAGGATGTGGATGAACAAAACATCAGGAAACGCCCACACGAATCGCTGTCCGATCACTTGTATGCCTGTGCGCACCATTCATGAGGTTTCAATGCCGTCTGCCACCCCCCTTCGTACCGCCCATCGTGGTGCCCTGCTACACAGCCTGGCCGACCCGGCCGAGGTCGGTGTCGAGGCCAGCTTCGAATATGTCGAGGACGGCCTGCTGCTGGTCGAAAACGGGCAGATCCAGGCCATGGGGCCGGCCAGCGAGCTGTTGCCGCAACTGGGCCGCGAAGTCACCCTGATCGAACACCCCGACGCACTGCTCACCCCCGGGTTCATCGACACCCACATTCATCTGCCCCAGGCCGGGATGATCGGCGCCTATGGCGAACAGCTGCTGGACTGGCTGCAGACCTACACCTTCCCCTGCGAACGCCAGTTCGCCGACCCCGCCCATGCCGCCACGGCGGCCAGCCAGTTCATCGACGAACTGCTGCGCAACGGCACCACCACCGCCATGGTATTCGGCAGCGTGCACCGGACTTCGGTCGAGGCCTTCTTCGCCGAGGCCGAACGCCGTGACCTGCGGATGATCGCCGGCAAGGTGATGATGGACCGCAACGCGCCGCCCGATCTGCTCGACACCCCGCAGTGCGCCTACACCGACAGCAAGGCGCTGATCGAGCGCTGGCATGGCCGGGGCCGCTTGAGCTATGCGGTCACGCCGCGTTTCGCGCCGACCAGCTCGCCCGAACAGCTGGCCATGGCCGGGCGACTGCTGGCCGAACACCCCGGCGTGTATCTGCAGACCCACCTGAGCGAGAACCGTCAGGAAATCGACTGGGTGCGCTCGCTGCACCCCGAGCGCAGCAGCTACCTGGACGTCTACGATCATCACCAGTTGCTCGGCGAGCGCTCGGTGTTCGCCCATGGCGTACACCTGTGCGACACCGACTGCGCGCGCCTGGCACAAACCGGCTCGGCCATCGCTTTCTGCCCCACCTCCAACCTGTTTCTGGGCAGCGGCCTGTTCAACCTGCCGATGGCCGAACGGCACAAGGTCAAGGTGGGCCTGGGCACGGATGTCGGCGCCGGCACCAGCTTCTCGATCCTGCAGACCCTCAACGAGGCCTACAAGGTGATGCAGCTGCAGGGCGCACGGCTGCATCCGTTCAAGTCGCTGTACCTGGCCACCCTCGGCGGCGCCCGGGCCCTGCACCTGGACGACCGCATCGGCAGCTTCAGGCCCGGCAACGAGGCGGACTTCGTGGTACTGGACTACCACGCCACGCCGCTGATCACCCAGCGTCTTAAGCACTGCCGCAGCCTGGAAGAAAGGCTTTTCGTGCTCATGACCCTGGGCGACGACCGAGCGATCAGGCAGACCTGGGCGGCGGGACGGCGGGTACACCAGCGCTAGCAATCAGCGCCCAATAAATGCATTTATTGCAACTTAAAAAACAAACTTAATACAGGATTAAAATATTAGCTTATAGCCATTACGAATTTCACTTCGCTATGACTTGCCCCTTACTCTTATAAGCAAGCGATAGGTCAGTACCTACTGCTTATAAGAAATCCCTTTATTGGCAAGCCAGCATCCCAGGCGAAGGAGCTTCCATGAGCGTCGAAATCATCGGCATGATCACCGCCACCCCCAGCGCCGAGGTGGACCAGCCGCTGGGCGACGCCGTAGACGCGGACTTCGTGCGCCGCTTCGCGCAGGCGCATGAAAACGCCGGCTTCGACAAGGCGCTGGTCGGCTACTTCTCCAATGGCGCCGAGGGCGCGGTGGTCAGTTCGTTCATCGCCGCCGCCACCCAGCGCCTCGGCATCCTGCTCGCCTACCGCCCCGGCGTGATCGCCCCGCCCCTGGCGGCCCGGCAGCTGGCCACGCTCGACCAGTTCAGCAACGGCCGCCTGGCCCTCAATGTGATCAGCGGTGGCAGCGACACGGATCAGCAACGCGACGGCGACTGGCTCGACCATGACCAGCGCTACGCGCGCACCGATGAATACCTGCACGCGCTCAAGGCGATCTGGACGGCTGCGGGTCCGGTGGACCACCAGGGCGAGTTCTATCGCTTCAAGGGCGCCTTGCCCAACGTACGCCCGCGGCAAAAGCCACACATCCCCATTTACTTCAGCGGCTCCTCGCCCGCCGCGCTGGAGGTTGCCGCGCGCCATGCCGACACCTACATGCTGTGGGGCGAACCGTTGGCGGACTTCAGCGAGCACGTACGCCACCTGCAGCGCCTGGCTCAGGCCCAAGGGCGCAACCCGCGCATCTCGGTGTCGTTCCGGCCCATCGTCGCCGACAGCGAAGAAGCCGCCTGGCGCCGCGCCGCCGAGATACTCGAACGCATCCGCGCCAACCGCGAACGCCAGGGCCTGCCCGTGCATGGCCACACACCGGACAACGCGGGTTCACAACGCCTGTTGGCAGCGGCGCAGCGCGGCGAAGTGCTCGACGAACGGCTGTGGACCGGTGTCGCGCGGTTGACCGGCGCGCAATGGAACTCCACCGCCCTGGTCGGCACCCCGGAACAGGTCGCCAAAGCCCTGGGCCGCTACTGGCAGGCCGGGGCCAGCACCTTCCTGATTCGCGGCTTCGATCCTCTGGACGACGCCGAAGCCTACGGCCGGGGCCTGATACCGGCAATTCGTGAACAGATCGCCGCCCTGCAACCGCGCCTGACCGGCTGAGGAGACCTGCATGAACCTGCTTCAAGCCCTGCGCAACAGTCTGGCAGCCCTGGCCATCGTCCTTCCCGCCGCCCAGGCGGCTGAGCAGACGGTGCTGCGCATCGGCGACCAGAACTACTACAACGTGCGTGCGTCGGTGGAAGCCTCCGGCGTCCTGGAGGGCGCGCCTTACACGGTCGAGTGGAAACATTTCCAGTCTGCCGCACCGGTGGCCGAAGGCCTGGAAGTCGGCGCCCTGGACCTGGGTTTTCTCGGCGATTCGGGCTTTCTGTTCCTGGCCGCCAAGGGCGCGCCGGTGAAGCTGATCGGCGTGTCGCGGCAAAACCCGGACACCATTGCCCTGCTGGTGGGCAAGGACTCGCCGATCCAGCGCATCGAAGACCTCAAGGGCAAGAAAGTCGCCTACTGGCCCGGCGCCTGGAGCCAGCAGCTGACCTTGCGGGCACTGGACAAGGCCGGCCTGCCGCATGACTACGTACAGTTCGTCAAACTGATGCCCATCGACGCGGCAGCGGCCTTTCCCCAGGGCAGCATCGACGCCTTTCCGGTATGGGAGCCGTACATTTCCCAGCAGGTGGTGCACTCTGGCGCCCGGCCGATCATCACCGCACGCGGCCTGATGCCCGGTCTGTCGAGCATTGCCGCCAACGCCAGTGCCATCGAGCCCAAGCGCGCAGCCATCAGCGACTTCCTCGGGCGCCTGCAGAAGGCACGGGAGTGGGTCGAGGCCAACAAGGACAGCTACGCCGACACCTGGGCGAAGAAAGCCAACCTCGACCCGACGGTGTCGCGCCACTGGATCGGCCAGGCCGACATGAGCGTCGGCCCGGTGGACGAACAGGCCGCCCACGATTACCAGGGCACCGCCGACTTCCTGGTACAGACCGGTGCCCTGCCCAAGGCCTTCGACACCCGGGCGGTGATCGACACCTCGTTCAGCCAGGCCTTCAAGCCCCGTCAGTGAGGGGGCATGACAACGGCATTGAGCCGCGACGGCGGGACCTGTTTCGCGGCTGAAGCCACTCCTGTCCTGTAGGACCGGCTTCAGCCGGGAAGCAATCGCGACCGAAGCCGCTGCGCAGCCTTCCCTCGGGTCAGAAATCGATGGTCCCGGAGAACTTCACCAGCCGCGGCTCGCCCTGGGTCAGGTAGCCGCCATTGGCCGAGGCCCAGTAGTTCTTGTCGGTGATGTTCTCCACGTTGACGCGCAGGGTCAGGTCTTTCCAGGCCTTGAGCTTGTAGCGCGCGCCGGCGTCGAAGCGGTTCCAGGTCGGCAGGCTCAGGTTGTTCGCCGCGTCGGCGTACTGGCCGCCGGTGCGCAGGGCGCGCGCGTTGAGGGCCAGGCCTTCGACACCGGGTACGTCCCAGTCGACGCTGGCGTTGAGCTGGAAGGTCGGCACACCGATGGCGTGGTTACCGTCATTGGAGCCCCCCGAGGTGTTCTTCAGTTCGGAGGTCATGCGCGTGCCGCCGGCCATCAGGCGCAGACCTTCGACAGGCTCGCCGAACAGGCTCAGCTCCAGGCCCTTGTTGACCTGTTCACCGTCGCGCACATAGAGATTCTGGCTGCTGTCCACGTAGCCATCAGACGGCTTTTCGATGCGGAACACCGCCAGATTGGCGCCGTAGCTCTGCCGGTCCAGCTTGATACCGGCTTCCAGCTGCTTGGTGCGCCCCGGCGGGAAGGCCTGGCCGAGGTTGGTGATATTGCTGCCCGACGCCACCGGCCCGGCGGCCAGGCCTTCGATGCGGTTGGCATACAGCGACACGCTCTGCACCGGCTTGTAGACGATGCCGTACACCGGGGTGGTGATGGATTGGTCGTAGAGCGAAGTACGGCTGCCATCGGCGACCGGGCCATCGTAGCTGTAGTTTTCTACACGCAATTGCTGCCGACGCAGGCCATAGGTAAGCAGCAGGCTGTCGTCGAACAGCCCGACGGTGTCGGAAATGGCCAGGCTGCGGTTACGAGTCTTGCCGGTCACCCCTGGATCCCCCATTTTCCCACCGGCAAACGATACATTGGTGGGCTTGGGCAAGGTGACCTTGTCATAGATATTGGTGTTGCCCGCAGTCGAGCGATAGAAGGTGTAGGCATTCTCCTGCTGGGTCCAGATGGTCGACGCGCCAATCGCGATCTGATGACTGACCGGCCCGGTCTGCACCCGGCCATTGAGGCCGGCAGCGAACGAGGTGTTGTCCTCGTTATGGGGAATTTCCGAGCCGCCGATGGTCGCCGTGCCGCTGTTGCCGACCAGGGTCGGGGTGCCGTACACGCCGGTCTCACGGCTGTGCTTGGCGCCGCCGGCCAGGTAGGCGGTCCAGTTCTCGCTCAGGTCCCAGTCGCCGCGCAGCATGCCGAAGGTGTCTTCGGTCTCGCTGTAGGTCCAGTCCTGGCCATAGTTATGGCTGGCGCTCGGCGCGGTCGGCACCCGGGTGGCGGTGCCGATCTGCACGGTGTTGCGCAGGTGGTTGATGCGCTCTTTCTGGTAACCGAAATCGCCGGACACCCGGAAGTTGTCGCCACGGTAGTCCAGCCCGGCGACGAACAGCTTGGAGCGCTGGTCCTGGTCGTCGATGGCGGTTTCGCCTTCGCGCTGGCTGAGGTTGACCCGCGCACCGAAACGGTTGTCGGCGCCGAAGCGCTGACCCAGGTCAAGGTGTTCGCCGATGCGTCCGTCGCTGCTGATGTCCTGGGTATAGCGGCGGGTCGGCGTGTCGCCAGCGCGCTTGGGCTGCAGGTTCACACCGCCACCCAGGCCGCTGCCGGTGGGTGTCACGCCATTGATGAAGGCATTGGGCCCCTTGAACACCTCGACCCGCTCCAGCGCGTCGATGGAGAGGATCTGCCGAGGCAGCACGCCATACAGGCCGTTGTACGAAATATCGTCGCCGTTCAGGGGCATGCCACGGATCACGAACACTTGGGACTGGTTGCCGAAACCGAACGACTGGCGCACCGACGGGTCGTTGAGCAGCACGTCGCCGACGTCTTCGGCCTGCTGGTCCTCGATCAGTTTCGAGGTATAGCTGGTTAGGGTGAACGGCACGTCCATGTTGTCCTGGTTGCCCAGCACACCCATCTGCCCGCCCCTGGCGACCTGGCCGCCGGCATAGGCGTCCGGCAGGGTGTTGGAATTGGCCTTGACGGCCGCAGCATTGACATCGATGGCACCCAGTTCGATCACCGGGTCGGCGGCATTCACCGCGAAACTGGCAGAGCAACACAGCGCGAGCAGGGTCGGGCGAGACGGAAAGCGAAGAGCCATGGGGCGGGATACCTGAAAGTGATGGCCCCTCCTTGGCCGAACGAAGTCCTTCTGGAACGCGAAGCATCTGCTAACGTTCTTGAGAATCGTTACTAGTAAATCACAAATTTTTCACAACCTGTAACTACCTTTACAAGATTTAACAGCGCCCCTGACGAACAGCGCATCACCGCTCTACCCCGCATCTCCTGCCTGACAAGCCCTCCCATCTACGACGATGGCCGTAAGCCATGAAAAAAATCGTGACCCCCTGCTCAGTTTTGGTCACGATACGCCGACACGCAGACAAGAGGCGTGGACCCGCCCACTGGGTCCGAGCCCGACACCCTGCGTGAATAACAATAATCATCGAGGGCTGTGCCATGCACATGCGCAATCTTTCCATCAGCCGCCGCCTGTGGCTGATTCTCGTGGTCTGTGTGGTCATGCTGTGCATTCTGGCCGGCGCCCTGCTCAAGCAGATCCACGACGACCTGTATCAGGCCAAGACCCTCAAGACCATCCATGTGGTGCAGACCGCCAGCGGTATTCTCAAGTACTACAACGGCCTGGAAAGCGCTGGCACCCTCACTCGCGAAGCCGCCCAGCAACAAGCGTTGTCGGCGATCCGCGGGCTGCGCTACGACCAGAACGATTACTTCTGGATCAACGACCTGCGCCCGGTGATGATCATGCATCCCATGAACGCCAAGCTCGAAGGCCAGGATCTCTCGGGGATCAAGGACCCTGACGGTTTCGCCCTGTTCAACGAGATGGTCGTCATCGCCAAGCGCCAGGGTTCCGGCGTGGTGAATTACCGCTGGCCCCAGCCGGGCGCCAGCGAACCGGTGCCCAAGACCTCCTATGTGCAGCTCTTCGAACCCTGGGGCTGGATCATCGGCTCGGGCGTTTACGTCGACGACGTCGCGGCGGAGTTCAAGGCCCAGATCATCAAGGCCGCCCTGGTGTGCCTGGCCATCGGCGTGGTCATGGCCCTGCTGGTCATCGTCATTCTGCGCAGCATCGTCGTGCCGTTGCGCGCGGCGGTGCAGGCCATGGCCAACGTGGCCAGTGGCGAAAGCGACCTGACCCGCACCCTGGAAACCCATGGCAAAGATGAAATCACCCAGCTCGGCCAGCATTTCAATACCTTCATCGCTCAGTTGCGCGGGGTGATCGGCCAGTTGCAGCAGTCAGCGGTGGCCCTCGGCGACGCCTCCCAAGAACTGGGCAGCAGCGCCGAGCAGGCCCAGGCGCGCAGCCAGCAGCAATCGCAACAGATGGAACTGGTGGCCACGGCGGTCAATCAGGTCACCTATGGCGTGCAGGACGTGGCGCGCAACGCCGAACATGCCGCCAGCGAAATGCGCAACGCCGAGTCAGAAGCGCAGCAGGGCCTGGTCAATATCGACGGCAGCCTGCGGCAGATCCAGCAACTGTCGGCCACCATCGAACAGGCCGTGGCGGTGATCCGCACCCTGTCCAGCGAGACCACCCAGATCGGCAGCGTGCTGGAAGTGATCAGCGGCATCGCCGAACAGACCAACCTGCTGGCCCTCAACGCCGCCATCGAGGCGGCACGCGCGGGCGAACAGGGCCGCGGCTTCGCCGTGGTCGCCGACGAGGTGCGCCTGCTGGCCCAGCGTACGCAGAAGTCCACGGCGGAAATCCAGGGCATGATCGAGAGCCTGCAAGGACATTCCGATGCGGCAGTCAAGGTCATTGGCGACAGCAGCCGCGCCTCCCAGGCGACCATCGAGCAAGCCAATCTGGCTGGCCAGAGTCTCAACTCGATCAGCCAGGCACTGCGCAACCTCAACGGCCTGAATGCCTCGATCGCCAGCGCCACGCTGCAGCAATCCCATGTGGTGGATGACATCAACCAGAACGTCACCCAGACCGCGCAGCTGTCGCAGAGCACCACCCTGGCCGCCGAACAGTCCAGCGCCGCGAGCCTGAATCTGGCGCGACTCAGCCAGCAACTCAACGATTGGCTGAGGCCTTTCCGGATCTGAGGTTGAACCCGCACAGCGTTTTTCCATCAAAGCCCCTTATCCGAACTGGCGGGAGCAGACGAAATGCGCACTTTGAAACTGGCGGGCAAGAGCGTCCCGGTCCTTGGCCAGGGCACTTGGCACATGGGTGAGAAAAGTCACCGACGCTCGGAAGAAATCGCCGCCCTGTGCCTGGGCATCGACCTGGGCCTGACTCTCATCGACACCGCCGAGATGTACGCCGACGGCGGCGCCGAAGAGGTCGTCGCCCAGGCGATACGCGGCCAGCGCGACCGCGTCTGCCTGGTCAGCAAGGTCTACCCCTTCAACGCCAGCACCCAGGGCGTGCCGCGTGCCTGCGAGGCCAGCCTGCGGCGCCTGGGCACCGACTACATCGACCTGTACCTGCTGCACTGGCGCGGCCAGTACCCCCTGGAAGAAACCGTCGAGGCCTTCGAGCGCCTGCGCGAGCAAGGCAAGATCGGCGCCTGGGGCGTGTCGAATTTCGACGTCCCCGACCTGGTGGAACTGCACGACTCGCGGTGTGCGGCCAATCAGGTGCTGTACAACCCCTCGCAGCGGGGCATCGAGTTCGACCTGCTGCCCTGGTCCGCCGAACGCCAGCTGCCAACCATGGCCTACTGCCCCATCGGCCAGGGCGGCGACCTGCTCTGGCACCCCGCCCTGCAGACCGTGGCCCGCCGCCACAACGCCAGCCCGGCGCAGATCAGCCTGGCCTGGGTGCTGCGCCAGCAGCAACTGGTCGCCATTCCCAAGGCCGTGGAACCCGGGCACATCCGCGAAAACCTCGCGGCGCTGGACCTGCGTCTCAGCGAACAGGACCTGCTCGACATCGACCGCGCCTGGCAGCCGCCGACGCGCAAGATGCCGTTGGAAATGGTCTGAGGCTCAACGCGGGGCGGCACGGGCAGCGCCGCCTCCTTTTTTCTCCCCTGCAACACCCAGCCCGACACAGCCGTAACAAATAGAGATGGCAAGTCTCGGATGACTTGACGCAGGGACAGGCGTGTATTTGAAGGAAGCAATCGATGTACAGGATGCAAAAAACGCTCGGCATGGGTCTGTCTTTGGCCCTGGTCAGCTCGCTGAGCGCCTGCAGCTGGTCCCCCTCTGGCAAACCCTATGACTTTCCAAAGCCCGGAGAACCCTCGGCGAACATTCGCATGAAGCAATCCTCCGACACGAATCTGGCCCTGCTGAACATCGATGACCGGGGTTGCTATCAAGGAGTTTCATCCATGCCTTACGCCGATGGCTACCTTAGCGCCGACGTCAGGCCGGACAAGCCATTGGTCCTCAGATATGACGATACCTATGGCAGCCAATACTGCGTGATACAGGTCTCCTTCACCCCCGAGAAAGATGCCTCGTATCTCTTTCAGTCCGATACGTACAACAAGAAGGTGTCCGGTCTGATACCAGGCCTTGAGCGTGACCAGGCATTTTGTGCCATCGGCGCATTGAAAAAGCAGGGTGACGAATGGGTCGCTCAGCCGTTGGAAAAAGTGCGACCTATGCCAACCAGCCCCATGTGCATACGTTTTCGTAAAACCGATGCAACGCCCCGCCCTTCTCTGTTCCCATTTGCAAACTGAGCCACGTACTGAACGCTTAAGCGAGTCGATCAGTTGGCCTGAGACCTGCCCTGGCGACCGAGGCGCGGCGCCAGGCGCACGTAGACCAGCTCGGCGCACAATTCCACCAGGGTCTGGGTGATGATCACCGCTGGCAGCACCGGAATCGCTCCCGGCACCGCCAGGGCCAGCGGCAGCACCACCAGGGAATTACGTGTCGCGGCACTGAACAGCACCGCCCTGCCCGCTGCCGCGTCGAGGCGCCAGGCCCGTGCCACCCAGGCGCCGAGCAACGGGGCGATGACCGCGAACGCCAGGTACACCGGCAACACCGCCAGCGCGCTGGGCAGTGCGGCTTCGATACGCGGCCCGGTTGCGGCGATCACGATGAGCAGCACCAGCGCCGTGGCGGGTACCGGGCACAGCCCCAGGCCGAGATTGACGCCCGCCATCGCACGGCTGCGCCGGCCCAGCCATTGCAGGGCGGCGGCCAGCAGCAACGGCAGTGCGATCAGCCAGGCGAAGGCCTGCAGGAACGGCCCGGCATGAATGACTCCGGTGGCCACCTCGCCCAGCAGGACCTCCAGGTACAGCGGCAGTGCCAGCATCTGCACCACCAGCAGCACTGGGGTGGCGGCCAGCAGCAGCCGTGCGTCGCCGCGTCCCAGTTGGGTGAAAGTCACCACATAGTCGATGCACGGTGCCAGTAACACCAGCAGCACACCCAGGCGCACCAGAGGGTCGGCCGGCACCAGCGGCAGCAGCGCCCACACCAGCAACGGCACGACGATGAAATTGGCACTCAGCAGCGCGCCGATGAAGCGCAGCCGGGTAAAGGCCTGGCGCAGTTCGACCAGTGGCACCTGCAGAAAGGTCACCAGCAGCATGAAGGCCAGTGCCGGCTCGACAGCCGCCTCCAGCGCCTCGGTGCCCGGCAGTCGCCAGGCCAGCACAGCTGCCAGCAGCACGGCGACGAAGTAAATGGTGACCTGACGGTTTTCCAGGGCATCCCGGACAGCTTGCATGCAGCGACTCCTCGTTGCGGACGAAGGCTGGCCAGCCTTCTGGATCAGGCTGCCGAACCTACAGGGATTTGCTCGTCACTTGAAGCCTGCGGCAGCCCTGCCAGCGGATTGATGGACCTTTTGCCATTACCGGCCACTCCAACCTGCAGGACGTGCCTCGGCACCTGTATCGCTGTATTGGAGAGGTAAAGCGATGGTCATTGCCTGCCTGGGATGGGGTTCACTGATATGGAAACCGGGCGATCTGCCTTTGCGCTGCGAGTGGTTCTTCGATGGCCCGAGGCTGCCGGTGGAATTCTGCCGGGTCGGCGACGGCGGCGAACTGGCCACGGCCTTGTGCATGAACGCGACGCCCAGCCAGGTGCTGTGGTCGGTACTGGATGTGCCTGACCTGGATACGGCCTGCCAGGCGTTGCGCGTGCGCGAGCAGATTCCCGAGCAGCGCGACGACGGCGTCGGCCTGTACGTGCCGGCGCGTAACGACCAGGGGGTCCTGGCCGACTGGGCCCTGGAGCGCGGTGTCGACGCCCTGGTGTGGACGGCACTGCCGCCAAGGATCGACAACCAGGAAGGTCGCCTGCCCAGCCGCAAGCAGGCCATCGATTACTTGCAGGGCCTGCAGGGCGAAACCCGCGAGCACGCCCGCGACTACCTGGCCCGCGTGCCGGAACAGATCGCCACGCCCTGGCGGCGTGAGGTCATGCGTGCGCTGGACCTGAACTCAGGCGCCTAGCCGCACGCTGCCGCTCGCGAACGCGGCATCACGCTTACAGCCAACACTGTTCAGTCAGGCCGGGTAGGAGCGGCTTCAGCCGCGAAGCGACCGCATGTTCACAACAGATGCAGGGAGTTTCCTGACGCTTTCGCGGCTAAAGCCGCTCCCACCGGGCCACATGCCGCTTAACCGAACTGTGTTGCCCCTGGCCGTGTTCAGGTCGAGCGTTCGAAGAACACCAGGCGTATGGCCAGGGCCGCCATGACCCCGGCGAAGCCGTAGTTGGCCAGCCGTGCGCGGCGCGAACCGCCGACCAGGCGGCGCTTGAGCAGCAGCGCAGCGGCGGCCAGAAAGGCATTGAACAACAGCGCCATGAGCGACAGCAACGCGCCGAGGACCAGCAGTTGCAGGGCGACATGGCCATTGCCGAGGGTGACGAACTGCGGCAGGAACACCATGAAGAACAGCAGCGCCTTGGGGTTGAGCAGGCTATTGAGCGCGGCGCGCAGCAGCACCCGGGGCCAGGCGGCCAGTTGTGCCGGTTGCCCGGTTGGCGCCTTGGCGTCTTTGACCGCCTGCCAGGCCATCCACAGCAGGTAGGCGGCACCGAGCATGCGCAGGATCTCGAACGCTGGCGCCCAGCTCATCACCAGCGCTCCGACACCGGCGCTGACCAGCAGGGTCAGTACCAGATCAGCCAGCGCATTACCCAAGGCAGCGGCAAACCCGGCCCGCCAACCATAGGCCAGCGCATGGCTGGTAACGAACGCCATGTTCGGGCCGGGCACGACCAGCAGCACAAGTGCGGCGAGGCTGAAGAGGTAGAGGCTGTTCAAGTCCGGCATGGGCAACACTCCCTGAGGTCGAAGCCACACAGTAGAGGCTCGGCGCAGCCGACCATAGATACAGACCGGGGCATTTTCGACCAGACAGTCGCCGCCAGGCTCGATGCCGCGTCTTCGCTGAAGCCAGCCTGACCGACCGTTTTCTAGCGCACGATCCGCTCGACATGGATCTCCAGCTTCTTGATCCGGTACCACAGGCTGCGTTCGGAAATGCCCAGCAGTTGCGCGGCGGCGGCCTGGACGCCCTGGGTGCGCTGCAGGGCAGCGAGGATGCAGGTCTTTTCCACTTGCGCCAGGGCGGCGTCGAGGTCCGAAGGAATGTCGCTCACGGCGTCGAGCGGTGCTGCCTCCTGGGCCGCGGGAGCGTTGAACAGATAGCCCGGCAGGTCGCTGTCCTGGATCACCGGACCGCTCGCCACGATGGTGGCGCGTTCGACGCAGTTCTGCAGTTCGCGGATATTGCCCGGCCAGCCATAGCGACTCATGGCCAGCAGCGCTTCGGGGCTGAAGCCGGTGATGCGCTTGCCGGCCTCGGCACCCAGGCTGTGGGCGAAATGGCGCGCCAGCGGGGCGATGTCTTCGACCCGCTCACGCAGCGGCGGCAGCGGAATCGGGAAGACGTTGAGGCGGTAGTAGAGGTCTTCGCGAAACTCCTTGTTCGCCACCGCTTCGAGCAGGTCCTTGTTGGTGGCTGCGATGACCCGCACGTCGACCTTGCGCTCGCGCGGGTCGCCCACCGGCTCGATGATGCGCTCCTGCAGGGCGCGCAGGATCTTGGCCTGCAGCGCCAGGGGCATCTCACCGATTTCGTCGAGAAACAGCGTGCCCTTGTCGGCCTGCTGGAAGCGCCCTATCCGGTCTGCCACCGCCCCGGTGAAGGCGCCCTTGCGGTGGCCGAACATCTCGCTCTCCAGCAGGCCTTCGGGAATCGCCGCACAGTTGACCGCCACGAACGGCTGGTCGGCGCGATTGCCGTGGCGGTGGATGGCGCGGGCGACCATTTCCTTGCCGGTGCCGCTCTCCCCAGTCAGCAGAATGGTCGCGCCGCTTTCGCGCACCGACTCCACGGCCTGGATCACCCGGCGAAAGGCCGGGCTCTCGCCCACCAGGCTGTCGATCTGCCGATGCTCGTCGAGTTCGGCGCGCAGGCGATGGTTGTCGCGCAGGATGTCACGGAATTGCAGGGCCTTGCTGACGGTGATGTCCAGCTCGTCGATGTCGAACGGCTTGGCGATGTAGTCGAAGGCACCGTTGCGCATCGACTGCACGGCGTTCTTCACCGTGCTGTAGGCGGTCATGACGATCACCGGCACCTGCGGGTAGCGCGTGCGGATTTCCGCCAGCAGTTGCGGACCATCCATGCCAGGCATCCGCCAGTCACTGATCACCAGGTCGATGTCTTCGCGCTCCATCACCGTCAGGCCATGCAGACCGTTACCGGCGGTGAACACCTGCAGGTTGCTGTGGCTCAGGGCCGAGGCCAGCAGGTCGCAGAGCTTGGGTTCGTCGTCGACCACCAGCACGTTGTGGCTCATGGCTGCTTTCCTTGATCGCTGTGTTCATGGCTGGGCAGGTACAGGTTGAAGGTCGCCCCGGCGCCTGGTTCGCTGATGCACTCGATGTGCCCGTCGTGGTTTTCCATGATCGAGTAGACCTTGGCCAGGCCCAGGCCGGTTCCCGAAGCCTTGGTGGTGACGAACGGCGTGAAGATGCGTTCGAGCATGTCGGCCTCGATGCCCTGCCCGGTGTCGCTGACGCTGATCAGCGTCCAGGGCCCTTCGCTGGACAGGCTGAGGGTCAGGGTGCCGCCGTCGGGCATCGCGTCGATGGCGTTGAGCACCAGGTTCAGGCACGCCTGGGTCAGTTGGCGGCCATCGGCGTAGATACGCGTTTCAGGGTCGCGCTCTTCGATGTGCGCCTCGATATGCCGGGTCGCCAGCTCCGGCGCGCAGAAACCCAGCAGGTCCTCCAGCAGCGGGCGGGCCGGCTGCAGCGAGCGCAGCGGCGCGCTGGGCCGGGCGAAATCGAGAAACTCGGTGATCAGGTCGTTGATGCGCGTCACCTCGCTGATCACGTATTCGAGGTGGCGCATGTCGGCTTCCGGCAAGGCCGCACGGCGGTGCAGCAACTGCGTGGCGGTCTTGATGATGCCCAGCGGGTTGCGAATCTCGTGGGCCAGGCCCATGGCCACTTCACCCAGGGTGTGCAGGCGGTCGCGGCGGCGCAACTGGGCTTCGAGGTCCTGCAGCTCGCGCAGGCGCTCGGTCATGTGGTTGAAGGTCACGCTCAGGTCGGCCAGCTCATCGCTGCCGATCACTTCGACATGCTGCTGGTAATCGCCGGCGGTCACCGCCTGAACCCCTGCGGCCAGCCCACGCAGCGGGCGGGTCAGACGCTGCGAGATGAACCAGCCGACGCTCAGCGACAGCGCCGAGCCGAACAGCAGGATCAACAGGAACAGGTTGGTCTGGTTGACCAGCCCGACCAGCGTCGAATGGCGCAGCAGGCCGCTGAACACCACCCCCTGCATGTCGCCGCCGTCGTTGAAGATCGGCGAATACACGCCGCTGTAGCGCGAATTGGACTGTTCGCTGGGCTCACGGGTCTGGCGCAGCAGCGTCTCGATGCCCGGCGGCACGCGCAACGGGTGGTTCTCGAAGCGCTGGGTGGAAAAGACTTCGGCAAAGCCCTCCTGGTCCTTGAGGTACAGGCGCAGGTCGAGGGAATGCACGTCGGCGACGCTGGTCAGGAAGCTGCTGTCCAGGTAGGTGGCGATCATCAACTGGCAATCGACCCCGCCCTGGATGGTGTGATAGGTGGAAACCACCGCCCCCACCGGCGCGCCGCCGTAGCGCACGGTCTGCAGCACTTCATCGGCGCCCAGGCTGATCTGCCCGACCACTGCATCCGGCGCGGTGGAATACAGCACCTGGTGGTCGCTGCTGCGCACCAGCGCCACCACATCGATGCCCATGGCATCGGCAATGTCGGCGATGCGCCGGTCAGGCACCTTGCCCGGTTGCGCGCCGTTGTCCAGGTAGCCGAGGAACAGCTGCGCGGCGCGCGCGTTGTCGCGCAGGATCTCGCTGATCTCGTCGTTGACGATGCGCGTCGACTCCTGCAGCCAGATACGCACGTTGCTGTCGAAGATCTGCGACAGCGTGGTAGCGGCCAGCTCGGCGGCGATCATGGTAGGGATCACACTGACCAACCAGAACGCCAGCACCAGCTTGCGCTGCACGGTCCAGCGCGACAGGGAAAACAACCGGGGTTTGGCCTGGGTCATGAATGTTCGCTTATAGCGGCCGCCATGGCGGGATCGTGTCGGTCGGGGCGGATGAGCCGTTTCACCAGGCGCAGCAAGGTGTCGATCAACCAGTTGCGATGGCGAAAGAACAGCATATTGCCCTGGAATCGGCAACCGAAACGCATCTTGCTGGCGTAGCCGGCCTGCCCGCACTCGTAAGTGCTGATGCCCTGACGGATGCAGTATTCGACATTGGCCAGCCAGCTGCGGGCGTAAAGGCTGTGCTCGCGGGTGCGTTGCAGGTCATGGGCGAAGAATTTGTCGAGCAGGCGGTGTTCGTCGACCAGCAGCAGATTGAAGGCCGCCAGTTGCCCGTCGACCCAATACAGCACGCAGACTGCCCGGCCTGGCAGGCGCTGCAGGACACCGGTGAAGTAATCCGGCCCCAGGCGCTCGAACTGCAGGTCGCTACGTGCCAGGGTGGCTTCATACAGGCGCATCATTTCCGGCAGCACGTCCTCGACCTGCTCGCGCCACTCGATCTGCGGTGCCGGGCTGCGCAACAGGCGCCGCAGGTCCTTGCGGGTGGACTTGCCCAAGGTGCCGACGTAGTCATCCAGGCAGGCGAAGCCCATCGGCAGGCTGGCGCCGGGCAAGCTCGGCAGCGCATGCAACCCGGCCTGCTCGCAGGCCTGCACCCACTCGCCGGCAGCCAGCGGCGCGTCCTTGACCGCCAGCAGGCCAATGTCGAAACGCTGCGCATCCTCACGGGCCAGCGCCAGCAGGCGTTGCAGCAGGGCGGCGCGCTGCACCTGCGGCAGGTGGCGGGCCACCCCCGCTTCACAACGCTCGGCCACGGGCGAGCCCAGGGCATACAGCCCCAGTTGCAAGGCACCCGGCCACAGGCGTGCCAGCGCCTGACTCAAGCGCCTTGCCAGGCCCTGCACCGTGGTGTCCAGGCTGTAGCGGGTGATGAACGCCGGCACCGCCGCCACGAGTTGCTGGTCCTCATACAGCGCCAGGTAGCGCCATGCGAAACCCTCGATGCCGGCTTTCTCCACGGCCAGGTAGTAGTCCCAGTCCTCCAGCGTGCCGGGGAAACAGGCGTTCCACTGTTCACGCTCGATACGTTCGATGCTGGCGAATGCATGGGCGGTGATCATCGCGTCAGGCCCTGCGTGGCAAGGCAGCCACTGCCGGGGCGATGAGCCCTTCGACACGGGCATCGATGAAGTTGGCACTCAGGTTCACCACCTCGCGGTATTGCAGGTCGACGGTGATCATGTGGTAGCAGTTGTCGAGCAGCACCTTGAACACCGGGCCGCCGATGTGCCGTTCGATGTAGTCGGCGTTCCAGCGGCTGGTGATGTCGTCTTCCTGGGAATGCAGCACCAGCGCCGGTGTTCGGATCGACGGCATCCCGCGCTTGGTCCTGGCGATCAGCCGATGCAGCTCGCGCACACTGATGCCCGACATGGTCAACAACCCGGCATTGCTGCTTTCGCCGTCTTTCATCTGCCGCTCGACGATGGCCCGCAGGCGCGGATTCTTGATGCCGTAGGGCGGCTTTTCGTTGAAGCGGCAGATGTGCACGCCAAACGGAATGGCCATGAAAATCCGCGTGAAGCGTGCGGCGAACGGCATGTTCCAGCCGTCGTAGCGCAAGGTCGTGGAGTACAGCAGCAGGCCGGCGACCTGGCCGGGGTGTTCGGCGGCCAGGTGCATGGCCATCACCGCGCCCATCGACAGCCCGCCGACGAACACCTGCGCGTGGCGGGCGCGGATGCCGGCGAACGCGCGCCGGGCGCTTTCATACCAGTCAGTCCAGACCGTGCGGCGCAGGTCGTCGTTGTTGCCACAATGGCCGGCCAGGGTCGGCACGTAGACCGTGCAGCCCCGGTCCGCCAGGCCCTGGGCCACGCGGCGCAGCTCGGCCGGCGTACCGGTCAGGCCGTGGATGAGCAGCACCGCGACCTCACCGGTGCCGACTGCGAAGCCGGCATCCCCCTCACCCATCTCCACCGCGACGGCGTTCATCGTTTCATGGCCCGATGCAGCAGGCGGTCGAGCAGGGCCAGGCCCAGGTCGATCTCCTCGTAGGTGATCTCCAGCGACGGTGCCAGGGTGATGACGTTCTTGTAGTAGCCACCCACGTCCAGTACCAGGCCCAGACGCCGACCATCGACTTCCAGGTCGCCCTTCATGCCTTCTTCGACCATGAAGTCCAGGGTCGCCTTGTCCGGGGTGAAGCCGTCGGCCGCGCAGATTTCCGCACGCAAGGCCAGGCCCAGGCCGTCGACGTCACCGATGATCGGGTAGCGCTTCTGCAGCTCCTGCAGGCCGGCGAGGAAATACTTGCCCTTGGCCATGACCATGGCGCCGTAGTCGATTTCCGAGGTCATCTTCAGCACTTCCACCCCGACGGCCGTGCCCAGCGGGTTGGAGGCGAAGGTCGAGTGGGTCGAACCTGGCGGGAAGATCCCGGGGTTGATCAGCTCCTCACGGGCCCAGAGGCCGCCCAGCGGGTTCAGGCCGTTGGTCAGTGCCTTGCCGAACACGATGACGTCCGGCTTGACGTCGAAGTGTTCGATGGACCACAGCTTGCCGGTACGGAAGAAGCCCATCTGGATCTCGTCGACCACCATCAGGATGCCGTGTTGGTCGAGGACCTTCTTCAGCTCGCTGTAGAAGTTCATCGGCGGGATCACATAGCCGCCGGTGCCCTGGATCGGCTCCACATAGAACGCCGCGTACTCGCTCTGGCCGACCTTGGGGTCCCAGACACCGTTGTATTCGGTCTCGAACAGGCGGGCGAACTGCTGCACACAGAGACTGCCGTACTCTTCCTTGCTCATGCCTTTCGGGCCACGGAAGTGGTACGGGAACGGGATGAACTGCGCACGCTCGCCGAAATGCCCGTAACGGCGGCGGTAGCGGTAACTGGAGGTGATCGACGAGGCGCCCAGGGTGCGGCCGTGGTAGCCACCTTCGAAGGCGAACATCAGGCTCTTGCCCTGGGTGGCGTTGCGCACCACTTTCAGCGAGTCCTCGATGGACTGCGAACCGCCGACGTTGAAATGCACGCGACCGTCGAGGCCGAACTTGTTGCGGGCATCCACGGCGATGCGTTCGGCCAGCTCGATCTTGCCCTTGTGCAGGTACTGACTGGCGATCTGCGGCAGGGTGTCGATCTGCTGCTTGAGGGCGTTGTTCAGACGCGGGTTGGCATAGCCGAAGTTGACCGCCGAATACCACATCTGCAGGTCGAGGTAGGCCTGGTCGCTGGTGTCGAAGACGTAGGAGCCTTCGCAGCGGCTGAAGATGCGCGGGGGTTCGATGTAGTGAACGGTGTCACCGTAGGAGCAGTACTTGGCTTCCTTGTCGAGAAGGATGCGGTCTTCGGCGGTAGCGATGCGGATATCAGACATGATGGAAGCGTTCCTGCAGTTCGGGAGTAAGGGTCGGGACGATCGGGGTCAGCAGCTGTGGCAGGTTGGCCAGCAGCGCGGGGATTTCGGCAAAGGTGTCGAAGCGTGCATGGGGCAGCCCGAGGCGCACGCAGTGGTCGGCGAGGCTGCCGCGGGCCAGGACGAAGTCGGCGGTCTCGGCCACGCACATGTCCGAGCGACCGTCGCCGATCACCAGCACGTGGCGGCCCGCCGGCACCGAGCGGCACTTGCAGTTGCCGGCAGCGGCACGGCAGGTGTCACGGGCATAGGGAAAGACGATGCGCCAGCGGTCGTGGTCGACCTGGCGCAGGCCGTTGGCAACGATCGGCAGCAGCGAGCAGTCGTTGCGCGACAGGATCCGCGCGATGGCCTGCTCCAGGCCGTCGCTGACGATATCCAGGGTCGCGCCGAGGCTGGTGGCCAGGTCGACGAAGGCCGGGAAGTCCGGGTCGATGGCCACGCTGTCGAAGTAGCCCAGCAGTTGCGCCGGGGTGGCCCGTACCAGGGCCAGCTGGCGGGTCAGGCACTCCCGCGAGCCGATCTGGCCGTCGAGCCATTGTTGTTCGATCGCTTCCCAGCCGGGTTCGGCGAAGCGTTCCAGGATGCTGTCAATGACGTCGGTCCGGGTCACGGTACCGTCGAAGTCACACACGATATGCCAGTGCATCATCTGCGTTTGCCCATGTTGAGTGAAGCGCGCTCGGCGCAGTCGCAAGGGGCTGGAGCAGCAAGCGTGCCAACACACCACAAGCCCGCAGGACGTGGCCTGCAGCCTGTGCGGGGGTAAAAGGCGGCGGGTGGAGCTACAAATTTTGTAGCTCGCTACAAACAACATGAGTGCTTGCCGAGCGGCGGCGCGATGGTGATTGATAGCGCCATGTCAATCTGCCCGAGGAATCGCCCATGCCACCGATGCGCAATCTGCTCTGCGGCGTCGCACTCTGCGCCACGCTGGTCAGCCCGCCCGGGCGCGCCGCCGAGCCGGACGCCAGCGCGGCCAAGCCGCTGTGGGGCCTGCAGGGCATGGCCGGAGCGCTGTGGTCGTATCGCCCCTATGACCCCACGGCGAGCAGCTACGAGTTCAAGGCCGTGCCGTACCTGGACCTGAGCCTGGGCGATGTCGACCTGGACTCCGAAGACGGGCTGTCGTGGAACGCCTTCAAGACCGACAACGGCTGGAGCGCCGGACCGTATCTCAACTACCTGCCAGGACGCGACGGCCAGGGCTCGCTGCGCGGCCTGCGGGATGTCTCGGGCATGGGCGTGGCCGGTGGCTTCGTGGCCTACAGCCCGGTGCAATGGCTGAGCCTGTTCGCCCGCGCCGGGCGCACCTTCGGCACCGCCGAGAGCCAGGGCGGCGTATTGGGCCAGGTGGGCGCGGAGGCGGATTATCCATTGGGCGCCGGGGTATTCGGCAGCACCCGGCTGGTGGCGCACCTGGCCAACCGAGAGCTGAACCAGACGTTCTTCGGGGTCAGTGCGGACGAGTCCCTGGCCTCAGGCATCCGCCCGTACAACGCCGGCGGCGGTCTGCGTGACCTGACCCTGAGCCAGAGCCTGGCGGTGCCGCTGTCGCCGCACTGGTCGCTGCTGGGCAACCTGAGCTGGACCCACCTGACCGGCTCGGCCGCCGACAGCAGCATTGTCCAGCAACGCGGCCACGCCGAGCAGGGTGAAGTGGATATCGGCGTGGCCTATCACTTCTGAGAGTCCCCCGCTCAAGCCGACTTGCAGAAACGACTACAGCCGCGAAGCGCCTCTTTTCTAGACCGGGTAGGAGCGGCTTCAGCCGCGAAGCGATCGCATGTTCACGACAGATGCAGTGAGTTTCCTGGCGCTTTCGCGGCTAAAGCCGCTCCCACTGGGCCACATGCCGCTTAAGCGGACAGTAGTGTGGCTATAGCCGCCTGGCCGACCCCATCGGCGAAATCAGGGGCCGGTAAGGCCAATACCCTTTGCGGCTCTTGATACGCGGTTCAACCCTCCCCCTCGGCCATGACCGCGATGCCGCTGATGATGATCGCCACGCCCACCCAGCGCAGCCAGTCGATTTGCTCACCCAGCCCCAGCCAGGAGCCCAGCAGCACGCCGACGAACACCAGTGAACTCAAGGGAAAGGCCACGCTCACCGGGGCACTGCGCAGAATCAGCATCCACACGAAGAACGACCCCGCATAGCAGGCCAGCGCCAGCAGCACCGCGGGCGTCAGCAGCGCAGTGTCTAGCCAGGCCAGGCCGAATGGCAGATCGGTAAGCGCATCGCCGCCCACCTTCATGGCGATCTGCGCCGTGCTTTCACTGCCGATCAGCAACAGCCACAGCACCACGGCGGTGACGCGATGCTGCAACCAGCCAGGCGTGCTGGAAAGACTCGAAGAAGATGTCGTGTTCATGTTCAACCTCCGCTGGCGATGACCAGCATGACGCCACCGGTAATGATCAGCGTACCCAGCCAGCGGCGGCGACTCACCGCTTCGCCGAGTATCAGGCGACCAGCCAGCACCACCCCGCAATAGGCCAGGCTGGCGGCAGGAAAAGCCAGGCTCAAGGGGGCCAGCGACAGCACCGCCAGCCACACCAGGAACTCCAGGGCATAGGCCAGGATGCCGGCCCACAGCAACGGCGCGCCCAGCAGCTGCCACCAGAAGCCGGCCAGGCGAAAGCCGCCGTCCATTTCCGGCAGGCGGTCCAGACCCAGCTTGAAGGCGATCTGTCCGGCGACATCGAGACCGATGGACAGCGCGATCAGCGCAATCACCGAGGGACTCATGGGAACACCTCGTCGAACAGCGCCAGCAAGGCCGCGTTGGTCTGCGCATTGCGCTGGATATCCGCAGCGCTCCAGCGTTCGGCGGGCGGCTGGTCGCTGCGCGCCTCCCAGCGTTTGAACGGGTTGCGGTGCAGCGGTGCGGAAAACTCGCCGCATACGTCGATACCCAGCACCCGCTTGCGCGTGGCCATCAGGCGCAACGCGTCGAGCAGGTGGGTCAGGCGCATGCCGCCCTGGTCCCAGTTGGTGGCGGCGTCCTCGCTGGCCAGCACGTCCTTGTCGATGGTGATCCACACCGCTTCGGTGGGCAGCGTCGCCGCCAGTTGGGCCAGGAAGCGCGACCAGTCCAGCTCGGCCAGGTTGGTCCAGTGCAGGTAGTGGCCGCGCTGCTGGTGGCCAGGGCCGTCGCCCACATGCCCCCAGACCCGCGACGGCGCGTGCTGCCAGGGGAACAGCTGCAGCTGCCCGCTGCGCAGGGCGGCGAAGTTGGCCCCCCGCAACTGCGGGTTATGCAGGTCGTCGCTGCACGGCCCGAGGGTGATCACGCGGCGAACCAGCGGCAACTGCAACGCCCGGTTGACCCACGAGCCGCAATGCCGGCGCGGCGCCAGGCGTACCCAGTCGGGGTGGTTGTCGAAGTGGATCAGGCTGACCGGCTCGGTCAGCCCGGCGAGAAACGCCGGGGTCAGGTGGTGGTAATCGCCGGAGCCGACGAAATAGATCTGCGGCCGGCGCCCCCTGGGGCGGCTGCCCTGCTGCAGGCGCTGGCTGAACGCCCGGTAGCGGGCTTCGGTGGTCCACAGCCGCAGCTGCGGCCCGAGGTCGAGCAGGTCGATATGCGTGGCGCGGCCTTCGGCCAGGCGCCGGGCGATGGGTTCCTGGGCGGTAAGGCTGTGGTCGAGGTCGAGGATGTTCAAGGCGCGAATTCACCTGTTCACCCCGCCCTGACACCGCCGGTACTGGATGTACGAGGCGGCCGGGCGGGCCTGAAAGGGGTGAATGCAAGGGGTGGGCCAGCTGCCGGCCGCGGACTCAATCGACGGCGTTGGCCTGGTGCTCGGTGTCCACCGAGGTGTCGATGCTCACCACCACCGACATCCCTGGCCGCAGCCGCGCGGCCAGCGGCTGGTCGGGGTCGACGCTGATGCGTACCGGGATGCGCTGGGCGATCTTGACGAAGTTGCCGGTGGCGTTGTCGGCCGGCAACAGGCTGAACTCCGAACCGGTGGCCGGCGAGATGCGCTCGACCCGACCATTGAGCTTCTGGTGGTCCAGGGCATCGACGCTGAAGCTCACCGGCTGGCCAAGGCGCACCTGGGCCATCTGGGTTTCCTTCAGGTTGGCGATGATCCACAGGTTATCGGGAACCAGGGCCATGAGCTGGGCACCGGAATTGACGTAGGCACCCAGGCGCACGCCGATCTGCCCCAACTGCCCGTCGCGTGGCGCGGTGATGCGGGTGTTGTCCAGGTCGATACGCGCCAGCTCCACCGCGGCTTTGGCGTTCTCCACCTGGGCCTGCAGCGAGTCACGGTTGACGATCACCGTCTGCAGGTCTTCCCTGGCGATCTGCAAGGCGGCACGCGCCTCGGCTTCGGCGGCCTGGGCCTGGGCGTCGGCCGCGCGGGCGACGTCCAGCTCGCTGCGCGACACCGAGCCGTCGGTGACCAGCGCCTGGTTGCGCTTGAGGTCGGCCGCGCTCTTGCGCACCTGTGCCGAACTGCTCTGCAAGGCGGCCTGGCGCTGGGCGATGGTCGCCTCGGCACTGCGCCGCTGCTGCAGGTTGTTGGCCAGGGCCGCCTGCTGCACGCCCAGTTGCGCCTCGGCCTGCTCCAGGCGCTGACGGTAAATGCGGTCGTCCAGGCGCACCAGCAGTTGCCCGGCCTTCACATGCGCGAAGTCCTGCACCGTGACCTCATGCACGTAGCCGCTCAGTTGCGGGCCGATCAGCGTGGTCTGGCCATGCACCTGGGCATTCTCGGTACTCTGGATGGGGCTGGTGAACGGCGGCAGTTGCCAGGCGTAGAGCACGATGAGAATGCCGCCCAGGGCGATCAAGGCGAACAGCGTGGTGGAAATCACCCGGGCGCGCAGCGGCCGTGGCTTGCTGGTGGCCGGCGAGGTGAGCGGCGCCGGCGGCGGGTTGCTGGCGACCGGGGCCGCATCGGTGGAATCTTTACGGGTGGTGTCGTTCATCGAGTCTGCGCACTGCTGGTGGATGGGGAGGCCGCAGACAGCGGCTGGGTGGGCTCGGTGGTCATCTTCAGCCAGATCATCCGCAGGGTGATCCATAGCATGGTCAGCACGGCGATCAGGGCGATGAGCATGAACACGTCGTTATAGGCCAGCACATTGGCCTCGCGGGTGGCGGTGCTGGCCAGGGCGCGCATGCCCTGGGCGGTGCGTGCGGCGGGGTCGGCGATCACCCCGCCATAGGCCGCTGCAGCACTCTGCAGGCGGGCCTGCACCAGCGGGTCGAAGGCGGTGATGTGCTCCATGAGCTGGCTGGAGTGAAACTTCTCGCGCACGATCTGGAAGGTGCCCAGCGCCGCCGAACCGATCAGCCCACCAATGTTCTGGGTGATGCCGAACAGCACCGAGAAGCTGACCATGTTGCGCGGGTTGGCCAATACGCCGCTGATGCCCAGCACCAGCGTCGGGCCAAGGAAGAAGGTGCCACCGAAGGCCAGCAGAAACTGGCTGAGGTACATGTTTTCCGGACGGGTCTGGTAGGTCGAGCCGCTGTCCATCCAGGCGCCTGCGGCCATCATCGCCAGGGAAATCAGCAGCGGCTTGATCAGGTGCGCCGGGTCGATGGTCAGGGCACTGACCAGCAGGCCTGCGATGCTGCCGAGCAGCATCACCAGGTACAGGCTGTGCAACTGCTCGCTGCCCAGGTTCAGCGCCTGCAAGAACGCCACCGCGCCCACCGATTGTTCGGACAGCACCACCCGGAACAGAATCACCGCCAGTCCCAGGCGCAGGATCGCCCCGCTGCCCAGCCAGCGGGTGATCAGCAAAGGGTTGCGGCGGTTGTGCTCGATGGCCAGCCCCGCGCAGATCAGCGCGATGGAGGCCGCCGAGGCGATGCCGATCCAGGGCTCTTCCAGCCACCATTCGATGCGCCCCAGTGACAGCACCGCACACAACAAGGCAAAGCCGCTGGCCAGCAGGCCGAAGGTCAGGAAGTCGAGCTTCTCGAAGGCCTTGAAGCGGTCGCCCGGCGGCAGCTTGAGCATCAGCACGCAGCCCAGCGAGAGCATCGCCATGCCCAGTTCGAACAGGTACAGCCCGCGCCATTCGGCGATCTGCAAGAGGTCTTCGGAAATCAGCCGCGCCAGCGGCGTGGCCAGTTGCGCGGTGCCCAGCCCCAGTACCAGGGCCTTGAGCCGCCACTTCTGTGGAAAGGCCTGGATCATGTAGTACAGGCCCAGGGTGCTCAGCGCCGCGCCGACCATGCCGTGGGCCGCACGCACGGCCACGGCGGAGTCGATATCGTTGACGAAAAGGTGGGCCAGGGTCACCAGCGCGTAAAGCACCAGGAACAGCTCGGTGAAAGCCCTCAATCCATACTGCTGGCGGAACTTCACCAGCAGCAGGTTCATCGAAACGTTGGTCATCACGTACGCGGCCGGCAGCCAGGCGATGTCCTCTGTGGTGGCGCCCAGAGCACCTTGCAGATACGGCAGGTTGGCGACCACCAGGGCATTGCCCAGGCCACCGGTCAGGGCCACGATCACCCCGACCAGGGCAAAGGCCAGGCGCTTGGGTGTCGGATGCAGGGGCGTGGAGGGCGAACCCGGCATGGTCGGGCGCTCATGGGGCTGCCACTGGCGCGGGGCGTACTTGTCGGTCATGGATGCAGGTTCATGAGCAGGCCTTGAAAGTCCCTTGTGTGACATTGGCGGTCGCCGGAATGCTCAGTGCGCCCCGCAATTAACCGGCAACATCGCCAGTGAAGCGCAAAGGACGGTAAAGCTCCAGAGCCGCCTCGCAGCAAAAGGCTATGCTCTTGGGAAGTGGCGGAACCTTGGCCAGGCCGGCCGCCGGACAAAAACGACAAGGAGTTCGAAATGAGTTCATCGGCTTCACTCCAGCGCCAGGCTAAGCAAAGCGGCGACAAAGCCATTCTCAGCGACGTGCGCAACCACATCGGCCACCTGATCCTCAACCGCCCCGCCGGGCTCAATGCCCTGGACCTGGACATGGTCCGCCACCTGCAATGGCAGCTCGACGCCTGGGCCGAAGACGACGACATCTATGCCGTGGTACTGCGCGGTGCCGGCGACAAGGCATTTTGTGCCGGCGGTGACATCCGCGCCCTGTACGACAGCTATCGCGCCGGCCAGGGCCTGCACCTGCGCTTCTTCGAAGAGGAATACGCCCTCGACCAGACCATCCACGACTACCGCAAGCCGATCCTCGCGCTGATGGACGGCCTGGTGCTGGGCGGTGGCATGGGCCTGGTGCAGAGCGCCGACCTGCGGGTGGTCACCGAGCGCAGTTCGCTGGGCATGCCGGAAGTGGCCATCGGCTATTTCCCCGATGTCGGCGCCAGTTACTTCCTGTCGCGCCTGCCCGGCGAGCTGGGCATCTACCTGGGCGTGACCGGCAACCGTATCGGCGCCGCCGACGCCTTGTACTGCGGGCTGGCCGACTGGCACATGCCCAGCCAGGCCCTGCCCCGCCTGGACCACATGCTCGACCACCTGAAATGGAAGATCACCCCGCTCAAGGACCTGCAGGGTGTGATGGCGCGCCTGGGCAGCCAGTGCCTGCCAGAGCCACCGCTGCAGGCCCTGCGCCCAGCCATCGATCACTTCTTTTCCCTGCCGGATGTGCCGAGCATCCTTGAACAGCTGCAGCAGGTCTCGGTGGCCGACAGCCGCGAATGGGCGCTGGATACCGCTGCCGCGATGCACAACCGCTCGCCCCTGGCCATGGCGGTGACCCTGGAACTGCTGCGTCGTGGCCGACACCTGTCGCTGCCGGAATGCTTCGCCATGGAATTGCAGCTGGACCGCCAATGGTTCGAGCAGGGCGACCTGATCGAAGGCGTGCGCGCCCTGATCATCGACAAGGACAAACGCCCGCGCTGGAAGCACAGCAAGGCCGCAGGCGTCAGCCAAGAGGATGTGCAGCGTTTCTTCACCCGCCAGGAGAGTTGATATGCACGACATCGAACTGAGCGAAGAACAGGTGATGATCCGTGACATGGCCCGGGATTTCGCCCGCCATGAAATCGCCCCGCATGCCGGGCGCTGGGAGCAGGAAGGCTGGATTGACGACGCGCTGGTGGCGCGCATGGGCGAACTCGGCCTGCTGGGCATGATCGTCCCCGAACAATGGGGCGGTTCGTACCTCGACTACGTGGCCTACGCCCTGGCCGTGGAAGAGATTTCCGCCGCCGACGCGGCCACCGGCACCTTGATGAGCGTGCACAGCTCGGTGGGCTGCGGCCCGCTGCTCAACTACGGCAGCGAACAGCAGAAGAACACCTGGTTGGCGCGACTGGCCAGCGGCCAGGCCATCGGTTGCTTCTGCCTCACCGAACCCCATGCCGGCTCCGAAGCGCACAACCTGCGCACGCGGGCCGAGCTGCACGGTGACCAGTGGGTACTCAACGGCGCCAAGCAGTTCGTCAGCAATGGCCAGCGCGCGCAACTGGCGATCGTCTTCGCGGTCACCGACCCGCAGCTGGGCAAGAAAGGTCTTTCGGCCTTCCTGGTGCCCACCGACACCCCCGGCTTCACGGTCGAACGTCGCGAACACAAGATGGGCATCAAGGCTTCGGACACCTGCGCCATCAGCCTCGATGACTGCCGCATCCCCGCCGCCAACCTGCTGGGTGAACGCGGCAAGGGCCTGGCCATCGCCCTGTCGAACCTGGAGGGCGGACGTATCGGCATCGCGGCCCAGGCTCTGGGCATCGCCCGCGCCGCCTTCGAAGCCGCGCTGGCCTACGCCCGCGAGCGGGTGCAGTTCGACAAGCCGATCATCGAGCACCCCAGCGTCGCCAACCTGCTGGCTGACATGCACACGCGCATCAACGCCGCACGGCTGCTGGTGCTGCACGCGGCGCGTCTGCGCAGCGCCGCCCTGCCCTGCCTGTCCGAGGCATCGCAGGCCAAGCTGTTCGCCTCGGAAATGGCCGAGCAGGTGTGCTCCAGCGCCGTACAGATCCACGGCGGCTACGGTTACCTGGAAGACTACCCGGTGGAGCGGCTGTACCGGGATGCGCGTATCACCCAGATCTACGAAGGCACCAGTGAGATCCAGCGCCTGCTGATCGCCCGTGAGCTGCGCCACTACTCGCTGTAGCCGCCATCATTCTGGCACCAGCCGACGGCGGCCCAGCTGAGTGACCAGCAAGGCCACCGTATCGGCGTTGGCAAGCATCACGTCGGTACGCACTTGAACGTTTGCGTAGAACTCGGAACGGGCTTGTGCGAGCGTCTTTTTACCGGTTATGACGAAAATCTTGCGCAGCACCTTTGGGTCTTCAGACCCCAGGTCCTGCCAGGTGCCATCATCGTTGTGGCGATAGAACAGACGATCACTCGGAGTACGGTGCGACAAGCCGTTCTGATGCACGAGCATCTCAGCCTTGAGACCTCTTCGGTAGGTAGAGTTGTCGTCGAGCAGATCTACGAACGGCATATGCGACTCCAGATAGGCGATATCTTCGGTGGCGCAGTAAAGATGCGAGAGCTCGTGCAGCAGCACCGCCGCGCGAAAATGAGTTCCGACGTTGAACTGCCCAATACGCCTTACGCTGGGTTTGAGGCGACACACGGGGTCGAGGAAAAAACGCTCAGTGAGATACAGGCATTTCTGTGGTTCACGAGGAAAGGTGAAGGCCAGCGTGTTCTCCCCGCTGTAGCGCCGGGTGCCCACTACGTAGCGCGATGAGTTCCACGGCGACAACGAGCTGTCCATCAATTCCTGGTAGAGAACCCTGACAGTTCGCTCCAACTCACCGTATAACCTTGCATCGGGCTGCGGTGTGCCAAAGAACTCGGCCACCCAGGCGTCTACGGAAGAATGACGCGCCCCGGCGGCATCACGAAAGGCCAGATTGTCGAGACAGGTTTCCAGATAATTGCGCGCCTGCGCATGCGCCTCGCTGATGGCCATTGCGCGGTTGCTGTAGCGTTGACGTATTTCCGGCATGCCGCGCGCCTCAACAATCATGGAATGGTTGACATCGACTTGGATCAGTCCATTGCTGAGTCGCGTCAATGCCCCACCGCCGCCGCGCAATCCACCGCGAACATCGATTTGCCATTGCTGCTGATTGTCAACGAGGATACGCGGGCCCCGCTCATCATCACGCAAGATGTACCAACCGTTCTCATCACGGGCAGCCTGATAGGTGGCCCCTGCCAAGGGCACGAAGCAACGACCTTCATCATCTACATAGACATTCAGCAGTTCTTCATGCCTGAGCTCATTGAGAAGGACGTCATGAACCTGGAACGGGCGCAGCCGCCCCCAAAGCTCCGGCGTCATCCCGTCGTTGCTCCACGAGAACTCCGGAAAGCCGAGGACATGAGGCCCGTCCGCAACAGCTTCAGATTCGCTGTCGGAGGGCTCGGACTCGGGCTCGGATTCGACCGGAGTCTCGTGGATAGTCCTCCGAGCGGCGATCAGCAAGCTGAGCGCGGCGAGCATCTCGGCAGCCGCCTTGCCCCATTGAGCCTGCTGCGCATCGAGTGCCGAGGCCTTGAACAGCCCGTGGCTTTGCCAAACGCCTAGCAAAGCGCCGAGACGCCCAGGTAAGAGGCTTAGCACTTGCTCCACACCCAGCGTCCAAAGAAAACGGGTCTTGGCATGCTCGGCCTCGGCGTTGGTTACACTCAACCGGCCGAACCACCACCGCATCACCTCGCCTGTGCTTTCGAACAAGGTACGCAATGCGTTGCCCTGTACCGGCGCCATCAGCAACGTTACCGGGCCAGGAGCCTGCCAAGGTACATCGCCAGTCGACTCGGCGCTGAACGGCACGTGTGGCTCACGAAAGCCGCCATTGGCATACAAGCGTCGCCCGAAAGGGCCAAGACGCTCGAGAATCAGAGCCTGTAAAGACTCGCTGGTGTGCAGGTCGTCCAGCAAAGCCTGCTTGCTGCTGTACTCCTGCACGATGAAGTCGGCGTTGAACAGCGTATACAGTAGCCAGGGACCTGTCTGAGGCTCGGTGGGCGCAATGACAAATGCGCCCGGCACCCGGTCTGGCTGCATCCCAGGAGCGGCCAACAACTGCAATGGGCTGAATACCAATCTACGGCCCAGAACCTCCTGCCGGCTGAGTGCCTCAGGCATGTTCAATATGGCTTCCACGAAGCGGTAGCCGGTCTCACTCAAACGCCCGACCACGTACAGCGAGTAACAGCGCAACAACTCCAGCGGGGGAACCTGCTCGGCATAATCGCGCAAGCGCTGCGCGTAATCGGGATCCATGGGGGAAAATCGGGTTTCCAGCATCAGGCGATATGCGGCTGAAATGTCAAGATCTTTCACCAGACGGTCGAGGTAGATCGAGGTCAGTCGCGGGTCAAGGTGCCCACCATGACTGGTCGTCATCGAGATCATCCCCTCTTGGGCCGCCGAAAATCGCTCAATGGCATAGTCGGTCAGGCTAGTACGGACCTGTGTCGTCGCGGCGGGCAGGCTTTGCGGAGTTTCTCCGGAACCTACAAGACCGGGTGTATAGCGGGTCAGGGTCACCATGATGCTATCCGGATCCAGACCAACTCCCGGAAAGTCAACTTCTAACCTTGCCTGAAGCCTGCCGTAGGCGAAAGCCCTCGGCTCAGGGATATCATTAAGAAAACTCCGCTCGGAGTGACAGGCTACGTACCAACGTTGAACTATTCTGCTCAGCTCTTTGAGCTGGTGAATCGAAGCTTTCCTGACCCACAGTGGAAGCCGCGCATCCGCAAGGATCATCTGCATGGTGGCAGTCACACGATCAAGCAGCCGACGGTTCGACTCGTCGAGCTCGAATGGGTATATCGACTCACGTATGATCGGAGCCGGCGCTCGCCATGCCTGAACCCGACGCAGGGTCCTGACGGCCGCCCGACATTGCCGTTCAAGAGCCTCTGTTTGCATAACCTGAATAAAGTGCCCGGTGATGGGTTCCAACTGCAGCTCGAGGCGCAACGCTGCCTCGGGTCTTTCCAGATACTGCTGCAGGCGGTGGCGATCGTCGAACTCAAGTTGCGACATCCAGTTGGCCCTGACTTCGGCATAAGACATCTGCTCGGCCAGACTCCTTTCCAACGCTGCCGGCGAGTCGTGCTCGCTGAACCCTTCGCACAGCGCCCAAAGCACCAGTCCACCCGCTCCCGATTCGCGACGCAACACCAGCGTCTCATCGAGTCGCACCGCGGGCTGTTCGCGACCGCCGATCAACTGCACTCGGCACACCTCGACACGCTCGGCGCCCAACGCGTGACGCAGCGAGTCCACGGGGCGATCAAGGGCTTGTCGCACCATAGCCAGGCTCGGATCTGACAGATCATTTGTCCGCTGCGCCATGCCCATATCAAGACGAAGGGCACAGTCACGCAGCTGGCTGCTCTGCGCTGGCAGCCGCAGTCGGGTATCGAGCCAACGCCGTGGGCTGGAGAAAAGCCGCCGCAAGCCCTTTTCGTAGAACACTACGAAATCAGCACTGACCTTCTCGAGGACGTGCTCCAGTAACGCCAACGACACTTGATCGACTGGCTCCACCGGGCCTTCCGACGCCCCGCGTAACAGCTCGGTGTCAGCCGGCAGCTTCTGTGGTGCACAACCGCTGAATCGCTCCAGGGCCCAGCGGAGCAACGGCCTGTTACCCGTGTGTGCAAACTTTATCCAAAGGTCGGCAGCGTCCAGTTCGACATTGGTACAGACTGCCAGATAGCGATTCAACAACTGCCGCATACGATCGAAAACGCCTTCGACAACTTCAGCCTGACGATCAATGAGCAGGGCCAGAAGTTTCATCTGCCCGCCCCAGGTTTGCGTATTCAGCAACTCGGTGGTATGCACGACATCCGCCCGTAGCGGCCTTGGATTAAGCACCCAACGAGTGTCGAAAGAACCGTGCGAGCCTGCCCATCGCAACGACCCACGCAACTGGAACAGCCGCCTGTCGAGCGGCATGCGCACGTCCAGGGCATCATCCAGCCGAACGCTCGCATGCTCGAAGGCAATGGCCGGCAGCCCGAGAACATGCTGCACACTGCGTTGCTGCAAGCCGATGATCGACTCCAGTTGACGCTGGAATAGCGGATCTTCGACCAAGTCAAAGCGCAAACCGCGAATCTCTGTGGATCGTAATGCAGCGTGCTCATCAAGCGAGCTGTAAAGCAACATCTCGGCCCGCCCTTCATCAGTCCTGAAATACGCCTCCAACGCCTGACGACTGACGAAACGGCGAATGCCGTGGCAGGAAGAATACAGATAGAGCCCCGGCAGCTCGGTACCGGAAGGCTCGAGCACAAAGATTCCCGAGAGCTTGATGAACAGCGGCTGGATGAAAAGTGCAGCGACCTGCCAGACTTGCCCGTGACTGTTCTGGCGCAGGAAGACCAGATCTCGCAGACGCCGAAACTCCAACTCGCTCAGGCGTCGCTCGGTTCTTGCATCGATCAGGGCGCGACGAAAGACTTCGGCTAGCCTATTTTTTACGGCTTCACCCGCAGACACTGCATTGCCACGCGGCGTGTTCCAGAAGCTGTCCAACAGGCGATTGAAGTACAGGCCCAGGTTGGTGCTCGCAGCAACCAGGGAGGCTTCCCACGCACGGCTTTCCTCATCACTGACCGCCCACCCCTGGGCGTCCATGAATACCCATCTTGATGGTGCCCTGACCATGGGCTCACAGGCGGCGTCAATCAGCGTCTGCGTGCCCAGCACGCGAGTACCAGCCGGGTCATCAATGGCGATTTGCAAAAGATGCTGAAAGACATCGAGATTTGCAGAGCCCACTTGTCGCGCCAGCTCATCCTGCAGCTTCAGCGCCATTGCAGCACGCAGATCAGGAAGCTCGTCGAGACGCTCTTCCAGCGCCTGCAGGCGCATAGCCTCTTTGTCGAGTATGCGTCTGGAGCGCTGCACAAACGGATCGCCTTCCACATGTTCCAGCTCCAGCGCGGCCGAACGTCCGCGCAGAAAGCGCAAAGTGATGGCCTCGTCCAGCTGTCGACGATCGGCAAAGGCTTCGGTGCCGAACAGCAGCGTGTTGAGAAACAGCGGAGCCTGGGCGTCCAGGCTATCGCTGATGATCCAGGCGGCGTCGAGTTCGGCACCCAGGTCGAGGCCCGTGTCACTGGACAACCGGTCGATACGTGGCAGCGGCGGCTCGCCTTCGCCGGGCATCGCCAACAGCAGGCGCTGCAACCATTGCTGCTGTGCGGCCGTGATGCGGCCGCTGCCGAGCGCTTCCTTGAGGTGCTGGCCGAACCGCTGCCGTAGCGCCTGTTCGGTGAAATAGGGAGTTGCGAGGGTGGTCATGAAAGCTTCCTTCTTGCACGGCCTCAGCGGGCGCCTGGTGCCTGATGAGGAGGGAATGAAGAAGGAAGCTAAACGTAATGTTCGCCGACACCTGCCGTATATATGGCAATCGTGATCCCAGTATCAGCGGCCGCCGCCCGGCCTTCAGGGCGACGGCGATGGCGCAATCAGAACTTGCGGATCTTTTCCACCCAGGCGGCGAAAGTGTCGATAAAAGTCTGCAGGAACGCTTTGGTGCGCTCGTTAAGCTGGCCGTTCTCGTCGAAACTGGCGCTGATATTGCCCAGGTACGACTCTGGCTGCTGCAGGCAGGCGACGTCGAGGAACACCAGCGACTGGCGCAGGTGATGGTTTGCGCCGAAACCGCCAATGGCACCGGGTGAGGCACTGATCACCGCACCGGGCTTGCCGCTCATTTTGCTCTGCCCGTAGGGACGCGAACCAACGTCGATGGCGTTTTTCAGCGCGCCGGGCACCGAGCGGTTGTATTCAGGGGTGACGAACAGCAGGCCATCGGCAGCGGCCAGTTCCTGACGAAAACGCGTGTAGGCCGCCGGAGCGTCATCGCCATCGATGTCCTCGTTGTACAGCGGCAGGTCGCCGATCTCGACGATTTTCAAATTCAGGCTTGGCGGCGCCAGTTCTGCGAGGGTGTGCGCGATCTTGCGGTTGATCGAGGCTTTTCTCAGGCTGCCGACCAGGACGGCAATCGTATGGACCTTGCTCATGAAGACTCCTGCTGCTCATTGAAGAAAGTGCAGTTATAGACCAGCGGTGGCGCCGGTTGTATGAGGCCTGTGCCTTTTATTGCGCCAGATCGGCTGCCCGAACTGGCGAACCAGTCACCGCTTTGATGGTCTACCTGTGCGATTGACAGCAATTCCGCGGTTTATTTGCAAAGGTTCAAGGTAAAAAATGGCTTCAGTTCTGGTCGGGCAGTTTCAAACAAGGGATGCAGAGGGTCGTGTCTACCCGGTACAAGAGTTTCAGGAAGCACAACTCGATGGTGAGGGCGGCGCCACGGTGGTGACCACCTACCGGCTGGTGATCGGCGACCGCGTCAACCATCTGGGCGGAGATGAATTCGAACTGGTGCAGACCGGCGTGAAGATGACCCGGATCCCCTGAACAGGCTCAGGCGGCGGGAAAGATCAGGTACCAGAAAATGGCCACTTCCCGCGTCTGCGGGTCGATGCCGCGGTAGCACAGGTGATCGACCCCTCCGACCACGAAACCGAAATCCTCGTAGAGCCGACAGGCGTCCAGGTTGTTGTTCTGGGTTTCCAGCATGATGCCTGCCAGCCTGCGCGACTGGCTCCAGCGACAGGCACTTTCCAGCAGTGACCGGGCTACCCCGTTGCGCCTGGCCGGGATGTCCACGGCCAGCTCATCGATATGCGCGAAACCATTGCCATGCGCGCGCAGCACCACATGACCCACCGCCTCCTCGCCCAACCAGGCGACCAGCACCGTGCTGTCGCCGCTCATGCGCCGTTCGCTGAACTCCAGCGAGTCGACCCCGTAGTTCTTTTCGTACGGAACCACTTCCGTCACCGGCCAGGCCGCGACCGGCTCGCCCACCCTGACGCTGGCGTAGCCGCGTACCGTGAAGGTGAATTCGCCGTTGAGGATGTAGTCCTCGAACTGCTCGTCAGCGACACGGATGCTCAGCACGGGACGCGGCGACATGGTCGTGGCCGGCTCAGGAACTGGCCGGCTGCCCGGCTTCCTGCAACTGCACCCACAACGCCGGGGCACCGGCGGCCTTGGCGATGATCGCCATGCGTGCTTCGTGCTCGGCCAGCTCTGCCTCGCTGGCGCGGATGATCCGCCCGGCAGCACGGTCGGCCGCCAGGCGACGGATCTCGCTGGGACGGCTGGCATCACCGTCGCCGCCGTCGGCGCCCTGGCCGGACAGCGACAAGGTGGTCTGCCCACCGGTCATCGCCAGGTAGACGTCGGCGAGGATCTCGGAGTCGAGCAAGGCGCCGTGCAGCTCACGGCCGGAGTTGTCGACCCCGTAGCGCTTGCACAGCGCGTCGAGGCTGTTGCGCTGCCCCGGATGCCGCTCACGCGCCATCAACAGGGTGTCGAGGACCGTGCAGTACTGGGTGACGTCGGCGCGATCCTGCTGGCCCAGCAAGGCGAATTCGTTATTGATGAAGCCGACGTCGAACGCCGCGTTGTGGATGATCAACTGCGCGCCGCGGATGAATTCGAAGAACTCGTCGGCCACCTCGGCGAAGCGCGGCTTGCCGACCAGGAATTCGTTGGTGATGCCGTGGACGCCAATGGCGCCCTCGTCGCTTTCGCGATCGGGCTGCAGGTAGACATGGAAATGGCGGCCGGTCAGGCGCCGGCCGATCAGCTCGACACAACCGATCTCGATGATCCGGTGACCTTCGGTCACCGGCATGCCAGTGGTTTCGGTATCGAGGACGATCGAACGATTATCGGGATTTTGCAGTGACATGGACGCTTGCCTCTTGTGCAGGCGCGCATGTTAACACGCCTGCCGCAGGCGTCGCGTCAGGCCTTGCGGCGCACTTCGTCGACGCCGCGGTTGGCCAGCTGGTCGGCACGCTCGTTGCCCGCATGGCCGATATGCCCGCGCACCCACTTCCACTCCACCTTGTGACGGCTGACCTGTTCGTCGAGCTGCTGCCAGAGGTCGGCATTCTTTACCGGCTCCTTCGCGGCGGTTTTCCAGCCGCGCTTCTTCCAGTTCGCCATCCACTCGGTGATGCCTTTCATCACGTACTGCGAGTCAGTGACCAGGGTGACCTCGCAAGGACGGGTGAGGGCCTCCAGGCCACGAATGGCGCCGAGCAGCTCCATGCGATTGTTGGTGGTGTTGGCTTCACCCCCCCAGAGTTCCTTTTCCTGGCCCTTGTACACCAGCAACGCGCCCCAACCGCCAGGCCCGGGATTTCCCTTGCAGGCACCGTCGGTAAAAAGTTCTACGCGTTCACTCATGGTCGTTTTCCCGGATCAAAGAAACTGCTGACGGCTCACGGCTGGTGACCGTCACGGTTGACCTTGGCCAGTGGCAGGGGAATCAGCTTGCCGATAGGCTCGCGTCGCACCTGGCGCAGTGGCCGCAGCCCCACCACCAGCTTGCGCGCAACCAGCAGGTAGAAGCCGCCGCCGACCAGGCCCTGGCCACCGGCCCAGGTTTCGAGCCCCAGCAGGCGTGCCTGCCACTTGGCCGATGCAAGCGGCGGACGATAACACCCGAAGCGACGCTTCTCCAGCGCGAAGCCCAACAGGTTGAGCCAGTCGGCCACCCGCGACGGCGAAATGCAGCGCGCCTTGCGCAGCGCATCGCGGGCGAACACGCGGCGTGCGCCCCAGAAGCTCCACGGATTGATACCGACGATCAGCAGGTGCCCGCCAGGGCGCACGCTGCTGGCAGCCTCGCGCAACAGCCCGTGGGGCGATACACAGAAATCCAGGCCATGCTGCAGCACCACCACGTCGGCAGCATGCTCGCACAGCGGCCAGGCCTGCTCCTCGCAGGCGATTTCCATGCCCGGCAGTGGCGCACCGAGGCGCACGCTGCGCTGGATCTGTGGCGCCTGTGGCAGCGCCTGCGCAGATGGTCCGTAGTGCACCAGGAAACTCCCGAACAGACGCGCCAACTCTTCTTCCAGCAAGCGCCGTTCCTCGTCCTGCAGCAGTTGCCCCAGCGGCCCCGAGAGCCACTCGCGGGCGGCGCAGGTCAACGCCAGCCATTGGGGATCGGCCTGGGCGAAGGCTTCATCGGTCATTGCTGGTTACCTCCAGGACTCAGGGGCGGATCGACGCCCCAGAGGGACACGGGACAGACATGGCGGTCGACGAGTATGCCGACAGTGCCTAAGATGCACTATCGTTTCTCGCCAGGCGAACTGCGCAATGATACAGATCCACGCCCTCCCCGCTTTCAGTGACAACTACATCTGGTTGTTACAAGACCTTTCGACCCGCCACTGCGCCGTGGTCGATCCGGGCGATTCGGCGCCGGTACTGGCCTGGTTGCAGGACAACCCCGACTGGCAATTGACCGACATCCTCATCACCCACCATCACAACGACCATGTCGGCGGCGTGGTGGCGATCAAACAGGCCACCGGCGCCCGGGTGCTGGGCCCGGCCAGCGAGTCGATTCCGGCCCGCGACGTCGCTCTGCAGGACGACGAATGCATCGAAGTGCTGGGCCGCCGCTGGCAGGTCATCGACGTGCCCGGACACACCGCCGGGCACATTGCTTTCTATCATGATGACGCTCAAAGACCACTGCTGTTCAGCGGCGATACGCTGTTCGCGGCCGGCTGCGGACGCCTGTTCGAAGGCACGCCACAGCAGATGCACGACTCGCTCAGCCGCCTGGCGGCACTGCCCGACCATACCGCCGTCTACTGCGCCCACGAATACACCCTGAGCAACCTGCGCTTCGCCCAGGCCGTTGAACCGCAAAACGCCGATATCGCCCGGCGTCTGGCCGAAGTCAGCCAATGGCGGGCCGAGAACCGGATCAGCCTGCCTACCGACCTGGCGCTGGAGCGCCGGACCAACCCCTTCCTGCGGGTTCATGAAACATCCGTTAAAGAAAAAGCGGATGAATGGAATGGTCGCGACAACCGCTCGCCGGCGGAGATTTTTGCCAGCCTGCGCGACTGGAAAAACAACTTCTGATACAGCCGTCCATCTGCGGAAAAAACCTCAAAGGTTGACCATCGCCGGGTCCCTTCCTAGAATCGCCCGACATTTTTTCCTGGAAACACCCCAGACAATGTCGTCATCTACTGGAAACCCCGCGAATTCCGAGACTTTGACGCGTCTGGCCCGAGCCATCGCGGTGACGGCCAGCGCACTGCTGGCAGGTTGCCAGACCGGCGGTCACGTCCAGCCGGAAAGCACGTATCGCAGCAAACCCAGCTTGGCTTCCGGCATCAAGCAGAAGCCGCTGTTCGTCACCCCGGCGGCGCAGAGTCAGCCCCAGGATGTCTGGGAGCGCATGCGCCAGGGTTTCCAGCTGCAGCAGGGCAATGACCTGAACCCGCGCATCGACCAGCAGCGCCTGTGGTTCGCCAACAACCCCACGTTCCTGGAGAGCGCCGGGGAACGCGGCAGCCTCTATATGCACTACATCGTCGAACGCCTCGAAGAACGCAACATGCCGCTGGAGCTGGCCCTGCTGCCGGTGATCGAGAGCGCCTACAACCCGATGGCCATCTCCCGTGCCCAGGCCGTCGGCCTGTGGCAGTTCATCCCGTCCACCGGTCGCTACTACAACCTGCGCCAGACCAGCTTCTACGACGGGCGCCGCGACATCCAGGCTTCGACCAATGCGGCGCTGGATTACCTGAGCCGCCTGCACGACATGTTCAACGGCGACTGGCTGCTGGCCCTGGCAGCCTACAACGCCGGCGAAGGCACGGTCAGCCGCGCCATCGAACGCAACGACAAGCTCAACCTGCCGACCGACTACTGGAACCTGCCGCTGCCGCAGGAAACCCGTGACTACGTACCCAAGCTGCTGGCCCTGGCCCAGGTGGTACAGACGCCAGCGGCCTACGGGGTGAACCTCACGCCGATCGCCAACGAGCCCTACTTCGAAGTGGTGGAGCTGAACAAGCGCGTCGATCTGTCCAAGGTCGCCAGCCTGGCTGACATCGACGAAGACGAACTGATCCAGCTCAACCCGGCATTCAAGAAGCGCCTGACCGTCGATGGCCCGCAGCACCTGCTGGTACCGACCTCCAAGGCGCAACTGCTGGCGGCCAACCTGCCGAACCTGCAGCCCGCCGAGCTGATGCAATGGCAGCACTACCGGGTTCGCCGCGGCGATACCCTGGAAAGCCTGGCCAAGCGCTACCAGGTGTCGGTCAGCACCCTCAAGGGCAACAACCAGTTGTCGGGCAACCTGCTGAAGGTCGGCCAGTCGCTGAGCATCCCGGTGCGACCGGGCGGCGTCGCCCAACCGGCCTTCGAGCTGGTGGCCAGCGAGGAAAAGCCGGTGCGCTCGCGCACCTACCGGGTCAAGAGCGGCGACAACCTGTCCAGCATCGCCCAGGCCAACAAGGTCGACGTCGACGAACTGCAGCGCTGGAACAAGCTCTCCGGCAACCGCCTGAGCATCGGCCAGACGCTGGTCATTCAGGCGCCTGCCAAGGTCAGCAGCAGCGCCGTGGCCAGTAGCACAAACAGCGAAGGCAAGCCGGTGCAGTACAAGATCCAGAAAGGCGATTCCATGTATGCGGTCGCCAAGCGCTTCAACGTCGAGATGAAACATCTCAAGCGTTGGAACCCGCGCACCGGCCAGGCCCTCAAGCCCGGCCAGACCCTGACCGTCTACCTGCCCCGTTGAGCGAGCGGTTTACCGCTCTGCCACGGTCTTTTGTGGTAGCCATCAAGCTGCTACTGTTAGCGGCCCGATAAAGCCGTGCGGATCGTGATACGTCCCTTCCTGTCAGCCCTCATGCTGGGCCTGAGCCTGAACGCCAGCGCAGCCATCAGCGAAAGCCATGGCTATGCGCAGTTCGGCACGCTCAAGTACCCGCCCAGCTTCACGCATTTCGACTGGGTCAATCCCGAGGCGCCGAAGGCTGGCACCCTGCGGATCATGGGCTTCGGCACCTTCGACACGCTCAACCCCTACACCCTCAAGGGCAGCAGCCCGGTGGCGACGGGCAATTTCCTGCAGTACGGGGTCAATGAGCTGAACGAGCCGCTGATGGTCGGCACCGGTCCCTATGACCCGTCGGGTGACGAACCGGCTTCCAGCTACGGCCTGATCGCCCGCAGCGTCGAGTACAGCGAAGACCGCAGCTGGGTGGTCTACAACCTGCGCCCCGAGGCCAGGTTCCATGACGGCCAGCCCATCACCGCCTACGACGTGGCGTTTTCCTATCGGACCCTGCTCAAGGACGGCCACCCGCAATACCGCACGGCGCTGCAGGAAGTGCAGCGCGTCGACATCCTTGGCCGTCATCGTGTGCGCTTCGTCCTCAAGCGCGTCGGCAACCCGCTGCTGATCCTGCGCCTGGGCGAGATGCCGGTGCTGCCCCAGCACTATTGGAAAGACCGTGATTTCAAGGCCACGACCTTCGAACCACCTCTGGGCAGCGGCCCGTATCGCATCACGCGGGTGCAACCGGGCCGCCAGCTGGTGTTCGAGCGGGTCAAGGACTACTGGGGCAAGGACCTGCCGGTCAATCGCGGCAAGTACAACTTCGACCGGGTCGAGGTGGAGTTCTACCGCGACAGCGAAGTGGCTTTCGAAGCCTTCAAGGCCGGTGAATTCGACATCTATATCGAGCACCAGGCAAAGAACTGGGCCAACGGCTACACCTTCGCCGCCGTACAGCGCGGCGAGGTGATCAAGGCCGAGATTGCCCACCAGATTCCGACCCAGACCCAGGGCCTGTTCATGAACAGCCGACGCGCGACCTTCGCCGATGCGCGGGTGCGTGAAGCCCTGGGCCTGATGTTCAATTTCGAGTGGACCAACCGGGCGCTGTTCAACGACGCCTACCAGCGCTCGAACAGCTATTACCCCAATAGCGAGTTCGCGGCCAGCGGCCTGCCCTCCGGCGCCGAGTGGCTGTTGCTCAGCCACTATCGCGACCAGTTGCCGGCGAGCCTGTTCACCCAGCCACCCAGCCTGCCGCGCAGCGACGGCGGCGGCATTCCCCGGGAAACCCTGCGCCAGGCCCTCGGGTTGCTCAAAGACGCCGGCTGGCGCTTTGCCGGCCAGCGCCTGGTCGATGCGCAGCAGCAGCCGCTGCGCCTGGAGATCCTGCTGGTCAACCCCGGGCTGGAGCGTATCCTGCAGCCTTACGTCGAGGACCTGCGGCGCATCGGTATCGATGCAGGCCTGCGTACCGTGGACCGCGCGCAGTACCGCCAGCGCCTGGAGCATTTCGATTTCGACATGATCCTCATGACCCTGCCGCAGACCCTGAGCCCTGGCCTGGAGCAATGGCAGTACTTCCACTCCAGCCAGGCGGCGATCAGCGGCAGCAAGAATTACGCCGGGGTCAGCAACCCGGTGGTCGACGGCCTGCTCAATCGCCTGCTGGCCGCCCAGAGCCGTGAAGATCAGGTGGCCGCCGCCCGAGCACTTGACCGGGTCCTGCTGTCAGAGCACTACATGATTCCCAACTGGTACCTGAACAACCACCGCCTGGCCTGGCGCAACCGCTTCGCCATGGTCACCACGCCGCCCTATACCCTGGGCTTGCGCGCGTGGTGGCTCAAGCCTCTGGAGACATCCCGATGACCCCCATGCGTTCGCTGCTCGCCGGCGCCTGCGGCCTGATGCTCGCCGCCCTGGCCGGCACCCTGCAGGCCCAGCCGCAACACGCCGTGACCCTGTATGACGAAGCCCCCAAGTACCCTGCCAACTTCAAGCACTTCGACTACGTGAATCCCGACGCCCCGAAGGGCGGCACCCTGCGCCAGGCCGGCTTCGGCAGTTTCGACAGCCTCAACCCCTTCATCAACAAGGGCACGCCGGCCGAAGACGTGGGCATGATCTACGACACCCTGGCACGCGCCAGTCTCGACGAGCCGTTCACTGAATACGGCCTGATCGCCGGCAAGATCGAGAAGGCCCCGGACAACACCTGGGTGCGCTTCTATCTGCGCCCCGAAGCGCGCTTCCACGACGGCCACCCGATTCGCGCCGAAGACGTCGAGTTCACCTTCAACACCCTGATCAAGGACGGCACGCCCATGTACCGGGCCTACTACGCCGGTGTCGACAAGGTGGTGGTCGAGGACCCGCTGCGGGTCAAGTTCGTGTTCAAGGACAACCACAGCCGCGAACTGCCGCTGATCCTCGGTCAGCTGCCGGTGCTGCCCAAGCACTTCTGGGCCAGCCGCGACTTCACCAAGAGCAACCTGGAATTCCCGCTGGGCAGCGGCCCCTACAAAGTGGCGGAGGTCAAGGCCGGGCGCTCGGTGCGCTACGAGCGGGTGAAGGACTATTGGGCCAAGGACCTGGCGGTCAACCGTGGGCAGTACAACTTCGACGTCATGGCCTACGACTACTACCGCGACAGCGACGTGGCCCTCGAAGCCCTCAAGGCCGGCCAATACGATTACCGCGAAGAGAACACCGCGAAGGCCTGGGCCACGGCCTATGACATCCCGGCGGTGCGCGACGGCCGGCTGATCAAGGAAGAACTGCCCAATGGCAACCCGCAGGGCATGCAGGGTTTCATCTTCAACCTGCGCAAGCCGGTGTTCCAGGACCCCAGGGTGCGCGAGGCGCTGAGCCTGCTGTTCGACTTCGAATGGACCAACAAGCAGCTGTTCAATGGTTCCTACACGCGCACCAAGAGCTACTTCGACAATTCGGAAATGGCCTCCAGCGGCCTGCCCTCGCCTGCCGAGCTGAAGCTCCTCGAACCGCTGCGCGGCAAGGTGCCCGAGCGCGTGTTCACCGAGCCCTTCACGCTGCCGGTTACCGATGGCAGCGGGATGATCCGCCCGCAACTGCGCCGTGCGTACCAACTGCTGCAGGAAGCCGGCTGGCGCATCAAGGACGACCAGATGACCGATGCCCAGGGCAACCCGGTGAAACTGGAGTTCCTCATGGTGCAGACGGCCTTCGAACGGGTCATGCTGCCCTACAAGCGCAACCTCAAGGACCTGGGCATCGACCTGTCGATCCGCCGGGTGGACGTGGCCGAATACATCAACCGCCTGCGTTCGCGGGACTTCGACCTGATCGTCAGCAGCTTTCCGCAATCCGCCTCGCCGGGCAACGAACAGCGCGAGTACTTCCACTCGGTCAGCGCCGATCGCGCTGGCAGCCGCAACCTGATGGGCCTCAAGGACCCAGCGGTGGACGCGCTGGTCGACGGCCTGATCCGTGCCGACTCCCGCGAAGAACTGGTCACTCATGCCCGCGCCCTGGACCGGGTACTGCTGTGGGGCTTCTACGTGGTGCCCAACTGGCACATCAAGAGCTGGCGCATCGTCTACTGGGATCACCTGGCTCACCCACAGGCCAAGGCCCTCACCGATATCGGCCTGAGCAGCTGGTGGGCCAAACCGGGCGTGCAGCCCGCCGCACCGACGCCGCTGCCAGAACCCCAGACCGAGGAGGAGCGCTGAGATGCTGGCCTACATCCTGCGGCGCCTGCTGCTGATCATTCCGACCCTGTTCGGCATCCTCATCATCAACTTCATCATCATCCAGGCTGCGCCCGGCGGCCCGGTGGAACAGACGATCGCCAAGCTCGAAGGCTTCGACGGCGCCACCAGCCGCATCGCCGGCGGTGGCTCGGAGGTCGGCGTGGCCGGCTCCAGCTACCGGGGTGCGCAGGGCCTGGACCCGGCGCTGGTGCAGGAAATCGAGCGTATGTACGGCTTCGACAAGCCCGCTCCAGAACGCCTGTGGATCATGATCAAGAACTATGCGCAGCTGGACTTCGGCACCAGCTTCTTCCGTGATGCCAAGGTCACCGACCTGATCATGGAGAAGATGCCGGTTTCCATCTCTCTGGGGTTGTGGAGCACCCTGATCATGTACCTGGTGTCCATTCCACTGGGCATCGCCAAGGCCACCCGGCATGGCAGCCAGTTCGACGTCTGGACCAGCTCGGCGATCATCGTCGGTTATGCCATTCCGGCCTTCCTGTTCGCCATCCTGCTGATCGTGCTGTTCGCCGGCGGCAGCTACTTCGACTGGTTTCCGCTGCGCGGCCTGACCTCGAACAACTTCGACGAGCTGAGCACTACCGGCAAGCTGCTGGACTATTTCTGGCACCTGGTGCTGCCGATCACCGCCCTGGTGATCGGCAACTTCGCCACCCTGACCCTGCTGACCAAGAACAGCTTCCTCGACGAGATCAGCAAGCAGTACGTGATCACCGCCAAGGCCAAGGGCCTGTCGAACAACCGCGTGCTGTACGGCCATGTGTTCCGCAACGCCATGCTGCTGGTGATCGCCGGCTTCCCTTCGGCGTTCATTGGCATCTTCTTCACCGGCTCGCTGCTGGTGGAGGTGATCTTCTCCCTGGACGGCCTGGGCCTGATGAGCTTCGAATCGGCCATCAACCGCGACTACCCGGTGGTGTTCGGCACCCTGTTCATCTTCACCCTGCTGGGCCTGGTGGTGAAACTGATCGGCGACCTGACCTACACCCTGGTCGACCCGCGTATCGACTTCGAAAGCAGGGAGCATTGATATGACGCTGTCTCCAATCAACCGCCGCCGCTTCGAGCGCTTCAAGGCCAACCGCCGAGGCTGGTGGTCGCTGTGGATCTTTCTGGTGCTGTTCGTGCTCAGCCTGGGCGCGGAGCTGATCGCCAACGACAAGCCTCTGGCCCTGCGCTACGACGGCCAGTGGTACGTCCCGGTGTTCGAGCGCTACCCGGAAACCACCTTCGGCGGCGAATTCCCGCTGGAAGCCAACTACAAGAGCCCGTATATCCAGGACCTGCTGGCGGCCAAGAACGGCTGGGTGCTGTGGGCGCCCATTCCCTTCAGTTACCAGAGCATCAACTACGACCTGAAGGTCCCGGCCCCCGCCCCGCCGTCCCGGGACAACCTGCTGGGCACCGACGACCAGGGCCGCGACGTGCTGGCCAGGGTCATCTACGGCTTTCGCATCTCGGTACTGTTCGCCCTGACCCTGACCCTGCTCAGTTCGGTGATCGGCGTCGTCGCCGGCGCCCTGCAAGGCTTCTATGGAGGCTGGGTCGACCTGCTCGGCCAGCGCTTCCTGGAGGTATGGTCCGGGCTGCCGGTGCTGTACCTGCTGATCATCCTGGCCAGTTTCGTTCAGCCCAACTTCTGGTGGCTGCTGGGCATCATGCTGCTGTTCTCGTGGATGAGCCTGGTGGACGTGGTGCGTGCCGAGTTCCTGCGTGGCCGCAACCTGGAATATGTGCGCGCCGCCCGGGCACTGGGCATGCGCAACGGCGAGATCATGTTCCGCCACATTCTGCCCAACGCCATGATCTCGACCCTGACCTTCATGCCGTTTATCCTCACCGGCGCCATCGGCACCCTCACCGCCCTGGACTTCCTCGGCTTCGGCCTGCCGGCCGGCGCCCCCTCGCTGGGCGAGCTGGTCGCCCAGGGCAAGGCCAACCTGCAGGCGCCCTGGCTGGGCATCAGTGCCTTCGCGGTACTGGCGATCATGCTGAGCCTGCTGGTGTTCATCGGTGAAGCGGCGCGCGACGCCTTCGACCCAAGGAAATGACATGAACCAGGACAATCTGATCGAAATCCGCGATCTGGCGGTCGAGTTCGTCAGCGGCGACAAGCGTCAGCGGGTGGTCGAGGGTGTGAGTTTCGATATCCGCCGTGGCGAAACACTGGCCCTGGTAGGAGAAAGCGGCTCCGGCAAGTCGGTGACCGCGCATTCGATCCTGCGCTTGCTGCCCTACCCTTTGGCCAGCCACCCGCACGGCACCATCCGCTATGCCGGCGAAGACCTGCTGCATCTCAATGAACGACGCATGCGCAGCCTGCGCGGCAATCGCATCGCGATGATCTTCCAGGAGCCGATGACCTCGCTCAACCCGCTGCACAGCGTGGAAAAGCAGATCAACGAAGTGCTGGCCCTGCACAAGGGCCTGAGCGGCCAGGCGGCCACTGCGCGCACGCTGGAACTGCTGGAGCTGGTGGGTATCCCCGAGCCGCGCAAGCGCCTCAAGGCCCTGCCCCATGAGCTCTCCGGCGGCCAGCGGCAGCGGGTGATGATCGCCATGGCCCTGGCCAACGAGCCGGAGCTGCTGATCGCCGACGAACCGACCACCGCGCTGGACGTCACCGTACAGCTGAAGATCCTCGAACTGCTCAAGCAACTGCAGGCCCGCCTGGGCATGGCTCTGCTGCTGATCAGCCATGATTTGAACGTGGTCCGGCAAATCGCGCATCGCGTATGTGTCATGCAGCGCGGTTCCATCGTCGAACAGGCATCGTGCGATGAATTGTTCCGTTCGCCCCGGCATCCGTACACGCGGATGCTGATCAACGCCGAGCCCAGTGGCGCCCCTGCGGGCAACCCGCCAGGCCCGGCCTTGCTGGAGGTGCAAGACCTGCGCGTGTGGTTCCCGATCAAAAAGGGCCTGTTCAAGCGCACGGTCGACCACGTCAGGGCGGTGGATGGCGTAGACTTCAGCCTGCCCCGCGGGCAGACGCTGGGTATCGTCGGTGAAAGCGGGTCGGGCAAGTCGACCTTGGGCCTGGCGATTTTGCGTCTGCTGAGCAGCCAGGGCGAGATCCGCTTCCAGGGGCAGTCGCTGCAAGGCCTGGGGCAGCAGCAGGTGCGCCCGCTGCGTCGGCAGATGCAGGTGGTATTCCAGGATCCGTTCGGCAGTCTCAGCCCGCGCATGTCGGTGGCGGAGATCGTCGGTGAAGGCCTGCGCATCCATGGCATCGGCACCCCGGCCGAGCAACAGGCCGCGATTATCGCGGCGCTCGAGGAAGTAGGCCTGGACCCGGAAACCCGGCATCGTTACCCTCACGAGTTTTCCGGGGGACAACGGCAACGTATCGCCATCGCCCGAGCGCTGGTGTTGAAGCCGGCGCTGATTCTGCTGGACGAGCCCACTTCGGCGCTCGACCGGACGGTACAGCGCCAGGTAGTCGAGCTGCTACGCTCGCTGCAAGCCAAGTACAACCTGACGTATCTGTTCATCAGCCATGACCTGGCTGTCGTCAAGGCGCTGAGTCACCAGTTGATGGTGATCAAGCAAGGCAAAGTGGTCGAACAGGGTGCGGCGGAGGCTGTTTTCGCCGCACCGCAACATCCTTACACACAGCAGCTGCTGGAAGCCGCCTTCATGGCACCAGTGGCTGTCGATTAACCTGAAGAGGAACAACACATGGGTTTTCTCGCCGGTAAGCGCGTCCTGATCGTCGGTGTCGCCAGTAAACTGTCCATCGCATCCGGCATCGCTGCCGCCATGCACCGCGAGGGTGCTGAGCTTGCCTTCACCTATCAGAACGACAAGCTCAAGGGCCGTGTCGAAGAGTTCGCGGCAGGCTGGGGTTCGAGCCCGGAGCTGTGCTTCCCTTGCGACGTGGCCAGCGATGAAGAAATCGCCAAGGTCTTCGAAGCGCTGAGCAAGAAGTGGGACGGCCTGGACGTGATCGTCCACTCGGTAGGCTACGCACCGGGCGACCAGCTCGACGGCGACTTCACCGACGCCACCACCCGCGACGGTTTCCGCATCGCCCACGACATCAGCGCCTACAGCTTCGTAGCCCTGGCCAAGGCCGGTCGCGACATGATGAAAGGCCGCAACGGCAGCCTGCTGACCCTGTCGTACCTGGGCGCCGAGCGCACCATGCCGAACTACAACGTGATGGGCATGGCCAAGGCCAGCCTGGAAGCCGGTGTACGTTACCTGGCCGGCAGCCTCGGCCCGGAAGGCACCCGCGTCAACGCCGTATCGGCCGGTCCGATCCGTACCCTGGCGGCTTCCGGTATCAAGAACTTCCGCAAGATGCTCTCCGCCAACGAGGCCCAGACCCCACTGCGCCGCAACGTGACCATCGAAGAAGTCGGCAACGCTGCCGCCTTCCTGTGCTCCGACCTGGCTTCGGGTATCAGCGGTGAAATCATGTACGTCGACGGCGGCTTCAACACCACCGCGATGGGTAGCATCGAGGAATAAGCCCAGGCTTTTTCCAGACGCAAAAAAAAGGCCGCCCCCAGGGGACGGCCTTTTTTTTGGCTTCAAGCCATTAGCTGTAAGTGGATCGCGTTGCCGGGAGAAAGTCTTTCAGGCAACGCGATCAGCTTTCCACTTTTAGCTTACGGTTTGTAGCGGTTCTCAGTACTTCTCGATCTTGGCCTTGTGCTCAAGCTCCGCACGGTAAGCCGCGAAGTCCTGCTGCCCGGCACGCGAAGCCAGGAAGCGACGATACTGCGCCTTCTCCTCATCGCTCGGTGCAGCGGCCTCGTTGACACCCTTCAGGCGCACGATCACGAAGCTGCCGTCGCGCGCGCTCAGGCTGGCGTACTCGGGCTTGTCCTTGCCAGCCGGCTTGGGCATGCGGAACAGGGTCTGCAGCACCGCTGGATCGACGCCGTCCTGGCCGCGGCTGACCGCCTCCAGCACCTTCCACTCGACGCCATCCTGACGAGCGGCCAGCGGCACGCTGCCATCGCGCAGGCCGGCGAGCAGCTTCTCACCCTTGTCCTTGGCCGCAGCACTGGCCTTGTCTTTGACCAGTTGGGTGCGAATCGCAGCAGCGACCTGCTCCAGCGGCAGCTGCTCTGGCTGGCGGTGCTCTTTCACACGCACCACGACGACCGTGTCAGGGTCCAGTTCCAGGGTGCTGCTGTTGGCGCCCTCTTCCAGCACTTCAGGGCTGAACGCGGCCTGGATCACCGAACGGTTGGCCGTCAGGCCTTCGCCACCTTCACGCCCGAATGGCGCGGTGGTCTGCACCTTCAAACCGAGCTCCTGGGCTGGCTGGGCCAGATCGGACGATTCGAAAGCCGAGTCCTGCAGCTGTTTGGTGGCCTCGACGAACTTCTGCTCGACCTGCTGCGACTTGAGGTCGGCGGTCAGCTTGTCCTTGAGACTGGCGAAGCTGGGCACCGAGGGTGCTTCGACGCCGAGCAGCTTGATCAGGTGCCAGCCGTAATCGCTGCGTACCGGCTGCGAGACCTGGTCCTTGTTCAACGAGTACAGCGCGGTTTCGAACGCCGGGTCGTAGACACCCTTACCGGCATAGCCCAGGTCACCACCTTTGGCCGAGGAGCCTGGGTCCTGGGAAAACTCCTTGGCCAGCTTGGCGAAGTCCTCGCCCTTGGCCAGACGCTGCTGGACTTCTTCCAGCTTGGCCTTGGCCTGCTGATCGCTGACCTTGTCGTTCACCTCGATGAGGATATGCGCGGCGCGACGCTGCTCGGTGAGGTTGGCGATTTCGTGCTCGTACGCTGCCTGCAGGTCGGCGTCCTTGACCTGGACCTTGTCGAAGAACGACGACTTCTTCAGTTCCACGTAGTCCAGCACCACTTCCTCGGGGCTCATGAACTCCTTGGCGTGCTGATCGTAGTGGGCCTTGACTTCATCGTCGCTGACCGACACGCCTGCGGTGCTGGCGGGAATGGTCAAGGTCGCGGAATCACGGGTCTGCTTCTCCAGGCGGGCGAATGCCTCGACCTGAGCGTCAGTGACGAATGCACTGCCCGCAATACCGGCACGAGTCTGGGCGATGAGCATTTCCTGGGTCAGCATCTGCCGGAATTGCAGGCGGTTATAGCCCAGCTGACGGATGACCTGGTCGAAGCGATCGGCATTGAACTTGCCGTCGACCTGGAATTCAGGTGTGGCCAGCAGTTGCTGGTCGATCGCCTGCTCGGAGAAAGCGAACTTGTCGTCGGCAGCAGCCTGAAGCAGCAGCTTGCGATCGATCAGGCCCTTGAGCGCCGACTCACGCAGCAGCTTCTCGTCCAGCAGCGCGGGATCGAAGTCCCGACCCAGTTGCTGGACCAGTTGCTGGGCCAACTGGCGACGTTGCATGTCGACCGCCTGGCTCAGTTCGTTCTGGGTCACCTCTTCGCCGTTCACCTCGGCAGCATTCTGCTTGCTGCCATTGTGGGTGAACATCGCTTCGATGCCCGTCAGGGCCATCAGCGCAACGATGATCCCGATAATTGTCTTGGCAATCCAGCCTTGTGAATTGTCCCTGATGTTCTGCAGCATGCGTCCCCCAGAACGGTTGAACTCACGAACCAACCGCGGAGCGTGGGTAGATAGCGGATAGAAGAAAGGCGCATCAGAGGATGCGCCTTCCCGTAAATCGCGGAGCGGAAGGTCTCGAACCTTCCGCTACCGGCTCGCGTCTGACGCGAACCGGCGCGCCAAGGCCGAAGAGAAGCTTAGTTGACTGCTTCTTTCAGAGCCTTGCCAGCCTTGAATACTGGCTTCTTGGCGGCAGGGATTTCCAGGGTCTTGCCAGTCTGTGGGTTACGACCTACGCGAGCAGGACGGTCAGTAACGGAGAACGTACCAAAGCCAACCAACACAACCGAGTCGCCAGCCTTCAGAGCGCCAGTGACGGATTCGATCACTGCGTCCAGCGCGCGGCCAGCAGCAGCTTTCGGGATATCAGCAGATGCAGCGATAGCATCAATCAGTTCCGACTTGTTCACTCTAAGTCCCCTTATCTCTATATGGAGTATGTTTCTAAGTTTTTGGTGTTAAGCAAAACGAGCGCTGAATGGACGGCTATGGCTTGCCTTAAAGAGCCGCTTTATAACAAGCGGCCCAAAAAGCTGTCAAGAAAGCCCATTCAGACTTAATGCGTGCTAATTCTTTCCTTAGAGTCAGACTCGCGTTTTTCATCCTTCGCCACTCTGTCCGGAGCCACATCCGGCAAGGGCTCAGGGGCGTATTGCAGCGCAATTTGCAGGACCTCGTCAATCCATTTAACGGGTTTGATCTGCAAGTCTTGCTTGATGTTGTCAGGAATTTCCTTCAAATCCCGTACATTTTCTTCAGGGATGATTACTGTCTTGATTCCGCCACGATGAGCGGCCAGTAATTTCTCCTTCAGGCCACCGATGGCCAGCACCTGACCTCGCAAGGTGATCTCACCCGTCATGGCCACATCGGCACGTACCGGAATCTGCGTGAGCGCCGAAACCAGGGCGGTGCACATGCCGATACCGGCACTCGGACCATCCTTGGGGGTCGCCCCTTCAGGCATGTGGATATGCGTGTCGTGCTTCTCGTGGAAGTCCGAAGCGATGCCCAGGCTGCGCGCGCGGCTGCGCACCACGGTCTGCGCTGCAGTGATCGACTCGACCATCACATCGCCCAGCGAACCGGTCTTGATCAATTGGCCCTTGCCAGGAACCACGGCCGACTCGATGGTCAGCAGCTCGCCGCCCACCTGGGTCCAGGCCAGGCCGGTGACCTGGCCGATCTGGTCCTGTTGCTCGGCCAGGCCGTAGCGGAACTTGCGCACGCCCAGGTAATGCTCGAGGTTGTCGGCAGTGACCTTGATGGCGAATTTCTTGTCCTTGGCGTGCTCCTTGACCACCTTGCGGCACACCTTGGCGATCTGCCGCTCCAGGCCACGCACACCGGCTTCACGGGTGTAGTAGCGGATGATGTCGCGGATAGCCTTCTCGTCGAATTCCAGTTCGCCCTTCTTCAGGCCGTTGGCCTGGGTCTGCTTGGGCGACAGGTACTTGACCGCGATGTTGATCTTTTCGTCCTCGGTGTAGCCCGGCAGACGGATGACTTCCATACGGTCGAGCAGCGCCGGCGGGATGTTCATCGAGTTGGAGGTGCACAGGAACATCACGTCCGAGAGGTCGTAGTCGACTTCTAGGTAATGGTCGTTGAAGTTGTGGTTCTGCTCGGGGTCGAGGACCTCCAGCAGCGCCGACGCCGGGTCGCCACGCATGTCGCTGCCCATCTTGTCGATTTCGTCGAGCAGGAACAGCGGGTTGCGCACACCGACCTTGGTCATCTTCTGGATCAACCGGCCCGGCATCGAGCCGATGTAGGTGCGGCGGTGGCCACGGATCTCGGCTTCGTCACGCACGCCCCCCAGGGCCATGCGTACGAACTTGCGGTTGGTGGCACTGGCAATGGACTCGGCCAGCGAGGTCTTGCCGACGCCGGGAGGGCCGACCAGGCACAGCACAGGGCCACGGATTTTCTTGACCCGTTTCTGCACGGCGAGGTATTCGAGAATCCGTTCCTTGACCTCTTCCAGGCCATAGTGATCGGAGTCGAGGATTTCTTCGGCGCGGGCCAGGTCAAGGCGGACCTTGCTCTGGGCCTTCCACGGCACCTGGACCAGCCAGTCGATGTAGGAGCGCACCACAGTGGCCTCGGCAGACATCGGCGACATCTGCTTGAGTTTGTTCAGCTCGGCCGTGGCCTTGGCCAGGGCGTCCTTGGGCAGGCCGGCGGCATCGATGCGCTTCTTCAGCTCTTCGATCTCGTTGTGGCCTTCGTCGCCATCGCCGAGTTCCTTCTGAATGGCCTTCATCTGCTCATTCAGGTAGTACTCGCGCTGACTGCGCTCCATCTGTTTCTTGACTCGCCCACGGATGCGCTTTTCGACCTGCAGCAGGTCGATCTCGGCATCCAGCAGCGCCAGCACGTGCTCGACACGCGCAGACAGGTCGATGATTTCGAGGATTTCCTGCTTCTGTTCGATCTTCAGCGCCATGTGCGCAGCCATGGTGTCGACCAGGCGGCCAGGCTCTTCGATGCTATTGAGCGAAGACAGGACTTCGGAGGGCACTTTCTTGCCCAATTGGACGTACTGCTCGAATTGTGACAGCAGGCTACGGACGAAGACTTCGGACTCGCGGTCTGGCGCTTCGACCTCGTCGATCAGTGCCACTTCGGCACGACAATGACCGTCGACTTCCATGAATCGCTCGACGCTGCCGCGCTGCTCGCCCTCGACCAACACCTTGACGGTGCCATCGGGCAGCTTGAGCAGTTGCAGGACGGTTGCGACGGTGCCGACACCATACAGGGCCTTTTCGCCCGGGTCGTCGTCCGCCGGATTTCTCTGCGCGAGCAGAAGGATCTGTTTGTCACCCGTCATCGCCGCCTCAAGGGCTTCGATGGACTTCTCGCGCCCCACGAACAGCGGGATGACCATGTGCGGATAGACCACAACATCACGCAATGGCAAGAGAGGCAGTTCGATGGTGGCTTTCATGATTTCGCCTCTACAGCGGCCAGACGGCCGTGGACAGATGGAATGAGCTTGAAACCAAGATGGGGGCTGCGCCGCAAAAATACAAGCCTTGGTGTCTCGTTCCGGTAATAGTAACGGTTTAATTTACCGGGCCGGCTTGCTGAAGCAGATGCCACGAACGGGCACTTCTGAAAAGCGAAAGGGGCCAAGCAGGCCCCTTCGCGTCGACGCACAGGTACTTACCCACCCGACTCAGGCGTCGGGTGCCGCCTTGGCGGTTGGCTCACTGTTCTCATAGATGAGCAGCGGCTTGGACGAACCTTCGATGACACTCTCGTCGATCACCACCTTGCTCACGTCGGTCTGCGACGGAATTTCGTACATGGTGTCGAGCAGTACGCCTTCGAGAATCGAACGCAGGCCACGAGCACCGGTCTTGCGCTCCAGGGCGCGGCGAGCCACGGCCTTGAGTGCATCGGTACGGAACTCGAGGTCCACACCCTCCATTTCGAACAGCTTGCCGTATTGCTTGGTCAAGGCGTTCTTAGGCTCGGTGAGGATCTGGATCAGCGCCGCTTCATCCAGCTCGTCCAAGGTCGCCAGTACAGGCAGACGGCCGACGAACTCGGGAATCAGGCCGAACTTGACCAGATCGTCCGGCTCGACCTCACGCAGCGACTCGCCCACTTTCTTGCCCTCTTCCTTGCTGCGCACTTCGGCATTGAAGCCGATGCCGCCACGGGTCGAGCGGTTCTGGATGACTTTTTCCAGACCCGAGAAAGCGCCACCGCAGATGAACAGGATGTTGCGGGTGTCGACCTGCAGGAACTCCTGTTGCGGATGCTTGCGGCCACCTTGCGGCGGAACCGATGCAACCGTGCCTTCGATGAGCTTCAGCAGGGCCTGCTGAACGCCTTCGCCGGAGACATCGCGAGTGATCGAAGGGTTGTCGGATTTGCGCGAGATCTTGTCGATTTCGTCGATATAGACAATGCCCATCTGGGCCTTTTCTACGTCGTAATCACATTTCTGCAACAGCTTCTGAATAATGTTCTCCACGTCCTCGCCCACATAACCGGCTTCGGTCAGGGTGGTGGCGTCGGCAATGGTGAACGGCACGTTCAGCAGGCGTGCCAGGGTTTCGGCGAGCAGGGTCTTGCCCGAGCCGGTAGGCCCGATCAGCAGGATGTTGCTCTTGCCCAGTTCGACGTCGTCGTTCTTCTTGTCGCGCTGGTTCAGACGCTTGTAGTGGTTGTAAACCGCTACCGCGAGCACCTTCTTGGCTCGCTCCTGACCAATCACGTACTGGTCGAGGATACCGCTGATTTCTTTAGGCGAAGGCAGTTTATGCGCGCTGCTCTCGGCCTGGGCTTCCTGCACCTCCTCACGGATGATGTCATTGCACAGGTCGACGCACTCGTCGCAGATGAAGACCGAGGGGCCGGCAATCAATTTGCGCACTTCATGCTGGCTTTTGCCGCAGAAGGAGCAATAGAGCAATTTACCGTTGTCCTCGCCGTTGCGGGTGTCAGTCATTCGATCGATCCAATCCGATAGGCTTGCAACACAAGATGAAGGCTCTTGCGGGCTTTTTCAAGTCCGCAGGCGGTCAGTTCCCGGACCGCCCGCATCCCATGCTGCTCAGGCAGGCATTTCACGCTTGGTGATGACGGAGTCGATCAGGCCGTATTCGGCTGCGCGCTCCGCACTCATGAAGTTGTCGCGCTCGGTGTCGCGCTCGATGGTTTCCAGGCTCTGACCGGTGTGCTCGGCCAGCAGGGTGTTCAGGCGGTGACGAATGTGCAGGATCTCGCGGGCGTGGATATCGATGTCCGACGCCTGGCCCTGGAAACCGCCCAGGGGCTGGTGAATCATCATCCGCGAGTTCGGCAGGCAGTGACGCTTGCCCTTGGCACCACCGGCGAGCAGGAAGGCGCCCATGCTGCAGGCCTGGCCGATGCAGATGGTCGACACGTCCGGCTTGATGAACTGCATGGTGTCGTAGATCGACATGCCCGCAGTCACCGACCCGCCAGGGGAGTTGATGTACAGATGGATATCCTTGTCCGGGTTTTCCGCTTCCAGGAACAGCAGCTGAGCAGCGATCAGGTTGGCCATGTAGTCTTCGACCGGCCCGACCATAAAGATCACCCGCTCCTTCAGAAGGCGCGAGTAGATGTCATATGCACGCTCGCCACGGGCGGACTGCTCGATAACCATCGGGACCAGGCCGCCAGCGGCCTGGATGTCAGAGTTGTGCTGAAAATAAGAATTGCGGGACATGTCCTGCATTCACTCCCAAATAGTCGAGTCTTGAATACGCACAAGCCAGCGCGAAGGCTGGCTTGTGAGTGTGTTCGCACGAAAGAGAGAAATCAGTCGGCTTTTGGAGCTTCCACCGGCTTGACCGCTTCTTCGTAGGAGACCGCTTTGTCGGTCACGCTAGCTTTCTGCAAAACAGTATCTACAACTTGCTCTTCCAGCACAACCGAACGAACTTCGTTCATCTGCTGTTCGTTCTTCTGGTACCAGGCGACGACCTGCTCTGGCTCCTGGTAGGCCGAAGCCATTTCCTGGATCATTTCCTGTACGCGGGCTTCGTCAGGCTTGAGGTCGAACTGCTTGACCACTTCAGCAACGATCAGGCCCAGCTCGACGCGGCGCTTGGCCTGCTCTTCGAACAGCTCGGCTGGCAGTTGGTCCGGCTTGATGTTGCCGCCGAACTGCTGAACGGCCTGCACGCGCAGACGGTTGACTTCGTTGTCCAGCAGCGCCTTTGGCACTTCGATCGGGTTGGCGGCCAGCAGACCGTCCATGACCTGGTTCTTGACCTTGGACTTGATCGCCTGACGCAGCTCGCGCTCCATGTTCTTGCGAACTTCGGCGCGGAAGCCTTCCAGACCGGTTTCCTTGATACCGAACAGCTTGAAGAACTCTTCGTTCAGTTCAGGCAGCTTGGGCTCGGAAACGCTGTTGACCTTGACGGTGAACTCGGCAGCCTTGCCGGCCAGCTCGAGGTTCTGATAGTCCTCTGGGAAGGTCACGTTCAGAACGCGCTCTTCACCAGCCTTGGCGCCTACCAGGCCGTCTTCGAAACCTGGGATCATGCGGCCGGAACCCAGAACCAGCTGGGTACCGTTGGCCGAACCGCCGGCGAAGGCTTCGCCGTCGATCTTGCCGACGAAGTCGATGTTGACCTGATCGTCGTTCTGCGCAGCGCGCTCGACTTCTTCAAAACGGACGTTCTGCTTGCGCAGGATGTCCAGCATGTTGTCCAGGTCGCTGTCAGCGACTTCAGCCGACAGGCGCTCTACGGCGATGGAATCGAAGCCCGACACGGTGAACTCGGGGAAAACCTCGAAAGTGGCGACGTACTCCAGGTCCTTGCCCTTCTCGAAGGACTTGGGCTCTACGGAAGGCGCACCCGCCGGGTTCAGCTTCTGCTCGACGACAGCCTCATAGAAGGTGGCCTGGATCAGGTCGCCCAGCGCTTCCTGGCGAGCGCCATCTTCGAAGCGCTGACGGATCACGCTCATTGGCACCTTGCCTGGGCGGAAGCCCGGGATCTTGGCCCTGCGTGCAGTCTGTTGCAGACGCTTGTTGACTTCGGTCTCGACGCGCTCGGCAGGCACGCCAATGGTCATGCGACGCTCGAGAGCAGAAGTGTTTTCAACAGAAACTTGCATGGATATTCCTCGTTGCACAGACGTTAGCCGGCGTTTCCGACCCCAGAATCAAGGGCATGCATTCTAGTGGGTCGAACTCAAGAAGTCACCCTAGTGAAAAAGGGCAATTGGAGAGGATCGAAACCGGTTGCCAGGCAGGAAAAGCCAAATAGCGGCCACCTCCCCCGGCAACCTGTCTACCTCGGCCCCCATGGCAAAGGGGGCAACGACACCCGGGCACCATCGATTCCATCGGATGGCCCACCCTCCGTGACCGACGGCATCGGCACGGGAAGCAGAAACCCTTCTCTTGAAACAAAAAAAGCCGCTCCAGGGCGACTTAGTTTGCTTGCAGGCAGAACCCAGTAGGATTCCGGACTGCATGTATCGTGGTGCGGAAGAAGAGACTCGAACTCTTACGCCTCGCGGCGCTGGAACCTAAATCCAGTGCGTCTACCAATTTCGCCACTTCCGCGCGACCGGTCTTAAAGCAAAGGCGCCAGACCATTTGATCTGGCGCCTTTTCTGAATATGGGGTGGACGATGGGGATCGAACCCACGACAACAGGAGTCACAATCCTGTGCTCTACCAACTGAGCTACGCCCACCATATTGCATTTACTTGTGCCAAAGCTGCCTTTATATGGCGCACCCGGCAGGACTCGAACCTGCGACCATCCGCTTAGAAGGCGGATGCTCTATCCAGCTGAGCTACGGGCACTTATATAATCTGCATCTTGAACGACGACAAATTAAAGGCTTCAAGCCATCTCGGTCCAGCATCTAACTTGACCGATCTGACCAGCATTAACCAGTTCCGATCTTCATCAGCGCTGGGCTCTGCCCGACAAGTGCGACGAATCTTATAGACGCCCCTGAGACCCGTCAACTCTTTTTTAAAAAAAATTCAGTCAGATAAAGGAGTTAGCTGAATATGCCAGCCGAGCGCCTTTGCCCTGACGCGATGGCGTGAGAGAATGCGCGCTCATTTTTTCCCCTACGATGGTTAATCACCCGTCATGACTGCAAAACTAATCGACGGCAAAGCGATCGCCGCCGGCCTGCGCCAGCAGATCGCCCAACGTGTCGCCGAACGCCGCCAGCAGGGCCTGCGCACGCCGGGCCTTGCGGTGATCCTGGTGGGCAGCGATCCCGCCTCCCAGGTCTACGTCTCGCACAAGCGCAAGGACTGTGAAGAAGTAGGCTTCCTCTCCCAGGCTTATGACCTGCCCGCCAGCACCAGCCAGGCCGAGCTGAGCGACCTGATCGACCGTCTGAACGACGACGCTGCGGTCGACGGCATTCTGCTTCAGTTGCCGTTGCCCGCCCACCTGGACGCTTCGCTGCTGCTCGAGCGCATCCGCCCGGACAAGGACGTCGATGGCTTCCATCCTTATAACATCGGCCGCCTGGCACAGCGCATCCCACTGCTGCGCCCCTGCACGCCAAAGGGCATCATGACCCTGCTGGAAAGCACCGGTGTCGATCTCTATGGCCTGGATGCCGTGGTGGTAGGTGCGTCGAACATCGTTGGTCGGCCGATGGCCATGGAACTGCTGCTCGGCGGCTGCACCGTGACCGTGACCCACCGCTTCACCCAGGACCTGGCCAGCCACGTGGCGCGAGCCGACCTGGTGGTGGTGGCCGCCGGCAAGCCAGGCCTGGTCAAGGGCGAGTGGATCAAGCCAGGTGCCATCGTCATCGACGTCGGCATCAACCGCCAGGAAGATGGCAAGCTGGTCGGCGACGTGGTCTACGAGACCGCCCTGCCCCGCGCCGGCTGGATCACTCCGGTACCCGGCGGCGTCGGCCCGATGACCCGCGCCTGCCTGCTGGAGAACACTCTGTACGCGGCGGAAACCCTGCACGGCTGAGTGTTACAGGCATAAAAAACGGCACCTTCGGGTGCCGTTTTTCGTTCATGGCGCTGCGTCAGTCAGCCAGACGCCAAGTCGTACCGCCCTTGCCATCTTCCAGCACCACGCCCATGGCCGTCAGCTGGTCGCGGATACGGTCCGACTCGGCCCAGTTCTTCTCTGCACGTGCTGTCAGGCGTGCCTGGATCAGCGCTTCCACCTGCGTCGCATCCACCTTGCCTTCGGCACCGGCACGCAGGAACTCGTCGGCATCCAGCTGCAGCACACCCAGTACGCTGGCCAGCTGCTTCAGGCGCGCCGCCAGCCCCGCCGCCGCAGCCGGATCGCTATCACGCAGGCGGTTGATCTCACGCACCAGGTCGAACAGCACGGCACAGGCCTCGGGAGTACCGAAGTCGTCGTCCATCGCCGCCTTGAAGCGCTCGACGAAGGCTTCGCCGCCAGCCGGCTCGGCACTCGGTAATCCTTTGAGAGCGTGATAGAAACGCTCCAGCGCACCCTTGGACTCGCGCAGGCTGTCTTCGGAATAGTTGATGGCGCTGCGGTAGTGGCTGGATACCAGGAGGTAGCGCACCACCTCGGGGTGGTATTTTTCCAGCACGTCGCGGATGGTGAAGAAGTTGTTCAACGACTTGGACATCTTTTCGCCATTGATACGGATCATCCCGCAGTGCATCCAGGCATTGGCGTAGGTCTTGCCGGTCGCCGCCTCGCTCTGCGCGATCTCGTTCTCGTGGTGCGGAAACTCCAGGTCGCTGCCACCACCGTGAATGTCGAAGGTCTCGCCCAGGCAGCAGGTCGACATCACCGAGCATTCGATATGCCAGCCCGGCCGACCCGCGCCCCAGGGCGAATCCCAACTCGGCTCGCCCGGCTTGGCGCCCTTCCAGAGCACGAAGTCCAGCGGATCTTCCTTGGATTCGTCGACCTCGATCCGCGCACCGATACGCAGGTCTTCGATCTTCTTGCGCGACAGCTTGCCGTAGCCCTGGAATTTGCCGACCCGGTAGTACACGTCGCCGTTGCCTGGGGCGTAGGCGAAGCCCTTGTCGATCAGGGTCTGGATCATCGCGTGCATGCCGGGAATATGGTCGGTGGCACGCGGCTCCATGTCCGGTTTGAGGATATTCAGGCGCGCCTCGTCCTCGTGCATCGCGGCAATCATGCGCTCGGTCAACTGGTCGAACGCCTCGCCATTGTCACGCGCCCGACGGATGATCTTGTCGTCGATGTCGGTGATGTTGCGCACATAGGTCAGGTCGTAGCCGCTGAAACGCAGCCAGCGGGTGACCAGGTCGAAGGCCACCATGCTACGGCCATGCCCGAGGTGGCAGTAGTCGTACACGGTCATACCGCAGACATACATGCGCACCTTGTTGCCATCCAGCGGCTTGAAGACTTCTTTGCTCTTGGTGAGCGTGTTGTAGATCGAAAGCACGTTGTTCCTACCTCAAGTGGCGTAAAGCCGTACCTCAGTTCCAGGAGTCGCGGAGCGTCACGGTACGGTTGAAGACGGGACGGCCCGGTTTCGAATCCTTGATGTCGGCGCAGAAATAGCCTTCGCGCTCGAACTGGAAACGATCCTCCGGCTGCGCCTGGGCGAGCGAAGGTTCGGCACGACAACCGGTCAGCACTTGCAGGGAGTCGGGATTGATGTTGTCCAGGAAGCTTGCGCCCTCCTCGGCCTTTTCTGGCGTCGGGGAGCGGAACAGACGGTCATAGAGGCGGACTTCGCACTCGACGCTCTCGGCGGCCGGCACCCAGTGGATCACGCCCTTGACCTTGCGACCCTCGGGGTTCTTGCCCAGGGTGTCAGGGTCGTAGGAGCAGCGCAGCTCGACGATATTGCCGTCGGCGTCCTTGATCGCCTCGTCGGCGCGGATCACATAGCTGCCGCGCAGGCGCACTTCGCCGTTGGGTTCCAGGCGCTTGTAGCCCTTGGGCGGCTCTTCCATGTAGTCGTCACGGTCGATGTACAGCTCACGGGAAAACGGCAGCTCGCGCATGCCCATGTCTTCCTTGGGGTGACGCGGCAGCTCCAGCGTCTCGACCTGCCCCTCGGGGTAGTTGGTGATCACCACCTTGAGCGGGCGCAGCACGCACATGGCACGCGGTGCGTTGCGGTCCAGATCGTCACGGATACTGAATTCGAGCATGGCGAAGTCGACCACACCGTCGGAACGGTTGGTGCCGATCATCTCGCAGAAGTTGCGGATCGACGCCGGCGTGTAGCCGCGGCGGCGGAAGCCCGAGAGCGTCGACATGCGCGGGTCGTCCCAGCCGTTGACGTGCTTCTCGTCCACCAGTTGCTTGAGCTTGCGCTTGCTGGTCACGGTGTAGCTGAGGTTCAGGCGCGAGAATTCGTACTGACGTGGCTTGCACGGCACCGGCAGGTTGTTCAGGAACCAGTCGTACAGCGGACGATGGCCTTCGAATTCCAGGGTGCAGATCGAATGAGTGATGCCTTCGATGGCATCCGACTGCCCGTGGGTGAAGTCGTAGTTGGGGTAGATGCACCACTTGTCACCGGTCTGGTGGTGGTGGGCATGGCGGATGCGGTAGAGGATCGGGTCGCGCAGGTTCATGTTCGGCGAGGCCATGTCGATCTTGGCGCGCAATACCCGGGCGCCATCCTCGAACTCACCGGCCTTCATGCGCGCGAACAGGTCAAGGTTCTCTTCGACGCTGCGCTCGCGAAACGGGCTGTTGCGTCCCGGCTCGGTCAGGGTGCCGCGGTATTCGCGGGCCTGCTCAGGGGTCAGGTCATCGACATAGGCCTTGCCGGCCTTGATCAGCTCCACCGCCCAGTCGTGCAACTGGTCGAAGTACTGCGACGCATAGCGAACTTCGCCAGCCCACTCGAAGCCCAGCCACTTGACGTCGCTCATGATGGCATCGATGTACTCCTGGTCTTCCTTGGCCGGGTTGGTGTCATCGAAGCGCAGGTGGGTCACGCCGCCGAATTCCTGGGCCAGACCGAAGTTCACGCAGATCGACTTGGCATGGCCGATGTGCAGGTAACCATTGGGCTCTGGCGGGAAACGCGTCACGATCTGACTGTGCTTGCCCGAATCCAGGTCGGCCTGCACGATCGGGCGCAGGAAATTGGTGGGAGCGACAGGGGCTGCCTTGGCGTTCGCGGCGGACTCGGGGGTGGGCTTGCTCATAGGATCCTTGGACTTCAGGCGCACGGCCAGGAGGGGCCGGCAAATCAAAGCGTCTATCATAGCCGATGCTGTCAAGCCCCTGACAACAGGCAGTGCGAAAACACGACGTACAAGGATCGATGCGCATTAAAAACCCTGAAATATGTAACCAGCACGTTAAACTGCGCGTCAGGGTGGAATCGCACCTGTCCATGCATACACCAAGAGAGCGACTTTTTATGTCCAAAGTGAAACTGACCACCAACCACGGCGAGATCGTCCTGCAGCTCAACGCCGAAAAGGCGCCGCTGACCGTAGCGAACTTCCTGGAATACGTGAGTGCCGGTCACTACAGCAATGTCATCTTCCACCGCGTCATCGGCAACTTCATGATCCAGGGCGGCGGTTTCGAACCTGGCATGAAAGAGAAGAAAGACAAGCGCCCAAGCATCCAGAACGAAGCCGACAACGGCCTGCCGAACAAGAAGTACAGCATCGCCATGGCCCGTACCATGGACCCGCATTCGGCCTCGGCACAGTTCTTCATCAACGTGGCCGACAACAGCTTCCTCAACCACACCGGCAAGACCACCCAGGGCTGGGGCTACGCGGTATTCGGTGAAGTGATCGAAGGCCAGGACGTCGTCGACAAGATCAAAGGCGTGGCCACCACCAGCAAGGCCGGCCACCAGGACGTACCGGTCGATGACGTGATCATCGAAAAAGCCGAGACCGTTGAGTGATTCTGCTGATCTCCGATCTGCATCTGGAAGAAGAGCGCCCGGACATCACCCGGGCGTTTCTGGATCTGCTGGCCGGCCCGGCTCGCCAGGCCCAGGCACTGTATATCCTCGGGGATTTCTTCGAAGTCTGGATAGGCGACGATGCCATGTCGCCCTTCCAGGCGTCGATCTGTGCAGCACTGCGCCAGCTCAGCGACGCCGGCACGCGGATCTTCCTGATGCACGGCAACCGCGACTTCATGATCGGCCGACGATTCTGCAAGGCCGCCGGCTGCACCCTGCTCAATGACCCCACGGTGGTGGCCCTCAATGGCCAGCCCGTGCTGCTGATGCACGGCGACAGCCTGTGCACCCGCGACGTCGGCTACCAGAAGATGCGTCGCCTGCTGCGCAACCCGCTGAGCCTGTTCATCCTCCGTCACCTGCCACTCAAGACCCGCCAGAAGCTGGCCCGCCGGCTGCGCAACGAAAGCCAGGCCAAAACGCGCATGAAGGCCAATGACATCGTCGATGTCACGCCCGAGGAAGTGCCACGCATCATGCGTGCCTTCGGGGTCCGTACGCTGATCCACGGCCACACTCACCGCCCGGCGATCCACAAGCTGCAGATCGACGAGCACACCGGCCAGCGCATCGTGCTGGGCGACTGGGATCGCCAGGGTTGGGTCCTGCAGGCCGATGGCCAGGAATTTGCCCTGCACACCCTGGACTTCAGCACCCAAACCCCGCTGCGTCTCGCCTGCCAATAGCCGCGCTGGCTCACGGCAGGCTGTCCACGACCCGCCCGCGACACTCACCAAAGCCGATCGATACCACTCCCGGTGCGCGACAGCGCGCGCGCAAGATCACCTCATCGCCGTGTTCGAGAAACAGCCGTTGCTCGCCATTGCCCAGCACCAGCGGCACCTTGCCGCCCTGGGTCATCTCCAGCAGGCTGCCATGCTGGCCCACCTGTGGCCCGGACAGCGTACCGGTGCCGAACAGGTCGCCAGGCCGCAGGCTGCAACCGTTTACCGAGTGATGCGCGACCATCTGCGCCAGCGTCCAGTACATGTACAGGGTATTGCTCAGTGCAACGCGCTGCGCGGCCAGCCCATCGCGGCGCATCCGTTCGGTGTGCAGCAGCACCTCCAGTTCGATATCCAGTGCTCCCGTGCGCTGGTCCGCCGGGTCGTCAAGGTACGCCAGCAGTGGCGGGTCGCCCTCAGGGCGGGACGGCTGTGGGCGCCGGAAGGGCTCCAGCGCCTGCGGGCTGACCACCCAGGGCGACAGGCTGGTGGTGAAGCTTTTCGACAGAAACGGCCCCAGCGGCTGGTACTCCCAGGCCTGGATATCACGCGCCGACCAATCGTTGAGCAGGCACAGCCCGGCGATGTGTCGGCCGGCCTCGGCCAGCGCAATGGGCTGGCCGGTGGCATTGCCAGGGCCGATCCAGACACCCGCCTCCAGTTCGAAATCCAGGCGTCGCGAGGGGCCGAACAGCGGCGCCTGGCCTTCGCCGTTGGGCAACTGACCACAGGGCCGCCGCACCTCGGTGCCGGACACGCAGAGGGTCGAAGCGCGGCCATGGTAGGCGACCGGCAGGTACTTGTAGTTGGGCAGCAACGGGTTGTCGGGGCGAAACAGCCGACCGACGTTCAGGGCGTGATGGATACCGGCATAGAAGTCGGTGTAGTCGCCGACCCGGGCTGGCAGATGCATCCGGCACTGGCTCATTGGCAGCAACAGCGGCTCCAGCCTGGAACGCTGCGGGCTGGCCTCGTCCAGCAATTGCATGAGTGCAGTGCGCAAGGCCTGGTGCGCATCGGCCCCCAGGGCGAAATAGGCATTGAGCGATTCGCCTGCGGCGGCCTCGGCGGCCTGACCTGCCAGGCCGGCGAACAGACCGGCGGCGAGTACCGCTTGCAGGTCGAGGACCCAGTCACCGATCGCCACGCCGCCCCGGCGCCTGTCGTCACCGTGACTGAAGATGCCCAGGGGCAGGTTCTGCAAGGGAAAGTCCGGATGACCGTTGGCCGACTCCACCCAACTCAGGCGGCAGGATGCTGCGTTCATGAAGCGGCCTCCGGTTTGAAGGTACGGGCCATGCCCTCCCAGCAACGGTCGTAGTCCATCTGCCGCTGCGGGCACTGCAGCGCCTCGCCGGTGGGCCGTAGCACCTGCCCGGTCTCGAACATGAAGGCCAGGGTACCGTCGATCTTGTGCGGCTGCAGGTGCGCGGCCATGGCCGCCTGCACCGTGGCGTTGTCCGGCCCATGGGCGCTCATGCGGTTGTGCAGGGACGCACCGCCGGGCAGGAAGCCGTCGGCCTTGGCATCGTAGACCCCTTCGATCAGGCCCATGAACTCGTTCATCAGGTTGCGGTGGAACCATGGCGGGCGAAAGGTGTGTTCCGCCACCATCCAGCGGGGTGGAAAGATCACGAAGTCCACATTCGCCTGCCCCGTCACGCTGCCCGGCGAGGTCAGAACCGTGAAGATCGACGGATCCGGATGATCGAAGCTCACCGTACCCAAGGTGTTGAAACGCCGCAGGTCGTACAGGTAGGGCACCAGATTGCCATGCCAGCCCACCACATCGAACGGCGAGTGATCCAGCTCGGTGGCCCACAGCTGGCCCATGAACTTCTGCACCAGTTGCATGGGTTGCTGGCTGTCCTCGAACCAGGCGCAGGGCGCGAGGAAATCACGCGGACTGGCCAGACCATTGCTGCCGATGGGGCCGAGATCCGGCAGACGCAGCGGGCTGCCGTGGTTTTCGCAGAGGTAACCGCGAGCGCTGCCGTCGGGCAGCTCGATGCGAAACTTCAGCCCTCTGGGCAACAGCACAATCTGCCAGGGCGCGGCTTCCAGCACGCCCAGTTCGGTGATGATGCGCAAGCGCCCTTGCTGCGGCACCAGCAGCCACTCACCGTCGGCATCGAAGAATGCCCTGTCCATGCTGCGGTTGGCGGCATATAGGTAAACCGTCACGCCTTCGGCCTGTGTGGCGGGCGCCGTGCGTGCCATGGCCACCAACCCGTCGAGCAGGTCGACGGATTCGCTGGGCATCGGCAGTGGGCTCCAGCGCAGGCGGTTGGGGTCGGCCGGGCCATCTTCCTGGCCACGCAGTTGGCGCTTCAGCAGCTCGAAGCGGCCATGCGCCGCCGACGGCAGAATGCGATACATCCAGGTACGTCGCGCTTCGCTGCGCGGCACGGTGAACGCGGTGCCGGACAACTGCTCGGCGTACAGGCCCAGCGGGTGGCGCTGGGGCGAATTCTGCAGTCGCGCAACGGCGCCTGGCAAAGCCTCGCTGGTGAAATGATTGCCGAATCCCGACTGGTAGTCCGGCACGGCAGGGACATCGGTAGCCGCAGGCATGCGGGCCTCCTGGAAAGCATTGTTATTGTGGTGGTTCCAACATGCGGACCGCGTTCAGTCCTGAGCCAGCACGCCCCGGCGGATCTGGTCGCGCTCGATGGACTCGAACAGTGCCTTGAAGTTGCCTTCGCCGAAGCCCTCGTCGCCTTTGCGCTGGATGAATTCGAAGAACACCGGCCCCAACAGCGTCTCGGAGAATATCTGCAATAGCAGGCGGCGCTGCCCGCCCTCGCTGGAGCCATCGAGAAGAATGCCGCGCGCCTTGAGCTCATCGGCCGGCTCGCCATGCCCCGGCAGGCGCTCTTCGAGCATTTCGTAGTAGGTGTCCGGCGGTGGCGACATGAAGCGCATGCCCAGCGCCTTGAGGGCGTCCCAGGTGCGCAGCAGGTCGTCGGTAAAGAACGCGACGTGCTGGATGCCTTCGCCGTTGAACTGCATGAGGAACTCTTCGATCTGCCCGGCGCCTCGGGAAGACTCCTCGTTCAGCGGAATGCGGATCAGGCCATCCGGAGCGGTCATGGCCCGGGAGGTCAGGCCGGTGTACTCGCCCTTGATGTCGAAGTAGCGCAGTTCGCGGAAGTTGAACAGTTTCTCGTAGAAACCGGCCCAGTAGGCCATGCGCCCGCGGTACACGTTGTGAGTGAGGTGGTCGATGAACTTCAGCCCGGCGCCGACCGGGTGGCGGTCGACCCCTTCGATGAAGTTGAAGTCGATGTCGTAGATGGACGTGCCCTCGCCGAAGCGGTCGATGAGGTACAGCGGCGCCCCGCCGATTCCACGGATCGCCGGCAGGCGCAGTTCCATCGGGCCAGTGGGAATTTCCAGCGGCTGAGCGCCCAGTTCCAGGGCGCGCCGGTAGGCATGGTGGGCATCCTTGACGCGGAACGCCATGCCACACACCGACGGGCCGTGCTCGGCGGCGAAGTACCAGGCCAGGCTGTGGGGTTCGTGGTTGACGATCAGGTTGATGTCACCCTGGCGATACAGGGTCACGGCCTTGGAGCGGTGGGTGGCCACCTGGGTGAAGCCCAGGCAGTGCAGCACCGGCTCGAGCACGCCTGGAGTGGGAGCGGCAAGCTCGATGAATTCGAAGCCCATCAGCCCCATCGGGTTGTCGTACAGATCAGCCATGGTCTGGCTCCTTGCAGGAAAGTGAGAACGGCGGGTAACCGGAATCAGCTTTCCAGCGGCGGCGCACAGGAAATCCCGCGCACGCTACGCGCGAGAAAATCCCCGATGAGCAACTGCAAGGCACCTGTCTTCATGCCTCCAGACTAGCCCGGCTTGTCCGGGCGTGCATGAAAAATGCTGGCCCAGCCGCTATGCTGCCAGACCCGGAGGCGCTCCCCCGGCCTTCTACCCCCGCCGAAACAAGGACCCCGCATGAAAAGCAAAGCCGTGCTGACCCAGACCGAAACCAGTCAGATCCTCGCTGCCGCCCGGCAGGAAGCCCTGGCCAACGCCTGGGCGGTGTCCATCGCCATCGTCGATGACGGCGGCCACCTGCTGGCCTTCGAACGCCTGGACGGTGCCAGCCCGATCAGCAGCTACATCAGCATGGAAAAGGCCCGCACGTCGGCACTCGGCCGTCGCGAGTCCAAGGGTTACGAAGAAATGGTCAACGGCGGCCGCACCGCCTTCCTCAGCGCCCCGCTGCTCACCTCGCTGGAAGGCGGCGTGCCAGTGATCGTCGATGGCCAGGTGATCGCCGCCGTGGGGGTGTCCGGGGTGCGTTCAGACCAGGACGCGCAGGTCGCCAAGGTGGGTATCGCCGCGCTGAACACCGACTGACAGGCCCTGACGCGCACCGCAGCCAGGCTGTGGCGGATGCCGCCTTCAGGATTGCCATCCACGGACAACCCTCAAGGATCCGCCCATGACGGACTACATCACCCGGCACCGTCTCAAGGTCGCCACAGCACTGCAACGTTTCATTGACGACCAGGTCTTGCCGGGCACTGGACTGCACGCCGAGGCCTTCTGGGAAGGCTTCGCCGATCTGGTCCATGAGCTGGCCCCGCTGAGCCGCGACCTGCTCGCCGAGCGCGAACGCCTGGCGGCGCTCTTGAATGACTGGACAGCGGCCAACCCGGCACCACGCGACCCCGGTGCATGGCGCGACTGGCTCATCGAGTGCGGCTACCTGCACTCGCCCCCTGCGCAGGTACGCGTCAGTTCGGCGAATCTGGACCTGGAAATCAGCGACCTGGCCGGTCCCCAACTGCTGGTAGAAGGCACCGACCGCGCGGCCCTGCTCGACGCCCAGCAGGCACGCTGGGGCTCGCTTTACGATGCGCTGTACCAAAGCGACGCCGACCAGCACAGAGCGCCCGCGACCTCTGCGCATGACCCCCAGCGCCTGGCCCGCGTGGTGGTGCAGGTGCGCGAATTGCTCGACCGCTTCGTGCCCCTGGCGGTGGGCAGCCATATCGATGCCCGGCGCTACCGGGTGCGTCAGGGCCAATTGAGCGTCAGGCTGGCACGCGGCGAAGAAACCGCGCTGCGCTCCCCGGAGCACTACCTGGGCCACCGGGGCAACCCGGACCAGCCCGACGCTGTGCTGCTCCGGCACCACGGCCTGCACCTGGAACTGCGCTTCGACCCACAGAGCCCGGCCGGCGGCGGCGACATCGCGACCCTCGCCGACGTGCGCCTGGAAACGGCGCTGACCGCCCTGGTGGACATCACTGACCCGCTGCCGACTGTGGATGCAGCCGGCCCGCTCAAGACCTACGGCAACTGGCTGGCGCTGATGACCGATACCCTTGCCAGCGAGCCATCGACCAAGGACAGGGCCAGGCCGGTGCCGGCCCATGACCTGCGCTACCAGGGCAGCGCCGGTGGCGAGCTGCTACTGCCAGCCCGGCCGCTGCTGGCGCTGCACGTCAATGCCCTGCAGGTGAATGGCCCGGCGCTGCTCGATGTGCAGGGCAACCCGGTCAGCCAGCTGATCGTCGATGCAACGCTGGGCAGCCTGATCGGCCTGCATGACCGACAACGCCGGGGCAATTCACGTACCGGCAGCCTCTACCTCAACGTTCCGAACCTGCAAGGTTGCCAGGAAGCGGCCTTCGTCCAGCTGTTGTGCCAGCGTATCGAGACCCTCCTTGAGCTGCCGGAGTACACGCTCAAGCTGGGCCTGGTCGACGAGCACTGGCGCACCAGCCTCAACCTCGAAGCCTGCCTGCAGGCCATCGCGCCGCGCCTGGCCCTGCTGCGCGGCCCACTGGAGCACGCCCGGCCCGCGGCGCAATGCCCGGCCTGGCAGGCGACCGCCACCCAACGTCGCCGCGCCGTGGCAATGGCCTGCGGACTGCGTGGGCGTGTGCAGCTCGGGGTCGGGCCGTGGTCGCCGTTGCAGCCCGACGAACGCCGCCAGGCGCTGCACGACGGCATCGGCACGGGACTGGTCGACACGCCACTGGCGGCGACCCTGCATGCCCTGGATTATCACGAGGTCGATGTACGCGAGCGGCAGGCCGGCCTGGAATCGCAAGCGTGGGCAGAACGCTGCACACACCTGCTGCAGAATCTGCTCGACCAGACTCCGGAATGAACCCGCACGCCGGCGGCTGCCGGTAGAATCGCCGCGACGATCACGCGACAGGAGCGGCGATGGACAAGTTGCTGGCGATACGGATGTTCATCGAGACGGTGGACGCCCAGGGGTTTTCTGCTGCGGCGCGCAAGCTGGGCCTGGCCACTTCCTCGGTCAGCCGCGCCGTCGATGCCTTGGAGCATGACCTGGGGGCCACCCTGCTCAACCGCTCGACGCGGCAGATCTCGGTCACCGAAGCCGGTGCGCGCTATTACCAGAAAGCCCGCCGGGTCCTGGACGACCTGGCCGACGCCGATGCCCAGGTTTCCGATCGGGGCAGCGAGCCGGTGGGCCGTTTGCGGGTCTGCGTACCCGTGGAGTTCGGGCGCCAGCGCATTGCGCCGCATCTGGGGCGCTGGTTGGCGCGCTACCCGGCACTGGAGCTGGACCTGAGCCTCAGTGACCGCCTGGACGATCTGCTCGACGGACGCTTCGACGTGGCCATTCGCCTCGGCGCTGCGGCATCCGATGCCGATATGGTGTGCCGCCCGCTGGGCGAGTTTCGCCGCTGGGTGGTGGCCAGCCCCGCCTACCTGGCCAGTCGGGGGATACCGCAGACCCCACAAGAACTGGCCGGCCATGAGTGCCTGCGCTTCAACTACGCCTCGACGCGCCCGCTGTGGCGCTTCAATCAGCCCGGCGGTCAGGTGGAGGTGGCGGTACAGGGGCGACTGTGCAGCGACAATGCCGATGTGCTGCGCCAAGCCATTCTGGATGGCCTGGGCCTCGCGCTGCTGGCTGACTGGCTGGTGGCAGCGGACGTTGCCGCCGGGCGGCTAGTGCGCGTACTCGACGACTGGGAATGCGGACCTGAGCATGCCCGGAGCCAGATCAACGCGCTGTACCTGCCGAATCATCGCGGCTCACGGCGAGTCGGCGCCTTCATGGAATTCCTCGAAGGACTGCTCAACGAGGCACCGCGCTGAGCAGTTTTGCGTTTTTCACAACGATGCATTGCCTGGAAAGATAATTCTCTAAAAATTTCGCAAAACTTAATCTGAGCCGGTTCCTTACCCTGCGGAGAACCGCCATGAGCCTTACCCTCGCCCATTCACCTGCGCCGGCACTGTCACGCTGGCTGGTGACCCTGTTCGCCTTCTGCTGCGGCGCCATCGTCGCCAATATCTACTATGCACAACCCATCGTTGGCCTGATCGCCGCGCAACTGGGCCTGGGCCCGTCCAGCGCCAGCCTGATCGTCTCGCTGACCCAGATCGGCTACGCCGCCGGCCTGCTGCTGCTCGTCCCTCTGGCCGATCTGCTGGAAAATCGTCGCCTGATGATCGGCGCGTCACTGGCCGCAGCGCTGTGCCTGCTACTGGCCGGCACCACCGAGCACGGTAGCGTGTTCCTGGCCCTGTCCCTGGCGCTGGGATTCAGTTCCGTAGCGGTACAGATGCTGGTACCACTGGCCGCGCACATGGCCCCCGAAGAAAGCCGCGGGCAGGTGGTCGGCACCATCATGGGCGGTCTGTTGCTCGGCATTCTGCTGGCCCGCCCTCTCTCCAGCCTGGTGGCCGATCACCTGGGCTGGCGCATGGTGTTCATCGGCGCCGCCGCGCTGATGCTGGGCATCGTCGTGCTGCTGGCGGTGCTGGTGCCACCGAGAATGCCGAGCCACCGTGCCAGCTATGCACAGCTGATGAGTTCGCTACTGGGCCTGCTGCGCCGCCACCCACGGCTGCGTCAGCGTTCGGTGTACCAGGCGCTGATGTTTGCGGCCTTCAGCCTGTTCTGGACCGCCGTCCCGCTGGAGCTGATGCACAGCCATGGACTGAGCCAGAGCCAGATCGCCCTCTTCGCCCTCGTCGGTGCGATAGGTGCCATCGCAGCGCCTATCGCTGGGCGTCTGGCCGACGCCGGGCATACCCGGCGTGCCTCGCAACTGGCCATGGGCTTGGCGCCCCTGGCCCTGCTGCTGGGCCTCTGGCAGCCCGGCACCAGCGTCATTGGCCTGGCGCTGACCGGGATCCTGCTGGACTTTGCCGTGCAGATGAACATGGTCCTGGGACAACGCGAGGTCTACGGCCTGGATGCGGCCAGTCGCGGGCGCCTCAACGCTCTGTACATGACCAGCATTTTCATCGGCGGCGCCGGTGGCTCGGCGCTGGCCGGCCTGCTGTACCAACAGTTCGCCTGGAGCGGCATCGCCGCCGTCGGCGCTGTCCTTCCTGCCCTGGCGCTGCTGCTGTTCAACCGCGACCTGCGCGGTGCTGCAAGTTGCTGAACGACCGCTCAGGAGCTTTCCCGCACCACCAGTTCGAACCCCAGATCCACTTGGCTCTGGGTCGGCTGCTCGTCGAGCAGCGCCAGGAGCATCTGCGCCGCGCGCTGGCCGACCGACTCGCGCGGGGTACGGATCGAGGTCAGGCGCGGGATCATGTGCGCCGACCCGGGCAGGTCGTTGAAGCCGACCAGCGACACCTGCTGCGGCACGCTGATACCCAGGCGCAATGCCTCGAGTGCCGCGCCCTGGGCCAGGTCGTCGTTGCAGAAGAACACGCCATCCACGTCCGGATGCTGCGCCAGCAAGCGGGCGAACAGCTCGCAACCCAGGCCGATAGAGGACGGTCGAGGCGACATCAGGTGCAGGGCCGGATCGTCCAGCCCCGCGTCGGCGAGCACCTGGCGAAAACCGCTGCCGCGCTGCAGCACACGCGGATCGAGCTGCGCGGCGATGTAAGCCAGGCGCCTGCGGCCACGGCCCAGCAGATGGCGCGCCGCTGCGGCACCGGCCTGCTGCTGCGAAAAGCCCACGCAATGCGCCTGCTCGCTGGCATCGAGTTCCATCATGTGTACACAGGGAATCGCGCTGTCGGTCAGCAACTGGCGTGACACCGAGGTGTGATCCAGGCCAGTGAGCAGGATGCCGCGCGGCCGGTTGACCATGTAATTGCGCAGCAGCTTCTCTTCTTCCTGCGGATCGTAGTGGTAGTTGCCGATCACCACTTCCAGGCCGCGAGGGCGCAAGACGTTCTGGATGGCTTCCAGCGTCTCGATGAACAACTGGTTGGACAGTGACGGCACCAGCACCACCACCGTCGGGCTGCTCGACGAAGCCAGCGCACGGGCTGCGGGATTGGCCACATAGCCCAGTCGCTGTGCGGCGGCGCGAACCTTGTCGACCAGTTCCGGGGCCACCGTGGCGATACCGCGTAATGCCCTGGAAGCCGTGATGGGGGAAACGCCGGCCTGTTGCGCCACTTCATTGAGGGTCGGGCGGCCGGTAGAGCGGGAACCAATACGTGCCATGCGTTGCCAACTGAACGGAGGGGGTTGCCAGGGAAATGGGCCAGGCACTAAGGTAGCGCTGTCCCATTCCTGCTGGCAATGTCTGCCTGACCCGGCTTGCCACGTCCATCGAGTGATGGCGACCCGCGACCCCAATACAACGACAAGAGCTGAAGCACCGCAGCAGACTTTGTTCAAATCGGCAAAGACAGCGCTGTCTTCAGAAAAGGTGGCAACAGTGAACAAGGCTCCATCGAACATATCCGCCCTGGTGGTGATGGGCGTCTCCGGCTGCGGCAAGAGCGAAGTCGGCAGCCAGATCGCCCGTCATACCGGCAGCCGCCTGATCGAAGGCGACGCATTCCACCCACCGGCCAATATCGAAAAGATGAGCGCCGGCATCCCCCTCGACGACACCGACCGCGCCGGCTGGCTGACCCGCCTGGGTGAAGAACTGGCCGCCGCCGTAGCGCGGGGTGAACGACCGATACTGGCCTGCTCGGCGCTCAAACGCAGTTATCGGCAACTGCTGCGCGACGCGGTACCCGAGCTGGGTTTCGTGTTCCTTGAACTGCCGGTGGAAGTCGCCCGGCAACGTTGCGCCAGCCGCCAAGGGCACTTCATGCCGGCCAGCCTGGTGGACAGCCAGTTCGCCACCCTGGAGCCGCCCCATGATGAACCGCGAACGCTGTGCGTGGACGCCACCCTGACTCTCGACACGCTGGGCCGCAAGGCGGTCGAGTGGTGGCGGGCGCACTGGCCGCAGTAAAGCGCTGCCTGTGAAAGACAGCGCTATCTTTTAGTGAACATCCGCTTCGGCGGTCGCTCCATAGAACAATGACAATTGGAGAATACCCATGTTCGGTTTGACCCATGAGACCTACCTGCTGCTCGACGCCCTGGTCACTGTCGTCGGCCTGGTTCTGCTGATCACCCAATTCAAGGTGCACCCTTTCATCGCCCTGACCGTGGCAGCCGGCTTCCTTGGCCTGACCTCCGGCATGCCGGTGGAAAAAGTCATGAAGTCCTTCCAGGACGGCTTCGGCGGCGTGCTGGGCTTCGTTGGCATCATCCTCGGGCTGGGCACCATGCTCGGCAAGCTGATGGCCGACTCCGGCGGCGCCGACCAGATCGCCCAGACCCTGATCCGTACCTTCGGTAAACAGAGGGTGCACTGGGCGATGATGTTTTCCGCCTTTCTGGTGGGCATCCCGCTGTTCTTCGAAATCGGCTTCGTGCTGCTGATTCCGCTGGTCTACATCGTCGCCCGACGCACCGGCATTTCCATCATCCGCATCGGCATCCCACTGTTGGCAGGCCTCTCGGCGGTACATGGCCTGGTCCCTCCGCATCCAGGCCCGCTGCTGGCCATTGGCGTGTTCGGTGCCGACATCGGCAAGACCATCTTCTACGGTCTTCTGGTCGCCCTGCCGACGGCGATCATCGCCGGGCCGCTGTACGGCATGTGGATCTCCAAGCGCATTCCCGGCAGTCCTTCGGCCGAGCTGATGGCGCAGATCGGCAAGGAGTCCACGGCGCAGAACCTGCCCGGTTTCGGCATCACCCTGGTGACCATCCTGCTGCCCGTGGTGCTGATGCTGCTCAAGACCTTCGCCGACGTAGTGCTGCCTGAAGGCAGCCTGTTCCGAACCTGGATGGACTTCATCGGCCACCCGATCACCGCGCTGCTCGCGGCCCTGCTCCTGGCGTTCTACACCTTTGGTGCAGCCCGCGGCTTCGATCGTGGGCAGATCATGAAACTGCTCGACCAGAGCCTGACCCCGGTCGCAGCCATCGTGCTGATCGTCGGTGCCGGCGGCGGCTTCAAGCAGATGCTGGTGGCCAGCGGCGTGGGTGACGTGATCGGCCATATGGCCGTCCAGGCGCAGCTCAACCCCATCCTGCTCGCCTGGCTGGTCGCCGCAGTGATCCGCATCGCCACCGGCTCGGCCACCGTGGCGACCATCACCGGCGCCGGCATCGTCGCCCCGGTGGTGGGGCTGATTCCAGGGGTCAATCGCGAACTGCTGGTACTGGCGACGGGCGCCGGCTCGTTGATTCTTTCCCATGTCAACGACGCCGGGTTCTGGCTGGTCAAGCAGTACTTCAACATGACCGTCACCGAAACCTTCAAGACCTGGACCGTGATGGAAACCATCCTGTCGGTGGTCGGCATCATCTTCATCATGCTGCTGTCGATCGTGGTCTGAGCGCATCCCCCACTCGTGCGGCCTGACACGCCGTGCGAGCCTGCCGCGCGCCAGGGTGACCCGACCCAGCCCCGCCAGACAGCGCGCCGGCGCCTTCCAGCCAATCCCCCGCCCTTCTTGCCCCACGCTTTCCTACAGCGCCTTACTCGCTTTCATTTGAAATATGAGAAAGCTAAGGCAATGCTTCCAGAATCCGCCTACTCTCTGGATCAGCAAGGGACTACTTTTTGAAGCAGAACGTCCTACACGCAACTAAAACGGGTTTATCAGGTCAATGAGGATCCAATCGAGTCTTTTTCAGCCTTTTGCCAGTAAATCCGGGCATTTGCGCGACAAAACGGGCAGAATTGGCAAGCTCGTCACGTGTTGATGCAAATCAAGGTGACAGAAACATGAACCGAGGGAATTAAATTCACCGCTGCAACGTCGTATCGATGGAAGCATTTTGATGCACTCGGCAACAATCACCACGCAAAGGCACATGCCAGCCTCTTGAAAGAGGCGTCAAGAGAGGCCATCAAGGAAAAGATTATGTTGATACTCACCCGCAAAGTAGGCGAAAGCATAAACATCGGTGACGACATCACCGTCACCATTCTTGGTGTTCAAGGGCTGCAAGTCCGCCTGGGCATCAACGCCCCAAAGAATGTTTCCGTGCATCGCGAAGAAATCTACAAGCGTATCCAGGCAGAACTGGCGCCCAACCAGAACTCCCAATAATTCCTGCTGCCCCTCGATTCGTGCGGCCCCACCTTTGCCCAGGGCCGTCCCACGGCGCCCTTCGCGGCGCCGTTTTCATTGTCGCCTCCATTGGTCATTCCACCTGAACGCCAAGCCGCGCGGTTCAGTCCACTTCCCGTGCCCGCCCCGAAATAAGCAGTGAGCCGAGCATTCCATCCGCCAAGAACACGGAGAATGACCATGGCAACTCCACAATACGGGGCGTCGGGCGGTGATGACCGCACCACCGGCGCGCCTCTCGAAGATCATTTCGACGATACCCCCTCTACTGGCAGCGAGGCCGACGGCCTGGCCCAGTATGTCGATGAACTGGCCCAAAGCATCGCGCAGCTGGCCGACGACCTGCGCGGGCAGAACGCCGACCAGGCGCTGCAGCAGGCGGGCAACCTGGCCAGAGACAACCCGGCCAAACTGCTGCTGGCCAGCCTGGCGCTGGGCTTCGGGCTTTCCCGGGTCTTCGCCGGCGACCGTCAGGCCGACCCGTTCGCCCAAGCCGAGCCGAGCAACTTCGGCGTAGCACCCGCGCCAGGTCTGAACGGACACCCCGATGAAGCCGCGCAAGGCATGCAAGGAGCCTGACCATGAGCGATATTCCACAAAAGCCCGGCACCGACGGCGATGCCTCGGTCATCGGGCTGGTCGGGCAGTTGTTCCACGAGGTGCCGCTGCTGGTCGCCAAGGAGATCGCGCTGGCCAAGGCCGAGTTGCGCGAGTCGCTGCAGTCGGCGCGTCAAGGGGCCAGGACCATGGCCGCCGGCCTGATGTTCATGCAGGCCGGTCTGGTCATCCTGCTGTTGGTGATCGTGCAGATTCTCGCCTGGTTCGTGGCGGTCTGGCTGGCCGCCCTGATTGTCGGGGTCGCTGCGCTGATCGCCGGCATGCTCATGCTCAAGGCCGGCAACCGTCGCCTGGATGCCGCCAACCTGACGCCTGAGCGCACCGCCCAGGCACTCAACAAGGACAAGGACGTGATCAGGAGAAAAGCATCATGACTAGCAATGACCGCTCCGACAGCCCTGAGCAATTGCAGCGCGAAGTCGACGAGCAGCGCTCCAGCATCGACCAGATAGTCGATGCTCTGGAGAAGAAGATGTCCCCTGGACAATGGGTGGATCAGACCCTCGCCTATGTACGCGACAACGGCGGAGAGTTCGCCGGCAACCTGGGCAGCAGCGTACGCCGCAACCCCTTGCCAGCCGTACTGATGTCGGTGAGCCTGGCCTGGTTGATGCTGGGCCAGCAACGCAGTGGCGCCACTACGCCGCAGTCGGGCGACGGGGCGTCCGGCGGCCTGGACGGCCTGAAGGATAAGCTGCAGGACACCGCCTCGACCCTGAAGGACAAGGCCGGTCGCCTGGGCGACCTGAAGCTGGGCGAACAAGGCCAGCGCCTGCAGCTCGGGCTTTCCAGCCTGGTGCACCAGCAGCCCCTGGTGCTGGCGGGCGTAGCCCTGGCCCTGGGCGCGGCCATCGGCCAGAACCTGCCGCCGGTGGAACGGCAATGGTCCAGGCCGGCGCAGGGACATTCGGCGCCGGGCAGCGTACCTTCGGCATCGGGTACGGCACCTTCAACCTCGGGCACCGCACCTTCAACCTCGGGCACCACCCTCTGAGCGAAGCAGCGGCCTTGCCGGCAAGGCCGCTGCCGACCGGTCACTGCAGCCCGTGCAGTCGCTCGACGATCCGGTCCTTGACCAGCAGACGATGCTCCTTGAGCTTTTTCAGGGCTTCATCACCTATGCCACCCGCCACGCCCTTCTCGGCCTCCAGCACCTCGGAATCGGCCTGCTGGTAATCATCGAGCAACTGCTGCAGACGCGTATCGCTCCTGCCATGTGCCAGCACTTCTTCCTTGCTCAGGTGCAAGTCCGCGAACAGATCATGTTTGACAGGCATGGATCGGGCCTCCATCGGGAATAGGAAACAGCGAAGGCGCTGCTCGAATGGCGAGCAACGCTGGGTGTACTGCACCCTAATGGTAGCAGCGCCCCACCGATAGGCTGTTTGTGCCCAGCCAGCGCGACGCCCGAACAAAAAAACGCACGGGCCAGCCGTGCGTAAAGGAGGGGACTGCCGGGAGAAATGGCCTCAGGCTTCGCGGCTCAGGCCGGGCAACAGCAGCCGCATGTTTTCATCCAGGGTCTGTACCAGCGAATGGCGCGCCGACACCGGCTGGCGGGTAAAGCGCTGCAGGCGCGCCTGCACGGCCTGGATCACCGCCAGGCTGGCATCATGGTGAAATTGCCATACGCCATAGATGCGTCCTTCGAAGGACGCCTCGCTGCCCAGTTTGGGGTCCGCCGCCAGGCCTGCGCCGATACCGAACAAGTACAGTCCATCGAGCCGCCGCCCATCCTGGTCCAGCGGGCAGCCTTGGGCGTCCGAATCCAGCCCGCCATGCGCCTGACGCAAATGGATCGGCGTAGCGTCTTCGTGCCGCAGGGTCGGCAGCACCGGCTGGTAACCCGTGCACTGGATCACCGCACCTGATTCGGCCAGCCATTGTGCGGCGTGGTTGCCGGCCTCGACGCCGCCATCCTGCAGCTGTACGCGGCAGATCTTCACACCGGTCTTGCCGACCCGCTGGTTGAGCAGCACTTCGCGACCGATCTCCTGGGCCCGGTAGCGCAACCCGCCAGAGCGATTGATACGCCCCGACACCGGACATACATCCTGCTGCGGGTCGAAACGATAGTTCGCCTCGCGAGCCTGCTCGGCGCTCTCATAGAACAGGCGGATCGGCGTGCGATGGATCAGCGTCAGCTCCTGCAAACCGCCGAACTCCAGGGCATCGGCAAGGTTCTCCAACACCGAAAAGGCACTGTGCGAACCGCCCACCACCGTGACACGCTGCCCGGCATCGACGACCGGCATCAATTGCTCACGAATCTGCACCGCGCTCATGCGCAACAGGTCGTCAGAGCCAATGACACGAGCGCCGGGCGGCACTTGCAGGCGGTATTGCGCCAGCGCGTCGAACAGCTGCCCGGGTTCCTGGCGGCCTCCCAGGTTGAGCACCAGGGCACGGCAATGGATACGCCGCTCGAAGCCCGCGGTGTCGACCTGCAAGCACAAGCCGCCCGGTTGCCAGGTGACGGCGGTGAGCGTCGTGCTGTGCCAGATCCTCACCCCGTAGCGCTGGACGATATGGCGCAGCACCAGGCGATGGGCCTCGCTCATCAACTCACCGACCTCCGCCAGCGGTGGTGCGCTGTCCGCCTGCCGACGGATGCGCCAATAGGCCGGCGAATACTCCAGAGGCTCGAAAATTGCCGCCAGGCGGGGGTCGCGCAGGCAATCGATGAACACATCGCCCACCGAATTGGCGGTGATGCGGTACTGCCCCAGGCTGCCGATGCCCGCTTCGGGCGCTGCATCGATGACCATCAGCCCCTGGCTGGCGATCTGTTCGAGGGCGCCGGTCTTCAGGGCGTTGAACAGGAAACCCATGCCTGCCAAGCCGGCGCCGCCCACCACGCAGCCACACTCAATGTGTAAATGATCTTCGAACATGATTTGGCTTCCTTGACCTGCTGTTGGAACGGCACGTGGCAACGCCTGCCTCGATTATTGAAATAAGCGGACATATTCAGGCGTGCAGGAAAGTGCAAGTTGAATAAGTGAATGAATGCGTTTGTTCATTAAAAACAACAGCACATGAAACGCGCACGTGAGCGGAACACCACGTTGATTGAAAGGCCGTAAGCGGCACACCCTTGATAAGGCCGGGCGACAAAAAGCTGATGATCGGACAGGCTACCGCCCGCTTCTGACAAGAAGCCGACGCGGAGGATCAAAGAATAGGTAATAGCGTGTTACGAAGGGAATAAGCGCACTGACAGCAATAATGTTTGCAAAGGTTTTCAACGCTGTCAAACCCGCTCGGCAGCTACCCGAAAACCGCTTGGAAACGCCATAACAGGCAGAACGTCGGGCAACCCCGCAGAACATCTGCAATTGGGGCAATTTTCTTCCAGCGATGGACGCTGCTTGATTCTTTCAATCGGCTTGGCGCGAGGTGTCGGCTATTTGACGATCCGCAGCCGACACCGCTGTGCCGGCCGCTTCAGTTGGCGTATCAGGCCAGGCGGGAGTAAACCTGAGGCTGCGCGACACTGACCAGTTCGTCACGCAGTTCGGCGACCAGATTGGAGATGTCCCGGCTGGAATTCAGACGCTCCAGGGAAATACCGGTGACCAACAGGTCGACCCGGCCAGTGCGAGGCTCGGCGATCTGTACGGTCATGGATTGGTCCGGGGCGATGGTACAGGTGCAATTGAGAGGCAGGAACGCCCCTTCTACGATGCTGCGTAGTTCGAGCGTAGAAAGTCCACAAGCGATCATTGGCTATCTCCTTATTTGCAAGCGCAACTATGCGATCCCGCGTGCGCCCACGCTTATTGGTGACTTGAGTAATTAAGCAAGCACTCCGCCTGCTCAAGGAATACCACCAGAAAACCGGTGATCTCCACCCCTTATACGCGTGACAACTACAGCAGGCAATCGACTTCAGACGTAACGGGCCGCTCGTCACCCGTTATCCGACGCAGGGCAATGAAAAAACGATTCACTGAATATTTAAAACAATTGATCTCGATCAAATGAATAACGTTTGTTAATTATTGAACCTACTTTGTGAGGTTTTGTACGTACAGTTGACGGGCAAAGGCCAGGCCTGGTAAAAACCGGCAAGCAGGCCCCGTCGCCTATGTGTCAATGAGCATTCGGACCCAGTTGGTGATCCGGCCTGTCCTCGCAGCACGGCCGAGCGCAGACACTTTTCGCACACTGCCTGATGTCATGCGGCACTGCCAGGGCAGGCCGCCTACGCCTCAGCTTTCGGGACGCTCCAGGCGCAGGTGAATCAGCGCCACAGCCTGGCCCTGTTTGTCACGCCGCTCCTCGATGGCGAAGGGGCGCAGACCGATGCGTGAGTAGAACAGCAGGCCGGTGACGTTGTGGTTGAAGCACGACGCGGTCAGTTCGCGGGCTTCGTGCTTGTCGAAGGCGATCTCGGCCATGCAGCCGATCAGGTAGCGACCCACACCCTTGCTGCGCGAGTCGGCGGAAATGATCACGTTGCCCAGGGTGCAGCGCCCACGGAAATCGCACCGGACGAAATTCGCATAGCCCACCACTTCGCCCTGCATTTCGATCACCGTAGGATCGGAGCGCTGCTCCAGCGACTCGGCCAGTTGCGCCGGGGTGAAGGGATAACTCGCCCGTGGAAACATGTGGAACAGTTCATCCGGGGTGCGCGGCAACGCGCAGACAGCGGCAAAGTCTTTCTCTTCCAGGGGGCGGTAAAGCAGCATCGGGCATTGACCTCTTGAGAAGTGGAGAGCACACAATAGCCTGCAAGCAACGTACCAGCTGGCATCATGACCTCCGCCCTGCCACATCGAGCCTCGTGCCCTGATTGACTTCAGTACAGCAGGCCCCCACCGCGCGGACACGACGCGTCATCGGATCGCCCTGCCCGGCTGTCGATGCCCGGTGGCAGGACCAGCCCATGCCGCAAGCGACCATTCAGACGTAGGCGAACTGGCCGCCGAGCAATATCCTGTAACCGAACTGTCTGGCAGCGTCTGTAATGCCGAGGTATGAACGGCATCTATGTCATTTTGGTTACCGGATTTCCCAATGTCTTCTCCCAAACCTGCGCGCCGCGGCCTGCGTCGGCTGACCTGGACGCTGATGGCGATGTTCGCCGTGGGCCTGCCGGTCGGCTGCTCGGTGCTGGAGCGCAAGGAACGCGAACTGGTGTTCCGCATCGAACCGGGCACCGCCAGCTGGTACGGCGGCCTGCCGGCAGGTGTCCAGGAACTCGACCTCAAGCCACCCAGCCTGGCCGCCGGACAGAATATCCACGCCTGGTGGTGGCCGGCACCGCGCAAGGACGCCCCCGCGGTGCTGTACCTGCACGGCTCACGCTGGAACCTTACCGGCCAGCTGTTCCGTATCGAGCAACTGCGCAGCCTGGGCTTTTCGGTACTGGCCATCGACTACCGGGGCTTCGGCCAGAGCAAGGGCGAGCTGCCGTCGGAGAAAAGCGTCTATGAAGATGCGCGTATCGCCTGGGAACGCCTCAAGCTGCTGCAACCCGACCCTGCCCGGCGGCTGATCTACGGTCACTCCCTGGGCGGCGCGGTGGCCGTGGACCTGGCCGCCGAGCTAGGCCGCGACGCCGATGGCGACCCGCAGCAACTGCAGGCGCGCGGGCTGGTGATCGAGTCGACCTTCACCAACCTCGCCGACGTGGCCAGTTCCATCGCCAGCAGCTACACCTCGCTGCCGGTACGCTGGCTGCTGTCGCAGAAGTTCGACTCCGAAGGCAAGATCGCCGACATCGGCATGCCCGTGCTGATCGTGCATGGCACCGACGACCGCTACGTCCCGCCGCGCTTCAGCGAAGCGCTGTACCAGGCCGCCGCCGAACCCAAGACCCTGTTGCTGGTGCCCGGCGGCACCCACAACAACAGCATGCGCCTGGGCCGCCAGGCTTATAGCCAGGCCCTGCAGACACTGCTCAAGACACCAGCGCCCAGCGAACAGGCCCGCCAGGCGGCGCACAAATCCGCTCAGCCGGGTTGATCAGGCTCATACTGGAAAATCGCCTCGATGGGCAGGTCGAACAGCCTGGACATCTGAAAGGCCAGCGGCAGGCTGGGGTCGTAGCGGCCGTTCTCGATGGCATTGATGGTCTGTCGGGAGACCGCCAGGCGGCCGGCGAGATCCTCCTGGGACCACTGGCGCTCGGCCCGCAACGCCTTGAGCCGGTTGTTCAACGGTAGCGCCTTGCGGCGATCAGCAAGCCCAGCATCCACATCACCGCCATCAACGGCCAGACCACGAAGAGCGACAGTTTCGGCAGCCCGGCGATTTCCAGAAAGCCGTAGCTGAAGGTCAGCAGCGCGCTGGCCGCGAAGGCGAAGCCCAGCGCTTCGAACTGAATGCGCAGCTGCAGTTCATCCAGGCGGCGCAGCTGGCGGACCACTGCCCAACACAGCAGCAGGCCAGGCAACATCGGCGCCAGGCTGATTGCCGCTCGTGCTGCCGCTGACAGGTCAGCCCGCGCCAACGCCGCCAGGCTCAGGATCAACACGGCGACATAAGCCACCAGGGCAGCGGCGAATTCACGTAGATAGCGATTCATGGGACCTCTCTCGAAATGGAAAGCATGCTTTACATGCTGCAACGAAGCCCGCCGGCATGTAAAGCAAACTTTCCTTCTGCTCAGTCGCGTTCGAGCATTTCGTAGATCCGGCTGGCAAACGCTTCCATGGCGAACGGCTTGGTCATGATCCACATACCCGGCTCAAGATGGCCGTTGCCAATCACCGCGTTCTCGGCATAGCCGGTGATGAACAGCACTTTCAGCTCAGGGCGCAGGCGTCGCGCGGCATCGGCCAGCTGCCGACCGTTCATGCCACCGGGCAAGCCCACGTCGGTGACCAGCAGGTCGACCGGCTTGTCGCCTTCGAGAATGCGCAGCGCGCTGGCGCCATCCACCGCTTCGATCGCCGCGTAGCCACGCTCTTCGAGCACTTCGCTGACCAGCATGCGGATGGTCGGCTCATCGTCGACGATCATCACCCGGCACACGGCCGGCGCGCAGGCGCCCGGACTCTCGGCATCCAGTGCCTGCGGCTCTTCGGCAGCCTGGTAATGGCGCGGCAGGTATAGGCACAGCGTGGTGCCCTGCTCGAGTTCCGAATAGATACGCACCTGGCCGCCGGACTGGCGCACGAAGCCATACACCATCGATAGCCCCAGCCCGGTGCCCTGTCCCAGCGGCTTGGTAGTGAAGAAGGGATCGAAGGCGCGGGACATGACCTCCGGGGTCATGCCGGTGCCGGTATCGGTCACGCACAGCGACAGGTACTGACCCGGCGACAGGTCGCGCACCCGCGCCTCGCGCTCATCGATCCACTTGTTGGCCGTCTCGATGGTGATCCGTCCGCCCAGTGGCATGGCATCGCGGGCGTTGACGCACAGGTTGAGCAAGGCGCTTTCCAACTGCGGTGCGTCGATGAACGTCGACCACAGGCCGATGGCGGTGACCACCTCGACGGTGATGTGCGGGCCGACCGAACGGCGAATCAATTCTTCCATGCCGGCCACCAGGCGGTTGACGTCCACCGGCTTGGGGTCCAGGGTCTGGCGGCGCGAGAACGCCAGCAGGCGGTGCGTCAGGGAAGCGGCTCGCCGCGAAGCATCCTGGGCCGCTGCGGCATAGCGATCGATGCCGTCGAAACGCCCCTGGCTCAGACGCGCGCGCAGCAGCTCCAGCGAGCCGTTGATACCGGTCAGCAAGTTGTTGAAGTCATGCGCGATGCCCCCGGTCAGCTGCCCGACGGCCTCCGTCTTCTGCGCCTGACGCAGGGCCTCCTCGGCCTGCTTGAGTCGTTCCTGCTCGCGCAGTCGGTCACTGATGTCGTAGGCGAACATGTAGGCGCCGATCACCTGGCCATCGGTCCCGCGCAAGGTGCGGTAGCGGATCTCGTAGAAGCGCGATGGCGCGCCGCTGGTCTGGAAATCGGTAACCTCGATGAATTCCTCGCCGCCCAAGGCGCGATCCCACAACCTGCGGACGTGCTCGCGGGTATCGGGCAAGTGATCCAGGGCATCGAGCACACTCTGCCCGACCCGCGGTTGCACACCGAACAGTTGTTCACACTCGGTGATCGCCATGACGTTGAACGCCAGCCAGCGGTACTGGGGGTCGATGACATGAATACGAGCATCGGTTCCATCGACCACGTCAGCCAGCACGTTGCGTTCAGCCACGGCCTCGCGCACACGGCTTTCCAGGGTCTCGTTGAGCTGCTGCAGGGCCAGTTCGGCACGCTTGCGCTGGGTGATGTCCTGGAACAGCACCGCCACCTGCTTGCGGCTGGCCGGCTCGATGCGAAAGGCCGCCAGGGCCAGGTAACGCCCGGTGGCCACCAGCTCGCGCTCGAACCGGATCGGTACGCCGCTGCGCAGCACCTCGCCGTACAGCTCGATCCAGCCATCGGCCTCGGCACCGACCATCTCGCGAACCTTCTTGCCGACCACGTTGGGAATCCCGGCATGGTTGGCGTAGGCAGCATTGGCCTCGACATGCACATAGTCGCTCAGCGGACCATGCGGCCCATCGAAGAACTCGATGATGCAGAAGCCTTCGTCCATGGTGTCGAACAGGAAGCGGTAGCGCTCCCGAGACAGCGCCAGGGCCGTCTCGGCCTGCAGGTCACGCGCCGCCATCTGCTGGCGCAAGCGGGCATTCTCGGCCTCGAGGCGCTGCAGTTGGTCATGCAAGGGGTTCATCTGATGATCGGTCACGGCTCGAAGTCCCGATAGGAAGGGTCGCTGTGGCGACACGTACGACGGCCACGGCACGCAGCGAGAATATCCCTGCGCAGCCACAGACCATGCGGCCGCAAAAGGGTTTTATCGCAGCAGCAATGCTCGCCGTTTTTTTAACGCAGGCCACCGAAACGCTGCCAGAAGCTTTCGCCTACATCGGGTAGAGGTCCGTCGGCGGTCTCCATCGCGCCGGCCAGCCATTGCTCGGCCTTGGCACACACCAGCCGGTAGATATTGCGACACAGCTGACGGGCCGCACGCCCCTCCCAGTCGCCGGGCAGCAGTTCGTCGGGCAGTTGCGGGTCGCGCAGCAGCAGGCGGCGATACTCATGGACCAACAGGGTACGTGCCAGGAAGCAATCCTCACCGCGCAGCTCGTCCTGTTCACGCAGCGCCTGCCAAAGCGGGCGGAACAGCTGGATGAATTCACTGTAGTGCTGGCCCAGCTCGTCGATGTTCCAGCTCTCGCGCACCTGCGCACGCAGCGCCTTGGACGCCAGAACATCCTGGCCGCGGGTTTCGAAGACGATGCTGTCGTCCAGTGCGTCGAGTTCCTGCAGGGTGGCGCTGACGTCTGCCTTGTCGCCGCGCGGGTTGGCCAGCACGGTCGGAGCGATCGCGCCAAAACCCTGCCACTCCAGTTCTTCGCGCACCTGCTTGCGTTTGTCCGCTGGCAGTTGCGAGAGCACCACCAGGCACCAGGCACCATCCCAGGCTGGCACGCTGGTGCTGTACACGCGCTTGAAGGCCTTTTCGAAACGCCGTCGTCCGGTGCCGGTCAGGCTGTAGTAGCTGCGTCGGCCGACTTTCTCGGAGGTCAGCCAGCCCTCCTTGGTAAGACGAAAGATCGAGGTGCGGATCAGCCGCTCGTTGATGCCCATGGGCTCCAGCAGCTGGATCAGGCTGCCCAGCCAGACCGTGCCGCCGTGGGGCTCGATGGCATCGCCATACAAGGTGATGATCAGTGAACTGGCGCGGATCGGCGTGCGCTCCTGAAAGCGCTGGATGAGCTGGGCGAGCGGGGCAAGGGACGTCATGGGCGTACCGGACAGCGAAAAAGATGCCGAATATAACCGCCCGGCGGGATGCCTGCGAGCCTGCCCATCAATCCCCGGCCTTGGGCCGCAAGGCGCTGTCGCTGATTCGCGGCCGTCCGGCTTCCACTTCGCTCAGCGGCTCACAGGCCACCAGGCCGTGCCGACAGCGTTGCGCCAACTGCTGGTATTCACGGGTGCCAGCCTGCTTCCAGGCCACTTCGTCATCGCTCAGGCGGCGTTTGACCGTCGCTGGCGAACCGAGCACCAGCGACTGCTCGGCGCAACTGAAGCGTGCCTTGACGAAAGTGGTGGCGGCAACGAACGACCGCGCGCCGATCTCGGCGTAGTCCATCACCACCGCGTTCATGCCCACCAGCACATCCTCACCGATACGGCAGCCGTGCAACACCGCGCCATGGCCGATATGGCCGTTGCGTCCCACCACCGTATCGCTGTCGGGAAAACCGTGCATCACGCAGGTGTCCTGCAGGTTGGCGCCCTCCTCCAGGACGATGCGCCCGAAGTCGCCGCGCAGGCTGGCCAGCGGACCGACATAGCAGCCAGGACCGATGATCACGTCACCGATCAGCACCGCCGTGGGGTGCACGAAAGCCGTGGGATGCACCACGGGGGTCAGGCCATCGAGGCTGTAACAGGTCATTCATGAGTCTCCTCGTATCACGTGGGTCGGCGCAGGCGAGCCGATCATGCTCTACCGCATTACCCATACCTATAAAATCATGCGTATCACGTTCAGATCTTTCCAAACGCCATGAAAGGCTTTAACTCATTGGATCAATCGCCAATGCTGGTGATTTACTCGCCTTCTCAAACACATATTAGACACACAAATAAAATAAAACATATGTTGTTTTGTATCGCATCAAGCCTATACTCGGTCCAGCACTGCCCCGAGGGCATCTGCCCATTCCAATAATCAGCGGCCCCAAGGTCGCGCGTGCCATCCGAGGACCTGACGATGCCTCACACCCTAGCCGTAACCACAGCCGCCACTGGCGTACGGCTCATCACCCTGCAGCGCCCGCAGGCACTCAATGCGCTGAACACCGAACTGCTCGCCGAACTGGCCGACCAGCTGGACCTGGCCGCAGCCGACCACGCGGTGCGTGCCGTGGTCATCACCGGCAGCCGCAAAGCCTTCGCCGCCGGTGCCGACATCAATGAAATGGCCGAACGTGACCTGGTGGGCATCCTCGACGACCCGAGGGTGGCCTGCTGGCAGCGCATCAGCGCCTTTGCCAAGCCGCTGGTGGCAGCCGTCAACGGCTTCTGCCTGGGCGGCGGCTGCGAACTGGCCATGCATGCCGACATCCTCGTTGCCGGGGAAGATGCACGCTTCGGCCAGCCGGAAATCAACCTGGGGATCATGCCCGGCGCCGGTGGCACCCAACGTCTGTTGCGCGCCGTGGGCAAGTCCCTGGCCATGCAGATGGTGCTCACCGGGCAACCCATCGACGCACGTCATGCCCTGCGCGCCGGGCTGGTCAGCGAAATCACCCAGCCGGAACTGACCGTCGAGCGCGCCGTGGCCATCGCCAGGCTCATCGCCGAAAAGGCCCCGCTGGCCGTGCGCCTGGCCAAGGAAGCGCTACTCAAGGCCCAGGACACCGACCTGGCCAGTGGCCTGCGCTTCGAGCGCCATGCCTTCACCCTGCTGGCCGGCACCGCCGACCGCGACGAGGGCATCCGCGCCTTCCAGGACAAACGCACGCCGACCTTCAAGGGCCGGTGATTCAAGCCATTCATCGAGAGCGCCATCATGGACTTCCAGCACATCCTGTTTGCCATCGAGGACGGCGTGGCCTTCCTCAGCCTCAACCGTCCCGAGCAACTGAACAGTTTCAACACCGCCATGCACCTGGAAGTACGCGAGGCCCTCAAGCGCGTGCGCCAGGACGGCGCGGCGCGGGTGCTGCTGATTACCGGCGAAGGCCGCGGCTTCTGCGCCGGCCAGGACCTCTCCGACCGCAACGTCGCACCCGGCGCGCAGATGCCCGACCTGGGCGAGTCCATCGAGCAGTTCTACAACCCGCTGATCCGTACCCTGCGCGACCTGCCAATGCCAGTGATCTGCGCGATCAATGGCGTGGCTGCCGGTGCCGGGGCGAATATCCCGCTGGCCTGCGACCTGGTGCTGGCAGCGCGCTCGGCCAGTTTTATCCAGGCGTTCTGCAAGATCGGCCTGGTGCCGGATTCTGGCGGTACCTGGAGCCTGCCGCGCCTGGTCGGCATGGCACGGGCCAAGGCCCTGGCCCTGCTCGGTGAGCGGCTCAGTGCCGAACAGGCCGAGCAATGGGGCTTGATCTACCGGGTGGTGGACGACGCCGACCTGCGCGATGAAGCCCTGAAACTGGCCCGCCACCTCGCCACCCAGCCCACCTACGGCCTGGCGCTGATCAAACGTGCCTTCAATGCCAGCGCCCACAACAGTTTCGACGAGCAACTGGAGCTGGAGCGTGACCTGCAGCGCCTGGCCGGGCGCAGCGACGACTACCGCGAGGGTGTCTCGGCCTTCATGAACAAACGCACCCCCACCTTCAAGGGACACTGAGCCATGGCAGCCCTGGATAAAAACACGCAGGTGGCGGTCATCGGCGCGGGCGCCATGGGCGCCGGCATCGCCCAGGTCGCCGCCCAGGCCGGCCACTCGGTTCTGCTGTTCGACACCCGTGACGGCGCGGCCGCCCAGGCCATCGTCGGCATCGACCGACAGCTGGGTCGGCTGGTCGAAAAGGGCCGGCTGGCGGCCAGCGAACACAGCGCCATCCGCGCACGCCTGCACGCAGCCGACAGCCTCGCCGGGCTGGCTGATGCTGGCCTGGTGATCGAAGCCATCGTCGAGAACCTGGAGGTCAAGCGGGGCCTGCTGCGCGAGCTGGAGAGCGTCTGCACCGCCAGCTGCATCCTGGCCAGCAACACTTCGTCCCTGTCGATCACCAGCCTGGCCGCCGGCCTGCAACACCCCGAGCGCGTCATCGGCCTGCACTTCTTCAACCCGGCGCCGCTGATGGCGCTGGTCGAGGTGGTGTCGGGTCTGGCCACCGCCCCGGCACTGGCCGACGCCCTGTATGCCACCGCCCGGGCCTGGGGCAAGCAGCCAGTGCATACGCGCTCTACGCCGGGCTTCATCGTCAACCGCGTGGCGCGACCGTTCTATGCCGAGAGCCTGCGCCTGCTGCAGGAAGGCGCGGCGGATTGCGCCACCCTCGACGCCCTGCTGCGCGAAGCCGGCGGCTTTCGCATGGGTGCGTTCGAACTCACCGACCTGATCGGCCATGACGTCAATTACGCAGTGACCTGCTCGGTGTTCGAGGCCTATTACGGCGACATGCGTTTCCAGCCGTCGCTGCTCCAGAAGGAACTGGTGGACGCCGGGCACCTGGGCCGCAAGAGTGGCCGCGGCTTCTATGACTACAGCGATGGAGCACTGCGCCCGACCGCGAGCCAGGCACCTGGCGCACCATCCATCGAAGGCTGTGTGGTGGAAGGCGAGCTGGGCATTGCCGAGCCGCTGGTCGAACGCCTGCAGCAGGCCGGGGTGGTGGTAACCCGGCGTGCCGGAGCCGGGCTGATCCGCGTGGGTGACGCGGTACTGGCGCTCAGCGATGGCCGCCTGGCCAGCCAGCGCGCCCGCCAGGACGGCATCAGTGGTCTGGTGCTGTTCGACCTGGCCCTGGATTATGCCAAGGCCGAGCGCCTGGCCATCAGCCGCGCAGCCCGCACCTCGGAAGCGGCGTTGCAACAGGCGATCGGCCTGTTACAGCGCGCCGGCCTGAAGGTCAGCCTGATCGAGGACACCCCGGCGCTGGTGGTACTGCGTACCGTGGCGATGCTCGCCAACGAAGGCGCCGACGCGCTGCTGCACGGCGTGGCCAGCGCCGCCGACATCGACCTGGCCATGTGCGCCGGCGTCAACTACCCACGCGGCCCGCTGGCCTGGGCCGATGCCATCGGCCCCGCGCAGATTCTCAGAACCCTGGAAAACCTGCAGGCCGCCTACGGCGAAACCCGCTACCGCCCCTCGCTGCTGCTGCGGCGACGCACCGAACAAGGGAGCACCCTGCATGCCGCTTGATGCCCAGCAGCTGGCCGAAGCCTGTGCCAGCACCCTCTACGAACGCGATGCCGCCAGCCAGGCCATGGGCATGCAACTGCTGGAGGTCGGTCCCGGCCGCGCCAGTGTCGGCATGCACGTGCGCGCCGACATGCTGCAGGGCGTCGGCACCTGCCATGGCGGGCACCTGTTCGCCCTGGCCGACTCGGCCTTCGCCTTCGCCTGCAACACCTACAACGCAGTGACCGTGGCCATCGGCTGCAGCATCGACTACGTCGCCCCTGCGCAGCTGGACGACCGGCTTGTCGCCAGGGCCGTCGAGCAGAGCCGCAGCGGTCGTACCGGCAACTACGACGTGCGAATCGAAAACCAGCGTGGCGAGCTGATCGCCCTGTTCCATGGCAAATCCTACAAAGTGCGCGGCACCCTGCTCGACCTGGAGAACCTGCAATGACTGACGCCCTGATCATCGACGCCATCCGCACGCCCATCGGGCGCTACGCCGGGGCCCTGGCCAGCGTGCGCGCTGACGACCTGGGCGCCGTACCGATCCGCGCCCTCATGCAGCGCCATCCCGAGCTGGACTGGAGCCAGGTGGAGGATGTGTTCTACGGCTGCGCCAACCAGGCCGGCGAAGACAACCGCAACGTGGCGCGCATGGCCGCCCTGCTCGCCGGCCTGCCGGTAAACGTGCCAGGCGTCACCCTCAACCGCCTGTGCGGGTCCGGGCTGGACGCCGTGGGCAGTGCCGCGCGGGCGATTCGCGCGGGCGAGGCCGGACTGCTGCTGGCCGGTGGCGTGGAGTCCATGTCCCGCGCGCCGTTCGTGATGGGCAAGTCCGAGCAGGCCTTCGGCCGCACGGCGGAACTCTTCGACACCACCATCGGCTGGCGCTTCGTCAACCGTTTGATGCAAGCACAGTACGGCATCGACTCCATGCCGGAGACGGCGGAAAACGTCGCCGCGCAGTTCAGCATTTCCCGCGCCGACCAGGACGCCTTCGCCCTGCGCAGCCAGCACAAGGCCGCAGCGGCCCAGGCCAGCGGTCGCCTGGCACGGGAAATCACCCCGGTGGAAATTGCCCAGCGCAAAGGCCCCGCCAAGGTGGTCGAGCACGACGAGCACCCACGCGCCGACACCAGCCTGGAGCAGTTGAGCAAACTGGGTACGCCGTTCCGCGACGGCGGCAGCGTCACCGCCGGCAACGCCTCGGGGGTCAACGACGGTGCCTGCGCCCTGCTGCTGGCCAGCCCTGCCGCCGCCCAGCGCCATGGCCTGAAGGCGCGCGGCAGGGTCCTGGCCATGGCCAGCGCCGGGGTCGAGCCACGCATCATGGGCATCGGCCCGGTGCCCGCGACACGCAAGGTGCTGGACCTGGCCGGCCTGTCGCTGGCCGAGATGGACGTCATCGAACTCAACGAAGCCTTCGCCGCCCAGGGCCTGGCGGTGTTGCGCGAGCTGGGCCTGGCCGACGACGACCCGCGGGTCAACCCCAACGGCGGCGCCATCGCCCTGGGTCATCCGTTGGGCATGAGCGGCGCGCGCCTGGTCACCACGGCCCTGTACGAGCTGGAACAGCGCCAGGGCCGCTATGCGTTGTGCACCATGTGCATCGGCGTCGGCCAGGGCATCGCGCTGGTCATCGAAAGACTCTGACACGCATAGAAAAGATCGGACACGGCGGCGCGGGCTAACCTGCGCCAGACCACTCAGGGCGCTACCGGCCCGTACAAAAACAATCGAGTGAACCATGAACATGATCGCCAATACCGCCTTGCTCGACCCCATGGAAACCGCCAGCGTCGACCAGTTGCGCCAGCACCAGCTCGACCGCCTGCGCTGGAGCCTCAAGCATGCCTACGACAACGTGCCGCTGTATCGCCAGCGCTTCGACCAGCAGGGCTTGCACCCGGACGACCTCAAGCAGCTGGAAGACCTGGCGCGCTTCCCCTTCACCGGCAAGAACGACCTGCGTGACAACTATCCCTATGGCATGTTCGCCGTGCCGCAGAGCGAGGTGGTGCGCCTGCATGCTTCCAGCGGCACCACCGGCAAGCCCACGGTGGTCGGCTACACGCAGAACGACATCGACACCTGGGCCAACGTGGTCGCCCGCTCGATCCGAGCGGCAGGCGGGCGGCGCGGCGACAAGGTGCACATTTCCTACGGCTACGGGCTGTTCACCGGCGGCCTGGGCGCACACTACGGCGCCGAGCGCCTGGGCTGCACGGTGATCCCGATGTCGGGTGGGCAGACCGAGAAACAGGTCCAGCTGATTCGCGACTTCCAGCCCGACATCATCATGGTCACACCGTCGTACATGCTCAACCTGGCCGACGAGATCGAGCGCCAGGGCGTCGACCCGCACACGCTGAAACTGCGCCTGGGCATCTTCGGTGCCGAGCCCTGGACCGCCGAACTGCGCCGCGCCATCGAAGAGCGCCTGGGCATCACCGCCCTGGACATCTACGGCCTGTCGGAAATCATGGGACCAGGCGTGGCCATGGAATGCGCAGAAACCAAGGACGGCCCCACCGTGTGGGAAGACCACTTCTACCCGGAGATCATCGACCCGGTGACCGGACAGGTGCTGCCCGACGGCGAGATGGGCGAGCTGGTGTTCACCTCGCTGTCCAAGGAAGCGCTGCCGATGATCCGCTACCGCACCCGCGACCTGACCCGCCTGTTGCCCGGCACGGCACGGCCGATGCGGCGTATCGACAAGATCACCGGGCGCAGCGACGACATGCTGATCGTGCGGGGCGTCAACCTGTTCCCCACGCAGATCGAAGAGCAGATTCTCAAGATCAAGCCACTGGCCGAGGTCTACGAGTTGCACCTGCACCGCAACGGCAACCTGGACAGCGTCGATGTGCATGTAGAACTCAAGCATGAGCAGCAGCACCTGGACGCCGAACAGCAGAAGCGCGTGGCCGATGAATTGAGTCGGCAGATCAAGACCCACATCGGCATCAGCGCCCGGGTGCTGATCCAGCCCTTCCACACCATCAAGCGCTCCGAGGGCAAGGCCTGCCACGTGTTCGACAAACGCCCCAAGGGCTGAGCCCTCGCCCGCCCATGCGCAAACGGCAGGAACGGCTTTATCCCAATACTGATCTTTTAGACCAGAGCAAGCTGATCTGGCGTCGCTTTTGCTTTTAAAGCACAGAACTTGCAGACGCCGCCGAACGCGACTTCGGTGCAGGCCGAGTGGAGGTGTCATGGAAGGGGGTAAGCCGGCAGGGATGCCGGCTTAGGCGCACTGGGCCAGGGACGGCCCATTGCGCCGCCCCCCTGGAATGGCGCCGAAAGGAGGGAAGTCTGCCCGCAGGGCAGACCCAAGCCAGGAGCAATGCCTTTTGGTTACTTTTGGCGCGCAGGGCACCTGGAAACCAAAAGGGACCCGCCGTAAAGGCGGAAAGGTGACTCAAGGGCACTGATGCAGCGACGGGTGTACCCGCTCCAGATAGCCTGCTATTCGCGAGCAAGCTCGCTCCCACGGCCTGACTGACCCGTATTGGCTTTATCCGGGATGCCTTTCGGGGCTGAAGCCGCCTGCCGGGTGCGCGCTCTCGCGCCCAAAAAAAGCGATACACAAACCAATCAGAAAACCAATCCAAAAGCAGCGATACACCCAAGCAAGACGACCTCCCTCGCAAGCATCAGGATTCATAGCCATAAATCCGGGCACCTGCTCGCCCGAAAGAGCCATGAAAAGCGATACACAAACAAATTACGATTCATCATTTTTTGTTTGATATTTGTTTTTGTATCGCTTACAACTATGACCATGGCACACGCCAACCTCACGAACCAAGCTGGAGGCACAGCATGTACGCACAACTGGTCGAGACCGGCGTCAAGCGGCTCAAGGCACTGGAAGAGATGTCCGCCGAGGAGCGCGCCTTCCAGGAGAAGATCGACGCCGAAATCAAGATCGAGCCCAAGAATTGGATGCCCGAGGCCTATCGCCAGACCCTGATCCGGCAGATTTCCCAGCATGCGCACTCCGAGATCGTCGGCATGCTGCCTGAAGGCAACTGGGTTACCCGTGCGCCTACCCTCAAGCGCAAGCTGCAACTGATGGCCAAGATCCAGGACGAAGCCGGCCATGGCCTGTACCTGTACAGCGCCATGGAAACCCTCGGCGCCGACCGCGACGAGGAGATCGCCAAGCTGCACAACGGCAAGGCCAAGTATTCGAGCATCTTCAACTACCCGACCCTGACCTGGGCCGACATGGGCGCAGTGGGCTGGCTGGTGGATGGCGCAGCCATCGTCAACCAGGTGGTGCTGCAGCGCACCTCCTACGGCCCCTACTCGCGGGCGATGATCCGCATCTGCAAGGAAGAGAGCTTCCACCAGCGCCAGGGCTACCAGCTGCTGCTGACCATGATGAAAGAAGGCACCCAGGCGCAGAAGGACATGGTCCAGGACGCCATCAACCGTCTGTGGTGGCCATCGCTGATGATGTTCGGCCCCAGCGACGCCGACTCGCCCAACAGCGCCCAGTCCATGGCCTGGAAGATCAAGCGCCAGAGCAACGACGAGCTGCGCCAGCGCTTCGTCGACCAGACCGTGCCGCAGCTCGAACTGCTGGGTTGCACCGCCCCGGACCCGGACCTGAAGTGGAACGCCGAACGCGGTCATTACGACTTTGGCGAGATTCAGTGGCAGGAATTCTACGAAGTGCTCAAGGGCAACGGCCCGTGCAACCAGGAGCGCGTCGCCAAACGCCGCCAGGCCATCGACGACGGCGCCTGGGTGCGCGAAGCCGCCGTGGCCTACGCGAAAAAACAACAAGCCCGGCGCGACGTCGCCTGAGCCCCTGCCTGATCGGGAGAACCACCATGTCCGAATGGACCCTTTTCGAAGTCTTCGTGCGCAGCAAGCACGGCCTCAACCACAAGCACGTGGGCAGCGTGCATGCCGCCGACCCGGCCATGGCCATCGAGAACGCCCGCGAGCTGTACACCCGGCGCAACGAAGGCGTCAGCCTGTGGGTGGTGCCTTCGGCGCAGATCACCGCCTCGTCACCGGACGAAAAGGACCCGCTGTTCGACCCGGCCGACGACAAGATCTACCGACATGCCAGCTTCTACGAACTGCCGCCTGAAGTCGGCCACATGTGAGGAGCCGGCCATGACCTACCCTACGCAACGAGAAGACTTGATCCAGTACCTGCTGCGCCTGGGCGACACCGCCCTGGTGCAGGGTCAGCGCCTGTGCGAATGGTGCGGCGGCGCGCCGGCCATCGAAGAGGAACTGGCACTGATGAACGTCGGCCTGGACCTGGTCGGCCAGTCGCGAAACTGGCTGGAATATGCTGCCGAACTGCTCGACGACGGTCGCGATGCCGACCACCTGGCGTTCCGCCGCGACGAGCGTGCCTACCGCAACCTGCTGCTGGTGGAACAACCCAACGGCGACTATGCGGTGACCATGACCAAGCAGTTCCTCTACGACGCCTGGCACTTGCCGGTGCTGCAGGGCCTGAGCCAGTCCCGCGACGAGCGCATCGCCGGCATCGCCGCCAAGGCGGTCAAGGAAGTCACTTATCACCTGCGTCGGTCGGGCGAATGGATCGAGCGTCTGGGCGATGGCACCGAAGAAAGCCATGCACGGATGCTCAAGGCCGTGACCCAGCTGTGGCGCTTTACCGTGGAATTCACCAGCGCCGACGATGTCGAGCTGCGCCTGTTCCAGGCCGGCATCGCACCAGACCCGCAATATGTGGCCAGCGCCTGGCAGAGCCGGGTCGGCGAGCAGTTCGCCCGCGCCACCCTCCCCCTGCCGGACGCCGCCAGCCACTTCTACCTAAGCGGTCGCCAGGGCCTGCACACCGAACACCTGGGCCTGCTGCTGGCAGAAATGCAGTTCCTGCAAAGAGCCTATCCCGATGCGACCTGGTGAGCTGATCCTCGGCGACCGCGGCGCCCGCGCCCAGCAGCCCGACGACCTGGCCAGGGCCTGGTGCGTGCTGGCTGAGGTCATGGACCCGGAAGTGCCGGTGGTCAGCGTGGTCGACCTGGGCATCGTCCGCGACCTCGACTGGCAGGCCGGCCACCTGCACGTGGTGGTCACCCCGACCTACTCCGGCTGCCCGGCCACCGAGGTGATCGAGCACGACATCGCCCAGGCCCTGGAACAGGCCGGCTTCGCCGCGCCGCAACTGGAACGGCGGCTGAACCCGGCGTGGACCACCGACTGGATCAGCGCCGCAGGTCGCCAGCGCCTGCGCGAGTACGGCATCGCGCCACCCGAAGGCAGCCACAGCAAGCGCAGCCTGCTCGGTGAAGCACCGCAGGTGTGCTGCCCGCAGTGCGGCAGCGCCCACACCGAGCGCCTCAGCGAGTTCGGCTCCACCGCCTGCAAGGCCCTGTATCGCTGCCGGGACTGCCTGGAACCCTTCGATTATTTCAAGTGCATCTGAGCGGCACCCGCGCCGGAGAACGACAATGAGCCAATTTCACAGCCTGACCATCAAGGACGTGCGCCCGGAAACCCGCGACGCGGTGTCCATCGCCTTCGACATCCCGAGCGAGCTGGCCGAACAGTTCCGCTTCACCCAGGGCCAACACCTGGTAATGCGTACCCACATTGGCGGCGAGGAAGTGCGCCGCTCCTACTCGATCTGCACCGGCACCCAGGACGGCGAGCTGCGCGTAGCGATCAAGCGCGTGGCCGGCGGGGTGTTCTCGGCCTACGCCAACGAAACCCTGCAGGTCGGCCACCGGCTGGAGGTGATGCCACCTTCGGGCCATTTCCACGTCCCCCTGGACCCCGCGCGCCACGGCCGTTACCTGGCGGTGGCGGCCGGCAGCGGCATCACGCCGATCCTGTCGATCATCAAGACCACCCTGCAGAGCGAACCACACAGCCAGGTCACGCTGATCTACGGCAACCGCTCCAGCAACGCGGCGCTGTTCCGTGAACAGCTGGAAGACCTGAAGAACCGCTACCTGCAGCGCCTCAACCTGGTGTTCGTGTTCAGCCGCGAGCAACAGGACGTCGACCTGTACAACGGACGCATCGACGCCGACAAGTGCAGCCAGCTGTTCAGCCGCTGGATCGACGTCAAGGCGCTGGACGCGGCGTTCATCTGTGGCCCCCAGGCCATGACCGAGACCGTACGCGAGCAGCTCAAGGCCAATGGCATGCCGACCGAGCGCATCCACTTCGAGCTGTTCGCCGCCGCCGGCAGCGAGGCGCGTCGCGAAGCGCGCCAGGCCGCCGCCCAGGTCGACAGCGCAGTGAGCCAGATCACCGTAATCAGCGATGGCCGCGAGCTGTCGTTCGAGCTGCCACGCAATACCCAGAGCGTGCTGGACGCCGGCAACGCCCAGGGCGCCGAGCTGCCCTACTCCTGCAAGGCCGGGGTGTGCTCGACCTGCAAGTGCAAGGTGCTGGCCGGCGAGGTGGAGATGGACAGCAACTTCGCCCTGGAAGACTACGAAGTGGCCGCCGGCTACGTGCTGTCGTGCCAGGCCTATCCGCTGAGCGACAAGGTGGTGCTGGACTTCGACCAGCTTTGATGCAGGTGGGTGTGCAGAGCCCTGAAGATCGCCCCCAACGCATCCCCCGTCTCGACAATCACAACAACAGAGAGCCGCGTCATGACACCCCACGACATCGAGCAATTGCAGGCCCACCCCGACTTCATCCACCTGGTGCAGCGCAAGCAGCGCCTGACCTGGACCCTGACCCTCGGCATGCTGGGGATCTACTACGGCTTCGTGCTGCTGATGGCCTTCGCCCCGCAGGTACTGGGCCGCTCGCTCAGCGGCGGGGTCACCACGCTGGGCATTCCCGTTGCCGTGGCGGTGATCATCCTGTCGTTCCTGCTTACCGCCTTCTACGTGCGCCAGACCAATCAGGTCCTCGACCCGCTCAACCAGAAGCTGGCGCAGGCGGTGCGGCCATGATCGCCGGGCACCTGATCGCCCTCGCCGGTGGCCTGCTGGCCAGCGGCACTGCCCTGGCCGCCGAAGCGCCGGTACGGCCGTTGAACTGGCACGCCATCGGCATGTTCCTGGTGTTCGTGCTGTTCACCCTCGGCGTGACCCGCTGGGCGGCCCTGCGCACCCGCTCGGCCAGTGACTTCTACACCGCCGGCGGCGGCATCACCGGACTGCAGAACGGCCTGGCGATTGCCGGCGACATGATCAGCGCCGCGTCCTTCCTGGGCATCACGGCGATGATCTTCATGGCCGGCTACGATGCCCTGCTGTATTCCCTGGGCGTGGTGGCGGCCTGGCCGATCATCCTGTTCCTGATCGCCGAGCGCCTGCGCAACCTGGGCAAGTACACCTTCGCCGACGTGGTGTCGTACCGCCTGGAGCAGACGCCCATCCGCATCACCGCCGCACTGGGTACGCTGATCGTGGCGCTGATGTACCTGATGGCGCAGATGGTCGGTGCCGGCAAGCTGGTCGAGCTGCTGTTCGGCATCAGCTACCTGCAGGCGGTGCTGCTGGTCGGGGTGCTGATGGTCTGCTACGTGACCTTCGGCGGCATGTTGGCCACCACCTGGGTGCAGATCATCAAGGCGGTGATGCTGCTCTCCGGTGCCAGCTTCATGGCCTTCATGGTGCTGCGCCACTTCAACTTCAGCACCGAAGCGATGTTCGCCGGCGCCGCCGCCGTGCATGCCAAAGGCGCGTCGATCATGGCCCCCGGCGGCATGCTGGCCAACCCCATCGACACCCTTTCGCTGGCGGTGGGCATGATGTTCGGCACCGCCGGCCTGCCGCACATCCTGATGCGTTTCTTCACCGTCAAGGACGCCCGCGAGGCGCGCAAGAGCGTGCTCTATGCCACCGGTTTCATCAGCTACTTCTTCCTGCTGCTGATCGCCATCGGCTTCGGCGCCATCGTCATGGTCGGCACCGACGCCAGTTTCCGTGACGCCAACGGCGCGATCATCGGCGGCGGCAACATGGTCGCAGTGCACCTGGCCCAGGCGGTGGGCGGCAGCCTGTTCCTCGGTTTCATCTGTGCCGTGGCCTTTGCCACCATCCTCGCCGTGGTGGCCGGCCTGGCGCTGTCCGGTGCCTCGGCAGTGGCCCACGACCTGTACGCCTGCGTGATCCGCAAGGGCAAGGCCAGCGAGCGCGAGGAAATGCGCATGTCGCGCCTGGCGACCCTGGTGATCGGCGCGCTGGCGGTGGTGCTCGGGGTGCTGTTCGAATCGCAGAACATCGCGTTCCTCTCCGGGCTGGTACTGGCCATCGCCGCCTCGGTGAATTTCCCGGTGCTGTTCCTTTCGATGTTCTGGAAGGGCCTGACCACCCGCGGCGCCGTGGCCGGCAGCCTGGCAGGCCTTGCCTCGGCGGTGGTGCTGCTGGTGCTCAGCCCGGTGGTGTGGGTCAAGGTACTGGGCCACGACAGCGCGCTGTTCCCTTACGCCAACCCGGCGCTGTTCTCCATGACCTTCGCCTTCGCCGGCGCCTGGCTGTTCTCGGTCACCGACCGCTCCGAGCGCGCGGCGCAGGAACGCGGCCGTTACCTGGCGCAGTTCATCCGCTCGATGACCGGCATCGGCGCGGCGACGGCCAGCCGACACTGAGCGTGCGCCTTTTCGCGGTTCAAGCCGCTTCTACCGATTCAGACGAACGAGACAATAACAATGCATAACGTCCGTATCGCTTCATCCCTGCTGGCCGCCTTCGGCCTGGGCGCCGCGGCCAACGCCGGAGCCGCCTTCGTCGAAGACAGCAAGGCCAGCCTGGAAATGCGCAACTTCTACCTGAACCGCGATTTCCGCCAGAGCAATGCGCCCCAGGCCAAGGCCGAAGAATGGGCGCAAGGCTTCACCGCGCGCTTCGAGTCGGGCTTTACCGAAGGTCCGGTGGGTCTGGGTCTGGACGCCATCGGCGAACTGGGCATCCGCCTGGACTCCAGCGCCGCGCGGCGCAACACCGGCCTGCTGGCCTTCGATCCCGCCACTGGCGAACCGGTGGACGAGTACAGCGAACTGGGCGTGGCCGCCAAGCTGCGCGTGTCCAAGAGCGTGCTGAAAGTCGGCACCCTGCAACCGACCCTGCCGGTGGTGACTTACAACGACACGCGGCTGCTGTCCTCGACCTTTCAGGGCGGCCTGCTGAGTTCCAAAGAAATCGATGGCCTGACCTTCAACGCCGGGCGCCTGACCAAGGCCAACCTGCGCGACTCATCGAGCCGCGACGACATCGGCTATGGCGCCGCCCGCAGCGATGCCTTCGACTTCGCCGGTGGCAGCTACGCCATCACCCCGCAACTGACCGCCAGCTACTACTACGGCAAGCTGGACAACATCTACCGCCAGCACTTCGTCGGCCTGGTGCACACCCTGCCCTTGGGCGAAGGACGCAGCCTGCGCAGCGACCTGCGCTACTTCGACAGTGGCAACGACGGCCAGCAACGCGCCGGGCGCATCGACAACCGCAACCTCAACGGCATGTTCACCCTCACCCAGGGCAGCCATAAGTTCGGCCTGGGCTTTCAGCGGATGTCCGGCGACAGCGCCTTCCCATTCCTCAACGGCGGCGACCCCTATTCGGTGAACCTGGTGACCTACAACACCTTCACCCGCGCCGACGAGGATGCCTGGCAGGTGCGCTACGACTATGACTTCGCCGGCCTGGGCATTCCGGGGCTGAGCTTCATGACCCGCTATGTCGATGGCCGCAACGCAGCCACCGCCAGCGGCAGCCGCGGCGAGGAATGGGAACGCGACACCGACCTGGCCTATGTGCTGCAAAGCGGGCCGCTCAAGGGTCTGAGCCTGCGCTGGCGCAACCTGACCTTCCGTTCCGGCAACGGACTGACCACCGACCTGGACGAAAACCGCCTGATCCTGGGCTACACCCTGGCGCTTTGGTAGCCACGACACATCAACCGGCAGGAGCGGCCTCATGTTCATGTCCCCGCCCTTTCGCGGCTGAAGCCGCTCCTACCGGCTGTCTACAGATACGGAGAGACCCTGATGAGCAACGCCCCTACCCTGCAAAGTTTCATCGGCGAACGCTGGATCGGCCAGCACGCGGCAACGACCCTGCGCAGCGCCCTCAACGGCCAGGGCATCGCCCACACCCACGAGGAGTCGCCGGACTTCGCCGAAGCGTTGCAGCATGCGCGCCAGCAAGGCCTGGCCGGGCTGCTGGCGCTGGACTTCCAGCAGCGCGCCGCACGCCTCAAGGAACTGGGCAAGTACCTGCTCGAGCGCAAGGAACTGCTCTACAGCCTGTCGCACCACAGCGGCGCCACCCGCGCCGACAGCTGGATCGACATCGAAGGCGGCGCCGGCACGCTGTTCGCCTATGCCAGCCTGGGTCGTCGCGAACTGCCTTCGGGCAACCTGGTGCACGAAGGTCCGGCGATGCCGCTGGGCAAACTGGGCAGCTTCGTCGGCAGCCACATTCTGGTGCCGCGCGCGGGCGTGGCGGTGCATATCAACGCCTTCAACTTCCCCATCTGGGGCATGCTGGAAAAGTTCGCGCCGAGCTTCCTGGCCGGCATGCCGTGCATCGTCAAGCCGGCGACCGCCACCAGTTACCTGGCCGAAGCCACGGTACGGCTGATGCACGAATCCGGCCTGCTGCCGGCCGGCAGCCTGCAGTTGATCATCGGCGGCACCGGCGATCTGCTCGACCGTCTGCAAGGTCAGGACGTGGTGACCTTCACCGGCTCGGCGGACACCGCCGCACGGCTGAAGGTGAATGCCAACCTGGTGCGCCAGTCGATTCCCTTCAATGCCGAGGCCGACTCGCTGAACTGCGCGATCCTCGCCCCGGAAGTGACCCCGGACGACCCCGAGTTCGACCTGTTCGTCAAAGAGGTGGCCCGCGAGATGACCGTCAAGGCCGGGCAGAAATGCACCGCGATCCGCCGCGCCATCGTGCCGGCGCGGCATATCGATGCGGTGGCGCAGAAGCTGCGCGAGCGCCTGGCCAAAGTAGTGGCCGGCGACCCGTCGGTGGAGGGCGTGAAAATGGGCGCCCTGGCCTCCCACGCCCAGCAGGCCGACGTCAACGAGCGGCTGCAAGCCCTGCTGGCCAGCAGCGACCTGCTGTTCGGCGCCGCTGATGGCTTCAGCCCGCGTGGCGAAGGCGTGGCCGAGGGCGCATTCTTCGCCCCGACCCTGCTGCGCAGCCGCGACCCGCATGCCGCAGGCGGTGCCCATGACATCGAGGCGTTCGGCCCGGTCAGCACCCTGATGGCCTATGACGACCTGGACGAAGCCGTGGCCCTCGCCGCCCGCGGCAAGGGTAGCCTGGTGGCCAGCCTGATCACCCGCGACCCGCAAGTGGCCGCCCGGGTGGTGCCGCAGATGGCCGCGCTGCATGGTCGCCTGCACATTCTCGACCGCGAGTCGGCCGCCGAATCCACCGGCCACGGCTCACCATTGCCGCAGCTCAAGCACGGCGGCCCGGGCCGTGCTGGCGGTGGCGAAGAGCTGGGCGGACTGCGCGCGGTGAAGCATTACCTGCAACGCAGCGCCGTACAGGGCTCGCCGAGCATGCTGATGGCCGTGACTGGCGAATACGTGCGCGGCGCGCAGCGCCTGGAAACCGAGGTGCATCCATTCCGCCGCCACTTCGAAGACCTGCAGATCGGCGAGTCGCTGCTGACTCACCGACGCACCGTCACCGAGGCCGACCTGGTGAACTTCGGCTGCCTGTCGGGGGACCACTTCTACATGCACTTCGACGAAATCGCCGCCCGCGAATCGCAGTTCGGCAAGCGCATCGCCCACGGCTACTTCGTGCTCTCGGCCGCCGCCGGCCTGTTCGTCTCCCCCGCGCCCGGCCCGGTGCTGGCCAACTACGGGCTGGACACCCTGCGCTTCGTCAACCCGGTGGGCATCGGCGACACCATCCGGGCGCGGCTGACCTGCAAGCGCAAGATCGACCAGGGCAAGCTCAGCGCCAAGGACGAACCCCAGGGGGTGGTGGCCTGGGACGTGGAAGTGACCAATCAGGACGGCGAGCTGGTGGCCAGCTACGACATCCTCACCCTGGTACTCAAACGCCCGGCCTGAGCAACTGCGTTACACGGCACAGGACTGCTAGGAGCGGCTTCAGCCGCGAAGCGATGGCATGTTCATGACAGATGCAGTGAATGTCCTGGCGCTTTCGCGGCTAAGGCCGCTCCCACCGGGCCACATGCCGCTTAAGCGAACAGTATTGGTTTTAACCGCAATACGGGTCAGTTCAGACCGTGGGAGCGAGCTTGCTCGCGAAGGCCGAGGATGCGTAGCTGATCTGCAGGGAGTTCAAGCTGCACCTGACGCGTTATGAGCCCAGCCCGCCCTCAATCCGCCTCGCCCACCAACTCGACGCAGTCGCGCTGCACCTTGGCGCGGTACAGCGCGTGGTCGACGCTGCGCAGCAAGGCATCGAAACTCTGCGGCGCCGGGCTGCGGCCGGTCTGGGTCAGGCCGGCGCTGAACGCCAGGCGCAAAGGCAGTCGGGCATCCAACTGGCGGCTGCTCAGCGCCTCGCGCAAGCGCTGCATGAACGCCTGGGCCTGCTGGATATCGGTGTTGGGCAACAACAGCAGAAACTCCTCGCCCCCCCAGCGCACGAACACGTCTGAATGACGTTTGAGCGCGAACACCGTCGCGGCGAACACCTGCAGGGCGCTATCCCCCACCGCATGCCCGTACTGGTCATTGATGCGCTTGAAGTTGTCCAGGTCGATCATCGCCACCGCCATCGGACAGTGCCCCAGCAGCGCCTGTTTCCATTGCTGGTCGAGGATCGACTGCGCACCACGGCGGTTCAGGGCGCCGGTCAGCACGTCGGTGATACTCAGCTGCACGGCCTGCAGGCGCAGGTGCTCCTGCAGCATCAGGGCGAAGCCCAGGGTCAGCAGGAACGACACCATGAAGTCCACCAGCAACGCCATGCGCGACGGCATGTCTGGCTCATCGAAGGGCAATGGGCCGAGGGGTTCGACCAGCAGGCTGACGCACGACCAGGCCTGGAATCCAAAGGCGAACAGCTGCGTGGCGAAGATACCCCAGGCCCCGCGATAGCGACGCAGCAGGCCCAGACACGGGCGCATCTGCAGAGCGATGCCCAGGGCCGCGATGCCGGCAAACCAGGGCACGATGTAGGCGGTGTCGAGCAGCATCAGCGCGATGCTCAGGTAGAGCAGCGGCAGGATCAGGAGCAGCCGCGCTTGCCTGGCTCGGCTACCGGCCGCGCCGGTGAAATGCAGCAGTGCCACGGTGTGGCAGCCGATACTGGCAATCAGCAGCCCGGTGCTGGCCAGTAGCGCGGCACGCGGGGAGAGAATCTCCAGCCAGTGCAACTGCGGCACCAGCAAGCCGGGCTGGAGCATTTCCGAGAGGCGGTAGCTGGTGTTGAACAGCTCGCCCAGCAACCACCAGTGCAGTGCTTTCGAGGAACGGCCAGGACCGACATAGGACAGGCACAGCAGCAAGGCGGTCATGACCCCGAAGGGCGTCAGGACCAGCAACAGGGAAAAGGGATCACTGAGCAGCATGAAAGGCGGGTGTCTCGGGCAGGATCGCGGGTGCCGAGCATTATGGCAGAGTGCCAGACATTTGGCTCGGCGCGACCCGCCGCACGCACCTGCCGGGCGATTGACGGTACATGCTTCAGTCAGCAGCCGACTCCACACGATTGCGCCCGCCCCGCTTGGCGCGGTACAGCGCGCTATCGGCGCTGCTGTAGGCGGCATCGAAACGGCTGCCCGCCGGGCAGGCGCTGACCCCGAAACTGGCAGTGATCTGCCGGTTGACCGGGGCCGCAAACCCATGCGCAGCGATGGCCTGGCGCATGCATTCGGCCAGTTCCAGCCCTTGCTGCAGGCTGTCACCGGGCAGGACCACGGTGAACTCTTCACCGCCGACCCGACCGATCACGCCGGCCTTGGCCACGATCGGCGTCAGGCATTCGACGATGCCGCAGATCACCGCGTCGCCCGCCGGGTGGCCGAAGTCGTCGTTGATCTGCTTGAACAGGTCGATATCCAGCACGATCAGCACCGCGCCGCTGCTTTCCAGCAGGCGCTTGGCGCGTTCGATCACCGCTCCCCGGTTGAGAACCCCGGTCAGGGCGTCGTGAGTGGCACGGAATTCCAACTGTTCGGCCAGGGTCTGCAGCTGCAGGTTGAGGGCGTTCATGTCCCGTTCGGCACGGTCACTGCGGGTGATCAGCCGGCGGGTTTCACGAATCAGACGCTCGAAGTGCCCGGTCAGCTCGCTCAGCGACTGCCGATACAGGCCCGCCTCGCCATCGGCCTGCGCCAGCACCGCGCGCGCCCGGGCCAGGGCGTCGGTTTCGCTGCTGAACAGGTCAACGGCCTGATCGGCTCGCACCTGGAGCACAGAACCTGAGGTCGGCATGGCCTCTTTCCTCAAGAAATGGAAACGGGGTGGTCGTTGAAGGTCAACGACGTGAAGTCGGCCTTCAGCTCCTCTCCGAACTCGAAGATGGTCTCGTCCTCCTCGTCGTGATACCAGTTGACCACCACCTTGTTGCCGGCGATCGCCGCATGGTCGAGGGTATCGAAGATGTTGAACAGCATCTTGGTGCTGGAGCTGTTGAAGTAGGCCAGGGCGATATTGGCGGTGATCACCGTAGCGTGGCATTCGTCGAGGAATTCGCGCAGTTGCTGGACGATGGGCGCATAGAAGGCGGCGGCGTTCTCTGGGTAAGACTCGCCCTTGATGGTCAGCAGCTGCTGGTCATAGCGAAAATCGACTTCCGGCGAGGTGGCCGTGGCAGCGACGAAATAATTGTCCATGGCGTTGAAGGACTCCGTTCAGATGGTGGCTTTGAGGCAGAACAGGGTGGTTTGCGGATCTTCCGGACGCGGCTGGAAGCTGTACTCCAGCGGCTCGCTGGCATCGCGGGCCATGGTCAGGAAGCCCAGCCCGGCGCCTTTGCTGCCTTCGGGTGTTTCAGCGCGCAGGGATACCTTGTAGGCCTGCTTGATTTCCTCGACCGACATGCCGCGTAGCGGTTCGAGGTTGGAGCGCAAGCGCTCGACTTCGGTGCTGGCCACCGGGTTGGCGCACAGCATGGTGTAGCGGTCGTTTGCCGCACTGATGCACACCGAGCCCTGACGCAGCGGCGTCTCGCTCTCGGTGGCGGCGCCGAGGGTGTCGGCCGAGTAATGCACGATGTTCTGCGACAGTTCGATGAACGAAGAGAACAGCTTGCGGCGGGTCGGCCCGCTGACCCCGGAGACTTCCAGTTGCAGCTTGACCACTTCGGCCATGGCCGAGACCACGCTGTGGGAGAAGTAGCCCATGTGGTAGAAGATCACGTTGCGCTGCTGGGCAAGGTCGAAAAAGCTCATGTCGTGGTCCTGAGTGGCGCATAGCAGATTAGTCATCATGGCTCCTGAGGCGGGCGCAAAAGAAAGTCAGGTCGTCGCGGCGGTTCTGTTCGCCCTGCCATTGCGAGAGGCTGTGCAGCAGGCCCTGGCCGATCTCGGCGGCGGGCCGGTCGCAGTTGGCCAGCAGGCTCTCGAAGACCCGGCGCTTGCCGAAGGCGATGTGCTTGGCGCCGCCGATCTGGTCGGTCAGGCCGTCAGTGGCGATGAAGATCACGCTGCCCGGTTCCAGGGGCACGCTGTGCAGCTCCCACTGATAATCCATGCCACTGTCGACGTAGCCCACGCCCATGCGCTGGCCGGCGATGACTTCGAACTGCGCGGCCTCCGGGTAGAGCACCTGCAACGACAGGCGCGCGCCGGCGAAGCGCAGCGTCCAGGTCTGGGTGTCGAACCAGAAGAACGCCGCATCCAGGCCGTCGTCGGACTCCGGCATGCCGTCGCCATCGCGGTCCTGGCCGAGCATGCCCTTGACACTGCGGTTCACCGCCGACAGCAACGTCGCCGGGTTGCGCGGGCCATGCTGCTCCAGGGCCTGGCCCAGGGCGCTGGACGCGATCAGGGTCATGAAGGCGCCGGGCACGCCATGGCCGGTGCAGTCGGCGATGGCACCGAACCAGCCATCGGGGTAGGTGCAGAAATGGTAGAAGTCGCCCCCCACTACATCGCGCGGCTCCCAGACCAGCGCCGCGTCACTCAGGGTCGACGCCAGGGTATCGCGGGAGGCGCGCAACATGGCCTTCTGGATGACGCTGGCGTATTCGATGCTCTGCATCATCTGGCGGTTTTTTTCCGCCTGCATGGCGGCCACCACGGCGATCAGCTGCAGGCCGTTGCCCAGCCCCGCGAAGCGCCCCTGGCGGGTCACCACGAAGCCATCGGCCAGGGCCTTTTCACCGAACTCGACGGTCTTGAAGGTCAGCTCTTCGATGCTCATGCCGGCGTCGACGATCAGCGGGTCCTTGTCCATGAAGGCGATGCAGCTTTTCTTGTCGTACAGCTCACGGTGATAGAGCTTGCTCATCTGCGACAGGAAGATGTTGCGGTTGATCAGGCCGATGGGACGTTCTTCGTCCACCACCGCCAGGCATACCAGATCGCGCTGCGCCGTGAAGATTTCCATGACCAGCGAATTGGTGGCCTCGGCATCGACTGCAGGGACGTAGTTGCACAGGTCACCGGCACTCTTGTGGTCGCGAGGCAATCGGGGACGCATGAATTGGAAATGTTCGGCTTGCATGGGCGGGCCACTGCGCATCGTAAATACATGACCCTACACCAGCGATATTAAAGTGATATTACATAGCGATGACGGCGCTCACTGCGCAGGCATCAGGGTGTCGAGCAGCCAGGCACCTGCAGGCCCCAGCCCGCGCTGCCGGGACCAGATCACATCCACCGGGCCACTGCGCGGCCAGCCGGGCACCTGCAGTTCCTTGAGCCGCCCGCTGGCATAACCGGACACCAGCCAGCGCGGCAACGCCGCCCAGCCGAAGCCGAACGCCGCCATGTCCATCAGCAGCAGGTAATTGGGCGCCGACCAGCTGCGCCGCCCTCTGATCGGCAGGTCGTTGGCCGGCACGCTGTGTTCGACCAGGGTGTTGAGACGCAGCGCGCGGTGTTCAGCCAACTGCTGGTAGCTCACCGTCTCCAGCGCCGCCAGGGGGTGGGCATGGGCGACGAACAGGCCGAAATTGGCACGCTCGGCGATGGTCGCGTGGCCGATCTCAGGCGGATAGCTGGCCTGGGCCGAGAGCAGCCCGAGGGTGGCGCGACCACTCTGGATCAGGCTGATGGCGTCGCCATGCTCGGCGAACATGCATTCGAACTCCAGGTCCGGAAAACGCTGGTCCAGCTCGGTCATACGCGTCTCGAATTCGACGAACTGGTTGGCGTCGGACAACACCAGGGTCAGGCGCGGCTCGACCCCAGCGGCCAGGCGGCCTGCGGTGCGGCGCAGCAGGTCCTGGGCACACAGCACGTCCTCGACCCGTTCGAGCATCGCCCGACCGGCGTCGGTGAGCACCGGTTGGCGACCGGAACGGTCGAAAAGCTTCAGGTCCAGGTCGATTTCCAGACGCGCGATGGCTTCGCTGAGCGTCGACTGGCTCTTGCCCAGGCGCCGGGCGGCGGCGCTGAACGAGCCCAGGGCAGCGATCTGCACGAAGGCTTGCAGGGCTTCGGGGGAGTAGTTCATCACAGGCCTCTTATCGGTTTTACCGATGGTAAGTATTTTCACTTTACTCGGATGACCGATGAGAATGCAGGCTTTTCCGACTTCGGAGCCTCTGCCATGAACGCTGCACAGCCCCACTCCTCCACTCCGGCCGTGCCCGCCAAGACCCTGCGCGAGCGGATTCTGCATGCCTTGCTGTTCGAAGCCATCGGCGTGCTGATCTGCGCGCCAGTGCTGGCCTGGGTGATGGACCGCTCGCTGGGCAGCATGGGTGCGCTGACGGTGATGATCTCCACCGCTGCCATGCTGTGGAACATGCTGTTCAACGCCGCGTTCGACCGCCTGCGGGCGCGCCGCCGGTTCGCCCTGACCTTCACCACCCGCGCCCTGCATGCGATCGCCTTCGAGGGCGGGCTGGTGGTGATCGTCGTCCCGCTGGCCGCCTGGTGGCTGTCGATCAGCCTGGTCCAGGCCTTCTGGCTGGATATCGGCGTGCTGCTGTTCTTCCTGCCCTACACCCTGGCGTTCAACTGGACCTACGACCTGCTGCGCGAACGCCTGCTGACCCGCCAGCCGGTGGCGCACTGCCGACACTGAATGGTCGCAAAACCGCCCTTCTGTATGGTTTCGGGCGCCTCGCCTTGAGGCACACTGGGCGCCTGACAACAGGGAGCAGTGATGATGACCGAGATACTCAAGCTGGCCGCCTTCAGCGACGGCGACCAGGGCGGCAACCCGGCGGGGGTGTGGATCGGCGCAACCTTGCCGGACGACGCCAGCATGCAACGCATCGCCGCCGAGGTGGGCTTTTCCGAAACCGCGTTCGCCGCGCAACAGGCCGATGGCAGCTTTCGCGTGCGCTATTTCTCACCCTTGGCCGAAGTGCCGTTCTGTGGCCACGCCACCATCGCCTTGGGCGCAGCGCTGGCGGCCCGTGAAGGCGACGGCATCTTCGACCTGCAACTCAACCAGGCGCGCATCACCGTCGAAGGCCACGCCCAGGGCAAGCTGGTCTCGGCCGCCCTGCAATCGCCGCCGACGCACAGCCAGCCGGTCAGCGACGCGCTGCTGCAGGAAGCCTTGCAGCTGTTCGGCTATGGCCATGAGCAACTCGACCCGCGTATCCCGCCTGCCGCGATCAACGGCGGCGCCGGGCATCTGGTGCTGGCGTTGAACAGCCGTGCGGCGCTCAAGGCCATGCACTACGACCAGGCCGCCGGTCGCGAGCTGATGGTCCGCGAGGGCTGGGCGACCATCGTGCTGGTGTATGCCGAGACCGAGCAGTTCTTCCACACCCGCAACCCCTTCGCCTTCGGCGGTGTCTACGAAGACCCGGCGACCGGCGCGGCGACTGCCGCACTGGCCGGCTACCTGCGTGACATCGGCTGGCCGCACGGTGGGGTGATCGACATTCTGCAGGGCGAAGACATGGGCAGCCCGTCGCGGCTGCGTGCGGAAATCAGTGCCCAGCCAGGCAGCTCGATCCGTGTGTCGGGGATGGCGCGCTATCTGTAGCAGCGGCTTCAGCCGCGCCTACGGGTTGAGCCGGCTGCCGCTGGCCGCCACCCCCAGCAGCATCGCCGCCACCACCAGAAACGCCACGCCCAGGCTGCTGATGTGCGCGACGAAACCAATGGCCGCCGGCCCCATCAGGATGCCGGCGTAGCCCAGGGTGGTGACCGCCGGGATCGCCACGCTTTCCGGCATGCTCTGCTGCCGACCCACCGCGCTGTAGCACACCGGCACGATGTTCGAGCACCCCGCGCCCACCAGGGCATAGCCCAGCAACGCAGCTTCCCAGGCCGGCACCAGTGTGGCCACGCAGAGGCCGCTGGCCGCCAGCAGGCCGCCAAGGATGATGATGCGGTGGGGGCCGACGCGGCGCACGATGGCGTCGCCGAACAGCCGGCCGAAGGTCATGGTCACCGCGAACACCGCATAGCCCAGCCCGGCGTAGGCGGTCTCCATGCCCCGCACGGAGGTGAGAAACACCGCGCTCCAGTCCAGCATCGCGCCTTCGGCGAGAAACACCGTAAAGCACAACAGGCCGATGAACAGCACCACACCATGGGGAATGGCGAACGCCGGCCCCTCGGCGGCGCTGCCATAAGGCAGCAAATGCGGCATGGCCTTGAGCATGGTCGCCAGGGTGACCGCCACCACTACCAGAATCGCCAGCAGCGGCGAAGCCCCCAGGGCCAGCAAGGCACTGACGCCAGCGGCACCGACGATACCGCCCAGGCTGAACAGGCCATGGAAGCCCGACATCATGGTCTTGCCGCTGGCCCGCTCGACGATCACCGCCTGGACATTGGCAGTGCAATCCACCGCGCCCATGCCCACGCCGAACACGAACAGCGTCGCCACCAGCAGCGGCAGACTTTCCAGGGTCGCCAGCAACGGCAGGCACAGGCAGATCAGGACACTGCCGCCCACCAGCAGGCGCCGGCAGCCCCAGCGAGCGGCCAAGGCACCGGCGAGCGGCATGGCAGTGATCGAGCCGATGCCCAGGCACAGCAGCAGCAGGCCCAGCATGCCGTCCTCCAGCCCTACCCGAGCCTTGGCATAAGGCACCAAAGGTGCCCAGGCAGCCATACAGAAACCGGCGATGAAAAATGCCAGGCGGGTAGCCATCTGTTCCTGGCGCGGCGTGCTGCCGGTGTGAACAGCTGGGGTTTCAAGCGCGGTCATGGCGGCTCCTTGTGCATGACGGTAGTCGGACGGTGCAACTCTGAGACAGGCTCCGGCCCGGAAAGTCCCGGCCAGGCACGAATGCCGCGCCTTTTAAACGGCCCGCCCGATCCGATACGCAGGCAGGAGCGGTCAGAACGGTGCGTCGCTGTTCACAGGCTGCCCGACCAGTTGCAGGAACTGCGTCACGGCAGGGTCGCTCAGCGCAACGAATTCGGCCGATTCGGAGAACGCCACCACCACTTCCTGGCGGTTCATGCTCTGGCCCTGCAGCATGCTCATCCACCAGTCCTTGCCACCGCTGTCCGCCGGGCGGTCAAGCACGTTCAGGTACAGACGATCGACGAACGCCGAGTCGTCCAGCGCCCCGTAGGACTGCTGGAACTCGTTGCCGTTGATGAAACTGGCAGCGATATCGCTCACGCCCATGCCGCGGTCGGCCTGCTGCTCCCAGTAGCGGAAACCGCCAAGGTCGGGGCTGCGATCGAAGACCGCCATGTACAGCCGGGCCAATGCGGCATCACTCGTGCCTGAAACGCCTGCGCCCTCACGGCTGTGCGATACCGAGATTTCCCTGTAGGTGCCGGAGCCGTCTGTGTCGCGATACAGGGTAGTTTCCACCCAGCCATCGTCACGCTCTTCATGCACGACGTCGGAGCCCGACACCGTATAGCGCTCGTCCGCCTCGATGGCATCGACCTCCCAGACGCCGTCGTCCCATTCGTACACACCCTGGACCTGCCCATTGACGATATCGAAACGCTTCAGATCGACTTCTGCCATGCCTGCCATCCCTCTTCCCAGATTGAACATCAATGTGATGGCGAGGAAGGTACGGTCCATGGCTTAAACCAAGCTTAAAGATTGGTAACAAACTCGTCGGTAAAACCCCTTCTAAAATGCGGGGAGAAGTATTCGCAGGACGCTTCTGGACAGGCGTGGGCTGATGATCTGTTGCAATTTCGATGACACGGCTGTTCTGAATCATGCACAGCCCCTAGAATAGCCGCCCCGCCCCATTCCGGTGCAGGGACCTTCTTCTACTTCACCCATATCAAGAGTCTTCCGTGCAGAAAGGCATCGCGCTCTCGGTACTGGCTTCCTGCTTGTTCGGGGTCATGTACTACTACACCTCCCTGATGACCCCGCTCAGCGGCGAGGAAATCTTCGGCTGGCGCATGCTGCTGACCGTGCCTTGCGTGACCCTGTTCATGATGGCCAGCGGCGACTGGCCGCTGGTACGGGCCATGGCCGCACGCCTGCTGCAACAGCCGGCCCTGGTGATGGGCATCATGCTGTCGTCGCTGCTGATGGGCATCCAACTGCTGCTGTTCATGTGGGCGCCGTTGCACGGTCGCAGCCTGGAAGTCTCGCTGGGCTATTTCCTGCTGCCCTTGACCATGATCCTCACCGGCCGCGTGGTGTATGGCGAACATCTCTCGCACCTGCAGAAGATCGCCGCCGCCTTCGCCAGTTTCGGTGTCGCCCACGAGGTCTGGCGCCTGGGCAGCTTTTCCTGGGAAACGCTGGTGGTCGCGGCCGGTTACCCGGTGTATTTCGTGCTGCGCCGTAAGCTCAAGACCGATAACCTCGGCGGCCTGTGGTTCGACATGCTGTTCATGCTGCCGGTAGGCGTGTGGTTCATCCTCAGTGGCAACCCCGCCGCTGCCCAGGAAACCCCGCGCCTGTACCTGCTGATTCCTCTGCTCGGGGTGATCAGCGCCTCGGCGCTGGTCAGTTACCTGCTGGCCAGCCGGCTCCTGCCGTTCAGCCTGTTCGGGCTGCTCAGCTATGTGGAGCCCGTGCTGCTGGTTGGGGTGGCGCTGCTGCTGGGCGAGAGCATCGGTCCGGATGAATGGCTGACCTATATCCCGATCTGGCTGGCGGTGCTGGTGCTGATCCTCGAAGGCGCCCGCCACCTGTTGGCTCAACGACGGCGCAATGCGCTTTGAAGTCAATACAGTTCAGTTCAGACCGTGGGAGCGCGCTTGCTCGCGAAGGCGGCGTCACGTTCACAGCAAATTCAGCGACTTTGCCCGCTTTTCGCGAGCAAGCTCCCCACAAAGCCGCAAGGCGCTTAATCGAACAGTATTGGCCTTAAGGCCGCTTCGCGGCTGAAGCCGTTACCTGCCTGACGCTATTGCCGCTCATTCGGTGAAGCGCTGCAGCTGCATTTCCTGCAGGCGGCTGAGGGTGCGCTGGAAGGCGAAGCCCAGGTAGCCCTCGGTGTACAACTGCTCCATGGGCACCAGGGCTTCGACGTAAAGGGGCACGCGTCGGTCGTAGCATTCATCCACCAGGGCGATGAAACGTCGCACGCCGTCGTCCTTGGGTGACAGCTGCGGCAGCTCGCGGTCGCCGGCCTTGACCTGCTCGGCACCATCTTCGGTGCCCCTGGCGATCTTCGCTTCGCGCTGTGCAGCGCTGAGCAGGGGCACTTCGCTGAGCATCACCACCGCGAAGCGGTCGCACAGGGCGATGAAATCCATGGCTGCCAGCGGCTGTTCGCACAGGTCGCGGTAGCGGCACCAGATCACGTTGTCGGTATGCTGCACCACATTGACGCTGCGATACCCCAGCATCACCTGGGTGTCGTGGACGACCTGCCCGGTGGTCAGCGCCTGGAACACCTCGCCCAGGGCGCTGGGCTGGCCGGCCTCGCGCACCCAGTAGCGTTGCAACAGCTGGCCGGGGTGCAGGCGATGGTCTTCGCCACCATCGACCCGCACCACTTGCATATGCCGTTCGATGGCGGCGATGGCCGGCATGAATCGCTCACGGTTGTGGCCATGGCTGTACAGCTCCGGCGGCGGAATGTTCGAGGTACAGACCAGCACCACGCCTTCTTCGAACAGGGTCTGCAACAGACCGCCAAGAATCACCGCGTCGCCGATGTCGGTGACAAAGAACTCATCGAAGCACAGCACCCGAACGTCGCCGGCCAGTTCCCGGGCAATGCTCGCCAGCGGCTGGGCCGTGCCGGTCAGTTCGAACATGCGCTTGTGCACCCAGCGCATGAAGTGATGAAAGTGCTGGCGCCGCGACGGCACCTGCAGGCTTGGCACCTGCAGGCTTTCATGGAAACGGTCCATCAGCCAGGTTTTGCCCCGCCCCACCGGCCCCCACAGGTAAATGCCGCGGGGCCGGGCCTTGCCCGCCGCCAACGCCTGCCAGCAGGCCTGCAACTGCTCGGCCGCCTCGCGTTGCGAAGCGTCGGGCAGAAAGCCCCGCTCCAAGGCATGTTCGTAGGCTTGTAAAGGCGACAGACCGGGCATGTTTACGCTCCTTGTTCTAATGCTGGACGCCGACTCGCCTGAGCAGGCTGCGGCAGCGCTCGGAAAGGTGCACCACACGCAGGTGCTTGCCAGCCTTCTCGTAGCGCTCGCGCAGGGTCTTGAGCGCGGCGATGGCCGAATAGTCGACGAAACTCAGGTGCTGGCAGTCCAGCACGACCAGGGCCGGGTCAGCCTGCGGGTCGAACTGTTCGAGAAAACGCGTGGTGGAGGCGAAGAACAGCGTGCCGCGCACCTGGTAGACCTTGCTGCCATCGGCGGCCTCGTGGGCATCGGTGTACAGCTCGCGGGCATGCTTCCAGGCGAAATCCAGGGCCGCGACTATGACCCCGAAGAGCACCGCCATGGCCAGGTCGGTAAGCACAGTCACCACGGTTACCGCGACGATGGCCAGCATGTCGCTGGTCGGCACCTTGCGCAGAATACGCAGCGAAGCCCAGGCAAAGGTCTGCTGGGCCACCACGAACATCACCCCGACCAGTGCCGCCAGCGGAATACGCTCGATCAGCGGCGAGAGAAACAGCACGAACATCAGCACCATCAGCCCGGCCACCACGCCGGACAACCGGCCACGGCCACCGGAACTGAGGTTGATCACCGTCTGGCCGATCATCGCGCAGCCACCCATGCCGCCGAATACACCAGAGACCATGTTGGCCGCGCCCAAGGCCACGCACTCGCGGTCCGGGTAGCCACGGCTCTCGGTGATCTCGTCGGTGAGGTTGAGGGTCAGCAGCGTCTCCAGCAGCCCGACCATGGCCATCACCAGCGCGTAGGGCGCGACGATGTACAGGGTGTGCAGATTCCACGGCACTTGCGGCCAACTGAAGCTCGGCAGGCCACCGGCGATGTGCGCCATGTCGCCCAGGGTGCGGGTCGGCAGGTCCAGCAGGTACACCGCCAGCCCGACGCCGAGGATCGCCACCAGCGCCGGCGGTGCGGCGCGGGTCAGACGCGGCAGAAGATAGACGATGGCCATGGTCAGCGCCACCAGGCCGAGCATGATGTACAGCGGCGTGCCGCCAAGCCAGGCGCCGTCGTGCTGGAAGTGCTCCAGCTGAGCCATGGCGATGACGATGGCCAGGCCGTTGACGAAGCCCAGCATCACCGGGTACGGCACCAGGCGCACCAGCTTGCCCAGGCGCAGCACACCGAACAGCACCATCAGCAGCCCACTGAGCAGCACCGTGGCCAGCAGGTACTGCACGCCGTGCTCGACCACCAGGGCGACGATCACCACCGCCATGGAACCGGCGGCGCCGGACACCATGCCCGGACGGCCGCCGAACAGGGCGGTCAGGGTGCAGATCATGAACGCGCCATACAGTCCCATCAGCGGGTTGAGGTGCGCCACCAGGGCGAAGGCGATGCACTCGGGCACCAGGGCGAAAGCAGTGGTCAGGCCGGCCAGGACGTCGGCGCGGAGGTGGCGGGATTTGATCAAAACACGGGCCTTGAGGCGGGTAAAAGGCTGGCATGTTACGCAAAGGCGCCGGATGCGAACAGACACACGCAGTAACAATGGTCCATCATAGGCGGGTCTTGGTAGACGAATGTCTGCTGAGTGCTGCACCGCACCACTTAGTTTTGAAGGGTTTCGACCCCTACAGAGGAACCGCAATGCACAGGACGATTTACCTGGCCCTGGCCGCCTGCACCAGCCTGGCCGCCACTCCGGCATGGAGCCTGGACGCCCCCGCTGCCCCGGCAGCTTCCCCCATCGGCCGCGACCGCGCCGCCATCGACCATGCACGGGTCCAACGTACCCAGCAAGACCGTGTGATCCAGAACGCCGCCCGCGAGGTCATGCGCAAGCAAGGCATTGCCGGCATGGCCATCGCCGTCACCGACCACGGCACCGAACGCTTCTACAGCTTTGGCGTAGCCGACAAGACCAGCCGGCAGCCGGTGAGCAACGACACCCTCTTCGAGCTGGGCTCGATCAGCAAGACCTTCACCGCCACCCTGGCCACCTGGGCCCAGGAACAGGGCAAGCTGCGCCTGCAGGACGACATCGGCTATGCCCTCCCAGCCCTGGAAGGCAGCCGCCTGGGCAAGATACCGGTCCTGCACCTGGCGACCCACACCGCCGGTGGCTTCCCCCTGCAGATGCCGGACGCGGTGCAGGACGAGCGGCAAATGATGGACTACTTCCGGAACTGGCAACCGCAGTACCTGCCAGGGACGCACCGCAACTACGCCAACCCGAGCATCGGCCTGCTGGGCGTGATCAGCGCCCACGCCCTGGGCCAGCCCTTCGACCAGGCAATGCAGCAGGGCCTGCTGCCGGCCCTGGGCCTGACGGCGACCTTCCTCAAGGTGCCGCAAGCGCAACAGGGGCTCTACGCACAAGGCTACGACCGCCAGAACGCCCCGGTACGGGTCAACCCCGGCGTGCTCGCCGACCAAGCCTATGGCCTGAAGTCCAGCAGCCGCGACCTAATTCGCTTCCTTGAAGCGAACATCCGCGCCAGCCAGGCGCAAACCCCACTGCAGCGCGCCCTGCAGGCCACCCACACGGGCTACTTCAGCTTCGGCCCGGCGACCCAGGCGCTGGCCTGGGAAAGCTACCCGGCACCGATCAGGCTCGACGATCTGCTGGCCGGCAATGCCGGCGAAATGGTGCTCAAGACCCAGTCGGTGCGCGAACTGCAACCGCCGCGGGCGCCCGCCGCCGGTACCTGGATCAACAAGACCGGTTCGACCAATGGCTTTGGTGGTTATGTGGCGTTCATCCCGGACCGCCAGCTGGGCGTGGTGATCCTCGCCAACCGCAATTACCCGAATGCCGACCGGGTACGCCTGGCCTACCGCATCCTCAAGGCCGTAGACCCGTCGTTCAATCGCTGAGCGCCTTGGGCTGCGGCCCGGCGCTGATCCGCCAGCCCCTGGGCAAGCCTTGGCGCCGCATGTCGCCAAGGCTTGCCGATGAGCTGAACCTGAACTGAACAGCCTGGCGGAAATCGCCGGTTTTGCGAAAAACAACTATCCCCATTCGGGAATGACTATCATTATGTTGCGCATTGTTACAGCCGCAACAGGTTGAAACACTTCACCCGCCCGTCGTCATTCCTGGTGAAAAATGCTCGTTCCCTTCCTGATCATGCTGCGTGAAGGCATCGAAGCCGCGCTCATCGTCGGCATCATTGCTTCCTATCTGAAACAGACCGGCCGCGGCGCCTGGATGCCAGCGGTGTGGGTTGGCGTGTTCCTCGCGGCGGCCCTGGCGCTGTTCGTCGGTGGCGGCCTGGAGCTGGTCAGCGCCGAGTTCCCGCAGAAGGAGCAGGAGCTGTTCGAAGGCCTGGTGGGCCTGGCGGCGGTGGGCATTCTCAGCTCGATGGTGTTCTGGATGCGCAAGGTCGCCCGCTCGATCAAGCGCGAATTGCACCAGTCGCTGGACAGCGCCCTGTCCGGCTCACGCAACCAGACCTGGGCGCTGATCGCCATGGTGTTCTTCGCCGTCGCCCGTGAAGGCCTGGAAACCGTGTTCTTCCTCCTCGCGGTGTTCCAGCAGAGCACCGGCGCTGGCGCACCGCTGGGCGCCCTGCTCGGCCTCCTGGTCTCGGTGGCCGTGGGTGTGGCCCTGTACCGCGGCAGCCTGCGCCTGAACCTGGGGCAGTTCTTCCGCTGGACCGGCCTGTTCATCCTGGTGGTGGCCGCCGGCATCCTCGCCAACTCGGTGCAGGCCCTGCACGAAGCCGGCCTGTGGAACCACCTGCAGGACGTGGTCTTCGACATCAGCGCCACGCTGCCGATGGACGGCCCCACCGGTGCGGTCCTGGCCGGCATGTTCGGTTATCAGGACGCGCCGACGGTCAGCACCCTCGGTGCCTGGCTGATCTACCTGGTGGTGGCACTGGTGCTGTTCTTCCTGCCGCACCGCCCCGTTCGGCAGGGCACCCGCCCGACCGCCACCCACCCCTAGGTTTCAAGAGGCCCCCATGTCCAACCCCTCAACAGGAGCCTGGTCTCCACGCGCCCTGCGCCTGGCCGTGGCCGGCTCGGTGGTGCTGATGTTCGCCGCCGGCGGGCTGTTCTACTACGCCGCCCGGGTGGCCGCCGACAAGCGCGCGGCCAACGCTGGCAACGAAACCGTGGTGAACATCCACCCGCGCAGTTGCGAGCCGAATGCGTTGAGCGTGGCCGCCGGCAAGCACAGCTTCCGCATCGTCAACCAGTCCGAGCGCGCCGTGGAGTGGGAGATCCTCGACGGTGTGCTGGTGATCGAAGAACGCGAGAACATCGCCCCTGGCATGAGCCAGGTGATCAACGCCAACCTGCGCCCCGGCGACTACACCATCACCTGCGGGCTGCTGAGCAACCCGCGCGGCACCCTGCACGTGACCCCGACTGCGGAGTCCGAAGCCCAGGCCAGGGCACGACCGACGCTGACCGCGTTCATCGGTCCGCTGTCGGAGTACCGCGTGTACCTCAGCCAGCAAGGTACGGCATTGATCAAGGCGACAGCGGCCCTGCAGCAGGCCATCGCAGCCGGCGGCCTGGACGCCGCACGCCGCGCCTACCTGCCGGCCCGCGCGGCCTATCAGCGCATCGCCCCGGCGGCGCAGCGCCTGGCGGAACTGGACAACGCCATCAACGCCCGCGCCGACTACTTCGAGAAACGCGAGCAAGACCCGGGCTTCGGAGGCTTCCACCGTATCGAGTACGCCTTGTTCAAGCAAGCCAGCGTGCAGGGCCTGGCGCCGGTGGCGGACAAACTGGCTGCCGACGTCACCCGGCTCAAGCAGGAGCTGCTGGCGCAGAGCATCGCCCCCGATCAGTTGACCGGCATCGTGGTGCGCAACCTGCTGAGCCTGGCCGAGAACCGCAGCCGAGGCGAGGAAGAACGCTACAGCCACAGCGACCTGAACGGCTTCGCCGCCAACCTGGAGGGTGCGCGCAAGGTTATCGACGTACTGCGCCCGCTGCTGTCGCGCAACCACGCCGAGCTGCTGCAACGCCTGGACGCCGCTGCCGCCAGCCTGGACACCACCTTCGACAGCCTGACGACCGACAGCGGCTACCCGCCTTACGACCAGGTCGACGCCGGCACGCGCCAACAGATCGCCACCCAGGCCAGGACCCTCGCCGAAGCCCTGCAGGCCATTGACCCGGCACTGGGCCTGTCGAGCCTGTAATACCTTGGAGTACCCCACCCAGATGAAGACCCCAGACGCGTCCCCTGCCCTTGAATCGCCCCAGCGCCGTCGCGTGCTGATGGGCCTCGGCGCCGCCGGTGCCGCCCTGGCCGGCAGCGGTCTGGCGAGCCCGGCCATGGCGGCCCGCCCCGCGCAGGTCACCGAAGCCCCGGACAGCGACCGCACCCAGGACAGCCAGCCGTTCCATGGCGTGCACCAGAGCGGCATCGTCAACCCCCGCCCGGCTGCTGGCATGCTGGTGGCCTTCGACGTCCTGGCCACCGACCGCGAGGACCTGGAGCGCTTGTTCCGCACCCTCAACGAGCGCATCGCATTTCTGATGAAGGGCGGCCCGGTGCAGGACATCGATCCCAAGCTGCCACCGCTGGACTCCGGCATCCTCGGCCCGGTGGTGACTCCGGACAACCTGACCATCACCGTCTCGGTAGGTGACTCGCTGTTCGACGAGCGCTTCGGCCTGGCCCCGGTCAAGCCCAAGCGCCTGAGCCGCATGGTCGGCTTTCCCAATGACGCCCTGGAGGCTGCCAGCTGCCACGGCGACCTGAGCATCCAGTTCTGCGCCAATACCCCGGACACCAACATCCACGCCCTGCGCGACATCGTGAAGAACCTGCCCGATCTGTTGCTGGTGCGCTGGAAGCAGGAAGGCAGCGTGCCGCCGCAAGCGCCGAAGAAGCCGGGACAGCCCGCCGAGAGCGCACGTAACTTCCTGGGCTTTCGTGATGGCTCGGCCAACCCGGACTCCAACGACCGCCAGGTGATGGACGAGCTGGTCTGGGTCCAGCCCGGCAGCGACGAGCCCGCCTGGGCCGCGCATGGCAGCTACCAGGCGGTGCGCATCATTCGCAACTTCGTCGAGCGCTGGGACCGCACTCCGCTGCAGGAGCAGGAGTCGATCTTCGGCCGTGCCAAGCACAGCGGCGCACCGCTGGACGGCAAGGTGGAAAGCGACGAGCCGAACTACGCCGCCGACCCGCAGGGCAAGAAGATCCGCCTGGATTCGCACATCCGCCTGGCCAACCCGCGCACCCCGGGCAGCCGCCAGAACCTGATCCTGCGCCGGCCGTTCAATTACTCCAACGGCGTGAACAAGAACGGCCAGCTGGACATGGGCCTGTTGTTCATCTGCTACCAGGCCGACCTGGAGAAAGGCTTCATCACCGTACAGAACCGCCTCAACGGCGAGCCGCTCGAGGAATACCTCAAGCCGGTCGGCGGCGGTTACTTCTTTACCCTGCCGGGGGTGACCAACGACGAGGACTTCATCGGTCGCTCGCTGCTGGCCGCCGCCCCGGCCCCCGAAACCGCCTGAACCGAAACGGAAGCGCCGACATGCACAAGACCCCGCTCGCCCTGCTGTTCACCCTGGCTGCCCTGGGCGCCCCCCTGGCCGCACAGGCCGCCCCCGCGCCACTGGACCTGGTGGGTCCGGTCTCGGACTACAAGATCTATGTCACGGAAAACATCGATGAGCTGGTCAGCCACACCCGGCAGTTCACCGATGCGGTGAAGGCAGGCGATCTGGCCACCGCCAAGAAGCTCTATGCCCCTACCCGGGTCTACTACGAGCGCATCGAGCCGATCGCCGAGCTGTTCAGCGACCTGGATGCGTCCATCGACTCACGCGTCGATGACCACGAGCAAGGTGTCGAGGCCGAAGACTTCACCGGCTTCCATCGCCTGGAGTACGCGCTGTTCGAAAAGAACACCGCCAAGGGCCAGGATGTCATCGCCGACAAACTGATGAGCGACGTGCAAGACCTGCAAAAGCGCGTCGCCGACCTGACCTTCCCGCCCGAGAAAGTGGTGGGCGGCGCGGCAGTGCTGCTCGAAGAGGTGGCCGCCACCAAGGTCTCCGGCGAGGAGGACCGCTACAGCCATACCGACCTGTATGACTTCCAGGGCAACGTGGACGGCGCGAAGAAGATCGTCGACCTGTTCCGCCCGCAGTACGAGAAGCAGGACCCGGCGTTTGCCGGCAAGGTGGACAAGAACTTCGCCGCCGTGGACAAGATCCTCGCCAAGTACAAGACCCCGGACGGCGGCTTCATGACCTATGACAAGGTCAAGGAAAACGACCGCAAGGCGCTGGTCGGCCCGGTCAACACCCTGGCCGAAGATCTTTCCACCCTGCGTGGCAAGCTGGGCCTGAACTGATCCAGGGCGGAGCCATGCAGGAGCGGCTTCAGCCGCGAAGCGACCACCTTTTCACAGCAGATGCGGTGAATTTCCTCGCGCTTTCGCGGCTAAAGCCAATACTGGTCAGTTAGCCCGTGGGAGCGAGCTTGCTCGCGAAGGCGGCGTCACGTTCACAGCAAATTCAGCGACTTTGCCCGCTTTTCGCGAGCAAGCTCGCTCCCACAAAATGAACTGCCCCCAAGAAGTTGGAGATTAATCCAACCCTTGGGGGGTGTTATGAGTAAGTACACAGAGCCATTCAGGCTCACCGCCGTCAAAGCCTACCTGCAAGGCACAGACGGTTTACGCACGGTC